>JAHHHQ010000049.1 GCA_019359285.1 Nodosilinea sp. WJT8-NPBG4
TAGGCCTCAATAAACTGACGACCGCAGGCTACACAGATGTGGTTTTGTTTACCTTTCCTCTTACCATTCTTACGGATGTGAGTAGCTCCGCATTCTGGACACTGCATCGCAGATTACCCTAACTCATGTGGGTTTACCCATAAACGTACCAAGGATAGAAGCATAAAGGTACCACCCAGGGGTCTCGAGCATCGCAACCACGTCAAGAGTCTGACGCATCATGGAAGCATAAGTTTACCAAGAGTGCAATCTGGAAGCATAAGCTTACCGAGAGTTTAAGGGCTACTGCCTCTATATCCCGCACTCAATTCTGGCCTGGACATTGAGCTATCTATTGTCCAAGCCATTTCTATGGCTTTTATAGTGGTTCTCCTTGGAGGAAGGTAGCTAGGGATACCTGTAGCGAAAATACTGTATGGACGTAACGGCCAGGCAAGTTTCGCAGGATATTCCGACAATAGCTAAAGCAAAGTTCGGACTGAACTCTCTCTGCTCTGCATTTTGCAATTGAGTACGCGGAGTGCAGAATTTAATGCCTTTGTCAAGTTATAGAATAATGTAACTGGCACAATGGCACTCTTTTTTAGAGTTTTTTCGATCTAAAACAGACTTTCCCTACTTTCATACAATAAAAATAAAACCTAGGACCCTCACAGAGAAGTATCTTCAGCCCACTTTACCCAAACTTCGCTCCGAAAATTCGGCAAATTAAAAGATAGGATTAACCCATTAAGAATGGCTCTTTTTCTTGTTTTTTGGAGGCAAACTTACATTATCGTGTAAGTTTTGTTCCGCTTCATTTGTGCCACTTTATATAACTCCAAAAAAGATTGACAAGCGAATTTCAATCAGCTAATCTCCCTTGATACTGAGCGGAGAGATTATGTTGACTCAGCTGGAATTTGATTCTTGGTGCAGTCGTCTCAATCTCTCGGTTGAGGCAAAAGAAGCAATAAACAAAATCAGAGCATCCCAACCAGCTCGAAAGGTTGGAGGTGGTTACAAAAATGTGTGCGGGCAATTTCCAAGTCGAAAGATGGGTGTTTCCATCCAGTTCGAGTCTCACAAAAATGAATTGCCAGTAATTTATAAATTAGAAAATGACGACAGCGTTCTAGAGTATTACGATCAGCCAAATCAGATCGTTTTCCCTTCCGAGACTAAGCAAGGCGCGGCAAGAGGTTATCTCAGAACGCCAGATTTTTTTGTGATTTGCAATGATTCTGCAGGTTGGATTGAATGCAAGACCGAGAAAGATTTAGAGAAACTTCAAGCGAAAAACCCAAGGCGGTATTGCTTTGGGGATGACCAGAAGTGGCATTTCCCACCAGGCGAAGCATACGCGACGAAAATGGGTCTCTACTTTCATGTTTGGTCAGACTCAGAGATCAATTGGGTTCTTTACAGAAATCTTATTTTTCTTGACGACTATTCTTCCAAGGATGAGATCAATAGAAGAGAAGAAAAAGAGCTTCTAATAGCATTAGTTTCCGAGAATCCTGGCATGAGCTTGACCGATCTATTCAGGCATAAAAAGAATTTCCTTAAAGATTTAATTTATTCTCTAATCGCTCAAAGAGAAATATATATTGATCTTAATATCGCACCATTAGTAGAACCTGAAAAATGCCTTCTTTTTTCCAACAAGGAAATATCAATAGCTTATAGAATAAGCATTGATTCGATGAACAGCTTACAAGCAAACCAAATTTCTCAGGTAAAGCTTCAGACAGGAGAAAAATTAATCTATGGGAATAAAGAGCTAACCATTCGTTTTGTTGGTTCTGAGAGTGTAGTTCTTCAGGATGAAAATCAAAAATTCCTAGAACACAAAATCTCAGAAATAGAGTTATTGATTACTCAAGGAAAGATCAAGGTATTAAATTATCAATTGGAAATACCAAGCAAGGATGAAATTCTTGAGTGCTTGATTGAAGCAAGTAAGGATGACTTAGCAATAGCTAATATGCGCTTCAATTGCATTCAAGGAAATATCGAAGAGGGGTACTCATTAGAGACAATAAGAAAGTGGAAGAGGAACTTTAAACTAGCCGAAAAAGAGTGTGGTGTAGGGCTCATCGGCCTTCTTCCTAAAAACCATAAAAAAGGAAATAGAACAAGAAAAATATCTGAAGAAAAAATAGTTTTAATGACTCAATTCATTGATCAAAAGCATGAGACATTTAAACAACAAACAATTAAATCTGTCTACGGTTCTTTTCTTCATATTTGGGAGGAGAAAAGAATGTCTATTGATGATGCTCCAAGCTATAAGACATTTGCCGAGGAAGTTAAGAAAAGACCTAAGTATGAACAAGAAATGAAAAGAAGAGGATATAAAGCCGCATATAAACATCAAGAGTTTCAATACGAACTAAATTTTAGTATACCCAGCCATGGAGATAGACCTCTTGAAATTGGTCACATAGACCACACAGAATTAGATCTAGAACTTAGATGCTCTACCACAGGGAAGAAACTAGGTAGATCATGGCTCACAATTTTGATTGACGCTAATACAAGAAGAATTCTAGCTCTTTACATAACTTTCGATCCACCATCATACCGCTCCTGCATGATGGTAATTAGAATTTGTATTCAAAGACACGGACGTTTACCTCAAATAATCGTCACTGATAATGGAGCTGAGTTTCATAGTATTTATTATGAAACTCTCCTTATTTATCTGGGTTCTACAATAAAGTACAGGCCACCGTCAAAATCACGATTTGGCGCAGTATGCGAACGTTTATTTGGCACTTGCTCTAGACAACTAATCTATAACTTGTCTGGAAATACTCAGATCACGAAAGATGTTAGAGTAACTACAAAATTTAATAATCCAAAAGAATTGTCGACATGGAATTTAGGCGATTTGTATACCTACTTAAGCATCTGGTCGTACGAGATTTACGATCAGAATACTCATAGTTCTCTCGGAATTACTCCTCAAGAAGCATGGCAAAACGGCATAGAAAAATTTGGCTCTAGAGATCACAAATTTATTATATATGACCAAAATCTAAAAATTCTCACTATGCCTGGGCCAAGAAAAGGCACTGCAAAAGCCCGAGCAGGTAAAGGTATTCGGATTCAAAATATTTACTATTGGGCTAATGATTTTCGGGATCCTGAACTAGAAGGAGCAGATGTTGACGTTCGGTATGATCCGTTTGATAGAGGCATAGCTTATGCATTTTTGAAAGGCCGATGGGTTGAATGCAAAAGTGCTTATTACAGTATTTTTAAAGGGAGATCAGAGAAAGAAATAGAAATGGTTTCCGCCGAGTATCGCAAGAGAAATGAAAGAAGTAATAAGGAATTGAAGCTTAATGCTTTAGTAATAGGCAATTTTTTGAAAGAGATTGAAGCCGAAGAAAATTTTCAAAAGCAGCGCCTCAAAGACTTAGAGGCTCAGCAAATCTTAGAATACTTAGAGAACCCTAATGGCTTACTTAAAATTGAAAAAAGTGATGAAGCTTCAGAGGAAGAAATATTAGATGCGTACAACAAGGATGAAAGAGAAGAAGTTCATAACGATGTCAGCTCTTTAATATTTCAACCCATGGAGCTTATTTAAGTATGAGCCGACTATTTCCTCAAGACTTGTTGAAAGCCGATAAGGTTGAAAGAAGTCAGTATTTTCAAAGCGTCATAGTGAACCATGGAAAGTTGTCAGAAGTCATCCAGAAGGTTTACAAATTAATAATTAATCCAAGCTCTCAATCTTCAATCATCACTGTAATCGGACCTACCGGAGTCGGAAAGTCTACTTTAATACCAAGAATTGAAAAACTACTGATTGAAAGATCTCTTGAAGATAAGAATTTCCATCCAGGCAGGATACCTGTTGTTTCACTAGAAGCAGCCTCACCGTCTTCAGGGAATTTTGATTGGAAAGATTATTACTACCGTGCTCTTGTAGCAATGGAAGAGCCACTGATTGACTATAAGATTGACTATTCAACTCAAGAAGTTTACAGAGATACAAATGGGAAAATAAAAGTTCGGTCCACTGCATCAACAAACAGACTACGACATGCTCAAGAAAACGCTTTACAGCATCGTCAGCCTTATGCGGTTATTTTAGATGAGGCACAGCATATTCAGAAGATGTCTAGCGGCAGACGGCTGCAAGATAATATGGACTGTTTAAAGTCCATTGCAAATATCACTAAAATCCCTCATGTTTTAATAGGAACCTATGAGCTTTTAATGATGCGTAACCTAAGTGCGCAGCTAAGTAGAAGAAATCAAGAAGTTCATTTCCCACGATATAAGGCAAATTCCGAAAGCGATAAAGAAAAGTTTCGTACAGTTCTCCAATCTTTAGCTTTTTATTATATGCCTATGGCTGAAGAAAATAGTTTGGATTCTGAGTGGGAATATTGTTATGAGAGATCATTGGGATGCGTTGGCATATTGAAGGACTGGCTTACTAGAGCATTGAATACTGCTTTGGATGAAGGGAGCGAGAAAATCACAAAGCATCACTTAGAAAATACAGCTTTAACAGTTGCTCAATGTCAGAAAATTATTACTGAAATTATTGAAGGTGAGCAGTTGCTAGAGGAGTCTCCATCAGAAGTTAACAGGCTTAGAGCACTTTTGGAATTAAATAAAGAAACCGCTGAAAAATCTAAAAAGAATCCTGTTTCTAATAAGAGAGGTAAGAGGGTAGGAACTCCCAATCCAGTTCGTAGAAAAAGCCATCCTGATGCATGAAAACTACTCTACTAATAGCACTAATGTTAATCAATATCAGCAAGTTAGCAGGCTTTACTCAATACAGCCTATTGGTTGTGGTCTTCCACATGTCGAAAGTTTAATTAGCTACGTTTCAAGACTAGCCACAGCACACTGTGTTCCCACAGGCCTCTTAATGACAAAGGAAATTGCTCCTTTAATTAACCCTAAATATAGCTTTTCTGGGGAGTCCTGCGGAGGAGTCTTGAACAAAATATTCGCCAATGAAACTAGTGCACTTAATGGATTTGGCAATTGGGCATTTGGAACAGTCAATGCGGTTGAGAAGCTTACTTGCAGAACAGATATATCTCAACTTACTTTGCTTAGTTGGAAGAAAGTTATATTTAACCAGAAACTTTTGAAGCAGCAAAGAGCCTGGTGTTCTTTTTGTTTTAGAGAATCAATTGATAATTCTCAAATCTTATATGAACCTCTTAGCTGGAGTTTGGAAGTACTCAAATTATGTCCTACTCACAAAACTCCTCTCTATAACATTTGTCCTCATTGTGAAAAAGGAAACAGACCCCTTTCGTGGTACAGCAAGCCGGGATTCTGTGCAAAATGCCGAGGGTGGCTAGGTGTCGATGCTTACACATACAAATTACCTAACTTAAAATTTAAAGCAGTTGAAGATGACGAGCAGCTTCACTGCATAAAGTGTGTGAATGATTTACTTGGCATGTCGCCAGATAGCTTTTCTGACAAAGCTAAGGTTTTCATCGCAAGCCATTTAGATCATTTTGTGGAGGATATATCGAGAGGTGCAAGTTTACATCTAGCCCAAGTCCTAGGGGCTGACGTCACTCAAGTAAGGAAGTGGCGTAAAGGTCAAATCACTCCAACTTTAGCCTCATTGATAAATATCTGCTACAAGCTTCAAATTGACTTTCCCACCTTGTTGAAACCTGTCTATAGTGAGATCATCGATAAAATTTACGAGTCAAAAAAAAAGCATAAAGAGTCAAGTGAAAAACCAGTTTTTTATGGGCCAATCAAGAAAGCCACGCAAAAGCAGAAATTGGTCATATCAGTTTTAGAAACAGCACTTCTTGAGAATCCACCGCCATCAGTCGATGATATTGCAACTAGACTAAAATACCGTAATAGCTCATCTCTTTATGCCCTTGCTCCTGAAATTTTCAAAAGAGTGAGACAAAGGTACAAAGTTTTTTTAAAGGAGCAGCAAAGCAAATCTATTCGAGAAGTTTTGGAAAGAGTTTTGAGCGAATATCCTCCAAAATCTTTAGAGAATGTTGCTAGTGAATTAGGGGTAAGATCACATACATTGAGATCTTATGAAAGAAGTCTGTGCAAACAGGTGTCTAGCAATTATTCTCGGTTTAGAACACAAAAGAAAGATGAGAGAGTGGAAATTCTTTTCGAAGAGATGAAGCAGATCGCGCAATCTCTCTACAACAAGGGTATCATACCTACCCCAAGCCGCATATCACTTCACATGAGCAGTCCTGGGTCGATTTTGCGATTGGAATCGCGGAAAAAGCTAGAGCAGTTTCTTCAAGAGAATGAGTGGTTTTGAGGTTTGTCATGATGTCTTCGTCCATATCAAACTTAAATGTGAGTTTGGGCCTAGACACAATGAAGATAGGTCTAGCATCGAGATCTATGAGTAGGCTTTATCATATTCTTCCTAAAGGTATTAATACTGCCTACACAGAAAGTCTAACTAGCTTCATATGCCGTTTAGCTATGGCCCATTGTATACCTGCGGGTGCGTTGCTTGAAAATCTGGCAAAACCTATGCTAGGAAAAGAGCATGGAAGTGCAACGCTGCATAAAATTTATAACTATACTGCCGCTATAAACGGGCCGGGCACAATGGCCCAAGACTTAATTTCCTGTTTAGAAAACCTCACCCATCAAGATGCTCTGTCCAGAATTACCTTAGTACCCTGGGCTGAGGTTCTTACTACAAGAAATCTCTTACGATCCTACAGAGCTTGGTGCCCCTGCTGTCTGCAAGAACTTAGGAATCAAGGGTTTGAAGTTTATGAAGCGTTGCTCTGGATAGTTGAAGCTGTCAAGGTCTGCAGTAGACATCATCTCTATCTACAAGAGAACTGCCCTGCCTGCAGTAAATCAAGCATCTTCTTGACTTGGCAGGGCCGACCAGGCTATTGCTCTCACTGCTCGTCATGGTTGGGCTTAGAGCATAGCCAACTCACTACAGAACAGGGATGTCGAAATGATGAACAGCTAAGCCGACATCTCTGGATCTCGAACTCTGTGGGTGAAATTTTAGCTGCTGACAGTAGCTTGCTTAAACCTTCTAGGGAAAAGCTAGCCAAAGGGTTATCGAAAGCTGCCAGTCATTTTGCTGACGGTAACATTGCAGGGTTGGCAAGACAGCTAGGAGTACCCAGAAATACCCTTTGGCTTTGGTGTAACGGTAAAAATCATC
Source organism: Nodosilinea sp. WJT8-NPBG4 (assembly GCA_019359285.1). Taxonomy (GTDB): domain Bacteria; phylum Cyanobacteriota; class Cyanobacteriia; order Phormidesmidales; family Phormidesmidaceae; genus Nodosilinea. Next base: position 7,169 of record JAHHHQ010000049.1, read on the forward strand.
CTACTCTTAGTTCCGTATTGGATATTTGCTACAAGTTAGGAGTCAGTCCGCTAAATCTTTTCTGCGATGAGGATCTAAACTTTCCACCGCGTACTGTGCTGAAATCGACAACATTCCAAGGGCCTAAAACTTCTAGGCAGAATCCAAGAAGTTTTCCTAAAGTGACGGTCGAAAAATACCTTCGAATGTTGTTATCTATTGAAAATGGCTCTTTTCCCTCTTTAGAGGAGGTTGCTCGGCAGTTAAAGCAGGATAGACGGACCATACTGCGACACCTGCCAGAGCTAAGTCATGAGATATCGAAGCGCTATAGAGCCTACCAGCGGGGAGCTAAAGAGGCAAACATAAAAGCCTCTTGTGAGGATATAAGGCAAATCGTTACCAAATTACAAAAAACAAACCAATATCCGTCGGAAGCTCGAGTGGCATCACTCATGGCTCATCCTGGATTTTTACGCTACGAGGTCGTTCGAAGTACCCTTAAGACTGCACAAAAATCGATGCATTTCTCTGATTCTGGTGACCTTTAAGAGATCTGTGGTAGCTCGTGCACCTGCGAAGCCCCTTTTGCGGCCGTGATTCTGCATAAATGGTCGAAGAGATTACCTAGGGGGGTCTTGGGAGCTGGGGTGATGGGGATGAAAGTTTGGATCTAATATGCTCACGATATTGGACATATCGAATTTAGTAGGGTCTACTGGCTCTCCAGGTATGAAGCGGTATGGCTGAGGTTCCCAGTCAAATAGGGTTGGCACATAGCCTACGCCATTACCTTCCCAACTAGCAGTGTCTTCAGCCAACCTTGTACAAAAGCTTTCAATGAGCTCTTTGGCTTCGTTGGTCTGACCTTGTGAGCAAAATTCTGAAAGCTTATCGAGTAGGCGATTCATGACATCCTCAAGCTCTTCTGCCAGCATGGAGCACCTCTAGTTACTTGATACAAGAGTACTCAATTTTCTTGGGGCAGTTCAACGTCAACTCTCGCTCGGCTTACTTAAGCCTTGTCCAGAGAGGCTTTCGAAGTCTACGAAGTACATGAGAGGCTTGTCGTAGATCGAGGCGAATTCAAGGAGTTCGATGACGTCAACGCGTCGCTCGCCGGACTCGCACTTGGAAATGAAGGACTGGGGGACGCTGAGGCAAGCCGCAACCTGCTGCTGGGTGAGGTTGGCATCTAGGCGGGCAGCTTTCAGCCGGGCGAGGAACTGTTGGTAACGAAGTGAATAGACTGAGCTGCTCATGACGAGCAAGCTACAATCAGCAGTTAAAATATCCCAAAATCGGATATTTGCAGAGGTCTAGCCCGATGTTGAAATTGTTTGTTGAATGGGACGGGGACGCAGCCAACCTAAAACTATTTTTGAGGTGTTCCTCCTGCGGTGGGATCATTGAGGACTCAGACCTTGCTGTAGCGCTTTACCCTGTTAGGATCCAGTCTCGGCGAGAGGTGTATGGTGTACCTATCACTGATCTGGATTGGACTACTGTGTATACGGTTCACTCAGGGGCGTGTGCTTACAGAGCAAGGACTCTGGCCGAGGAAACCTACAAGCGACTTGAGGCAGTGCAGCTTTCGGTGTTTTTATCTCTGCTCATGACAAGCACAGATGCCCTTCGTGATACTAGGCCAGAGCTTTGGGAAGATATCAAGCGGGAAATGGAGTCGGATGTGCAGAGTATTTAGCTCTGTGGTATCTCTAGGGCGCGGCTATCTCAAGAATCGGGTTGGTTGATGGCCTGGCGGCTCTACGGTCAGGTAAAGTTTCCGCTAAAAAATAAAGAACTCGTTAGTTTGGGCCGTATTTAGAAATAGAACGGGAACTATCAGTGGAAATACCCGCCTCGCGAACGGAGTATGGTGGGTTAGATCGACCAGCGATAAGGATCGAGTGAATGCCGCGCGGGAAAAAGAACGGAGCCAATGGCCAGCCCAGTAACGGAGCCAACTTAGGCTTTGAGCAAATTCTCTGGGCTACCGCCGACAAGATGCGCGGCCACATGGATGCTGCCGAGTACAAGCACGTCACCCTAGGGCTGATCTTCCTTAAGTACATCTCTGATGCGTTTCAGGAGCTATACAACGACCTAGCGGCTCGGGCCGACACCGACTACACCGACCCCGAAGACCGCGATGAGTACATGGCGGAGAATGTCTTCTGGGTGCCGAAGGAGGCGCGGTGGAATCACATTCAGGCCAGCGCTAAGCAGCCCACCATCGGGAAGATCATCGATGAGGCCATGCTGGCGATTGAGAAGGAGAACCCCAAGCGGCTGAAGGGGGTGCTGCCCACGGGCTATGCCCGCCCAGACCTGGATAAAACCCGCTTGGGGGAACTGATCGACCTAATCAGCACCATTGGCCTAGGGGATGAGGTCAGCCGCTCCAAGGACATTCTGGGCCGGGTGTACGAGTACTTCCTGGGGCGGTTTGCTGAGAAGGAGGGCAAGGGCGGCGGCGAGTTCTACACGCCGCAGTCGGTGGTGAAGTTGCTGGTGGCGGTGATGCAGCCCTATAGGGGGCGGGTGTATGACCCCTGTTGCGGCTCGGGCGGCATGTTTGTGCAGTCGGAGAAGTTTGTGGAAGCCCATGGGGGGCGTAAAGACGACATTGCCATCTATGGGCAAGAGTCGAACCCGACGACGCGGCGGCTGTGTCTGATGAACCTGGCGATTCGTGGCATTGAGGGCAACATTAGTGACCGCAATGCTGACAGCTTTACCAGCGACCTGCACTATAGTCTCAGTCGATAAAGATTTTGCTGTAGGGGTTATGGAGCAATTCTTCGGCGGGCTTGTGGTCGTCGGTTTTGGATAGTGTTAGCTGAATATTGAGCAGCTCCCCGCAATCATTAACAACCATATGGGGTTTGAATTTAAAGAACCAATCGAAGGAGGTTTTGCCTCTTGCGGCCAAGCTTGGAACACTTTACGGTGTCGAATTCGGCTGCTGTGACAAATCTTGAGGCTGCTGCTCTCGATGAAGCTGAAGTCGGTACAGGTGCTTAAATATTGCTTCAGATACACGCACAGGGGCAGCATAGGGGACTGCATCCATTCCGCGAAGTGCGGGAAGATCACCAGACTAGAGAAAGCCGAACGCCAATACACGCAGATGTTCTGGTAATAGCAGGCATTGAACATCCGATACTGTTACCGTTGGAAGCTGACCAAGATTGACATGATCTCGCTCAGTCACAGCCAGGATCGCCAGCGTCCAGTCCGGCTGTGACTGAGCGAGCAACAACTGACGATGTCATAAGAACTGAAGCGTGCTTGATTATCGAAAATGTGAAGATAAGCGGTGTTCTCCCGGCTAGAATAATTTACTGTTTAAACCCTGACCCTATAAAAATTTGTAAATGTCCGGCACAGTCAGTTTTCTTGTAGAGTTACCAATTCTCACATAGAACTCTAAACCTCCCTCAAGTTTAAGGAAAGCTCTATTTTCTGCTTTTTTGACATGAATACAACAAATATCTTTTCCCTCGGATTGCCAGAAACGAACTTTTATGAATGGCATAAATTGCCTGCCAATATTGTTTTCAATAAGCTCTATAAGGCAACGTTCAAACTTGTCAAGTGAACCCTTGTTAAAGCATTTTATATCTTTCTCCAAACCGTAGATATTCCCATGATCCTCAACACCAATTAGTAAAGCTCCACCATCCGTATTGAGGAAAGCGGCTATAGTCTTTAAACTACTCTGCTGCAATCCCTTATTTTCTCGATTCTCTTTTACATCCCATTTTAGAGTAGCTTTGAACTCTACTCGATCACATTCACCGACACTAAGTAAATCGGGAATTGGTCGTAAGTCACCAATGCTTTGGATAGTGGTAGTAAAACGTCGCAGTTTTCGTTCTTCTAAAAGATTAAGTAACTCAATTTCAGAATTAGCTGCTTCAATAACGGATTGGTTGACAATTGCAATCCATTGCCCCCAATATTGAGATTCTAAAGCAGGAAGGTTTGCTTCAAACCATTGCTTATTAGGTCGATTTCCCCATCGATTGAGATAGGCAATTGCATCTTGAATAGAATTATCTAGGGCTTCAAAGTGGTTGCCTCTCATATTTTTAGAGATATAATCCCAAGCACCTTCTCGAAATGCACGACGACAATCAGCAACGGTGTCATTTGCCGTTAAAATAATAACCACAGCTGAAAGATTGTTTTTGCGTACGTAGTTGAGGATGGTAAATCCACTGTCATCTTGTTCCATCCGCATATCGGCAACGACAATGTCACAATGATCTTGCAACTTCATCTCAGCAGCAGCAGCGCTCGTAGCTGTAGTAATTTCTTGGTAGTTAAACTCTCCCTGAAGCCATTCGAGTGCCTCTGCTAAGAATCTAGAACTATCTTCAATTAGTAAAAGATGAACGTTTTCTCGTTGCATAAAATTTTTCTAAGCCTTTTCATCATTAGGGTAGGGAATATATATTTGAAACTTTGCTCCTTTGCCGGGCTCGCCAGTTTCTCGTATATAACCACCCATCTTCAGTAGAGTTTTTCGGGCAATAAATAAACCAAGACCGCTACCTTTTTCTTCAGGTGATGTAGAGTTGAGAGGTTGAAATATCCATTCTTTTTTATCTTGAGATATACCCTTACCATTATCACAAATTTGGATATAGAGGTACCTTCGATTACCAGGCACAGTGGGCATTCCGATATCTGCGGGATTGAGCAGCTCTCCAGCATACATCCATATTGAGAGATCGGTGTGCCTGTGATTGTGCTTTAAGGAATTTTCAACCAATTCATTGATTATGCTTTTGATTTTCTCTTCATCACCGTCGAATTCAGCTTCAGAATTTTCAAGTTTGAATGAAATCCTAGCCTTTTGAAGGCGCGGGCGACTTGACCAATTCGCAGGTTCCCATTTCTCAAATAATTTTTTAATAGGAAAACGATGGCGACGTATGACCATACCTTCATTAATCGACTTAAGATCGTTAAGAGCAGTTTGTGTCAGTTCAAGTTGCGCCAGGAACTTCTCGAAATTTTCCTTTAAAGGAGAATCTATAGACAATCTTCGAAGGGTACGTCGAGTTTTAGATTCAATAGTTGCCAAAATATTATTTACTTCATCAGCAATGTCGTGAGCTGTTCTAGAAACTATTTCAATAAGTTTATGATAGTTATCATGGGGAATCTTGGCAATCGCAGCCTTTTGAGCAACTCGCTGGCGATTAACACTACCTTGAAGCTCCTCAAGTTCGCCTATGATTTCACTCACAATTGGGTGGTCGGCCTCAATCTTACGGAGTAACCGATAGGCAATACTCTTAAGAATAGCAACTTCATTACCTATTTTGTGATACATTGCCCTATAGAGCATTTCGGTGCTGCCAAAGCTCTCATCCCTACCAGAGAATAGCTCATAAGCAGTTTGAGAGTCAGCATTCAGAGCAAGAGCTTTCATGGCCTCGCTATAACGCAGCGATGATTCTTCAATTTGTTGCAAAAGCTCAATTGCCTCTTCACTACTTGCATTACTTGCTAAAAGACTGCGAGCAGCATACAAGCGAGATTTATCTTTATCTTCTGAGTTTTCCGAGTTAGCGATTGCATCTTCAATATATTGCTTGCCCCTTTCAGGTTGGTTCAATAAATAATATAATCGGCCTAGATGCAGGCGCACTATATTTGCATGATAAGGAACCTGAGAAGAGAGAGGGATAGCTAATAATTGAGCTAATGCATCTTCATATTGTTGCAGACCTTCGAGTTGCTTTGCGTACTGTAATCGGGCGTAGGAATGACTGCCGATTGTAATAACATTGTTGTCATCTAACTCTAAAGAATGCTGCAAGAGCTGGACAGCACGAAAAAGCTCTCCTTTTTGTATCATTAAGCTTGCAACTCTGTTCAAGGTAAAGACATTGTTTTTGTCTAGTACTAAGCTGTGCTCGAGAAGCTGAGTAGCACGATCAATATCTCCATTGCGAGACAGGCAATCTGCAAACTTGTTCAATACAAGAGTGTTATTTCCATCTATATTTAGGGCAAGTTCAAAGAGCTGAAGAGCTCTATCAATATTGCCCTTCTGGTCTAGCAAACCAGCAAGTTTACTTACCGTGACTGGATTACTCGGTTCTATTTTTAATAGTCTTTCTAGGAGCTGAATGGCGTAATCAAAATCTCCATTCTGAGCTAACGCATTTGCAAAACAGTTTAAGGTTTTGACATCATTTCTATCTATTTTCAAGGCTCGCTCAAAGAGGCAGATAGCACGATTCACATGATTTATTTGCATCAATAGGTTTGCAGACTTGGTCAAAAAAATTACATCGTTTGGCTGTAATTCTAGTGAATACTCAATGAGCTGAATGCCCTTATCAAGGTCTCCTTTCCTAATCAGGAGATCGGCGAGGCTACTTGACGCTAGGGCGTTTTTCTTGTGTAGTTTTAGTGCGTGCTCAGACACTTCGATTGCTCGATCAATCTCTCCGTTCTGCGCTAATAAATTTGCGAATCGGGTCAATCCTCGAACTTGAGAATAACCTAGCTCTAAAAGTCTATCGAAAATTTCTATAGCCCGCTTTCTATGTCCTTCTTTTACCAGCAAATCAGCAAACATACCCAAGGAGACCATGTCATTTGGGTCTAAACATATTGAATACTCAAAAATCTGTACGGCGTTATCTATTTCTTCCTGTTTTGCCAATAAGTTTGCAAGTCCATTTAATGTATAGGTATTGCGACTATTTATTTGTAATGAATGCTCAAAGAGTTGAATGGCACCTTCTACATTTTGTGCTTTCCATAATGCGTGAGCATAACTATTTATTGTAATTATATTTTTATTATCTAACTGCAACGCACATTCAAACTGCTCGATTGCCGCTTCAATTTCACCTGACTTAGCGAGAGCTCTTCCCTTTCTGGTGAGCAGCTTTACTTGCTCAACGATGGCTTCACTGGCAGGAGTTTTACTGTCAGAGTCTTTTGAGGGAGGAGTATTCATAATATTTCAGTCAAAAGTAATTTTAATAATGTTAAGCGAATTGTTTAATAAACATCCTTTGTTCCAATTACCTAAATATAGCCTGTGGCGCTAGTAACCGCGGCAGGGCGTATTACCGACAATGGACGCTCGACCAAAGGCTCAGAAAAGGCGATATCAGTGAAACTCGGGACGACCTGGCACACAGCCAGTGCCCTCATACTAGAAGCCATTCTTTCTAAGGTGTATAACGATTTATTCCCTAGGGCCAGCGTATCATTCATGTATGGCATGACAAAACAGGACGCAGTTGATACGATTTCTTCGTACGCGTCAGATGATTCCGTAGGGTCTTGATATGTTGACGGGATGACTTGACCATCCATAAAAGCGATAGCCTTCCGTCATCGCCTCGGGAAAGAGCTCAGGTTGAGCTGTACTCTGCTCGCTGAGATACCTGCGAAAAGCCTTACGGCCAGCCATCAAGGCTTTGTTACCAGAACCGGGCAATCACCTCAGCGGAGGCGATTCAGAAACTGATCAATCTGGCAGCGGACATGCGCGAAGCCAGCCGCTGGGGCATTGATCTGGGCCTGAGCGAGGATGAACTAGCGTTCTACGACGCCCTAGAGGTCAACGACAGCGCTGTGCAGGTGCTGGGGGATGAGACACTGAAGACCCTTGCCCAGGAGTTGGTTAAGGCGATTTGCGGCAATGTAACGATTGACTGGACGGAGCGGGAGGCAGTGCGGGCGAAGCTACGGGTGATGGTGAAGCGGTTGCTGAAGAAGTATGGCTATCCGCCCGATAAGCAGGAGAAGGCAACTCAGACGGTGTTGCAGCAGGCTGAAACTCTGTATAAAGACTGGGCACCTTGACCAGGTGGGGTTCAGCCTGTGGTACTACCACAGTGCTGGTGACTGAGTACTGCTGCTGACGCTCGATCGCCTCTTTAGCCAGAGCAAAAAAGCCATCCGCCAATGATGCTCTTTCGTAACGAGCAATATACGAGTATGAATCTCTTGTCATGGACTCCGATCTTGGATGTGCAGCTAACGCTTGAAAGGTCAAAAGACGTAGTTCATATTGCCAGTCATCCCAGTTCTTAGAATCCAGAACCTTAAAATAGGTGTCGCCATCGCAGATACAGTCAAATACCCAGCTTACAAAGAAGTGACTGTATGCCTTTTCCCAAGTATGTTTCAACCTTAGGTCGCCAAATAAACGACGAACCTCTGGCTTGAAGTTTTCTAGCTGAACATGTGCCATGTTTGACCTATGTATCCAGCACCAGACGCGGAACACCTCAGCTTTCAGCTTTTGAGTGCTGATTAAGCCTTGAGTCAGTGGTTTAGCGTGCAGCCTTTGCATACATAAAATGTGAGCCCCTAAGGTGGAGCTATCTGACCACGTATTGCCTCAACCCTATGAGCCTCTAGCTCAAGGCTTGTGAAATCTGAGCACCCAAATGCTCTAGGGCCTTTTGGCGAGCATGGTCAGCTGCGGCTCTGGCAGATTCGGCCAGAATGGTGTCTGTATTGGGGGTGAGCTTTAGCGCCCCGCCAAGGTAGCCTAGGGCTTTGCAGTAGAAATCGCTTAGGTTCTCTAAAGATAGGCGCTTTACCGTCTGGTAATCGCCTTGCTGGAACGACTGGAGTGCTTGACGGTGAAGGTCGGTCTCGGGCTCTCCTAGAACCTCGAAGATGATGGCGATGGCTGCATTGACCTTTTCGGTCGTTAATTCTGCCACTGGAACGCTCATGGGGTTTAACCCTTAACTATCACTGTGAGCATAGTACAGCTTGGCGCATATAGTACTAACGAATTATTTTTGGCAAATTCTCAGCCCGGTGCTGGAACCATATCCTTACCGAAATATGGGAAGCATAAGCGTACCATGCAGCTTTGGAAGCATAAGCGTACCAAACAGGTACGCTTATGGGTAAACGCACAACTCATCTAATTATGCAACGCCAAACAAAAATATGGAGCTAAGCGGATTCGAACCGCTGACCCCTTGCATGCCATGCAAGTGCTCTACCAACTGAGCTATAGCCCCTCATGCGCCAACTTTTTAGCTGAGCGCATCAACAATAGTGACCTAAGGGGGGTACCGTCGTCAACCCCAAATTTTCTCCGAGTTTTATCCGACGGTAGCGGTGAAGGGCAGCCATCCGCGATAGAGTCAGGAAGATTATAGTGTTCACGTGGCAATGGCAATGGTTTATCCTGGTTCTTCATCTCCCCCCGATGCCGATGCGGTGCAGGATGTGCTGCTGCGGCTGCGGCGTAAAGAAGGCACTTGGGTCAACTGGGCCCAGGGCTGCCAAGCTTTGCAAAAGGCGCGGTTCACCCCCCAGCAAATTTTTGAAGAAACTGGTTTTGAGCCCATTCACCAAAACCAGATTATGGTGGCGGAGCAGGTCTACCAATCTATTCTCAAGGCCGGGGTGACCGAGGCGACCGTGGCCCACTTTACCGAGCGGGGCAGCGATTCGCTCTATGAGCTGCGGGTGCTTTCCCAGGGCGATCGCGCCGCCACCGCCGACTTTATTTTTCAGCACGGCCTCGACTCTGAGGAGGTGCGCGATCTGGTGAAGCCGATCAAAGAATACGCCTACCGCAAAGATAAGCCCCAGGGCTTTGACGATGGGCCGGGAGATGCAATCGCCTACCATTTCTGGAAGCTGGCCCGTCAAAAAGACGATCTGCAAGACCGATCGCGCCTGATTGCCCAGGGCCTGCGCTTTGCCCAAAGCCCCACCGCCCGACAGCATATTGAAAAGCTACTGACCGACTTTACGGTCGTCAAAGACCGCCCCGCCCCCCGGTTGCCCCTCTACCGGCTCGAAACTGAAAGTGAGCTGCCGCGCATGATCCCCGTGGTGGGGCAGATGCCGCTGACGGTGGATGATTTGAAGGCGGTGCCCGTAGTGGTGGCGGAAGAACCCTTCAGCATGGTCAGCGCTAACGGCGCCAGCGCCTGGATTGCGGTGCCCGGCTGGCAGGTGATTTTTCGGGCCGAGGACCCGGTGGGAATTCTCATCCAGGCCCGGCAGTTACCCAACTACCCCGCCGATGCCGCCGATGATACGGTGCTGGTGGTGGTCGATCGCAGCGATCGCACCTGGGACGACGACGGCTACTTTCTCACCGTTAAGGACGATCAGCTGGCCCTATCTTGGACACCCAGTCTGATTGAAACTCCCGTTTTGGGCAAAGTAATTCTCATTCTGCGGCCCAAGCGCATTTTGGATGAAAACTACAACCGCGAACTCTGGCAGCTAGACGAATAGGAGACAACTATGGGCCTCGAACGACGCTTATCTCGCACCATGTTCTTAAATACCGAGATCGTGGAGCTGCGGCAAATGTGCTTCACCCCTGGTCGCGTGTTTGAACCGGGCAAATATATTGCCGGCGACCTGCCCGATACGGCCTTTGAAATGGGCTTGGTAGAAAAGCTGCCGCCAGTGCGGGGCAAGAGTGAGGAGATTGGGGATCCTCCGGAGTGATGGGGAAGGTGAGGGAGATGAGGAGATGGGGTGGAAAGTTTTGAGTGCTCAGTTTTAAGTGAATAGTTGAAGGCATGAATTCAAAACTCAACACTCAAAATTCAAAACTTTCTTCCCTCACTCCCCACCCACTTCCCTCAAACTTTTAAGACAACGTGACCTAGCTACAGCATCCTCTGCCGTCAGCCAAGTACCACAGATCGTAGTATCTGTGGTACTTGGCAGTGGCTGCGACATCCTTAACGCCTCGGAAATTGCCCTCGCTGCAACGACCCCAGATCATTGTCTGCGGTCTGGGGCGTACGGGATTGCGAATTTTTAGCCTGCTGCGGCAGCAGGGGGCACAGGTGTCCGGCGTCGTGCGCATCTTCGATGCCGAGTTTGCCCAGCAGGTGCAGCAGGTGTTTGAGTTTGACCAGGTGCTCAGCCCAATGGATTTGGCTGCTCCTACCTTTGCCGCTGCTGCCTTGGGAGGGGCGCATTTTAGGCAACGGCATGTCTGGGGATCTGCTGTGGGTGGCGATCGCAACGCTGATCACTCCCCACCATCCCTTCTATAAACCAGCCTATCCAGACCATCGCTCAGACGCTTTGAGGTAAGGCAACAGTCATGACAATGGCCCTCGCTAACCGCCAACTGCCTGAATTGTAGCTTTCTGAAATCCTCTCGTTTAGCCTCCCGCTACAATATCCCCAGTAACTATGAACCACCATGGGGCGCACACCCACCCTCACCTACGATCGCGGCACCCTGATCCTGCACCCACCGCCGCGGGGCAAAAGCTGGGTAGACTTCGCCCACTGGGACGACCGCATTGAGAAATTCCGCGTCCCCGCTCAGCAGTACCGCGCTCTGGTCGAAACCCTGCGAGCCGAGCAAGTGCCCTTCAACGATCAGGCCCAGACCTTCAAGCCGCTAGAGCTTGATCCCCGGCTGAGTCTAGAACCCTATCCCCATCAAACAGAAGCTCTTCAAGCCTGGATCGACCAGCGCTGGCGTGGAGTTGTAGTGCTGCCCACCGCTAGCGGCAAAACCTTCTTAGCCCAAATGGCCATGCAAGCCACGCCTCGACCCACGCTAATTACCGTGCCGACGCTGGACTTGATGCACCAATGGTATGCCCATTTAGAGGCGGCCTTTCCCGACGTGGAGGTGGGACTTTTGGGCGGGGGATCAAAGGATCGCACGCCGATTTTAGTGGCCACCTACGACAGTGCCGCCATCCACGCCGAGAGCTTAGGCAATCAATACGCTCTGCTGATCTGCGACGAGTGTCACCATCTGCCCAGCGACTTTAATCGGGTGATTGCTGAATATTCCATCGCGCCCTATCGGCTGGGGTTGACTGCCACCCCCGATCGCGCCGATGGTCGTCATGAGGATTTGACCCATCTGCTGGGGCCAGTGGTTTACGCCAAGTCAGCGGCGGATCTGTCGGGGGATGCCCTGGCCCCGTTTCAGATTGTGCCGATTAGGGTGAAGCTGTCAAACCAGGAGCGATCGCGCTACGACCAACTGATTGCCCAGCGCAACCGCTTTTTGCAGGAGGCTAACATCTGGCTTAGCTCGGCCCAGGGATGGCAGCGATTTGTTCGAGCCAGTGCCCAATCCCCTAGCGGGCGGCGGGCAATGCTGGCCCACCGAGAGGCGCGGGCGATCGCCCTGGGTACTGAGGGCAAACTGCGAGTGCTCGCCGACCTGCTCGCTCAGCACCACCCCGATCGCACGATCATATTTACAAACGACAATGCCACGGTTTACCACATCTCCGAGACTTTTTTGATCCCCGCTATTACCCACCAAACTCCGGTCAAAGAGCGCCACGCCATCCTCCAAGATTTCCGCAGTGGCCAGTACCCTACCCTGGTGGTCAGCCACGTACTCAATGAAGGGGTGGATGTGCCCGAGGCGCGGGTGGCCATTTTGCTGTCGGGCAGCGGCTCTACTCGCGAGTATGTGCAGCGGCTGGGGCGCATTTTACGCAAGGGCAGTGGCAACAAGCAGGCCATGCTTTACGAAGTTGTGGCTGAAGAAACCACCGAAGAAGCCATTTCCAGTCGTCGCCGCCAGGGAGTGCAACCGTCGCCGGCTAGTTCTCGCCAGCTAGAGCTAGTGCCGGTGAAACCGGTCTATAGCGTTGATCCCCTACCAGCCGTGCCGCGAGCAGCAGAAGCACCGCCCCTACCTCCCCCCGACCCAGCTTGAGCGCTTATCTATGCCACAAAAATAAGCCCAAAGATAGTGGCCACAGGTGTGCTCAGAAAGCTCCTCAAACGCTATCTTAGTAGTAAGCTAAAGTCTTGTTAGAAAAGGGTTATCAGCGATCGCGCCCAAACCTAACATCGGAGCTTTGCCCACGGCTTAATGCCGCGTTTCATTTAGTGATCTTGGGCTTCCCCCCACAGCCCTACGTGTCGGGTTTTGCCCTAGTTAACGAGAGTTAAGTCACGAGCTAGGTAAGCCTGGTGGTCTAGTTCTTTGGCCTGCCGCAGTTATAGCGCTGGCCAAAGACTCGCCTCTTACTGCCAGATTTGAGCCTTAACTTCCATTAACTTGGGAACCAGCTTGCTTGGGTTCTCAAACTCTGGGCAGCACGGCCGTACTTTTTCATAGCTTTGGCCATTGCCCCAGCGCCAAGCATTCCTGCTTTCTCCATCCCCACCAATCCTTCGATGAGTCACCTGTTTGCTACGGCTTTGTTCCTTACCCTTGGTGTTGGCTCAGCGGGGCTGTTGACAGTCTCTGCCCAACCAACCCAGGCCCAGACTTTCAACTCCCTAGGCCCTTTGCAAACTGAGTTGATGAGCACCAGTTCTGTGGTGCCAGCGCTCGCCAATTACCTAGCTCAAGTAGAGACGCCCCTAGCAGCAGAAGCGGGGATCGCAGAGACTGAGGCTGCTGCTTCCAGCGAGCAAGGCCAGTCTTTGGATGCGATCGCCGCCACGGTTTGCGCCCATCTACCGGAGTGGGAGCGCCCGTCGGCGATCGCTCAAACTAAGCAGCTAGAAGCCATGCCCTACTATGGTGAAGGGCTCGATACCGATCCCATGGCTGAGCTGGCTAAAGCCTGGTGGAGCCACGAAGTCTTTGTGTTCACCACCTATGGTCTAAGTGCCCGCACCGATCCCCTTTACCTCTCCGGGGTGTGGACAGCGATGGATGACATTTGGGACTGCTACAACGGCGATCAGCCCGAGCAAATTAACCAGGGAGAGCTAGCAGAAATGTGGCTGCTGCATCACCGCTTGGTCAACCTAGAATGGCAAGACAATCAGTATCTGGTCACCGTTGAGCCCGTGGGCACTGGACTGCAACTGGTGCAGTTTCCCCGCCGCGAGAGTGGCCAGACCTTGCCCCTTAGCATTGTTTCCACTACAGGCCAGGCTCTGGCAGTGATGTCTGGCGATTGGTGATCCCCACCAATACATTGTTTATAGGAAAAGCCCCCAACTCAGCTGAGTTGGGGGCTTTTCCTATTCTTTATAAGCTCTGGCCCAGCCCGCTAGTACCCTGGTTCTCTCGATTGGCAAGGGCAAACAGCGTTTGCTCCTACAGAACGACCCATCTTTGAATCAAGGGCATTGAACCGAGCGTTGGATGAGTACCATTCCTAGAGCCAGAAATCCAAGGGTTCTAAAGGGCGGGGGGAGCGGCGGCCACATCAAGCCAGCCCGCACTTAGCACTACCGTCAGGCCCATAAACAGAACGGTCAAGGTCCAAGTGACGCGGTTGAGGGTAGTTTCAGCGCTTTTGGTACTGGTAAAGAGCTGAGCTTGGCCACCGAGGCCGCCCAAACCATCGCCCTTAGGACTATGCAGCAGCACCAGGGCCGTTAGACCCACAGCAGCAACCATCCAGATAACCTTCAAAATTGTGATAACTATCATCGCGTTTCTAAACCAACCTGCTCAAAATGACGGCCCAACCTTCACTATACCCCAAGCCTCCCAGCCATTCCAGCATCGCCTTTGCTAGGGCTAGAGGGAGAGTTTGACCGGGGTACGGTTGTTGCGAATTTCCACATCGGCGGGGAGAAACATGGAGCGCCCGGTCATTTCTTGGGGCTGGGGCAGACCCAGAATTTGCAGAATGGTCGGGGCAATGTCAGACAGCCGCCCGTCTTCGCGCAGGTTAACGTCACCACCGTAGGCAGGCACCTTGAGTTTCTCACCTTCGACCAGAATAAAGGGCACCGGGTTGGTGGTGTGGGCTGTCCAGGGCTTGTGGTTTTCGTCCCACATCAGCTCGGCGTTGCCGTGGTCAGCAATGATAATGGCGGTGCCGCCAGCCTTGCCAATACCGTCGATTAAGCGGCCCAGTTCGTGGTCGACGGCCTGAAGAGCCGTGATTGTAGACTCCATTTTGCCAGTGTGGCCCACCATATCGGGGTTGGCGTAGTTGATCACCACCAGAGAATAAATCCCTTTTTTAATAGCAGCTAGGGCGGTGTTGGTCACCGCCTCTGCCGACATAGCTGGAGCCTTATCGTAGGTCGCGACCATGGGGCTAGATACTAGCTCCCGGTCTTCGCCCTTTAGAGGTTCTTCCAGACCACCATTAAAGAAGTAGGTGACGTGGGCGTACTTTTCAGTTTCGGCGGTGCGAAACTGCTTGAGCCCGTTGTTGGCCACTACTTCGCCCAAAATATTGCTCAGGTTTTGAGGCTGAAAGGCCACCTTCACCGGCATCTCTGGGTCGTACTGGGTCATGGTGACGAAGTTGGGCGGAGCGATTAACTCCCGCTCAAAGCCTTTGAAGTTGGGATCGACTAGAGCCTGGGTGAGCTGCCGGGCGCGATCGGGGCGGAAGTTGAAGAAGATCACGCCGTCCTCTGGTGCGATCGCACCAGGGGCCAGCCGCACTGGCTCGACAAATTCATCGTTGATCTCCTGGTCATAGGACTCCAGCAGGGCTGCCATGGCAGTTTTGCCGCTGCCCTCGCCAGGGTCGGTCATCACTCGGTAGGCCTTCTCGACGCGGTCCCAGCGGTTATCGCGATCCATGGCGTAGTAGCGGCCGCTGAGAGTCACTAGGCGGCCCAGACCGAGCTGATCAACGTAGTTCTGAATTTTTTGTACTGCCACCTGGCCTTCGGTGGGTTTGGTGTCACGACCATCGGTAATGACGTGAATGCAAACTTCGTCAATGTCTTGGGCTTTAGCCATCTCCAGCAGACCAAACAGATGGGAGAGGTGAGAGTGCACCCCTCCCTCAGAGCACAGCCCCACCAGGTGCAGCTTGCTGTTGCGGAAGCGCACCGCCTGACACACCTCTAGCAAGGCCTCATTTTCTTGCAGAGTGCCGTCTTCTACCGCGTCAGAAATACGCACCAATTCTTGAGGCACAATGCGCCCCGCACCAATGTTGAGATGACCAACTTCCGAGTTGCCCATCTGACCGTCAGGCAGCCCCACATCCTTGCCTGAGGTACGAATCAAAGTGTGGGGGTAAGCGGCCCACAGACTGTCCATAACCGGAGTCTTTGCGGCGGCGATAGCGTTACCGTCGGTATTTTCCCGATATCCCCAGCCGTCGAGAATGATTAAAACCATCGGCGGGATTGACGCTTGACTCATAGGTAAGAATCCTTGGGAGTTGGACTAACGTCTCAGCAATCATACTATCCAGAAATTTGGCCCCAATCTGAGCTGGGACGGAGCTGGAATAGCCGTTTCAAGATTCACTTACACGCGATCGCGCCGGGTAGATACGGTTTTCGATGCTGCGAGGGCAGACTCACAGCACGAAAAGCTAGCAGTTGTACTCTAGACCCAGCCTAAACGCGCTATACAGGCATGTGACCAGGTTAAAGCGCAATTTAAGAGAAATTTTTATAAACTGCATATTACTCTACATCGGCGTCATTTTGTAACGCCTGCTTTGCGTTTGGCCTGCTGTTGCTGGCGCTTGGCATCGGCCTTAGCTTTTTTCTCAGCCTCCAGAGCGGCTCGCTTTTCGGCCTCGGCCTCTTCCGCCACCTTGTCGAGGTAATAGTGGTAGTCGCCCCGGTACAACCGCAGTTCGCCATCGCGAATTTCAACAATTTTGGTGGCTACGCGGGAGATGAAGTAGCGGTCGTGGGAGACCAGTAGCACTGTGCCGTCGTAGTGCTGCAGGGCCTCTTCCAGCATCTCTTTAGCAGGGATGTCCAAGTGGTTGGTGGGCTCGTCGAGCATCATCAGGTTGGCGGGGCGCAGCAGCATTTTGGCTAGGGCGAGACGGGCCTTTTCGCCACCGCTGAGGGCTTTGACCTGCTTGAACGCCATATCGCCCGTGAACAGAAACCGCCCCAGCAGGGTGCGGACCTCTTCGTTAGTCCAGTCGGGCACTTCATCGTGGATGGTGGCGATGACGGTTTTTTCGAGGTCGAGGGCCTCGGCCTGGTTTTGCTCAAAATAGCTGGGGATCACGTTGTGGTCGCCCACCTCGACCTGACCGTCGGTGGGGGTTTCGAGCCCAGCGATCATTCGCAGCAGGGTTGATTTGCCCGAGCCGTTGTGGCCGAGGAAGGCGATGCGATCGCCCCGCTCAATCAATAAATTTGTTCCCAGAAACAGGATCTTCTCGTCGTAGTTGTGGGTGAGATCGCTGATGGTGACCACCTCACGGCCGCTGCGAGGTGCGGGGGGAAAGCGGAAGTGCAGAGTGCGAACGCTGCCGGTAGGAGCCTCAATGCGCTCAACTTTGTCCAGCTGTTTCTCGCGGCTTTTGGCCTGGGTGCTGCGGGTGGCGCTGGCCCGAAAGCGATCGACAAAGGCCTGCTGCTTGGCAATTTCTTTTTGCTGGCGCTCGAAGGTGCTGAGCTGGGCGGCCAGGCTTTCTTCTTTTTGGGTCAGGTAGGCGGTGTAGTTGCCGAGGTAGGTGGTGGAGACACCGCGCTCAGTTTCAACAATCTGGGTGCAGAGGCGATCGAGAAATTCTCGGTCGTGGGAGACGATCACCATGGGGGTGGTGAGCTTTTTGAGGTAGCCCTCTAGCCACTCAATGGTGTCGAGGTCGAGGTGGTTGGTAGGCTCGTCGAGCAGCAGCACGTCGGGAGCCTGCAGCAAGATTTTGCCTAGGCCCATGCGCATCTGCCAGCCGCCGCTAAACTCGCTGACGTAGCGATCGCCGTCACTGGCCTCAAAGCCCATTTCGGGCAAAATTTTCTCAATTTGCGACTCTAGGCCATAGCCACCCAAGGCATCAAATCGTCGCTGGAGCTTGTCTAGCTCGTGGATCAGGCGATCGAGTTCGTCAGGGTCGGCGGTCTCCATCAGCGTAGGGATGTGGTGCAGCTTTGACTGCACCTCGTTGGCCTCTTTAAATACCGTCCAAAATTCGTCGCGCACCGTATGGCTAGGGTCAACCTCAAACTCCTGGGAGAGGTAGGCGATTTTGAGGTCGGCGGGGCGAATGATGGTGCCCGTGGTGGGCTCGGTCTGACCGGTGATAATTTTGAGCTGGGTCGATTTGCCGGCACCATTGACACCGACGAGGCCGATGCGATCGCCCGGCTTCACCTCCCAGTTCACGTCCTTGAGAACCTCCCCAGTCGGGTAAATCTTGCTGATGTGCTCTAAACGCAGCATGGGTGGCTCCAAAGGCGGGGAGTAAACGAATCTTTACCAAAGGTAACGAAAAATGGGCACAGGTTGTTGACTCTTACGCTATCTAGCTAATTCATCTTTGAGAGAAAAATTGATCCGCCGCTGTGCCCATCAAAAAGAATGAAAAAAGGACGCAGCTAGGCTACGTCCTCGTTGCTTCATCGGTAGGGCTTTGGCCCCAGCGATAACTACTGACTACTTCTTCATGTCCTTGGCCATTTTGCGGAACATGTCGAGGCTGGTATCAACCTTGCGGCGATCGGCGCTAGCATCCTTCTTAACAGGGGGTTGAATAGAAACTTCAGACGGGGCAATCTTTTGCACAGATGCGCCCTGTTCTTGCAGTCGTTTGGCCTCTAGAGCAGAAATCTGCCGAACGCTTTCCTTTTCTACAGTGTCGCCCCGTTTTTTGGCGAAGGTGCGCCGTACGGTTTTAGACGAACGCATGTACTCAATGTTGCCGTAGCTCTTCGCGTCGTCCTCGTTCAAAAAGTAAGCCCCCCCAACCTGCTTAATGGTGGGCTGTTGGGGAGCGGGCTGCTGCCGCACGGGACGATCTGATTCTCCAGGGTTCTTAGCTTTGCCGCCAAATAGCCCGCGAATAAATCCAGTCATGAAGCTCTCCTGCGTCTGCAGATAGTAGGGTCGAGTGAGCCAAGCCCGCAGGCGAAGCGCCCCTGAGCAGGGCAGATGGCCAGACTAGACTTAGCTGAAGGTTTATTACTATTATGTTAACTTTTGTTGGCCGAAAAGTTGGTAGCAAATTGGCCTAATCCTCGTTTTGCAGCAGGTTGGGCGTTTATGAGAGAGGTTTCAGGAGTAAGCCGCAGCGGCTAGCAATTTATAAAGCATAAAAGCAGGGCCAAGGCGAAGAAATACTAGAGTGGGTAAGGATGTTTTACCCCCTTGCTATGGTCACTTCTCCGTCTTCGCCCTTTGCCGCCGCTGTGCCCGTCGATCGCATTTGCTATAACGACCAGGGGCTGGTGCCTGCCATTGTGCAAGACCATCTCGACGGCACCGTGCTAATGATGGCCTGGATGAATGCCGAATCGCTCCAGCGCACTTTAGATAGCGGAGAAACCTGGTTCTGGAGCCGATCGCGTCAAGAATTTTGGCACAAGGGCGCGACCTCGGGCCATGTGCAGAAGGTGCAGGCCATCCGCTACGACTGTGACAGCGATGCCCTACTGGTCACCGTAGAACAGCTGGGCGACATCGCCTGCCACACCGGAGAGCGCAGCTGCTTTCATCAGGTAGACGACCACAACGTTGCCCCCCCCGCCGATACGCTGTCTCAGGTGTTTGGAGTCATCTGCGATCGCCGCGACCACCCCAACCCCGCCTCCTACACCTGCAAGCTGCTGGCCGGGGGCGACAACAAAATTCTCAAAAAAATTGGCGAAGAAGCCGCCGAAGTGGTGATGGCCTGCAAGGATGATGACGCTGATGCGATCGCCGGGGAAGCCGCCGACCTGATGTATCACACCCTGGTTGCCCTAGCCCACCACGGGGTTGATATTAAGGACGTGTACCGCAAGCTCCAGGAGCGGAGACGGTGAAGAAGGGGGAAAGTTTTGAGTTCTCAGTTTTGAATTTTGAGTTCTCGATGTACCGCTCCAACTCAAAACTTAGAATTCAAAATTCAAAACTTCCCTAAACCAACGGCGTCTTCGACGGGATCCCCGGCAGGCGCGGGAACTTGTCTGGCGTGCGCTCTACCTTGGTGAGAATGACGTTGTGGCGAACGCCCTGGGTGAGAGGTGTGGTCTGCGATCGCACCTCCAATAGCTTGCCGCCCAGACGCGGCAGGATGGCCGTTAAGCCAGCTTCCTCATCCGCCGACCACTGGCCTCGGTAGAGGATGGCTTGGCCGCTCAGATTCAGCAGGGGCAGAGCATATTCGGCGCAGGTGTTGACGGGGCCAACGGCCCGCAGCAAAGCCAGGTCATAGGCTTCGCGGTGAGTGGGCTGGTGGGCCACCTGCTCGGCTCGCTGGGCCAAAAAGCTGACGTTGGCGGGCCCTAGACCCTCACAGACGGTCTCTAGGACGGCAAGCTTTTTGCGGGTGGCATCGAGCAGGGCGATCGCCCAGTGAGGAAACACCAGCGCCACCGGCAGGCCTGGGAAGCCGCCCCCGGTGCCAACATCAACCACTTTCAATGGGTCTGCACTGGCTCCTTCAGTCAGCCACGGGGCCACACCCTGGAGCGAATCCCACAGATGCTTTTCCCAAAAATCCTCAGGGGTGGTGATGCGGGTCAGGTTGACCTGCTGGTTGGCCATCAAAATGGCATCGTAGAGCAGCTGGAAATGCTGCTGCTGGCGATCGTTGGGCTGCCAGTGCAAAGTGCTCTGCCAGCGATCGCTGTAGGAAGGTAACACGTCCATAAACTCCTAAAGTGCCTATCCGGCGGTGGGCGAAAGGGTTGTTGTCGGCACCGCAGCCAAACGGCCGTGATCGAGATGCCAACAGCGATCGGCGAGACCGGCCAGCTCGTCGGCATCGTGAGACACCACCAGCAGCGTCCAGTTTTGCTTGAGCTGTTTGAGCAGCGCAATGATTTGCTGACGCATCGACCAGTCTAGGCCGGCGGTGGGCTCATCTAGCAGCAGCAGATAGGGCTTGCGAATCAGCTGTACGGCCAGAGCCAAACGACGCTGCTGCCCACCACTGAGAGCGTGGGGCGCCGCCTTCAGGGAAAGCTGCTCTAATCCCACCGCCCGCAACGCTTGCTCAATCTGGTCACGGGCCATTTCTGGATGGCCCAAGCGCAGTTCCTCCAGCAGGCTGTGCCCGCAAAAGTGGCGCTCAGGAAATTGAAATACCAGCCCCGCCAGCTGCCGCAGGGCCTCCGGGTCAAGGTCTTGCTGCCGCCACTGAATCGCGCCCTGGGTAGGCTGGGCAAATCCCGCCATCAGCTCTAGCAGCGTACTCTTGCCCGACCCGCTCGGTCCGTAGACTAGCCCTAGCTGCTGGGGTGCTAGCTCTAGGGAAATATCCTGCAAAATGGCCCTAGGGCTGGCCGGGGGGTGATAGGTCAGTTGGCGAAGATAGAGCATTCCACCCGCACAGTAAAACAGTAAACAACACAACTAGATTCTGCGAAAACCGGTACAGCCACCATGACGGATAGCCGATACCTTTTCCAGTGTGCCTTAGTGGGTTGCCATTGGTAGTGGCCGGGGCCGATTTAACGAGAGCTAGGCCAGTGTAGCTTCTGTAACATTACCGCTGCAAACTCCTAGGTAATTCGCCACAATTGGGCAATCAGGTATCACGATGGCTGATTGAGCAGGCATCTCTCCCTCCAAGTCATACTGTTCCGTTTTGATGTTCAGGTCGTAAGGGGTAATTTATTCATGGTTTTTCACGTTCGCCTGGCTCCACCTCGATTGAGTTCGCGTCTAAAAGCCCTATCTGCTGGTGCTCTCACCACAGCCTTTTTAGTACTTGCTCCCCTGTCCGCCCAGGCTGGGGATCCGTTTCGCCCCGACGATCCCCACGAGATTGGCGACAAGACTGAGGCCGTTTTTAACGCGCTCTTCTATGAAGGCAACTACACTGCAGCCCAGTCACTAGTTGAGCAGGCGATCGCAGCTGAGCCCGAGGAGCCAATGAACTACGCGGTTGAGGCAGCGCTTGGCTACCTCAACAAAGATTTAGATAAGCTGGCCGAACAGGCTCGCCTCACCCAGCAAACGGCCACCGCTCTCAAAGAAACAGACCCCCTGCGTGGCCACCTCTACACCGCTGTGGGCATCTTCATGGAAGGTGCCCATGTTCTGCAAACGCAGGGGATCGCTCGAGGGACCCCCTCGGCCCTGCGACTGCTACAGCGGGTTTTTAGCGAGCTAGCGGCGGCGGAGCGCCTCGACGCCAACGACCCAGAACTCAGCTTGCTCAAAGGCTTCATGGATTTGCTGCTAGCGGTCAACCTGCCCTTTGCTAACCCTGATCAGGCGATCGCTCGACTGCAAAACGGCAACCCTGCCTATCTGTCCCACCGAGGTGTTGCCATTGGCATGCGCGACCTAGGGCGCTATAACGAAGCGCTTGCCGAGGTCGATAAAGCGCTAACGGCCGCCCCCAACAATCCTGATTTGATTTATCTTAAGGCTCAGATTTTATTTCTGCAGCAGAAGTATGACGCCAGCCTGCCCCTATACAAGTCGGCGTTGACCTATGCTGACCAACTGCCAGCCTCGACGGTGCAGCAAATTACGCTTGAGGCCTGCCAGGCTGAGGGCATCGCTGGGGAGGTCTGCGTCGAGCGATCGCGCAATAGCGCTCGTTAGCCCACACTAGTTCAGGCAAGTTAAGCCCTATGCTGAGTAATGCAGTATGGGGCTTAACTATGCAGGTTGAATTTCGCGAGTGCGACTTCTTTAACCTTTGGATCTGGCTCAAATTTGAAACTGTGCCCTCCTCCATGGAGCAGCAGTACATCGACGAAGTCTTTTCGTCGTGGTTTTTTCTGGGGAAGCTGGGGGGTTTTAATGCCGAAAACCTTCAAGTGCAGGATACGGGCCTCGATATCAGCTATCTTCCCTACAACGAAGAGCAGCTGAGCAACAGCATGCTCTCGGTGATGCACAACATGGGCGAAGTCGAGTATGAAGGGCTCTGGGCCCGCTGCTGGCTCGATCTGGGCACCAGTGATGCCCTGGCCATCGACGTTTTAATTAACACCCTAGAGCAGTTTAGCCGTGAGTATGTGGTCATCGAGACCTGCTATGTCGGGGGCGAAAACGCCGACTGGCCAATTCCGGGCAGTGGGCAGCCCGAGTTTGTTGACGAAGACGCCTAGCCCGTCCCGCTGACGTTGGCAGCACCTAAGAAACCACAAAGAGGGGATGCCATCAGGCATCCCCTCTTTGTGCAAGACCACAGCTGCGATTCGTGCAGCGTAAAGCCTACGGCATACCAGAAACGGGAACCGACTCGAAACGAGTATCCGTTCCGGAATCGCCCAGTCTAGCCGCTAGCGAAACATGCTGCTGACGGAGCTTTCTTCGTGGATGCGCCAGATAGCTTCGCCCAGCAGATTTGCCATCGACAGGACTGTCAACTGCGGAAACTGCCGTGCGGCCGTCATCGGGATCGTATTGGTAACGATCACTTCTTCAAACAGCCCCGCCGATAGGCGCTCCACCGCCGGGGGAGAAAACACCGCATGGGTGGCGCAGGCATAAACCTGACGCGCCCCTTCCTTTTTGAGCAGGCGAGCCCCCTCACAAATGGTGCCAGCGGTATCGATCATGTCGTCGACCAACACGGCAGTTTTGCCCCGCACGTCGCCCACGACGTTCATCACTTCTGCCACATTGTGTGCCTGGCGACGCTTGTCGATAATAGCCAGAGGGGCGTCGTTGAGCTTTTTAGCAAAGGCGCGGGCGCGGGCTACCCCGCCCACGTCGGGAGAGACCACCACCAGGTCTTCCAGCTTTTTGCTAGAGATATAGTCGATCAGCACCGGGGTGCCGTAAACATGGTCGCAGGGAATGTCGAAGTAGCCCTGAATTTGGGCGGAGTGTAGATCGATCGCCAAGATGCGACTGGCTCCGGCCTTGGTCATCAGGTTGGCCACAAGCTTGGCAGTAATTGACTCGCGCCCGGCTGTTTTGCGATCGGCGCGGGCATAGCCATAGTAAGGAATAACGGCGGTGATCTGCCGCGCCGACGCCCGCCTACAGGCGTCGATCATAATTAGCAGCTCCATCAGGTGGTCATTCACCGGATAGCAGGTCGGCTGAATCAGGTACACGTCACAGCCGCGAATCGACTCTTGAATTTGGATGTAAACCTCACCATCGGCAAAGCGCTTGCGCACCATAGGACCGAGGTCTAGCCCTAGGTAGCGAGCCACTTCGCGCGCCAGGTCAACGTTGGCCGAGCCGGAAAAAAGTTTGAGGCGGTTGTTATCTCCGAAGTGCGACAGCGACGGAGTTTGCATCGGCAAAGTGGCGGAACGGATCACATCAGGCCCTCTGAGCATTTCACCTAGGAAATCCTAGCATTCCAACTTCAAAAGCTTTTGAGCAATTATCCTTAAAAACTTCACATAGAAGGTCACTCTAACGAATGGGCTACCGAGTTTCCACAGGTTGAGCTGCGGTAGCGCCGCGACGGCCCACAGTGTTTGGAACTTGGGCAAAGTGGCAGCGATCGTAGCGGCTTAGTCGAGGGCGCTTGAGGAGTAATCAGACGAACGCACGGGCGCGGGGCGATCGCCATCGACTTCCCCTACTGTGGAGATGACAGTGGAAGCACTGAGCCCTAATTATGGATAACAACCTCACTTCAAAAAGCTATGCCATTTTGTCGGGGTATTCACCACGTCGCAATTATCTGTAGCGACTATGAACAATCCAAGTATTTCTACACCAAGGTGCTCGGGTTCGAGGTGTTGTGCGAGACCTATCGAGCCGAGCGTCAATCCCACAAACTCGATTTGCGCCTAGGGGATGGCACACAGATTGAGCTGTTTTCCTTTCCCAATCCTCCGTCCCGGCCCTCACGGCCCGAAGCCCAGGGGCTACGACACTTGGCACTGGTGGTAGATGACCTGGAGGCGGCGATCCAGCATCTCCAGAATTGTCAGGTACCAACAGAGAGTATTCGCCTGGATGAGCTGATCGGCAAGCGCTTTGTCTTCTTCCAGGACCCTGACCAGCTGCCTATCGAGCTGTACGAAGGCTAGGGCAACGTCGGCCTAAAACTCGTCAGTTAGCCACTCTGAGGCGCGTTCCCCCAGGGGAAGAGGAATACTGACAGCTTTGCCTAGCCGGGGGCGATCGCGGGTTTGGGCAATCCACTGCTGCACGTAGTCCGTCTGGCCCCACTCGTGTAGGTAGAGCACGACCTGACTGAGATGGGCCAGATACTCCTCCTCACTGAGGGGAAACGACGCCTGCTCTAGGTATCGCCACATCACCTGGAGAAAAATTTTGCCCTGGGTGCGCCGAAACTGAATATCAAAGGAATAGCCCCATTTGTCTATCAATAACGCTTGCAAATCTGCCCCTGTCACGCCCCTACCTCTGCTCTAGCTAACCGTTGCCGCATATACATTTCTTTACGATACGCCCTATCGGTCAACCTCCCTTGCGCCGAGGCTTCACTAGTCAAAAATAGACAAATGGCAGAATCAAACAAGGCCTTTGAGCTTCAAAGCCATTTTTGAGGTCTCAAGATATCTTTTTCTCCCCTTTTCTCGTCTCTGCCTGTTTTTTCGGCGTTTTAGGGATCAAGGCTGTGCGATCGCTCTGGCCCTTTTACTTTCGGCAGGGATTTTCCGAGAACAGCAAGGTGCAATAATACGATTGGTAAAGCTAAAGGCGTGGTCAGCGACATCGGGACTGCTCCACATTGGTGCCCCGTAAAGGGTTTGCCGGGCTAGCGTAACGGGTCATGCATCCGCTTGCTGATCCCTGCTCAGCTACCGCCGTTGATAGCTGTTATTCATTTGAAACAGGTATACCAGTCTGGATTATGACTCAAGTTTCTGGAACCTCCGATGTCCCTGATTTGGGGCGCCGCCAATTTATGAACCTGCTGCTGCTGGGGGCCGCCTCTGGCGCCGTCGGGGGCATGCTCTATCCCGTTATTAAATACTTCATTCCTCCCTCTAGTGGTGGCGGCGGCGGTGGGGTAACCGCCAAAAATGAGCTGGGCAACGATGTGATTGCCAGCCAGTTTGTGTCGACTCACAACCCCGGCGATCGCGTCCTGGTGCAGGGCCTCAAGGGCGATCCCACCTACCTAGTGATTCAGGAAAGTGGTTCCCTAGAGAGCTACGGAATTAGCTCTATCTGCACCCACCTGGGCTGTGTAGTACCCTGGAACGCCAGCGAAAACAAGTTCATGTGTCCGTGCCACGGCTCTCAGTACGACGCCACAGGCAAAGTCGTACGAGGCCCAGCACCGCTGTCTTTGGCCTTGGCTCACGCCGACGTCACTGACGACGACAAAGTCACTCTCAGCAATTGGACTGAAACCGACTTTCGCACTGGCGACTCGCCCTGGTGGACCTAGGCTTTGGCCAACTGCAGCGCCATACCCCGTTGACATCACCCCAGTTGACATAACTTTTGAACGCATGAATAGACTCACTTCGTTAATCAACGGCCTGCGCCCCCTCGCCATTACTTGCGCCGCCGTTCTGACGGTGTTTGCGGGCTGGCTGGCGGTTCCCCAAGCCGCCGAGGCGTATCCCTTCTGGGCCCAAGAAAACTACGCCGTCCCTCGTGAGGCCACCGGCCGGATCGTGTGCGCCAACTGCCACCTAGCGGCCAAGCCCACCAAGGTAGAAGTGCCCCAGGCCGTTCTACCCGATTCCGTATTTAAGCTCAAGGTTGAAATCCCCTACGACCTCGGCACCCAGCAGGTGTTAGGTGACGGTAGTCGGGGCGGTCTCAACGTTGGTGCTGTGGTGGTTCTCCCTGAAGGCTTCAAGATTGCTCCCGCCGATCGCATCTCTGAGGAACTCAAGGAAGAAGTTGGCAACACCTACTTCCTGCCCTACAGCGACACCCAGGAAAACATTGTCCTAGTCGGCCCGCTACCCGGCGAGCAGTATCAGGAAATTGTATTCCCCGTGCTGGCTCCCGACCCCGGTCAAGACAAGTCGGTCGCCTTTGGCAAGTATCAAATTCACGTTGGCGGCAACCGCGGTCGTGGTCAGGTCTACCCCACCGGTCAGGCTAGCAATAACACCGTTTACAACGCCACCGTGACCGGCACCGTCACAGATGTTGAGCCCCAGGCTGCCGGTGGCTACCAAGTCACCATTCAGGCAGACGCAGGCAACACCGTGACCGAGACCATTCCCGCGGGTCCTGAGCTACTCGTGGCTGAGGGTGACGTAGTGGAAGCCGGCAAGCCCCTGACCACAAACCCCAACGTGGGCGGCTTTGGTCAGATGGATGCTGAAATTGTGCTGCAAAGCCCCAACCGCATCAAAGGTTTAGTGGCCTTCCTGGCAGCGGTTATGCTAACCCAGATTATGCTGGTGCTGAAGAAGAAGCAGGTCGAGAAGGTTCAGGCTGCTGGTATGACCATGTAGGCCATTTACAGCCTAGTTGCTAAACTGCATCGAGCTTTTCGACAGTAAAAAAGGGACGCCAACTGGCGTCCCTTTTTTACGACCTGAATTTAGGCAGACGGCTGTCGTCAGGAGTCTGTTGGATAAGCTACAATTGTTAAGTATTTTTTCATATTCGAAACTCGTCTTGAGCTTCCTTACGTTTGGCGCTCTGGGGTAGTTTCGTCGCCCGCTTATTATCGCCAAGGTTTTACACAGTTATGACGCTTCCCATTCGCAACGTTGCAATTATTGCCCACGTTGACCACGGCAAAACCACTCTGGTAGATGCCCTGCTAAGGCAGTCCGGCATTTTTCGCGAAGGGGAAGCCGTAATTGACTGCGTGATGGACTCCAACGACCTAGAGCGTGAGCGGGGCATCACCATTCTGTCTAAGAATACCGCCGTTCACTACGGTGAGACGTTGATCAACATCATCGACACCCCTGGCCACGCCGACTTTGGTGGCGAGGTGGAGCGGGTGCTGGGCATGGTTGACGGCTGCATTCTGATTGTAGATGCCAACGAAGGCCCCATGCCCCAAACTCGGTTTGTGCTCAAGAAAGCACTGGAGAAGGGGCTGCGCCCCATTGTGGTGGTCAACAAGATTGATCGTCCCCAGGCCGATCCCCACGGTTCGGTTGATAAGGTGCTGGATCTATTTATTGAGCTAGGGGCCGACGACGATCAGTGTGAGTTCCCCTATCTGTTTGCCTCAGGGATATCGGGCTACGCCAAGACCAAGATCGAAGACGAAGGCACAGACATGAAGCCGATGTTTGAGGCCATCCTCGACCATGTGCCGCCTCCGATTGGCGATCCTGAAAAGCCCCTGCAAATTCAGGTGACTACCCTTGACTACTCTGAGTACCTGGGCCGCATTGTGATTGGCAAAATTCACAATGGGGTGATCAACGCGGGTCAGCAGGCTGCCCTAATCAAGGAAGACGGCAGCCTAGTGAAGTCTAAAATCTCCAAGCTGCTGGGTTTTGATGGCCTGCGGCGCATTGAAATAGAATCTGCCTCAGCGGGCCACATTGTGGCGGTGGCGGGCTTTGCCGATGCCAACATCGGTGAAACCATCACCTGCCCTACCAACCCTAAGGCACTGCCGCTGATCAAGGTTGACGAGCCAACCCTACAGATGACCTTTGTGGTCAACGATTCACCCTTTGCGGGGCAGGAAGGCACCTTTGTTACTTCACGACAGCTGCGCGATCGCCTCATGCGTGAGCTCGAGACTAACGTAGCGCTGCGGGTCGAGCCAACCGACTCTCCCGATCGCTTCTCAGTATCAGGCCGGGGTGAGTTGCACTTGGGCATTTTGATTGAGACCATGCGCCGTGAGGGGTATGAGTTTCAAGTGACCCAGCCTCAGGTGATTTACCGCGAAGTCAACGGCCAACCCTGTGAACCCTACGAACTACTGATGCTCGATGTGCCAGAAGACGGCGTGGGCGGCTGCATGGAGCGGATTGGCCAGCGCCGAGGTGAGCTGCAAGATATGCGGATCATGGGCGATGGCCGCGCCACGCTGGAGTTTGTGATTCCAGCCCGGGGCTTAATTGGTTTCCGCGGTGAGTTCATGCGTTTGACTCGCGGTGCAGGCATTATGAATCACAGCTTCTCAGACTATCGACCCCTCTGTGGTGAGATTGAGGCGCGCCGCAACGGAGTGCTGATTGCCTTTGAAGAAGGGGTAGCCACTTTCTACGCTCTCAAAAATGCTGAGGACCGAGGGATATTTTTCATTACCCCTGGTACCAAGGTTTATAAAGGCATGATTGTCGGCGAACACAACCGCAACCAGGATCTCGACCTCAATATCTGCAAGAGCAAGCAGCTCACCAACCACCGCGCCGCTGGCGGCGACGAACTGGTGCAGCTGCAAACCCCTGTAGACATGAGCCTGGAGCGCGCCCTAGAGTACATTGGCCCCGACGAGCTAGTGGAAGTTACGCCTGAGTCTATCCGGCTGCGCAAGCTGTCTAAGAAGCTGGCCAAGCGCTAAGTCGGTGTTGCGACAGCTCGCATGGAGCTGCTCAAAAGCTAAGAGAGTTGGACGGATACCTCAGCTGCGCTAAGTCTTCGCTTAGCCTTGCCAAAAGCGTCTACATCTCGCCTGCCTTTTCTGGCAGAGCGCTAGGATGTAGACGCTTTTGGTTTGTAAAAACGCTGAGTTGTCCCAGTGGCTGGGAACGCTGAAGCATATTGCCAGCGGCACGCTAGGTAGGGGAAACGGGTTTGAAACGGTTTACGCAGTGGCTAGAGCATCGCTGGGTTAACCCAGCTTACGTGGGTTGGATTTTGCTGGGGCTGGCGCTGTTCTTTTTCGCGGCGGCCACTAACACCCTGGCGGGCTGGTTGTATGTAATTAGCGGAGTGATGCTGGCGCTACTGCTGATTGCGGCGGTGCTACCACCCCGGAACCTGCAAGGGCTTGTGGTAACGCGATCGCCCATTGCCCCCATTACCGCCGGGGCACCATTAGATATCGAGCTGCGGATTCGCAACGCCCAGCGCCAGAGTAAAGGGCTGTTTCAAATCATTGACCCTGTGCCCTCGGGGCTAGGGGCCGTAGCAGTACATGCCGTGGGCGCGCTGCCCCCTGGGCAAAGCCACACCTGGCGGTATCCAGTGCCAACCACGCGGCGGGGCGTCTACCGCTGGTCGACAATCGATCTACGCACGGCGGCTCCCCTAGGTTTGTTCTGGTGTCGGCGCACAATGCCCGCTCCCGCCACAGCTGTGGTTTACCCCCAGGTGTTGCCCCTGAAACGCTGCCCCCTACTAGACACCATTGGCCAGCGCCAGGGTCAGCACTGGCGCTATAGCCCGCTAGCCAAGGCCGATACCCAGGGAGTAACGCGATCGCTGCGTCCTTACCGCTGGGGTGATCCGACCCGGCTGATCCACTGGCGCACCAGTGCCCGCTACGGCGAACTGCGGGTGCGCGAGTTGGAAAGCATAACCACCAGTCGAGAAATTTTGATTGCCCTCAACACCACCGCGCGCTGGAATGAGGAGAGCTTTGAGCAAGCGGTAGTAGCGGCAGCGTCGCTCTACACCTACGCCCTAAAGCAAGGATTTGCCGCAGCCCTGTGGTTTCCCCAAGCAGACACTCTGCGAGACTCAGCCCGAGTGATGCACGCTCTAGCGGAGGTCAACCCTGACCCAGGCCGCGACTTACGAAGTGTCAAGCCTACGGTATCTCAGAAACGGGAACCGACCTGGGATGAGGATTCAGGCCAGAATCGCGCTATATCTCTGCCTCAAGTAACAACAATTTGGCTTACTGCTGCTGGAGCCCAGACCGTGACCCTCGCGGCTGGCAGCCGACAATTGGTTTGGGGCAACGGCGGCAACGCTACCTCGACAGACATGCTAGGAACGCTTCAAATGGATTCAAGCCTTCCTTTAGAACCGCAGCTACAGGCTAATTTAGCTGGGTAAATGGGACGTTGGAGTGGCTGTGGCGGCGGTTACGCGAAAAATAGGCAAAAAAAAGGAGAGCCCAAACAGCTCTCCCTACCATCAGGGTGCATCTACATATCATGTTAACCCAAAAATTGCATGGGGGGTAAGACCCCTTATTGAATTTTTTCAATATTTTTGGGGTGCATCATTGATTGAGCTTCTGACTGAGCAGCTGATTGCTTAGCTTTGGATCTACTCTGCCGCCACTCTGCTTCATCAGCTGACCCACAAAGAAGCCTTGGAGCTTCTTCTTACCGCCACGGTAGGCCTCTAGCTCTTCGGGATGGGCCGCCAGCACCTCGTCAATCATGGCCTCGATCTGTGCAGGATCAGAAATCTGACTGAGCCCCCGTGCCTCCACCAGAGCCTTAGGGGAGCCACCCTGGGTTAGCAATTCGGGCAGCAGATCTTTACCAATTTTGTTGCTGATGGTGCCCGCCGCAATTAGCTGCACTAGCTCGGCTAGGGCAACAGGGGTGAGGGGCAGCGCATCAATCGATACTCTCTCCGTATTGAGATAGGCGGCAATGTCTTGGGTGATCCAGTTAGCGGTGAGTTTGGGGTCGGCACCAGCCGCCATGGCTGCTTCAAAATATTCCGTGATGGCGCGCTCGTCGCTCAGCACCCGAGCATCGTAAGGAGAGAGGCCAAACTCATCCTCGTAGCGAGTGCGCTTTTGGGCGGGTAGCTCGGGCAGTTCGGCCAGCCAGCTCTCCTTTTGCTCTACTGACACCACAATGGGCGGCAGGTCGGGTTCAGGAAAGTAGCGGTAGTCGCTGGAGCCTTCCTTGGAGCGCATGCTCTGGGTGCGCTGGCTGCTCTCGTCCCACAGGCGGGTTTCTTGAATAATTTTCTCGCCGGTCTGGTTGGCTTTAATCTGCCGATCGATTTCGTACTCGATCGCCTTTTGAATGGCACTAAAGGAGTTCATATTTTTGATCTCCACCTTGGTGCCAAACTCCTCCTGGCCCACTGGGCGCACAGAGATATTGACGTCGCAGCGCAAAGAGCCCTCCTGCATGTTGCCGTCGCTAATGCCCAGATAGCGCACGATGCGGCGCAGCTCTTGAGCATATTCGGCGGCTTCCTGGCCGGTGCGAATATCGGGCTCGGAGACAATTTCGATCAGAGGGACGCCGGCTCGGTTGTAGTCAACCAGAGAGTAGGTGGAACCAGCTAGGCGATCGCTGCCTGCGTGCACCAGTTTGCCCGCATCTTCTTCCATGTGCAGGCGGGTAATGCCGATGCGCTTGCGGGTGGCTGCTTTAGTCTTTTTGTCGATCAGCTCAATTTCGAGCCAGCCGTGCTCGGCAATGGGCAGGTCAAACTGGGAAATCTGATAGTTCTTGGGCAGGTCAGGGTAGAAGTACTGCTTGCGATCGAACTTGGAGTAGGGCGCGATCTGGCAATTTAAAGCTAGCCCGGCCTTGACGGCATACTCCAGCACACGCTGATTGAGCACCGGCAGCACCCCCGGCATGCCTACCACAATGGGGTCGATGTAGGTGTTGGGGTCGGCCCCAAAGGCCGTGGAGGCTGGGGAGAAAATTTTGGTTTCGGTGCACAACTGGCAGTGGGTTTCGAGACCAATAATGGCTTCGTACTGAGTTTTAGCGGGCTGAGTTTTGGCGGGGGCCGCAGTGGTCATAAACCGCTCCAACGGGGAATTGCATTCTTAGAGTAACTATTGTAGCCCTGACCGGGTAGGTGGAGGAGGTGAGGGAGTAGGGACGAGGGGTGGGAGGGTAAGGGGTAGGAGGGTGAGGGGTGGGGAGTGG
Organism: Nodosilinea sp. WJT8-NPBG4; assembly: GCA_019359285.1. Lineage (GTDB taxonomy): Bacteria > Cyanobacteriota > Cyanobacteriia > Phormidesmidales > Phormidesmidaceae > Nodosilinea. Next base: position 39,569 of record JAHHHQ010000049.1, read on the forward strand.
TTACAGCAAAGTGCCGAGGAGGATGCCGAGGAGAAGGACAAAGCCGAGTTGGACGTTCTGCCTAAAAATTTGCCCGTAGAGGTTGAGCGGTGGCTTGTAGCGGCTGAGCAGGTAAGACTGGCGCGACCACACAATCAGCGCAGCAGCTAGCCCTAGCCAGTAGGGGAACGCGAGGAACAGCAGCAGGCCCAGCCAAATTAAGAGCAGCCATGCGCCGAAGAAGCAGAAGCCAATGAACTGGGGGGTGTAGTCGCCGAAGAACAGGGCGGCGGAGTTGACACCCAAGCGGCGATCATCGTCGCGATCGGGGATGGCATAGACGGTATCGAAGCTCAGAGTCCACAGCACCACGGCCAGCCAGAGAATCCACACAGGTAAGTCTAGATTGTTGGTGACTGCCGCCCAGGGAATCAGCACCGCAAACCCCCAAGCGAGAGACAGCACCAGCTGCGGCACCGGAAACACACGCTTTGCCAAAGGATAGAACAGGATAAACGGTACGGCCAGCACACACAGCCAAAAGCTCAGGGCATTGAGGTAGAGCGATAGGCCATAGGCACAGAGGAGGGACACCAACAGCACGCCAATGCCCACTTGTACAGACAGATCGCGGGCGGCTAAGGGACGGGTGCGGGTGCGGGCCACGTGGGGATCAATGTTGCGGTCCCACAGGTCGTTGACGACGCAGCCAGCAGCACTGGTGGCTAGGGTGCCGAGGATGATGACGCCAACCAAAGGCAAGGGAGGCTTACCCTCAGCGGCTAGCACCACCGACCACAGGGCTGGAATCATCAAAATCAATCGCCCGGTAGGCTTATCCCAGCGCAGCAGGCGAATAATGGCATCTAGGGTAGAGGATTCGGGACGGGTGGAAGGACTCGCCATAGTCGCCAACGATCAGTGCATAGGTACATCTTCAGCATAACGGCCGTTGAGCTTTGCCTAAAGCGCTGGCGGCAGGGCACCAGCACGGTCAAGGCGATCGCTCTACGCTGTAGATTTGCATGCCCTTATCGGCTAGAAAGTCTAGGTTGATGGGCTCTGTTGAGATCGCTCTGTTGCGCAGCAAGCTAGTGAAGCTGCCCGCACCCAAACCCGACTGGGGCCAGAGGCGATAGCAGGGAAAGGTCGCCAAGGAGGAGGCGTGGTCGGCCAGAACGGGGACTTCTACCGCCTCAAACTGGGGAAACTTTTTAATCAGCCACTCTACGACCTGTTCGTTTTCATCGGGGGAGAAGGTGCAGGTCATATAGGCTAGGTAGCCGCCGCCAGCAACGGTTTGCGCTGCACTAGCCAGAATTCGCTTTTGGCGGCTGGCGTTTTTCTTGATGTTGACGGGGTGAAAACAGCCTAGAGCCTGATCGCCTTTGGCTAACAGCGACTGACCACTGCATGGAGCATCCACCACCACTACTGAGGCGGCTTGGGGGAGTTGTTCGGCAAAGGTTTGAGGATCGAGGTTAAATACCAGCGAGTCTGTCAACCCACAGCGTTTGAGGTTAGAAATCAAGATTCTGACCCGCTTGCGGACGACCTCGTTGCACCAGAGATGAGTTGGCGTTAAGGCTTTCCAGGCCAGCAGGCTTTTGCCTCCTGGGGCGGCGCAGAGATCGAGCACTGACTCTGTTGGGGTGGCAATGGCGCTAAACACCGCGGCCGAGAACACCGAGGCCATATCTAGGCAGTAGTAGGCTCCAGCTTGGTGGAGAGGATGCTGACCGGGGCGCTGGTCACCGCTGAGGCGATCGACCCAGGTGGGCTGCCAGGGTAGGGTTGGGGCGATCGCAAAGGGCACCACCTCTGGCCGAGGCTGCATCCACACAATGGCAGTTGGAAACGGCTGAGGGTTGACTAGGGCCTCTACAAAGGCATCGCGATCGCGCTCCTCAGCAAACAGCCGACGACTCAGTTTTAGCAGCAGGTTAGACGGTTCGCCCATAGGGCAGGATTATGCCACAACCAGCGGTTTAACCATAGAGACACAGGATTCGGACCGCAACCATTGCTCTTCGATCTATTGTCCTCAAGTTAATTAATGGTTAACTCAATTCCCATCTAAAGAATGACTGGGGCTATGAATATAGTATTCAGACAAAATTAGCAGTCTCACCGATGACATTAGCTAATGAGTTTTCAGGAGAAGATTAACCATCCTGACATCTGCTAATTAAGCAATAGGGATATTACCCCTGTTTGAGCTGATCCCTGACAAGTTTACGTTCGCTAAAGGTTTAAGAATTGTTCATTCACATAGTTGTGACTATGTCTAACAGAAACATGAAGACAATATAAAGGGCATTTAACAATTTCGGGGGCTACATCCTTGTAAAAGCTAGAGGTTTGGGCCTTAAGGTAGATGATCCCCATTTTTTTAAGGGTGAAGATGTAGAAGCTTAGATACAGCTTTTAGGAAGCCACTATGAAGTCAGCGCAGTGCCGGGTGTCATCTTGTAGCCGCTGCCGTTTTTATGCTCCGGAGGGTCGGCGAGGAGGGCAATGCAGTCAGCTTGGGGTGCCGGTAGAAAGCCGATGGTCGCCGTGTTCTTTGGCTGTGCCCGTGTTTGCAACCCCGATAGTGGCCATGAAGCCCTTAGACTTTTTGCCTCAGCCTTTAGATTTAGGTTTTTCCGAAGTTTCTCTGGATGCTGCACGATTAGAAGCCTCTTTAGAAGCTTCTGCTGGGTCGAGATATCCGGAAGACGCGCTTCAACCCGTCCCTGCCCAAGCCCGGTGCTAAATCACCTGGGATTAGGCCCGAGAGCCTCAGCATTTCATGCAGAGGCACTTAGTGGCGGCGGGTGGGCAAGGGACTGGGGTGGCGTTTGAGGCCGCAAGAAACGGGTGGTTTAAATTGAGGGCGATCGGTAGATTGGGGACTGTAGTTCAACTTTGGCTGCCGAACCCATGAACCCTGTGGTGGAAACTGCAACCCACGACGATGAGACCTACAGGCAGATAGCTGAGGCGATCGCGTTTCTGCGCCAGCACCATCTCGACCAGCCCGATTTGACTGCCATAGCCAGCCACGTACACCTCAGCCAGTACCACTTTCAGCGCCTGTTTACCCAATGGGCGGGCATTAGCCCCAAGCGGTTTTTGCAGAATCTGACGGTGGACTACGCCAAGGCTAAGATTGCCGAGACCAAAAGCCTTTTGGAGCTAACAGAGAACGTTGGCCTATCGAGTCTAGGCCGTTTGCACGATCTGTTTGTCACCCTAGAAGCTATGTCGCCGGGCGAGTTCAAGGCCGGGGGCGCAGGTTTAGAAATTAGCTACGGCATTCACGCTACTCCGTTTGGGCCTTGTCTACTGGCCAAGACCGCGCGAGGCATCTGCAATCTGCACTTTTTGGATGCTGCCAACCGTGAGACGGCTGAGCGTCTGCTGCGAGCGGAGTGGCCAGGGGCGACCCTAGTGGCCGATCAGTCAGGGACGGCGGGAGAGAGCGATCGCATCTTCACCCCAAACCCCGATCGCCCCTTAGCACTGGCGGTCAAAGGCACCAACTTTCAAATTCAGGTGTGGCGAGCACTTTTGCAGATTCCACCGGGTGGGCTCACGACCTACCAGGACTTGGCGGAAGCGATCGGTCGACCTACAGCGGCGCGAGCGGTGGGCAATGCCATCGGGCGCAACCCGGTAGGATATCTCATTCCCTGTCATCGAGTGATTCGAGCCTCGGGTGAGTGGGGTGGCTACCGCTGGGGGGCGGCGCGCAAGACCCTGCTATTAGGTTGGGAAGCGGGCCAGACCCAGACCCTCCGTCAGGAGGCGTGATGCGAAAAATCGATATTGCCGAGCTTTTGCTGCTGGCGGCACTGTGGGGTGGCTCGTTTCTGTTTATGCGGGTGGCGGTTCCGGTGTTGGGTCCGTTGTGGCTGCTTGAGCTTCGCGTGGTGCTGGCCGGTTGTGCCCTGCTGCCTGTAGTCGTGCGCCTCGATCTGTGGTCAGAACTGCGCCGATGCTGGCGAGCCCTTCTGGTGGTAGGCAGCATTAATTCTGCGATCCCCTTTGTACTGTTGGCCTTTGCTTCCTTGTCGCTACCGGCGGGGTTGACCTCCATTTTGAATAGCACAGCGCCGTTGTTTGGGACGGTTGTGGCCGCTGTCTGGCTTCAAGAAACCCTTACCCTCGCCCGGTGGATTGGCTTTGGGCTGGGCTTTGTTGGGGTAGTGATTCTTGTGGGTTGGCAGCCGATTATGGCAACGCCAGGATTTGGCGGGGCGGTGGCGGCGGGGCTGGTTGCTGCTTTTATGTATGCGATCGCAGCTCCCTACATTCGGCGAAATTTGGCTGGAGTCTCTCCTTGGACTATCACCGCAGGTAGTCTATGGGGGGCTGCCCTAGTTTTGCTACCGGCCCTACCCTTTACCGTGCCTCGACAAATGCCTACGCCAACCGTTGGCGCTGTGGTGGTGGCCCTGGCGCTACTTTCTACGGCCTGCGCCTACCTACTCTACTTTCGGCTGATTCAAAACGTCGGCCCGACCAAGGCACTGACGGTGGGTTATCTAATTCCCATGTTTGCCGTGCTTTGGGGTGCCCTACTGTTGGCAGAGCCCATCACGCGCTCAATGGCGGTGGGAGGCAGCTTGATTTTGCTGGGCACCGCGATCGCCAATGACCTGTTTAACCCCAATAAAAAAGAGCCCAGACTCTACCAAGAGAAGTCTAAGCTCAGGGCTCTAGGCTAAGCTTTCCAACACGGTGGCCTACTCCGCAGATCCAGATTCGCCTGCGTCGGGGACAGTGGCTACGGGTTCGACGATGCCTGCGGCCTCGGCTTCAGCGGCTTTTTTGCGATCTTCGCGCTTTTTGCGATCGGCGGCCAGCATGTCTTTCATCACTTCCTGGGCCTGGGCAAATTTCTCCATGTTGCTGCGGTAGAGTTCAACGTCTTTTAGCAGCTTATCGTTGGAGATATTAAGCTTGCCCGCCAGGTCTTTAAACAGGGTCTCGACGGCTGCTTTATCTTTGAGGTCTTCGGCAGGGGTCACAGCTTCTACCAGGGTGTAGAGGCCAATGCCAAAGGGGCGGCTGTACTTGAATTTTTCTCTGTTAGCGACCGAGGCTAGGGTGCCACGCAGGCCATCGCCACCGTCGCCGAGGTTCTCAAACTGCCCCTTCAGGTCGTCTAGGGACATGCCGTTGACGGAGGATTTTACGACTTCAGCGTCGCCGCGATAGTGCTCGGGGGTGCTGTGGATCGAGCGGCACAGGCCATTGAAAATGGTAACTTTGTCGCTTTCGGGCTCGTAGCCAACCATGAAGCGATCGAAGGTGGTGACGATGCCCAGAGCGTAGATGGGGTCGTAGGCAAAGTCGACATTGACGGAGAGCAGGTGCATCTCTACCATCAGCTCGTCTACCACGCGCCGGTAGATGGAGTTGATGGGGCGAGTGTGGTGGGTGTAAAAGTCGCGCTTGGCGTCAGATACCGTGCGTACGGGTGCGTTGTTCACAGCCTAGGGTTCAAAATATTACAGTTCTTATATTGTATTGTCTCGCGGGACTGTGCCTTTGCCAACCTACCCGGTCAAAGCTGGGGATCAACGGCCTTTGAGCTTTTTGCGAACTTTGGCGGTGGTGCGTTGCAGCCAAAGGCGTGCCAAGCGGGGTTTGGTGAGGTCGGGAATGTCCCTAGGGTGCTTGGCTCGATAGTCGAAGAAGTGGTTAATTTCGGCCAGAATGACCTCTAGCCGAGGCAGCAGAGCCGGAGCGCGGTAGGGTTCTAAATCTGTGGGGGACATGGCCAGGGGAGTAGGCCTTTGCAGGGCGGTGAGGATGCGATCGCAGTCATACCCCATCGAGTACACTCCAATCTTGTAGCAGTTGAACCCCGGATCTAAATAATCGGCCAGCGCCCCGTTGACGCTGGTAAACACCTGACAACCACAGGCCATCGCCTCCATCGGGGGCAAGCCAAAGCCCTCGCTCACCCGGCTCAGCGCCCAGTATTCTGCCGAGTCGTAGAGAAAGATTTTGCTGCGGTTAAACAAAATCGAGAGATCGTCGACAAATCCGGTCAGCGTCACCACGTTGCAGCGAGACTCTAACTCTGGAACCAGCTGATTCAGCAAATAATCCGACGACTTGCGCACCTGCACCAGCACGCCGATATCCCTGGGCTGCTGCTGATTGGTAAACTCAGGCGAAATGTGGTTGGGCAGATAGAAAACTAGTCCGTTGGGCCGCTTTTGCCCCCAGTAGCCCATGGAGTTGCGGCTGACGGTGATGATAGGAATATCGCCTGGCAAGGTGAACCCATAGCCGCTGCTGTGGGCGTGGTAGACCACCGGATAGCCCCGCAGCCGCTTAACTAACCGAGGAATGTGAAACCCCCAGCTAATCACAAAAATACTGTTGTCGAGGCCGGGCCGCTGGAGCAAATCATCCAAGAACAGCGTATCGACCTCGCGCTGGTCGTAGGTGACCACCTCAGCGGAGCAGACCTGCTGGGCTAGCTTAAGGGTCTTGAGCTCGGCGAACAGGCCACCGCAGTGAAAGCGCTTGCCGGTGCCGGGAACCAGAAAGTAGAGGTGGCGCATGGATATTTTGCAAGTGGACTAGTCAACTTTAAACGGGTTTTGGCTAACTCATACCACGCCTAAAACATGAACGTTATTTGCTGTGGCTTCAGCTCCGATCGCTAATAGAAATTGAGTGTCCTCAGCGGAAGTAGTGATAGGTGAGTGATGAAAAAACTGGCCCATTGGCTGAAGCAGTTTTGCCCTAGGAAAGAGACTGGCATCGGCTCGTACCCCCTACAGTGAAAGCCACACTGGAGGGGGAAAACATGCCGATCAACCATTTGGGACTGCTGGGTTTAGTAGCGATCGCGGCCCTACTGACGGGCGTCCTTTGGCTAGGTCGCCGGTGGCGCGAACAGCAGTATGACCTGCGAGGCAAGACCATTTTAATCACCGGGGGCTCCCGGGGGCTGGGGTTGGTGATGGCCCGCCAATTGGTAGCGGCCGGAGCTCGGCTGGCAATCTGTGCGCGGGATGAGGCCGAATTGGAGCGGGCAAAAGCCGAACTAGTGCAGCAGGGCGGGGAGATTTTGACCCTGATCTGTGATGTCACCCACCAGACCCAGGTTGAGCAGATGGTGCAGCAGGTCAGCGAGCAGTTTGGGGCGATCGACATTTTGATCAACAACGCTGGCACTGACATCGTGGGGCCGCTAGAAAACATCACCATGCAGGACTACGACGACCTGATGCAGCTCCATTTCTGGGCACCGCTCTACACCACCTATGCGGTGTTGCCGGGGATGCGCGATCGCAGAGCTGGCCGCATCGTCAATATTTCGTCTGTGGGCGGCAAGGTGGCGTCGCCGCACATGGTGGCCTACTGCGCCAGCAAGTTTGCCCTGACGGGGTTGTCGGCTGGCCTGCACATTGAACTAGCCCGGGCTGGCATTGCCGTCACTACGGTCTGTCCCGGTTTAATTTACACAGGCGTCAACGACCACGCCCTGTTTAAGGGACAGCGCAGCAAAGAGTACACCTGGTTCAGCATTAGCGAGTCGCTGCCGATCATCTCGGCCAGCCCAGAAAAGGTGGCTCGAACCGCCATTGCCGGCATGCGCCGGGGAGCGGCCGAGGTGGTGGTGCCGCTGCCGATTCTGCTCATGGCTCGGTTCTACGGTCTGTTTCCAGGGCTAATGACTAGTCTACTGAGCTGGGGGAGTAGGCTGCTGCCGGGGCCCATTGCAGGCGGCGAAAAGCGAGGCTTTGGCCGAGACAGCCACTCGCTCTGGGCACCGTCTTGGTTGACCTATTTGAGCGATCGCGCCGCGCGCCGCAACAACGAGCTGCCCGTCAATGAGCCGAAGTCGGCCCCTGAGGCCAAGCCAGTGGGCAGCAGGGAGCAATAACCCGATAGCCAAGTCGTAACTCTAAACGGCTTTGATGCGGCTAAATTCGCCCACTTCCCGCAGGGCGTCTAAAAAGGCGTAGAGCGCAGGGGTATGCAAGGCGTCCTTGAGAATAGTGGCCCCAATCGGTCGGGAAATCGGGAAGGGCATAGAGACGATCTGCACATCAGGGGGCACTGGCTCGGCGGCGAGGCGGGGCAGAATGGCAATGCCCAAGCCCTGCTGCACCATGGCCACCATCGACGAGTCGTGGCGAATGCAGTAGGCGATTTCTAAGGGATGCTCTTGGGCACCCAGCACGGTGCGAATGCGCAGGCCGCAGCTGCTGTGGCTAGAGCCAATAATGGGCATTTGGCGCATGTCGTTGACGGTGAGCGTGCCGGTTTTGGGGCGATAGCCGGGGGGTAGCAGGGCTACGTAGTCATCGTCAAAGATGTGCAGGGTTTCAACATCGTCGTCGATGATGGTCTCGGCAACGCAGAGGTCAACTTCGCCCTTAAACAGCGCCTGCTTCAGCTGGTGCACTTCATCCATTTCGTGGACGCTGATGGCGATGGTGGGGTAGCGGCGGTGCAGACGGGCGATCGCTCCGGGCAGCACATGGGTCGCCACGCTGCGAAAGGAGGCAATGCGCAAATTGCCTCCCTGTACGCCACGTGCTTGGTTGGCCTCACTGCCAATGGTGTCGAGCAGGCCTAGCACGTTGCGGGCGTGGGCGGTAATGCGATCGCCCACGCTCGTCAGCCGCGCCCCGTGGCGGCCCCGCTTCAGGAGGGTAACGCCTAGCTCGTCTTCTAGGGTGGCGATGGCGTGGCTAATGGTGGACTGGGTGACATCGAGCTTGAGGGCCGCTTCACTGAAGTTGCCACACTCGGCGATCGTCACCAGGGCCCGCAGTTGCGATAGCTTAATTTTATTGAGGTTCATGGCGGCTCCAGGCACCTAAACGCCTATTCCAAGGCTAAGGGCAGAGGCTTGAGCTGGCCTATCGATTTTCTGCATAGCACCCATTCACGTCATGCTTTGTTACAAACTGACGCCCCAGATACATTGAATACATCAGCAGCGGTAGCGCTTGGGGCGAGATGCCCCACTCCCAGCAGTGGAACCCTAACCGTTAACCTCAGCCTTTGCATTCTGACCCTTTGCATTTGCGTTCAGCCCTTCTAGGGCTGACAGAGGCTTTTGGTTAGGCGTGCCACCGCTCTGCCCGCTGCAATTCCCTTAGTCGAGAAATACCATGAACACCACTACTCGTAACTCTAACTCCGAGTTGAACCGGCAGCGGCAGCGCCTTGAAACCCTGGTACAGCCCACCCAACGGACCCTAGGGGTAGGCCAGGTTCTCAGGACTCTGAGCGCTCGCCTGCTCAACTTCTTCACCAGCACCCAAGAGCTGCGCGTTTGGCAGAGCACCCGCAATGGTCATCAAGTCTGGTTCGCCCACGACCCAATCACCAACCGCACCCGCTCGTTTTACTCTGAGCAAGATGTGCGCCACTGGCTCGACAAGCGCTACTACGAATAGTCGGCACTATCGCCATCGATCACCATGATGGAACACCCCGACGCAGAAGGTGAGGCGCAATGTAGCCCTGCCGCTAAGACCAACCTCAGGGCAGCAAATCCGAGCTTAGGCCGGCCTTGCTGCCCTGTTTGGCATTGCCAATGCGCCGTCCCAGATTTTGCCAGTGGCAGTGACTCGTATTCTAAGCGCAGTGGCCAACACTAGATTTGCTCACCAACCGCCCTCCCCGTTGCCTCGATTGCGTAAATATTGACTGAACTGGCTGACGCTCAGCGGGCGGGCAAAGAAGAACCCCTGACCAAATTCACAACCTAATTTAGTGAGCGACTCCAGCTGAGGGAACTGCTCAATCCCTTCGGCAATCACTTGAATATTGAGGTGGGCCGCGAGGTGAATAATGGTTTCAACAATGCCGTACTGCTGCGGGCTGTGGTGAATGTTGGCGATGAAGCTGCGATCAATTTTGAGAATATCCACCGGCAGCTGTTGCAGATAGCCCAGGGAGGAGTAGCCGGTGCCAAAGTCATCAATGCTAAGGCGAATGCCGCGATCGCGCAGGGTTTGAATGATCGGCACCACCTGCTCAGGATTTTGAATCACGACAGTCTCAGTGATTTCGAGCTTGAGGTTAGCCGCAGGCAGGCCGCTATCGTCTAAAACGCTGTCAACCTGGGCCAAAAAATCGGGCTGCGCAAACTGAAGTGCCGACAAATTGACGCTGACCACAGCATCGGCGGCGATCAGGCTGCGTCGTCGCCAGCGCTGCATTTGGGTGCAGGCTTCCCGCAGCACCCAGGCCCCGATCGCCGCCATCATGCCCGTATTTTCGGCAATGGCAAGAAATTCGTCGGGAAACAGCAGTCCGCGGTCGGGATGCAGCCAGCGCAGCAGGGCTTCACACCCCATCAACTGCTGAGTATCGAGGTTCACAATGGGCTGGTAGTGAAGCTGAAATTCTTGCCGCTCAAGGGCCAGCCGGAGGGCGGTTTCGATCTGGAGCGAGCGGCACACGTTGAGGTGCATGCCCGGCTCAAATAGGGCATAGCCCTGGTTGTTGATTTTGGCTTGGTACATAGCGGTGTCGGCATCGCGCAGCAGCTCGTCGGGTTGCTGGTAGGCGGGGCCGCCCATGACAATGCCAATGCTGGTGTTGGTAAATAGCTGGTGCTCTTGGATGTGCAGCGCCTCAGTAAAACGCTGGCGAATGCGCTGGGCCACGGCGATCGCATCTCCCACCTGATCAAGGGTCGTCAGCAAAATAGTGAACTCGTCGCCGCCAAACCGGGCCACTACGTCCGTGGGGCGCACGCACTCCTGCACAATGGTGGCCACCCGCTTGAGCAGCTCATCTCCCACCCAGTGGCCAAAGGAATCGTTGATCAGCTTGAAGCGATCGCAGTCGAGAAACAGCACCGCGTACAGCCCCGGCTCGGGTAGGCTAAACTGCTCGCCCAGTTGGCTCAAAAACTGACGGCGGTTGGGTAGCCCGGTGAGCGGGTCATGCAACGCCTCATAGGCCAGCTGATGCTGGGCCAGATGGCGCTCAGCAATCTGCTCCTGGAGCGATCGATTGATCTGCTCCAGCTGCCGGGTGCGTACCTCCACCTGGGTTTCCAGGCTGTCGTTGAGCCGCCGCAGTTCAGTTTCCATCTGCTGGCGGTAGGTGATGTCTTCGAACAGCACAATAGCCCCCCGTGGCCAATCGGCGGGAGGATTGGCACTGATAGCCAGGGATTCTAGCCGCAGCTCATACCAGCGATCGCCCCGCTGGCGCAGCTGATGCGTTACGGCTTGACCGCGACAGACTCGCTTCCACAGCTGCTCCCAGGTTTCAACCTCAAACCAGTCGGTTGGCAGGGTCGAGGCGAGGCGATCGCCTGCCGCCAAACCCAACCATTCGGTGGCCAAAGGGTTGGCAAACCACACTGTGCCATCTGCCGCCGCCGCCACCAGCCCTAGGGGCAGACTGCGGGCAATGGCAGCCTGAATCGCCTGCGATCGCCCCAGCTGCTGAGTCAGCTCAACCAGCTGGGTCAAATCCGAGGCGCGATCGCCCTCGGGCATCAAGCCAACCTGACCGAGAGCGGCGAGCGGGGGCGGGGGCTCGGGCAGCAGCACCTCGGGCGAGTGGCGATACCGTAATGCCGTCGTCATCTGTCGCAGCCAACGCGTCTGTCGCAGCCAGTGCTGCCCCAGGGTTAAACCGCCCACAGTACTCAGCAGCAGCCCCGGACCAACCACCGGCAGCCACAGGTTAGCTCCCATCAGCACCAGGGCCGTTCCCCACCAGCCTGCTACCAGGCCACCCACCAGCGCCCCCTGCTGCCAAAACGCCCCCTGTCGTCGCTGTAGCTTTAGGGTCAAGGCAAGGGCAAGGGCGATCGCCCCGGCCCAGCTTCCGGCTACTGGTCTTAGCCAGCGCTGGAGCAGCAGGTTATCAATCAGAGCCCCGTGCAGGTACACGCCACTGGCAGGCGGGTCAACATTAAAAGGGGTCACCCAATCGTCGAGCCCTAGGGCCGTGGCCCCAATCAGCACAACCTTGCCCTCAAACGTTTGGGAGGGCACCCGACCCTCCAGCACATCCACAAACGAGTAGGTGGGCAGTGCCCTGGTCGAACCAGGCCAGTCAATCCAGATGGGGCGATCTAGAGGGGGTAGGGAGACGGCCTGCTGGGTCAGGCTGAGGGCTTCTGCAGTGGCAATGGCTAGAGCGGGCTGGCGACCCACCGTCGGCTCAACGCTGTGGATGTAGCCGCCCTGGCGGCGCTGCAAAATATGGCCAGTGGCCAAAGCCGCCTCAGTCAGCGTTGGGTTTAGCCCTAGGGGCCGCCCGTCGCGATCCCAGGCAGAGGCTAGGATGACGGCAGAATGAGCAGCGATCGCCTCGGCAAACACCGTATCGTCAGGGCTTGGGTCGCTGAACAGCAGGTCGAATACCACCACTTGGGGGCGGCCATTTTGCAGACCCTGCATCAGCTCAGCGTAGTGGCGACGCGGCCAGGGGAACGCCCCCAACGCGTCCAAACTGGGTTCATCGATAGCAATCAGCACCACCTGGTCAGCCCAGGGGCGCTGCCCCCGCAGCCGGAAGCGCAGCCCATACTCAGCCTGCACCAGAGGCATAAGCAGGCCCAGCTCGCTCAAACTCACAACCAATAAGCTGGCAGCAGACAATGTCAGCAGCGATTCTAACCCTCGCCGAAACCGGCTAGAGAAGATAGATCTCATGGACTTCCTGGCGGCCAAGGGGAGTAATCACGAGAACCTCGACTCGCAACCGGGCCGTTGCCACCCGGGTCAGGCGAAACTCACCCTGACGATCGACAAGTTGGGGGGCACCATCGACAAATACAGTATTAACCGGGTCAACCCGGCCCGTGAGCGTGACCATGCGGGTGTTGTTTTGAAACGATACGCTGCGCTCGTACTCCAGCCCAGGATCGTCCCGTAGGGGCACTGGCTGGGTGGGGGGCTCACCGGGCAAGATCAGGTTTTGGTAGCCTCCAGGCACCGATATCGATGCGCCAACAGCACTGGTTTCTACCGCTCCAGAGAGGGTGGCAATGCCGGTCTTGCCGTCGTCTTGCACGCTGACCCCAAACTCAGTCCCCCGCACACCGCTAATGCCAGCGGGGGTTTCGATCTCAAACTCAGAGCCTGCTTGGGTAAAGCGGCGCAGCTGAGTGCGCACCTGCCCCCGCGATACGCTGAGGTGGGTAATGCGCCCCCCATCGGCGGCCGTCTCGAGGGTGCGAATGCGCAGCTCAGTACGCTCTGAAACCTGCAAAAAGCCCACGTCGGTATCCACGTCTAAAACCGCAGTCGATCGCGACCCTGTCCGCAACCCGTCACCGACCTGACCGAGGCGATCGCCCGCCCGAGCGGGGGTAGCGCTGCTAGGACGCAGCAGTGTCACCTCTCCCTGTAGCTGTCTCAGCGACATCCCTCTTTCTACCCGGACGGGTATCGCCTGAGTAGCAAGAGATACAGATACAACCGTAATAATACTGATTCCAGCCAGAGCCAGCCTTCGCCACCACAAGGGACACGTTCTGAAAACGGAGGCCATCGGCCGTAGTAGATAATTGATCATGTGTATTTTTTATCATGATCTCTCTTTACATATCTTGACCGGCAGTAATTCTTGAGGCTTTTTACCCACCTACAACGGTTATCAACTCTGGTTTTAGGCTGCTAAGAGACTCACCTTCACAGTTTCGCAACCGCTTACCTGCTCATAGACCGCCCAGAAAGGCAGTCGAAAAGCCGTGTAGCAATTGTTGCACCCCTTCCTTTGGGTCGTGAAGCTCAACTGACGCGATTTAGCTAGGGCTGCCTTGCCGAAGTAGTGTCTCTGCTTGGGCCGAAGTTACTACCTGGTCATACCAGGCATTGGCAAGCTTGTCGGTGAACTGGGCCGATTGAACCCAGTGCAGCGCTAGTTGCTCCCGCAGTTGTTCAAACAGGTGGGGACAGTTGTCCTCAATCCATTCAGTGTTAGAGGCCATCCAGCTCATTACCATCTGCGGGGTGACTTCGGGGTGAAACTGTAGGCCATAGATATTGCTACCGATGCGAAAGGCCTGATTTTTGCAGGCATTACTGGTGAGCAGCAGTTTCGCTCCGGCGGGCAGATCAAAGGTGTCGAAGTGCCACTGCATCATCGGCATCCCCGGTGGGTAGTCTTGCAACCAGGGTTCTTCTGTAGCGGCGGTTGGAAACAGAGGCGTAAAGCCCAGTTCTGGAACCTCGTTTTGGTAAACCCGGCTGCCAAAGGCGCGGGCAATAAGCTGGGCCCCCAGGCAAATGCCTAACACCGGCTTGCCCTGGTTATGGAATGCGCGAATCAGCTCTGCAACACGCGCCAGGTGAGGAAAGTTGTCGTCTTCACAAGCGTTCATCGGGCCACCAAGCACAATGAGGCCGTCGTAATGCCCAGGGGGCGGGGTCGGTCTCTGGGGTACTAACCAAGTGTGCAGCCAGGCTCCTCTGACCTCCAGATATCGGCCTAGAATGCTAACAGGGTCGGCTTCGACATGTTGAACAACCAAAATATCCATGGATGAACCCGGCCCTTGATAGACGCTTGAGGTGAAACCTTGTGCCCCGAAAGTAGCTAAGCTTTGCTCAAATGCCCCTTGGGGGCATACCTGACTTGTTATATCAAGTTATCCCAGAATTCTTCGAGATTGGCAAACAACTCGCTGTTAGTTGTGACCGTTGTCCCAGTTGGTGGTTTTTATGGAGTTGAAGGGGCGATCGCAGCAACCCCAGCTAAAGCAAGCCATAATCACCAACCGCCAAGCCAGTAACTCTGACTCAGCGGTTGATGAGAGACTATTTCAGGTAACCTGCCGCAACGGGGTTACAGCATGCCAGTGGAGCCAGAATCGGTGCGGCGTGTGTCGTTAACGCTGCGGCGATCGTCAACCTGCCGATCAGAATCACGGCTGACGGTGGACTCTAACCGTTGCCAAGCGTCTTGGCTAGCGTGCTTCGCTTTCTCCCAACCGAGGCGGCCGTTGTGGCTTTCGTAGTCTTTTTGCAGATGGGGTTCAGCCTGGGTAAAGGTCATCCCCTGGCCAGAGTAGGTATTGTAACCCTCATAGCCAGTGCGATAGGCAGGGCTATAGTCGTCGTAGCTGTGGTCAGCCTCCACGTAGGGCCGATTTTTGTAATTAGTGCGCCAGTAGTCATCCTCCACGGTGGGATCAACTTTTTCTGCAACGCCTTTGCCCGCTAACCCGCCAGCTACAGCGCCAACGGCTGCGCCGACTACGGCTCCCACAGGACCACCCACCGCACCACCGACCGCAGTGGCGATCGCGCCTACTCCGGCTGCGCCTACTCCAGTGCCAACGGGGTGTGCTCCGGGCTGCCCAGTGATGGGATCGGGGTTAGTGTCAGGATTGCGATCTAAGTTTTTGTCGCTTGCCATGGTGTTAACTTCCGTATTAAGAGCAG
Organism: Nodosilinea sp. WJT8-NPBG4; assembly: GCA_019359285.1. Classification (GTDB taxonomy): domain Bacteria; phylum Cyanobacteriota; class Cyanobacteriia; order Phormidesmidales; family Phormidesmidaceae; genus Nodosilinea. The sequence goes on from JAHHHQ010000049.1 coordinate 54,943, forward strand.
TGCTGAGTGTGGGTTGTCACTTGTTTTCCCTACATTCAGCACTTCTTACAAGCTATAAATTTTTCAGATAAAACGGGTCGGTAGGATGGCAGAGATTGGCCTGTACAACTGGAGAGAGTTAGCGCAGTTTCGCCGGCCCAAACTGATGCTGTCTGTTGGCTGAAGCCACCGACGTGAAAAGAACAACCCCCAACCGCTACCCGTATCTACAACTACAAAAGCGACTTCGTCAGCCTGTTTTACTAAGCTGAAACGTCTGGAGTCGTTCTATGGTCGGCATGCTAACCCAGGCACAGAGCCTAGTAGAAAGGGCCAAGGCCCTCGGCATCAAGTTTTTTCTAGTTTCCTACACCGATTTGTTAGGGGGCACTCGGGCTAAGCTGGTGCCCGCCACTCAAATGGCTGCGGTAGAAAAAGACGGTGCGTTTTTCTGCTCTTTTGCCTCAAACCTGGGCCTAGGGCCCGAGGCGGCAGAAATCGCCGCAGTGCCCGACCCCGACTCGCTAATTCAGCTGCCTTGGGAGCCTACGGTGGGCTGGGTAGCTAGCGATGTGTACTTTGAGGGCAAACCCTTTCCGGCTGCCCCTCGGATGATGCTCAACCGGGTCATTGATCAGGCTGCTGCCTTGGGCTACACCCACAAAACCGGGGTAGAGGCAGAGTTCTTTTTGCTGCGGCAGACAGAGCAGGGCTATGAAATTGCTGACCCCAAGGACACCGCCGAGCGCCCCTGCTACGACCAGCTCAACCTGATGCGGCAGTTTGACCTGATCTCAACCCTGGTCACCTACATGGAGGACCTGGGCTGGCAGCCCTACCAGTGCGACCACGAAGATGCCAATGGTCAGTTTGAGCTGAATTGGACCTACAGCGACGCGCGGACCACCTGCGATCGCCACGTGTTCTTTAAATACATGGTCAAAACCCTGGCCGAGCAGCGCGGGTTCACCGCCACCTTTATGCCCAAACCCTTTAGCCACCTCACCGGCAACGGCGGCCACGTCCACCACAGCCTGTGGCAGAGCGACACCAATGTCTTTGCTGAAGGAGCTGACGAGGGCGGACTTTCTCCACTGGGTTACAACTTTTTGGGCGGTGTCTTGGCCCACGGCAAAGGGCTGGCTGCTCTCTGTGCCCCCACGGTTAACTCCTATCGTCGTCTGGGAGCCAGCACTACGGCTTCTGGCAGCACCTGGAGCCCCCGCTACATCTCCTACGGCGGCAACAATCGATCGCACCTAATCCGCATTCCTGACAAAGGCCGGTTTGAGTGCCGCATGATCGACGGCGCGGTTAACCTCTACCTAGCCACAGCCGGCATTCTGGCCGCCGGGCTAGAGGGCATCAAACAGCAGATTGACCCCGGCCAGCGCATTGACGAAAACCTGTTCGCCAGAGGCGACGAGTTTACCAACCTGCAAACCCTACCTCACAACCTCTACGAAGCGATGGTAGCCCTCAAGCAAGACGCCCTGCTAATGGACATGATGGGAGAACTCGGTGCCAAAACCTTTTTAGAAATGAAAGCGAAGGAATGGAACGCCTTCAACGCCCAAATCACCACCTGGGAAATGGATCAGTACGTAAATATTTGAAGGGCGTGGGCAAACAACCATTGTCCCTACAAAGGAGTTAGATGGTGGGCAGTGCCCACCCTACCACTGGACTATCCGCTGTAGAGCAGGACAGGTCAATTGGCAAAACAGAGGTTTAAACCGATGATCAGCCAATCATTTCCGTGAGGTGAAGGACGACGGAACGTCCTTCTCGTAGGGGCCTGGGGGGACCGAAATCCCCCCAGCGGCAAGCTTGGCTTTTCCCGCAAAACTCTCTCAACAGAGGCGGTTAATTGCAGAGGTATAAGGGCTGGTGCCTGCACTCTATGCCTTAAGGATCAATTCCCTAGTCGGTTCGGTCGTTGCCTAGTTGGCGGGCGGCTATCCGCCACAGAAAGCACTAGGGGTTCCGTGGCACCATAAAGCCATCGCACTCAACCTTGGACCCATGAACCCCTCTCCCCAGGCTTTCTACGACTGGTATAAGCGCACCCTCGAAAATCCTAAGTATCGCTGGCTGCTGGCTGGTGCCACGCTGCTATACCTGCTTAGCCCTATCGACATTGCTCCCGACTTCATCCCCATCATTGGCTGGATTGACGACGCCGTGGTGGCCTCTTTGTTTATTGGTGCCATGTCGCAGATTGTGCTCTCTGGGTTGAACAGCAAGCGCTCTGGGCTCCAGGCCGACGCTACCGATACTGCTCACACCACCGTAGATGTCAACTATGACTAACGGGCGACTGGGCAAAGCCCAATCTTCTGCCAATTCTTTTTACCGGCATCCCTAGTAGGGGCATTGCAGTGCAATGCCCCTACACCAACTACGAAAATCGCCTTTAACGACGTCTTCAACCGTTAAAGGCCTTGGGGATGAGATAGTTGTCCATTCCAACATTCAAAACCGCCAATCAAATGATTGGCTCACTACAAATTTAAAGTTGCTATGCCTGTAAACAAAAATCCTCAGCCGCCGCGATCGCGCCAAATTGCCAACATCGTCCTGTGGGCCGCCACTGGCCTCCTGCTGCTCAACATCGTGTTTTCCGGGTTCTTCGGCAGCCAAACGGCTCGTGAGCCCTACAGCATGTTCATCCATCGGGTGCAAGAGCAAGAGGTGTTACGCGCCTCCGTGGGGCAAAACGAAATTCGCTACCAAGTCAAAGATGCCACCACGGGCGAAGCGGGCGACGTCTACAGTACTACGCCTATTTTTGACCTCCAGCTGCCCCAGCTGCTCGAAGACAACGGCGTTGAGTTTGCTGCCGTGCCGCCGCCTAAGGGCCAGTGGTTTGGCAGCTTGCTGAGCTGGGTGATTCCGCCGCTGATCTTTATTGGGGTGTGGCGGTTCTTCTTGGCCCGTGGTGGCGGTGGCCCACAGGGAGCCCTCTCCATTGGCAAAAGCAAAGCTAAGGTCTACGTCGAAGGCGACGCAGGCAAAATCACCTTCGATGACGTGGCTGGGGTCGAAGAGGCCAAAGCTGAGCTGGTAGAGGTCGTTGACTTTCTCAAAACCCCCCAGCGCTTTACGGATCTAGGAGCCAAAATTCCCAAGGGCGTGCTGCTAGTCGGCCCACCGGGAACCGGTAAGACGCTAATGGCTAAGGCCGTTGCCGGCGAAGCAGGCGTGCCCTTCTTTAGCATTTCGGGTTCTGAGTTTGTGGAACTGTTCGTTGGCGTGGGCTCCTCCCGCGTGCGCGACCTGTTTGAGCAGGCCAAGAAACAGTCTCCCTGCATCATCTTTATTGATGAGCTGGATGCGATCGGTAAATCCCGCTCCAGCAGCAGCTTCTATGGCGGCAACGACGAGCGCGAGCAAACCCTCAACCAGCTGCTCACCGAGATGGATGGCTTTGAGGCCGGTGGCACCACCGTGATTGTGCTAGCCGCCACCAACCGCCCCGAAACCCTTGACCCCGCCCTGCTACGTCCCGGTCGCTTCGATCGCCAGGTGCTGGTCGATCGCCCCGATCTCAAAGGCCGCGAAGCCATTCTCAAAATCCACGCTAAGGATGTGAAGCTGGCTGACACCGTCGATCTCAAGACGACCGCCACTCGCACCCCAGGCTTTGCTGGGGCCGACCTGGCCAACCTAGTCAACGAAGCCGCCCTGCTGGCCGCCCGCCGCGGCAGCACCGTAGTCGAGCAAGAGGACTTTAGCGAGGCGATCGAACGCGTCGTTGCGGGTCTAGAGAAAAAGAGCCGCGTCCTCAACGACAAAGAGAAGAAGATTGTCGCTTATCACGAGGTCGGCCATGCGCTGGTCGGCGCCATGATGCCTGGCACCGACGAGGTCGAAAAAATCTCCATCGTGCCGCGCGGTATGGCCGCCCTTGGCTACACCCTGCAACTGCCCACCGAGGACCGCTTTCTGCGCGATGAGGCCGAGCTGAAGGGGCAAATTGCCACCCTGCTCGGCGGGCGATCGGCGGAAGAGATCATTTTCGGTAGCATCACCACTGGAGCTTCCAACGACCTCCAGCGGGCCACCGACCTAGCGGAGCAGATGGTCACCACCTACGGCATGAGCCAAGTGCTGGGCCCCCTCGCCTACGATCGCGCCCAGCGCAACGCCTTCCTGGATGGTGGCATGCCCAACGCCCGTCGCCCCATCAGCGAAGAAACCGCCAAGGCGATCGATGAAGAGGTCAAAGCCATCGTTGAGGAAGGCCATCGGCGCGCCCTCGACATTCTCAAGCAAAATCGTGAATTGCTAGAAACCCTGGCCCAGCAGCTGCTGGAGGCCGAGGTGATCGAAGGTGCTCCTCTGCGTGAGCAGCTCAAGCAGGTGCAGGAACCCCAAGCGGTTGGGTAATGCCTGACAACTCAGGGAAGTTTTGAAGTTGACTTCCCTGGGTTGATTGCTATGGCTAAAACTGGCCTAGGAGACAGCCGTGACGCGGCAAACCCTCTGTTACAGTATTGATGCCTAAATCCTAGAATTTCTGTAAACCTGTGGTTGCCGTTAACGACATCTACCTGCTGCGCAACATCTGGTACCACGCCATGCCCAGCCACGAGCTGAAGGCGGGTAAGATGGTGGCCAAAACCCTGCTCAACGAGCCGATCTTGTTTGGCCGCACCGACCAGGGCAAAGCCTTTGCCCTTCGCGATATTTGCCCCCATCGGGCCGTGCCCCTCAGCTGTGGCCGCTTTGACGGCACCGAGGTCGAGTGCTGCTACCATGGCTGGCGATTTAACGAAAACGGCCAGTGCACCGAAATTCCATCGTTGATGCCCGACCAGCAGATGGATCTGAGCCGCTTTGACGTAAATCGCTATGAGGTGAAAGAGGTGCAGGGCAACCTGTGGGTCTATGTGAGCGATCGCGACAACCCCCAGCCCCCTCGCTTCGATGTGCCCCGTGTGCCTGGATTTAGCGATGACGTTCGCCCTAGCGTCACCTACACCATGCGGTTTCCCTGCTACATTGACCATGCTGTAGTGGGGCTAATGGACCCGGCTCACTCACCTTTTGTGCATCGCTCGTGGTGGTGGCGCGGTGCTACCCTCAGCGACGAAATCAAGTGGTTTGACCCTTCGCCCTACGGGTTTACCATGCGCAAGCACCGCATGGGCGAGAATATGGGCTACGGCTACTGGCTGATTGGCGGTGTGCCCGACAACGAAATCATCTTTTACCTGCCCGGCGTCCGCACTGAGGAAACCACCACCTCAAAGCACCGGGTGGTGAACCTGACCACCGTTACCCCCCTCACCGACGACCAAACCGACGTCACCTTTGAGCTGTACTGGGATCTTCCCTGGGGCAACCTGATCAAGCCAATTCTACCCCTGATGATTCGCTCCTTTTTGGGGCAAGACCGCGATGTGGTGATCAAGCAGCAGGAGGGGCTCAAGCACGAAACTATATTACGGCTGATCAAAGACTCTGACACCCTAGCCCGGTGGTATTACCAGCTCAAAAAAGAGTACCAGCGCTCCCAAACGGAAGACCGCGAGTTTGCCACCCCCGTCAAAACTCAGCTGCTTAAGTGGCGAGCCTAACGTAGGTTTGATCCCGCTTCAAGCCCACCTCCGACTCAATTGCCCACATCTCTAGGGTAGGGTGGCTACCACCTCAGATCTCCAAGCATTGGGAACTCCCGGCGCTAGAATCGTCGCCTGATAGGGAATCAACCCAACATGGTCGCCTCCCAGGCACTGAGCAGCGGCATAGGACAGATCGAGGGAGCGATCGCCGATGTATGGACCGCGATCGTTGATGCGTACGACCACGCTCTTGCCGTTGATCTGGTTGCGCACCTTGAGGTAGGTGCCAAAGGGCAAGGTCTTGTGGGCAGCCGTCAGGTCGTGCTGGTTGAAGGTCTCACCGGTAGCGGTCTGCCGCCCGTGGAAGTAAGGCCCGTACCAAGATGCTGTGCCGTTAAACGTCTTGCGGGTCTCACCCAGGCCGTGGGCCACCATCTGTACCTGGCTGGGCTCTAGAGGAGACCCTCCAAAGGCCAGACGCAGGTTGTTGACCCATGCGGTCGCCTGCAAAGCGGTCTGGCTAGGGTGGGATGCCTTGACTGAACTAGCCTGAGCTGCCCCTGCCCCAGGCAACACAAACACAGTTTTGCCATCGACCTGCGCAGCGGCCAGAGCCTCACTCAATTTAGGGGTCAGCCCGTTGGGGTTAGCCTCTAGTTCAGGCACCGCTTGGCGAATTTGGCGAGCAACCTGGTCCGCCGCCGGACGAGAGGGCACCTGCCCGATCGCTACGTTCTTGACCCGAATAGTAAACCCTTTAGTTGGGGCGCTAGCGTTTGTCGAAGCTAGTTTGCCACAGGCAACCGGGGTTGGCATTATTTGGGTTGCCCCACTGCTGATGTGGGCATTTGTTCCCTGGCCAACTACAGCCACGGCGGCGGTAGCTCTCCAGAGATGCCAATCTACGGCCGCCGTCTGCGGCCAACCCAACTGGGGAAACAACTGCAGAGGCTTGTAAATAGCAGATTGTAGATGCAAGGGAGAGTAGGGCGAGGCGCTCAAGCTCACCTTGGCCGGACGCTGCCGGTGAGCCACTGCGTTGGAGCTAACCGTTTGCAGCGCTAAAGGGGCAAATGGGTTGAACGGGTTGAGATAATGCGGTAGAAACGCAGCCCAGAAAAGTCCAAGTAACGTCATTTATGCGTGTGCAGAAAGCGACACCTCCGGCCCCGCCGATTTCACCCAAGGATGAAGTCAGCCACAAGCTTGAGCCACGGGTAAGATAAACAGCCACCTCAGATGTGCGCTTGCTCAGCAACTAAGGCAAAAACTGGGTTTTTAAGGCATAAAAGGCATAAAAGGCCTATTCGCAAGGTTGCGACTAGCTTTTTTAGCCTATCACTTAAAATTTGTATCTGCAATCACACATAGATAACGTTCTTTAGGGTAGGCAAAAATATCACTACGGATAGAGAAGCATTTCTTCCTGTAGACGGAGGAAGAAGCTCACGGTCAAGTCTGCGCACGATGAACAACCCTGCGATCGCTGCAGAGCGTGAGTAGAGTCACTTAACGTAGTCAAAAAATGCCTTCAAGGTGCGATTCCAGAACGGATTGCTTCGGAGATTGCACCCAGTCTTCACCTAACAGGATTTCTGCCATCAGCCCAATGGCTTTCCGAAGTGGCTTCCCAAAGTAGCAGCCCCATCAAAATGACACCAACAGAGGGAGTCAGACGGGGCTGGAGACGCAGTTAGGAGGTATCTTGCGTTCAGCATATCCGTGGAATGGTTGGGTAGGGCCTTCCCTTAACAAGTTTTTAAGGCTCCTCTGTTAGAGCGATCAACAGGGATTGCAGACATCACAATTACAGCCTTGGGTTTGGGGCTGAACTGACTGAGCTTTACTCCTCCATAAAGCTTCAGTAAAAGCCTATTACTCCAGGTATCGAATATAACCTGCCAGTGAAGAATCACACTATGCCCTCCGCAGCGTAGAACGTTCGTTAAGACGAGCTTTCACCAGCGGGAGAGCAGGGGTTCCATCACTATTTTAGGTTCAATTCCAGCTATGAAGGCAACACTAATTCGAGTCTTTATTTGGCCCAGTGGTGCCGCACTGCTAGTGGGATTGAGCGTGTTAAGTTTGCTACTTCTCCACTGGCCTAGTTTCGAGGCTGAGCAGCAGGCTAGCGGCAACCGCGACGAGTTTCCAGGCCAGCGGCGGGGGGGCGGCACCCACTGGGTTAACGGCCAACACAATGACACTATGGCTTAAGTCTGTGGCCTAGCGGGCTAACGATTTCACGGGGTGCAAGGGGGCCCAATCTGGCTCCCAGCGATTTCCGGACAGCACCGTCATTCCCTGTATATCTCTGTATTCAGGGAATAACGAGGTCAATGCCTGCCATTGCCACTCCTACCGTTGCCGGTTTAATCCATGGTGCATTTCTGGGTCTGGCCATCTAGGCAGCAGCTCCAACAGTGGGCTTTCCGTTTTTTTAAACCCATCAATTTTGGCAGTCGAGCTGTGCTGGTTTCTGGCCTGCTCGCCCTCACAATGGTGTCGGCGGGCAAGCGGCTACAGCTGTTCGAATCCTTGGAAACCTCTAGCTTTGACCTGCTGACTCGGCTATTGATTCAACAGGCCTCAGACCCGCGGCTGCTGATTGTCGAAGTGACCGAGGCCGATCTAGAAGTGTACGGTTGGCCCCTATCTGACCAGGTGGTGGCCGATATTATTGCCGAAGTGCAGCGCTACGAGCCGGCGGTAGTGGGGCTCGATCTGTATCGCAACACCCCCCAGGACATGCCAGGTCAAGCGGCCCTGGCCCAGGCCTTTACCGATTCCTCAAAGGTAATCGGCATCTTTAACGTGGGCAAGCAGGGAAACGGCATTGAAGTGCCCGCTCCATCGGCCTGGCCCGCCGACCAGGTGGGATTTAATGACTTGGCCATCGACCCCGACGGCGTACTGCGCCGCAATTTGCTGTACGTAGCCACCCCTGACAATCCTGCCTACTCATTTTCGCTGCGGGTAGTGCTGGCCTACCACGCCGATTTAGCATTTCAAGTCGATCGAGGCAACGATCTGCTGCGCATTGGGGAGGCTGAGTTTCCGGCCCTGTTAGCTAGGGATGGCGGCTACGCCAACATCGACGGCCGGGGCTTTCAGGTGCTGATGAAGTATCGCACCCCCTATGAACCGGCGCCCACTTTAACTATTACCCAGGTGCTAGCCGGGGCCGTGCCCCCCGACTGGGTGCGCGGCAAGATTGTGTTGATTGGTTCCACCGCCTCCAGCCTGAAGGACGAGTTTTATACCCCCTTTAGCCACGAGCATGAGGCTCAGTTTGTGATGGCTGGGGTGGAGGTGCACGCCCAGAGCATTAGTCAGCTGCTCGATGCGATCGCAGGCGAACCCGCCCTCTACTGGTTTTTGCCCCAGTGGGGCGAATTCGTCTGGCTGCTGAGCTGGACCCTAGCAGCTGGGGTAATGGGCTGGCAGGTGCGCCGACCGCCCATGCTGCTGTTGCTCAGCGGCAGTATGATTTTAGGCATTTGGGGGCTGAGCGGCCTAGCCTTAGCCAACATGCTGTGGGTACCTACGGTAGAACCCGTGGCGGGCTTTTTGCTGGCCCTAGGGCTGGTGCTAACTCAAAAGGTGCTGTACCGCAGCAGCTACGACCAGCTCACCCTGCTGCCTGGACGAGACATGTTTTTGCTGCAAGTGCAGCGAGCGCTGGGGCAAAAACCCGCCACGGCGGTGACGGTAGTGTTTTTAGACATCGATCGCTTTAAGCTGATCAACCAGTCCTTTGGGCACATCGTGGGCGATCGCGTGCTGCAAACCCTAGGTCAGCGACTGCGACAGTTTTTGCCAGCCTCCGCTCAGCTGTCGCGGGTGGGGGGTGATGAGTTTGCCTTTCTGCTGCCGGTGCACGACCAGCCCACCGTAGACCAATGGCTCAACCGTCTGCAAACCGAGCTATCGGAGCCCTTTTCGATCGCGCGGCGGCGGCTCTCGGTGACCAGCTCGATGGGAGTTGCCATGGCCCATGGCGAACATCCCCCCAGCCCCCAAGACCTGCTACGCGACGCACACACTGCTATGTATCGGGCCAAGGCCCTAAATGAGTACCGCTACGAAGTGTTTGCCAGCACCATGCACGAAGAGGCAGTGCGTCGCCTAGAGCTAGAGAGCCACCTGCTCAGCGCCTTTGAGAACAACGAGTTTTTGCTCCACTACCAGCCGATTGTTTGTCTGCAGAGCGGTTGCATTACGGGCTTTGAGGCACTGGTGCGGTGGTACCGCCCTGAGGAGGGTTTTGTGTCGCCGGGGCAGTTTATTCAAGTAACTGAAGAAACCGGGCTGATTGTGCACCTGGGCCAGTGGATCTTTCGGGCCGCCTGCGCCCAGCTCAAAGACTGGCAGCAGCAGTTTCCCAACCATCCTTTGACCATGAGCATTAACCTATCGCGGCGGCAGCTGCACCAGGTTGATCTGGTGGATCGGTTTGGGGGCTGTCTGCGGGAGCTAAATCTGGCGGGCCAGCAGTTGCAGCTCGAAATTACTGAAAGCATGATCATGCGGGACGTGGACGGGGCTACGGAGCTGATGCATCGGCTGAAGCAGTTGGGGTTAAAGCTGGCCATCGACGACTTTGGCACCGGCTACTCGTCGCTTAGCTACCTACATCGTTTCCCGACAGACACCCTCAAGATTGACCAGTCTTTTGTCGGTCGGATGGATCAAAGCGGTGACGATCGCGAGATCGTGCACACCATTATTGCCCTGGGACAAAAGCTGAATATGGATCTAGTGGCCGAAGGCATTGAGACCGAAACCCAGCTCACTCGACTGCGGGCCATGGGCTGTCAGCGCGGTCAGGGCTATCTGTTTTCTCAGCCCCTGGGCCGTGAGGCGGCTACGGCACTGCTGACTAACCCCTGGCCTTGGTTCAGAGCTAGTACCCCAGACGAGGCCCAAAAGGCTTGAAAATAGGCGGTGTTTGGTCATCGTTACATAACACTATGTTTTGTGCAGAAGTAATAGGATGTTGGAGTAGGGCTTTGTGCTTCAGGGCACAGTTATAAAGAGCCTTAGTTTTATAAGTTGGCGGTCAAGCTACGCTCGTTTTAAGAGCTAACACACTCCATGAGCCAACTAGTCTGGGTTGTCGAGATTTAGACCCAGCTGGGTTACCTGCGATTTTGACCGATCGCTGCGCCAATCGCGGTAGTGACGCCGCGGTTAGCGGTAGCCGTGGTGATAGCAACGACCGAGAGCACCACCGCCGACCTCAGTGACCAACAGGAGGTCAAACCATGCCCATTGCCAGTATTAACCCCGCCACCGGAGCGGTGCTCAAGCGTTTTGAACCCTTGAGCGAGGCCGAAATTGAGCACAAGCTCGCCCTGGCCACCCAAACTTTTACTATCTACCGTCACACATCCTTTGAGCAGCGAGCCGGGTGGCTGCACCAGGCTGCCCAGGTGCTCGACGACAATAAGGCCGCCTACGCCAAAATCATGGCCCTGGAGATGGGCAAGCCGCTGGCGGGAGCGATCGCCGAAGTCGAAAAAAGCGCTCTGGTCTGCCGCTACTACGCCGACCACGGCGCTGAGTTTTTGGCCGATGAGCCCGTCACCACCGACGCCAGCCGCAGCTTTGTGCGCTACCAGCCCCTCGGCCCGGTACTGGCGGTGATGCCCTGGAATTTCCCGTTTTGGCAGGTGTTTCGCTTTGCAGCTCCGGCCTTGATGGCGGGCAATGTGGGGCTACTCAAACATGCCTCCAACGTGCCCCAATGCGCCCTGGCGATTGAGGAGATTTTTCAAAAGGCGGGGCTGCCTGAGGGCGCGTTTCAAACGCTGCTGATTGGGGGCGATCGCGTTGCCAAACTCGTGACCGACGATCGCATCAAAGCCGCCACCCTCACCGGCAGCGAACCCGCTGGGGCCAGCCTAGCTGCCGCCTGCGGTCAGCAGATCAAAAAGACGGTGCTAGAACTGGGCGGCAGTGACCCGTTTATTGTCATGCCCAGTGCTGACTTGGAGGCGGCGATCGCCACCGCTGCCACCGCCCGCATGCTTAACACCGGCCAGTCCTGCATCGCCGCCAAGCGGTTTATTGTCCACGAGGCGATCGCCGAGCGCTTTGAGCAGGGGATGACCGAAAAATTCGCCGCCCTGGTGGTGGGCAATCCTTTAGATGACGGCGTTACCGTTGGCCCTTTGGCCACCCCTGACATTGCCGCCGAGCTAGAGCAGCAGGTCAACACCTGCTTGGCCCAGGGAGGCACCGCGCTGATTGGCGGCGATGTTGCGGCGCTGAAGTCCCAGCTGCCCGCCGATCTACAAAACGGCAACTGGTTTCCACCCACCATTCTCGCCGCTCTGCCGCCCGGCACTCCCGCCGATCAGGAGGAGTTCTTTGGCCCGGTGGCCCTGGTATTTCGGGTGGCCAGCCTGGATGAGGCGATCGCGCGGGCCAACGACATTCCCTTTGGCCTGGGGGCTAGCGCCTGGAGCCAGGACCCCGCCGAGCAGGAGCGGTTGATGGCCGAGCTAGAGGCTGGGGCAGTCTTTATTAATGGACTGGTTAAATCCGATCCGCGTTTACCCTTTGGCGGCATTAAGCGATCGGGCTACGGGCGTGAGCTAGGCCGCCATGGCATTCACGAGTTTGTCAACGTCAAAACTGTGTGGGTTAAATAACCCGCTGGTTACTCAATCTCTACCTGCCACAACCGTTCCATCGGTTGCCATTCACCCCCCTTTTCTCAATCATTTACACCCCCGAACCACGCTATGAATACCGCCGAATTGCTTGTCCAGTGCCTTGAGAACGAAGGCGTCGAATACATTTTCGGTCTGCCAGGGGAGGAAAACCTCCAGCTGCTCCAGGCCCTAAAGCGATCCTCCATTCAGTTCATCACCACCCGTCACGAGCAGGGGGCAGCCTTCATGGCCGATGTCTACGGACGGCTAACGGGCAAGGCGGGGGTGTGCCTTTCGACCCTGGGGCCAGGGGCGACAAACCTAATGACCGGGGTGGCCGACGCAACGTTAGATCGCGCCCCGCTGGTAGCGATTACGGGTCAGGTGGGCACCGATCGCATGCACATTGAGTCGCACCAGTACCTCGACTTGGTGGCCATGTTTGCCCCGGTCACTAAATGGAATGCCCAGATTGTGCGGCCCAGCATTACCCCCGAAATTGTGCGCAAGGCTTTTAAGCTGGCCCAGGCCGAGAAACCGGGCGCAGTACACATCGATCTGCCCGAAAATATTGCCGAAATGGAGGTGGTTGGGGCCGCCCTGCGCAAAGACGGCCAGGAAAAAACCTACGCCTCATTGCAGAGCATTCAGCAGGCAGCGGTGGCAATTTCCCAAGCCACTAACCCAATGATTTTGGTGGGCAACGGCGCTATTCGCGCCAGCGCCAGCGAAGCCCTGACGGAGTTTGCCACCCAGCTAAATATTCCCGTCGCCAACACCTTCATGGGCAAGGGCGTGATTCCCTACACCCACCCGCTGGCACTGTGGGCGATTGGGTTGCAGCAGCGCGACTACATCACCTGCGCCATGGAGCAGACCGATCTGATCATCGCCGTGGGCTACGACTTGATCGAATATTCGCCCAAAAAGTGGAACCCCGACGGCACGCTGCCCATTCTGCACATCAACCTTACCTACGCTGAGGTCGACAGCAGCTACATTCCCAAGGTCGAAGTCATTGGCGACATCTCTGACTCATTAGAAGAAATTCTCAAGCGGGTGAAGCGTCAGGGTCGCCCCGAACCCCACAGCCTCAAAATTCGCGACGAAATTCGGGCCGACTACGAGCAGTATGCCGACGACTACGGTTTTCCAATCAAGCCCCAGAAGCTGATCTACGACCTGCGCCAGGTGCTGGGCGCTGAAGACATCGTGATCTCGGACGTCGGTGCCCACAAAATGTGGATGGCCCGTAACTACCACTGCCTGCGGCCCAACACCTGCTTAATCTCTAACGGCTTCGCGGCTATGGGCATCGCCCTGCCAGGGGCGCTGGCGGCCAAGTTAGTGCACCCCAACCGCAAGGTAGTAGCGGTGACTGGCGACGGCGGTTTCATGATGAACTGCCAGGAGCTAGAAACCGCTCTGCGGGTGGGTACGCCCTTTGTCACCATCATCTTTAACGACGGCGGCTATGGGCTGATCGAGTGGAAGCAGATGAACTACTACGGTGAATCGACCTACATTCACTTTACCAACCCCGACTTTGTCAAGCTGGCGGAGGCCATGGGGCTGAAGGGCTACCGGATTGAGTCGGCAGAGGACTTTATTCCGACGTTGAAGCAGGCCCTGGAAGATGATGTACCGGCGGTAATCGACTGCCCGGTAGACTACCGCGAAAACCTGCTGTTTAGCCAAAAATCAGGTGATTTGAGCTGTTTGCTCTGAGCCGGCTTCAGGTTTTAGGCAGTCCCCTAGACCTGAAACCCCTGAAAATTCCCGGTTGACACCCCGGTACTGCTGAAAAACTAAGGGTCTACCCTACGGCAGTGCTGAGGTTTTTATGGTGCCCAATCTGGCAAAGTCGTCTCTGGTGAAGAGTATTGGCGGCGTGGGCGCGATCGCCGCCGTCCTGATCGGCATGTCTTACCTACCGATGGCCAGCGGCCCTGCCCCTGAGCTGACCCTCACCAATTCCTCCTCACCCTGGCAGCAGGGCACTGACCTGGGTTGGCAAGCCGCAGTCGCAGCTCAGACGGCCCAAACCCAGACCGACTGGCAGCAGGTGAGCGATCTCTGGGGGCAAGCGATCGCCGCCCTAGAGACTGTGCCAGCCACCGATGCCAACTCTGCCCAGGCCCAGGCTAAGGCAGAGGAGTATCGAGGCAATCAGGCGATCGCGGGCGATCGCCTGGCCGAAGCGAGCCCTGCTCCCAGCGTCTCCACCGCTGCCAGCGATCTGCAAACCGCCCTGGCCACTGCCGAACCCGCCTTCACCTTTTCCCCCGGCCCCAACGCTCGCACTGTGGGACGATCTGCCGATGGCTTGGCGACGGTGGAACTGGTTAGCGATCGCGCCACCCTGGTCTTGCCCCGGAGCCCACAGGGCAAAACGCCGACCATGGCTCAGGTGGTGTACGCCAGCCAGTTTTTGGCCCTGGCGGCCCCCGAGGCCAACAGTCAGCCCTGGCTGCTAGAGAGCCTGCGCAATGTGCAGCGTAACCAGCCCCCGACCATCCCTAGCGAAGCCCCGGTAACCCTCAACGCTGGAGCAGAGTCCCTCACCATCACGGTTATGACTGAACCGTAACTCTCAGTAATTCCGCGGCTGTTTTGGGGCAACTGAGCAAACCGTTCCCCCGAGCGAATAAAATTGAAGTCTATGGGACTCAGCGGTTCCAGTTTCTTCAACTCCAGCCAGGTAATTTATGAGAGCGTATCGGGCCGCCGCCGTACAGATGACCAGTGTGCCAGACTTGGCCAAAAATTTGGCCCAGGCCGAAGAGCTAATTGACCTGGCAGTACGTCAGGGGGCAGAACTGGTCAGCCTTCCCGAAAATTTTTCGTTCCTGGGCGACGAAGATGCAAAAATCGCCCAAGCCGACACCATTAGCCAGGCCAGCGAAGCGTTTCTCAAAACCATGGCCCAGCGTTACCAGGTAACGCTGATTGGCGGCGGCTATCCGGTGCCCGCCAAAGAAGGCAAGGTCTTTAACACCGCCCTGCTAGTCTCCCCCGAGGGGCAAGAGCTGCTGCGCTACGAAAAAGTGCACCTGTTTGACGTCAACCTGCCCGACGGCAATACCTACTGCGAGTCCAACACCGTTATCTCGGGCCACCTGCTGCCCGATGTATTTCCGTCCAAGCCCTTTGGTATTTTGGGCCTATCGGTGTGCTACGACGTCCGCTTTCCAGAGCTATATCGCCACCTGTCGCAGCAGGGAGCCGAAGTGCTGGTAGTACCCGCCGCCTTCACCGAGTTTACCGGCAAAGACCATTGGCAAATTCTGCTGCAAGCCCGCGCCATCGAGAACACCTGCTATGTGATTGCCCCGGCTCAAACCGGCTTCCATAACGCTCGCCGCCAGTCCCACGGACACGCCATGATTATTGACCCCTGGGGCATGGTGCTGGCCGATGCTGGCATCGATAAGGGGATTGCGATCGCCGAAATCAACCCCGATCGCATTTCCCAGGTGCGCCGCCAAATGCCCGCATTGGCCCACCGGGTCTTTCCCTAAGACCGATTGCCTTCGCCAGAGCAGCCGTTGGAACGCTCCCTGTTAACTCTTCAGCAGAAGTAATTTCATGTACATTGGACGGGACGAGTTGTAGCGGTCTGCATGGCAAATTGGATGAGTGGCCTCATCGGCAGCGGCTTGATTAGCAATATTCCCACCGACTTTTTTCAGATAAAACCTGCGCTCAGCCCCTGGCTGGCAGAGTTGTCAGAGGCGGAGGTAGAGCCCCTGGTGCTCGCCAGTGTATTGCTAAGTCTAGTTGTGGTCTACCTCGCGGCCAAGATTGGTGGTGAGCTGTGCGCCCGCGTTAACCTACCCGCCGTTTTAGGAGAGCTAATCGGGGGCGTCATCGTCGGCGTCTCGGCTCTGCACCTGATTGTGTTTCCCGCCAGCGGCGGTGAAGTGCAGTCGCTGCTCATGAACCTAGTCGGCATGACCACAGGCCAAGCCCCAGGCGATCTGCTGCGGGTCTTTCAAGGCGAAAGTGAGGTCATCTCTGTCCTGGCTGAGCTAGGGGTGATCGTTTTACTATTTGAAATTGGTTTGGAGTCAGACCTCAAGGAACTCATTCGCGTTGGCCCTCAGGCGGCGGTGGTAGCCGTTGTTGGGGTAGTAGCCCCCTTTGCCGCTGGTACCGCTGGGCTAATTTTGTTTTTTGGTATCGACACCATTCCAGCCGTGTTTGCCGGAGCGGCGCTCACCGCTACCAGCATTGGCATTACTGCCAAGGTGCTGGCCGAAATGCAGCAACTCAGCTCTAGGGAAGGCCAAATCATTATTGGAGCTGCCGTACTCGACGACGTGCTGGGCATTATTGTGCTAGCCGTAGTGGCTAGTCTCGCCAAAACCGGCGAAATTGAAATTCTCAACGTGGCTTACCTAGTTGCTGGAGCCGCTACGTTTTTGGTGGGGTCTATCTTTATTGGCCGCCTACTCAGCCCCTACTTTGTCATGGTGGTGAATCAGATGCGCACCCGAGGGCAGGTTATTATCAGTGCCCTGATCTTTGCCTTTGTGCTGTCTTACATTGCTGCGGCCATTCAGCTAGAGGCCATTTTGGGTGCCTTTGCCGCTGGCCTGATCTTGGCTGAAACCTCCAAACACAAAGAGATTGAGGAGCAGATCAGCCCCATTGCCGACATGCTGGTGCCAATTTTCTTTATTGTTGTTGGGGCCCGTACCGACATCAGTGTGCTCAACCCTCTAAACCCCGAAAACCGGGCTGGATTAGTGATTGCCTCTTTTCTAGTGGTGGTCGCTGTTCTCGGTAAGGTCATTACTGGCTTAGCCGTCTTCGGGCAGCCGGGCATTAACCGCTTAGCCATTGGCGTCGGTATGATTCCTCGGGGTGAAGTGGGGCTGGTGTTTGCTGGCGTAGGGGCTGCCAGTGGCGTGCTTACCGAGTCGCTGGATGCTGCCATTATTGTCATGGTCATTTTCACCACGTTCTTGGCCCCGCCCCTGCTGCGAGTTGTCTTTAAAGACGACGAAGGCCCAGTTGCCCCCGCGACCCCCGCGCCCGAATTGGAAACCGCTGATTAGGTAAGGTCTTAGAAAGAGGGACCTTTTCGGTTATAAAGCTACCCGGTAACGTTGCTATACTGTGTATGCTTTTGCTGGTGTAGCTCAGTTGGTAGAGCAGCTGATTTGTAATCAGCCGGTCGCAAGTTCGAATCTTGTCACCAGCTTATCCCCAAAACCCCTGAAATCAAAAGGTTTCAGGGGTTTTTTGTCGTCAGCGAGCCTGCAAAGACTAAGTACCTTTGTTCTAAATCAATCACTTTTTTGGGTATCTTCCAGGCTTTTTGGGTGTAAATTGGGTGTAAACCAGGTGTAATTCAAACGTACTGTCGAGGTAGCCCTATGTACTCTAAAACCCCCACTGGCAAAGCTTCGAAAGGAACTGTTACGGTAATCGCCTCTAATGGCCGGTTGCAGCTCCGATTTCGACATGCTGGCGAACGGCATTATATTTCCATAGGGTTGCCCGATAGCCCAGAAGGGCAAAAGCTAGCTGAGATGAAGGCTAGAGAGATTGAGTTAGACATTCTTTCCAGCAACTTTGACCACACCCTGGCAAAGTACAAGCCTCAATCGGCAATGAGTGTCGCATCGCTGGACATTACACCCAAAGCTACACCCAGGCTGAATGAGCTGTGGCAGCAGTACGTAGATGCTAGGAAAGCTGGCAAGTCTCCTGCCACAATTCGGATGTACGGGTGGATGGCTAACCATTTGGAAAGATGCCCTCACAAGCACCTGGCTGACTCTCAAGCCGTGTTTGATTGGTTTACTACTCATGTGCCCGCTGACTCCGCCAAGCGGGTCTTAATGCACTTGGGAGCCTGCTGCCGGTGGGCCAAGAAGTCAGATATCATCGGCTCGAACCCGTTTGATGGCATGTCTGCTGATATCAAAGTAAAAAAGGCTGGGACAGAGGAGGAAGAGATCAATCCCTTCACCCGCGATGAGCGGAATCAAATTATCGCTGCCTTCAAAGCAAATCGGTATTACGGCTACTATGCCCCTCTCGTGGAATTCTTGTTTTTTACCGGGTGTCGTCCATCAGAAGCGATCGCACTTCAGTGGAAACATACTGGATCCAAAGTCATCACTTTTAGGCAGGCAGTGATTTATGACGGTAGAAGACTGGTGCTTAAGGAAGGACTCAAGACTCAGAAGCTGAGGAAGTTCCCGGTCAATGCCCAGTTAACTGAGCTGCTGGAGTCGATCAAGCCCGCTTTAGCTGATCCTGAAGCATTGGTATTTCCCAGTCGGGAATCCAAATTTATCGACTGGCACAACTTCGCGAACCGGGCCTGGGCCAAGGTAATGGCTTCTTTGCTAGATATTGAGTACCGCAATCCCTATCAGACTCGGCATACGTTTTGTAGCCTTTGTCGAGACGCGGATATATCCAGCATTCAAATTGCTAAATGGGTAGGCAACTCTGCGCAGATGATCGATCGGGTCTATGCTAAACCGACAGATCATATTCAGGTGCCAGAGTTGTGAAACTCAAATTCAAGGCTCTCAATCGCGCACGCCCTAGGCCAAAGCCTGTGGGCATTTTTATTTCCAAGAACACCCTCGATCAACAAATCAATTTTTAATCAAGGGTTCTCGGCAACCCGAGAAAACGCTAGGATTAATTCTCCTAAAATCCTAACTCATTTCAATGGACAGAGGCTGAAAGTGCTGCTATAAAGGGATTCTAAAGGTATTGGGTATTATTAGATATGCATTTATTGAACGAATTTATAAACATTATAATGGTGCTATAGTTGCATTTTTAATACTCCAAGACAATGGCCTATTATGTTCCTGTTTCGTTATTTGATGTTCTGGAGCTATTCAATAGCTCAGCTCCTGCAAGAAGTAATCCAAAACTTGTAGGCAACCTAAAGACTGTTCTTCGGAAATATATCTTGCCGAATTATGGCTTATCTCCTTTGTCTTTGAAGCAAGAGAAAAATTTAGTTGATTCCCTAAAGTCACTGAAGTTCCGCGACTTCAAGAATGTGGAGTCTCACTTACTGAAAACTGCTGCTGATGTGAGTAAAGGAACGCTTGCTAATTACAAGTCAGTACTTAGCCGATTCCTAAGCTGGGCGCAAGATCAAGCTTGGTACCATGATGCCGCTGGTACCTATGACGGTCAGCTCGCTCCTCGATTAAGAACTGGCTATAGTCTTAAAAAAGATCGAAGGGGCAAGGGACGACCACGAGCCGCTAATCCTCATAGCCTTAAAGCTCATGAACTCAACTCGACTCTGGTCAAGCAGATAGAGCAATTCCATAATTTTTTGACAGCACCAGAAATTCCTAAACGCCAAGATCGCCCCTTAAGAGAGGTTACTTATAGGTCTTATGAGCTTTCCATCCGACTTTTCGGTGGGTGGCTTCATAAGGTTAAAGGCCTTCCTTTAGATGAACTTAGGTTGGAAATGATGGCTGACCGAGATTGGTTAGATGACTTTATAGCCTGGGGAATCAATGAACGTAAAAATAGCTATGGCTGGGCCATTGTTACTAGTGCTGCGGCATTAAATGTTTCAAAGTGGCAATACTATAAACGCTCGAAACAAGCTAAATACCGAGATATAGAAGAAATCGAGGATATTCGCGCTTTGATGATTCAAATTGCCCATAAACGCGAAAGAGAACCCAAGCGCACTATTTCTAAGGAGGTGCTGGCTGAAAAATTGATCACACTCGAACAATGTATTGAAGTGGTGAACTATTTAAGAAGGTGCTGTGCTCCCCAACTGTCACGCATGATTAGGGGAGAGGGCAAGCGTAATGTTGCTGGAGGGAAGCGATCTGATCTAGCAATTATGCAGAGTTGGCAGCGATACTTGCTTATCGCAATTCTGACATACTGCCCAATTCGTCAGCGGGAACTGAGGGAACTAGAGATAGGCAGAACCTTATTTCGGGAGGAGGATGGCTATGTGGTGCGACTCGGTCCTGAAGACCATAAGACCGGGAGTAAGACCGGCAAAGAAAGGGAATTTACCTTACCCTCTCACTTGACGGCTGATTTAGATGAGTGGATAAATGTGTGGAGACCTAAGGCTACAAAGGCACATCAACTTGTTTTTTTTCAAATTTCACCTCAACTACTTGAGAATCTTGGGAGCCCGCATTTGGGTACTAGGATTAGCGATCTAGTCACTCGTACTATGTACAAGGTAACGGGCATTCTGTATGGTGAGCCAAAGCGGACTTCACCCCACGATTTTCGACGAATTGCAATCACCTGGCAGCGAAAATATGGCAGCCGTGACCAGGATGAGGCGTTAGCGGAGATGATGGGGCATTCAGTTCGGGAGGCTGACAGAACCTACAGCCAGTTGACCAGCCGTGAGAGAACCGAGAAGGCTAAAAACTGGTGGAAGACCCAATCATCTTGAGCCTATCTAATAGGCGTTAACAGACTGCTTAGGAGAGCAGGCTGGAAAGAATCGAGAGCTGACTGCGCCAGTCTTGGTCATAGCGGAGCACTAGGACAGAGTAGCCAGCGCTATACCTTAAGTTGTCTCGATCAATCTGGTCCTGCTCCCGTTGATCTGGATGGTCATGCACAGATCCATCACAGAAGATGGCGATTTTCTCTGCTGTGTAGAGAAAGTCGGGCTTACAGCTAGCGACTTCAATGAGGGTTTGGGCGTTATCAGGTAGCTTAAGACCTTGCTTATAAATTGCATCTAACACTTGGCGTTCTAAATCAGAGCTAGGATCTGTTTGGGCTCTAAGCCATGCATAATGCTCATCTCGCTTACCACTATCTACATGGAGGCAAACGTTGCTGGCGGCAAGTTGGTCTAGCCAAGGACGGATCAGATGCCGGTTTAGGAGTGGATGGTCAAATTGGTTGCGATAGGACAATAAGCATTCGTAGCAGGCTTGGGTGCAGCTTTCTTTCTCATGGTTAAAGTGACAAATATCCAAAGCTTCGGCAGCTAACCGTTGAAATGATTTAGGGTCTTCCAGAATCTGTGAGAGTACCCCAGCTCCACCCTCTGAGGCTTCCCAGAATAAGATATGGTGGCCTTGACCCAGTCGCTCAGAGGCTAGCTCATCATCCTCAAGCTTGTAGGCTGCTTGCACAGCTCTCTGTAATGCGTATTGGAAACTGGCTAAAAACGCTTCTGAGTTGTCAGCAGGAACTTGGCAAGGCTCTACCATCATGACGTTACAGGTATCGTCTACAACTAGGTGTACCTCAGAGTGGAGAGTGTCTGGAACGAGTTGGTCTTTCTCCTGTTTGATCTCGCCCCATAGACCCGTAGCCGTATTTAACTTAAAGCCAACCTCCTGGCGGTTTCGAGATAAACCTCGGTTAATGCGCCACAGTTTGGCTGTTTCCCCAAAGGTGAGCTTGAGTAATGAAGTACCATCTTCGGCTTCAACGGTAGCTACGACTGTTCGCCCCTCGCTATAGCGGAAGTGGGTAGTGACGTTGTAACCATACTTGAGTCGTTCTTCTTCATCGCAGGTAATGCGCTCTCGTCGCCGGGTCAGCATGGTTTCCATGGTAAGCAAGCGGTTAAGTTTCGACGGGTTGCCTCGATTATCAGCCTTGAGCTGAGCGCCACAGTTTTCACAGAATTCTCGTAAGGAGTTGTCACCATCGTGGAAATAACCACAGGTCGGGCATAGCGCCACCCGCTGATAGGCGGCTTCTATGCCTCCCACCGGGGTGCGGGTTTTAGAAATCTGAAACTTACTGCCTTCGTAGTAAACGATGTTGCCTGGGGCAAATTCACGAATGGCTACAACCCTCGGGCGGGAGATGAATTCGCCATCGTCTCCAGCTTGAATATAAGTGCGCACGGGCAAGCGGGGGAAATTATAGCCCGGCAAAAACCCCTCAGAGGCAAAGTAGCGATAGGGATAAAACTCAAATTGGGTCTGACCACTGCCGGGTTTCACCTGGCCAACCAACAGGTCTATCTGTCTTCGGGCTTCGCGCTCCAGAGCCTCGGCATTTTTCCGTTCTTCATGGGTCACATTTCCTCTGGCCGAGCGGTCAATAACTTGGCGAGCGGTTTCTAGCTGAGCCACGGCGTCCCTATAAAGGGCTCGCCAGCGATCGCACGCCCTGTCAAAGCTATTGAGTGCTGTCTCCAGCACGTAGCGCAACCAATCTTCGCTGTACCAGGCAGTCTGAGTTAAGTCGTTTTGGCAAATCCCATCTTGCAAGATAGCTTGGGCTGCCGTCAGGCACCCCTCTAGACCTTCTGATGCGCGGAGCAGTTGGTTGCGGATGCTTTCTTTGAGGGGATAACTTTCTTGCTCCAAATCAAGCAGTTGGTTCATAGAATTTTCCAAAGATAGCCCCGTATGGGCTAACCAGATGGAATGAATGTGGGCGCGTATGAGATCTTGATTGCCCAACTCTAGTTTGGGGGGTACAACGACTCCAGCCACCATTTGGTCTTGTCGTTTGAAGAAATATTGGTCATGGCCACTGCCGATGGAGGCATAGGTGATGACTAAAGCAGCCTGCCCACTTCTACCAGCTCGACCACTCCGCTGGGCATAGTTTGCTGGGCTAGGAGGGACGTTCCGCATGTGAACAATGTTCAAATCGGAAATATCGATACCTAGCTCCATGGTGGGAGAACAGAATAGAGTAGCGAGTTTGCCGTCTCTAAATTTCGCCTCACGCTCCTGGCGTTTTTCGTTTTTGACCTGGCCGGTATGTTCTCGGCCCTCCAGGTTATGGATGCCTGAGCTGCTTTGTTCGTAAAAGGTTTGGAAGAACTGATTTACCTCGCTGAAGGCCACCTCACTTCCTTGAAGCCGTTTGGCGGTCATGGGGTCTGGAGGGATATGGCTTGCTTTTTGGGCGACCCATTTCAGAGAATCTACCCGTAGTTGAATTTTGTCCTGTTCCTGGAGCAAAAAGCCTGCGTCGGCTAGAGCCCCTACAAACGCTCGAACCAGCTCGCCATAGTCAGCCTCGGAAATCGGTTGGTTCAGCCAAGGCCAAGCTCGCTCAGACCGCAGAAAACGGCCTATTTTGCTGCGGGCGGTGAGTTTCACCTGGGCCTTGCCTTGATCGTTTTGGCTCCATAAAGCCCATCGAGCTTCATGGAGCTTTTCGTACACATCAAACGACCAGGGATCGGCGATCGCTTGATTCACTTCCCTGAGAAGCTGCTCTACATTCTCAGGCTGAAGCAGATCGGCATCGAGCACCAAATCTTTGCGGAGTTGATCTAAAAACGCTTTCACTACCTCACAGCGCTGTTGAGCCGTAGCCTGCAACAAAATGCGGTGAGGGTATTTCTCCCATAGACTGTTGGAGGAGCAAACTTCCTCAATGCCATCGTATTCAATCGCTAGCAGACCGCACTGCTCTAAATTAGGCTGCACAAACCGCCAACCCTTTCTCAAATCTTCGTAGAGCCGGTATTCCACCAGCTTCTGAAAGGCTCGCTCATTGCGGCGCTTGCCGGGGCCATCAAATTCGGCGGGTTGCTTGGCATAGACGGTCTGGGCCAGGTTCATCTGCTCGACGACACACCGCACTAAGTCGGCATGGGTGAGGGATGATTTGGCGTTGAGGGCACGATTCAGCGCTGCTCGCAGCAGGCTGGTTTGTACAAAGTCGTTAAAGTGCCCGGCCTGGAGCGAAGCATCCTGACGGTTATCGGTGAAGCTGAGCACCTTTTGGGCGGTAGGTTCTACCGCATTGCTGCTTTTCAGCCGGTTTACAGTGGATAAGCATAACAGGGTCGTGGTGGTGCTGCGGCCTTCACTGCTGAGGCGAGAAAGCTTGGTAAATTCGCTCTTGCGGCGATCGTGGACGATCCCGCAATTGAGGCAAACGCTAAAGGGTTTGGGAGAGAACCAAAATTCGGTCCCGTCCAATAACGAATGGGTAACTCGGCCATTGGGTAGCACCCGCAGACGTTGAGGGATGAATTGGGCGTACTCTTTTTTCGGCACCCGCCCTTCCCGCTTAGTTTCCCGGAACCAGGTATCTGGCAGGCGATCAGCCTCGCTTTCGTTCCATAGCCCTGGCTCGTTGAGGGTGAGGTAGCCTTCCTGAATGACTGACTCATCGGGATTGAAATCGAGCTGAGTGGGCAGAAGAGGCTGGATCTCGTCGCGATCGCGGTTGTAGAACACCATGTAGTAGTCCTGCCCGCATTCCCGACAAAACACTAGGGGGTAAAGTAGTCGGTCTTCTGTGGTGGCGTACTGACCTTCTAGCGTTAATTCTCGACTTTTTGCGGGTTCTGCTGTCGCATAAACGCTTCCGCCTTGGGAGATGAACTGGTGCAATCTAAAGGCTAAGCCTTTGGTTTTGCTGCCCCAGAGAAACATTTGCCGGAGTGTAGCCTGGCATAGCTCCAGAGGCGTCTGAGTTAACTCTGAGAGCTGTTGTGACCCAGTAGAAAGCGCGATCGGGGTGCGCCGGACCAGGTGACCCTCTTCGTCTTTCAGACCAAAGGCTAATTCCATCCAGGCGGCAAGGGGATGAGCTTGAAATGTGGCTAAGGACTGCTCGTCTTCGCTAGGCAGGGGCTGCGCAAGGGCTGTCTTCAATTCGTCAGGAGTTGGCTCTGGCTGTTTAATCGAACGCTCTAGGGTTTCATCGATCACATGCTTGGCTTTGACTTCGGTGCCAAAGAGCTTACTAGCGACCTCAGCAACGGTTTGTCTACGATCATCGCGGTTGCCCTCGGTGGACATGGTGGCGCTGGTGCCAATGCACAGGAAGTTTTGGCCGCAGCGCTGGCGCAGTTTACGCACCAGAATGGCAACATCGGCCCCCTGCCGCCCCCGATAGGTGTGCAACTCATCAAGCACGAGAAACTTCAAGTCGCTGGAGGCTACTAGCTTTTCTTCGTGGGTGCGGCTGAGCATTAGCTCCAGCATCACGTAGTTGGTGAGGATGATTTGGGGCGGATTGTTTTGAATGTCGGTCTTTTTGGTCAGGCTTTCCTGGCCGGTGTATTGCTCTACGCGAATGGGAGAGCCTGGTACCTGATCCAGGAATTTATCGAACTCTTTCTTTTGGGAGTTAATCAGAGCATTCATGGGGTAGACCAAAATGGCCCGCACTCCCTGAATGCCTGGATTGCGCAATAGATCGTCGATGATGGGCACAACGTAGGTCATGCTTTTGCCAGACCCGGTGCCTGTGGTCAAGACATAGGGCTGCTCTTGGCGGGCAATGCGAAAGGCCTGCTCTTGGTGGTACCTAAAGGGGTATTGGGAGACGTAGGCAGGGAAGTACCGAGCACAGTCTGGATGCAAGACACCTTGCTCGACTAATGGCCCAATATAGGCTCCAGGTTTGTAGGAGGGGTTGAGCTGTACCAATGGGTCGGGCCAAAGTTCGCCTTTTTCTAGCTCTTGATCAACGAAGGACTTAACTTTGCCGTCGCGAATTTTGAGAAAGCTTTCAATGTAGGTGCGGTAGTCGCCGATGACCTCGTCCCGCAGGTTAAAGATGTCGAGGGGAGTATGAGGCTCTGGATCGTCTTCTGGTAGGGCCAGGGCGGTAGGGGCAGAGACACGCCCCAGTCGAAAGTTAATTCTCGCAATGAGCTGCTCAGCAAAAGTCTCTGTCAGAGTGCTGGAGTCGATCACCTCAGAGAACTCTAGTAAGTCCCAGCTTGAGGGGGCTACTGACAGCAAAAGATCGAGCTTGTCGTCGGGGGCTGTGGCTACCCCAGAGCAATCGATCCAAACATTGCCCATGGCCATCAGTTGACCGATGGAGGCAATGAATTCATCCCCTTGCTGAAGCAGGTCTTGAAGTTTGACGGGTAGTTTCATAACCTTGCCTATCTTTGCCAGGAGGGTGCAGTGAGGGATTCGAGCAGCATGGATGGGCTAGAGCGGGAGCCAATTACGGTCAGTGCTCGCATGGCTCTGGAACATCCCACGTAGAACAGTCGACGTTGTTCATCGATCGCAGCCGGGCTTTCTTCTTCAGGAAGGTTGGGGTCGAGTTTGGGCAAGCGTCCCTCTTGTAGACCAATCACGGCGACAAAAGGAAACTCTAAACCCTTGGCAGAATGCAGGGTGATCACTTTGACACAGGTGGCATTGAGATCGAGCTGATTGCCCTGAAAGAACTGGGTTTTGAGGCCCAGGCTCGACAGTCTCTCGGCAATGTCTTCGCCCATCTGGTTGCTGGGGCAAAGCACCGCCCCGCCGTGGAGCGGAATGCGGTAGGTCTTGGCTGCTTGAATGAAAAAGTCTCGGACTAATTGGGCCGTTTGATCGGCACTGTCGGTCATGAGCACGGTTGGAATATCACCTTGGTGAGGTGAGGGCTCTTGCACCAAGCACTCGGCATCGCCTGCATCGGTACCCTGGAGAATGACGGTACAGGCTGCCGTGATTTGGGCTGTGTTGCGATAGTTGCGTTTGAGCAACAGCGTTCGGCCTGTAACCCGCAGGTCTTGGTGAATTTGCTTCCAGCTAAAGCCTCGTTGGTAGAGGGATTGCGAGGCATCAGCGGTAAGGTAGACCCCTTCTAATGTCGGCACTAGCCCTAGAAGAAAACGTAGGGAAACTGGGGACAAGTCTTGAGCTTCATCAATGACCACGGCTTGATAGGGTTTCTGGTCTAGTTTGAGGACGACATCTAGAGCCTGCATTCGCATTTGAGCCCAGGTGATCAGCCCGGTCTGCGCCATAAGTTGCCGCCAGCGCTGATAGGTGGCCCAGAGGGCTTCTCGCACAGGAGCCTTGAGGGGAATGCCGCGACCTCGGCGCTCATGGGCCAGGTAGGCTTCGAGGGTATCGATACCCCAGCCCTCAATGACGGCGTCAAATTCTTGGAGCAGATAGGGGACGCCTAAACGCTGTAGGGTCTGCTGCCTCACCTGCCGGTCAAAGGCATTGCTGCCGGGCATAGGGACTGTTTTGATGGCTTCTTCTAGCAGGTTTTGGCTTTGGTAGTCTTGGACTAGCTTGGGTTTACCGTAGGTGGTGATGTACTGCCGATAGACCAGACCATCCACCGTGCTGACTTTGACGCCAGCTTTTTCGGGGGGCTGCTTTAGCAGTTGGGTGAGCAGTTGCTCGGAGTAGGCCACCAAGGCTTTGGTGTAGGTGGTGAAGAGAATCGGCTTGTATCCCTGGCTCAGCAGCGTTTCGACTCGGTAAAGGGCCAAAGTAGATTTGCCAGTGCCTGGGCCGCCCTTGACCAACACAGGGCCTTGTTTGCCAAAGTCTCGCAGAGCTTCTTGCTCGGGGTCGAGCTTGAGCAGAAAGGCGCTGAGGTTGCCTTCTACAAAGCGATCGAGGTCTTCGGGTTGCTGGAGAATGTACTCTCGCTGGGCCGAGATCTCTTCTATGGGGCGGGGGTAGAGGTTATCAATAATGCGGCTGATGAGGTTCTCAGAGATGGGCAGCTCTAGAATGCCTTCGGCGTTGCTGACTTTGAGCACATCTGGCCAGTGGATAGCCGGAATTTGCCACTGCTGCAAGAGCGACTCGGTGAGCGCTACCGGCAAGGATGTGGTGATTTGACCAGTGGTAGAACTGCTCTCTGACCCAACATCTACACCGCCCTTGGAGGTTGAGGGCGGGGGGGCGGGGTCGCCTGCAATGGGCTGGGGGGTGAGAATGTTGTCGCTGGGTGGCGGGGAAGGGGCATCGAAGTCAGGGATTTCGATTTCGTAAGTGCGCTCGTCGCGCTTGCGGATGCTAAGGAGTTTGACCCAGCCTTGGCCAAAGCTATAGAACAGCCGGTAGTCGCCCAGGCGCACGCGATACACGTTGTTGGTGTAGCCTTTAAGCTTCTTGGCGTCACCCTGAGCTGAGATAGGGTCTAGCTCAAGGGTTTTAACGACTTTACTGACTTTTTTCTGAACGGCCTGAGGCAGGTTCAGAAGCTCGTTGAAGAAGGTATCGGCTACGGAGATGGCCCAGGTAGTCACGGCAGTCCAGAATGATAGGGCTTGGTGAGCTGATGAGTTGGAGGCGCCAATCTCAGGAAAATTATTCAGCTATCAGTAATTTTGCCCAGTCTACTTAGGTAACCTTCGGCAAGTTGAGAGAACTTCATGAAGATTTTTCATTGTGCTATTGAAGACAATTGAGACAAGATGAAAAAATACTCCAAAAGCGCATAAAAATACGCCGGCTCGTTAGGCGTTTTCAATATTTTATTGCAAGGGAATTTCATCTGATGCTGATGAAATTCTCGTAACATAGCCTTGGAAATCTTCTGCTTTAACCATCTCAAAGCTCTCACTTATTTCTAACAATGCCTGGGTTTCTAGGAATTCTCTTTGACTTGTCTCACCCTCATATTCACTGAGCCAGTCTGGCGGTTCCTTTAAAAAGGAGTTCATCAAAGTTGGATCTTCAGAGAATGAATCAATCCCAAGATAAAAGTTGCCAGTCATAGCTTCAGAATCGTTTCTGGATTTAGCTCGCCAACCCTTTTTAGGTAAATATTGTATTAGTCGTCCTAGCTTTTTTCTATTTAAGACTAGAATAAATTTTTCCCTTGGCTCACAATAGATCTCATATATTGGTATATCAAAACCAGTAAACTCTAGCCAGCCAGCCAAACTTTGAAGATCATTTTCAGAAACAAGATTTTGATTTGTCCATTTGGACTTAAACTCGCTATGCTTTCTAAAAAAGTTATTCAAACTGGAATTTATAGCGAGGATGAAGACATTATCTATATCCTCTTCAAACATTTCTAGAGTATCGGAAAAGTTCTCGTGGTCAACTGGCATACTCCAATTTATCAGCGTCTCTAGAAGATTGGAGTCTTCATCAACAGCATATTGACGACCGTAAGTCTCACCCACTTGAATATAGTGCGAATGCCAGTCCTCAAAAAAAGCTGCCTTATCCAAGATGCTCCCGGATGCGAATTGCTCTTTAAGCTCGTCAGACTCTGATTGACTTCTATCTTCAAAAAGATCGTAATTAACGAATATTTTACGTATTTTGACGGCCTTTTCAAATGATTTTTTAAAGTTGTTCCTGAATTCCTGAATCCT
Source organism: Nodosilinea sp. WJT8-NPBG4 (assembly GCA_019359285.1). GTDB lineage: Bacteria > Cyanobacteriota > Cyanobacteriia > Phormidesmidales > Phormidesmidaceae > Nodosilinea. The sequence goes on from JAHHHQ010000049.1 coordinate 84,180, forward strand.
AGTTTTGCTAATAGTCTTTGTTTTCAGCAATTGGTTGAGATGAATTTCTATTTTTGACTTTAGAGTTTTCATAAATAGATCGAAACCAAAGTCAAACCACAGCTCTGATTGGGTTAAATCAAATCCAACGTTTTCAGCCATAGATTGGTCTTGGTAGATCTGGCTGCCTAATATAACATAGCGATCTATAGAGTCGTTTAAACTACTAAGAAAATGAATATCGGTTTTGGCAGGGATGCGGAAGGTTTCTATACGTTGTTGCAATATCTCACGAGTTTGGCCCTTTACCTGAAGCGCTTTCATTAGAAGTAATAAAAAATACTTGTCAAAATAGATTCTTGCCCCATGATGATCATCCCAGTAGATCGAGAATTTAGACTCGAAATAATCCCGTCTCGAATATTGAGCGATTACACCTTCAAGAGTTAGAGGCACAATACTATGATTAAGCCACATAGCATCTGAGTCAGGAGGTTGATTAAACTCCCACATATGCTTAATATAGTCATATCTTTGTTTGAATAAACAATAAGCACCGAATGCAATCAATAAGCTATCTAAATTCTTTTTCTTAATTAAGTTGGTTAAGTCTTTCCTGACTTGGTTTGGCATGTCACCTATCACTTCATCTTTGTGACAGAGGCTTCTTATTTCTTCAATATTAGAAATAGGTTCCATCTTATCCAAAAATTCAATGTAATCCTTAGGCGACATAGCTTTTTCATAAAAAGATTCAAGCTCATCGAATCTCTGCTCTAGCAAATACTTAGCATTTGCTCTTGAATAATCTTCGACAAGTTTTACTTCAAGCATGTCTTTATAGTCAGCAGGAGATACAAGCTTTCCTGAAGGAAGATGAATGCCATTTGTCAGATTGGAAATCAGTCTTTCGTAAATTTCCGTTGCCCCTTTTGATATTAAAAATTGAGCACTACGAAAGAAGTACTCGTTGAATAGATCAAGATAGGAAAGTTCAAAACTATCAGCAGTAGCGTCAAATACAATATTTGCATACCACCCGATAGACGCAGTATTAGCCGACATAGTGTCTTTTGCAGAAATAGCCTTCCTCTGAATCAGCGAAAAGCTGTTTAGTACTTGCTTGACAAATAATTCATTTCCAGGCTTCTGAGACATGTCGCGTAGAAGCTTTACAAAGTTCACAAGCGCAAAGTTTCCTATTTCCAAATTTTTGGCTTCGGCAGCAACCTCATGAATTCTTGAAAATTGGCTTATTGCCAAAGTAAAAGTAATAAAATATTTTTCTGGCTTAAGATTGATTAGGAATTGGGTATCTCTATCTATATCTTGATATTCTTCATGGAAATCAGGAGGAAGTAGTAATTTCTCAAACTCTTCGGGATGGCTGAATTTCAAGTCAAGAAAGTCTTTGATGACTATACGCATCTCTCTAAGTGTCTGAGTGAGATACTTGTCGCTCCTTCTATTCCTAACTTCATAAGACAAAATATCGCCAACCCCTTCAAAAGCTGAAATAAGTTTGTTTTGCTTTTCAATAAGGACCTCAGGCTTTATTTTATCTGTTGAATTAAGTTTGATTAGACCTTGCATGTCAGCCAACAGTTGAGCAACTAACAATTCTGTGTCGACTGCATATCTTCTCAATACCAAAAAGAAGGAAATTAAAAGTATTGTGCTTGTGATAAAGAGCGTGATAACAAGCCATGCTAATGCCCTAGCTAGAGGGGGTTCAACTTCGTCTGAATTGCTCGACGAGAAGAATTTCAGGAGAGTTGCAATAATAACGCTAGAAATAAGTAAATAGGGTAGTGTCCTTACTTGCCACTCTTTGTTGAATTTCTTGATAATGACACCTGAGTGATATCTTTCAGAAATTCTGGAGACGATCTCTAAGCTCAATGGATAAGCTATAGCAACAACTGCCCCCTGAAAAGCTATAACATCTGATAGGAAGTCAAAATTTGGAACGAAGTATTTCAGGAATAAAAAAACACCCATGAAAGACTGGGTGATGATGGAAAGAGCCGTCCTTAGTGAGTATTGAAATGTCTGGCTCGCTAAAGTATATGATTCTGCGAAGCTAGGAAAGCCCTTTACTAAAAAGAACCCAGTAAAAAATAGCTCTATTTTTCGATAGCCTCCTTGCGTAAAAGATTCAATTGAATGCTTCGATTCTTTTCTAAATTTTCTCAAAAATGCACCTCTCTTTAAGATGATGAGTATTTTTTCAATTACAGCACGCATTACCTAGTACTACCCATGATTTGGCCATGAATTAGTACATGCCGCTCCAGGTATCGATGATGGCGAGCATTCGTTTGTCGCCGAGGCCATCGACTCGTTCGACGATGTCGGTGAAGGATTTGAATTTGGTCTTCTTCCGTTCTTTTTCGATGCTTTTGAGCATTCGTTCGGCGGTTTTGCCGCGCACGTTGGCGGAGGCCAGCTTTTGGGCTAGTTCGGGCAGGCTGAGGTTGTTGAAGGCGTCGAGGGGTTCTACCCGTTGGGGGAGCTGGGCTTTGAGGTCGTTGACGGTTTGCTCTAGGCGGTTGATTGCGCGATCTTGGGAGTGCTTAAGGTCGCGGATGGCTTCATCTAGGCGGGATTCTAGGTTGGTGATGCGGAGGTCAGATTCGCCAGCGGGGGCGGGGGTTGCTGCTGGGGTTGGCTGATCTGAGGTTGCCGTGGGCTGTGGTGTTGGACTGAGGAGGGCGGCCTGCTCGACTGCTGCCTCCTGCTGTTTGGGAGAGATAACAAAGGCGTTGATCATTTCGCCTTTGCGGGGGTCGAGTTCTTTAGCGCGAACGGCGGCGTAGTACTTCAGGTCTCCGGCTAGGACTTCGTAGGTTTCGGCCCCTGTTTGTTTGAGCAGGAGGGGAGAGAGCAAGGCCCCGGTGGATAGAATACTTTGGGCGAGGGTTTCTAGCTGGTCTACTTTGAAGTTGGATCGCGGTGTGGTGGATGTGATGCTTTTGACATCGACTAGGTAGTATTCGGTCATGGATTAGGCTCCGATTTTGGTCATGACTTCGTAGGAGAGGTTTCTGAACTCTTTAACGGAGTCGCAGTCGCGATCGAACTCAAAGATGGACTTTGGATCGGGGATTTCCATCATACCGACGGGGATGGTTTTGTTAACGCAGTTGGAGAGGGCTACTCGCTCGTAGATGACGGTCTCTAGGGTGGGGAAGCCGTAGCGTTGGGTGACGGCTTCTTTTTGCCGGGGGAAGACGAACTTAAGGTATTGGTTGTTGGTCAAAATTTTGGAGGCTAGCACCCCTAACACCTCTAGGGGGGCTTTGCCGATGTTGGCGCGGGTTTCGTTAATTTCACCGATGAAGGCTTTGACGTTGTTGAGGCCCTGGTTGGCGAAGGGTTTCATGTCGGAGGGGATGATGAGGTAGTCGGCGGCGATCAGAGCGATTTCGGCGTAGATGTCGCGGGAGGGTGGGGCATCGATGATGGTGATGTCGTAGCTGTCTTCAACTTTTTGAAGTTTGCTGTTGAGGCGAAACCGGCTAGCGGCCAGCTTGGTGAGGCGATCTTGACTGTCGATGAGGGAGATGTGGGCTGGCACTACATCGATTTCGGGCGTGTTGAAGCCGTTGGACTTTCTGACGATTTCGGGAATGAAATTGAACTCGCCGGATTCGAGTAGTTGGAAAACGTTGCTCTTGACGAGATCATCGTCTTCCTCGAATTGGAATTTGATAAGCCCAGTGCTGAAGGTGGAGTTAGCCTGGGCGTCGATGTCGATGAGGAGGACGCGCTTGCCCTTGTTTTGGAAAGCAGCGGCGAGATTAACAGCGGTGGTAGTTTTGCCGACGCCGCCTTTGTTGTGATAGATAGCGATAGTTTTCATAGGATTTATTTAATGGGGATGAATGATGGCTAGAGCCACTCTGAGGAGTAGTAGTTTTAGAGATAGGGGAGCAAGGGGAGCAAGGGGAGCAAGGGGAGCAAGGGGAGCCCGACAATAAAACGATAATCGCACTGGTTTTTGCTGAGTAGAGGAATATTGAGAGCTAAGGTTGTGACTGTGATGAGGGCATCTGGGATTTGAAGACCATGACTGAAGGCATAGGTTTGCATGAACCAAATCATCCTTTTATCTGTAGACACTTCATTTTCTTTAGATTTAATTCAAGGGGGAGCGCCTAAGTATTACGAATAAATTTCAGTGCAGAAGCAGCAGATTGAAATCTATCCATCTTGTTTTCTGCGAACAACTTCAAGATCCCCTGCGCCAACTTTTCTGGCAAGTCGTTTCTAACTTGCTCAGACAAATTTTGAATAATTTCCGAATCATACTCTCCGGCTTGACTCAAGCTAATATCCATACCTGTAGCTGCTTGTGCCAAGGTCAATCCCAATTGATAAAGATCTATATCCTGGGTCCATGGACCCACTACAAAGTCAGGAGGTAAATAGCCTGGAGTATGTGACACAGTCCTCACTTCTTGGTTGGCAGCAACTGATATATTGAAATCTATTAACACAGGGCCTCTCACATCCGTCAAAATGATATTTTCAGGCTTTATATCGCGATGCACTTTCCCATGCCTTGCTTGCTCCATTTGAGTGAATTCTTGAGGTAAGAGATCCTTCTTGCTGCGCAGTTTTTCTACTAAATCATGGTCAGGATGAATATACTTCAAAGCTTCTAACAGCTTGACGGAAATACCCTTTAGCTCATCCGGTGTCAATCTAAAACTACGTTGACACCTAGAGCGAAGGGATTGCCCTTCTAAATATTCCATTACTAAATAAGCTTTTCCACCTTCTGTTTGTCCAAATGTAATCAACTTAACAATGTTTGGATGATTAAACTTTGACAGAATATCAACTTCCCTTTGAAGCCTAAGAACCGACCCAGATTCTAATACTTTTATAGCGACATAATTCGATTTTTCTAGTGGATTTTCCCCTTCAATTCGTATGGCCTTATAAACTTTTGAAAATCCTCCCGAATGCCCAACTAAGCCTTCGATTTTATAGGTTCCTATCCTTATCCCAGATGCTAAGGTATTGTTGTTTTGATGAACACCTGGTTTTATTTCCCGAGTGCTTTTCCTTTTAACTATCCATGTCTGAAGGGGTTCAACTTTGATTTTACATACATCATCATCAAATTCTATAATTCCATAACCCTCAAGATGGGAAATATCGTTGGGAAATAGTTCAGCAAGTTCTTTGAATTCCCCAATTTTTCCTTGAGCTAAAGTTTCTAGGAGAATAAATTCATTTTCATAATATTGAGACAGAACATCAACCATTTGGCTTACTTGGGATTCTACTAGTTTTAAGAAATTAGCTGCCTCTTTAGAAACATCACCGCTTAAGACCCTCTTGCCCTGTCCTTTATTAGATCTCGCGTTATGAATTGCCGAGCCGTAAGCTCGCATTAAAAGGGGGTGGCCTCCAGTTCTTTGATGAACCATGTTCAAAGCATCGCTTTGCCAAGAAATACCCATAAGGGAGCCAATATCTTCGAGTAGATTCTTGCTATCTCCAAAATCAAACGGACCTAAATACTTTTTTTGGAAAAAGTTGAAAATTGGATTATCAGAAGATTCAATACTTGTCTGTTCAACAATCTTGGGATTGGTACCCGTCACAAAATATGCAATTCGGCCTGAATGCTCTTGATACATCCCTCTTAAGATGCGCCAAACCCTAAGGAAGTCTTGTGGCATCCAAGAAGAACCATAAATTATTGACGGCGGCGCCATCAGTTCTACTTCATCAAAAGCTATTATAAATTTTTTGTTGGTCGCTTTTATAATTTTCCGAAAATCTACAACAAAACCTTCTCTGACAAAATCTTTGCTATCTATTGCGGAGAAAAGCTCGTATTTACCAAAAAGAACCAAGTCATCTATTCTTTTCCTTCCTATGGAATCCAATATAGATTCGCCGAGACTCCATAAAAGATATTCTGCTGTAGGCAAAACACCATCGATCCGTTGAATATCCAAGTAGACAATATAGACACTATAACTTTCTTTTAATATTTCTATTAACCGATACAGAAAAGAAGTCTTTCCCATTTTTCGTAGGCCGAACAAACCTATATTCGAGGTAGAATTTGCAAGTGATGATGCGATCTCGGAGAGCAACTTGTTATGCCCGTAGAAGTATCTTGGTATTTTTATAGGATCAACAACCCAGTACAAATCTTTCACATATAATCTGGCTTGAAGTGTTGGCAGAAAATTCTCTGGATTAGTTGATAAGCTCCTTATTTCGCTTATTGAAAACCCAATAATGTTTATAGGAGATATCTGTGGAGATATCTGCACCACATTTTTGGCGGTTTCCGTGTCTTCAGTAATGACAAGAACAAAATCCTTGCCTAATCTGTTTTCCTGAGTCGCAATTTCCACCGCTTGCTCAATAGTTTTTGCCTGAAAGTCGTCAAATTGAACAACCCAGACAAGTATTTCTAAATTCCCAACACCTAAAAGGTCTTTAACTCTCTTTGTCGGCTTAAGAAAGAATCCCCAAAGCTTAAAATTTTTGGAGATTGTCCAGGTGACTGTGAACCCAGAAGCAGTTAATAGGTCATACAAAGTTTTTCTAAAAGGATCTTGATTAATAAAATCTTCAATTCTTGTAGAGTCGATAGCCATGAGAATCTTACCTTATTGTCTTTTTGGTTGTTATGCTAATGTACTGATAAAAGCGATTTAATTAAGTTTTCTCGTGGAATAGTGAGTATAAAGATAGAGATCACTTAGTTTGCATAGCTAAATCACTGTTCAAATCAAGCCTTTCCAAATAATCTGTCCCAGGCTTCGAGAACGAGGCGTTGTGTGCGGTATTCGCCGAACTGCTTCATTTCGTTGTTTTTGAGGACGCGGAAGGTTTCGCTGGGGAAGTCGGGGCCGTGGATGTCGGCTGGGTCGAGAATATAGCGGAGTTCGTCACGGGTGAGGCCGTAGAGGTAGGCGTAGTAGGCTTCTAATTCGGCGCGGAGGTGAGCGCGGCGTTCTGGGTTCCAGATGAAGGGGTCGCCGTGGTAGCCCATATCTTGGGCGAAGGGTTGCAGATCCCAGGCGGTGTAGGTGAGTTCGAGCACGCGGGGGGCAATGAAGTCGATGTCGGCGCGGATGTAGCGATCTGGGGGGAGGACGGGAAGTTGTTTGAGGATGAAATATGTTAGATGCGTACCGCCAACTTTTTGCCTAACAACAAAGTCGAAAACAATAGAGTTAACATTAGCTAGGAATAGGGCGTGCTTGCTATTTTCTTTGACATCACAAAAGATCAAAGGTGCATTATGCCCGACCGCTACTTTTGGCAATAGGCTAAAAATAGCTGTGCGTTCATCGGTAGAGCGACAAACATCACGGAAGGCAATTAGCCATTTTTTATCCCATTTATGTAAAAGCTTGTTTTCAACTTCGGATCTATTTACCCAATAGCGGGGGACAATTTGAGAATGGTAATCTTGTTTGACATCAACAGAAAGCTTTGGAAGATTGCCTTCATTTATATTCTGATCTGTAGCATTCTCATAGGAGGAATATCTATGATCAAAGTGATGAAACATTTTTGCTTCATATAAAGGCAAACAACTTGTGTCCGAATGATATTGAAATAGCTCGCTGTCGTTAGACATATCAAACATTCTCATAAACGAAATACCCCAAGGGTTTTTTCCTGTGGCTTCGTTGTCTAAAATAGGTAGATTTTTATAGATTTTCTTGGCTAGTTCTGCATCTTGACGAGTCCTGAAAATCGGACAAGTTAGTGTATTTGGATTGATTGATTGAAAGTCATGAGGGGATAATTCAATTTGTCGCTTTGGATCGTTGGCCTCTTGAATACTAGTAACTAACCAGCAAAATAACATTTTGCTTGAATAGTTATTTGACTTTCCCAAAACGACGATTGCAAAGGTTATATAATCTTTGACATCCGCAAAAATCTGTTTTGAGTTTCGGAATCCTATAATTTGCCAAAGACTTTTACTTTCAATTAAATATTTAAAGTAAGTTGCTGTAGTTGCATCTGTAGCAATTCCAGTCGGTACAACAATGCCTGCTCTGCCCTTATTGCTAATCGCCTTTTGTGCTGTTTCCGAAAAAATAGCATAGGTATTAATATCTCCCGTTGCCGTTAGTGGAAACCGTTCGGACTCGCGAATAAACTTACTTTGGGCCTCGGCATCGTGTTTAGCATCTTGGAAAGCTATAGCTAGGGTTAGATTTGTAGTAGCTAGTTTCTTGATGAGTTTTTCCCGTGCGGCTTTGTTGGCAGCGTTGGCAATGTCTGGATCTCTAGCCCCAAAAAATTCTTTTTCTTGCAACTTAATCCTTTCCCATGGCGGATTTCCCAACACAGAATCAAACCCACCCTGCTCAAACACCTCCGGAAATTCTAGCGGCCAATGAAAAAACCGCTTCTCATCCGCCAGCTTATCCGCTGCATTTACAATCCCCTGCGTTGCCCAGTTCCCCTTCAACAGGTTATCCAACACCCCCGAAGTCGGCAAAAGCTGCAAATTCTGCTCCGTCAGTGGCATAAAAAATGCCGCCGTCCACAAATTACAGGCCGATTTATCCCGCCGCCACGAATATAAATGCCGACTGCGCTCATACTTCTCCTGCTTTTGCCGCACCGCCGTAGGGTCATCATCCTTCATGCCCTCAATTTCGCGCCACGCCTTGGCATACTCCTCGCGATCGCGCTCAAAGGTGTTGTCATACAGCAGTGCAAGCTGACCTGCCACCTTACTTTCCCGCTCCTGCTTATTGCGCTTCTTAAACTGAGCAGCCAGCGACTTATCATCCCCCGTTACTGGCTTGTAGGCATTGTCGGGAATGCCCTCTTTTAGGCAATCCAGATCCAACACCCCCACCAGCGAATTGCCATTCTTAATGCGGTGGTCTAAAAAGTTCAGCGACACCCCGCAACACAGCCCCTCAATCCACAGGGCCACCTTGCACAGGTCTACCGCCAACGGGTTCAAATCGACCCCATACACACAGTGCTGAATCACATCCCGAATAGCCATCCGCAACGGCTCTGGCCCCGGCTGCGGTTCCCCCGTGCGAATGCGGGCCAATTCCTTGCCAATGCGTCGAGATGCCGCCAGCAAAAAGTGCCCCGAGCCACAGGCGGGGTCACACACCTTGAGGGAGAGCAACGCCTGCTCCTGAGCCTCTGGGGTGGCATCTTTGCCTAACGTCTCCAGCCGATCCGCAATCACAGGTTCTAGCGCACTCTTGATCAGCTGTCCTACCAGCTCTGGCGGGGTGTAGTAAGAGCCGGTAGTTTTGCGATCGCTGCCCGTCACCAACTGAAACTCATAGATGCCCTGCCGCTCGGCCACTAGGGGATGAAAGTCGAGCAGGCTTTCGTAGACACTACCCAGTTCCTCCACATCCAACGCCCCATAGTTAACCCGGCGCAGTTGGCCCCGCTGCTCGTACAGCGACAGGTGACGAATCGCCAGGGTGAGGTCGTGGTTGTCGATGGCACAGGCATCGATATCTAGCAGCGAGTGGGAGCCAAACAACACCCCATTCAGCGGAGATAGGCCCAGCACCTGCCCCCGCCAGTTTTCATCAAACAGCCGGAAGGTGACCCGCAGGCCCTGCCACTGGTCTTGAAACCCTTCTCGTCGCCAGGAGGCTTTTTCTGCCAGTGCCCGCAGGCGCTCGATGCTGTAGTACTCCCGGTAAATGCGGGACTTGTTGACATCATCGCCGGAGAGCAGCAGGTTGCGCGACTCGGCCACCATCAAGAACAGCAGGCGATAGATCAGCAGGAGGAGTTGGCGGTAGTAGGCGGTTTCGGTGAGGGCCTCGCCTCCAAAGCCCTCAGCCCCGCTCCCAGGGAGCGAGGGGAGATCGGACGTGGGCGTAGTCTCTGCGGGCTGGCTGCTGACGGCTGGCTCCCCCTTGCCCAGCCGTAATCGTTGTCGTAGTGCTTCGTTATCTGGATGCTGGAGGAAGCCGGTGCCCAGCACTTTGAGGGCTTGTTCGACCCCATCCCGCAGGCGATCGCGTACTCGCCCACCTTGCTGCACCGACTCCTGGTGGTAGAACTCCAGCAGGCACTCGTCGGCATCTTCCATGCCTTGAGGTAGGCGCGATCGGTGGAACAGCCGGTAGAACAGGCCAAACTCGGCAAAGTTCTCGCCATTGAGAATTTGCTCCAGGTCAAACTCCACATAGGTGAGCCGAGTCATCAGCGACGAGTCGCGCAGTAGTCGCCAGCGCAGGCCATTGGTTGCGATCGCCCATAGGTGCTCAGTGCGGTTCAGATACTCCTGCACCAGGGCATGGGCCGACAGCCGGGGCGTGCCGCTGGGAGGACGCTGCTCTAGGCGTACCCGGCTACCCACAATGTGGATTGGGGGCTTGGCCTCCCCTGGTTCTGCACGGTGAGAGATAGCGTAGGTTTGCTCGTCTACTACCTCGGCTTTGGCCACGTATATCGGGTCGTACCCCAAACTGCGCAGCAGCGGCACCGCCCATTGCTCACGGGTCACGGTGGTGGCCAGGTCGTGCTCGGGCAGACGGCTTGAAGCCCGCTGAAACGCCGCCCAGTAGATCTTCGCATCGCCCCAGGCCAGGGCAATTTCGTCGGCTAGCTTATCTGTTTTTTGCAGCCCAAACGCCTCTGGAACCTGGCCTTTGATATCGGCAGTCAGCACATCCGCCATCAGGTCCGAGGCGATCAGGTTGCCTTCAATTTGGAGTCCGGCGAAGGTTAACGTTGCAGAAGACATAGTGAGGATAGTAGAAGATAGCCTGAATACTAAATAGGAGGGCTGGTGCCGAGGATAGCTTGCTCCTGTTTATTTAGGGCTGAAGCTGCCACCTCCCCATGAATAGTCGAGCGTGTCCAGTGGCCTCCAAGAACGATCCTGAACTTTTCCAAGGCAAAGATCACAAATTGCAACTGGCCCTACGTTGCTCTTAGAGTAGTGCATTAAACTCTTACCTTCGGGCGGAAGCTTTCTGCACTCATCACATCGTTTTTTTGGTATTAATTTACGAATCCCCCTCTTGGAAACAAGCACAATCGCAGGCATTGGCTTTTCAACCACTCGTTCGGCAAGCTGCCTAAGATCTTGTTTTCTCTTCCTTTCTTGCTTTTGCTTCTGCTCTTGCACCTTTCTCGAATTGGAACTCCATACCTCAATTCCTCTGGCATCTGAATCTTTTTTCTTAGCCATAAAAGCACCTTTATTTATTGGTTATTCCTTTGGTTTTCAAGCCTTTCCCAAGGTCAATCTAATGCCATGCAGGCTGTAGGACATAAAGACCCAAGATATCCATCGGTAGCTGGGGTTTGACGCGGATCTGACCCTCCTTGGTAATCTCCCGCACCCGACGGTGGGACTGGGCTAGGGCGTTAGCTCGAGACGCAGCAATATCTTCTAACTCTTCCCTAAACTCCTCTAAGCGATTCAACAGCTCAGCGATTTCCAGGCGCTTCATTGCGATGGGCACATCCCCAGTGGGCTCAGCCCGCTGAAACAGCTCGGTGGCCTCTGCCGGTTCAAGCCAGACCGGAGCCGAGGGTGGCCCAGTAAAGCCTGTAACCAGACATTCTTCAGCCAGCAAGCTTTGCTGTTTGGGACTAGCCAACAGATGCCGAACCCTCAGCAGTAGCAGTGTGGTGCGTTTTTCTACAGCATCCGTGACCGTAAATCCACAACGGGCCGCGACAGGGTCTTGATTATTCTCTAGCGCGTTTTCTAACACGTAGCGAGCCAGCCCCTCCACCAAGGGGTGGTTGCGCCCCACATACTCCACTCCTTCGGGTGTAGGGGTGGTAAACACCATTAGCCGGGGTTTGTCGCCTAAGGTAGGCCGCACACAAGTAGGAATCGTCTGGAGATACCAGCCCTGCTTTTTCTTGAGCAAGGAATGATTGAGCCGAGCGCAAGCTGACAGCACAAACCGCTCTACGTCGGACTCGTTGCCTAGAATCCGATCTGACTCCACTAGCTCTTGTTCTACCTCTGCGGGTTTGATCGTGCGCTGGGCAAAGCGGGTACGGCTGGCCTTCTCGCGCTCCACCGCCCGGTCCCAGCTTTTATGCACCTTGTCGACCGCTGGCTCATCGTCATCTAGCAAATCTAGCAGGGAGAGCTGGGCGGCATCGGTGGCGCGATCAAACAGCGACTTAAAGACTGCTTCCGAGACTGTAGAACTATCCATCGGCACTGGCACTGTAATACCCAGGCTTTTGTGAATTTTGACTGCCTTGCGGATCAGCACGTCCAACACGGCCCCATCCACTGGGTTGTCTTGGCCGTAGAGCAGGTAGCTTTTAACCACCGGAGCAGTTTGACCGTAGCGATCGACCCGCCCTTCCCGCTGCTCTAGGCGATTGGGGTTCCAGGGCAGGTCGTAGTGGATCACCGCCTGGAAGGCCTCCTGAAGGTTTACCCCTTCGCTCAGGCAGTCGGTGGCTACCAGCACCCGCTGGGGGTAGGTCGCTAGTTCCTGAATCCGCAGTTCTCGCTCATCCTCGGATTGTTCGCCCGTAACGGCGATCACGCGCACCTGGATGCCCCGCTTTTTCTCTAGCTTGTCGCGCAGGGCAGTGGCCACATAATTGGCGGTGGCGATGTAACGACACCAGACAATAGGGTTTAGGCCCTCCTTAAGCAGGGTGCCGACGGTTTCGGTAGCTTCCTTTAGCTTCGAGTCTTTGGTGCCTTTGAGAGCCTCTGCGTCGCGGATAAAGGCCCGCAGCTTGCGGCGATCGCTGTCGCTGAAGGTGCGCTGGCCCTGCTCAAGGGCAGCGGTGGGCTGGGCATCGATAGCCTGTTCCTGATCGGTGGGGTCGTAGGTATAGGCAGCCATCAGGTCTTGGTCGATTTCGGCCCCTAAATTTTCGGGCTCGCCGACTTTTTCGATTTGGCGGTTGAGGGTTGCGATCGCCGTTTCTGGAGACGACATTACACAGCGAATGATGGCCAGGGCCGACCAGTAGCGACCCCGCCGCTGGGCGTAGGTCATCTCTTGGGTGGTGGTCTGCACCAGCCCACGGGCAAAGTTGTAGACATTCTCGAACAGGGTGCGATATTCGGGTGAGAGCTTGTAGGGCTGCTCTAGAGGGTCACGCTCTGGAAAGGGCGTATCATCCCCCAACCACTGTTTAACGTCGGCGCGGCGGCGCTGCACGAAGTAGCGGGCCAGCTCAATGCGCTGGTTTTCGCTGAGGTGCTCCAGGTCGTACTGCTCGAACTCAGGTTTGAGCAACCCCAGCAGCGACAGAAATGACTCCTCAATGCCGCTGTGGGGGGTAGCGGTGAGCAGCAGCAGATTTTGTTCTGGCTTAGCGGCGATTTCGCGCACAAGCTGGTGGCGCATCTGCTGAGATTCGCTGCGACCACTGGGGCGGGCACAGGTGTGAGCTTCATCCACAATCACCAGGTCTGGGCAGTGGGTAAGAAAGCTGGCGCGACGGCGATCGCTCTTGGCGTAGTCGAGGCTGACAATGATGTGGCGATAGAAGCCAAAAATGTGGTGGTCGCCAGCAGGCAGCGATCGCTCCAACCGGCTCACCGTACCCGAGCGGACAACTACAGCATCAATGTGAAACTTCTCTCGTAGCTCCCGCTGCCACTGGTCGCAGAGGTGGGGTGGGCAGAGCACTGCCAGGCGCTGCACCTCTCCCCGGTCTAGAAATTCTCGGGCAATCAAGCCCGCTTCGATCGTTTTGCCAATGCCGACATCGTCTGCTACCAGCAGCCGCAGTGTCTCTAACCGCAGCGCCATAAGCAAAGGCACCAGTTGGTAGGGCCTGGGGCGCACCGAGAGCCGCCCTAGGCAACGAAACGGCCCGGCACCACTGCGCAGGCTCAGCCGGGCCGCTTCCATCAGCAGGCGGGCGGCTGTGTGGTCTTGAACCGCCTCGGGGCCAGGCATTGGGAATTGGGCAGACTCAATCGCTTCCAGACCTTGCTCCAACAGGGGCAGGTAGATGCCGCAAGCCTGTTCTTCATTACCGCTAAGAGGCCGCAGGCGCATTAGGTCGTTCTGCTCAGACGGCATCACAACCCACTGACGACCTCGGCAAGTGACAACAGATCCAGAGGTTGGGAGTGGCGCAGTAGGCATAGGTTAGGACGTATCTGAAACAGAAAATCCACAGTCATACCCAACGATTGTGCCCAGCTCCACCGTTAGGGGGATTTCCGCTGGGCAAAACTTAACGGCACATTTACGCTTACAACCCGGATTCAATAGATTCAGGTCGATCTTTGTTTCAAACGATCAGAATTGGTCGAATTCGGCTAATCGCTTGGATCCGAATACTCAACCAACTCAGAGGCAGACTAACGTCGAACAGAGGAGAGGTACCCAGTTCTGAAACCAGAACCTTGAACCTTTGGAGAGCACAAGTAGAACAGCTGCTCTGAGCCACAAGAACCTTCTAACACAGGACCTTCGGTAGGCAAGTCTTAGTGATTTATACTTACGCAACAACTTTGCCGGGCGGCTCCCTAAGCGGAAGTCCTTGATCTGCGGCAATAACTCTTGCTGGGGTGATTAGACCTGCCTGTCTGGAATGTGTCTATTGGGGCCAGAATTTAGTTCACTAAACTACTACACCTTAGTGCCCTTGGGTGTGTAACCCATTGATTTTGCGAGGTTTTAGCCGATCTGGTTACTGCTACAAAATTCTCTTCAAAATCGCTTAAAGCCCTTGCAGGCTGGGCAGTTACACACTCTTGCCCTGGAATTGGTGAAATTCCTCTGCTGGCATCAGTAACCAAAGCTGAGGATGTAGGATCTGATGCATCGTCGGTCGAATTCGGCTAATCACTTGGATCCGAATACTCAATCGACTCTAGGGTAGGCTAACGCCAAATAGAGGAGAGGTGTCTAACTCTGAAACCAGAACTTTGAACCGAAAGATTCAATGGAACATCTGCGTCGAGTCACGAGAACCTTCTAACGCAGGATCTTCGGCAGGTAGGCCGTAGTGATTTATACTTACGCAACATTTTTGTCGGGCGGCTCCACAAGCTTAAGACCTTGCATCTGCTGCAATAGCTCTTGTTGGTGGTGAGTAGACCTAATTGCTTGGGATGTGTCTATTGGGGTTGGAGTCTGCTGAACTAAATTACTACACCTTAGTGTCGCTGGGTGTGTAGCCCCCTGATTTTGCGAGGTTTCAGCCGATCCAGCTCCTGTTACAAGATCCTTTCCAAAATCACTGGAAACCCTTGCAGGCTGGGCAGTTGCACACTCTTGCCCTGGAATCGGTAAAATTCCTCCACTGGCACAGGATGGCGAAGCCGAAGATTCGGGGTCTAGCGCATCGTTGGCGTTGTTTCCGTCTACCAAATGACGAGGGTGCCACAGAGGCAAATGCTTCCGCAGAGTTGCCGCACTGCATCCTGCTTCCCGACAAACTAGCTCCTGCCGTGCCTTAACTTTGCTAGGTAAGCCACCGGGGCTGCTCTGAAGGAGTGCGATCGCCGCTTGAATACGTTGTAAGGCGTCTTGAGCTTTAGCCTGGTTATTTGGGCCTCTTGGCTCACTGGGTGGCTTTGAAGACCGTGATCGTTGGCTATAGGGGTAATACCTGTTGCTCCGGCGGTTAGCCCGCACCCACTCGCGAACACGACGCTGATATTTATGTCGATGAGCACAAAACTCCTGGAAACCTGGAAGTTGTGGCACCTGCTGGAGTACCCAGGACTCTACCTCATCCCAGTTCAGTTCTAGAAAGACTCTGGCGTAGATGCAAGCTTCTTTGATAATGTCATTGGTCTGGTGAGACCCAGTCCAGCCTTCTTCTAACGACTCTTCTAGGCGTAGCTTCCATTCTGCGACATTTCCTTTGACTTGCTTATTCTGCTTAGCCCAAGTTGGCTTAGCATCTCTCATTGCCTGTCTAACAAGGGGCATTTCCTGCTGAGATGCCGCAGTTTCCCACAAGTTAATAAGTGAATTCAAGTCAGCATGGATTTCCTCCTCGCCGAAATCATCTAGAACACATGAGCCCAATTGAAGAGGAAGTCTATGACCGTTATAGTTAGATCCTTTGCACTTGACATTGGGGAAAATCTCTAGGGTTCCTGGTTTTACCGCAAATCTGCCTTTAGAACATGCGGCCTCAATAACTAGAGCCAATTTGTAGCAATGAACCTTTTCGGGCAGGGGAAAGTAGACATGAATTCCATTGGAAAAGCTTGATCGAACTATAACTCGACCAAACAAGCCAAGCTGATCCATAACATTCAGCAGGCTGATAAAGTTTACCCAGTGATTGTTAGGATGACAATTACTGTCAGAGTCAATATCCAAAAGGAAATAAGAAGTTTTTCCCTCGCCATTAGAAAACCTAACACCAACAATTTCATCTTCGTTGCTCCATCGTTGATGGAGCGTCTGAGCAGATAGTGGATATTTTGAGTAGGTAACCCAGTCAAGTTTGCCTCTGACTGCCGGAGCACTGATAAAGTCCCAAATATGAAATTGTGAGAAGAACTTCAGCGTTCGCTCATTTAATTGGTTATCGTCGACAGGTTTAACCTGTCGCTTACAAGCCTTATCCGTCTTCGCAGGCACCGTCGAACTGCCTCTTTCCCTAGGAAACGGCACTGACTTTTTGGTGTCTCGATCTGGGCAAGGCTTTGTCTTTGCCTTGCCCATTTCACTGAGCCTCTTCTGTTATTAGATTTTTATGCTCAAACTGGGTATAAATTCTGCCTTCAGTCTTAGTCGCTGAAGAGAACTGCCTCGTCGTCATTACATGTAGGCACATGAAGACAAAGCTTTGATAGAAGTCCTCAGCTAGATAAGACATCAGGCTAATTTGCTTAGCCATTGCCTTACCTTTTGACTATTCTGAGGGCAGTTTTATGGTCTGTCCTGGGCGCTTTCTTTGATTTGAAAGCTTTGATTGTAGATAGTGATCAATTGCTCTGCGATGCGCAGCAGAGTCGCCCCGATTCGCTATCCAATCTGCAAGCAAAGTCAAGTTGTACCGAATCGTCCGCGAATTAACTTTAACCCAGTGGATATTTTCCAAAAGGCTCTTATCAATTAGACGATACTTTTTCAGGGTTTCTGTACTAAAACCCGTTAAGTCTGCGGCTTTGCGCTTATTACCAAACTTATATTCTGTCATAGCTCCTTCCAAGAATACGTACCTTCGTAGAGGGGGCGTTCTTGGTTGCGGCTTATGACCAACAATTAGGCATTCCAGCAACGACGTCTTTAAGACGCCGTTCAGACGTCTTAAAGACGCTGCACAGACGCCTTAAAGACGTCTTAGAACTGGGCATTACCAATATAACCTATTTTGTCCAAAGAGCAGGCAAGCTGCCGAACACTACTTAAGAAAAGCTCCCAGCGATATCACCGGGAGCTTCTAGCTAGTAACTTCAAGCCATGATCGCAGCGCGTGGGCAAAACCCAGAGGACAACTTAGCTGACCTTCGCCACTCGCTTAGTAAGGATGCGCATGACCTGGCCAGGATTTGCAGCTGGCAAATGCCTCGACCACTCTTCAGTCCGTGCGTACCCCAGGCGAAACAAACCAGCAACGCATGAATTTACCGTCTGTGGACTGCCAACAGCAACTAACCGCAGCACTTCTATTGGGATCAGCATCTCAGCAGTCCCTAATGGTTGAGACCTCCTGACCTTGTGCTTAAACGGTGGTACAAGTCCTTCCGTTTGAGCAGTCAGCGATAGAGAACTAGGTTCTAGCGATTCAACCAGCTCGAACTCCTTAGCCATAGGATGAGCCTCAGTTAGCTTACGAGCACCTTGGGTGAATGAGTGTATAGTCTCCGCAAGGGTTGACTCTAGCTGTTCAGCATCAAAACTGTCTCCCCAGTAAATCGAGAGAAGTGCTTCAATTGCTTCTCCGGCACAGGTTTGCGCGTCTTGGTAGCGTGTGTTGTCTGTCATGATGGTTTTAGCTCCATAGAAGGGGTTAGCCACCGCTCTTGCCGACCAAAGCTGACGCGGTGGCGTACACCTATATTATTCTCATTTTTTAGACATAGTTGCAATATGAGAATGCTGGCAATATTAGGGAATGGGCGCAAAGAACCTCATCAAAATCTTGATTGACCAGAAAGGAATAACTCGGTACCGCTTTTGGCAGGACACCGGGCTAAGCCGAGCTACTGCCTATCGCTTATGCGATGACCCTGCCTACATACCTACTGGAGACGTCATTGAAAAAATTTGTCGAGCCTACGGGTGGCAGCCAGGTGACTTCATCATTTATGAGCCTGATAAATAAGATGGCCGCTTTTGTCTGTTCGTAGGAAGGGAGGATTTTTGGGTGTAAATTGGGTGTAGGAACTAGCCTTAGAGCTTGAAAAGCCCATATATAAAGAAACGTTGGCTGATTTGTAATCAGCCGGTCGCAAGTTCGAATCTTGTCACCAGCTTCTTCTTGAAAATCTTTGGGAGCGTTTCCTCTCGGGAGACTGTTGGGGTTATCACCACAACGGACAGGTATAGCGCTAGTTTTAGGAGTGCCCGCGTCTCAGCAGGGCAAAAGCTGTTTGAGGCGAAGTCTAGAGGAATTGAGCTTAGATCCTCTCTCCTGCAGCTTTGACTAGCTTCTAGGAGGCAACATTCTACGGATGCTCGTCTTCATCGTACTCATCATCTGCAATCCAAGTGCCGACGGAGCGTAAGACGTCAGGAATTGTCGCGTCATCAGCAAATTCCAGCACCGTCTCCCGATAGCCTAAATATCCTGACTCTGTGAAGGTCAGTAGCATGCGCCCCAGCGCTGGCCAGACTATATCGGCAAACTCCCAATCGTGGTTAAACCCGGCACGGTCAGCGATCGATCGCAGCGCCCAAAAATAGCTGTTGCGCACCACTGAGCCTGACTTCTTGTAGGCTGGCACGTCCTTCTGATGGAGATAGAGAATGTCTTGATCAATTCGAGCGCGCACAGCTAACCAGCGGTAGATGGGTGATACGGTAAGGCTATTAACAATAAGTTACAGACGGTCCCGGGTTAAAGACTCGTTGGTCAGATTCAGCCCCGATCGCAATAACTTAACTTCTGGAGCTTGCCCTTTTCATGTCCGCTGCGGTCTGTCTGCAAAACGTCCACAAAGTCTACAACGGCGTATCCGTCGTTAACGACCTCTCTCTAACTATTGAAGCCGGAGAAGTTTTTGGTCTACTTGGCCCCAACGGCGCAGGCAAGTCAACTACTATTCGCATGGCTACCACCCTGACCCGGCCCAGCGACGGCCATGTGGTCGTTGCGGGTTATGACGTCAATCGCCAGCAGCTCGACGTGCGTCGCCAAATTGGTGTAGTGCTGCAACAAACCAGCGTCGATGGCGACCTCACCGTATGGGAAAACATGGAGCTGCACGGACGGATGCACCATATTCCTACTGGGCAGCGCCGGACCGCCATTGATACTTGGCTGGAGTATGTAGAACTGGGCGATCGCCGCGACGACAAGGTCAAAACCCTCAGCGGCGGCATGAAGCGGCGACTGCAAATTGCCCGCGCCCTGCTTCACAATCCCAAAATTCTCTTTCTCGACGAGCCTACCGTAGGGCTCGACCCCCAAACCCGTCGCCGCCTGTGGGAAATTATTCGCGGCCTCAACCAGCAGGGCATGACCATGCTGCTCACCACCCACTATATGGAAGAGGTGGAGTACCTGTGCGATCGCATTGGCATTCTCGACCAGGGCAGGCTGATCGAGCTGGGCACTCTAGAGCAGTTTCGCCAACGCCATGGTGAAGGCATCGTCATGACTCAGCGGGGCGACCGCTGGGACTACCAGTTCTTTCCTACCCTAGATGCCGCCAACGCCCACCTCGACCAGCAGCCCGACAAAACCGGCATGATGACCCGCCCCTCTAACCTCGAAGACATCTTTGTAGAGCT
Organism: Nodosilinea sp. WJT8-NPBG4; assembly: GCA_019359285.1. GTDB lineage: Bacteria > Cyanobacteriota > Cyanobacteriia > Phormidesmidales > Phormidesmidaceae > Nodosilinea. The sequence continues at coordinate 104,042 of JAHHHQ010000049.1, forward strand.
GACGGGCCGCAATCTCGATTGATAGCGTCCCCTCTTTTCTCCTAAAACAACCACAGCCACTCATTAGCCAATCTGCAAAACAGACGTTTAAACCGATGATCAGCCCGTCCTTTCCGTGAGGTGAAGGACGACGGAACGTTCTTCTCGATGGGGGTCTGGGGCCAGCGAAATGGCCCCAGCGGCAGACCTGGCTTTACCTCAGATTGTGCGCCGCACTAAACCTGGCGCAGTCAGCCCCGTTTTGCAGGGCAAACGGTGTTTGCCCCTACAGGTTTATCTGCTTTTTAATGGTTCTTTAGAACCCAAATCTAGTGTTATCCCCTTCCCCAAATCCCCAAAATCAACCGTTTACCAAAATCGGCGCTAGGCTTGAGGATGGTTTCAGGGTACTGACAATCTATGCCTGGTCTGGCCACCACTATTGAAGCGATTTTGTATCTCAAGGGGCAGCCCCTCGACATTGCCAAGCTGGCAGAGCTAGCCCGCTGCGATCGCGAAGACGTCGAAGAAGGGCTGATCGAGCTGATGAACGACTATGCCCACCGCGACGGGGCCTTAGAAATCATTGAAACCGTCGATGGCTACTGCCTTCAGCTCAAAGAGCGCTATCGGTTTTTAGTGGATTTGCTGATTCCCATCGATCTGGGGGTGGGGGCACTGCGGACGCTGGCAGCGATCGCCCTCAAAGGCCCCATTAGCCAAACCGACCTCGTCGATCTCCGCGGTTCCGGCGTCTACCAACACGTACCAGAACTAGTCGCCCAAGGCTTCGTGCGTAAGCGCCGCCAGTCCGAAGGGCGATCGTCCTTAGTGCAAGTCACCGACAAGTTTTATCAACACTTTGAAATTGATGCGCTGCCCCAGCTACGGCCTAAAAGTTCAACCGCACCCGCCATGACAGAGACAGATACTGACGATGAGGATGAACTCGAGTTTGAGCCCGAGATCGAGGAAGCCTCGTAACTCTCTCCCCGCCGATGCCATCAAACTATTGTAAAGACAAAAATCGCGGCTGCTGCGCGTCAAATCGCCTTATAGCCTAGGTTTGAGGTAAACCGCTTAAACCCGAGCTACTGAGCCGACGCAATATTACACGATTCGTTACGCTATCATCGGGAATATTAGTAGGTATAGGCAGGCTAGGGGTTGCCTTTGTTGCATTGGATTCTATCACCCCAATATTTGGTACTCGCCGTCGCCTACGTTGTGACCAAAGGTCTTTGAGATTTTATGGTATTTAACCCTGAAGATACTGAATTCATTAGCATGTCGGCCAATAGCGACCACCCCAATGAGTTGCTTAAATATCTCCAGCACCAATCTCCAGAAGTGCTCACCCGGGTGGCCCAGGCAGTCAGCGGTGAAATCAAGCAGATTATTGCCCACAACGTGCAGGGATTGGTCGGTGTGCTGCCAGGAGACGGGTTCAACGTCCAAGTCACCACCGATCGCGAAAATCTAGCCGGCCTGTTGGCCTCCGCCATGATGACTGGCTACTTTCTCCGCCAAATGGAGCAGCGCATGGAGCTAGAGCACACTGTGTCAGGTTCCCTCTTTGGTGCCGACTTCGGCTCTGACGATCTCGACTTCGACGATTAGGGCTAGACTGGCGCTCGCTCCCTTTGCCCTGACTAACCCACCGGAAACGGATGCTGCTGAATCGCTTTAGCCAAGTTTTCTGGAGTGCCAATATCCAGATAGCTGCCCTGGGCAAAAGGCTGTGCCTCGATTCGCAAACCCGACGCCAACGCCACCTGCATAACATCCCCAATCGGGACTTCAACGTAGGGCGGCAAGATAGTTAGGTGCTGGGGAATTTGGGTGCCGATCAGAGCCTGCTGGCGATCGCGCACAAACCCATGCAAAAAGTCTGAGAAGCTGGGCCGCCAGGCGGCGATCGCCCACATGTAGGGCAGATGAGTCAGGCCAGACTTTTCGTAAATGCCCCGCACCACGCCGCTCTCGTCAAAATCGACCACCCCTACCTTCTCCGGCTGATCGGTGGGAAACAGGCCCAGCACTACATCCGCTGTGCCGCTGTGCAGCCGCTCCAGCAGCACCTGATAAGCATTTCCCGGCTCAATTAGAATATCTGGAAAACCAAGTACCACCGTCGCCCCGCGCAAAAAGGGATAGGCCTGGTTGAGGCTAAAGGGCACCCCAAAGGGCACATGCACCGTCAAATAGCTCAGATGCATCCCTAAGTCGGCCCCGTCACCCAAAAAGTTGGGGATATCCCACTTACCAGGCCGCAGAATGAAAAACGCCTGCTCCACCCCCGCCCGCTGCATTTTTTCTAACAAATAGTGGCACACCACCTTAGGGCGAGGCCCCAATTGATTCGTTAGCATGCGAAAACCAATCGGAAATAGTTCTTTGCTCATCGGCAAGGGTGAAATGCGCGTGCCTTGCCCAGCGGCGGGAATTAAGCCAATGGTTGGTAGCGATGTAGACATCGGAATAGGGAACCTCGACGGCGAATCAATCGTCTTTAATTATCCTGGTAGTAGGCGTGGGCTAAGCATGATGCACCAATTCTGGCAGGCCACCAATCAGCTGTCTTCACTATCTTTGGCGCTAGGGCAACGCTTCGGCCACAGCGTCACTGCGCTAGCTCTAGTTGCGACCTCTTTAACAGGGCTGGCCATAGCCGCACCCCAGGCCAGCGCCGCAGAAGACATTCACATCACCTACGGGTCGTTAGAAGCGCCGCCCATTTCCGTCAGCGATTTAGAATCATTCGCCACCACAGGCATCGCTAGCCGCGACCTACAGCTGCTGCTCAACGTGCTCCGCATTGAGGAAGAGCAGGCCCGCCAGGTGCTGACTCAGAACGTGCTGGTGGATGTAGACACCGTGCGAGAAATGTCCGATACCTTCGCCGGGCAGTTTCTCTGGCGGTTGCTAGCCACGACCATTGACTTTACTGACAACGATACCCCTGGCTGGGAGCTGCTGCGCAACGCTGTTTTAGACACGGCAGAGACCGGCCAGCTCACCCTGATCGACGTACTCCGCACCATTGAGGCGACAACGCTACAGGTTGACGGTCGGCGGGTAATGGCGATCGCATCTCAAATTGACCTCGAAAGGGCAGGCAGCTTAGCCTCCATACTGCTGGGCAAGTAGTACCCTGGCGATGCTATTTCCTCGAAATGCCTAAGCTTTTGGTCATAATCGTTATACAACTAGCCCTTTGAGGCCAACTAGCTGTGGCAAGCAACAACAACCAAGAAGATATCCCCCAGGCTCAAACAGCCCAGCATCGATTTGGTGTGATTAGTACCGCTGCTGTCGCTGCCGCAGGATATGACTTTCAGGCCGACGCATCTTTAACGAAGGTGATTCTTCAGTCTGAAAATACACCCAGAGTCATGGCAGTGATCAGGGGTGCTGTGGATAAAGAAATTGCTCGTCTCGAAAAAAGTGCTAGCTACGCATTGAATCGTCTTGAGCGTTTCGAAACCCAATACAACGTTCCTTCTTCAGAATTTGCCGAGCGCTTTACTGCTGAAGACCTCCAAGGTGGAGATCTGGAGTATGTCGAGTGGATAGGAGAGTACCAGCTATTTCAGCACCTCCTGCAAGACCTGACTCTCCTTAAAAGCCTTACTTATGTCGCTGAATGACTACGCTGTCACGCAGCTTACGTCAGGCTTGCAAACCTTTGATGACTACGGGTTGTCGATCTATATAGATGTTTCGGCAGACCTTCGCTCTGGCGATCAAGCCGTTCTCAAAGCAAAAGTGTTGCTCATAGATGCTACTGAGCTTCACATCCGGATATTTTATCTGGGTGGCAGAGCTAACACGCTGCTCAGTTACGCCTATCAATATCAGCAAGCTGATGGCACTCTAATTTTTCGCTATGACAACGCTAGACATAAGCCTGACTTGGGCTTTGAGCATCATAAGCATCAGGCCGATGGAAAGATAGTTGCCGCAGAACCACCCAGGATTGAGGATTTGGCACAGGAAGTTATTGATCACATCACTCGCTAAATGCATGCTTAGCGAAGCCCTGTAGAAGAGGCTCCGCCCGACAATTTCTGTGCAGCAACCGTTACATTCCGTTGCACAGATTAGAAAGTTTACGAATGTATAGAAAGAGCGCTTAGGGTTTAGCATCAGCGGCGGTTTGGGAATCGCGCGGGTCAAAGACTGGCCGTTATTTGGGGGGCGATCGCATCCCTCACCCCCCAAAGCCCACTCCCAGGCAGGCGATCCCCTAGATTCAACCCCCTCTTAACGATCCAAGCTGCCTACAGACAAGCGTTTCAGAATGCCCAGTACCCTAGAAGATTTAAGATTCTCTTATTTGCTATTGTTCTGTATTAATGAAAATTAAAACCTAAAACTTGAGCTAATCCGATCAAAGTCCCTGAAACCCATTTTTTAGGTCAGGGAATTCTTCAGTTACATTCAGCAGGTTTTGAATCGGTTTTGCGGGGCTGTCCATTCTCCATCCCCCTTCCCAATGCCTAGTTGGTATCGTCATAATCCAAACAGCCGAAACACCTTGGGCCGCGTAGTCAACTGCGTAGACCCTATTTGTTGACCAGCCGATCCACGTCCAGCGGGTAGAACATCTAACCAAAAAGATGGCCCCTGGACCTGGGTTTGGCTCTATCCGCCCTAGACGAGTATTTTCCCCTATGGATCACCAGACATTAAAGCTTTCTGTGTACGGGAAAGGGGGCATTGGTAAGTCCACCACCAGCTGCAACATCTCGGTAGCCCTGGCCAAGCGGGGCCGCAAAGTCTTGCAGATTGGCTGCGACCCCAAGCACGACAGCACCTTTACCCTGACCGGGTTTCTGATTCCCACCATCATCGACACTCTGCAAGAAAAAGACTTCCACTACGAAAACGTGTGGGCCGACGATGTGATCTATAAGGGCTACGGCGGCGTGCATTGCGTTGAGGCGGGCGGTCCTCCTGCTGGTGCAGGCTGCGGCGGTTACGTGGTAGGCGAAACCGTGAAGCTGTTGAAGGAACTCAACGCCTTTGACGAGTACGATGTGATTCTCTTCGACGTATTGGGTGACGTGGTCTGCGGTGGCTTTGCGGCCCCGTTAAACTATTCTGACTACTGCCTGATTGTGACTGACAACGGTTTTGACGCGCTGTTTGCCGCCAACCGCATCGCCGCCTCGGTGCGGGAGAAAGCTCGCACTCATCCCCTGCGATTGGCAGGGCTGATCGGCAACCGCACCTCGAAGCGCGACCTGATCGACAAGTACATCGAGCATGTGCCCATGCCAGTGCTAGAGATTTTGCCCTTGATCGAAGACATTCGCATCTCGAGGGTGAAGGGCAAGACGGTGTTTGAAATGGCTGAAACCGACCCGGCTTTAGATTCGGTCTGTCAGTACTATCTGAACATTGCTGACCAGATCTTGGCCCGTCCCGAAGGCGTCGTGCCCAAGGATGCTGCCGATCGCGAACTGTTTAGCCTGCTGTCTGATTTCTATCTCAATCCGCCTGCGGATGCACCCAAGCAAGAGCAGGAGGAAATGGATCTAATGATGGTTTAGATGCTCTGCCCTCACCCCCAACCCTCGCCCTCTGGGCAAGGGGAGCCAAGCTGGTTCATATTCCCTTCTCCTTAAGGGAGAGGGCTAGGGTGAGGGCCACACGCATGCTGCAAAAATCCCCCTTGATCAAGTTCTAATCCTGAGTCGCTGCATTATCATCGGTACGCAGCCGTCTGGCAGATACCTATAAGCGATTTAGCAAAGAGTCAGGATTATGGCCTTTTTCGAGAACTTTACCCAAGTCATTCGCCAAAAGTGGTTGGACTACGTGCAATCTAACCGGGCCTGGTTGACGCTGCAAATGCAGCAGACCTCGGTGCGGACCCCAGATGGCGGTCGCCGTCCCTCTTCCTTTTTGGTGTTGGGCGTGGTGAATGCTCTAGAACCCAAGCTGTCGAACTTGATGGTGCCCTTCTACAAGCTCAACCCTGACGAGGACGCGCTGGTAGAAGTGCTGGGGCTCAACTTTGACCCCGAGATGGTGCTGGATAACCCCGACCATACTCAAACCATTGAGGCCAACGACGAGCAGCCGCTCTTGCCCGATAGCCCAGATATGTAGCCCTATTCATAGACTCGGACGGTAGCGGTTTTCTGGTTTAATCAATCTCTGGACATGAGGTTGGCGAACCCCGCCCGAGGCATCTGTGAACAGCAAACAACTGCGGCGATCGCTCAAAATCAAGTGGTTAACCTACTACCGCGACAACCGTGAGTGGATCGACAAATTGGGCATTTGGGTAACCAGTAACGGGCAGCGGCGACCCTCGTCGGGCTTTATTTTGGGGGCGTTGACCACCCTAGAGCCTGACCTGACCAACCTGCTACCCCTGGTGGTGGATTTAAGCAGCAACCCCGATCGCATTATTTCTGCCCTGGGTTTAGACATCAGCCCGGTGAAGGAGCTAGCAGCGCTAGAAAAGGCACACAAGATGTTGCCCGGTAGCGCTCAGGCCGAGGTTTCTCTGGCTTCAGCCGAGCCACTGACCATCGACGCTCCGCCACCGCTCTCCCCCGCCCACGACGAAGAAGCCTGCTCAGGCTCAGGCGGTAGGGAGGATGATCGACCCAGGCCATAAGTCCTTCACTAGGGAGATACCCCGACGATGACCCTGGCCCAAGCTCAACCCCAACCCTCTGCTCTCGAATTTGACTGCGACACCGGCAATTACCACACTTTTTGCCCGATCAGCTGTGTGGCATGGCTGTATCAAAAGATTGAAGACAGTTTCTTTCTCGTCATCGGCACCAAGACCTGCGGCTACTTTTTGCAGAATGCCATGGGGGTGATGATTTTTGCCGAACCCCGTTACGCCATGGCCGAGCTAGAAGAAGCCGATATCTCGGCCCAGCTCAACGACTACGAAGAACTGAAGCGGCTGTGTGAGAGCATCAAGCGCGATCGCAACCCCTCCGTTATCGTCTGGATTGGCACCTGCACCACCGAGATCATCAAAATGGATCTCGAAGGGCTTGCCCCCCGCCTCGAAGCTGAGATCGGCATTCCCATTGTGGTGGCCCGCGCCAACGGCCTTGACTACGCCTTTACCCAGGGCGAAGATACCGTGCTGGCCGCTATGGCTCAGCGCTGCCCCACCGTCGAAGAGGCCGCTGCCAAGCAGCCTGCGGCGGCGAAGGAAGAAGCGAAGGGCGGTGGCATTCAAAAGCTGCTGGGCCTAGGTCGGAAGAAAGAAGAAGCGATCGCCGACACCGCCGCCGAAGAAACCCCCTACCACGACCACCCACCTCTAGTGCTGTTTGGCTCTGTGCCCGACCCCATCGTCACCCAAATGACCTTGGAGCTGAAGAAGCAGGGCATTAAGGTCGATGGCTGGCTACCCGCCAAGCTCTACACCGATCTGCCTGTGGTTGACGAAGGCTACTACGTCGCTGGCATCAACCCCTTCCTCTCGCGCACGGCCACCACGCTGATGCGCCGCCGCAAGTGCAAGCTGATCGGTGCGCCATTCCCCATTGGACCAGACGGCACTCGCGCCTGGATTGAGAAAATCTGCTCGGTGTTTAACATTGAGCCCCAGGGCATGGAAGAGCGCGAAGCCAAAATTTGGGAGTCGGTAGAAGACTACCTAGAAATCATTCGCGGCAAGTCGGTCTACTTTATGGGCGACAACCTGCTCGAAATCTCCCTGGCCCGATTTCTCACCCGCTGCGGCATGACGGTGCAGGAAATCGGCATCCCTTACATGGATAAGCGCTACCAAGCGGCGGAGCTGGCTCTGCTAGAGAAAACCTGCAACGAGATGGGTACACCGTTGCCCAAAATCACTGAAAAGCCCGACAACTACAACCAGATTCAGCGCATTCAAGAGTTGCACCCTGACCTGGTGATCACGGGCATGGCCCACGCTAACCCGCTGGAGGCGCGCGGCATCAACACCAAGTGGTCGGTGGAGTTTACCTTTGCCCAAATTCACGGCTTTGGCAACACCCGCGACATTCTAGAGCTAGTGACGCGACCCCTGCGCCGCAACAACAACCTCAAAGACTTGGGTTGGGAGAAGCTGGTAAAGGAAAAAGCGAAGGTATAGAAAGCCTCAAACTCCAGAGTTCTTAGAGAACTCTGGAGTTTTTCCTTAGCAAAAAGTGTTGCTCATCGCGGGAGGCTGCCGACATCGAGCAAATACTTCAATAAGTAGAGTCTGATTAATTCAGGTCATGAACCAGCATAAATAACCGTCAACCTGTGAGCTGCAACTCGGAATGCTGCGCAGCAGACTTCCGCAACCGTACATTTTGACTTATGTTAGAGTAATATTTTTCACCGAATCTTGCAGGTTGCGGAGAAATATATGGGTTACATCTCTTGCATGGAAGATGAAGATGAGTGGAGAGATGACTTTTGGAACTCTACTGTAAATACAAGCAGTAGTTGCAAACAATTCAAGAGCGCAATAAAACAGCTCTTGCGAGAAGGGCTGGAGGGGGTTGAAAGAGCTTTATTCAGAGCTGAGACCCAAAAATTTAGCAACGGCGTGAGGCAGAGGATAAGGCTGAGCTGGCCTTGCTGCACATGAAAAAGGTACAAAAAATGTCTAGCGAAGCCGAACAAAGGGTTGTAGAACTAGAACGAGAGATAGAAGCTCTGAAGAGAGAAAATAAAGCTCTCAATACACAGATCCGAAGAGCCCGAGAACGCTTGGCTTCATATCAACGGGAGAAAGACCAAGCTCAAAAGGCTTGTAATAGCTTCGCTGATAAACTTACGGCTGTTAAACCAATTCTCTTTAATCAGGAGAACGGGCAGAAAGTTACCTCTAGCACTGAGGCTCTGCGCCCTAGCCCTGATCCGGTTAATTCTGAGGCTATGGAGAGAATGATGACGGCTCACTTCGGCCCTAGGCGGAAGGGTAGGAAGTAATATAGCGCTTGGTAGCTGTCGGGAGTTGCCGTCCAGCCGCGAAAGCTCGATCGATGGTCAGGTCTGGATTTGGAAAGTTAGCCGATTATAGTGGATCGCACCCCTGGAGCGCCTGATTTTGCTAGCGATTGCCCTCCAATACACAAAGCGTCACCGTCAACAGCTGACGCTGTAATTGCAGCGTTACTTAGCTCTCTATCAATGAGTTCATATTGAGAGCCGTCGCTGTTGCGGTCAAGGAAGTCTTTGGGGTCAAGAATTTGGGCTGAAGTTGAACCAAAGGGACAACTCTGATCTAGGGGATGGGCTGCAGAGGTGGAGCTTCAAGAATGGCAATTATGCTTCCTCTACAACCTCTCAAAGCATTGCTGAGCAAAGCCAGCACAAGAGTTTAACGGGAAAGAAATATGTGGAGTGATTGTAGCTAGTAGGCATTTGACTCTACAGAATTGCCTTGATGCTTACTAAGCAACAATACTCACCCTGCCAGGAGATACCACTAGCAAGAGCAGACAACTTTGATCCGGAGATCAAGAATAGATAGGCCATTCTCAGAACAGCTAAAACAACCTATTGCAGGGACTTCTCGAGCTTTAAGACAAAGACTTACAAGTCCACACTAAATCCACTCACTGTTTTGATCAAAATGCGATCTTTTTTGATCTTGACAAGATCTTTTGACATGAGTTATCCTGATCTGTATCAAAGGATATGAGGGATTGCAGCCATGACTGAATACACGTTTCAAGAATTTGAGGGCTTCCTAGACTGGCTGGCGGACAAAGGCAAGGTGAAAGTAAACACAGTTCGGGGTTGGAAGTCAGCAGCGTCAAAAATACTATCTATTCTTGACGAGGATAAACTTCAGGATCTACGTAACGTTGATGTAGAAGAAGTGTGTCTCCGTTTTGCGAATAAAAACGGCAAAGATTTATCTACTGCTAGCCTTAAGACTTATAAAAGTCGATTAAAAACTTCGCTAGATGAGTTTTTTGCTTGGAGAAGCAACCCTATGGGATACAAGCCCAATGCTTCTTACGGTGTCAGGAAAGAGCGGCAGGCAGACTCAAGCAATGGTCTTCAAAACAAAGAAGCCAACCCGGATAGCAACAATGAGGTCGTAGCTTCAGAGAAATCAAATGTTTCTGTTGTCACTTTCCCAATTCCTCTGAGATCTGGCCTAATAGTAAAACTTACAGATCTGCCAATCGACTTGACAGAAGAAGAAGCCGAGAAAATCAGCATGGTAGTTAAAGCTTTAGCTTCGAAATAATCTCTTTAGCAAAGCTAAATAACTAGGATATTACAATGCCCAAAAGCTATTCTTTCGCAGCGAGTTCCAGATCTAACGCCATGAAAAATGTACTTTCATCACTTCCTATATTCTTCAGCTTAATTGCTTTATCTATAGTCAGTCTTGCTGTAGCCTCAAATTACGAAGGGATTATTGAGCTGAAATTAGGCATTGAAGGTGGACAAATTAAAATTGATGGGCGTAAAGAGTAGCCGTTTTGAGGTACAAAAGATATATGAATCTTTTGCTATGATTCCTGTCCTACAAATACAGAATTTTAGTAAAGACTGCGCCGAATATCATCAATGCCTTTCCTTTTTCGAGAACAGTCCTTTAAGTAAACGTGTAGACTGATACTGCAACTCCTGCTGGTATAAGGTTCACTAAAATGCCTATAGTACTATTCCATAAAAGTCTTTTTGGCTTTTCTAAACCAAGAACTTATATATAGCCTGTACGGATCAAGCCTTTAACAAGAAACTTGTAATTTAAAATCAATCGCCTTGAATAATCTCACCCAGGTATAAGTCTACAAACACCTGGGCCGCATCAGGGCTGAGCTGGTTCAGCGCTGAAGTAATCAGCGTAATAGTGTCACCACCTGGGTCAGTGCGCTCATGCGTCCAGCGGTAAACCACCGTGCGCTCAATCCCCATTGTGACCGCCAGCTTGTTTTGACTAATGCCGTAGGTCTCTAAGACCTGTTTTAACACTCGCCCTGCCTTTCCCATGCCCCAATCATGTCAGGGGACGATAAGAGCGTAAATGTGAACACACTTGTCTACGTCGTGTATAGTCTTGAGTGTGAGCATACTTGTTCACATCGCCCTACTCATCACATGCACTCATGTCAGAAGAATTCATCCCCAACAGTGAAATCTACAACGCCCCTTCTGGTAGCCCTGCCCCCACTCCGCCCAGCCGCGAACCCGTGCACATCACCGTCATCGGCTCTGCCACCGCCATTGATACGGTAGTCAAAATTCTCCATAGCCTTGGCTTTGCCGAAGCCCGAGCCTGGAGCAAGCCCCAGATCGACCCCAACACCGGCAGACCCATGCGCGTACTCACCAAATGGGTGCTGTATTAAGCAGCAACCCAAACCGGCAGCTCGTCTTTACACTTCGCCACGGCCCAACCGTAAAAGAGCAAAAAGCCGCAAAGGAACCTATCCCTTGCGGCTTTTGAGTGAAGCTAATCAACTATGCGTTCTGGCTAGATCGACATGCCCAAGCGTAGACCCAAAAAGGCGTGGACAAACATCACCGCCAGGGCAAAACTGCCCAGGTAAGCGTGGGCGGTGCGCAGAGAGTCTTTGCCGCCGCCAAACTTGGTGATCGAGATTGCCCCGTTGGCAGCTAGTAGCGCGACCACCAGACTGCCCGTCCAAAAGTGAGGGCTTTGGAAAATGTCTTTTTCTTGCATCACCAGCGACAGCACCCCGCCGGTATAGCCCAGACTAATAAAGGTAAACATCCACAGGGCTAGGCGCTTGTGGGTGTGGCGGTTTTCGGCTTTTTTCTCTGCGTCGTCATCGCCGATGCGGCCCTTCCAACCCATGTAGGCGGTAAAGCTGCCCATCACAAAAATCACAATGCCCATCATCGCCGGGTGGCCCCAGTGCACAATCGGCTCGGGGGTGCCAAACCCAGCAAAGAAGTCGGCAATGGGCTGCAAGAACCCGCGAATACTAGAAACCATCTCTATCTCCCAACAAAGTAAGCGCCATTCCTAAGGTGCCATATTTTCTCTGCCGAAAGGCATAGGGCATCAGTATCCCGAAACCAAAAGTTATGTTATGGAAGCGTGGCAAGCTTAGCCTCTAGAATTTTATTCAATGCAAAAAGTCAATCCTTACCTAGCAAAATAAGGCCATGGAACTAGATGACCTTGATATCAAAACTCTGTCTCTTCTCTGCCAGCGAGGGCGCATGACCTGGGCTGAGCTGGCGGGTCAGCTGGGGCTATCGGCTCCGGCAGCGGCCGATCGCGTCAAACGGCTAGAAGAGCGCGGCATCATCACGGGCTATAGCGCCCAGCTCGACGCCGAAGCCCTGGGGTTAAATTTGACTGCATTCATTGCCGTGACGCTCGACCAACCTCACCACCGCGAGGGCTTTTTGGCCCAGGTGCAGGCTACAGCCGAAGTTTTGGAATGCCACCACGTGACCGGTGACGACGATTACCTGCTGAAGGTGCGCTGCTGCCACACTCGCGCCCTAGAGGCATTGATCACTGAAGGGCTGAAGGCGATCGCAGGCGTAGTCAAAACCCGCACCCTGATCGTGCTGTCCACAGTGAAAGAAACCCAGACCCCGCCGCTGGGTCATCTGTAAGGAGGGGCTATGGAAGGTTGGACATTGCTGAAGGGAATGGGGCTGGGGCTAGCGATCGCAGTCCCCGTTGGCCCCATTGGGCTGCTCTGCATTCGCAGGTCGCTTACTCAGGGCCAGCTCATGGGATTGGTGACGGGGCTGGGGGCCGCCACCGCCGATGGCATCTATGGCAGCATTGCCGGGTTTGGCCTAACTGCCGTAGCCGATCTGTTGGTTAGGCACACCCAGGCCATGCAGCTGATTGGGGCCTTGTTTCTCTGTTATTTAGGCTTCACCACGCTGCGGGCCGACCCCGCTACCGAAGCAGCTAAGGTCTCTAGTCGAGGGCTATGGGGGCCTACGCTTCTACTCTAGTGTTGACGTTGACGAACCCGGCCACTATTCTTTCTTTCATTGCGATTTTTGCTGGGCTAGGTCTGGTGGGCACCAGCCAATCGTGGGGAGCCTCGCTGACCCTGATTTTTGGGGTGTTTTTGGGGTCTGCTCTGTGGTGGCTGTGCCTGAGCTGGGGTGTAACGCTTTTTAGCCAAAAGCTGACACCCTCCCGACTTAAGTGGTTAAATCGGCTGGCCGGTGCAGCTATTTTTAGCTTTGGGGCAGTTGCGATTGCGCTCACCTTTAAAGGCTAAACTCCAGATTCCCACTCCAGGTACTGCCTGTGACCATGCTGCGAACTCATCCGTTTTCCTCTGCACCGACCCGACGACCTAGAGTCGTGGCCTGGGGACGCTGGCTGAGCCTGGCACTAGCCCTGGTGGTGGTCGGCTGGCTGGTACTAACGACGGTTCCCAACGCCCAAGCAGCGCCGCCTGAGCTGATCGCTCAATCGATTCAAGATTTGCAAAATAAGCAAAAAACCCTTGAGCAGCAGCGCAACGAACTTCAGCAGCAGCAAACCGAGCTGCAAAATCGCCAGGCCACCTCAGAATCTACCCTAAAGGGTCTGGAGAACAGCATTGTTTATACGGCGAACCAAATTGGCGAAACCGAGTTTCGCCTGAACCAGGCTGAGAAAGAGCTGAAAGACTTTGAGGCCAAGCTCGCTAAGGCCGAAGCCGACTACGAAAATGTGCGCACCGGCACCGTGGCCCGGCTCCAGTATTTGCAGCGGCAGCAGGGCAGCGAAGGCTGGGCTGTGCTATTGCAAAGTCAGAATTTTAATGAGTTTCTAGACCGCCAGTACCAGCTCAAGCGGGTTTATGCCTCCGATCGCCAGGTGCTGGCCGACCTCAAGGCCCAGGCCGAAGCCATTCAAAAGCAAAAGGCCGCCGTCGAAGAAAAGCGCAACCAGGTCGCTCTCCTGCGTCAGCAGCTGCTTTCTCAAAAGCAGCAGTACGAGGCCGAAGCTAACGAAGAGAAGCAGCTGATCTCTCGCCTGAGGGATCGTCGCGGTGCCCTAGAAGCCGCTGAGACCCAACTTGCCCGCGACTCAGAACAGATTGCTGGCCTGATTCGCCAAAAAATCGCCGCCAGCACCGGAGTGATTCGCGGCACGGGGCGATTTGTCTTCCCCGCCAACGCCAACATTTCCAGCGGATTTGGCAACCGGGTACACCCCATTCTCGGCTACAGCCGCTTCCACGGCGGGATAGACTTTTCGGCCAGCTACGGCAGCACCATTCACGCCGCCGACTCGGGCCGGGTGATTTTCTCAGGCTGGTATGGCGGCTACGGTCAGGCGGTGATCATTGACCACGGCGGCGGGCTCAGCACCCTCTATGCCCACTCTAGCCGGCTATTGGTTAGCGAGGGGCAGACGGTGCAGCAGGGGCAAGCGATCGCTGCTGTCGGCTCCACCGGCCTCTCCACTGGTCCGCACCTGCACTTTGAGGTGAGGCAGAACGGCAATCCGGTGAATCCGGCAGGGTATTTGTAGGAAGTGAAGGAGTAGGAGGGTAAGGAGTAGGGGGTAGGGAGTTTAATCACTAGGCTTAATCACCCGCACCCATCCACCCCTTACCCCTTCCCCCCTACGGTTTCTAGCCCAGGCTCTTTTTGAGATGAGCCATAATGCGTGCTTTACGGGGATCTTCACTCTTGGCAGGAGTGACGCCGGCGAAGTTGATCTTGCTGGTTAGGGCAAGGTGCTGCTTAATTTGATCTTTACTAGCCACGGAGATACCTCAGAGAAACGAACAGGAAAAGCCTGAACGACCAAGGCACAGACCCCGGCAGTTCAGCCTGGGAATTGGCATCCCAAAATATTTCCCTATAGACAATTTAATGCATGTGTCCAGGGTTACTGCAAACTCCTGAAACCAATGGTTGGATGGCAGTGGTCGGCATAGACGCTGCGACCAACCTTTGACATGGTGCTTGGAACCTTGGGGCGGCAGGAGCGATCGCGATCGGCTAGATCTTGCTCGAACGTTGAAGTAGGTTGAGGGCGTAGCCTAGGGCAGCGAGGACAGGGTCATATTTGAGTTTGTGCCGGTATTTTCTCCGGCGCCTGTCTGAACTCGGAGAGCTGCTGTTTGAGCAGCCAGACTTTAAATCTGACTTCTTTGAGGATTAACTCTGACCCAACTAAATTTTTCTGGTTTGGGTTGAAAGTATTTCGAACTAAGCTTTGTGCTCTTCTCAATCTATTACCAAAATTACGAATCAGCCTGTTTATAGCCTCAATGGCAGCGTCGGGCAGTCAGACCTTAGCCGATATTTTTAGGAGTAGACAGGCGTGAATCTCGCTTAAACCCTGGGTAGCCAAGCAGGAATCATAAGTTTTCTTAATGCAAAGCATAGATGATTTATGGGCCAAGTTACTCCTAACCCTAGAGTCAGAGGGTAGAATTTAGCTTGATTTTCAGCTTTGGACGGCATCATGCATTATGGCAGACTCTGGAACTTCTCCGATTAGTGAAAACTTTGATTCTTTACCCCGTGAGGTTAGGGTTGACAACCTCCGCAACGTTCTAGAAACCCTGCAAATTGCCGACGAAATCGCCAAACAGGGCTATTTAATCACCAGCTCAGAACTGGCTGATTTGATGGATGTGAACGCCAGCGCCGTGACTAGCCGAGGCGAATTTTGGGCCTGGCGCAACTGGTCAGTGTCGCGGGTGCGGCGCGAAGGTAACCAAATTCTTTGGCAAATTGAGCGTATCGACTAGCAATTTTTAGACCTTCAAACTGAGGATTTTAGTTTTTGGCGGTGAGCTGTGATTCACCGCTAATAACGCTTCGCGATCGCCCGATGCCCCTGGGCAGGCGTAGCTCTGTTCCTACCCATCCACCCCCTACCCCCTACCCATCCACTCCCGTAGCACCGGCAGCACTGGGCAGGGGTTCGACGCCTGCACATTCTCTGGCTTGCTCCAGGTAAAGGGGGCCTGCTGGGCTGCGGACATCCACAGCAGGCGCTTGGCGCGAGTCATAGCGACGTAGAGCAGCCGATATTCTTCGGCAGCTTTGAGGTGTTTGGCCTGCTCCCAAGCCGCAATAATGTCAGGGATTTCGCTTTGCCCTGGGGCAAAACCGGCGTGGGCATGGGCGCGAATCTGAGCGCGGGCTACCTCCGCCAGGGTAAAGTCGCCTAAAAACTCGCCCTGGGGCGGCACCCACAGGGTACCGGGGATGGTTTTGTCGTGGAGAAAGGGCAGAAACACGACGTCCCAATCGAGCCCCTTGGCCTTGTGCATGGTAATCAGGGTGAGCTGGCCGGGGCGGGTGTAGAGCGAGTCGGTGTCTTCGGTGTCAACAGCGGTAAAGCGCTCGGAGCCGACGAGATCTTGCAGCACACCGATCGCTGCTGCCAGAGTATCGTCATTGCGAATTTGCTGGCTGACGCGGGCGGCGAGTTTATCGGCGGTGGCCAGTTCGCTCTGGTTGTAGCCCAGGGTTAAGCCAATGAAAGAGAACAGGCTGTAGGGGGGCAGTTCGAGGCGCGATCGCAGCAGCCCAGCACAATACCGCCGCGCTATCCGCGCCGCCTCAATGTTGGGCGGCGCATCCAGCGGGCCGGGGTAAAGAAACTGCTCGGGAGCTTGGGCCAGGGCGTTGAGGTCTTGGGTGGGCACCCGCTGGCGATCGACTAGCACCCGCAGCGCACCCTTGAGTCGATCGGCGGAGTGGGGCCGCTCAACAAATTGCAGCAGGGTGAGCATTTCTTCGGGCACCTGAGTTTGGCGGTCTTGCTCCCCCACGTCGTAGAACTTCAGCCCCATGGCAGCTAGATCCACTCCACCCACCAGGTCAGGATCGCGCAGCAGGTTGCCGACAAATTGCCCCTGGCGACCCTCCCGCACGAGAATGGCAAAGCTGGTTTCAGGATTCGCCGCGTAGAGCTCGCTGACCCGCTGAGCGATCAGCTTGACGGAGTCTAACGTGGTCGGTGGCGAGAGAATTTCTACCCCGGCCCCCAATGGCTCTGGGTTGGCCCCGAGCTGAGGGTCATCGGGGTCGACGGGGGCGATCGCCTGATCGCGAAAGGGAGTCTCTGGCCCGGCCACCTGCGCCTGGTTCACCCAAGCCAGCATGCGGTTGGCAGCGGCCATAATGATGCCACTGCTGCGTCCGGCCTGGTCCATCGTCACCAGGCGGCCCTGGAGGCGACAGTCGTCGCAGAACTGGTTGAAGAACACCGGGTCTGCCGGAGTAAACGTGGAGTTAATTGCCTGGTTAGGATCGCCCACCCGCACCAGGTTAGGCTCTCCATAGGGATCGTCAGGATCAGCCGCCAGTAGGGTCAATAACCGGGTCTGCAACGGCGAAGAATCCTGCGCTTCGTCTTCGAACACGGCAAAGGTGCGCCCCTGCCAAAAGCGGCGGCTGTCGGGATCGTCTAGGGTACGCAGGGCACCCAAGATCATGTCGTCGTAGTCGATCCAGCCCCGTTGCGAGAGCAGGGCTTGGTAGCGATCGTACAGACCGGCCGCAATGGTGAGCACGTCGTAGTCCTCAACGTCTCCCGGCAGAAAGTGGTTGACGTTTTGGGCCAGATCCAGAAGGGTAGCGGGCATCAGCCCCGAGCTTTTAGCTTCGCGAATCACCGTATGGGCCAGGCTGGGTAGCACCTCGGTTCGCAATACCGACTGCCGCCTGAGCTGCTCAGTTTCTTCGCCGTCAAACTGTCGCCCTTCGATCAGGCGGTAGTAGAGGTTGGGGTTGGCCACAATCCACTGCTCCACACAGGCTCGCAGAATGCGGTTATTTTGCGATGGCGAAACCAGCGTTAGCGTATCCAGGTTCAGGTTAGAGAGTTCAGGGTTGCGGGTGGCAATAGAGAGGGCTAGCCCGTGCAGGGTCGAGACCGTAAAGCTGGTCTGGGGCAGTCCGAGCGTTTTTAAGTGGCCGCGCACTTTGGCTTTAAGGTTAGCCGCCGCCGATCGCGTAAAGGTAACCAATACCAGCTGACGGTTCAGATGAAGCTGATGGCGGGCGATCGCGATCGCCGCCGCCGCCGCCATCCCTGTAGACTTGCCCGAACCGGGCACCGCTGACACCGCCAGTCGTCCGTTTTCCCAGTCGGCTAGCGCCTGCTGCCCCCGCCGCAGCCCAGCGCGAATCTCCTGTAGCGCGGCCTCTCGATCTACGGGTGCTGCCACCATAGGGTCTCTCCAGGGACTTTTGTATCAGGATAGCGGGAGTAGAGGAGTGGGGGTGAGGGGATGGGTAAGGTGAGGGAGATGAGGAGGATAAGGGAGGTGAGGCGCTCACAGTTTTACCGGCTTCCCCAACTTCCCCAACTTCCCCATCCTCCCTACTCACCAGGTTACGGGCTGAAAGGTCAGGTTATTGGCAATCATGACCGCATCGCCGGTTTGCTTGATCACAAACAGCCCGCGTTGGTAAGCAAAACGGTCGACTCCTTCGTCAATTTCAATACCCGCTACAGCACCGTAGATTTGGTAGTCGGCGTAGTGAGGGAATGACTGCTTAAACCGCTGCAAGCGCTCTAAAAAGTACTCCACGTCTTGGCGGGATAATCGCGACTTGACCTCAACTGCAACGGCGGCATCACCATTGATGGCCAAGATGTCGATTTCCATTTCGGCCCCAGGGCGCTGCGATCGCATACGGCGGGTGGTTTCTTGCACGTCAATACCCCGCTCACGAAAGAGACGCACCACTGAGGGTTCAACCAAATTCTCGACAAACTGCCCCCAGCGGGTGGTAAGCCCGTCCGCGGCGCGGGTGGTGTTGTCAACGAGACGCCTGAGATCTGCCATCGATCGAGCAGCCTCGGCCGCGCGGCGGTCGTCTTCAGCCTTGGATTCAGCCATCTGACGATCAAATTCAGCGGCGCGGCGATCAGCTTCGGCTTGGGAGGTTTGAAAAAGGGCGTAAATATCGTCAAGGGTGACTGGATCTGCCATCGTCTGCATCCTACCGCTGACTGCTAACTCCTATTATGCGTCAGGCCCACCTCCCTCACCCTCCTCATCTCCCTCACCTTCTCTACTGCCCCTACCGCCTTACCCGCTCTTGAATCCGTGCGGCGAGCTGCTTCGTCTCCGGTATCGGCAGCAGGAATGCACCAACTATGAAGATCAGCAGCCCTATCCCGCCCGGAATTAGTAGTTGCAGCAGCAGCACGCCGATACCCTGGGTGCCGAGCCAGGTTTCTAGCCATTGGAGGGTGCCCCAGGCAGCGGTGCCAGAGATGAAGCTAAGTAGGGTGAGCAGGGCGATCGCGCCACCCCATTCCCGCAGCGGCAGCCCTCGCAGCCGTCGGTGCAAAATCACCGTCAGCGCCAGGGTCGAAAACACGTTCACCCCCACGGTGGCTAGCACTAGACCCGGTGCCCCCAGCCAGCGAATAAACCAAAACGCCATCACCACATTCAGCCCAATGTTGATCAGGCTGATGCGAAAGGGTGTCTGCCCATCGCCCAGGGCATAAAACACCCGCACCAGCACATCACGAGCCAGGTACACAAACATGCCAATGCCGTAGACCATCAAGAGTGAAGTCACCAGGTTTGACGCCTCTTGGTCAAAGGCGCCCCGTTCATAAATCACCCGCACCATGGGTAGGGCCAGCACCACAAACATCGCCCCCAGGGGCAGCATAGTCAACGCCGTAAACAGCAGGCTTTGGCGAATGCGGAGCTTGAGTTCGGGCCAATCTTCTGGGTCGGCCAGACGGGCAAACATGGGCAAAAACGGCACCAAAATCACGTTGGAGATAATGCCCAGCGGCGTTTGTACGAGCAAGTTTGCATAGCTCAGGGCCGCCGCCGTACCGGGTATAAACGAAGCAAAAAAGAGGTTGGTAAACAGGTTGATTTGCAGCATTCCCGACGATAGGGTAGCGGGCAGCAGCACCTGCATCACCTCTTGCACCTCGGGCATTGACCAGTCAAAGCGCAGCCGAGGCCGCCCCAGGCCTGACTTCCACAGGGCAGGGAGCTGCACGAGCCATTGCAGCACTGCTCCACCCAACGTGCTGCCCGCCAGCACCGCGCTACCCACCATAAAAAACTCTGGGCTGGTCATGTCGCTGCCGATCGCCCCATAGAGCAGCCCCAGCCCCACTAGCACCGCCCCGCTAGAGAAAATTGGGCTAATCGACGGCAGCCAAAACTGATTGTCGGCGTTGAGCGCTCCAAAGCCAGTGCCGATCAACCCCGCCAGCAGAGCCATAGGGGCCATAATGCGGAGCTGCAACACCGCCATATCCCTGGCTACCAGGTCGTTTTGGGCAAGGCCAGGGGCAATGGTGTTGATAATTGGCCCCGCCAGCAGAATCAGCAGCAGCGATAGGCCAATTAGAATTAGCCCCACCAGCGTATTGACGGCTTCGATCAGGGCAGCGGTGTCTTTGCGGTCTTGCTGCCGCGCCACGACGCTAACGATCGCACTGTGAAACGGCCCGTTGATGCCCCCCAGCAAAATCAGCAAAAAGCCGGGGATGATGTAGGCAAAGCTGTAGGCATCGGCCACCGGCCCCACCGCAAAGGCCGCCCCGATCGCCTGCTGACGAAACAACCCCACAAACTTGCTGAGGATGGTGGCCACAGCCACAATGCCGGCAATATTGGCCAGCGATCGAGAGGGTTTGGCGTCTGACACAGGGCCTCGCAGGGAGTGAACAGCAGTGGAGCCACCGTTGGCGTCCAGAACCATCCCCCATTTAACTGCATAATCGAACTCGCCATCGGGTCGTTGGGCAAGAGCTATTGCACTTATTAAGGTTTCCGAACCGAGCTTATAAGTGAGCCAGAATAGAGATGTAGCGTAACCCGCTGTAGGTAGACATCCCTGCAAGTTGCTGCCTAGGCTATTGCGAGTCAAATCACAGTAAGCCCAAGCGGTTGAGCCATTCATAGCCCTTAGCCCCAGGGCTACAGCTAGGGAAATTCCTTAGTCGTGGGCACTTTCTATCACCCGATCGCACCGTGTACACTTCACCTCCAAAGCTACCTTTAGACAACCAGGCTCTCTTAAAAGAAAACCAACGCCTCCAAGCCGAAAATAACGCTCTGCGCCAAGAAAACCAGCAGCTTCAGCAGCTGATTCATCGGCTAGAGCGGATAGTGCGTCGCCACATGTAAACTGCGATCGCCTTGGGGCCGGTCTTTGTCCATCGCCCTAGGAACCGGCCTTCTACCATCGCTGCAACCGCTGCAACCCGGCCTGTGATTTTTAACTAACTGTGGGTAGCATGTCTCCATAGACCTGCTACCAGCTCGATTCACAATGCCCGTGGGCCAACGTTCAAAACCAAAGCGACGTCTGCTAATCGCCGCCATTGTGGGAGGCTTGTTGGTCACGAGCTTTCCCTTTGTGGTGGTGGGCGGGCTGCTGGCCAAAACCAACTGGGATGAGTGGCAACAGTGCCGTGGCTATACCCAGTTCAACGCCGCGCTGTGGAATGACCCAAAACTCAGCGCTGAGCCCACCTACGTTCGCCTTTGCATGGTGGATGACTTGCTGGCGAAATACCTGCTGCTGGGTAGACCGCAGGCGGGTGTGATCGAGCTGCTCGGCCCGCCAGAACCCCAGAACGGCTTTGCCGGCTACGACATGGTCTATAGGCTGGGGCCAGAGCGCCAGTTCATTAGCATCGACTACGAATGGCTGGTGATTAAACTCGACGCGGCGGGCCATGTCAGCGATGCTGCGATCGCAACCGATTGAGAGTTGAGCCTGGCAAGGAACCTGTCCCGGAGGCGTGGTGAGCCACCCCAAATTGCGCTTACGATACTTTCGCTGGGCTGTCGGCTTCGATGCAGCGGGGTTTCTCTAGCCGAAACCTGATCAGAGGGGCGATCGCTGGTTGTAGATTCCTAGGTACCGGGCAGACTGCTGGGGCTGTGTTGCCGGTGGGCTATTGCGTAGAGACGAGATACGGCTTTGATTGTGTTACAAGCTAAGGTACACAACCTTAGCTTTTTAAGTCAGTAAAATAGTGTGAGAACCTTGACCCTCCGTACGCCTTAAAGAAACCGCCAGCTTGCTTGGACATACTGGCTAAAACCTGCGCTGCCGTTTACGCCTCACTTCCACTTTGCTCTTGATTCACGGTCCGGCTAAGGTATGTCTACTGCATTGCCGCAACAACAACTTACAGCGCTTACCCCTGACAACGAACCTGAGCGATTAGCGGCGCTACAACGCTACAACGTTCTCGATACGCCTCCCGAAGCAGCATTCGATCGCATCACCCAGCTGGCAGCGCGGTTGTTTAAGGTACCCACTGCCCTCATTTCATTGGTAGATGAATCGAGAGCCTGGTTTAAGTCTTGCGTTGGCTTTGGTGCTAGCGAAGTGCCGCGTGACAATACCCTGTGCAGTTTCGCCGTATTAACCAATGAGCCGCTGATTGTTCCCGATGCCCGACTCGACGATCGCTTTGCCCGCAACCCCTTTGTGCAGATGGAGCCGGGTGTGCGGTTCTATGCGGGTGCACCCCTGCTCAGTCATGACGGCTTTAATTTAGGAACGCTATGTCTGCTCGATGGTCAGCCCCGCCCACCATTAACTGCCGAGCAGCAGGCCACTCTGGTTGATTTAGCTGCCATGGTGGTGGATGAATTGGAGCTCAGATTGGCAGCTCAGAACGCTGCTCAGTCTGAGAAGAACTACCGCACGCTGTTCGAGTCGATTGATGAAGGCTTTTGCATCTGCGAAATGCTGTTTGACGAACAGGGTGAGCCAAACGATTACCGCTTCCTGGAAATCAATTCAGCGTTTGAACAACTCACTGGATTGGAGCACGCAGCGGGTCAACGAATGCGGGAACTGGCTCCCAACCATGACGCTTATTGGTTTGAGATCTATGGCAGAGTCGTGCAAACCAGGGAACCGATTCGGTTCGAGAATTACGCCAGCGCCCTAAATCGTTGGTTTAACGTCAACGCCTTTTGCATCGGCGAGCCACAAAACAATCAGTTCGCCATTTTATTTACCAATATCACCGAGGCGAAGCGCATCGAAGCCGATCGCAAACAGGCAGAAGCGACCTTGCAGCAGACCTCAGATGAACTCGAAAGCCAAGTGCGAAAGTTTGATGCCACGCTTTCGACCATCGCCGATTGTGTGTTTAGCTTTGACCGCGATGGGCGGTTTCTTTACGCCAATCAAGTGTTGCTCAACCTGTGGGGAATCACTGCACCAGAGGCGATCGGCAAAACGATGGCTGATCTCAACTATCCCCCAACCGTTGAGCGGCAAGTGTTGAACGATTTGCACCGAGTGTTTGAAACCGGAGAAATCGTTAGAAGTGAAACTCCTTACACGAATCCAGCCGGAGTTGAGGGCTACTTTGAATATAGTCTTAGCCCGGTGATTGGCGCCGATCGCACCGTCAAATCGGTCGTTGGTTTATCTCGCGACATTAGCGATCGCAAACAAGCAGAAGAGTTATTGCGTCAGAGCGAATCGCACCTGCGCCTGATGATCGAAAGTGCTAAAGATTACGCCATCTTCACGCTTGACCTCAATGGAATCGTGACGAAATGGAATGCCGGTGCCGAACGCCTGCTGCAATACTCAGAAGCCGAAATTATTGGTCACAAAAATCGGATCATTTTTACACCAGAAGACAGACAACAAGGAAGAGCCGAGCAAGAGCTGCAAATCGCTTTAACTCAGGGACGGGCAGAAAATGAACGTTGGCACCTGCGGAAAGACCGCAGTCGCTTTTGGGGCAGTGGCTTGGTGATGCCGTTGCAGGACGAAGCGGGCAACGTGCAGGGATTTGTCAAAATCATGCAGGATAAAACAACCCAAAGACAAGCCGAAGCAGAACGAGAACAACTGCTGCAGCGAGAACAAGCCGCGCGGGAAACAGCGGAACGAGCCAACCAAATCAAAGATGAGTTTTTGGCAGTGCTGTCCCATGAGTTGCGATCGCCCCTCAACCCAATTCTCGGCTGGACACAGCTATTGCAAAAAGGCAAACTCGATGCAACCCGCCAACGCGAAGCTTTGGCAACAATCGAGCGCAATGCCAAACTACAAATACAACTGATTGAAGATCTCCTCGACATCTCCCGCATTATGCAGGGCAAGCTGAGCTTAACGGTAGCTTCTGTCCGTTTGACCTCTGTGATTACGGCAGCAGTTGAAACGGTGCGATTGGCAGCAGAGGTCAAAAACATTCAAATCTTGCTTGACCTCACGCCTGGGAGCGTTTTGGTGACTGGTGATGCGGCTCGACTACAACAAGTAGTCTGGAATTTGCTCACCAATGCCGTTAAGTTCACGCCAAGCGGTGGCCAAGTAACGATTGAATTGCGGCAACTCGATCGCTTGGCTCAAATTCGCGTAACGGATACTGGGAAAGGTATTAATCCACAGTTTTTACCCCATGTGTTTGAATATTTCCGTCAGGCAGATGCCACAACGACTCGCAAGTTTGGTGGCTTAGGGTTAGGGTTGGCGATCGCGCAACAAATCATGGAAATGCACGGCGGCACAGTTTGGGCAGAGAGCGAGGGTGAGAACCGAGGCGCTATCTTTACTGTGCAGTTACCCGCCAATTTACAAGAACAATTCAGCGAGCCAGAGTTACCTCACGACAACTTAATGACAGAGGCTCGTTTAAGTAACCTGCAAATTTTGCTGGTGGATGATGAGACTGATGCGCGTGAGTTTCAGACATTTCTGCTAGAGCAAAGTGGAGCGCGAGTCACCGCTGTTGCGTCTGGGTTTGAGGCACTGCAATCCCTTGATCGGTCCATTCCCGACGTGCTGATCAGTGATGTGGGCATGGCAGAAATGGATGGCTACATGCTGATCCAGCAGATTCGATCGCGTCCCCATGACAGGGGTGGCATAATTCCGGCGATCGCTTTAACCGCCTACGCAAGGGATTTTGATCAGCAAAAAGCCCTTCAAGCAGGATTTCAGACTCACATCACAAAACCTGTAGAGCCAGCACTATTAGTGGGAGAAATTGCCAAACTCCTCAAACCCAATTGACCTTAGGCAGAATTTTCCTGATTAAACCTCTAAAGCTCTATAGGTTACGCTCCATACTTTTTCAGCGCCGTCGTATCCCAAGCCTGATCGACCTCGCGGGGCAAATCGAAACTATCCGACTGAAGCACTTCCTTTAGATCGGCAGCGAGCTGCTGCGACTTAGCCACCAGCTTCGGCATATCCGTTTCGATTTCGGCCATCTCGCGCATCGCCTTAATGTCGTGATGGCGAAAGATACGGGCAGCTCGGTGGGCATGGTAAGCCCGAAACCCTAGCAGCTTCAGAGCCTGAGCACCCAAGCTCAGGGCAGATTCAAAGGTTTCTCGCTCGACAACGGCAACATCTCGGCGCAGTAGCTCGTAGGCGTGGCGGCGATCGATGGCCCGCGCCAAAATCTTCAGGTGGGGAAAGTGCTGTTTCACCAGGTCAATGGTGTGTAGCGACCGTTCCACATCGTCGATCGCCATCACAAACAGCTTGGCCTCGGCTGCCCCCGCCGCATAGAGCAGCTCAATGCGCGACGAGTCGCCATAAAACACCTTGTGGCCAAACTGACGCAGCAGATCAATGGTGGCCGGGTCGTGGTCTAGCACCGTAGTCTGAATCCCGTTGGCAATCAGCAGGCGATTGACGATCTGGCCAAAGCGCCCAAAGCCCGCAACGATCACTGGGGTTTCGCCATCGTCGATGGTGTCGGGTTCTCGCTGCTCGCCCTGGCTCACAAAACGCGGCTGCACCAACCGTTCATTGGCAATCATCACCAGGGGGGTGAGGGCCATCGACAGGGCCACTACCACCACCAGCGGTGCGGTAACTGTCGTTGGCAAAACCCGGCTCTGCTCGGCAAAGGAAAACAGCACAAAGCAAAACTCTCCCCCCTGGGCCAGGGCCATGGCAAACAGCAGGTTTTGGCTAAGCGACTGCCGAAAGAAACGGCCCAGGGCCAGCAGCACTAACCCCTTGAGCAGCATCAGTCCAACCACCAAGCCCAAAATCAGCAGCGGCTGGCTGGCCAGCACATTAAAATCGATGCTGGCCCCCACCGAGATAAAGAACAGGCCCAGCAACAGGCCTTTAAACGGTTCAATGTCGGTTTCTAGCTCGTGGCGATACTCGTTATCGGCCAGCACTACCCCGGCGACAAAGGTGCCCAGGGCAGGCGATAGCCCCACCATCTGCATAATCAGGGTGATGCCAATCACCAGCAGCAGGGCCGTCGCCGTAAACATTTCCCGCAGGCGCGTATCGGCAATAAACCGAAACACCGGCTGCATTAAAAACCGACCGACCACGATAATGCCTCCCACCGCCCCCATCACTAGCAGGGTGCGCTGCCAAGCGGGTAGCCCACCGCTGGCCTCGGCAGTGGCCACCAACACTGCTGTATGAGGACCGATCGCAGCCTGGCCCATCTCCAGCAGGGGCAGCAGAGCCAGCATGGGAATTACCGCAATATCCTGAAACAGCAGCACCGAGAAGGAGGCCTGCCCTGCCTCAGTTCTCATCAGGCCCTTTTCATTCAAGGTTTGCAGCACGATCGCCGTTGACGAGAGCGACAAAATCATGCCGATGGCCAGAGCCATGGTCCAGGGCAAGCCCACCAGCACGGCAATCAGAGTGATCACCCCGGTAGTCACCGCCACCTGCAAGCCCCCTAGCCCCAAGATCGGCCCCCGCAGCTGCCACAGCAGCGAAGGCCGCAGCTCCAGGCCAATCAAAAACAGCATCATCACCACGCCAAATTCGGCGAAGTGCATGACGTCGTCTTGCTGTTCTCCTCCCACCAGACCCAGCACAAACGGTCCAATGATCACTCCGGCAATCAGGTACCCCAGCACTGACCCCAAACCCAGTCGTTTGGCAAAGGGCACCGACAGCACCGCTGCCATTAGATAGATAAACGCCTGAAAAAAGAAGTCTTCGCTATGCATGGGGGGCCACCTCGGGAGCGAGCAATACCTGACTCAAGTCTTGGTTGAGCTGGGTCAGACCAGGCAGCGCCGCCCAATTAATTTGGTTATCGCGCAGCGCCTGAAGCAGGGTGCGATAGTCTTGAGCGCGATCGCTGATTTCGGGGCCGTCGAGCAGCTGGTGGGTGCCGTGGACAATAAATGGAGGCAGATAGTTCATGCCGCACAGCCGCGCGGTTTGGGCAAAGGGGGCCAGCAGCTCGAAGACAGTGTAGTAGTTGTAGCCGTCTCGCTGATAGGCCTGCTGGCTGCCGCCGGTAGAAATAGCAGAAAGGCATTTTTTGCCTTGCAGAGCTGTACCCTCGTGGCCGTAGGCAAAGCCATATTCGAGCACCAGATCTTGCCACTCTTTGAGAATGGCGGGGCTGCTATACCAGTAAAAGGGGTGCTGCCACACCACGATGTCGTGGTCAAGCAAAAGCTGCTGCTCGCGCTTCACATCGATATGGAAGTCGGGATACTCCTCGTAGAGGTCGTGGAGGGTGACCCCCTCGAGATCGGCGATCGCCTGCACCAGCTGACTGTTAATGCGGGATTTGTTGAGAGCGGGGTGGGCAAAGAGCACCAAAATCCGGTTGGAAGGAGTCATAGCCACAGAAAAAGAGAGCAGATTGGCCCTGGCGCGATGATCCTAGGGAGTCGGTCTTAGGTCATCGGTTTTGCCACCGCAACTGTAAACGATCTGGGCCGTCAGCGGTGGTACTCCACCTATCCTTTTATATACATAGACAATAAAAGTCCTGGCTCAACTACCCCGAAGAACCAGGACTCTTGAGAAGCGGAGAGTCTCCATCCGTCTCAAGGTTAGGAGGTGCAGAGGGCGATCGTAGGGAGCCGCTCACACACCTCAGATTATTCAAAATGCTAAAAAGAAGACTCTTGTTGTGGGTAAGTATTTGGCTGAGTCTTTTGTAGCGTGGGCACTGCCCACCACTGAAGATCTTTTTCGTTAAGAACTTGCTTGAATAAAGAATTTCTTTTTCTCTTAGGAAAAGGTGTCCGGCGAACGGGGTGGGTTAGCCCACAGGAACCCACCCGTTTACGCCAGGGGTGTAAGGTGGGCAGTGCCCACCCTACGAGGGATTAGGTATCCCAGTTAGCCAAATCGACTAGAGGTCGAGGCGATCAAGAAGGCGGCGTAGGTCAGAATGTAGCCCACCGTAAAGTGAGCGAGACCCACAACCCGACCCTGGATGATGGACATGGCAACGGGCTTATCCTTCCAGCGAACCAGGTTCGCCAGGGGAGTGCGCTCGTGGGCCCAGACCAGAGTTTCAATTAGCTCCTGCCAGTAGCCGCGCCAGGAGATCAAGAACATGAAGCCGGTAGCCCAAACCAGGTGTCCAAAGAGGAACATCCAGGCCCAGACGGCTAGGTTATTCATGCCGTAGGGGTTATAGCCGTTGATTAGCTGCGACGAGTTAAGCCACAGGTAGTCTCGGAACCAGCCCATTAGATAAGTCGAGTTTTCGTTGAACTGAGCTACGTTGCCCGCCCACAGAGTGAGATGCTTCCAGTGCCAGTAGAAGGTCACCCAGCCAATGGTATTCAACATCCAGAACATCGCCAGGTAGAACGAATCCCACGCGGAGATGTCGCAGGTACCGCCACGGCCGGGGCCGTCGCAGGGGAAGCTGTAGCCGAAGTCTTTCTTGTCGGGCATCAGCTTCGAACCGCGCGCATCCAGCGCACCCTTGACCAAGATCAGGGTGGTGGTGTGCAGACCCAGGGCGATCGCATGGTGAACCAGGAAGTCGCCAGGGCCAATGGTCAGAAACAGCGAGTTGGTACTGCTATTGATGCCATCTAGCCAGCCGCCGAGCCACACGTTGCCGTAGTTAGGCCAAGCCGTCGTCGCAATGCTGTCCGGGTTAGATAGGAGAGTATCAAAGCCGTAGAGCAGCTTGCCGTGGGAAGCCTGAATCCACTGAGCAAAGACCGGCTCAACCAGAATCTGCTTTTCGGGGGTGCCAAAGGCAACCACTACGTCGTTGTGCACGTACAGACCCAGGGTGTGGAAGCCCAGGAACAGCGACACCCAGCTCAGGTGCGAGATGATCGCTTCCTTGTGCTCCAGCACACGGTACAGCACGTTGTTCTGGTTAGCCACCGGATCGTAGTCGCGCACTAGGAAGATGGCCCCGTGGGCAAAGGCCCCCACCATGATGAATCCAGCAATGTACTGGTGGTGGGTATACAGAGCCGCCTGGGTGGTAAAGTCCTTGGCGATAAAGGCGTAGGGCGGCATGGAGTACATGTGCTGCGCCACCAAGGAGGTGACTACCCCTAGGGCCGCTAGGTGAAACGCTAGCTGGAAGTGCAGCGAGTTGTTGTAGGTGTCGTAAATGCCCTTGTGGCCTTCTCCGAGCGCACCGCCAAAGGGAGTGCCTTCGGGGGGCCGGTGAGCATTCAGGATGGTCTTCATGTCGTGGCCAATACCGAAGTTAGTCCGGTACATGTGGCCCGCAACGATGAAGATCACCGCGATCGCCAGGTGGTGGTGGGCAATGTCCGTCAGCCACAGCGCATCGGTTTGGGGGTGAAACCCACCCAAGAAGGTGAGAATCGCTGACCCGGCCCCGTCGCTGCTGTTAAACACGTGGTTTGGCGTGTCTGGGTTCTGGGCATAAACTCCCCACTGACCGGTAAAGAAAGGCTTCAACCCAGCCGGGTGAGGCCGTACCGCGAGGAAGTTATCCCAACCCACATGCTGCCCCCGGGCTTCGGGAATAGCGACGTGAATCAGGTGACCGGCCCAAGCCAGCGAGCTGACACCAAACAGACCAGCCAGGTGGTGGTTCAGGCGAGACTCGGCGTTTTTGAACCAGGCCAGGCTAGGCCGAAACTTGGGCTGTAGGTGCAGCCAGCCAGCGAACAAAAAGATCGCCGACAAAATCAGCAGGAAGACAGCGCCGCTGTAGAGGTCAACGTTGGTGCGCATGCCGATGGTGTACCACCAGTGGTAAACCCCAGAAAACGCGATGTTAACCGGATAGCTGGCCCCCGCCTGGGTGAAGGCATCCACGGCGGGTTGGCCAAATTGCGGATCCCAGATCGCGTGAGCGATCGGTCTCACACCCAGCGGGTCTTTCACCCACTGTTCAAAGTTGCCTTGCCAGGCGACGTGGAACAGGTTGCCCGAAGTCCACAAAAAGATGATTGCCAAGTGGCCAAAGTGGGAGGCGAAGATCTTTTGGTAAAGATTCTCCTCCGTCATGCCATCGTGGCTTTCAAAGTCGTGGGCGGTGGCAATCCCGTACCAGAGCCGACGCGTGGTCGGATCTTGGGCCAGGTCCTGGCTAAATTTAGGGAATTTAGTTGCCATGAATCAAAACAGGTTTGATGTACGAATGGGTCAGAAAACGCAATTCGTTGAAGTGCAGTGGATTGGGGTTGGTAGGGGCGCACCGCAGTGTGCCCCTAAGGGAATCCCATGACCAAACGGGTCATCCCACCGCAATTATTCGAGCCAGGAAGAAGGCCCACGTAGTGGCAATTCCCCCTAGTAGGTAGTGAGCCACACCCACAGCCCGACCCTGAGTAATGCTCAGAGCACGAGGCTGAATGGAAGGCGCTACCTTCAGCTTGCTGTGAGCCCACACAATGGACTCAATTAGCTCTTGCCAGTAGCCACGGCCGCTAAACAGGAACATCAGGCTAAAGGCCCACACAAAGTGAGCACCCAAGAACAGCAGACCGTAGGCCGACAGCGCCGAGCCGTAGGAGCCGATTACCTGCGAGGCCTGAGCCCACAGGAAGTCACGCAGCCAGCCGTTGATGGTGATGGCGCTAGCCGCAAAATTGCCACCGGTGATGTGGCTCACCGTGCCATCGGGACTCACCGTGCCCCAAATGTCAGATTGCATCTTCCAGCTGAAGTGGAAAATTACAATCGAGATGGAGTTGTACATCCAGAACAGGCCTAGGAACACGTGGTCCCAACCCGAAACCTGACAGGTGCCGCCCCGACCGGGACCGTCGCAGGGGAACCGGAAGCCCAGGTCACCTTTGTCGGGAATCAGTCGAGAGCTACGGGCAAATAAAACGCCCTTGAGCAGAATCAGCGCGGTCACGTGGATGGTGAAGGCGTGGATGTGGTGCACCATAAAGTCGGCAGTGCCGAGAGCCATGGGCATCATCGCTATCTTGCCGGCCACCGCCACCCCGGTGCCGCCAAACACAGGGCTAACACTAGCCAGGGCATTGGGCGCTGTGGCCCCTGCCGCTGCCGAGTGAAAGCCTTGTACCCATTGGGCAAAGACCGGCTGCAGGTTAATGGCGGTATCCGAGAACATGTCCTGGGGACGGCCCAGGGCTCGCATGGTGTCGTTGTGGACGTATAGACCAAAGCTGTGGAAGCCGAGGAAAATACACACCCAGTTGAGATGGGAGATGATCGCATCGCGGGAGCGCAGCATGCGGTCCAGAGCGTTGTTTTGGTTCACCGCCGGATCGTAGTCACGCACCATAAAGATAGATGCGTGAGCCCCAGCACCCACAATCAAGAAGGCGCCAATCCACATGTGGTGGGTAAATAGCGACAGCTGAGTGGCGTAGTCAGTGGCCAAGTACGGATAGGGAGGCATGGCGTACATGTGGTGCGCCACGATGATCGTGATCGACCCCAGCATGGCCAGGTTAACCGCCAGCTGAGCGTGCCAGGAGGTGGTTAGATCTTCAAACAGACCCTGGTGGCCCCGGCCGCCAAACAGCAGCGGGTCACCCTGGTGATTGTCCAAAATCTCCTTCATGCTGTGACCGATACCCCAGTTGGTGCGGTACATATGGCCCGCAACAATGAAGAGCACGGCTAGGGCCAGGTGGTGGTGAGCCGTATCCGATAGCCAGAGGCCACCCGTTATAGGGTTAAGACCACCCTTGAAGGTGAGAAAGTCAGAATACGTCCCCCAGTTGAGGGTGAAGAACGGCTTAATACCCTCGACAAAGCTGGGGTACAGGTCGGCCATCAGGGCCTTATTGAGGATCCACTCGTGGGGCAAGGGAATTGCTCCAATTGAGTCGATCACCCGACCACCAATGGTTAGCGGACGTCCCGCATCGATCGCATCCATGCAGGCGTTGATGGGCAACGATACGTGGATCTGCTGACCGGCATAACCCAAACAGCCCAGGCCCAATAGCCCGGCCAGGTGGTGGTTCATCATCGATTCCACGTTTTGGAACCACTCGAGCTTGGGCGCTCGCTTGTGGTAGTGGAACCAACCGGCAAACAGCATCAGAGCTGCCATCACCAGCGCCCCAATGGCGGTGACGTAGAGCTGGAAGCTATTAGTAATGCCGTTGGCCCGCCACCACTGGAACAAGCCAGAAGTGATCTGAATACCATGGAAACCACCGCCCACGTCGCCATTCAAAATTTCTTGGCCGAAGATGGGCCAAACCACTTGGGCACTGGGCTTAATACCGGTGGGGTTAGTTAGCCAAGCTTCATAGTTTGAGAACTTGGCACCGTGGAAATACATGCCGCTGAGCCAGACAAAAATAACGGCTAAGTGGCCAAAGTGCGCGCTGAAGATCTTCCGTGAAATATCTTCCAGGTCACTGGTGTGAGTGTCAAAGTCATGGGCGTCGGCGTGCAGGTTCCAAATCCAGGTGGTGGTTTTGGGCCCCTTGGCCAACGTGCGGTCGAAGTGGCCGGGCTTGCCCCATCGCTCAAATGAGACGGGTACCGGATCTTTATCAACCACGACCCTGACTTTTTGTCCCGGTTCAGGGGGACTTATGGTCATGGGACTCTCCTCTCTTCTACTCGAAAATACAGAGCGGATAAAGGCGCTTCCTACTCAATAGACGGATAAACCTGAGTCTATAGAAAGCTTAAATAAGCCGTTTCAGGCATTACACGCCACCTGAGACACAAACAACCTCCGTTGGACGGCCAAGGGAGAGGCCTAAGAATCAGGTTTACAGCGCTTAACAGCCTAGTCCCTAGAAGTTTCAAGCCGGTCTGAGAACGAGCCCATAGGGCTTTGGATTTGTAGGGCTATGACAGGTTAAGTAACAAACTACAGAATCACCGCCGCTCTTGGTAAGGGATGTTTTCACAAGTTAATAACTCTGAGAAAATTAAATTAAAACGCCCTTTCAAGCTGGGGAAACGGGTAGCTTGCGACCCTTTTATTTCTTGCGCTCAGAGAATTTCAGAGGCATCGCACGGCAACAAATTTCGGCGTTGCTGAACCAAGGGATGAACCTTAGCGGGGCTGGGACATCGCCGAACCTGAGGTAGTGAAGTAACAATCGGACAGAGTGAGCCAGCATTTCTACGGACTTAGAACAACAAAGTGTCTTGCGGTGCAGTCGAGCCAGGTAGTGTCGCATAGAGCTTCGATCCGCCAAGGGCATACGTGTGTTTTGCCTTCAACCCAAGTCATGTAGGTCTTGCAGACAATCTGATCGCCCTCGGCAATGAAGCCGGGATACACTGACCAGCCATCCATAACGTAGGAATAGCAGTTCCAGGCCGCCACGATAGACCAGAGTGGGGCAAAGGTTTCAGCACTATGGTCACCCAGTACCCAGCCCGCCCCCCCTTTTGCAGTGGTCAACGGCTGTCCACAGCCAGATCTTTTTGGGAAGCCGACGAAGGTTTCCAGCTCGTCGAGTTCCCAAAAAGATCTGGCGTTGTATCAGGGTCGTAAGCAGTTTGGAGTTGTTCGCCGACCTACTTCACCTAATTAATCACCGTCGTATGATGCACCCTTTTAACCCGTTCTGTTGCTCGAAGCCCACAGCCGTTGACATACATCTTGAGACATTCGCGTCTGACCTCATCTGAGTATCCTCTGTGGGGTTCGTAGGCGTCGATAAACTGACGACCACAGACTTAAATGTGATTCTGCTTATCTTTTCTCTTGCCATTCTTACGGACATGAGTGGCTCTACATTCTGGATGTCGCATTGTAGATTCCCTTAATTCATCTCTTAGTTATGCAACGCCCAAATTCTTTCTCTACTAATAATTAAGGCTCTAAATCTGAAGCCAGACTGCAATGCTTCAGGAACAATGCCCAGGCCACAGTAGCTACTGTCTAAGCTGTAGCTGTCGTTGAGCTCGATAAACGTGTCGAGGGCTTGCTGTGTATGCCTTTATCACATCCGTCCTTATTTATACCTTTTAACTTCTTTTATCACTGTTTACAACCTTGACTAAGATACCGCAATATAGAAGAGTGTTTCTCTAAAGAACAGGTAGTACTCAATAGCGTCCGCTTAGAGTTTTTGAGATACGACTCCTGCCTGCAACGCAATAGTTTATTCTATTAGCTCCAGTATTTTACACAGGTTTACTTAACTCCTGTGTATCCTCTGAATGAGCCTGCTTAGGCTCAATTAGTTAGGGTTTATAGCTCTTCTAGCTGAAGTTGCATAATCGCCCTAGAGTGGGCTGAAGGTATTGACATACAAAGCTTTCAGCGAAAAAGAAACTCTATAGACTTACTTTTTCAGGATTAAAGTTTGTAAGCCTTGGTGTGGGAGGGTCTTAGACCTTCCAGGCCTTCCCACGCATGGCCAGCCTGGAAAAGCTGGATTTATTCAACTTAGAGAATAGGAGTTCTGTCCGTGGGAAATCTCCTTCCTCTGGGTTTGATTTTGCTTTGCTATTAAAAAGACTATTTCAAGTGTTCATGATTTGGCATGGGCACAGGAGCTTAATGCTGCGGTGGGTCCGGCAATCAGATTCTAGTTTTTCGTCATGAATTTTTCCTAACTTAATAAAAGGAGCTTGTTCGACCATGTCTACAACAATTTCGGCTGTGAAGCACACTGGCTCATCTGATGCTGATTTGCCCACTGTATTACCGGGGGTAGCCAGCCCACCACAGTCAGTGGAGGCTTTCGGAGTTGCTACCCCATCAACGAGCGTAACCGCAACCGGTGATAATAATATTGATGGCCTTTTATCGGGGTCTAAGTGGTCATCAAATTCCGTCAGTTTTAGCTTTACCGATAGCATTGATGACTATGAAGCGGGGTATCCAGACCGCACAAGTCATGCCGATAGCTTTCAAAGTCTAAACGCTACCCAACGGGCGGTGGCCCGGGCCTGGTTGGGGAGCAAGGGAGCATCCTCCTTTTACAACGTCTCTAACCTATCTCTATTTGAACTGACGGACACTAGTGACCGCGATGCCACTATTCGCATGGCCATGTCAAACAATCCCGGTACAGCGTATGCCTACTATCCTGCAAACTTTGTTGAGGGCGGCGATGCCTGGTTTAACCGGACTGATTACAACAGCCCGGTCATTGGTACCCATGCCTATTACGTCTTTGGCCATGAGCTGGGCCATTCCTTGGGGCTAAAGCATGGTCACGAGCTAGATGGCGTTAGCAATGTCGCCATGAATGCTGATCGCGACTCCATGGAATTCTCGATTATGACCTACCGCTCCTATGTGGGAGCCTCCACTGATGGTGGTTACACCAACGAGGCCGGGGGGTATGCTCAGTCCCTCATGATGTATGACATCGCGGCTATCCAGCATATGTACGGAGCCTGGTTTGGCTACAACTCGACCGACACCACCTACACCTTCTCGACCACCACAGGTGAAATGTTCGTCAATGGGGCTGGGCAAGGTACGCCGTTCGCCAACCGCATCTTTCGCACCATTTGGGATGGCGATGGCGTAGACACCTATGACTTCTCTAACTACTTCACCAACCTATCCATCGATCTGGCCCCCGGTAGTTGGTCTAACCTAGATACCAGCGGCGGGCACTTTCAGCAGGCTAACCTCGGTGATGGCAACCATGCCCGCGGCCACGTGTTCAATGCCCTTCAGTATGAAGGCGATGCCCGTTCACTGATTGAAAACGCTAACGGCGGCTCAGGCGATGACGTGATTAGTGGCAACATCGCTAACAACGTTCTGTCTGGCAACGGTGGTAACGACACTATTTATGGATACGGCGGCAATGACACCATTTATGGTGGGGCAGACAATGACACCGTTGACGGCGGTGATGGCGACGACCTGATCTACCTCGGCGACGGGGATGACTATATGAATGTTTCATCCCTAGGCAATGACACCTTCTACGGGGGCAACGGTAACGACTACATTTATGGATACACCGACAATGAGTACTACTACGGTGAGGCTGGTAACGACACTCTGTTGGGGTATTCCGGCAATGATTACCTGTATGGTGGCGATGACAATGACACTATTTATGGTGGCAGCGGCAATGACACTGCTGACGGAGGTGATGGCGATGACCTAATCTACCTCGACGACGGGGATGACTATATGAATGTTTCATCCCTAGGCAACGACACCTTCTACGGGGGCAACGGTAACGACTACATTTATGGATATACCGGCAATGAGTTCTACTACGGTGAGGCCGATAACGACACTCTGTTGGGGTATTCCGGCAACGATAATCTGAGCGGTGGCGATGGTGATGACTCCCTGACCGGGGGGGATGGCCTAGATACCCTGACGGGGGGGATGGGTGCAGATAGATTCGAGTTTAATTCCCTCAGCGAGGGGATCGACACTATCACAGATTTCTTGTGGGAGCAGGAAGATAAAATTGTAATTTCTCAGGCCGGCTTTGGCGTGACGTCAACATCGCAATTTAGCTACAATTCCTCTACTGGCGAACTGTTCTGTGATGGCGCAGTTGGTTTCACGCAGTTTGCTACATTAGAAAATTTACCGTCAGGATTCGCTGTCGACTTGGACATTCTCCTAGTGGCCTAACCGAACTTTGCCTGCATAGTAAGCTGTTAGGTATTTAAACTGCACTTGCCTTAAAAGCCTCGCAGAAACGGCTTTACAAAAGTCACCATGCAATTTAGATGCTCAACAGCTTACGTCACAGTTTTGCAAGGCCATCCTGCAAAAGAGCACGGCTTAATGTGCCCCAATCACTTCTCTGGCGGGGAGAAGCCAAGCCGATTTCAAAGTCCCTCTCCTAAAGCGAGAGAGGGGATGTAGGGTGTAGACGCGCAGTGGCTTCTCTGGGAGTGGGGCTACAAAACTGGGATGTACCCAATCTAAAGGAGCTTTAAATGAGGAGAAAATCGAAAAAATACTACGCCATCGTAGCCTTTGCAGCGGTTTTGATACTGATGTCATCAGCGATCGCAAAACAGCTTGTCAAAGAACCGCCTCAATACTCACAAAACGAGTATCAAACGGCCAATCAAGAAAACGCTCAATTTAATCATGAAAACTCTTTGTTATCTACAAAAGATGATGTTCCAACGGTTCATCTAAATGCCGAAGAATTTACTTTTGAAACTCGTGTAGCCTTGCCTAGCGCAACTCAGACCAACTTAGATCGATATACACAGCTTGTCACCCAAGACAATGGGGGCACTTTCGACATAATTTTGACTAACCGTGGAGGTGACACCCACTATCTTCTCCAAGTTTCTAGCTTGTCTGAGAAGACCTGCCAGTCAGACGATACTCGAGCTTGCGCAGCGGGTGCTGCTCTGGCTAGGGGCAATATTGCCGAAATTCAGCTTACCCTCCCTGGAACAAAATTAAAACCAGGCAACTATCCCCTGGCAGCGGGGGGAACAACGCCTAGGGATGAAGTGATTACGTATTCAAATCAGCTTTACTCAGACCCGTCCCATGGAAGAGTGGGGTGTCAGTTATGGGGCGACGGCACCTTATCTGTTCATACGGCTGATTATGATGCAGGCGGTAATTTAGCCTATTTCGAGGCAAGCTTGGTTCGAACCTGTGACCAAACCTCTCCGTTTCTTCTGGCTACTCCAGGAGACAATACACAGCAAGCTGATCTAGGAAACATTGAAAGTTACGTGTATCACTCTGCGTGGCGCTGTCGATTAAAGGCTGTAGGAGAAAACCCAATTTCAAGCATTAACTGATTTTGCCCGTAGTTTCTCATGTCTCAAGCTGAGAAGCCATTTGAGAAGTTCATAGGAGTCATAATCTACACTGTGAATGTAGGTCAAGCTAGGTCAGCTCTCCGAAGCCGTTGCTGTAAGGATTTCAGGGTAATTGTACTGGGGCGGTTTGAATGCCTAACAGCTTATGCACGCTCTTTAAGTAGCAGATTATACCTATCAATACCCCGGACAGTTTTGTGGGGAGGGGTCGGAGAAAAGCTATCCACTGCATAGAGTGCAGGTGTACGAAAAACACGATGCATGGAATAGATAGCCTCAAGACGATTACTAGCGGATCTGCTGACGACAGCAGGCCATTGAGCAAACCTCAGCGCCAAGTTCCTGATGACATTGATGATCATAATTTTCATGGTCTGTGGCAAGGTCAACTACACGAACTTGAGTCGATACAGAGACTGCTGTGAGCGAACCTACCAGCGACATTTTGAGGCCGGACTAGGCCCGGGAAGCTTCAACCAAGCCTTGATTAAACAGGTCATCGCAGACGACAGTACCCAGATTGCACCTCTACGGAGAGGAGTTTTCGCCACACCTATGGTCTAGATTGGTTCTACAACGGTAAAACTCAGCGGGCAGAACGCTGGATGGAATGGTCAGTGGTAGCGGTGGTCGATGTGGCCCAGAATAATGGCTATGCTCTATCGGCGTAACAAACCGAAGCGGGATTGGGGGCTTAGGAACCCGACCCTGCTGATGAGGTGACGGTCCTCGGTCTTGAGGAACTGACCCAGTTCAACTTCAAAAATCTCTCGGCCCGCGATCGCCCCATGTGGTGTACATTATGAGAAAATTGTGACAAGTGTTTAAGTAAAACTAGTTTAGGAGGGCATGCCCTATGGATTGGCGAGTCGTTGTTGTTTTACTGCCGATTGCTGTGGCCGCAAGCTGGGCTGTGTTTAACATTGGTCGGGCTGCTTTAGGGCAACTGCAAGATTTCCTCAATCGAGAAGCTTAGGATTTGCCTGTGAGGCTAGTGCGCGATGGTCAAAGGCCGGCTCCACTGGGGCGATCGCACACCAGTTCTCAATCAGACCTAGGGAGACCCAGCCACGGTTAGGTCACCCTAGGGCTAACTGCTTTAAATGGGGCATCAGTTGACTAAAGGCAATGCCCCGATGGCTATTGGCGTCCTTTTGCTCGGGCGACATTTCGGCAAAGCTTTTGCCCAGGGCAGGCACATAGAAGATTGGGTCATAGCCAAAGCCACCCGATCCACGGGGAGCCAGCAGGATCTCACCGTGGCAAATACCTTCTGTTTCGAGCACGATTTCACCTTTGGGATTTGCTAGGGCCAGAGCGCAAACAAACTGGGCGCTGCGATCCGTTCCGGAATCGCCCTCTCCGGCGGATCCTTGACCACCGGGTTCACCCTCTAGCTCTTGGAGCAAGCGATCGATTCTGGCTGCGTCGCTGTTGGCATAGCGGGCTGAGTAGATGCCCGGAGCACCCCCCAGGGCGTGAACCTCTAAGCCCGAGTCATCGGCGATCGCCCACTGGCCTAAAGCTTTGGCTACCCCTGCCGCCTTGAGTCGCGCGTTTTCTAAAAACGTAGTGCCGGTCTCTTCTATATCGATCGCATCGGGCTTGAGCTGTAGTTCCCAGCCCAGATCGCCTAGATACACCTGCATCTCTTTCAGCTTGCCGGGGTTTCCGGTGGCAACAATAATCGTGGGCATCGGCAACACATCCCTCAAACATAGGCCATGGGTCGATTGTAGTGCCTTGCTCGTCGGGCAAAATGGCACACTCCCAGCAGATTGAGCCTGAGAGTGTTCCGGCTAATTACGATTAAAAATTTCAATAGGAGGGCTAGACTGCCCCTGACCAGCGCGGTCTAGGCAAATCCCTGGACAGGACATTACCTGGAACACTCCAAACCTGGTAGCGTGGTGAACAGTATGCCATTGCGAAGGTTTTGCCCTTGAACCCCGAGCGCTCCGCTGAAGGCTCCAAATACTGGACGCTTGCTCCTTACGTACGGCGCGAGTGGCCCACTATCTTGCAAGCGTTGTTTGGCACCGTCATTTTTGTCTCTTTTTGGCCTATTTTGGCCTGGCTATCGGGGAATATCCTGGAGCAATTGGCGGCAGGCAACGTGCCTGTGGTGTCACGCTTCATTGCCATCACCATGGCCGGGTTTGCGCTGCAAAAGATTGGTCAATACATTCAAGACTCGCTGATGGCCAAGGCCGCCCTGGAGGTGGCCTTTAATCTGCGCCGAGATGTGTACACCCACATTCACCGGCTCAGCCTTACCTATTTTGAGCGCAGCCAAACCGGCGATCTGTCATACCGCCTGACCGAAGACATCGATCGCATCGGCGAGGTAGTGCAAAAGCTGTTCCACGACTTTCTGCCCTCGGTGCTGCAACTGGTGGTGGTGCTGGGCTATATGGTCTACCTCAACTGGCAGCTAACTCTAACGGCGGTGCTCCTAGTCCCCATTCTGGCGGTGCTAGCGGGGTGGTTTGGGGAGCAAATGCTGAAATTTTCGCGGCGCAGCCAAAACTTGGTCTCTGACCTGTCGTCGCTCGTTACTGAAGTCTTTAGCGGCATTCGTCTGGTGCGGGCCTTTGCTGCCGAAGACTATGAAGTCGAGCGCTTTACCCAGGAGGCCGAGAAAAACCGCCAGGCCAAATACAAGGCCGCCTGGCTTCAGGCGGTGCAGTACCCGGTGGTGGGCTTTACCTACGCCGTAGTGGTGATGCTGATTTTGCTGGTGGGCACCTGGCAAATTTCCCAGGGCAACCTCACCGGGGCCTCCTTTGGCAGCTATGTGGTCGCCGCGCTGATGCTGATTGACCCGGTCAATCACGTCATCATTAACTATGGCGAGTTTAAGCAGGGTGAGGCCTCCGTTGACCGCGTGATTGAGCTGTTCGAGATTGAGCCAGCGGTGCGCGAGCTGCCCACAGCCACCGAACTGCCCAAGGTCACCGGCCGGGTCGAGTACCGCAACGTTACGTTTGGCTACGAGACGGACGAACCCGTGCTGCGCAACCTCGATCTGCTGGCTCTACCCGGCGAAAAAATTGCCCTGGTAGGCTCCTCAGGCGCGGGCAAATCCACTCTGGTCAACCTGCTGCCCCGGTTCTACGACCCTCAGTCAGGCCAGATTTTCATCGACGATGTGGATGTTGCCACCGTCACCCTGCGCAGCCTGCGGCGACAGATTGGCATTGTGCCCCAGGAAACGACGCTATTTTCCGGCACAATTGCTCAAAATATCGCCTTTGGTCAAAAAGATTTTGACATTAAAGCAGTGGAAGCAGCGGCCCGCATTGCCAACGCCCACGACTTCATCAGCCAGTTCTCCCAGGGCTACTACACCTGGATGGGGGAACGGGGGGTAAACCTGTCGGGAGGGCAGCGGCAGCGAGTCGCGATCGCCCGGGCCGTGCTGCTCAACCCCCGCATTCTGATTTTGGACGAAGCCACCTCTGCCCTAGATGCCGAGTCTGAAGCACTAGTGCAGGAGGCGCTGGAGCGACTGATGAGCGATCGCACCGTATTTATCATTGCCCACCGGCTGGCTACCGTGCGCGATGCTGACCGCATTCTGGTGATGGAAAAGGGCCAGGTAATTGAAGCGGGCACCCACAGCGAACTGTTGGCCAACCAGAGTCGCTACGCCCAGTTCTATGCTCAGCAGTTTGCGGGCAGCAGCCAGGGGTAGAGATTTCGCCCCCGCTGTCACCTCGCCCGCTCAGGTATTAATCTGGAGTAAGTAATTATTCCTGGTTTACTATGGCATCGCCCCCGACCACGGGCCTTGGCCCCACTTCAGAAAAAGTAATTTATCAGGATGGTGTGGGCGATCGCCTGTTCATTTGGCTGTTTAGCCGCAAGATGGCCAAGGCCGTTGGCAAAGACACCGCCCTCAGCGGCTACGACGGCGTTGTCGATTTATCCACTCAGATCATGCAGGGGCGCAATGCCCAGCAGCAGCAGGCGCTCGTCGCCGTAGTGCTTAAGTCCCTGGTGCCCTCCCCAGTGCTGTGGCTGATTCGCAATCTGTTTTCGCCGACCCAGCTAGTCTGCGAACTCAACGCTTGGTTTGCCGCGCGCCTATTCGAGTGGCTGGTTGGCCCTTGCGAAGTCAAAACCGTAGAATTTACCGATGCTCAAGGGCGAATCAGACAACAGCGCAGCGCCGTCCACATCAAAAAGTGCCGCTACCTGGATGAAAGCCGCTGTGTCGGCATGTGCGTCAACATGTGCAAACTGCCCACCCAGCGCTTTTTTACCGAAGACTTTGGCATTCCCCTCACCATGGTGCCGAACTTCGAAGACTTTAGCTGCGAGATGCTTTTCGGCCAGCCGCCGCCGCCTTTGGAAACTGAGGATGCCTATCAACAGCCCTGTCTTATCGATCACTGCTCTCTAGCTACCCGCGATCCACAGCCCTGCCCCAAAGTTAAGAACTGAGAGCTTCGTCCAAGGTCTGCTCATACTCCTCCAGCGCTACCAGTACCGATTCCAGCTCTTGTCGGCTTGCCTCTGCCAGGGTCTAGTTGGTATCGGATTTGAGCTTTCTGGTAGCGTACTTCCTGTCGATTTCGTCGAGCTTCTTGTCGATCTCTGCGAGCCTCGCGTTCTGCTCTTTCAGCTTCGCGTTCTCCTGCTTCAACCTCGCGGTTTCCTTCTCGATTTCGACGGTTCCACTCAACGCCGAAATTAGCCAGTGCAGCCAGGAGGGCTGCCATAGTGAGTCGGTTGCTCCAGATTGGGGGCTGGGCGACGATGCTGAGGAATTGGAAATCTTGTTCGCCATAAAGACGCAACAGGGTTAAACCTCAGGAACGCGATAGCAATCACTAATATCGCGACCAAGCTGCCGGGCAACAATCCCAGAAAGTTGACCCACACCTAACGCTTGAATAAATTCCTTCTAAGCTCGGCCTTTGGCCCAACGGACGTGACCATTGTGGTAGAGGGTGGTTAGCGAGAGGTGAGGGAGATGGGGAAGGTGGGGGAGATGAGGGGTTGGTTTAGATTGAGCCTTTAAACGCAATCAGAGGAAAAATCGCTACTGTAATCAGCAGTACAATATCCACTGGTTTGCTGGCGGTTCTACACCCATGATTGAAGTTGAGCACCTGAGTAAGACCTACGGGTCTACCACGGCCATTCAAGACATCACCTTTGGGGCGCAGCCTGGGGAGATTCTCGGATTTTTGGGGCCAAACGGGGCGGGTAAAACCACCACTATGCGAATTTTGGCGGGGTATTTGCCAGCCTCCGAAGGTACGGCCCGAGTGGCAGGGTACGACGTGCATACCGACTCGATGGCAGTGCGGCAGCGGATTGGCTACCTGCCCGAGTCGCCGCCGCTGTATCCCGACATGACGGTGCAGGGCTTTCTCAACTTTGTGGCCAAAATCAAGGGCGTGCCTGCCGATCTGCGCCAAAAGCGGGCCGACATTGCCATGGATCACTGCGGGTTGACCGACAAGCGCAAGGTGCTGATTCGCAAGCTGTCAAAGGGTTATCGACAGCGGGTAGGCATTGCCCAGGCCATCATCCACGATCCCCCAGTGATTATTTTGGATGAGCCGACAGTGGGGTTGGATCCGCGCCAGATCAACGAGGTGCGGCAGCTGATCAAAGGACTGGCGGGTAGCCACACTATCATTCTCTCCACCCACATTTTGCCGGAGGTGAGCATGACTTGCGATCGCGTCACCATCATCAACCGCGGCCAAGTCGTCGCTACCGACACCCCCGACAACCTCACCACCCGCCTCTCCGGCGAATCAGCCTACGAATTAGAGGTCAAAGGGGACGTAGATAGAGCCCAGCGCCTGTTGAGCGAGCTGGCCCCCGTACGCCAGGTGAGCCTACTGGGGCCAGAGCATCTGCCGGAGTATCATCACCGTCTGCGGGTGAGTGCAGACGCCGATCGCGCTTTGGGAGCCATTATGTCCGCCGCTCTCATCAACGCCGGGCTCGAACTCCACGAGCTGCGCCGTCAGCAGGCTACCCTCGAAGACGTTTTCCTCAACCTCACCACCACCGAACCCGCTACGGGGGCAACGGCACCGCCCGAAGCACTCACCGAGCTCCCCACAGTCGAACCAACACCAGAAGAATCCGAGACCTAACTCTTTTGGATCTTGATTTCCCCCTCATCCTCCCCACCTACCTCATCTCCCCACCCCCTACCCATCCACCCTCCCACTTCCTCGACCCACCTACCCATCCACCCCCTTACTCCCCCACTCTCCCCGCCCATGACCCTTCTCTTCAAAAACATCCTCGCCATCTACCAGCGGGAGCTGCAAAGCTACTTCGCCTCGCCCCTGCCGTATATCATTGCTGCCGTGTTCTGGCTGCTGGGGGGCTTTTTCTTAGTGGCGATTCTGCTGGGGCCCCAGGGCATTTTGGCCCAGGCGGCTATGGCTGACCAGGCGGTGCAGATGGGCATGCCCCCCTCGCCCCCCTTTGATGTGGCCTACGAGTTCAACAAGGCCTACGTGGGGCTGCTGGGGTCACTGTCGATGTTTGTGCTACCGATGCTCTCCATGGGGCTCTACGCTGACGAGCGCAAGCAGGGCACGCTGGAATTGTTGGCGACTTCGCCGGTAACCAACTGGGCGGTGGCCTTGGGCAAGCTGCTGGCGGTGGTGAGCTTCTACCTTGCGATGGTGCTGCCGCTGATGGTGTGCCAGTCGATCGCCCTCGGGGCAGCAACTCCGCCTACGGGGTCGGGAGTCTTCTTGTTATCGCACCTTGGGCTAGTGCTGCTGGCGGCCAGCGTCTTGGCCCTGGGCATGTTCATCTCATCGCTGACGGAGAGCACGGTGCTGGCAGCGATTATGACCTTTGCGCTGATTTTGCTGCTGTGGCTGGTGGATGCGGTGGCCCAGGGGCTGCCGGGGGTGATAGGCAGCGCGATCGCCCACCTATCTCTGCTCAAGCATTTCACCGACTTTACCGAAGGCATTTTCGACACCGGTGGCCTGGTGCTGTTTCTCTCCTTCATCGGGCTGGGGCTTTACCTCACGGCTCAGTCCATCGAAACGCTCCGATTCCAGCGGTCCTAGTGCCCAATCAGTCCATTTGACGTCAGCAGGTTAGTAGTAGCGAGTGATGACGATGAAAT
Source organism: Nodosilinea sp. WJT8-NPBG4 (assembly GCA_019359285.1). Taxonomy (GTDB): domain Bacteria; phylum Cyanobacteriota; class Cyanobacteriia; order Phormidesmidales; family Phormidesmidaceae; genus Nodosilinea. Next base: position 148,956 of record JAHHHQ010000049.1, read on the forward strand.
CGTTGGTGGCCTACCAAAAGTATTTGAAATACCTGGCTTTTCCGGGGCTGGCCCTGGTGACGGCGGGGTTAATTGCCGGTGTCGTCGCCGGGTGGACGCTGCTGCCCGCAGGCCTACTGATCGGGGGCATTGGTCTACTCTTGCTCGGGCTGGTGCTGGGCAACTACGGCCAGGGTCGGTTTTGGGCCCAGCGTTCTACCGAGGCGGGGGCCAACGCCCTGATCTCTACCCTGGCGGTGCTGGCCATTTTGGGCTTGGTAAACTTTTTGGCGGTGCGCTATGCCAGCCGGGTTGACCTCACCGAGAACCAAATCTTTACCCTGGCGCCCCAGTCGCAGCAGGTGGTACAGACCCTAGAAAACCCTACCCGCATCGTCGTCTTCGACCCGCTGCCCAACCCCCAGGACCGTCAGCTGCTCGAAAGTTACCGCCAGGCTGGGCCGCAGTTTACCTTTGACTACGTCAACCCCTACAACGACCCTCGCCAAGCCCAGGAGTTTGGCGCTACCCAGACGGGCATGGTGTTTGTGGAAAGTGGTGAGACTCGCCGCTTTTTGCAGAACGTCGGCCCCAGCGAGCGGCTGTCGGAGCGCACTTTGACCAATGCGCTAGATCAGGTGGTGAGCGATCGCCCTCTCACCGTCTATTTCACCCAGGGCCACCAGGAGTTTACTATCGACGGCAGCGACACCGGCTTTTTGCAGGCCGCCACAGCTCTCGAAGACAAAAGCGCCGTGGTGCAACCCCTCGACCTTTCTAAAACCAGCACAGTGCCCGAGGATGCCAGTGTGGTGGTGGTGGCTGGCCCCGCCGCCGAATTCTTTGAGCCTGAAGTTAACGCGCTGCAAACCTATCTCAACGGCGGCGGCAGCCTCATGCTGCTCATCGACCCGCGCACCAGCCCCGGCATCGATCGCCTGCTCGACCCCTGGGGCATCACCCTCGACGACCGCATTGTGCTGGATACCTCTGGTAGTGGTCAGCTTGTTGGCCTTGGCCCCGCCGCTCCTTTAGTCACCGACTTCGGCGACCACCCGATCACCCGCGACTTTACCGGCGGGCGATCGTTCTTTCCGCTGGTGCGTCCAGTCAATGTCGAAGAGGTGCCAGGGGTAACGACAACGCCTATTTTGCAGAGCAACCCCCAGAGTCGGGCCGAGGCCCTTTCTACCGAAGGCGAGCTGCAATACGACGAAAACGCGCCGGCCTCTGGCCCCTACACCCTTGGGGTCGCCCTCAGTCGCCCCGTCGAAGGAGCGGCCTCTGCCGAAGGCGAACCGCCGCCGGAGTCGCGCCTAGTCGTGATTGGCAACGCCACCTTTGCCACCGATGGCCTATTTGAGCAGCAGCTCAACGGCGATGTCTTTCTCAATGCCATTAGCTGGCTGGGTCAGCAGACCGACGCCACCCTCTCCATTCGCCCCCGCGAAGTTACCAACCGCCGCATTACCCTGACGGTGCAGCAGCAGATTGGTCTCGGGGTATTTGCCCTGCTGGTGCTGCCGGCTATCGGGCTTGGTCTAGCCGTGCTGATGTGGCTACGACGGCGATAGAACGCCTGCCCAGGCCGGCTGGAGGGGAAAGCAGAGACGGCATTAGGGATGTTTGAGCCTTCGTGATTGGGAAGGTATAACCTGTTGGGCAAAACGGGCCACGGCATAGAGAATAATGGTTTCACCCAGGAGTTCTGCCAATTCCTCTAGAGTGATGCGGAGATGTTCGATTAAAAATACCGTTTCGGATGAGAGATGGGTAGATAGCGCTGGCGCGATCGCATCCTTGGCCATCTCGGCCCCAAACCCGCCCAGCAAGAAAATCCCCAGCCCCGCCAGCACCCACAGCACCGTGAGCCGGTGAGTACGCCATAGCCAGACTAAATCTCTAAATCCCAGCACCACAATCGCCATTAAGAGGCTGAGGTAAATCAATTTCCAGTCCACCTGCCGCAGGGTGAGGTGGAACTTGAGCAATTCATCCACAGCGCCGAAGAAGCAGAGCAGCGCTAAAGTGCTGGGCAGCAACCAGGAGATCGGCTTAGACATGTGCCGTCGATAGCGCAGTAAACCCACACATAGAAGCCCTATGGCGCCCAGCAGGATCGCCTGTAGCCAAGAGGGCAGCGATCGCAACCTGTTAAAGTCAAAGGGCCCTGCCTCACCCCGCAGACCAATTAGGGCCAAATAGGCTAAAGCAAGCCCTACCTCAAAGCCAATTAGGGCGATCGCGGCCTGTCTTAAAAATTTTGGTGCGGGCATAGCCAATATTCGCTAAATCACTAGACCCAGCTTGCCCTCAGAGCAGAGGTAACGGCCATCGGATTTAGTCGGGTTTGGTTGGTAAAACCGCATTCCTGAGAGGCTAACCGTGATTGGCAACCCCATAGCAGGTGAAGCCTGTTAGGGCAGCCCAGAATGCCGAGATTCAAGCCTATCCATCAATTTTTTTATTTTTCGCTCTTCTGTTTTCGTTCTTTTGCTATACACGCTAGTGCGTCGCCTCAATTTGCCAATGGTGGGGACTCGTATCCTAAACGCAGTGGCCACCGCTATAACCTCTCTTCAGTCACTACAGGGGAAGTAAAGTGAAGAAGGACGAGTTTTAAGAGGGTAGGAGCCATGGTTGTCCCTCGACTTGCCCGTCAAACGGTTGGTTTCGTTGATGAGTACTGTGAAGCTTACCGCAACCTGTTCAGCGATGTTCGTAGCTTCGAGTGCTTCAAGTACCTTCATGTGGGTTTAATCAGCGAAATTCCCCGCAAAAGCTTACCAGCTATTGCTCAGGTTGTTGGGCTCAAGGATAGCCAGAACCTGCATCACTTCCTGCATCATGCGGTGTGGGACACAAGCCAACTCAGGGCACGCCGCCTTCAACTGGTGAAGCGGGTGCTCGGCGACAGGTCCATTATTCTTATCATCGACGAGACGGGCGACCGCAAGAAGGGAAATGCGACAGACTATGTCGCTCAGCAGTACATCGGCAATTTAGGCAAAACAGCAAACGGGACTGTCTCGGTCAATGCCTATGGAGTTGTGGGCAACATCACATACCCGTTGCTGTTCAGAATATTCAAACCCCGCAGTCGCCTCCAAGAGGGCGACGAGTACAAAACAAAACCAGAACTCGCCGTTGAGTTAATCCAAGACATTCAGGCTGCAGGGTTTAAGGTTCAATTGGTTTTAGCCGATAGCTTCTATGGAGAGAGCGGCAGTTTTATTGACTGTGTCAGGAAGTTTGAAATGCCCTTCATTGTGGCAATTCGTTCGAATCATGGCGTACTCATGCCATCGTGGCAACGAGTACGCTACAACCGTTGGCGGGCCTTTGAGCAACCGCTCGCCCAGCGCACTCCAGAAACTCGCTTCATTCGTGAGATTATCTTTGGGCAACGCCATTCAAGACGCTACTTCCAAATTACTAAGGGCACCGAGCAGAGCATCGATAGCTGGTTCATTATGACGGACCTGCCCGGCGACATCCTGCGCTTACCGCTGCTCTATAGCCTGAGAAACTGGATTGAGTACGGCTTCAAACAGGTCAAAAACGAGTTGGGCTGGGCCGACTTTCGCGTGACAAATTACCCCAGTATCGAGCGCTGGTGGGAGGTCATCTTCTGTGCTTACTTGATGATTAGTCTCCATGCGCAGCACTTCTGTTGGCATGCCCTGACGGCCCAGTCGGCGAAACGTCAAGAACTCGCTTTTGAGCCCTTTTGCCAACACCAAAGGTGGCAACTAGGGCTCAACTGGAAGAGTGCCCTGAATAACTTGAGGCTGATTCTACAGCCCTTTGTCTTCTACCAACTCATCCAGCCTTGGCTAGCCATCTTTCCCATTCCAGGCCTACATAGATGCTTTGCCCGCTTGATGCACTGCATGAATCAATTCCGCGCTTCACCACACGCGTTCGGGCTGGCTGTCTGAGACCTTAAAGACTTTTTAAGCAGCTAGAGTGACTAAAGAGGGATAACTCCTGAATTTAGAGCAGAATTTTTCAGAAGTTTTTCCCCTCGCGCAACCAGAACATTCGTTCCATGCTGTTGGTGTGTTCTCTGCTGTTGAGCGAAACTTCAGCCTAATCTGGAGATTTCCCTGGTTGCCCGTTTAACCTATTGCAGATAAGGAGCTAGTTAGGACAGTTTTTTGAAGGCATCGTCGACCGCATCCCAGAGATGGTCAAAGGTCTTTAGCGTTTTACGCAGGTGATGTTTCAAGCGCGCCCAGAACTTTTCAATC
>JAHHHQ010000050.1 GCA_019359285.1 Nodosilinea sp. WJT8-NPBG4
GAATTTCTTTGCCAAGCTCAAGCAGTATCGAGCGATTGCGACCCGCTACGACAAGTTAGCCGAGACGTTTCTCAGTGCGATTTATATGGCAGCTGTCGTCATCTGGCTTAATTGATTACACGCCCTAAGCCCGCTTACCCAAGAGCTGATCGCGCAGCGACTTGATGCGATCGCGAAACTTAGCCGCCTCCTCAAAGTCGAGGTTCTTCGCAGCTTCTTTCATCTGCTTTTCAAACTGACCAATCAGTTCAGGAATTTCTTCTAGAGGCAGTTCTTCTTTGTGCTCGTAGACTTCCTCTAGCTCGTGGGCGTTGAGGCGGCGCGACACTTCGAGAAACGACAAAATTGAGTTGCTGTTGCGGCGAATAATCGACGTAGGGGTGATGCCGTTCGCTTCATTGTGGGCGGTTTGAATGGCGCGGCGACGCTCGGTTTCGCTGATTGCCCTAGCCATGCTGTCGGTCAAGTTATCGGCGTAGAGAATTGCCTGACCGCGCACGTGACGGGCCGCGCGGCCAATGGTTTGAATTAGCGATCGCTCCGCCCGCAGAAACCCTTCCTTATCGGCATCCAAAATTGCCACCAGGGAAACCTCCGGCAAATCAAGCCCTTCCCGCAGCAGGTTGACCCCCACCAGTACGTCGTAGAGCCCCTCTCGCAGGTCTTGGATGATCTCAATGCGCTCAATGGAGTGAATCTCGGAGTGCAGATAGCGCACGCGAATGCCGTGCTCGTCGAAGTAGTCGGTGAGGTCCTCAGCCATGCGCTTGGTCAAGGTGGTGATCAGCACCCGCTCTTGGCGAGCGGCCCGATCTTTGATTTCGCCAAGCAGGTCATCCACCTGACCTTCGGTGGGGCGCACAAAGATTTCGGGGTCAAGCACGCCCGTGGGGCGAATAATTTGCTCCACCACCTTGCCGCCTGAAATCTCCATCTCCCAGTTGCCGGGGGTTGCGGAGACAAAGATGCACTGATTCACCTTGTCCCAAAATTCTTCAGCCTTTAGGGGGCGGTTGTCGGCAGCGCTGGGGAGGCGAAAGCCGTGGTCGATCAGCACCATTTTGCGGCTGCGATCGCCGTTGTACATGCCGTGAATCTGAGGAATGGTGACGTGGGACTCATCGATCACCAACAGCCAGTCCTTGGGAAAGTAGTCCAGCAGACACTCCGGCGGCGAACCGGCTTTACGACCGGCCAGGTGGCGGGCATAGTTTTCCACCCCATTGCAATAGCCCACCTCGCGGATCATCTCCAGGTCGTAGCGGGTGCGTTGCTCCAGCCGCTGGGCCTCCAGCAGTTTGCCTTCTTTCTCCAGCTCCGCTAGACGCTCTAGCAGCTCATCTTTAATCGCCTGACAGGCTTCTTCGATGCGATCGTCCGGCGTGACAAAGTGCTTGGCCGGGTAAATGCTGATGCCTTCCATGCTTTGCAGGGTGGCTCCGGTGATCGGGTCCACGTAGCGCACGGCGTCGATCTCGTCACCAAAGAACTCAACGCGAATGATGCGGTCTTCGTAGGCAGGGCCAATCTCCAGCACGTCGCCCTTGACGCGAAACTTGCCTCGACCCAGGTCTAAATCGTTTCGCTCGTACTGAATCGAGGCCAGATCGCGCAGCACCTGGCGCTGGTTGACCTCCATGCCCACGTGCAGCGGAATCGAGGCTCTCAGGTATTCTGACGGAATACCCAAACCGTAGATGCAGCTGATCGAGGCGACCACAATCACATCTTTGCGCTCAAATAGAGAGCGGGTGGCCGAGTGCCGCAGCATGTCGATCTCGTCGTTGATCGAGGCGGTTTTGGCGATGTAGGTGTCGGTGGTGGGAATGTAGGCCTCGGGCTGGTAGTAGTCGTAATAGCTAATGAAGTACTCGACGGCGTTGTCGGGGAAAAACTCGCGCAGTTCATTGCAGAGCTGCGCGGCGAGGGTTTTGTTGTGGGCCAGCACCAGAGCCGGCTTGCCAATGTTGTCAACAACGCGGGCGATGGTGTGGGTTTTGCCCGTGCCCGTGGCCCCCAGCAGGGTTTGGTACTTGGTGTTGTCTTGCAGAAACTTGGTTAGGCCCGCGATCGCCTTTGGCTGGTCTCCCGCAGGTTCAAAGGGAGCCTGAATGTTGAAGTCGCCCATAGGTCAGCAATCGGTACAAAGACACTACTACGCCTCTTCATGATGCCTGATTTTGCCCCAGATGGTGGTTACGGCAACTACCCAACCGGGCTATCTGGGTAGGGATTGTAGCCAGCGGGCAATCGCTCTTGGCGCCTGCATTCGTTACCCCTTCAGCCTGAGCAAACCGCTCAATACCTTTTTGCGCTAGCCTCTACCTGGGGCGATCGCGACGGTTGATTCCACTAAAATGGGCTGAGGCTCTGTAATCGAGAATCCGTTTGCGAACAGTGTTGCGAACCGTTGTTGCCACCCGATACGTCACTCCCCTGCGGGAGGGAGGCTCTCTCCCCGCCATTGTGGAAGCTGACGATGATGGCATGTATGTGCTGAAGTTTCGGGGTGCCGGTCAGGGGGTCAAATCTCTGATTGCTGAACTCGTGGCTGGAGAAATTGCGCGGGTCCTCGGCCTGCTGGTGCCCGAAATTGTCCTGATCGAAGTCGATGCTGAACTGGCCCGTACCGAACCTGACCCCGAAATTCAGGATTTGATTCGAGCCAGTGTAGGCCTCAATTTGGCCCTCGACTACCTGCCCAGCTCCATCACCTTTGACCCCGTTGCCCAACAGCCCGATGCCGCCTTGGCCTCGGCCGTTGTCTGGCTCGATGCCTACGTCACCAATATCGATCGCACCGCCCGCAACACCAACATGCTGATGTGGCACCGCCGCCTCTGGTTGATTGATCACGGCGTTGCCCTCTACTTTCACCACAGCTGGAACAAATACTTAGAGCGCAGCCGCACCCCCTTCCCCGGCATCAAAGATCACGTTTTGCTGCGGTTTGCCAGTCAGCTAACAGAGGTCGATGCGACCATGACAGCCCAGCTAACGCCAGAGCTCATTACTGGCATCGTCAACCTAATTCCAGAGCCCTGGCTGCTGGAGGGTTCTCCGTTTACCAATAGCCAACACCATCGCGAGGCTTATATTGAGTATTTGCTGAAGCGGCTAGAGCCACCCCACGCTTTTTTAGAGGAGGCCATTCGTGCACGATCAGGTCACCTATGATTACGCCATCATTCGGGTGGTGCCTAAGGTTGAGCGAGAAGAGTTTGTCAACGTAGGTGCGATCGTTTCATGCGCGACGCGCAAATTTCTTGAAGCCAAAATTGAACTCAATCCGCAACGGCTGCTCGCCCTTGACCCTACCTTAAATTTAGAAACAGTCGAAGGTTACTTAAACACCATTCCGATTATTTGTGCTGGCGATATCCATGCGGGCCCCATTGGTCAACTGCCCCAGCGAGAACGGTTTGGCTGGCTGGTTGCTCCCCGCAGCACGATCATTCAAACCTCACGGGTGCATACCGGTCTATGTAAAGATCTATCGGCTGTGATCGAACACCTGCTGGCCACTATGGTGCGTCCACTCCAGTTTCCCCTAGAGAAAAGCTAAGCGGCTGATCGTTTGAATGCCTGGGTTTAGCATCCTCCGGCTGGGGCTAAAGCGGTTTGGCGATGAGGTGCTGCTGAAAGAATAACAACGTGTAATACCGAATCCTGTCTGGCTAACCGCTGATTGGTAGGGGCATTGCAATGCCCCTACAGGCGACCTGTTTTGAATCGGGGTTTCTCATGTCGGATGGCGTGTAATGAGTTGACGCCGTGTCTTTTGACAACATCTCTGCGCATCAGGCATGTTAATCGGAGTCTTGGCTTTGGCAAATACCGGCATGAATCCGTCCAACCTGGTCGTAAATCAATCCCCAGCAGCTATATCGCCTGGCAATCGGTTTTACCGCACTGTGTGGCGCTGGCACTTCTATGCTGGGTTGTTTGTGATTCCCTTCATGGTGATTCTAGCCGCGACAGGCATTATTTATCTGTTTAAGCCCCAGCTAGATGCGGCCATGTACAACAATCTCATGTTTGTGCAACCTGACCTGGCGACGCTGCCCTACGTTGAGCAGGTACAGTCCGTCGAAAGCGCGTACCCCGCAGCTGTAATTACTCAGGTTACGCCCCCTGCTGCTGCAAATCGCAGTAGTGAAGTGCTGTTGACCACGGCGGACGAACGCAACCTCATGGTGTTCGTCGACCCTTACAGCGGAAAGATTTTGGGCGATCGCGATGAGGACAACAATTTGCAGGCGATCGCCCGAAAGATTCATGGCGAGTTACTGATTGGCAAGTTAGGGGATTATTTAGTTGAGCTAGCCGCTTGCTGGGGTTTGGTGCTGCTGATCACAGGGCTTTATTTGTGGTGGCCGCGCCAAAAGTTTGCTGTTTTGGGCACATTAATTCCCCGCCTCTGGAGCCAAAACAAATGGGTATTTTGGCGAGACTTACATGCCGTGCCGGGGTTTTATGGCGTTCTTTTGATTGGTTTTCTGATTCTCACCGGCCTACCCTGGACTGGTTTTTGGGGTGACACCTTTGCCCAAGTGTCGAGTAAGTTCCCGACTCAAATGTGGGACGACATTCCTCAATCTGCTGTGTTGACAGGTTCGCTAAACCAGCGAGGCCAGGTGGTGCCCTGGGCCGTAGAACAGTTACCCATACCTCAATCTGCTCTCTCAGGCCAAACTGATCACTCGGGTCACCACAGCGAGTTGGCCCCGGCTCAGATTGGCCTAGCCTCTGGCACTCCCGTTAGCCTTGACGCTGTGATCGCCCTAGCGCAGGCTGAAGGCGCACCTCCGGGCTTTAATGTGACGTTGCCGGCGGGAGAAACCGGGGTATTTACGATTTCGGCCTTTCCCCCTGATCCAACCCAGGAAGCGACCATGCATGTTGATCAGTACAGCGGCGCGGTGCTGGCCGATGTGCGCTGGAAAGATTATGGTCTAGTTCCTAAAGCCGTGGAGATGGGGACAGCCATTCACATGGGGAGATATTTTGGGTTTACCAATCAGTTGCTTATGCTGGTGGCAGCGTTGATCGTGATGCTGCTTGCCATCACTGGAGTTGTTATGTGGTGGCAGCGTCGACCTCAAAGTGCTGGGCTAATCGGAGCCCCTGCCATGCCTGCCTACGTACAAAACTGGCGCATTCCATTGGCAATTGTTGCGGTTCTGGGGCTGGTATTTCCCCTAGTTGGTCTTTCCCTAGTCGTTGTGCTGCTGGTGGACTATGGTTTGCTGAGCCGTATTCCTGCACTCAGACGCATCTTTAATTAAGTGTGATTGATCGGATTTAGATAGCCAAACCTAGGCCTGTATAATCGGCGCATCTTTGTCCTCTGCGGATACCTCCTATGACTCAGTTGTTGGGTGCGCCGCTTCTTTTACTACCGTTAATTGGTCTGGGATCGATCGGCCTGTTGTGGTGGCAACGGTGGACTCAGCAACAACGCTTTAAGTCGCTGCGATCGCTGCCCTCTCCGCCCCAGCACTGGCTGCTGGGCAACATTCCCCAACTGCTAGGGGCGGTCAAAAATCGGCAGCTCTTCCAGATCTTGTTTGACTGGTCTAAGGAATTTGGCCCCAAGTATGTGTACTGGGTTGGCTATCCGGTGCTGGTGCTCAGCCAGCCCAAGCTGATCGACAGCACCATTGTTCAGGGCACCCGCGACGGTAGCCTAGTGCGCACCGGCCAGTCGCAGAGCGCCTGGAACGACCTGATGGGGCCGATCATGATCGGCCAGGATGGAGCCGAGTGGCAGTGGCGACGCAAGGCCTGGAACCCAGAATTTAGCTCTGGTGGCGTGAGCCACTACTTTGCTCTGGTCGATCAGGCCTGTCACCGGACTGTGACCCAGCTACAAGCCACCCCGCCGGGGGAACCGGTACCTATGGATCCGCTATTTGTGGAGCTGACCATGCGGGTGATTGCCGCTCTGGTGTTGGGTATTCCCATCGACCCCAGCCAGCCCAGCCCCGAAGGCGCGCCCCTCGAGATTGAGCCGACCTACGACGCCATGGCGGTCTTGACCTACCGATTTTTGCGGATGGCCGTTGGGGAAAAGGCTTGGAGAAAATATTTGCCCACTCAGGCGAGCAAAGACTATTGGGCCGCCCGTCACTATTTGGAGGATTGCTTGCGATCGCGCATCGACCTAGCCCTACAACTGCGCGACGGCGACCCCGCCGCTTTAGAAAAAGCCAGCCCACTATTCCAGCAGTCGATGCTGGTCAAAATTGCTGCCAAAGAGCCTCGCTACACCCGCGCCACCCTGCTGCCCGAAATCGTGGAAATGCTGATCGCCGGTACAGACACCACCGCGCACACCCTGTCTCTCGCGGTGGGCGAGCTGGCCCTCAGCCCCTCGGTGTTTCAGCAAGCCCAGGCCACCGTCGATCGCGTTTTTGATGATCAAGGCGCTATCACTCTGGCCAGCCTCAAGCATCTGAGCTACCTCCAGGGGGTAGTCAAAGAAACCCTGCGGCTCTACTCCATTGCGTCGGGTACTACGTCGCTGCAAGCGACCCGCGACATCGTCGTTGACGGCGTTGCAGTACCGGCTGGAGCATGCCTGTTTTGGTCGATGCTGGGAGCCGGGCGCGACCCCGAGACCTACCCCCAGCCAGACAAGTTTTTGCCCGAGCGCTGGCTCACCGAAGACCGCCAAACTCCGGCTCCGCCAATGATTGACTTTGGCTCTGGCCCCCACCGCTGCCTGGGCGAACACCTGGCCATGCTGGAAGCGACTCTGATGTTGGCCCAGCTGCTGCGGCACTTTGATTGGGAACTCGTCAATGGGCGATCATCGGTGGAAAACCTGAGACAGAATTTGCTGATTTATCCGCTCGATAAAATGCCGGTTTATCTGCGCTCCCGTAGCCGTTAGGCGAAGAAGTCATCCATCCACATTGAGCATGCCGTGCTTCAGCCAAGGGTTAGTAGCTTTTGAGGCCTGGTGCGATGGTCAAAGACCGGCCCAGAAGGGCGTTGGTGCAGCTTCTCCAGAAGAGAAGCGCATCCCCTTAAGAACTGTGAAGCCTCAAGCCCGAATCTGCCCTTCCCGTAAGGCATTGTTACGGCCAACCCTGCCGGGTTACAGAACTTTTTATAATGGAAGCGTAGCCGCATTGCCCCTGGCCTGGCTCCATCACTGCCTCTATCGCTGCACCCTCAAAAACGTGAAACGGAGAGCCAAAAACGCGGGCCTGTAAAACAGGAGACTCGCCGCCATGTTTAAGAAAATTCTGGTTGCTCTCGACAACTCTGCCCGCCGCCACGAGGTGTTTCAAAAAGCTCTCGACCTAGCCGAAGCCACTCGGGCAGACCTCATGCTCGTACACGTGCTTTCGGCATACGAAGAAGGCAGCCCCGGTATTCCCATTCGATCCTACCAGGCTTACTACCCCGTGCTGGAAGACTCAACCTGGCGGCTCTACCAAAAACGCTGGGAAGAATTTGAGGCCCAGGGCATTGCCCAACTGCGGCAAGAACTCGATCGCGCCCAGGCGGCGGGTGTCAGCGCCGAATTTACTCAGATATCTGGAGAACCCGCCGCCACCATTTGCAGCGTGGCTAGCTCCTGGGGCGCTGATTTGATTATGGTGGGCAGCCACGGCCGCCGGGGTCTAAGCGAACTGCTGTTGGGTAGCGTGAGCAACTACGTTATGCACCATGCCGATTGCTCAGTGCTGGTGGTGCACCACTACAACGGCAAACCAACCGCCTCCGCTGAGACCGCTACGGCCAGGGCTAAAACCTAGCATCGCTCGCTATCGGTAGCTTCTCACCCGCTTATGGGGCTGCTGTTTGCGCACCCAGGCGACAAACTTCTGAAGTCTGGGTGCGGCCTGTAGCTGCTCTAGCGTATGTAGGTCGCGGGCCAGGGTGTGATTGTCGAACAGGGTGTGAATCTGCTTGTGGCAGGGGCGGCACAGCAGCACCGTCTCGCTGGTAGGCAGGTGGCGTCGCCGAGTGTACTGGCGCGGCACCAGGTGGTGTTCGGTGAGATCGTCTACGGAACGCTGGCACAACTGGCAGGGCATAGGCTCAGCCACGATAGAGTGTAGTTTTATTCTCACGAATTTGCCCCAGAGACGCAAAACCAGAAATGGAAAACTGGAGGCGCAAAAAAATGGCTCCTAGCTGACGGGCCAGGAGCCAAACTACAAATCAATTGAGTAAGAGTAATGCGTTATGGGCGGTAAGCGATGACCGTTCGGCCAGCAAACAAACTCCAGTAATGGCCAGCAGCCTTAGGCCTTACGGGAGTAGTACTCAACCACAAGCAGTTCGTTGACGTTGAGGGCCACCCACTCGCGCTCAATGATGCCATTGACCTTGGCGGTGAGCTTGGCTTTGTCAAGCTCGAGGTGGGCGGGCACGTTGGCCAAACCGGGGAATTCCAGGTTGGCTTCGACCAATTTTTTGGAAGCTTCGCGATCGCGCACGGTGATCACATCGCCGGCCCGGCACTGATAGCTAGGAATCGACACCACGCGGCCATTCACGCAGATGTGGCCGTGGTTGACCACCTGGCGAGCCGAAGGAATGGTCGGCCCAAACCCAAGGCGAAACACAGTGTTATCGAGCCGCATTTCGAGCAGCTGTAGAATCACCAACCCGGTCGAACCGCCGGCCCGACGAGCTTTCTTCACGTAGCGAAGCAGCTGCTTTTCGGTCAAGCCGTAGTTAAACCGCAGCTTCTGCTTTTCTTCAAGCCGGACTGCGTACTCAGACTTTTTCTTGCGGTCTTGGCCGTGCTGCCCCGGCGGATAAGCCTTACGGGGGGACTTGCGGGACAGACCCGGTAGCTCACCCAAGCGGCGTACAACCCGCAGGCGAGCGCCTCTATATCGCGCCATAAACGTTTACTCTCCGAACAATGTCTAACGTTGGAAACAATTTCCAAAGATTCTAATCTTAGCGTTGATCCACGCTTAGATCAATCTTTGGAGATGGAATTTTGCTGGGATCGGTGAAAGCGGAGAGTAAGGACGGGGTACAGGGTGCAAGGTATAAGGTCTAGGGCAATCCCTTGGACCCTATACCTTAAACCCCTGTACCTCAAACCTTACTGATGCTGACTCAGGCGGCTGAGAAAGGATCTCAGGCGATCGCTGCGGGGGTTGCTAAACACCTCGGTGGGGATGCCCTCTTCTTCGATGACGCCGTTGTTGAAGAACAGCACCCGGTTGGAGACTTCGCGGGCAAACTGCATTTCGTGGGTGACCACAATCATGGTCATGCCCTCTTCGGCGAGCTGGCGCATGACGCCCAGCACCTCACCCACCAGTTCGGGGTCGAGGGCGCTAGTGGGCTCGTCAAACAGAATGGCTTCGGGCTGCATGCAGAGGCTGCGGGCGATCGCCACCCGCTGCTTTTGCCCGCCCGAGAGTTGTTCGGGGTAGGCATCGGCGCGATCGCCCAGGCCCACCTTAGCCAGGTACTGGCTGGCCAGGTCGCGGCAGTCGGCATCAGAGTGCTTGAGCACCTTGCGGGGCGAGAGCATCAGATTCTCAATCACCGTCAGGTGGGGGAACAGATTGAAGTGCTGAAACACCATGCTCACCTGGCTGCGCAGGTGGTAGAGCGCCTTCCAGGGCAGTTTTGGGGCCGACATGTCTTGGCCCATCACCTCTAGGTGACCCTGGTTGATCGCCTCTAGTCGGTTGAGGCAGCGCAGAAACGTACTTTTGCCGCAGCCCGAAGGGCCAATGATCGACACCACATCGCCCTTGGTAAAGGTGGTGCTCACCCCTTTCAAGACTTCCAGCGAACCGTAGCTTTTGTACAGGTTTTCGCAGGCAATCACAGGCGTGGCGATCGCGGTCAGAGTGGTCGTCATGGGCAGGCGCAATGACAGAGCTTGTCTCTATCAGAGAATCATTGGCAACCGGAGACATCTGTCTCTTGGGATACATTTTATCCCAGGGGGAATTGACTATTGTGCAACACAATCCGGTTGCGATCGCCCGGAAGCTGCCGGAAGCTTTTGTTGTAGAGTGTCGCCGACATGGTATTTCGTCCGTTTGGCTTACGCTGGTTGAAGCGCTGTTTAGCTTTGGTGCTGGGACTGCTGCTCGGGATCGGGGCAGCTCAGCTGACTGGTCTGGCTCAGGATGCTCCAGCGGTATGGGAAGTGGGCACCGAACCCGCCTTTCCTCCCTTTGAGATGAAGGACGACAGTGGTAATCTAGTCGGCTTTGACATTGAGCTGATGACGGCAATGGGGGAAGCCGCTGGGCGAGAGGTGAGATTTATCACCCTGCCCTTTGATGGCCTCATCCCCGCGCTGCAGTCGAAAACCATTGATGCAGCCATCAGCGGCATGACCGTTACCGCCGAGCGGGCTCAAACCATTGATTTCACCAGACCCTACTTTAAAGCAGGTTTGGCGATCGCCGTGCGCCAAGACAACAACGACATCACAACCCTCGAAGATCTGGAGGGCAAGCGCATTGCGGTGGCGATTGGCACCACCGGAGCTGACCAGGCGGGACAGGTAGAAGGGGCCACCGTTAGCACCTTTGACAACTCACCCCTGGCCCTGCAAGAGCTGCTCAACGGTCGGGTAGACGCTGTGGTCAATGACCTGCCCGTCACCCTCTACGCCATTCGAGAAGCCAATCTAGAAGGCCTCAAAATTGTTGGAGAGCTGGTCACCGAGGAGTACTACGGGATTGCTATCCCCAAAAACTCTGAGGAACTGACGGCGATGAATGACGCCCTCGCCACTCTGTTGCAAGACGGCACCTACGCCGAGATCTATCAGCGCTGGTTCTCCTCCGATCCGCCAGAGCTGCCGGTAGTCGCTCCGTCCTTGGCCAACGCCGGCACGGCCTCGGGTCTGGCCTGGGGGCGGTTATTCCAAAACCTGATGCGCGGCGCGTGGATCACCATTCTGCTGACCGCCTCCTCGTTCTTCCTGGGGCTGATTGGCGGATCACTGGTAGCCTTTGCCATGATTTCGCCCATTAAACCCCTGCGCTGGCTGTGCCGCATCTACGTCGACTTCTTTCGCGGCACGCCCATGCTGGTGCAGCTGTTTATGATCTACTTTGGCCTGCCCGCCCTGTTCCAAAGCTTGGGCTTTGACCTCAGCTTTAACCGCATCTTTGCCGCTGTGCTGGCCCTCAGCCTCAACGTGGCCGCCTACCTAGCAGAAATTCTGCGTGGCGGCATTCAGTCCATCGATCGCGGCCAGTGGGAGGCGGGCGAATCCCTCGCCATGAACCCAGTCGAGACCATGCGCTACGTTGTCTTTCCCCAGGCCTTTCGGCGCATTTTGCCCCCGCTGGGCAACGAGTTCATCACCCTGATTAAAGACACCAGCTTAGCCGCCGTGATCGGCTTTGAAGAACTGTTCCGCCAGGGTCAGCTGACGGTGGCCACTACCTACCGGGCCTTTGAGGTGTATCTGGCGGTGGCGATCGTCTATCTGGTGATGACCTCCCTGGCGTCCTTTGTCTTCAAGCGCCTAGAGGCCTATATGGACCCAATCAACCGGCCCAGGAAGGCGAAGAAAGACCCGGTGCCCTCTGCGATCGGGGTTTAGGGGAGCGTTCTAGGGCAAACAACTGTTCTCTGAAACGCGAATTCTGTAGGGGCGCAGCATGCTGCGCCCCTACTTTCATTTGACTCGCCGAGCGGCCGCTACCGAAGCCTCGACCTAGCTGTACAGCAGGCCCAAATCGTCGTAGACCGCAGGAGGCAGTTGGTAGTACGACATGGTCACAGACTTGCCGTTGCGGTGGTACACAAACGGCCCATGCCCGTCTCGGTAAAGCGCTCCTGGTTGTCAGCATCGACCTTGAAATACAGCGTTGCGTGGGCGATTAGGGCAAACATAATGCCCTCGCAGTACAGCCCGTAGCCGCCAAACATGGCTCGGGCGCTCACCGGGGCTACCTGGTTGAGGTAGCTGGCCACAGCTGTCTTAAAGGCGATCGCTGCCGCTTTGGAGTCAACATGAAGCTGCCGGATAATGCCTACTCCTGGTTTTGCTCTGCACTTAGCAATATTTGGTAGACAAACAGCTGCTTCAGAGGGCTCGTCTGCTGCGTTTGCTGGTTGGCTGAAGCGTGGATGTCTGCTGCTATTAGTACGCCTCCGCTAACCAGGGTCAAGATTAGGCACAAGTTGCGAAGAATAAGGCAGGTGGGGAGGCAGCGTTTTTTCATGGGGGCAACCGTAGCGATACCAGATACCAAGACCGACAGCCAGATACCTTCATTATTGAGAGCATCTGGTGATTTTTCTGTGTAACGAAAAAGGCTTTATAAAAGTTACCGAAAGTTGACTCGGCACTCGGACAAAATTCCGACCTTGGGTACATGACGTTGGTTGAGCCACGAATGCTCCAGGTGTCGTTGATGCGATCGCGAGCGGTGCGGGAAGCGGCTGATTTTGCGTCAGTGATGGGTCTGCTCTCCTGGCTCCTGTATTCTTAGTTCTGGTCTTTTGGATATCCAATCTACGTTCATGCTAGGTCTAGCGATTCACACCTGCGGCCCTGACCTGGGGCTGGCCCTGAGCAATTTTGACGACGAAACCCGCCACCAGACCTGGCCCCTGGGGCGCGACCTGTCAACCCAGCTGCACACTATTCTGATGGAGTTTATTGCGCCCTATAGCTGGACAGATCTCTCGTTTCTGTCAGTGGGCCAGGGGCCGGGGGGGTTTACCGGCACCCGCATCGGGGTGGTGACGGCGCGCACCCTGGCTCAGCAGCTAGAGATACCGCTGTTTGGGGTGTCGAGTTTGGCGGCAGTAGCCCAACAGGCCCTAGACAATTCCCCGGCTGGGTCTATTTCAGATATTGCCGTGGAGATGCAGGCCCGGCGAGAGCAGTTGTTTACCGCCATTTATAAACCGACCGCTAATGGCTTGGAGCCACTCCACGCCGACCAGGTGCTCAAAGCAGCAGCTTGGGAACAGGTGCTGGCCAGCTATCCCCAGCCCCTGCATCGCGCGATCGCTGGGGATGATCTGGCAGCGACGGTGGTGCAGGTTTTGGCCCTGGCCCACGGGCGCTGGCTGAGGGGCGATCGCCCCGATTGGTCGTCAGTGCTGCCTTACTACGGGCAGCATCCGGTGGATCTGTAGGCACCTGTGAGCGGTGACTGAGGTATAGCCCCACGCAGATTTTCGAAAGGTCGGTCGGCTACATTGGGCAGCAACGCCTTTGGCTGTCATCTCTTCACTGCCAAAGTCTAGACTGAGTGCCCCTTCAGGCCCCCTTTAGGTGTTTGCTATGGCCAAACCAATTATTTTCACCGTCGATGACGACCTGGATGTGCTGCAAGCGATCGCCCGCGATCTGCGGCGACACTACGGTGAGCACTACCGCGTCATGCGGGCCAGCTCTGGGGCGGATGCCCTCGAAGCCCTTCAACAAATCCTTCAGCGCGGCGACCCGGTGGCGCTGCTGCTGGTCGATCAGCGCATGCCCGAGATGAGCGGGGTGGAATTTCTAGAGCAGGCCATAGAGCTGGTGCCCGACGTCAAGCGGGCCTTGCTCACCGCCTACAGCGACACCGATGCCGCCATTCGCGCCATCAACGAGGTCGGCCTCGACTATTACCTGATGAAGCCCTGGGATCCGCCAGAGGAGCAGCTGTACCCGGTAATTGACGACCTGCTAGCCGATTGGCAGGCCAACTTTCGGCCCCCCTTCGAGGGCATTCGGGTGGTGGGCGATCGCTGGAATCCCCAGAGCCACGAAATCAAAGACTTTCTGGCCCGCAACCAGATCCCCTACCGCTGGCTGGATGTCGAACGCAGCGAGGAAGCCCGCACCCTGGCGGGCTGTGTGACCCAGGCCAAGCTGCCCCTGGTGCTGTTCCCCGACGGAGATCCTCTACGCCAGCCCAGCACTGCTGAACTAGCGGCTCGCATTGGTCTGCAAACTACGGCGGCCAAACCCTTCTACGACCTGGTGATCGTTGGGGGCGGCCCCGCTGGGCTAGCGGCGGCGGTCTACGGTGCTTCTGAAGGGCTACACACGGTGCTGATCGAGCGCGAGGCTCCCGGTGGTCAGGCGGGCACCAGCTCCCGCATCGAAAACTACCTGGGCTTTCCGGTGGGGCTGAGCGGCAGCGACCTGGCCCGCCGCGCCGTTAGCCAGGCCCGCCGCTTTGGGGTCGAAATCCTCACCCCCCAGTCGGTGCAGGCCCTGCGAAGCGACAACGACTACCGGCTGCTGACCCTCAGCGACGGCAGCGAAATCAGCGCCCACGCGGTAATTTTGGCCCTAGGGGTTTCGTGGCGGCGGCTCGGCACGACGGGGCTGGAGCAGTTTACTGGGGCGGGGGTCTACTACGGCGCGGCCCAAACCGAGGCCCTGGCCTGCGAAGGGGAAGAGGTGTACATCATTGGCGGAGCCAACTCTGCCGGGCAGGCGGCGATGAACTTTGCCAAGTATGCCAAGTCGGTGACAATGCTGGTGCGGGGCGACTCGCTGACCAAGAGCATGTCGCAGTATTTGATCGACCAAATCGCCGCGATGCCCAACATTACGGTGCAGACCCACACCAGCGTGTTGGAGGCCAAGGGCGGTACGCAGCTAGAGGCGCTGGTGCTGCAAAACGCTATCACCGGGGCCACTGAAACCGTGCCGGCCCAGTCCCTATTTATCTTCATTGGGGCCACTCCCCACACCGACTGGCTAGAGGATTTGGTGCAGCGGGATGAGCGGGGTTATCTACTCACCGGGCCAGATTTGGCCAGTGCTGGCGTACCGCCCCACCAGGTATGGTCGCAGGAGCGGCCCCCGTTTCTGCTGGAGACTAGCCTGCCCGGCGTGTTTGCAGTGGGCGACGTGCGCTGCGGGTCGATCAAGCGGGTGGCCTCTGGGGTGGGCGAAGGGTCGATCTGCGTGCAGTTTGTTCATCAGTATTTGGGGGCGGTGCGATGAGCGCGTCAGCACTTTGTCTAGAGCATTTAAAGGCGATTGAGCCCTTTAACCACCTGCCTCAGGAACGGCTGGAGTGGGTGTGCGATCGCGCCACCTCCCTCCAACTCTCTAAGGGCGAGTACCTGGTCAAAGAGGGCGATCTCACCACCACAATCTATATCTTTGTCTCGGGTCGCCTGGGCATTACTCGCCAAAGTGAGGGTATCGCTATGCCCGTTGGTCTGCATGAAGGCCCCGGCTATATTGGTGAAATTCCGGTGCTCACCGATGAGCCTGCCCCGGTAACGTTACAGGCGATGTCGGACTGTCAGATCCACGCGATCGCCGGGGCCAACTTTCTCACCTTGTTGCACGAGTGCCGCGACTTTGAGCGCGTGGTGTTTCGCCTGATGCAGAAGCGGGTGCGGGGGCTGGAGTCGTTTTTGCGCGGGCGCGAAAAGATGGCCGCTTTGGGCACGCTGTCGGCTGGGTTGGCCCACGAGCTGAATAACCCGGCGGCGGCGTTGGTGCGATCGCTCAGCGAAATGGTGCCCGCCATTCGCGAGCTAGAGAAAATGAATATGCTCTACGGCCAGACCAACGCCACCGAAGAGGAGTCGGCGGAGTGGCAGCGGGTGCGCGATGCGGGCTACGAGACCATTCTCAAGTGCGGGGCCAATGCGGCGACCCTAAGCGATCGCGAAGAGGAACTGCTCGACTGGCTCGAAGACTACGGCGCTACCGAAGCCTGGAAGCTGGCTGAACCGCTGGCCCTGGCGGGTATCGACATCCCCACATTGGAAAAGCTGATGGCCCCCTGGCGCGACAACCCTACGCAACTGCGCGATATGGGCATTCGCTGGCTGGCCCTCTCCTTTGAAATGATGTCGATGATTCAGAGTGGTCAGCATGGGGCTGAGCGCATTGCCACCCTGATCAAATCGATGAAGTCTTACAGCTATATGGATCAGGGCGCGCAGCAGATGGTTGACCTGCACCAGGGGCTGGAAGACACGCTGCGGCTGTTTGCCTTCAAGCTGAAGCAGGGAATTAAGGTGGAGCGCGACTACGATGCGACGCTGCCTAAGCTAATGGCCCACGGCAGCGAACTAAACCAGGTGTGGACAAATTTGATCGACAATGCGATCGATGCGATGGGCGAAAAGGGGACGCTTATCCTGCGTACCTGCCACTTCCAAGGCGATGCTCGGGTAGAAATTATCGATACAGGGCCGGGCATTCCACCGGAGATCAAGTCGCGTATTTATGAACCATTTTTTACCACAAAGGGGGTGGGCAAAGGATCGGGGTTGGGCCTCGAAACGGTGCTTCGCATTGTAGAAAACCGCCACCACGGCACCATTTCTGTGGAGACTAAACCGGGACATACCTGTTTTGCAGTATGTTTACCCTTGAGGAAAGCAGAAACAGCCTAACCAAAGATTAGTTAAAATTTTGAAATTGTCAGGATTGGCGATTTGATGTTTGAAACTCCGCGATTTCGGAATGCAAACTAGCTACCGATTCTTTGCTGAAAATCTGATTTTTGAGTTTCAAACAGTCTTCTTTGCCGATATTGTACGCTTCCCAAAACCGGGCTACAGTGAACGGCTCCACATTAGAAAGTAAAACCTGAAACCCTTCCTGGAAAACTTGTTGCTTACTCTTAATCTAAATCATTGCTACCACGTCGACCGAGGAGTGATTTATTAGATTATGGGGGATCCCAATGTCCGGATATGATTGCGAGAACTGAAACTACTGAGTTGGTTGCTTCAACACAAAGTGATGCTTGTCTGTAATTTGCGGTGCGCCGATGTTGCAAGTCGTTTGCAAGATCACAAGCCGCTTTCGCATGGCGTCTTGCAGCCTCGTGTGATGAACCAGCCAACTCCACTGCAATGTATGCATCAAGCATTCTTTTGGCGTCAGATGAGCTAGGAGTTTTGTCGTCTGTTTGCGGATGCTTCGACGGATCGTGTACTGCTTGCGCTAGGGAGATTAAAGTCTCTCGGCACAACAGGCCTACTGCCTGGAACTGCTCTTCATTCCGTGCATCAGCAAGGCGACGCCGAACTTCGCCCATGGAGCGATCAACCCTAGGCCACGCTGTTGAAGTGTCAGGCGCACTATGAACTGTTTTTGATTGAAGATCCGCAAGGTATTCGCGACCTGGCAACGTGATTCGCGGCTTTGAATATGCTTCGCCATCGAATGTGGTGGCATCAAGGGCTCAGAGGTACCCCGCTTCAATAAGTTCACGAACTAACGTAACTTCCGGATCAGAATTCCTATCTATTTGAGATGGAAGAGCATTCTGTGCGGCGAGTTCAAGCACCTTTATATAGTCTTTCACTCCGCTTCCTCTTAACGCTCACGATAAATCAAATATCAGATCTGTGGCTAAGACCTCTCATATCCAATATTATCTAGCAAACCTTATTATAAGCACCCGGTTAATGGTCTTATTGAAGAGGCTCATATTGTGGCATCTTCAATAACTTAGATCAGCAAACTAGATTGTGTACTACGGTTGACGAAGCGTGATCGCACCAACGCACTCATCCATTAAGCCATTTGAGCAGTACGGTAGCCATACAAAAATCGACAATCTTGGCGATCTATTACAGCGGGTTTAGTAAGGCCCTAAAGTTGCTCTAGTTGGGACTTCTGCTCTAGCAGCGCTTCTACCGCCGCAAATAGCTCTGATTGGCCCCAGTTTTGGTAGAGAGAAGCTGCGATCGCACATCCCCCTGCCCCCACGCCCTCCTTCACAAACCCCCGCTCGTAGGCCCGCAGCGCCTCAAACCGCGACTCTGCAAAGCTCAGCTGCGTCGCCATCAAACAGGCCCCCGTCAGCTCCGCCAGCCCCGCCGTATCCCCAGTGGCATCCTCCGCCACCCAACGAGTGGTGCCCACCACCACATTCTGCGGATTCCAGCTACAATCTTCTGCCGCCGCCATGGCCACCATCAGCGCATAGACCGCCAGCATTTGTGTGCCCCCCGCCAGCAGCACAGGCCGGGTCCGGCTGGCCGCGATCGCCATCCCCGCCACCACCGACTGCATCGGGTCACCCACCGCCGCCACCACCGCTAGAGGATGGGGCCGATCTGGCAAGCCAGCGCGAGATAATCCCCTAGCTACCAAGGCTTGCTTCTGATCGTGGTTACAGGTCGGGTGGCTGCTATTGACCCGCTCCATTGCATCTACCCCCAGCCCGGTGAGTAGCCCCAGTGCCGTGGTTGTGCCCCCCACCACGCACTCCGCCAGCAGCAGGTAGTCGCTTTCGTCACTCAGCGATTCTCCCTGGGCTAACCCCTCCTGCCAGAGGTGATGCACCACTTCTAACGGCAAAGCCGCCCCAGTACTCAAACATTGCGCCGGCTTACCCCCTAGGTTCACACAGGGCACAGTCGGCGGCTGAGGCAATCCAGCATTCAGAACGACGACGGGAATGCCCTGCTCTGCGATGACAGCCCTAGAAATCAGCGCTGGAGAAGCCCCGGCCTGAAGCGGCGGCAGCGGAAACTTCGGGGCTGACGCGAGGCCGTTGACCATAAACTCGGCATCGGCTAAAGCAGTGTAGCGGCGATCGCGCGGTGTCGCCCCCGCCGCCGAAATTCCCTCCACCAACCCCGTCTCCGTAAACCCCAGCGTCAGCACCAGCCCCGGACGCAACCCCTGCACTCGTTCTAGCCAAGCTTGGCCTTGCTGAAGCTGAGTGTAGGTTTTAATCGGCGACATATAAGGCACAGGGCTGATACGGGAGCGATCGGGGGTCGGTCAGTGTTAAGTACTGGTTTGGCAACTCCATTTGTTGGTGGGCAGTGCCCACCCTACGCCTTAGAAGATGGTTTAGGGTGCAGGGTATAGGGTTTAAGGGCTAAATTCAGCCTTGAACCCTATACCCTGCACCTTGCACCCTTCTATTCCTTCAACAAATCCTGCACCCATCCCGGCGGCTCCGGAATCTTCGCCCCTAGCCGCCCCAACAGCAGCCAGGCCGCCAGATGTACCGTAAACAGATACACCACATTGCTGGCCAGCACTGACACCAGAGCTAAGATCTGCACCGCCTCCACATTGGCCTGGCCTAGCACACCCACATCCAGCACGCCCAGACCCACCAAGCGCTCCAGGCCCCAGTTCAGCATTTGAGTGACCTGGGTAGTTAAATACACCCATAGGTCTTCGCCCACCAGCACCGACGACAGCCACAGCCGAAAGAAAAACCCAATCGTGCCTAGTAGCGATCCCATTGCGATCGATACATACCAGTTGGTTCGCCGCACCCAAAAAAAGCCCAACTGCACTCCCAGCAGCGCGTAGGGAATGAGAAACAGCAGGCTGCGGGGTGGCCCCATCAGCACCGACAGCAGCAGCCCCGACACCAGCGCCGACATCCACGCGGCCCTCGGCCCCCAGCGCAGATACACCAGGGCCATCGGCAGCGGAAACAGCAGCCGCAAGATCGGCCCCGGCGGAAAGTAGGTATTCACCAGCCAGATCAGCGCGGCGGTGCTGGCCAAAAAGGCCGTTTCAACCATAGCCAGAGGGCCAGACTTAAGACGATGCGACAGATCGGGTCCGTCGGCCTCGGCCTCTGAGGTGCGGTACTCCAGGTAGGTGTCTAGCCCATCGAACTCGCTCGCAGCGTCATCAACCGGGGGCACAAACTTAGCCCCAGGGGCGGGGTCAGGGGGGTGACTCATGAATGGCTAAACCAGCAGACGTTCTAGGGCGTTGATGTCGGGAATGCTCATGAGGTCTTTGTCCCGCACAATTAGCCCTTTCTTCTCTAGCTTACTCAGTACGCGCGTCACCGTCTCCCGAGCTAGGCCGCTGAGGCTGCTCAACTCCCGATGGGGCAGGTTGGGAATTTCGATGCCGCTGGCGCTGCGATGCCCCTGTCCGTCGGCCAAAAATAGAATGATGTCGGCCACCCGCGAAGTGCTGTCAGACTCGCGCAGCCGCAGGCGACGGTTAACTTGTCTGAGCCGCCGCGCCATCAGCTGCGACAGGCGAATACCAGCCAGGGGCTGGGTGTTGAGCAGCTTGACAAAGTCGCTGGCCGGCATGCTGCCAATTACCGTGGGCACCAAGGTGATCACGTCGGTGGAGCGGGGCACTTCTTCGAGGGGGGCCATCTCACCAAACAGCTCGCCCTTGCCCAAAATGTTGAGGGTGACTTCTTTGCCGTCGAGGTTGTATGTGCGGATTTTGACCCAGCCTTCCAAAATGAAATAGACCGAGCTGCCCCAGTCGTTTTCAAGCAAAATCACCTGGTTAGCCGGGTGGCGACGAGAGACCACGTGGCTGGTGGCTTCGGCTACAGCTTCCTCTGGCAGGTCCTGAAATAGCAGCGCCGAACGAATTAATTTAAGATCGGCGTCCGTATCTCGAGGATTGTAGCGGGCATCCATTTATTACCCCAACATTAATTTTTTTGTTTAAGTTAGTGATATTAAATCGCTTCAACCCATCCTATCCCAGGCTAGGGGTAGAATTTTCCCCTGGTGGCCTAGCGGCGGAATCCAAAGTCTTAGCACTATATCATTCCTCCACTACTCGACCAGGGCGATCGCCCCTAGGACTAGCTCCATCAGAGGTGTCTCCAACGGCCCCTTCTCGTGACTTCGCAGGGTAGAGGCGCATCCGTTGAAATCAGCGGCGCTAAGGTATGGTCTGGCGTGATTTTTACAGTCGCCTGACATACACTTTGGCAATCGCTGGGGTAAAGGTAAACACTAAGGGGTAGCCGTGCAGCAGGACGAACTGGAAGCTCTGGTAGCCGAAATTGACTCAATCTTGGGGGAAGCCGCGCCACGGCTGCCCTGGGTGATGTCGAATGATGCCAATCAGCGCCAGCTGCTGGCCCGCGCCCGGGCCTACCTGGCCGAGGCGAAAGCGGCCCCCGAAGCCCAAGCTGCGCCCACCAGCGGCTTGCCCAACGACCCGACCACCGCCGCCGCCAGCCAGGTGCTCAAGGCGCTCCTGCAAGAAATGCAGTACCTGCGCGGGCAGACTATGCAGATTCTCGACCCGCTGCGCAGTGAAGTGGCGACCCTCAGGCAGCAGCGGGAGCTGTTGCTGCAAGAGGTGCAACAGCTTCAGCAGCAGCGCGTGCAGATTGACCAGGGCGCCAACCTTCACCAGCTGCCCCCCAGTTGGGAGGCGGCCCTCCAGCAGATGACCCAGCAGCTTGAGGCCCGCCTCAGCGCCCAGGTGAACCAGTCGGTGCAGCGTTTGGAGTCGGCCACGGCCACCGCCTACGGGCTGATGCCGTCTCCCCAGGGGTTTGCCGATGGCGATGCCCCTGGCCTCACTCCAATGCAGCGGCTTGAGTTTCTCAAGCAGCTACAGGCCCAGTCTGATCAACTCATGCTGGGGCTCGATCAGTCGCTGCGATCGGTGTTTGACACGCTGCAACAGAGCATTTACAGCTACCAAGATTCGCTCAACCAGGGGCTCAACCAAATGCACACCCTGGGCCAGCAGGGCGAGCTGATGTTTAGCGCCTTGGTAACGCATTTGGGTCAGCAAATCAACGCCGAAACTCTGACCTATTTAGAGTCGGGTCAGCGCCGCGAACTGCCCCAGCCCCAGCCTAAGACCTCCACCCCTGAGACCCTGGGTATGGATGCCTTTATTGAGGGGGGGGACCAATCGACAAGTCTAGAAGCAGAGTTGGAGCTAGAGGCCCTAGATATTGGCTTTGACGATTTAGGCGATTTAGGTGACGACGAGATCACCCTACTGCAATTTGAAGATGAAATTACCGAACTCCAGCTTGATGACAACCTGGAAGCCGATTTAGACGCTACCGAGGACGGTGCATCTTCGCCCCTTGATTTGCAGCTATTCAACAGCCTTGATGCTGCTGCCCCCGATCCATCCCCAGCGGTGTCTCTGCCCAACGGGGATGACTCCGCTACTGAGGTAGCGGCGGCTGGGGTAGAGGCTGAATCAGCCCTAGATGATCTCTACCAGAGTTTGTTTGGCGGCGGATTTTTTGCTGACTCCGCTGAGGCCACACCTACCGCTGACTCAGGGGATGCCGTAGATGATTTTTTGGAGATCGACCGTCTGAGTGAGGTGGTGGTCCCCGCAGATGAGCCCGATGCGATCGCCTCACCGGAGCCAACCAGCGATCTGCCGCGCCCTGACGACCTAACCCTACTTACTCAGTCGGCCGAAATGGCCGACGCCGACGCGGCTACCGACCTCACCAGCCTTGACCTCAGCAGCCTACTTGGGGAAAACTCGGGCGATCGCCTGGATTTCGGCCTCGGCTCCATAGCACCCTCTGAGGCTGGGTTAGACCTGCCTGACACCATTGAATCCTTCGATGATTTGCTGCCCGCCAGTTCCGGAGAAGTGGGGAACTCAGAGGCCACCACTAGCGATGGCGAAGACCTGCTGGGCGGGTTTATGGCCGCTTCCCCCGAAGAAGACCTGCTGGCCCAAGACGCCCTGCCCACCACTGGCGCCTACGACCTGACGATGGATGACACCATGGTTGACCAGCTGCAGGAAGACCTGGAGAATTTAGAAACCGAGGTAGCCTCTGACAGCCTGTCGCCAATCAACTTAGAGCTTGACCTGACCGATTCTCCAGAGCTATTCAACCCGCCTGACGAGGTGCCCCTTTCCTCTATGGCTGGCGTTGATCTTTTCGCCGATCAAGAGCCTGCCCCTGACAATATCTCACTCCCTGCCGCCGATCGCCCCACTGAGGCAGCCATGCCAGAGGAGCCTGGTTTCGACTTGTTCGGCGACGAGCCGACCGATCCAGAGCTGGCTCAAGACCTCGACCTGTTTGGCTCAGAGACATACACCCCTCCTACCGCCGCCTTAGATCAGGTGACGTTGAGCGATCTGGATATCGACTCCCTCGATCAATCCTCAGCCGTGGAGCCGCCCGCAGCGGAGCCAACCTCAGATTGGTCTAGTCTCGATCGCTTAGAACTTGAGACGCTAGAGCCAGAGCTGACCTTCTCGGAGGAGGTGCCCAGCATTGATCTGTTCAGCGACGCAGCGTTAGCCGACCTCACCCTAGACCAGTTAGAGACAGATCAGGGTGAGCCGTCGTCCCCCGTCTTCGATTCACCTGACCTAGAGAACGTCGGCCTTGACTCTGATCTGTCAGCCTCTAGCTTTGATGAAGTCGTGAGTGACTCAGGCGCAAACGACATGGGTCTTGATCTATTCTCCTCGTCTGCCTCGGATGACGCTGCCGAGGAGAATGAAGTTGATCTGTTTGGCCAGCTTGATCAGCCATCGCCTGATGTTGATGAACCTGCCGTAGAGGCCACTGGCATTGATCTATTTGACAGCCCCATAGCCGATGCCGGAGATGAGCCCCTCGACCCTCCCGCTCCCATAGCAGATCCATTAGGCCTTGATCTATTTGGCGAGCCAAGGCCGGAGACGCCTTCCCCTAGAGATGGCGGCTTGAATCTGTTTGATATCTCAGCGCTTACCCTAGATGACCCTGAGCCAGACGAAGCCGGTCTCGATTTATTTGGGGATGCGGCTGCGCCAGAAGCAACTGCGCTAGAAGTACCCGTAGCCGAACCTGCGATCGACCTGTTTGGTGAAACAACCCAGCCTCAGCAGACTGAGGCCGGCGATCTGTTTGGGGCCATGGGTGAGGCCCCTACGGCGGCTGCTAGCGATTCTCTAGCCTCTATCTTGGCGGAGCTCAATCTAAGCTTAGAACCCGAGCAACCTGCCCTGGGCGAATCGGGCCTAACCCTTGACGCTCTCACCGAATTATCTCCCCCCGCGCCAGACCAACCCTTCCCGGCGCCCTCTACCTCCACCACGGGGGCAACAGGTCCCTCCCTGACCCTAGAGAATCTGCTAGGAGAGCTGGCCCTAGATCCGCTGACACCGCTGGCCCCCAACCCAAAACTGCAAGAAACCACCCTCGATGATCTAGCCTCCACTGGTTTTGGAGAAACCTCTAGCCCAGCGGCTCCTACGTCGCCCTCGACTGAGTTTACGCTGGCTGATTTTGACTTGGGTCCGAGTGCCAGCGGTCCCCTCGACTCGGCCCTCCAGCCCGACTCGCCGGGCGATACCATGGCCGATTTGTTCTCACTGGGCCGCGCTGCACAGTCGGATTCAGAGAATCTCACCCTAGAGGAACTCGATCTAGAAGGTGAGTTACCTGACGCCTTTGCTCCGCTAGAGGCTGCGCCAGCGGAGTCAACGCTTATCCCAGACTGGGGACTATCGGATGCACCTTTGGAGCCCGCTGCGCCCGATCTCTCGATTACTTTGGATAGCTTGAACCTAAGCCTAGATGAGCCCGTCGCAGATCAACCTGGCCTAGGCGATCTGCTAGGTGCTGAGCCAACAGAGCCAGCGCTCACCCTGGAAACCTGGGGACTACCTGCTACGCCTTCAGAGCCCGCTGCCTCGGATCTCTCGATTACTCTAGACGACTTGAACCTAAGCCTAGACGAGCCCGTTGGGGATGAGTTTAGCCTAGGCGCTCCGTCAGATTCTGCGCCAATGGAGTCAGCGCTCATCCCAGACTGGGAACTGTCCGCTGCATCTTCGGAGCCCGCTGCATCGGATCTCTCGATTACTCTGGATGACTTAAACCTGAGCCTAGATGAGCCCGTCGCAGATGAGCCTGGCCTAGGCGATTTGCTAAGTGCTGAGCCCTCGGAGCCAGCGCTCACCCTAGAAACCTGGGGGCTATCCGCTACGCCTTCAGAGCCCGCTGCATCGGATCTCTCGATTACTCTAGACGACTTAAACCTGAGCCTAGACGAGCCTGTTGAGGATGAGCCTAGCATAGGTGACTTGAATGCCCTGGGCGATTTAGCGGTTGACGATACTGTGCTTGCCGATGCTCCGGTAGAGACAGCTACCGACTGGCAACGAGAACTCAGTCTCGACAACATTCTGGATGCCGCTGGAGCCAACTTTGAAGAAACCCAAGCACCGTTAGCAGTGCCTGAGCTAGAACCTGCTGACCCCATTGAATCGGCGGCAGCAGAGACGGCTGATTCAATGGAGGCGATGATTGACTTCATCAATCTCGATGCGCTGCTGGGAGAACCCCTAACCCCGGTTTCCTCAGAGCCGAGCCTTGAGTTAGACCTCGACCTTAACCTTGAGCCTGACACCCTAGACTCTGAACCCCAAGACTTTAGTGACCTAGACCTCGGTGCCTTGGATTTAGGGCCGTTGGATGGCGGTGAGGCGATCGCAGAACCAGAGCCTCGCTTCCCCCTCGACACTCCGCTGCCGGCTGAGTTTGGCTTAGAGAGCGATCGCCCCTCGGTGGATGAGCCCATGAGTTTAGATCTGAATCTAGACCTGAGCCTTGAGCCAGAAACTGACGCTGACCCCCGTGCCGACCTAGATTTTTCTGTAGAAGACTGGCTGGGAGACTCTACCCCTGCCCAGGACGAAGCCACTGGGGCAGAGGCTAGCCCAAGCCGTTTGGATAATTCTGACAATTCTATAGAGACACCCCCTACCCCAGCGCTGGATACGGGCTGGTCTCTGGACGCAGAGCCCACCCTGAATGAACCTGCCTACATCTTTGATGAGCCCATTGAGGACGTAGAAGAGATCGCCGCTGAGTCGGTGACAGCCGATGGCCTCACCTTTGACAGCTTTGATCTTGAGACCGCTGCCCCCGAGGCGGATGCTGTTGAGCTGGATGCGATCGCCCCAGGGTCAGAGCCAGACTTCCCAGACGTAGCGGCCTCAGAACTTGAGACCCAGGAACCAGAGATCCAGCAACCAGAAGCCCTGCCAGACTTCCTAGAGCTTGACCAACTGCTGGCAGAAATGGACTTTGGCCCGGAATCTGCCCTGGCTGCTGCCCCAAGCGACCTAGTTGCGCCGGTCGTAGAGCCACCTGAAACTACCGAACCCGAAACCCTCGCGCCTGACACCGTTGAACCTGAGGTATTTGAACCCGCCGTCGAACCCGAGATTCCCGCCGAGCTGGATGATCAATCCGAGGTCGTTATTCCAGGGCTGCCAGTGGACGCTGAGCCAGCGCCTGCTGCACCCACCCCACTATGGTTTTTGGGATTGGATGTGGGTACTACCGGGCTGTCGGCAGTGCTCCTAGAGCGTCGGGGTGGCCAGGTTTATCCCCTCTACTGGGTCGATAACGCTATCTCTGGGGTAACCGCCGACAAATTCTTTCGGCTGCCATCGCTGGCCTCAGTGGAGGCCAACGACGAGGGCTACCAAGTGCAGTCGGTGGGCTCGTCGGCCCTGACCGTGAACTGGAGCGACGGGGACACTGCCGACCAGGGCGCGGTGTTGCTCAAAGCGCTAAAACCCTATCTCAAGCTGGGCATTCCGTTCACCGGGGCAGATGGTCCCGAGCCTCAGGTGCAGTGGTCCGATCGCGATCGCATTCCCCTGCCCGTCTTCCAAGAGAGCTTGGCACGGCTGTTGGCCACCCTGCCCGTGGGGCTTACCCCAGAGGCTGCCTTTACAGTGGGTGCCGTCGGCCTTGATGCTGAGGCGATCGCCCGGGCACTGCAAGCCCTTAACGGGGTCGTCGTCAGCTACCCGGCTAACTGGCCCGATACCTACACCTTTAATCTGCGAGAAGCGGTGCTAGGGGCAGGGCTCACTGCCAACCCCGACGACATTTATTTTGTGGAAGATGCGATCGCCGCTGTGCTCTCGGGCCTGCCCGACCCCTCAACCCCGCTGCCTGAGGGCAACGGCCAGCCCATGCAGCAACAGGCCCTCTACGCCTGCCCCTGGACTGGGGGCACGGTGGTGCTCTCCGCCGGAGCCAGTGTGACCGAGGTGGGCATTGTCGATCTGCCCCGAGCCTTGAGTGAACTCTCCTACAGCGACTTCGCCCTGCACTCGATGAGCTATGCAGGCGACGCCATTGACCTCGACATTATTTGCCATCTGCTGCACCCTGCCGAACGTCGTCAAAGCCGCCCCGCCGAGGGCTATGGGCGATCGCCAGAATCTACCGGCTGGGGCTGGCAGGCGGCGATGCCCGAGCTAGACGGCACCCACTGGAGCGATCTCAATCTCGACGGCTGTGAGATGCCCCGCCCCGCTGAGCCCGATACGGCCCGTCGCCAGCGCCTCTATCAGCGGCTGGAAGCTTCCTTACTGGGCCAGAGCGCGCTAGAAGCAGCCCGGCACCTGAAAATTATTCTTCAACACCAGCTCCAGTTTGAGCTAGAGCTGGCCGATCAGCGCTGGGTGGTGCGCAGCAAAGACCTGGAAGACCGGATTATTCTGCCCTACATTCAGCGCATTAATGGCCACGTCAACCGGCTGCTGAGCGAGGTCGGGCTCAACACCCAGGGCATTAACCAGGTGATCTGCACCGGGGGCAGCGCCTCGTTGCCCAAAATCGCCCGCTGGCTGCGGCAAAAGTTCCCCAATGCCACCATTGTGCAGGATACCTACCACAGCGATCGCCCCCCCAGCTGTAGCCGGGTCACCTACGGGCTGGTCAATTTGGTGCGCTATCCCCAGGTGCTCGACCTCACCCGCCACCAGTACAGCGACATGTTCTTGCTGATGGAGGTACTCCGTACCCTGCCCGAGCAACCCATGCCCCTCAGCGGCATGCTGCACCTGCTCAAAGAACGGGGTCTAAACGTCGATGCCTGTCAGGCTCACCTGATGGCGCTGCTGGAGGGTCGCCTGCCCCCCGGTCTGCTACCCAGCAACACCAGCACCTCGGCACTGGTGCCCGCCAGCGACGAGCTAGCGACCTTGGCCACTACGCCACTGTTTACCCGACCCAACGGCCAAGTTTATGTGCCCAACCTGGAGCAAGGCCAGCGGCTGATCAGCTATATGGAGCAGCTGCTAGCCAACAAGCACCAAACCCTGGTTGACCCCCTGCTGAGCCAGCTCACGGTACTGAATGTGTAGGCTGCTCTCTCCTTGTGGTAAGGGTGCTCAGAGCTGTGGCTTGGGGCTGAGCCTACAATAGGGATACCTGGCACTGAGGATGGATGGGCGATGGTAATGACCGCGCAACAGCTGGCAGACCTAATGCCAGATGCAACCCAGCTGGAGAGCAATGAGCCAGAGATGGAAAGTTCGCTGCACTACGCTCAACTGGCGCTGCTGGTGGCTTGTTTGGAGTGGCTGTGGCGCGATCGTACCGACTTTTTCATTGGTGCTAATCTCACCGTCTACTTCAGCCGCGAACAGCTTAAGAACCGGGACTTTAGAGGCCCCGACTTTTTCTTAGTGAACCAAACTCAGCGCCGCCCGCGAAAATCTTGGGTGGTGTGGGAGGAAGGCGGGCAGTACCCCAATCTGATTATCGAACTGCTGTCTCCGGCCACGGCAAAAACCGACCGCAGCCTTAAAAAAGTGCTCTATCAAGACCGCTTTAGAACCCCAGAGTATTTTTGGTTTTCGCCAGAGACGTTGGAGTTTGAGGGCTACCGACTGGTGGGGCAGCATTATGATGCGATCGCCCCGAATGAAGCCGGTCAGCGATGGAGCGAGGTTTTGGGCCTGTTTCTAGGTGTTCAAGACGATACCTTGCGCTACTTTCACCCTTCGGGGGAGCTGGTGCCAACGCCAGAAGAAGCGGCGGCAAACGCCCAAGTAGAAGCCCAGCAGACCCAAGAACGAGCCGATCGCCTAGCAGAGCAGCTAAAAGCTCTGGGGGTAGAGCCAGAGGCGTAGGCAGGCTCAACCCCCAAAGGCATTCTGCTTACTCAATGAGCAAGGTTTTCGTCAGAATGACCATCCACGTCATCCCTTCCGGGGAGGCTGCGCTTGATGCACTGCTGTTGGGCGGCACGGGGATGGGGTCGCTCCAGTCGTTGGGGTCGGCGTAGCCGTAGGCGTGGAGGATTTTGATGGTGCGGTCTATGCCTGCCAAGCTGCCATAGAGCATGTGGCGCACTCGCTCGGGGCGAGGCTGGGGTTTTGCAGATTGAGACGGCGGAATATGCGACGCGCCGCTGGCGTCGGGTTCGAGATATTCAAACATCGGTTCTGTTTTCCTTCTATGGGTTTGAGGAAGACAGAACGCGAAAACCCTAGCTAACCGCAGCTGAGGTGCAAACTGGGAGAGCTAGGGTACGATCGACCTTAGCCTGGCAATCTGCGTGCTAGATTTGCTGGGTTAGCTGTTCGTAGGTGTTGCAAGCGCCTACGGACAGCGCCAAAGTTTCCGAGTTCTGCATGGTCGCCGGTCGGGTTAAACGGCTTAATGTAAGAGAATACTGGTACAGACGCTCCCCGTCAACCGTGGAGGAGAACTGATCAGTAAAGGGAAGTTGCAAGATTGCAGCCTGCAAGAGAGAGGTGGTTATACTGGATTTTTCTACCTAATCCCCCCTGTAGGAATATTAGGCTAACGCACTTCATCCTAATCATCCCCATGAAAATATTAGGCTACCAAAGTTCTACCTAATCTGCCGTACAAGGCGTATTAAGCAGAAATTTACCTCCAATTACGAGTTGGCTGACTTCGGTTATCATCTTCCGGAAAAGACAAGATGGGGTGCAATTATTTAACTCAGACATTACTAGGAGGAAAGAAAAATGATCCAGCGTATTAAAAAATGGCTAGCTATCCGCAGTTATGCAAAGAATCTTGGTTCCAAACTCCGAAAGGCTTATGGAGCATCTAGGTATTACACTCCAGGACAGGTCAAGACAACAGTCCGAGAGGCTGGTCTTAATCTGAATTTAGTGCGTTATGCACTTTGTATGTATTGCGATCGCAGTAGCTTTATTAAATATCATAGTGACATAGGTGAAACATACGATTATGAAGCTACGCAGAATGAGGTAGCAGCGCAGCTATCCCGTGATCATGTGTCATTGAATGAAGTTGGTGCTTCTTCAATAGTCATCAACCAAGCAATCAGTTGGTACGGCAGCGGTAGCTATGGTGCTGGTGGTAGTTGCGGTGGGGGCTGGGATGGTGGAGGGGATGGTGGAGGAAGTTGTGACAGTTGAGTAGATGATTATCTAGCATTTCAATCGTCATTCAGTGTTGAAGTGAATCGTAGAGATTTAGCTATGTTCGGTAATGGTAAAAGTGATGACTTGATTTAGAAAAGGAAGACGATCGCCCCCAATCGAGACATTTAAATTTTTCGAGATCTCGATCAGAGTGAGAAATTCAGGAGCTTCTGAGTTGGTAAGAAAGGTTTATTAGTAATAGGCTTGGGCTCGATTGCGAGGTTTTGGGAGGTGGTTAGGGAAATCGCTAAAAAGCTCTGGTACAATAAAATTCCGGACGATCGCACAGGGCTAACACCTCGTTGGTGTGGACGGAGCAAAGGTTGTTTATGAGAATTCAGAGTTATCTGCCGCCGCCCAACTTCACCATTAAACGTTTTTCAGGCTAGCCAGAGAATAACCCTTGGTAAATTTCGGGGATTGCCGAGTCAAATTAGTTCTCTCGGGCCTAAGCGATCGCAACAGTGACAACAACACGGTTGGGGCATTGCTAGGCGCGATCGCCTCAACTCTAGACCTTGTTTTAGCCTCTGACACGAACTAATTATTACTAGCTGGCAAGCTGTTGGCGCTTACTTACTAAAAGCCACAAGCGCTTTAATCTTGCACTACGATCGCACCATCCCCCCGCCCAACCAAAGCACCATGGTTCTCACCGTCAGCCCAGAGCGCATTCAGCTGCCCCCCGGCAGCACCGTTACCCTGCGCTACCAAACTTGGGACGACTACGAGACCCTGCTAGCCAGCCGTCGCGACGATGCCGCCATCAAAATTCGCTTCAACGCCCACACCCAACAGATCTCGCTTATGGCTTCCATGGCAGGCCACGGCAATCGCAGCCGCACCCTAGCTGACCTGGTAACGGCGCTCTTGCGACATCAAAATCGAGATTGGCATAGCTTTGACCCCGTTACCCTCAAACGCCTGCGGCAAGCCGGGGCTGAACCCGACGCCTGCTTTTACATCCAAAACTGGCAGGCGGTTTTAGGCAAAGAGCGCATTGACCTATCGACCGACCCACCACCAGATTTAGCGATTGAAGTCGATCTCACCTCTTCGACTGAGTTAGAGGTGTATCAAATGCTGGCAGTGCCAGAGGTTTGGATCTATCGCCAGGGGCAGCTAAATCTTTATATCCTTACTGACTCGGGCTACGGCGATCGCCCCACCAGCCTCGCATTCCCCACTGTAGATGTGAAAGCTCTGCTGCCCCATTACGTTGAGCGGGCTTGGGCTGCGGGGTCTAGCGTCGCCCTGCGGGAGTTTGAGCAGTATCTTCAAACCTCGACTTAAGTAAGTTAGGCCAACGGTTATACCAAGAAAAAGCCCCCTGCTTTTCTTAAAAACAAAGGGGCTTGAGGTAGCTATGCAGGGTCTCTAGTTCAGCGCTTCGAGGTAGTCGCGAACGCGGTTGCGGCGCTTGGGCTGGCGCAGCTTTTGCAGCGCCTTCGACTCAATCTGGCGCACCCGCTCGCGCGATAGCTCCAGGGCGCGGCCAATCTCGGCCAGCGAGTAGGGAGTGCCATCGCCGAGGCCAAAGCGCATGTTGATCACGTCTTGCTCACGAGTGGTGAGGTCGGCCATCAGCTGTTGCAGATCACGGCGCAGCGACTCGCGAATCAGCATGTCTTCGGGCGACATGCAGTCGGTTTCGAGCAGGTCGCCCAGCTCGGTGTCGCGGTCTTTGCCCACCTTGGTTTCAAGCGAAACGGCTCGGGGAACGCGCAGCAGCACTTCGCGCACCTGGGCGGCGGTCATGTCAAGCTCGCGGGCGATGTCCTCAATTGAGGGGGTGCGGCCTTTCTCCTGGGAGAGTTTGCGCTGGGCCTTTTTGATTTTGTTGAGCTTTTCGGTGATGTGGACGGGCAGGCGAATGGTGCGGCTTTGGGTAGCGATCGCCCGCGTAATGCCCTGGCGAATCCACCAGTAGGCGTAGGTGCTAAAGCGGTAGCCCTTGGTGGGGTCAAACTTTTCCACCGCCCGCTCTAGGCCCAGGGTGCCTTCTTGAATCAAATCCAGCAGCTCTAGGCCCCGGTTTTGGTACTTTTTGGCTACCGATACCACCAGGCGCAGGTTGGCCTTAATCATGTGCTCTTTAGCGCGAATGCCTTCTGAGATCGCCTTCTCTAGCTCGGGTACGGTGAGGGTCGTGAGGGCGGCCCAGGCACGCTTACCTTCGGCCAGGGTAGGCTTGAGCTCAGCAATGGGCACTTCGGCCTCGGCGGCCCAGCGCTCAAGGGAGGGGCGATAGCCCAGTTGTGAAGAAAGGCGATCGCGGGTTTGCAACAGCTTGCTGTAGATGGCCAAAATGCCGCCAGTTGTTTCCGCAGCCTGGTTTAGATCGACTAGAAGCTGCATGTAGCCCTGGACGCACTGGGCTTCAGAGACCTCTTCATGGCGCTCTAACAAGCGCACTCGGCCAATTTCTTGTAAGTAGAGTCGCACCAGGTCAGTGGTGCGACTCCCTTTAAGCACCTCGGCGGCAGCGGCTTCGAAGTCGCCCTCGTCGGTATCGGCCGCGGAGAAACCTTTAGGAGATAGGGATGCCCCCTCATCCTCATCCCCCAAACTGGGGAGCCTGAACTCTCGATCGGGCCGGGCGGAGGCTTCGTTTTTGCTGTAGTGGGGTGTTGCTACCATGACGTGCTCTAGTAACGTGTACTAAACTTGTGCCGATAGGCCATTTGCCAACCTGGCTTCAGTGTTCCCAAACCGCCAGGACTTTAGAACAGTGGCTGGAGTTCCAGGGGCTGGGCGGTGCTTTTGGGGCTGCCCGAGTCTGCGGGGGTGGGCTGAGGGAGGAAATTCCTAACCGACACCGTAATCTACGCCGTTTATGCGGGTAATTCCTGACGGAACGTTACACCTTGGCAAAAACCTTACATTGACCCCGAGGCGGCATATAGGATTAGGGCATTCGTTGCAATTGGGAGCAGACTTCGCTAATGGTTAATGGTCTTCCCTGGACGGCTGATGCTCAGGCCAAGCTCAAAAATATTCCGTTCTTTGTGCGCGCCCAGGCCCGCAAGCGGATCGAAGATGTGGCCCGCGAGACCGAGGCCGAAGCCGTGACGGCAGATTTGGTTGAGCAGGTGCGCCTTGAGTTTGGCCAGTAGCCTGGTAGCATTCCAATTCTTGATGTTGGTTGTCGATTCTGCCTTTTAATACAGACTGCTTTCCACCACAGCGGTAACGTTAGGGGGCTGACAGTCGCTGTGGCTCACTGTGCCTTCCAGTGGGACACGGTGGTCTGGGCTCGGGCTCAAGCTTTTTCAATCAACAAACTCTGGCTAAATGTTGCAAGTCGAAGTCATAACGAGTATGATTTAGAAGAGCCGAGGGCATAGTGGTAGGATTTCAAGACTAGGCCTGACGGCAAAAGCACAGGTTTGTTAGTTATTCATTCGATTGACAGAAACTAAAGAGAGGCCATATGGTTGCAACCGTTGAGAAAAGTAAGACCAAGCGCGGGTTTTATCCCACCCGGATTGATATGACGGCTGAGGTGCGATCACAGGTTTGTGACGTGCTGAACCAAACTCTGGCCGCCACCCTCGATCTCAAGACCCAAACCAAGCAGGCCCACTGGAATGTCAAGGGCATGGACTTTTATCAGCTGCACGAGCTGTTTGACGAGCTGGCCGGTGAGCTAGAAGGGTATGTCGATATGGTGGCCGAGCGGGTTACCGCCCTGGGGGGTACCGCCCTGGGTACGGCTCGCATTGCCGCTAGCGAGTCAATTTTGCCCGAGTATCCGATTGATGCCGTAGAGGGTGCTGAGCACGTCGAGGCCTTGGCTGAGCGCTTTGCCGCCTACGGTAAGCACGTGCGCGCCGCCATCGACACCACCGATGAGTTGGGTGATGCCGACACGGCTGACCTCTACACCGAGATCTCTCGCACCATTGACATGCGTCTGTGGTTCCTAGAGGCACACCTAGTGAAGAAGTCTGATCGCGGTTAATTGCCCCAGTCCCCTGATACAGGGCTGGATAACGGTCGGGGAGGCAACTCATGCCTCCCCGGCTTTGTCGTTTAAAGCAGAATTTTTGCTGACGGACTAGGCTTAAGTCTACGGCCTTGCGGTAGCAAGACTCGGTTTTAAGCAGGTACCATAACGCTTCAGTAGCGCTGTTGCTCACTATGCCTAACCCGGCTTCTCAGGTTCCCGACTCTGACACGATCGAGGGTGCGATCGCCCTGGTAACCACAATCGATCGCGATCATCACCACGGCCACGACCATCATCATGGGCATGAGCACAGCCACACTCACGGCGCTGTAGACCCTGAGATTGTTGCATCGGAGCGGGGGCTATGGGCGGTGAAGTGGTCGTTTGTGGGACTGCTGATTACCGCGATCGCCCAGGCCGTTGTCTTTGCCCTCTCCGGCAGCGTTGCCCTGATGGCTGACCTCATTCACAACGTGGGCGATGCCATGACCTCGGTGCCTTTGGGAGTAGCGTTTTTGCTGGCCCGGGCCAAACCCTCGCCCCGCTTTGCCTATGGCTACGGCCGGGCAGAGGATCTGGCCGGGGTGGCGATCGTGGCGGTGATTTTCTTGAGTGCCCTGATCACTGGCTATGAGTCGATTGAGCGCCTGCGTCATCCTCAGCCCTTAGCTCACCTAGGGGCACTGGCGGTGGCGGCTGTCATTGGTTTTATCGGCAACGAAGTTGTAGCCCTGTTTCGGCTGCGGGTGGGGAGAGCGATTAACAGTGCTGCCCTGGTGGCCGATGGGCTGCATGCCCGAGCCGATGGCCTAGTGAGCCTGGCGGTGCTGGTGAGCGCTTTAGGAGTGGGGCTAGGCTACCCCTGGGCCGATCCAGTGATGGGCTTAGTGATCACCCTGGTGCTGCTGCGGGTGGTGTGGCAATCGACCCAGACGGTGTTTACCCGCTTGCTCGATGGGGTGGAACCAGAGATGGTCGATCGCCTGCGCCACGAAATAGCGCATGGGGTTGAGGGTGCCGCCGCTACAGTAACTCAGGTCAAAGCGCGGTGGCTGGGCCATCGGCTGTATGGCGAGGTGAATTTGGCGGTAGCGCCGGGGCTGTCGGTGGCGGCGGGAGATGCGATCGCATCCCACCTCAGAACTCACCTTCACCAGCAATTGCCCTACCTGGCCGAGGTCACCATTCAAGTGCAGCCCCAGGAGTCCACAGCCCTAGCCCTGAATTAACGACTGCTTTGGCAAATTCTGGCAATCTAACCCCAACCGCCAAGCTGGTGGCAGCGCGACAGCCGCAGCATCATGGCATCGAGTCGGGCCAGATCGCCAAAGCCCCCACCCTGGCCGGTTAAGAAACCGCCCATTTGTAGCGACGCGATGCGCGGCACCCGCCAGTACCATAGGGCGGGCAAGTGACCCCTAGGGGCTTCAAGGTCAAAGTCTAGCCAGCTGTAAAACCGCAAAAAACCTACAGGCCTCAGCGGCAATAGCATCAGCCATCCCACTTCTTCAAAAAAAGGATGGGGGGTAGACCAGTTGCGCAGGGCCGGGTCAAAGTCGATGGTTTCTAAAGTGGCGGCATAGACCTGAAGCTGAGCTGAAAAGCCAAAATGACCGCCGCTGGCTCTTTGCCAGCGATCGTCAAGGGCGTGCAGCAGTTGACAGGGCAGACCTGCTAGAGCTTCGGTCGACAGATCAGGCTGATGGCGGGGCTCTTGCTCTGACGACAGCCCCGTTTCATCGTTGTAATTCTGCACCACCGCGTCGAGCAGCAAGTCTGCGGTCAGCCGATCCGCTGCCTTCCAGTCTTCTTCATCGAGCAGCAGGCTGAGTTCGCTGAGACTTTCGTCTAAGTGGCTGTTAAATGTGGGGTTGTTAAAGATGTTAGACAGCACGAGTTTGCCCTCCAGTGAGCACCGTTGGAGCGGTTGGGTCGACGGCTGGGGTTGGCACCGGGTCTAAGGGCATGCACAGACTCAAATGGTGAATGACAGCGGCCATAACGTCGAGACTCAGTCGGTAGCGATCGCTCAGACTTGGGCAGCACCAGCGCCAGGTCGGCAGGTGGCCCAGGGGCGCTTCAAGGCTGAAGTTGAGGTCATGGTAGGGCTGATAGCCCTGGTAAAACAGCGATGACGGCTCGCGCCAGCCGAGGGCTTGCTGAAAGGCCAACCACTGCTGGCGATCGTCCTGCTGAATTTGCTGCTGGCTCCGGTGCACTTGCTGCTGGGCCCTAAACCCAAAGCGCTTGTTGCTGTAGCGGCTCCAAAGGGCGTCAATGGTGGCTAGATCGACGGCTGGCAGCCGCTGTACGGTGGTGGCGGTGACGGGCTGCATGTCGCGATCGAGGGTCTTGAGAATAACGGCTTCGGTCTCCATGTCGGCCTCTTGCCAGGCCTGTTGCAGCAGCAGGTCGCGCAGGCGGTTGTAGTCAACACCAGCGGCAGACTCAACGCCGCCATACAGCTCATTACGCACGGCAGTCTCGATGGTGAGCGCTTCATCAAGGGAGATGTCCCACAGTCGGCGGGCTTGGTCGAGGCGGCCCTGGTCAAACTCGGAGGGGTATAGGCTGTTGGCCATGGCCTGGCGACAGAGCGATAGGTATTGCTCTAGGTGCTCTCGGGCCTG
The DNA here is from genome assembly GCA_019359285.1 of Nodosilinea sp. WJT8-NPBG4. GTDB lineage: Bacteria > Cyanobacteriota > Cyanobacteriia > Phormidesmidales > Phormidesmidaceae > Nodosilinea. The sequence continues at coordinate 36,461 of JAHHHQ010000050.1, forward strand.
CTCAACCTGATTTTGGTGAGCATCTGCGGCCTTGGTTTCGGCCACAAAGCTGTCATCGACGGCGGTTTTGGCGCTCTGCTGATCGGTTTTGAGTTTGATCTCGTCGTTGTAGCGCTGCCAATGCTTTTGGTATATGGCCTCTGCCTCAGAAATCGGCAGGGCTAAGTTTTCAGCCAGTTCTTGCAGCACTGGCCACGGGTCTTTGGGGGCAAAGGGGTGGTCTGCATCCATGTGGCGCAGACGGCTAAATTCTGCGGCTGTGGTTTCGTCAAAATAGCGGTGCTTTTCAGCGTGGGTTTTGTAGGGGCCAACCGCTCTGGCATTGAGCAGCTCAGCCTGTTCTGCTGAAAGGCTCAGGCGCTGACGCAGCAGGTTGAGATTGTCGAGTTCGGTGGGCGAGAGTTCACCCTGGGTGCGGCTGTAGGTTTCGGCCTCGGCTAGGTAGTCGCGCACTGGGGAAAATAGCAGCCCGCTCTGGGCGGTGGCCATCAGATCTACGAGGTCTTCGGCCTGATCGGTGCGAATTTGCAAGTTTAGGTCTGAGATGTGGAAGAGAAACCAGGTTTCGAGGGGCTTGTAGTAGAGGCGATCGCGCAGCCGCCTCAGAATAGAAACCAGCAGGTCTGAATGGGCAATAAACCTAATCCCTACTCTAGTCTCTACCGCATCTCTAATTTCTAAGATGGGGTCAAAGCGAATTTGACTCATGCCATCTAGATCGCGCAGGTCTTCAGTTAAATAGTGAACCTCAGTATCTAGCTCATCAGGCTTGAGCTGAGGATCGACAAACTTGATTAAACATGCAATATTTTGCGCCAAGCCAACACCTCACAGACGCACCAAGATTAGGCCTTAGCCAACGGCTCATCCTCTGCAACCTATAGTAGGTCAGATAACAAATACAGCTCATCTAAAACGGTTTTCTCCACGGCTTTAGCCTCTTGTGGGTCGAGGTTATAGTATTCACGCGCCTGGGTCAGGCGGCCCCGGTTAAAATCGGAACCAGCCAGGTCAGCCATAACATTTTGGTGAAATAGTGCCGCATCTGGTTGATCGCCATCTGGCCCAATGTGCTTGCGGGCAACGCCCTGGGGCAGCGAGTCGATGACCATTTCTTCAAACTGGTGGCGGTAGCCCAGCAACCGCTGCTGCCGCTCATGCTGACGTTGAGCCTCGGCTGCGGCCTCAGCTTCAGCCTGCTGCCGCGTCTGCTCGGCCTCCTGGTGCAGAGCATTTAGGCGCTCGTCTTTGAGAAACTGAGCATCGGCCTCGGGCAAACCCATGCTGATAGCTTTGGCCCGCATCACGTTCCAAAAATTCTCATCGAGATCGCTGGCCTGCTTGCACACCAGCAACTCTTTGCGAAAGTGCTGATATTTCTCGGCTAAGGCCTTGAAAGGCCCTTTAGCTGTGGCGTTGAGCTCGTTAGCCTCTTCGATCGATAGCCCTACCCGCTGCTGCACCAGACTTAAATTGGCGTTGGCCGCCGGCGTTAACTCACCAAAGGTACTCACATAGCCCTCGGCCTGGGTGCGGTAGAACTCGTGGGGCGGCAGCAGGGCTTCGCCCAAGGTTAGCAGTTGAGCCAGTATCTTGGCCTGGCTGGTCTGTAGGGTGATGGTGTGGCTGGGCGGAATCTCTAAGACAAACAGGGTTTTTTGGGCGGTGCGCTCAAGCCAGTTGCCCACGTGCCGCAAAACTACTCTGAGTTTACTCAGTGGTGCTCGACACTGAAGTCCGGCATACAAGCTGGGCTCGACCGCTCTAGGATGGGCTATTGCCTCGGCTAAAACGCTGTACTGAGGGTTGGGAAGAAAAGCAAACTTGGTCTGCTCAAGTTGGCTCAACTGAGTAATGCTGCTACAGAGCGCCTGCACACCAGCGTGGACAACCCTTGGGTCTGAGTCATCCTCTAAGGATTTTATCGAAAGCCTAAAACTGTTGCCTGAGTCAAGCTCTTTGACCATTGCCGGTAGGTGTGATAAAGCAAATTAGCGCTGGCTCAGTATATCAATGCTTAGCGGTAACGGCTTTGCCAAGTCATGACCTCGGCTCTGGGTACAGTCCCTTGGGTTTTGGTGCCTCAGCTAGCGCAGGAGCAATCTACGCTCAGGCGGCTAGCTAAATCTACGGCAGTTTGGCACGGCCCACTAAAAAGCCTCAGCGTTACTAACGCTGAGGCTTAACGTTACTGAGAATGTAAAAGGTTTATTTGAAACCGACGGAAGCCTGCCACACAAAGGCCAGCAGCAGGAAAAACACGGGGATGATGGGCAGCACGTCTACCAGGGGGTCGAACAGGGAGTAGGCCTCGGGCAGTTTGGCCAGCAGCATTGCGACTTCCATTGATGATTATCCTCTCGTTACACAGCCGAAACCAGCCTCAGACCTAAGCCGAGCCTTACCCTGAGCGCCCTGGCTGAAATCTGAGAATGGGTAAATTTTCTTCGCATTTTATCATGGCGGGGGTGCGTCTAGGTCGGTTGCTGCCGGGTTTGGGGTGAGCCAATGGGCAAATTCTGTGGTGAAGCGATCGCCCAAAATCGCCTCCCGGATCCGCTGGGTAAACCGCACTAGCTCGGTGATGTTGTGGATCGAGATCAGGGTGAAAGCCAACATCTCCTTGGCGTGGATCAGGTGGCAGAGGTAGGCGCGGCTGAAGTTTTGGCAGGTGTAGCAGGGGCAGGTGGCGTCGATGGGGGTGTAGTCACGACGAAAGCGCTGGTTTTTGAGATTCCAGCGGTCGCCCGCCACCAGCGCCGCTCCGTGGCGGGCCAGCCGGGTGGGGATGACGCAGTCGAACAGATCTACTCCAGCGGCGATCGCCTGGGCCATTTCCCGATAGGTGCCCACTCCCATCAGGTAGCGGGGCTTGTGCTCTGGCAGGCAGGGGGCGGTGGCCTTGACGATGGTTTCAATCAGCTCTGGCGGTTCGCCCACGCTGACCCCACCGATCGCATAGCCCGGCAGATCTAGCGTCGCCAACTGCTGGGCCGCTTCGGTGCGTAGGTCGGGGTAAACGCCCCCCTGCACGATGCCAAACAGCGCCTGATCAGGTCGTTTATGGGCCTCAACACAGCGCTGAAGCCAGCGCCAGGTGCGATCGGTGGAGGCCTTGATCGTCTCGCGGCTGCACGGGTAGGGGGGGCACTCGTCAAAGGCCATGATCACATCGGCCCCCAGATCGTTCTGGATCTGAATTGAGGTTTCGGGGCGGATATTGATGATGCGACCATCCTTGGGCGATTTAAACGTCACCCCGTCTTCAGTAATCGTGCGCATCTGGCTGAGGCTAAACACCTGAAACCCGCCCGAATCGGTCAGCATGGGACCATCCCAGCCCATGAAGCGGTGCAGGCCCCCCGCCTCGGCCACAATGTCTTCCCCCGGTTGCAAGTGCAGGTGGTAGGTGTTGGAGAGCACCATCTGCGCCCCGGTGGTGGAGAGTTGGGCAGGAGTGACGGTTTTGACGTTGGCCAGGGTGCCCACGGGCATAAAGCGGGGGGTGTGCACGGGGCCGTGGGGAGTAGTGAAGGTGCCCGCCCGCGCTTGGGTGTGGCTACAGCGAGCGTCGCAGCTAAAGGAAAAAGCCTGGGTCAAAATGGAGCGTTCCGGGGAGCAGGGAAAATGGCAAAGCGGCATTTATCGTAGCATTTGGCGGCGATCGCAGCTGCTCTATGCGCTCAGCCGGTGTCTCCCCGCTTTGCTACCCTAAGTCTAGATATTGTCTTCAGTGGTGCAGCAAATGACCACGGCCTTAGAGAAACGGTCTGATACCCTATTAGCGCGCTTTAAGGCCTTGTCTGACCCGCTGCGGTTGGAGGTAATTGAGCTGCTGCGATCGCAGGAGATGTGCGTGTGCGACCTGTGCGATCGCATGGAGATTGCCCAGTCGAAACTCTCCTTTCACCTCAAAACCCTGCGTGAGGCCGGGCTGATCTCTGCCCGCCAGGATGGCCGCTGGATCTATTACAGCCTCAACCCCGCCGAGTTTGGCGAACTCGAAGATTACCTCAGTGCCCTGCGCTGCCTCAGTCCCCAGCGAACGGCCCGCCCCTGCCCGCCCGATCGCCTGTAGGGGCGCAGCATGCTGCGCCCCTATAAGTCAGGTAGCCATCAGAGATGAGCCTTAGCTAGCAGACACCTCGGCCGGTTGAGGTGTCTCAGCGGGAGCAGATGCCGGAGTGGGTGGGGTAGGCAGAACAGGAGGCTCCGCTACTCCCGCGAACTTCAGCAGGTCGGCCATTTTGAAGTCACCGCCGGTCCCCAATCTGGGCGTCCAGTTGGGCTCCTGGCAGAGATACGACAGCTCGTCAGATTGCAGCAGGCCAATAAACACCTCTGCCACAATGCGACCGCCTACAGGACCGAGCGATCGGCCATCGGCACGCTTGTCGGCTTCCCGCAGCACGTAGAACCACAGGGGCGTGTTGTGGGCCAACTCGGTACTGATCGCGGCTACATCTGCCAAGTCAGCATCGGACAAGGGCGCAATTCCCATTTTGCCAGCGACGGTTTGGCCTGAGGGTAGCCCAAAGGTCAGGTGGCGCAGCAGGTTGCGTTGGGCCAGCGAGGCCGGATTCGACGCCATGTTGGGCGGAATAAACGGTAGCTGAAACAGGGGGCGCGAGATGGTGGCATCAATGCGCTGGCTCGGCTGAGGCGTGGCAGCTTCATTCACTTTGAAAAAGTTCTGCCAGTCCATCACCCGCTCAGGAGGTAACGGTTTGCCGCTCGACAGGTCGTTGCCTGTGGAACCGGGGGGCACGAAGATCGCCGCCGCAAAGTTTTGGTTGATGCGGTAGCCGCCGCGCACCTGGCTGTGGCCAAAGCGGTAGGCCGCCACCGAAAATTCCACCGGAATGTAGGGCTCGCGCCGCCAGCGGGTGCTGTAGAAGCGGCGGCCCCGTTGCAGCACAGTGTCAACCACATTCTGGCCCACCAACAGCGGCAGAAACTCGTGCAGCACAATCCACTGGTAGTGCCAGCGCACCAGCTTTTGGGCTTCGTCAAACAGCTGGCCAGGGTTCACACCGTCGGCCTTGAGCTTGTCGATCATCGCGTTGTGAAACTTGACGAAGGCCAGGTGCAGCTGCGACACAATGACGTTTTCGTCGTTGCGGGGGTCGCCCAGCAGCGCAGTGCCTTGGCTATTGCGGGGCAGGTCGTGGGGTCGACCCGCGTCGATCAGCAGCTTGCCACGATTGGCCGGGCTGTTGTCGTAGAGAAAGGGACTGGCGGTGGGGCCAGCACCGTAGACGCTATCCAGCTCAAAGGATGGCGTGCGGAAGTTTTCGATCGCCTCAGGATCCGATTGGCGCTCTAGACTAGAGGTGGGGTCAAAGGTAAGGTCGTGGTCAATGAACTGGCCCAAAAAGGTAAACCCAGCCGGAATCGCAGGGTTGTCGGGGTTGTTGGCCGGGCCGGGGTCCATAATGCCTTCGGCTTTGCCCAGCTCCATCAGGGCTTGGCGAACGGCCGGGGTGTCTTGAGCAAAGGGGCGCGTGCAGCGGAACATTCTGCCGAAGCGGCCCCGAGCCGGAACCCGAAAGCGCGGGGGCGCCGTGTCTCTGAGATACATTTGACCGTGCCGTGTCATGGCATACCTCGTGTAGTTCAACTCGGTGGATGGCCCCATCATGGCAAGAGGGGTGGGGCGATCGCATTACCCGCGCGGGTACTTTTTGGAGTTGGGGCGCAAGGTACAAGGTCTCAGGTGCAAGGCTTCGATTTCCCCCTTAGACCCTCTACCTGAAACCCTGCACCGCCCACCCTGCGCTCGGAACTTTTGCTTAAATTCACTAAACGCTGACATTGGCCGACAGCCCCAAAGAATCCCGCCAGAATGCCGCAACCTAAGCAAACGAATCTGGCAATAAACCCTTAGAATGATTTGGATTTTTCATACGCACCCGTGCAGCCTATGCCTCGCCGTGATGACATCAAAAAGATTCTGCTGATCGGCTCTGGCCCGATTGTCATTGGTCAGGCCTGCGAGTTCGACTACTCTGGCACCCAGGCCTGCAAAGCGCTGCGGGAAGAGGGCTACGAGGTGGTGCTGATCAATTCCAACCCGGCGACGATTATGACCGACCCGGAGACAGCGGACCGCACCTACATTGAGCCGCTGACTCCCGAAATCGTTGAGCGGGTGATCGAGCGGGAGCGCCCCGACGTCATGCTGCCCACCATGGGCGGTCAGACAGCGCTAAACCTGGCGGTGACCCTGGCCAAAACCGGCGTGCTGGAGCGCTACGGCGTCGAGCTGATCGGGGCCAAGCTCGAAGCTATTGAAATGGCGGAAGATCGCAAGCTATTTAAAGAGGCGATGGCGCGCATTGAGGTGCCCGTGTGCCCGTCAGGCCTGGCCCAAACCATGGATGAGGCCAAGGAAATTGCCAAGCAGATCGGCACGTTTCCCCTAATCATTCGCCCGGCCTACACCATGGGCGGCACTGGCGGCGGCATCGCCTACAACCAGGAGGAGTTTGAAACCATTGCGCGATCGGGCCTCGACGCCAGCCCGGTGTCGCAGATTCTCGTTGAGCAGTCTCTCCTCGGATGGAAGGAGTACGAGCTGGAGGTGATGCGCGACCTGGCGGATAACGTGGTAATTATCTGCTCGATCGAAAACCTCGACCCCATGGGGGTGCATACGGGCGACTCGATCACCGTGGCTCCGGCTCAAACCCTGACCGACAAGGAATACCAGCGACTGCGCGATGCCTCAGTCAAGATCATCCGCGAGATCGGCGTGGAGACCGGCGGTTCGAATATTCAGTTTGCGGTCAACCCCGACAACGGCGATTTTATCGTCATTGAGATGAACCCTCGGGTGTCGCGTAGCTCGGCGCTGGCCTCTAAGGCAACGGGCTTCCCGATCGCAAAATTTGCCGCCAAGCTGGCGGTGGGCTACACCCTCAACGAAATTTCCAACGACATCACCAAGAAAACCCCAGCCAGCTTTGAGCCCACCATCGACTATGTGGTGACAAAGATTCCCCGGTTTGCCTTTGAAAAATTCCCCGGCACCACCTCGACGCTGACCACCCAGATGAAGTCGGTGGGCGAGGCCATGGCGATCGGCCGCACCTTCCAGGAGTCGTTCCAGAAAGCGCTGCGCTCTTTGGAAACTGGGCGAGCGGGCTGGGGCTGCGATCGCGCCGAAAAGCTGCCCAGCCTCAACGAAATTCGCCCCAAGCTGCGCACCCCCAATCCCGATCGCATCTTTGACCTGCGCCACGCCATGCAGCTGGGTCTAACCGTCAACGATATTTACGACCTCACCGCCATCGACCCCTGGTTTCTCAACCAGCTAGCCGGCCTGTTGCAGACCGAAAAGTTTCTCAAGCGCACCCCCCTGACTGAGCTGACCTATGAGCACATGCGGGCGGTCAAGCGCCAGGGCTTTAGCGATCGCCAGATCGCCTACGCTACCCAAACCGACGAAGACACGGTGCGTCAGTACCGCAAGGGTCTGGGCGTCATCCCCGTCTATAAAACCGTCGATACCTGCGCTGCCGAGTTTGAGGCCTTTACCCCCTACTATTACTCCACCTACGAAGACGAGACCGAGGTGCTGCCCAGCGATCGCCCCAAGGTGATGATCCTCGGCGGCGGCCCCAACCGCATTGGCCAGGGCATTGAGTTTGACTACTGCTGCTGCCACGCCTCCTTTGCCCTGCGCGACGACGGCTATGAGACCATCATGGTCAACTCCAACCCCGAGACGGTGTCTACCGACTATGACACCAGCGATCGCCTCTACTTTGAGCCGCTGACCAAAGAAGACGTGCTCAACATCATCGAAGCCGAAAACCCCATCGGCATCATCATCCAGTTTGGCGGCCAAACTCCCCTCAAGCTGGCCGTTCCCCTCCAGCAATACCTCTCTTCCCTGCCCGCCGCCGACCCCTCGGCCCATCCACCCATCCACCCCCCGACCAAAATCTGGGGCACCTCCCCCGACTCCATCGACACCGCCGAAGACCGCGAACGCTTCGAGGCCATTCTGCGTGAACTCGACATCAAGCAGCCCCCCAACGGCATGGCCCGCAGCTACCAGGATGCGCTTAAGGTGGCCCAACAGATTGACTATCCCGTGGTGGTGCGCCCTAGCTACGTGCTCGGTGGCCGCGCCATGGAAATCGTCTACTCCGATACCGACCTGGAGCGCTATATGACCTACGCGGTGCATGTGGAGCCCGACCACCCAATTTTGATCGACAAGTTTTTGGAGAACGCGATTGAGGTGGATGTGGATGCGATCGCCGACCACACCGGTCAGGTCGTCATCGGCGGGATTATGGAGCACATCGAGCAGGCGGGCATCCACTCCGGCGACTCGGCCTGTTCTCTCCCCACCATGACGCTGCCCGATGCTGCCCTCGCCACCATCCGCGACTGGACGGTGAAGCTGGCCAAGCGCCTCAAGGTGATCGGCCTGATGAACATTCAGTTTGCCGTCAAGGGCGACCAGGTCTACATTATCGAGGCCAACCCCCGCGCCTCGCGCACGGTGCCTTTTGTGTCGAAGGCGATCGGTCATCCCCTGGCCAAGATCGCGGTGCGGGTGATGTCGGGCAAAACTCTGGCCGACCTGGGCTTTACCGAAGAGGTGATTCCCAAGCACATTTCCGTTAAAGAAGCCGTGCTGCCCTTCGACAAATTCGTTGGTACTGACGCCCTGCTCGGCCCTGAAATGCGTTCCACGGGCGAAGTTATGGGCATCGATGCTGACTTTGGCAAAGCTTTCGCCAAGGCGGTGCTGGGGGCGAACCAAAAGCTGCCCCTCGCCGGTACCGTCTTTATCTCCATGAACGATCGCGACAAAGCCGCCGTCATCCCTATCGCTAAAGAACTGGCCAAAATGGGCCTCAACCTGATCGCCACCTCCGGCACCCGCGCCGCCCTCATGGATGAGGGGCTCACCGTAAACCTTGTTCTCAAAGTCCACGAAGGCCGTCCCAACATCGAAGACGCGATCAAAAACAACAAAATTCAGCTAATTATCAACACCCCAGCAGGCAGCACTGCCCTGGAGGACGATCGCTCAATTCGCCGCACGGCTCTGGCCTACAAAGTACCAATCATCACCACCATCGCCGGAGCTAAAGCCACAGCCTCAGCCATCCATTCTCTGCAACAGCACCCCCTCCAAGTGAAGTCTCTCCAGGAGTATGTGGGTATGTAAGCTGATTTTGCAAAAAGCTCTGCTCTGCGGGAGTACATAACACGGAGATAGCATAGGAGATGCTAGATAATCCCTGACTTCAAGGAATTATCCAGCTAAGGTGGTGAATAATATACCGAATCCCCATATTTCACTCTCAAGTTCATTGAACAAAGCACGAAAGTTACGAACTTTTCGACAAGCATGATGTTCAATTTATTAGGGTTTCGGTGTTGTCCCACAGGCCTACTAGATAATGCTGGAAATCAAAGGCCTTATGCGTCGAATTGGCACTTAGTATGTGATTAGCAGCACGGGAGATACTGTGAAGAAAAAGGGATATCACATAGCATCTGAAGACTCTTTAGTAATTTCTGACGAATACATAGGCTTATATGGTCGTGAAGAGTACAACGCTGCTGTCACTCATGTTTGTAATTTGATTCGAGCATCGTATGCTTTGTTTGTGAATGGTAGTTACGCTCCTTCTGTTTTCTTGTCTATCACTGTCTTTGAAGAAATTGCAAAAATAAAAGCTGGCCATATGCGTGCTTGGGGAGGTGAAAGGGAAAGGGTAAAGCGAAATAAAGACCCTCTCTTTCATCATGGGAAAAAGCATAAAATTTCTGTTGATCCTATTTACTTAATAGGTGATCGCATTGCCAATAGCATCGGTGATGAAAAAGCTAAAGAGATATTTGAAGGTTATGAATTAGGAGACTATTCACGGCTTAGGGAAGAGTCTCTGTATTTTTCACGCACCAAAAATGGATTGCACATCCCAGCGCGGAGTATAAGCCTTAGACTAGCTGCCGAACACCTTCTGATAGCCATCGAGATATTCAGCGACGAATTTTGGGGAGTGACTGCTGAGGCTTCGGAGACTTGTGATACGACCGATGCACTGTACTCGGAAGTTGAAACAGTACTTAAGAGCAGCTAATGCCTGTATAGAGCCAGTTTGAAGGGTGCGTTTTAAAACCCCTAAGGCTTCTGTTATTTAACTATTTAGCCAGCCGTCACCCCCTTGCCTGCGGGTCATTATACTGAGGTATTCGCTGCCGCCCATGGGTGTGGGGTCTGACCAGGCGATGCGATCGCAGTACCCCAGGCTGCTATCTGGTTAATGGCCTCCATCAGCGCGGCATAGTCTAGAAAAGACAGCACCTCTGCCGTAGAGGATCGGTTATTGCGACTTACCGACCGTCCCCCACAGCGGTACTCTAGCGAGGTTAGCACTCTGGCATAGCGAGTGCTAAGTTTGTCTCTGGAGAGCTGAAAGACAGGACATGGCAAAAAGAGTTTCCTTCAATGAGGCTTCGCGGCAGGCCCTCGAAAAAGGCGTCAACGCCTTAGCCGACGCCGTTAAAATTACCCTCGGCCCCAGGGGGCGCAACGTCGTACTTGAGAAAAAGTACGGGGCACCACAGATCGTTAACGATGGCATCACCATTGCCAAAGAAATTGAGCTAGAAGACCCCTTTGAAAATATGGGTGCTCGCCTCATGCAAGAGGTGGCCTCTAAGACCAAAGACCTGGCTGGCGATGGCACCACCACCGCTACCGTGCTGGCCCAGGCCATGGTCAAAGAAGGTCTCAAGAACGTGGCCGCGGGTACCAACCCCGTCAGCCTGCGTCGCGGCATTGAGAAAGCCGTTGCCCTGCTGGTGAACGAAATCGCCGCCGTGGCCAAGCCCGTAGAAGGCAACGCCACCATTGCTCAGGTCGCCACCGTATCCGCTGGCAGCGACGAAGAAATTGGCAAAATGATTGCCGAAGCCATGGATAAGGTGACTAAAGACGGCGTCATCACCGTGGAAGAATCGAAGTCTCTCTACACCGAGCTGGATGTTGTTGAGGGGATGCAGTTCGATCGCGGCTACATTTCTCCCTACTTCGTCACCGACCAAGAGCGCATGGTGACCGAGCTTGACAACGCTCGCGTGCTGATCGTCGACAAAAAAATCAGCTCCATTCAAGATCTGGTGTCGGTGCTAGAGAAGGTGGCTCGCGAGGGCGCTCCCCTGCTGATCATTGCCGAAGACATTGAGGGCGAAGCCCTGGCTACCCTAGTGGTCAACAAAGCCCGTGGTGTGCTGAATGTAGCGGCGGTGAAAGCGCCGAGCTTTGGCGATCGCCGCAAGGCTATGCTGCAAGACATCGCAGTACTCACTGGCGGCCAGGTAATCTCTGAAGAGGTGGGCCTCAGCCTCGATACCGCCGACCTGTCCATGCTGGGCCTAGCCGTTAAAGCCACCATCACCAAAGACACCACCACCCTGGTGTCCGATGCGGGCAACAAAGCCGACATCGACAAGCGCATCGACCAAATTCGTAAAGAGCTGGCCGTCACCGACTCTGACTACGACAAAGAAAAGCTCGCCGAGCGCCTAGCTAAGCTAGCGGGCGGCGTTGCCGTGATCAAAGTTGGGGCCGCCACCGAAACCGAGCTCAAAGATCGCAAGCTGCGCATCGAAGACGCTCTCAGCGCCACCAAAGCTGCGGTAGAAGAAGGCATCGTCCCCGGCGGTGGTGCTACCCTACTGCACCTGGCCCCCAAGCTGGAGTCGCTCAAAGCTTCCCTTAGCGCTGAAGAAGCTATCGGTGTTGATATTGTCATGCGGGCTGTGGAAGCGCCTCTGCGGCAAATCGCCGATAACGCTGGCCAACCCGGCTCTGTGATTGTCGAAAAAGTGAAGGCAATGAGCTTCCCCACGGGCTACAACGCCCTCACGGGTGCCTACGAAGACCTGATTCAAGCGGGCATTATCGACCCGGCCAAGGTCGTGCGCTCGGGTCTGCAAGATGCGGCCTCGATCGCGGGTCTGCTGCTCACTACCGAGGCCCTCGTAGCCGATATCCCTGAGCCTCCCGCTCCCGCTGGCGACCCCGGCATGGGCGGTATGGGTGGCATGGGCGGCATGGGTGGCATGGGTGGTATGGGCGGCATGGGCGGCATGGGCATGATGTAGCCTGCGCCCCGCTACTTTGAATAAATGACTAACCCATAGGGGTACAGTTACGGCTGTGCCCCTATGCTTTATGTGGAATCTTTGGGAGTTAGAACCATGTCGCGCCGCACACCCAACCCAGGGGGCCACCCATCCTCCTCGCCGGGCCAAGCCAGTTCGCGGGCTCAGCCGGTTGACGTAGAAGCATTGAGGGCGGCCGCCTCTAACACCCTCAACGCCTCGTCCCGCGAGGGCAGAAAGAGACTGATTGACTTCAACTATTCGACCCCCGGCACCCTCCCCGGCACGCTGAACATTCCTAGCGATGCCCTGCCCACGGAGCTGCATTTAATAGACTATGGCCCAGAGGCCGTGCGCACCGCCACCATCGATCACCCAGCCGAATGCAAAGCCCTTGGCAAACCCGAAAGTGTGACCTGGCTTGATGCCCGCGGGTTGGGCAGCGAAGACACCCTGCTGCAGATCGGCCAAACCTTTGACCTCCATCCCCTAATGCTCGAAGACATTGTCAACGTGCCCCACCGCCCCAAAATCGACTTTTACGACGATAAAATTCTGATCATCATGCAGATGGTGCAGTCTAAAAAAACCGGCTCTGGGGTGGGCAGTGAGCAGGTGAGCTTTGTCATGGGCAATGGCTTTCTGGTCACATTTCAAGAAGAGCCTGAGTGGGACTCGTTTAACCCGGTGCGCGATCGCATCCGGCGCGGCACCGGAACCATTCGTACCCAGGGAGCCGACTACCTGGCCTACGCCCTGATGGACACCATCGTCGATAGCTTCTTCCCGGTGCTAGAGGTAATTGGCGAAACCCTTGAAGATCTCGAAGAAGAGGTGGTTACCAACCCCACCAACGCCACCATCAAAAAAATTCACCGCATGCGCCGGGCGCTAATGAAGCTACGCCGCTACATCTGGCCCCAGCGCAGCGTCATCAACGGCCTCATTCGCGACAGCGATGATCTGATCTGCCAGGAAGTGCGCGTCTACCTGCAAGATGTCTACGACCACATTGTGCAAGTCGTCGACATCATTGAAAACTACCGCGAAATCGCCTCCAGCCTGATGGATGTCTATCTCTCCTCCATCAACAACCGCATGAACGAAGTCATGAAACTGCTGACGGTGATCTCCTCCATTTTCATTCCCCTCACCTTCATTGCTGGCGTCTACGGCATGAACTTCAATACCGAAAAATCACCCTTAAACATGCCAGAGCTGGGATGGTACTGGGGCTACATCATCTGTCTCTCAGTGATGGCCGTAATTGCCGTGCTGCAAATCTACTTTTTCTGGAAACGTGGCTGGTTTGACAACTTCTCCACAACAAGGCGATAGAAGAATGCCGAGATCAGGGTATGAAACCTTTGCCATCTCCCTCAGCTTCGCCATCTCCCCATCCCTCCACGGTGATACCATATCAACGCCCTTGACTCCGCATCCCTGATGGATCTCAAAGCCCATATTCGCGACATTCCCGACTTCCCCAAGCCTGGCATTCTCTTCCGCGACATCACGCCGCTGTTGAGTGACCCCACCGCGTTGCAATACACCATCGACTTGTTTGCTGAGCAGGTGGCTGAGTATCGCCCCGACTACATCGTGGGCATCGAGTCGCGGGGATTCATCTTTGGTATGCCCCTGGCCTACAAGCTAGGGGTGGGGTTTGCCCCAGTGCGAAAGCCGGGCAAGCTGCCCGCTGCGGTGCACACCGCCAGCTACGCGCTGGAATACGGCACAGACACCCTCGAACTGCACCAAGACGCTTTTCCAAAGGGTAACCGGGTGCTGATTATCGACGATCTGATTGCTACAGGTGGCACTGCGGCGGCGGCCGCCAAGCTGGTTGAGCAAACCGGCTGCACCATTGCCGGGTATGGCTTTGTGATTGAGCTAGTCGGTCTAGAAGGCCGCACTAAGCTCCCCGATGTGCCAATCACTGTCCTGTTGCCGTATTAATTCTGTGTAGGGGGCACGGTAGCTCACTGTCTCAATGCAGCAGTGGATCAGCGCTTCCGTAGGGGCAAACGCCGTTTGCCCTGCCCCTCCATTCATCTTGTCATTTCCCCAGAACCGCCTTGGGGGTTGGGCGCCAGGGCTAAGGCATAGCGCAGGCAGCGCATCACCACAAACCACAGCACTGCAATCACTAGCACCAGGCCCACCCGGTTGAGCCACCAGCTCGACTCCAGCGCTAGGGCATTAAAGGCAGCGTGGGACAGTATGGCTGCCACCAGGCCGTTGCGAACCAGCCCGCTACCCTGGTTAGCAGGAGCAAATTTTGCCACCCCCAGGGCATAGCCCCACAGCGACGACCACAGGGCATGGCCGGGACCGCTTAGCAGTCCCCGCAGGGCAAACATGCTGAGCACGGCGGGCCATGCGGCGGCCAAGGCATTCCCCGGCACGCCTAGCCGCGCTACGGCGAAGTAGGCGTAGAGCATGGAGCCAATCACCTCCAGGGTGGCAAACCCCAGGCCGGCAGCAGCGGCAAAAATAATACCGTCCACGGGTTCGTCAAACTCGGGGTGATTGTAGACGCCTGCCTTAACCACCCAAAATTTTGCTAGTTCGGCCAGCACGGGTACCACCACCACCGCCATCAGCCAGACCGGTAGGGGAACAAACTGCCGCACCAAAAATACTGGAATGAAGGCCAGAACCCCGAAGCCAAAAATTCTGAGCACCAGCCCCCGTGGCTCCGGGTTGAGCTTGTCGCGAGTGTAGAAAAACCACAGCAAAAACGCCAAAGGGGCCAAAGCTAGGGCCACAATGCCCACCACCGTAGCCAATACATTGGGATCGCTTGCAAGATTTGCCATGGCCACAAATTTTGGTTAAATCGCCTCTGAATGATACATCGCCCGGCCGCGGGAGGGGGAGATTAGAGACAGGAAGCACCTCGAAGCGACTATCAGTTGCCTCCCGCACCCTCTCCCCTGACCCCGATCTGCTCAATAACGACCGCAATCTTTGTAAGATAGGGGTTCACAGCAAACGAGGTTGCAGTCAGTTCATGCAGGATGTGTTGGTCATTGGCGCGGGGCCGGCGGGGCTGTCGCTAGTGGCAGCCCTGGCAGAGACGGGGCTGGCGGTGCAGGGGTTGGCCCTGGGCGATCCGACGCACCCCTGGCCCAATACCTACGGCATCTGGGTCGATGAACTCGAAGATGTGGGTCTGGTGCCGTTTCTAGAGCATCGCTGGAAGGACTGCCTGGTGCACGTCAACAGTGGTCCTGTGCCCCTGCACCGCGAGTATGGGTTGCTGAGCAACGATCGCTTACAAGCTCACTGGCTGAGCCAGGCTGAGCAGCATCAGGTTACCTGGCATCGGGGTAAAGCCGTTGACATTGAGCATAGGCCCACCCATACCCAAGTCACTACCGCAACGGGTGAAATGCTTACTGCCCGGCTAGTGGTTGATGCTACAGGGCATCAGACAGCGCTGGTGCAGCGTCCGGCTGCCCCAGATTTGGCGTTTCAGGCGGCCTACGGCATTGTGGGGCGGTTCTCTAAGCCCCCTACCGACCCCCAGCAAATGGTGCTGATGGACTTCCGCGACGACTACCTCAGCCCAGCTCAGCGCCAGGCACCGTCTACGTTTCTCTATTCAATGGACTTAGGCGGCGGGGTGTACTTTGTGGAAGAAACTTCGCTGGCCCACCATCCAGCGATTTCTATGGAGGTGCTGACGCAGCGCCTGTACCAGCGGCTGCGCCACCAGGGTATTGAGGTCAATGACATTCACCATGTGGAGCGTTGCCTGTTTCCGATGAACCAGCCGCTGCCCGATTTTACCCAGCGGGTGGTGGGCTTTGGCGGGGCCGCCAGCATGGTGCACCCAGCATCGGGCTATATGGTGGGGGCGCTGCTGCGGCGGGGGCCGGGGTTGGCTAGTGCGATCGCAGCTGCCCTCGGTTCATCCCAAACTACCCCTGACCAAGTGGCCCACCAGGCTTGGCAAGCCCTCTGGCCTGCCGAGCGCGTGCGCAAGCACTATCTCTATCTCTTCGGCCTCGAAAATCTAATGGCCTTTGACGCGCCGCAATTGCATCAGTTTTTTGATGCCTTTTTTAACCTGCCCACCGATGACTGGGCCGGGTTCTTGACCGATAACCTTTCGCTGCCCGAGGTGGTGCAGGCCATGCTAGGGCTGTTTGGCCGTGCGCCTAACCCCGTGCGCTGGGGGCTGATGCGATCGGTATTTAGCCACGGTCACCTGCTAGGACGCACGCTGATGAGCTAATTGGGCACAGGTTGTATACTCGGGGTTATAACCAGCCCATTAAACCCTGCGACCGTTGTTAGACTGTCGTAGCATTGCCAGAGGTCATGGACTAGCTAAGTTCTGCACCCAATGTGGGCAACCTGACTGTATTCCACGGGCAAACGGGCTGCCCTGCCCCGGCCCAGCTGTCGTACCTGTCGCTGTAGAGTCCATCATGGAGAATCCTTTCATGGCTGAGTTACCCAACGCCCCCGGGGCCCAACCTGCACCACCGCCGCCGCCCAGACCTCCCCAGACGGCGGCCCAGACCCAGGCCTCAGCTCAAGCTCGGGCCCAGGCTGCCGCTCGTGCAGCGGGTCAGGCGGCAGCCCAGGCAGCGGCGGCGGGTCAGGCTCCAGCGGCCCGTCAGGCTCCGGTTGGTCAGGCTCCAGCAGCGCATCAGCCCCCAGCCCCAGCGGCTCAGGCTGCGCCTGCTCCAGGACAAGCTCGCCACCGTCCGTCTTCGCCGCCACCCATGCCCAATGCGGCAGACACCCTCAAAGTGGGCAGCGGACTTACCCTAGAAAAAATTGTGCGCGAGGCCTTCGATAAGGGCTTCTCAGACGTTCACTTGGGAGTAGGGGAGATTCCGCGCTTCCGCGATCGCGGCGACATCTCAACCACCGAGTACCCTGTCACCGACGAAGCTACCTTCTACGCCTGGCTAGGAGAGATTCTTAAGCCCGACGAAATTCACGAGTTTCGCCAAACCATGGACTTTGACGGGGCGGCCCAGTACGACTTTACACGCATCCGGATCAACATCTTTGACTCCCTGCGCGGGCCGGCTATGGTGCTGCGTTTAATTCCGGTGAAAATTCTCACCCTCGACCAGCTGGGCTTCTCACCAATTTTTCGCGACGTGTGCCATTACCATAAGGGGCTGGTGCTGGTGACTGGGCCTACGGGTTCAGGTAAGTCGACCACCATGGCGGCGATGATTGACTACGTCAACACCGAGATGCCCAAAAACATCATCACCATTGAGGACCCGGTGGAATTTGTGCACACCAGTAGGCGATCGCTGATTAAGCAGCGGGAAGTCGGTATGCACACCCAAAAATTCGATAACGCCC
The DNA here is from genome assembly GCA_019359285.1 of Nodosilinea sp. WJT8-NPBG4. Classification (GTDB taxonomy): domain Bacteria; phylum Cyanobacteriota; class Cyanobacteriia; order Phormidesmidales; family Phormidesmidaceae; genus Nodosilinea. The sequence continues at coordinate 53,948 of JAHHHQ010000050.1, forward strand.
TTAAGGCCTCTCTGCGGGAAGACCCCGACATCATTCTGGTCGGTGAAATGCGGGACAAAGAAACCGTCAACACCGCCCTCAAAGCCGCCCAGACGGGTCACCTTGTGATGGGCACCTTGCACACCAACAGCGCCGTTAAGACCGTAGAGCGGATTCTCAACCTCTACGAGCCGGAGCAGCAGGCCCCGGTGCGGGTCTCCCTGGCGGAGTCGCTGGTGGCGGTGATTGCCCAAGGTCTCTGCCGCACTACCGACGGCAAGCGGGCCGCTTTCCACGACATCCTCATCAACACCGATGCGATCAAAGACTACATTCTGCGGGGGCAGCTCGATGAAGTCGAAGCGCTGATTCCTAAATGTACCTTTGACGGTATGTGCACCATGAACCAGTCGCTCTACGCCCTCTACGAGTCGGGACGCATCACCGAAGAGACCGCGCTGGAAATGTCGCCCAGGCAAAACGAAATGGCCCAAATGCTGCGCGGCCGTGTCTAACGGCGCTGTGGTGGGTGCAGTCGCCTCCAGCTTTAAGGGTATTGCCCTCTTTACCCCAGGGGGCGACTGCGTCTACTGCATCGACGAGCAAAAGCGGGCTCACTGGCACATCGACCTCTGTGCGGCTTTGCAGACCCACCTGGAGCTGCCGGAGCCGCCCTACTTTTTGCTACCCTGTTTTACCGCCACCGTCGATCGCTGGATTAACTCTGCTACCCAAACCCCTGTGACCGTGGCCGAGGCTTACCCCCGTGTTCTCCGGTTTCAGCCCCTGCTCAACGCGTTGTTTGGCTTGGGGGAATTGCAGTGGCAGCCCAACTACACCAGCGCCGAAGAATGTTCGGTAGCGCTGATTGAGTCGTACCAGTCTACCTTTCCCCAACTGTGGGAATGCCACGAGCTAGTGATGCGCGTCGAGCAGGCGATCGCTGCCACCCCAACTGCTACACCGGTGTTGGAAATCCCGCTAGCGGTTGACCCTCTGCCCCAAGCGCACTGTTTTAAGCTGTTTGTCAGGGGCACCGACACCGCTGTCACCGAAAAAATGCTGCGGTTTTTATACACCACGCTAGAGGCAACCCTGCCTGGTGCTTATACCCTGCAGGTGATTGACGTCACCACTCACCCTGCCGAAGCCGAGGCTGCTAATATTACGGCGACTCCGACCCTGATTCAGGTTTCCCCAGAACCCGTGCGGCGGGTAGTGGGCAGCGTACTGAGCCAAGAACAGATGATGCAGCTGCTAGCGGGGTAGCCGAGCGGCACAATTCGGATCTATCCGCTGCGGTGCCCGACAAGCGTATGCGCCTGGATTATTTCTGCAGGCGCGTCACGGGTGCTTTGCAACGGTGGAATTTGCTAAGGTGATTGCGCAGAACCGCCTCTCCACCGACAATGGGCAGAAAAATGCTGCACGGGGAAAGTCCTGCCCCTCCCTAGCCCACCTATTCCTTTAGCTGGTTATCTATGTCGATCAAAAACATTATCTCGCTGGGCCTGCTGCTGTTTATTCCGATCTCGATCGCAGCAGAACGGCTGGAATGGGGTGCCCTCACCATTTTTGTGCTGTCGGCGCTGGCGATTGTGCCCCTGGCAATTTGGCTGAGCACTGCCACCGAAGAGCTGGCGGTGGTGACCGGGCCGACCATTGGTGGGTTGATCAATGCCGTCTTTGGCAACGCCACCGAGCTGATTATTGCCCTGGTTGCCCTCAAAGCGGGACTGATCGACATTGTTAAGGCCAGCATTACCGGGTCGATTTTGGCCAACCTGCTCCTGGTTTTGGGGCTGTCGATGTTCTTTGGTGGGCTGCGCTACAAAGAGCAAGAGTTTAACCGCAATATGGCGGGTATCAATGGCAGCACCATGGCCCTAGCGGTGACGGCGATCGTGCTGCCTGCCATGGTGATCAATACCTCTAACATTGTGGAGCCGACCGCCATTAACCGCCTGTCGCTGACCGTGGCGGCGGTGATGATTGTGGTCTATGGGCTAACGCTGCTATTTTCCCTCAAGACCCACAGCTACCTCTATGACGTGGGCGTGAGCGACCAAGAGGGCTCGCACGGCGAGGGTGAGCATGGCGAGGCCGAGAAGCCGAACCTAGTGCTGTGGATCGGCGTGCTGCTGGCTGCCACGGTTGGTGTGGCCATTGAGTCGGAGATTTTTGTGGGAGCGGTGGAAGAAACCGCCAATAGCCTGGGGCTGACCGACCTGTTTACCGGTGTGATTTTGCTGCCCCTGGTAGGTGGTGCGGCAGAATATGTCACGGCCGTGCGCATGGCCGTGAAAAACAACATGGATTTATCGGTGTCGATCGCCATGGGGTCGAGCCTGCTTGTGGCACTGCTGGTAGCCCCAATTTTGGTGATTGTGGGTCAGGTGATTGGCCAGCCGATGGATTTGAATTTTGGCCCCTTTGAGGCGATCGCCGTTGTCATCGCCGTGGCTGTGGTCAACCTGATCAGCCAGGATGGCAAATCGAACTGGCTGGAGGGGGTGCTGCTGCTCTCTACCTTCGCCATTCTGGGAGCTTCGTTTTTCTTCCACCCAGCGTAGGGCACCCAGAATAACCAACGCATAGTAGGGCGAGTGGGGTAGCAAACTACAGTGATTTCCACTGCGTCCCAAAGCGATGCAGTGAAGGGTTAGCTCAGCCAATCTACGGCGTAGCGATCGCCCCGTTGCTCCAAAAACTCCCCAAGCTGGTGCAGGGTTAACGGTTCAGGTATGGGGAACTGCCCCGGCATCTGCTTCAGATCTAGGTAGTGCTGAATGATCGAAGCATTGTCTCGGGGAAAGCGCTGCTCTTTGACGCCCAAAAACTCGCCCCGGCGGCGGGCCTGAGACAAAATGTCCGATCGCCACTGCTCAATCGGAGCAATACCCAGGGAATTGATCCCGTTGGAAAACAGGGTGAGATAGATGTCGTTGTAGGGTTCGGTGGTTTGCAAATAGTCCTTGAGCAGCCCCAGGGAGGTTTTGTCGTTAAACACCGTCCAGTAGGGCACCAGACCCAGGCGCAAACACAGCCAGGGATGCAGATAGACAAACGACTCAGCTAATAGGCGATCGCTGGGCACACCCAACTGGTCGTACCACCAGCGATGCAGGTCAGCCACCAGCGGGCTGAGGGATTGCGGATCGTCAAACACAATCCGCTGCACCTTCAGCCCGTGCTCCTCGGCAAAGTCCATCACATCTTCACGCAGAGCCGGCTCAAAGCCCCATTCCGCCTCGGGCCAGTCGCCATCGGAAGGAGGGCTGTGCCAGTGGCTATGCTCAGACCCCTGCTGCTGGAGAAACTCTGCTACCCGAGGACTGCCCTCGACGTATTCTGCGCGGTGAATGCCACCCTTGCCGCCCACCTGAAAGAAATGGCGATCGCTGACCTGGGTAGCCGGCCAGCTATAGTTGCATTCCACCAGAAACAGCGTGCCCCCCGGCATCAAATTTTGCTGCAAAAATTGCCGATAGGCGGCCCCCAGCCGTCTGCGCTTGAGCCGAAAGTAGGCCACCCGCCCCACCTTCAACCGGTCCTGGTTGGGGTCGTGCATTTGGTAAGCTGCCAGGTCGGAGTTCGCTGCTAGCAACCGCTGCACCCGATCTTCGGCCCAGGTCATGACCTGCTTGGGGTCATCTTTGTCGCCCGAATGGCGAGTACAGACGAGCAAAGTTTGGGGCAGCCAGGGAATGCCCAGTGCTGCGCACAAGTGAGAAATCGCCCCGTTAGAGGAGCCAACCATCATCGCCGGGTACTGCCGCTGGGGATACTGATTGACCGCCCATTGAGCTAGAGTTTCAGACCGCACCTGCTCTAGCGCCCCTGGGCTAGAGGCATCGAGCCAGCCTAACCCGGTGATGATGGCATCGTTGATTGCATTGGGCAGACTGCCGATGGCCTGGGCCAGCCCTACGGATAGCTGGGGCACAGGCCCCCCTGAGGGCAAATCCTTGCCGTTCAAATAGTTGGCCGCCGACTGTAGCCCCTGGGTGGCAGAATCCATGCCGGTCACGTATTGGGGCTTCATTCCTCGGGCAGCCAGTTGTTGATTAATAGCCAGGTAAGGAGAAAAGGGCACGGCCGTTCCCGAAATGGGGCAAATGGGGCAAGGTATTTGTTGGCCCTATTAAACCCCAGCGGGAGCGTTATCCCATCTAGCTACGGGCAGAGGGGGGCGGGGAGATCGGCTGAGGGCCTAATTCTCTCTGTGGGTAGACAAATGTATCGCGCCTTTAGGGGAAGCAGTAGCCATGGCTTCCCCCTAGTCTGGCAAAGAGCGATCGCTGGGAAAAACAGAACTATGGCTGTGCTAAAACCACTCTGGCTAAGGCTGAAGTTTGTGTTGCAAGCCCTGTGGTTTCTGAGATACTTTCCCTACGCGTTTTGGTACTCATGGCAGCGCGACCGGCGCGATCGCCCCTACCAAACCCCGCCAGCAACTGCCCCCACGCCCGTAGGCAAAGGGCTTCATGCCACCCCCACCGAGCGGGGCGCTGAGATTGAGTTTGAGCAGGCCTCCCTCGAACTCGCCTTCCTGACGCCAGATTTTATCCGCGTCACCTGGCAGCCCGGTCGGCTGCCTCTGCCCTACGGCCTAGCCGATCACCCCTGGCCCGCCGTCACCACCCATTTAGAGGAGCAGGCCCAGGGTTGGGTGCTCTCTAGCTCCGAACTCTCGATCAGTGTGGGATGGGACGGCAGCCTAGCGATCGCCGATCAGACCGGTCAGATCCGCCAAGAACTTCCGCCCCAGCGCCTGGGGGAGGGGTGGCAGCAGGCCACCTCCCTGCGGGATGAAGAGTGCTTCTACGGTCTGGGGGAACGGGCGGCGACCTTTAACCTGCGGCGGCCTGTAGTCTCAGAACGGAGCGGCCCAGCTCAAACTAAAACCTACCAGTTCTGGAACTACGACCCCGGCAACATCTACGAACCCGGCACCGACCCGATGTACATCTGCATTCCGGTGTACATGGGTCTGCACCGGCAGGGCAGCTATCTAGTGTTTTATGAAAACACCTTTCGGGGTGAGCTGCGGCTAGACCAGCAGGCCACCACCACCTTCGAGGCCGGGGCCCTGCGCTACTACCTGGCAAGCGGCGCGCCGCCCCAGCTGATGCAGCGCTACACCCAGCTCACCGGGCGGGTACCTCTGCCGCCCCTCTGGGCCTTGGGATATCACCAATCGCACTGGGGCTATCGCACCGAGGCCACCCTACGCCAGGAGGTGCAAAACTTTCAGCAGCACGACCTGCCCCTTAGCGCCCTGCACGTGGATATTGACTGCCAGGTCAACCACCGCGCCTTCACCATCGACCCCCAGCGGTTCCCTAAGTTTCGGCAGTTTACGGCGGAGCTGGCGGCGGCTGGCGTGCGACTGATCGCGATCAACAATCCAGGCATTCAGCACAACCGCCACAGCAACCTGTTCCTAGAAGGGCAAATTCTCGACGCCTTTTGCACCTACGCCAACGGCGATCTGGTGGTAGCTCCAGTTTGGCCAGGGCGATCGGTCTTCCCCGACTTTACCGATCCGATCGTGCGAGATTGGTGGAGCCGCCAGTTCGCCTATCTGCTCCAGGCGGGAGTGGCCGGTTTCTGGAACGACATGAATGAGCCGGCGGCCTTTGTAGCCTGGGGCGACCCCACCCTCCCCCTGGCAACCCAGCACAATCTGGAGGGGCGCGGCGGTGACCACCGCGAAGCTCACAATGTCTATGGCATGCTCGAAACCCGCGCCGCCTTTGAAAGCCTGCAACGCCATCGGCCCAATATTCGCCCCTTTGTAGTGACGCGATCGGGCTGGGCTGGGCTGCAGCGCTACGCCTGGACCTGGACTGGCGATATTGTTTCCACCTGGGAGGCGCTGCGTCAAACCGTGGCTACTGTTTTGGGCCTGGGGTTATCGGGGGTAGCCTTTTGCGGCCCAGATATTGGTGGATTTTTGGGCAATCCGGGGCCTGAGCTTTACCTGCGCTGGTTTCAGATGGCCACCTTTATGGTCTTTTACCGCACCCACAGTGCCGTCAGCGTGGGGCACCGCGCCCCCTGGACCTACGGCGAACCCTGCCTCAGCATTGCGCGCCGCTTTTTGCAGCTCCGGCATCAGCTGATGCCCTACCTCTATACCTTGGTGTGGGAGACCGCTGACCAGGGATATCCCCCCGTGCGTCCACTGTTTTGGCTGAACCCGGCAGATGAAAGTCTGTGGAACCGGGAGGATGCCTTTTACCTGGGTGATGCGCTGCTGGTGTGCCCGGTGATGACCCAGGGTGAGCGCTGCCGCCAGGTCGCACTGCCCGCCGGAAATTGGTACAGCTTTTGGGATGACACGCTGTGGCGAGGTGGGCAAACCGTTGAGCTACCGGCACCGCTGGAGCAGATTCCCCTACTGGTAAGGGTGGGCAGTATTTTGCCCCTGGCCGAGGACGAGGACCTGACCCTGCACCTTTATCCGCAGGTCTTGGGACCGGATGGGAAGGGGGAAAGCCAGGGCCAACTCTATAGCGATGCTGGAGAAGGTTACGGCGACACGCGACTAGACCAGTGGCATCTGAGCCAGCAGGGGCAGTATTTAATTCTTACCTGGCGATCGCAGGGAGACTACGCATTTCCCTACGGACGGGTGAACCTGCACCTGCATGGACCGACTCTGGAGCAGGCCTGGGTAAATGGTCAGGAGGTAACGGTGGCAGGGCAAGTACTATCCGGTGCAGTCTTTGAGCAGATCAGTTTAAAGGTGCGGCAGGATGAATAATTAGGTCGAGGTGGCTTGAGAAATTGGCAGGCTTTTGGGGCGATCGCGCCTCGTCAACTACCCCCGCTCAATTCCCCATGTATGACTCGCCCGTCAGCGACAGTAGGAACAGCAACCCCATCCACAGCAGCAGCAGGCCATAGAAAATCAGCGCTAGGCTTTGCAGTAACAGCTTGAGCAACACCGGGCGCTGATTTTGCCGGCGGCTCATCGCTCGCAGCAACTCCAGGGCGGCCGCGATCACCAATATCAGGGTGGCGATCGCGGCTACTACCCAGCTGCTATAGAGCCCCGGCAGCGACCGAGCCCCCAGCAGTGCAATTCCGGCGGCTACCCCCAGCAGCCCTGCCCCGATCAGCTCTGCGATCGTCAGCCCAGCCCTTGATGGCGCTAACCGGTGCTGGTGCAAAGCCTGCCGAGAGGTTAGAGCACCCTGCGCACCGGGGAGGGCCAACAGCACCAAGGTTCGAAGCGGGTGCGCCCAGGGAGCCTGCACTATGAAAAAAGCCACGACCATCGCGCCGATCAGAGTCAGCCCTGAGAGAAGCTGGGTTTTACCAGAACGGGGTTTACGCAAGGTGCTTTCCCTATATTGGCGTGGCTCGTTGACGTGGATCTCTACGGTTGCGGATCTCTGCGGCTACAAAAGGTTAGCAGCTCCAAAGGGAGGCGTCACTTTCTGGATCAAACAGATGGGCTTTTTCGGAGGCGATCGCCAGCCACACCTCATCGCCAATTCGCACCACCTCGTCGGGGGGGATTTTGGCCAGCAGCGTTAGATCCTCGGTCTGCACCGTCAGGTAGGTCTCGCTGCCCAGGGCTTCCATGTGGGTGATGTGACCGCGAATATTTTTGGGTGCAGGTAGGGCCAAACTGAGGTGCTCGGGGCGAATGCCCAACAGTGCTTCGCGGTTGTCGTAGGGCAGCAGGCGATCGTCCCAACTACTGGGCAGCGACAGGCGAAACTCAGGATGCACCAGCAAAAATGGAGCCTGCACCTGCACTGGAATCACGTTCATCGGCGGCGAGCCGATAAAGCCAGCCACAAAGCGATTGGCGGGGCGGTTATACAGCTCTAGCGGAGTGGCCACCTGCTGAATTTGGCCCAGGTTCATCACGGCGATCCGATGGCCCATGGTCATGGCCTCCACCTGGTCATGGGTGACGTAGATGGTGGTAATGCCCAGCTGCCGCTGCAAATTTACAATCTGGGCGCGGGTTTCCATCCGCAGTTTGGCATCCAGGTTTGACAGGGGCTCATCCATCAAAAACACCTGGGGGTTGCGAGCCATGGCTCGCCCCAGGGCCACCCGCTGCTTTTGCCCGCCCGAAAGCTGCCGGGGCTGGCGGTTGAGCAGCAGGTCAATTTGCAGCATCTTGGCCACGGCCCGCACCCGTTCGTCGATCAGTCGTTCGGCCTCAGAGACGTAGCGCAGGCTAGGGGGCAGCCGGCGCGTGATCGAGACTAGGGGTTTCTCCCACCAGCGGCTCTCGGTGAGCAGGCGCTCTAGCTCCTGGTTGGCGGGGGAGTCGCTGGGGGAAAGCTGCTTGCCCAACTCTAGGGAGGGCAAAGATTGTTCGAGGTCGGCCCCCATGCGGCGCAGACCAAAGGCGAGGTTGTCGTAGACCGTCAGGTGGGGGTAGAGGGCATAGCTCTGGAACACCATGGCGGTGTCGCGTAGCTTGGGGGGTAGGTCGTTGACTTTGCGATCGCCCACCCAAATGATGCCTCCCGTAATCGCCTCCAGTCCCGAGATCAGCCGTAGCAGAGTGCTTTTGCCACAGCCCGAAGGGCCGACCAGCACCATAAACTCGCCGTCCTCAACAGTGAGGTTGATGCGCTTGAGCACCGCCGCTGTATCGTGGTCGGCCTCCAAAGTAGTCTCTGCCTCGTGGACTTGGCGAGACTTGGGGAAGGTTTTGTAGACGTTTTCGATTGCGACTTGGGCCACGGCAGGTTGGGCGATGGAACTAAAGATTTACGGATAAATTTAGAGGAAGGGGTTAGTAATCGTGAGTTGATCGAAAACCCTGAGATTGTTTTGCATATCCTCCGAGTAGAGAGTGGCTACATTGGCTGTTAAAGCGGCAGCAACAATCAACCCATCCCAAAAAGACAGACTGTAGCAGTCACGGGTCTCAGACGCAAGGGTTAGCAGAGCCTGATCAGACGTGATTAGTCGACAGCCATTGTAAAAGTCTTGGATCAAGCTTTGAACTTGAGATTCATTAAATCGTGCTTTTTTGATGAGATTGACGCAAACCTCGTTAACTACCTGAATGCTGATAACAACCCCCGGAGCATCAATTAAGTGATTAGAAACTTGGGCTTTATGAAGATCTTCTGGGGTGGACTGACGATTTTTTAGCAGGGCATACAGCCAGATATTTGAGTCGAGGAAGTAGGTTTTAGAGGTTGCGGTCATGCGCTTCCTCGCGGCTAAGGGGCACGAAGTGATCGACCACGATAGGATTTTCGAGCAATTTTGCAATCAAGCCTGTCTTCGCCGTATTGAATTGAGTCGAAATCGTCACTTCGACCTGGTCAGTACCGCTTAGAGCTTGTTTGTATTCTGCAGGAATCTCTATCATCCCATCTTTGATCGGCGCTTTGAACGTGATGAATGACATCGGTATTCCTCAGTTAAAGTTGAGTAGAACGTCATTCAACCTAAACCAGGTATTGACCTAGAACCAACGCCTACTCTACAAAACTATCCTATCTTTAGTCGGATGCCGCTCCATTGCTAGCATCTGGATCAAGCGCAGTTACACGAATTACCTGGGTGATGGTTTCGCCCTTGTTAGGTTTGACGATGCGATCGCTCTCCCCAGTCCTTCCTTGACGGGGCACCGATGCGATCGGGATGACGGCGGTGCGCTCAGCGCTGGTAAACACCGTCACGGCTTCTTTGGGGACTGCGGGCAGCAGCGCCATCAGGCTGTCAGTCTTGAGGCTAAATTGAAACGACTGAGTGCCAATGTCGCCGCGCTTGGCCACCCGCAAACCCTCTACCGGCAAACGCTTGGCATAGCCCGCCGCCGACACCAGCAGCAGGCAATCTTTGCTCGACTGCACGGCCACACAGCCGGTCAGGGTTTCTTGCTTGCCCATGCGAATGCCCTGGGGTCCTTGGGCGGCGCGGCCCATGACTTGCAGGTTGTCATCATCGATCGGGAAGCGCAGTAGTCGGCCACCGGTCGTTCCCAGTACCAGGTCATCGCCTGGCTCGGCCAGGGTGACGTAGGCCAGCTCGTCGCCGTCTTTGACTTTGATGGCGGTGAGGCCGCGTCCGGTAAGGTTGGCGAATTCTTTCAGCGGAGCGCGCTTGATTTTGCCCTTGCGGGTGACGAGAATCAGGTCGTGCTCTAGCAAATCGTCGCGAAGCACAAACCGAGCCACGATCGCATCGGCGGCAGATGGCACCGAACCCGGCAGCAGTTGCACTAGGGGTGCCCCCTTGCCCTGACGCGGATTGGCGGGGACAGCCCCAACGGCAACGGTAAAGGCCCGACCATCGCGGGTGAGGGTGAGCAGTTCGTGGGTCGTGAGGGCTGCTTCAACCTGCACCACCGGGTCGTCGTCTACCTCGTGGAGTTTGGGGTCGGGGTCAACCTCTAGCCGCGCCTGCCGCCGCTGGTAGGATTTTTGCGAAAACCGCCGCACGTAGCCCTTTTGGGTAAACTCCACAACCGTTGCTTCTTCAACGGTTTCGGCAATGATCTCTTCGACCTGCTGCGTTTCTTCCGCCCGTTCGGCGTCGGTTTGAATGCGGGTGCGGCGGGGGTCATTAAACTTCTTTTTGAGCGCCTTCAGCTCTTTTTTCATTGCCTTGAGTAGCTCTTTGCGATCGGCCAGCAGTCGAGCCAGATCGTCACGGCGCTGGCTGAGTTCGGCAAAATCGTTCTCTAGGCCCTGGCGCTCCATGCCGGTGAGCTTGCGCAGAGGCATGGCCAAAATTGCGTCCGACTGGCGCTCGCTGAGGTCAAACCGCTGCTGAAAGGTCTGCTTGGCGGTGGTGCCGTCGGCGGCGTTGCGCAGAATGTCGATGATCGCATCCAGGTTATTTAGCGCCGTCAGCAGCCCCTCAGTGATGTGCAGCTTGGCTTCGGTTTTTTCGAGCTGGTGCTGGTAGTGGCGGGTAAGGGTGGTTTCGCGAAAGTCGAGAAACGCTTGCATGACATCGCGCAGGGGCATCTGGCGGGGCTGGCTGTTATCCAACGCCAGCATAATCACGCCGAAGTTGGTTTGCAGCGGCGTGGTGCGGTAGAGGTCTTGCAGCACCCGCTTGGCTGGGGTGTCGCGCTTGAGTTCGATCACGACCCGCATGCCGTCGCGATCGCTCTCATCGCGAATATCCGCAATCCCCTCCAGTCGCCCCGCGTTCACCAGCTGGGCGATTTTCTCAATCCACCCCGCCTTATTTACCTGGTAGGGCAGCTCGGTGACAATGATCGCGTTGCGCCGCTGCCGCCCCCGGCCGGGATGCACTTCTTCAAACTGGCAAATGCCGCGAATGGGAATGCTGCCTCGCCCGGTGCGGTAGGCATCCAAAATGCCTTCGGTGCCAATGATCTCACCCCCAGTGGGAAAGTCGGGGCCGGGGATGAGGCGAAACAGGTCGTCGTCGGAGAGGGTAGGGCGATCGATCATCGCCACTAGGCCATCGATCACTTCGCCCATATTGTGGGGCGGAATGTTGGTGGCCATGCCCACGGCAATCCCCGAAGACCCGTTGAGCAGGAGGTTGGGCAACTGGGTGGGCAGCACCACTGGCTCTTGCTGGGAGCTGTCAAAGTTGTCGCTAAAGTCGACCAGAGCCTCGCTGATGTCGGTCAGCATGGCCTCGTTGCTGATCGGTGACAGGCGCGTCTCGGTGTAGCGCATGGCCGCTGGGGGGTCGTTGTCGACCGAGCCAAAGTTGCCGTGGCCATCGAGCAGGGGGTAGCGGCTGGAGAAAGTCTGCACCATGCGCACCAGAGCCTCATAGACCGCCTGGTCGCCGTGGGGGTGATACTTCCCCAGCACATCGCCGACCACGCGGGCGCATTTGCGGTAGGGGCGATCGGGGGTCAGCCCCAGTTCGTGCATGGCGTAGAGAATGCGGCGGTGCACCGGCTTGAGGCCATCGCGCACGTCGGGCAGCGCCCGGCCCACAATCACGCTCATGGCGTATTCCAGGTACGACCGCTGCACCTCGGTGTGGAGCGAGGTAGGCACAATCTGCCCAGCAATGATGTCGAGTTGGTCGGCCATGGGCGGGGATCCTGGATGAAAAAGGGGGAACGGGGTAGGTGAGATAGACCGAGCTGTAGCTGAGTTTAGCCATAGCCTAGGCTTAAACTGGCATTTCGCAGCCTAACGCACGGTCTAAATTTAATGGGCCTTGATAAATCGGCGTTAACAATGCTGTAACTTATAGGCAAGCTTGTGGGTATGGCAAGCGTTTAGGCAATTCAGTCTACCCGCCATGGGCACTTGCCTAGAAAAGCTTACCCAGGAGGGCTAGGGCTGTAGCTGCCTCGGCTGCCTAGATAAAGCTGACGCATCAACCCAATCATTTCCGTTCAAAGACCATATTCCTCTGATGACAGGGATTGACACACGCAATGAAGACCGTCTTACTCGTTGAAGACGACCTGGTAAATGCCCGAGTATTCTCTAAGATATTGACCAAGCGTGGGGGCTTGGCGGTTAAGCATACAGAAGATGTTGAAGAAGTGATGACCATTGCCCGCAGTGGTGAAGTTGACGTGGTTTTGATGGATGTGTCGCTGGCTCACAGCATGTACCAGGGCAAGCCCATGGATGGCATCAAGATCACCCAGCTGCTAAAGGCCGACCCCGCTACGGCTAACCTACCGGTGATTTTGGTGACGGCCCATGCCATGGATGGCGATCGCGAGAATTTTTTGAACCAGAGCGGTGCCGATGGCTATATCTCGAAGCCGGTGATCGATCATCAGGAGTTTGTGGATCAAATCAAGGCGACCATGGGGGATACTGAATAAGTACACTTGTACTTTATCTGTCGCGTTTTCGCAACCTGCTCTGTAACGGTTTAGTTGTCAGTCCCAAGTAAGGAAGTCATTCCTCGGCTTTGAGCCTTTGGGCTAGCCTGCAAAACCTGTGAATTCCTAAGAATGTCTCAAACGGCACTTCTACGGCTAAGCCCAATTCCTCTTTCTGAGGAATTGGGCTTAGGGTTTCTAGCGTTTGTTGAGCCACGAGGAGTGGGAAACAGGCTTCAAGATTTAGGCCCTGCCCCTATCAGGGGGTGATGCTGAACCTACCGAACCCCCAGTATCTCTACCTTGGCGTGCACAATGATTGGGCAGCTTGATAGTGGGTCAGCGCCTGGAAAGACCATATTCAGGTTGTACGCACCTGTGAGAATGTATTCTCCTTCGGAAAGCTCCAGGTCTTTGCTAAAAAGGCCGCTGCCAAAGGAATAAGTCTTATCGCCACCGCTGAATCTAACTTCTACCCCGCTTCCGGGTGAGTCGATGATGCCGCTCAAGCGAACGGTGAGGGTTTTGCCCGTTGGCAAGTTGACCACCTGAAATCCCATCGAAATCCACTCTTCAACGATCGCTTGGGCCTGAATAGACGACCCGTAGGGAACTTCGACATTGCCTTCGCTGCGAAATTGCAGCACCGTCGGCGAGTGACCTTCAAGACCGTAGGACGAAAAGGTTTTGAGGTTGACTGAAATGCAGTTCTCATCGCTGCCTGCTTGCAGGTTAAGCTGCCGCTCGAGTAGCCTGAACTGCTCGCTGCTATCAACGTTGTAGGACGATTGCAGGGGATCTCCCTGACCTGTCCCTATAAAAATACGTCCGTTCCGGTTGTCGGCCATGGGCACAACATTCAGAGTCGTAAGAGCCATGATGAATCTCCTGGTAATTGGGGTGAAATGTACAGAATTAATGCAGTTTGGAACACAAGCTTTTAGGGCTGCAGCCGCTAACTGACGGCGACGGGGCGGTAGGCTGTTACTGGGGAGCGAGACCAGGCCACTACATCTACTCCGGTGCTCATAAAGGCCGTAAAGCTGCGGCGAGTAACCGGTTGAGCTGTACCTTCAGCTGCGGTGAACAATGCGGTTACCCGCTGAAGCACCCGGTTGGTATCAAAATCGCGAATATCTAAGGTGATTGACCCAGCAGGGACCAAGTCGGTCAAGGTGTGGTGCGGCACGAACTTGGCCATCAGCAGTTCGGGGTAGTGTCGCCATCTGCCGCCGACTAAAAGCCCTAGACCGCGAAGGGCACCATTCTGCTCATGGCGTAAAAAATTGACGTTCTGAAATTCTAAGCGTCCGATCGCTTCGAACTGCTGGCCGCTTGATGAGGTATCGACGAGCCTGACCAACAGCTTCGACTGATTTTGGTAGTTGCGCCAGCGATCGCCCGGAATCAAAATTCGACCCTGTAGGGCTTCGGGCTGAGCGATGACCGTCACTTCACCCGCTTGATACCGGTAGGTTTGACAAAGTTTGCCGTCTACGGTGAGCGATACGATGCCATCGTCGTCGGCCGTTGGTGCAGAGGCCACACGATGGAGAGCCACAGTTCGCTGGATGCCACCCGCGCTGTCGCCGGTCGTCTCTAAAGTTTGGTCATTGCGCTTTTGCAATGGTTTTAGGGGGTCGATCGCGATCGTCTTCTGCAAGTATTCCTGCAAATCAGTGGTTTGCTTGGCCAGTGAATTGTTCCAGTTGAAGATAGTTACGTACTCTTTGATCGGCCTGAGGGTTTTTTCTGCAAAGTAATTAACTTGAGCCAAAATTTGCCGAATGTCTTCTGGAATCTCAACCTGACCCACAGGGCTTTGGGGATAGGGAAAGACATTGACAATCCACTGCTCGACAGTAGCGACAAAGCCAGTGACCTCGGGCTCAAAGTAGGTTCCGTAGAACCAGTTGAGAAACTGCTGGGGGTTGTCAGTTCTGACTGGTAGCGGGCTAGCCTGGTTCATGCGATAGGCATCTAGCAGCACCTGCATGTACCGTAGCTGCAATAGCAAAATAGATGCAAACTTGCGCTCCATTTCCTTATAAATATTAAATCGTTTGCCAGACTCCCCAAGGGTTAAAAATTCTGAGTGAAAAATAGCAGCGCTTTTCCAGGCATCAAATAAGTTGGCACTGTCAAAGTTTTTAGAAGGCATTAGCGTAGTAAAAATTCTATTAATGCTCTCTTTGTAATTCGCTGCTTCTTCAAGGATATGTCCTGCAAAATGGCTGGCCATACCCTTTGCTTGATCGTGTTCTAGGTTGCTGCCTGAAGCCGAGAACGATTTGTTGATTCTAAGCAGCGTGTGCTTAAATAAGTTGTCTTCATTGGCGATCGCACTATACAGACTCTGCTCAGCTTTCTTAAATATCTCAGAGCGCAGATAGTTGACCTTCTTGTCAAGGGCCTTGCTTAAGCTCTCGAACTGCTTTTCTAGGGCATCAATGCGTTGATGGGCGGCGTTCACCTGGTTTGCCAAAACGGTGACTCGATCGTCTTTGGGAAAGTTGCCGGTAAATGCGATTGTAAAAATTAAATCTTTCCACTCTTCATAGGTTTTATCCTGTAGGCGCATCTTGTCTTGGGCCTGTTTCGCTAAAGCGCCTGCAACTTCTTCTTTGGCAACATCAAGCATGGCCTCCGCTAGCGCTTCCGTAATTTCTGCGGCAATGACCTTATAAAGCATTGGTTGTCTCCTGGAGATGGGGCTAACCCAGCAGATTGACAAAATTTTTGGCAACTTTAAGTTAGGAATAAGTGCCTATGAAAAGGCATTTATTGTGAGGTCTGTTGGGTTAAGGAGTGCTTCAAAGAGACTCCGTAGAATTACAGACAGCATTTGGTGATCTCGATCAGTGGCGCTGGTGCGCTGACTGATAAAAACAGGGAAACTTCGGCTGTTTTCTAGATGATTGGCACGCTAGCAACACCCAACAAACCGAGCCTGGTTTTGAGTTGCAGGTCGTTTTACTCAACCTACGTCTCTCATCCAGTGGCTGGCTATTGCGATAAGCTGCGGTTGATCTTCTGAGTTAAGGCAATTGGCACCGTATCAAGCCTGTGGCATCCCAAAACTGGGAACCGACTCGGAACGAGTGTTCGTCTGAGAATCGCGGCTATACTCGGCCTGCTGGTGAATTAGCTTGGCGACTAGCCCTGTCCAACCGGTTTGGTGGCTGGCCCCCAGCCCGGCCCCGTTGTCGCCATGGAAGTATTCATAAAACAGCACGTAGTCGCGCCAGTGGGGGTCTTGCTGTAGGGGAACAGTGCCGCCGTTGACGGGGCGATCGCCGTCGGCATTGAGCTCAAAAATGGCGATGAGTCGCTGGGATAGCTCGCTGGCGACCTCCCACAGATTCATCCACTGCCCAGAACCAGTGGGGCACTCGACTTTGTAGTCATCACCTAGATAGTGGTGAAATTTTTGCAGCGACTCAATAATCAGATAGTTGACCGGAAACCAGACTGGCCCTCGCCAGTTAGAGTTGCCGCCAAATAGCCCGCTGCTCGACTCCGCTGGTTCGTAGTCAACTCGGTACTCTTGGCCATTGGCGTGGAAGCTGTAGGGGTGGTCAGCGTGGTATTTCGATAGGGCACGAATGCCGTAAGGGCTCAAGAATTCTGACTCATCTAGCAGTTTTTCGAGCAGGCGGCGGAGGCGATCGCGCGGTTCGACATGGCCCAGGGTGGCGTAGCACAGAGCCAGCATGCGCCGCGCTCCGGTGCCCTGGGTTTCCATGCAGGCCACATTTCGCTTCAGGTTGGGGCGATTTTGAATGAACCACTCCAGCCGTTCGGCAAAGCTGGGCAGTTTTTCCAAGGTTTTGGGCTCTAGGGTCATGACCGCGCAGAGGGGAATTAGCCCGACCAGCGATCGAATTTTCATCTGGATGCGGTGGTCACAGGCCGGCCCCTGACCATCACCGTCGGGCAGGTGCAGCACGTCGTAGAAGAACCCGTCTTCCTCACTCCACAGGCGGGTTTGGTCATCGCCAATGTGGTTCATGGCATCGGCAATGTAGATGAAGTGCTCGAAGAATTTGGTGGCCATATTTTCGTAAACCGGGTTCTCAAGAGCCAGTTCCAGCGCCATCTCCAGCATGTTGAGGCAGTACATTGCCATCCAGCTGGTGCCGTCAGACTGCTCTAGGGTGCCGCCGGTGGGCAGCGGGGCGCTGCGGTCAAACACGCCAATGTTGTCGAGACCGAGAAAGCCGCCCTCAAAAACGTTTTTGCCTTCAGCGTCTTTGCGGTTGACCCACCAGGTGAAGTTGAGCAGCAGCTTTTGAAAGACGCGTTCTAGAAAGGGCCGATGGTCTACGCTTGGCCCAGTCATCTTTTGGGCAATTTTGTACACCCGCCAAGTGGCCCAGGCGTGAACGGGCGGGTTCACATCGCCAAAGGCCCACTCGTAGGCAGGCAGCTGGCCGTTGGGGTGCATATACCACTCCCGCGTTAGCAGGTCGAGCTGGTGCTTGGCAAACTCGGGGTCAACCATGGCCAGGGGAATGCAGTGAAAGGCCAAATCCCAGGCGGCAAACCAGGGGTATTCCCACTTGTCGGGCATGGAGATGATGTCGGCGGTGTCGAGGTGTCGCCAGTGCCGGTTGCGGTTGCGGCTCTCCGGTAACTCAGGCATGGTCGAGTCTCCGTGCAGCCATTGTTCGACCGAGTAGGTGTAGACCTGCTTGCTCCAGAGCAAACCTGCGATCGCCTGCCGCTGAATTTTCCGCTGACCCTCACTCAGTTCAAAGGGGGTGAGGGCCGTGTAGAAATCATCTGCCTCCTGCCGCCGAGCTTGGAGAATTGTCGCAAAGTCGTCACCGAAGGGGTGTTCCTGGGTGGGCTGATTTGTCAGCCGAAGGCGCACTGTCTGCCGTTTCCCTGGCCCCAGGGAAAGTTGATAGTGGGGCGAGACTTTTGTGCCCACCTGAGCGGAATTCACTGTATCTTTCTGCCCATGAATCACTGCATTGTGAATGCCGTCTTTGACGTAGGGCGAGGAATTTTCGCCCCCAAACACGGCTGCGTAATTGGTCTCGTTTTCCGTGAAATACAGGGGCGGGGTTTCAGCCTTAGTCGAGCTTCCCTCGCAGTGGAGCCAGTAGTTTCCCAAGGTGGGATGGGTGGCCTCTATCACAACATCTGTAGGGGCAAACGGCCGTTTGTCCCTGCGTAACCCTGGCTTCTCTATGTCATCACCCCAAGCCCAGGTGTTGCGAAACCACAGCGTCGGCAGCAGGTGGATTGTGGCTGGCTCAGGGCCGCGATTGATCACTTCAATGACAATCACAACGTCTTCGGGACTGGCCTTGGCGTACTCCACAAACACATCAAAGTAGCGGTTCTCGTCGAACACGCCGGTATCCAGCAGCTCGTACTCGGGCTGGTCGTACCCGCGCCGCTGGTTTTCGGTCACTAGGTCGGCGTAGGGGTATTCGGCCTGCGGGTATTTGTAGAGAAACTTTAGATAGCTGTGGGTGGGGGTGCTGTCAATGTAAAAGTAGTATTCCTTGACGTCTTCGCCATGGTTGCCCTGGCCGCCGGTCAACCCAAACAGGCGCTCCTTGAGCACGGGATCGTTCCCATTCCACAGAGCCAGGGCAAAGCAGAGCAACTGCTGGTCGTCGCAGATGCCGCCTAGGCCATCCTCGCCCCAGCGGTAGGCCCGCGAGTGCGACTGCTGGTGAGAGAAATAATCCCACGCTGCACCCGTAGCGCTGTAGTCTTCGCGCACGGTGCCCCACTGGCGATCGCTCAGGTATGGCCCCCATTTCTGCCACGGCGTTTGCGATTGGTGGGCCGCTTTGAGTCGCTGGTGCTCTGGGTTCATGGGGCGAGAGTAGTTGAGGTTAGGTTCAGTGGTCAGCTAGGGTTTCAATCAGCAAGTCTACCTGCTGCTGTTTCTCACTCAGGTAGGTTTCGCACTGCTGGAGCGCTTGGACGGCCTGCTCAAACTGGCTCAGCACGGCGGCTAGGGGCAGGCTGCCCGATTCGAGGTCGGCAATGATGCCTTCGACTGTGGCAACGGTGGTTTCGTAGTTCCAGGTGTCGGCAGCTTTCTTGGGCATGGGGGTGCAGGGGTGGATGGGTAGGGGGTGAAGGGGTAGATGGGGAAGATGGGGGAATTGGAGAGTTATTGAGCTGGGGGGTGTACTTGGGTGACTTGGACGGTGAGGTGGCCCTGGGCGAGCTGTACCTGGAGGGTTTCGCCGAGGGTAACGCCGCTGGCTTGGGTGACGAGTTGGTTGGCTTCGTCGCGGACTAGGGCATAGCCTCGCTTAACTACAGTGTCGGGGTCAAGGGTCATCAAGTGACTGCGCAGGGCGGTGGTGCGATCGCTAGCCTGTCGCATTTCTACCTGTATTCCCTGTACCAGCCGACGCTTGAGCTGCTTGAGGTGAACGAGCTGCTGCTGCACGCGCTGGTCGAGGCGGGTCCGCAATAATCGTTGGCCCAGACGGTGCACATCGCTTTGAGCATTGAGCAGGTGCTCAGCGGTAAGGGTTTTGAGCAGTGCCACCCGCTGGTGGTGAGCATCGATCAGGTCAGCTAGGGCGGGGACGGCGGCGATCGCCGCCGCTGTCGGCGTATGAGCACATAGATCCGCCGCTAGATCGGCCAACGATTCGTCGCGCTGGTGGCCGATGCCCGTCACGACTGGGATAGGGCAGTTGGCGATCGCCCTCACCACACGCTCGTCGTCGAAGCATTCCAGGTCTTCGCTGGCCCCGCCGCCGCGAGCCAGGATCAGCACCTCGGCGCGACCATCGCTGGCCACCCGAGCGATCGCGGCCTCAATTGAGGCGGGGGCGGTGTCACCCTGCACCGTGGCGGGCGAGAAGAGCAAGTGCAGGCCGGGATGGTGGTGGCGCAGCGATCGCTGAATGTCACCCCAAGCTGCCGCCTGGGGCGACGACACCACCGCAATGGTTTGGGGCAGGGCGGGCAGCGGGCGCTTAAACTCGGGGTCAAACAGACCCTCGGCGGCGAGACGCTGACGCAACTGGCGATAGCGCAGGGCCTTGAGGCCGTCGCCGTTGGGCAGCACCTGCCACACCGTCAGCTGATAGCTGCTGCGTTGGGGGTAGACTTTCACCGTGCCCAAGGCGATCACCTGTTCGCCAACGGCAGGCAGAGTTGTGAGCCGCGCCTGCTGGCTGCGCCAGGCCACAGCATTGATGGCAGCTCCAGTGTCGGGGTCGGTGAGGGTAAAAAACAACCCCTTGGCGTGAGGGTTGGCGCTAGACACTTCGCCGATCACCCAGACCTGGCGCAGGGTAGGATCGTCCTCTAAAACGGCCTTGATGTAGTCGACTAAACCGCCGACGCTCAGAGCCGCCGGGGCCATAGCCACATTAAACTCAGAGTTAGTCATGGAATCTCATGCTTAGCCAAACTCCAGTGTGAGCCAGATGGCTGTGAACATCAACCGGCCAATTGTGCTGGGCGAGTCCGGCTGGTTAACTCGGCCTGTGCTGCGAACTGCTTGGCTGGCGGCTAGTACTTAAACAAGCTAATTGTGACAGGCTCGAATATCTAGGGTTCAGGGTCTATGGTGTACGGTTTAGGGCCGGTCGTGACCCTAAACCTTGAACCTTTGGACCTTACACCCAAATAATCTGTCACCTTTGGCTTGGCAGCCTACTCGGCAAAGCTGTCGCCCACCACATACCGATTGCGGCCTTGGGCCTTGGCTTCATAGAGAGCTAGGTCAGCGCGATGGATTAGCTCTCTAGGAGAGTGCTCTTTAACAGTGGGGCAGTGGCACACGAGGCCAAAGCTCAGGGTTAGGTTTGAGCTCACCTCTGAGTACTCGTGGGGCAGCGGGCACTGGGCGATCGCTGCCTGAACTTGTTCAACGATCTCAATGCTGCCATCGAGGGTGGTATCGGGCAGCAGCAGCACAAATTCTTCGCCGCCGTAGCGGGCGACCAGATCCCCTGGCCGCTTAACCACGGTGCTCAGCATCTGGGCCACTTTGCGCAGGCAGTCGTCGCCCGCCAAGTGACCGTAGTTGTCGTTGTAGGGCTTGAAGTAGTCAATGTCACAGAGAATCAGCGACAAATATTTTTGCTGGCGGCGGGCCCGCTGCCACTCCAGATCGAGGGCCTGATCAAAACTGCGGCGGTTGGCAATTTCGGTGAGCCCATCGACGGTGGCCAGCCGGTTGAGTTCGGCATTGACCAGCTTGAGTTTTTGGTTGAGGTCGGCCTGGGTAACTTCGGCCCGCTTGCGCTCGGTAATATCGCGCACAATCACCAGCACCTCGTCCTGGCTGATGGGCACCACCCGCGACTCTTCGTGGCGCAGTTCGCCGTCGATCTCAATGGTGTGTTCGTAGCGCTGCTGGGTGCTCGTAGCCATGGCCTGCCGCACGTATTGCATACGCTGGTCGGCTAGTTCCTTGGGAAGAGTGGTGTAGAGGGACTGGTAGCGCTCGATGGTGAGCGAACTGTAGAGACTAATTTCACCCCCCGAAATCAGGTTGAGAATATTCCCGTCTTCGTCGATGCGCAGCATCAGATCGGGAATGGCGTCGAGAATGGCCTGCTGGGTGGCCTGATGGTCTTTGAGAGCAAATTCGGCCCGTTTGCGATCGCTGATATCCAGCGTAGTGCCGTCAATGCGAAGGGGGTTGCCGGCAGTATCGCGCACTAGGCGGGCCTGCCCACGCACCCAGCGCATGGCGCCATCGGCCCGAAAGATCCGGTACTCCCGGTCGATTTTGCTTTGGTAGCTCAGGGCCTCAATGTCGGCCAACAGCAGTGGGTAATCGTCGGGATGAATGCAGCTGAACCAAAGGTCGGGATCGGCTAAAAAAGCCTCTGGGGGATGGCCGTAGAGCTCGGTAGAGGCGGCATTAGCATAGATGGTTTCCAGGGTTAAGGGGTCAACCGACCACACCACGCACTCTAGCGAGTTGAGAATGCTGTCGATGCGCTGCTGCTGCAATCGCAGCTCGGCCTGGGTGATCTCTAACTTTTCAGAGCTGCTAATCACCCACTGCTCTAGCTGCCGAGACAGAGCATCGCGCTCGATTTCAAACTGCTTGCGATCGCTAATATCCCGCCAAATCGACAGGTGATGATTGGGCTGAATGTGAGCTGTCGCCGCAAACTCCACCGTTTTGATGGTGCCGTTGTCGAGCCGCAGCTGCTGTTCCCCCCGCGTCTGCCCCGCCGTCAAAAAATCCTGCCAAACCGTCTCAAACTCTGTGTCCAACAGCAAAAAATCGGCCAATCGGCGCCCAACTAAGTCTGCCTCAGGCAGCTCTAGCAGTGCACAGGCCGCTGGGTTGGCCGCCAGATAATACCCGGCGTCATCGGCGATCAGCATGGCGTCAAGGGAGGCCTCAAAGATGCTCCAGGGCAGGGCTGAGTTCAGCTGCGAGCTAGCCCCTGCTGCGTTCGCGCTAGCAATATCCCCGCCAAGATCTGACGGGGATGCTTCCAACTTAGCGGGGGGCTCGGACTCTGCGGGCAAAGGCATGACGTGGCTAGTAACTTCATCTTAAGAATTTCTGACCTTGCCAGAGTGAGCCGGCAACACCCGTCGAACCAGCGTCAAATTAAAAGAACGTCTTTGTTAGCATGCCCCAATCTTTGAAGATGCTTGAATTTAGTTACGCTCAAATCTCTGATTAAGTAGCTAGTTCTCCTAACTTTTCTCCACGCAGTCTAAACCGGGGGAGGCTGATTTAGGGGCAGCAGCAGATGGCAGCCTTCATCACACCACCCCCTAACCAATCTGTTTACTATAGAAGTAGGCGCTCTAGGGGACCGCAACCCTAGGTTGCGCTGAGGCTTTTCCTTTGCTCAGGTTGCCAACCTGTCTAGGGAGGCTGCGATCGTTTGCTACCACTACTGCATTGGTACCGTTGCAACACCTTCGCCTTAGCGCTTATATTGCCCTGCGGCTCACCCTACATCGGTTGCGGCAGGCAGCGACTACCTGGCCCCCGGCCCAGGACTGGGTGCTAGCGGCTGGGCTAACGGTGGCGCTGGGGCTAGTAACGATTCCCCTGGGGTTGAGCAGCCATTTTTTGGCCCCCACCCTAGCCGACATTACCTGGGGCGATGGGCTGCGGCTGGCGGCGCGCGTGCTGTTGGTACCCGCCCTGCTCGAAGAGGGGTTTTGGCGGGTGCTGCTGCTGCCCCACCCGACGGAGATCATGAGCGATCGCCGGCGCTGGCGGCTGGGGCTGCCCATGCTGGGTCTGTTTGTCGTCATGCATCCCCTCAATGCTATGACCCTCTACCCCGTAGCCTTTGCCACCTTTAGCAACCCGGTTTTTTTGTTGTCGGCCGCTCTGCTAGGCCTGATCTGCACCATCGCCTACTGGAAGTCGGGCTCTTGGTGGGTGGTTGCGGCCATGCACTGGCTGGTGGTGATGGTGTGGCTGGTATTTTTGGGCGGCTACAGCGCCCTGAGCCTCTAGGGCAGCATTGTTTCTCAACTTTTATGACGACCGGGGCAGGGCGAAGCGGTTTTGCTGACCGGGAGTGAACCCTTAGGTCTGGGGAACGCTAAGCGGCATCTATCCCCTCGCTGTCAGCCCCAACCTGTGATGAGTAACGCCCATGAATGACTTCTTCAAAGGCTTTGAACAACTCCTCGAACTGGCTAAAACGCTAGAAGAAAAAGCCGAAAGCGGCGAACTCAAAACCAACGTGCAGATCAACGCTCGGAGCATGGGCAGCATTCCCCGCCAGGGCAACATTCCCAACATCGGCGTCAGCCGCATGAACCGCACCCCTGGCGATAGCGCCCCCCTCAACGACCCCGCCGTCGAAGAAGTCATCATCACCCCACCCCCCGCCAGCGGCGACTCCCCATCCTCCTCACCTTCCCCATCCTCCCCACCCCCCTCGTCTTCCCATCACCCCACCATGGGCGATGTCGGTGGACTCTCCGCCACCCTGCAAGAGCTGCGCGAACTGGTAGAAATCCCCCTCAAACGGCCCGACGTGCTGGCTAAGCTGGGTCTAGAGCCTACGCGCGGTGTGCTGCTGGTTGGCCCTCCCGGCACGGGCAAAACCCTCACCGCTCGCTCCCTGGCCGAAGATTTGGGGGTCAACTACATTGCCATCGTCGGCCCTGAGGTGATGGGCAAATACTACGGCGAGGCTGAGCAGCGCCTACGGGCCATTTTTGAGAAGGCCAAAAAAGCGGCCCCCTGCCTGGTATTTATCGACGAAATCGACAGCCTGGCCCCCGATCGCAGCAAGGTCGAAGGCGAGGTTGAAAAGCGCCTGGTCGCCACCCTGCTGGGCCTGATGGATGGCTTTGCCCAAACCAAAGGCGTCATCGTGCTGGCCGCCACCAACCGACCCGACCACATTGACCCGGCCCTCCGCCGTCCGGGCCGCTTCGATCGCGAGGTGCAGTTCCGCGTGCCCGATCGCCAGGGGCGGTGCGAGATTCTGCACATCCAAACCCGCGATATGCCGCTAGATGGTGTGGATTTGGATGCGATCGCTGATCTAGCAGTCGGCATGGTTGGAGCCGACCTCAAGGCCCTCTGCCAAAAAGCCGCCTACTTTGCCCTGCGCCGCCAGGTGCCAGATCTAGCTGGCCCCGTACCCGACACCATGACCCTGGTGCACACCGACTTTCTCCAAGCGATCAAAGAAATCAAGCCCTCAGTGCTGCGATCGGTGGAGGTGGAGTCGCCTGCGATCGCTTGGGAGGACATTGGCGGCTTAGAGTCCATCAAGCAGATCCTGCAAGAATCGGTGGAAGGGGCGCTGCTCTACCCCGAGCTCTATGCCCAAACGGGGGCCAAAGCGCCCCGGGGACTGCTGCTTTGGGGGCCGCCGGGCACCGGTAAAACCCTGCTGGCCAAGGCTGTCGCTGCCCAGGCCCGGGCCAACTTTATCGCCGTCAACGGCCCCGAACTGCTGAGCCGCTGGGTTGGTGCCGCCGAACAGGCGGTGCGAGAGCTGTTTGCCAAGGCCCGCCAAGCCGCCCCCTGCGTAGTGTTCATTGATGAAATTGATACCCTGGTGCCTGCTCGGGGCCAGTACCAGGGAGATTCTGGGGTGAGCGATCGCGTCGTCGGTCAGCTGCTGACTGAGCTAGATGGTCTCCAGGGCTGCACCAACGTACTGCTGATTGGGGCGACCAACCGCCCCAGTGCCCTCGACCCCGCTATTCTGCGCGCTGGGCGCATCGACCTCCAGCTCGAGATCAGCTTGCCCGATGCGGCGGGGCGGCTGGCGATTTTGCAGGTGCACAACAGCGATCGCCCTCTGGTCGCCGTTGACCTCAACAACTGGTCTACCCGCACCGACGGCTGGAACGGTGCCGACCTGGCCCTGCTCAGCAACCAGGCGGCCCTCGAAGCCGTTCGTGAATATCGCGCCCAAGGCCTGGCCGACCCCAGCCAAATTCGCATTGCGGCCCACCACTGGGAGCAAGCTCACCAGGCGATTCTCAGCCAGCGCAGCTCGGTGGCCAACCGGGGATAACCCTGTCGAAGCAAAAACCGGGTTTCTATTGAGTTTATTAGCCCATTCTTGAGCTATAGAAACCCGGTTTTTCAAGTCTATTTCTACGCCGCTTCGCTAAAGATGACTTCAGAATTGCGCAACCGTTTGTAGGTGCAATAGCGGTTATGTAGATCTCGATTTGAGAAAAAGAAGGGAGAAACCGCCTCCCATAAAAACACCCAGCCGTCTATAAATAACCCTTTGGTGAGCACAGAGGTGAGTATGTTGATGTCCAGCGGTTCTACCAGTTGGGCCACCAAAAGTGTCCCTAAACCCGCGACCACGTAACGGGCTGTGCGGGTGTTGATCAGCCTAATCTCTTTTTTGAGTAGGTAGAGTTTGAAGTCGACACTGTTTCTCAACTCGGTGACCTCTTGCTCCATGGCTTCGTCACGGGTGCCGGGGGGCAGGGTAAAGCACACCTCAATAGAGTACTTTTGAGGAATTTCGTCAGCGCTACTTTCTAAATAAAACTGCAAGTCTGGATCAAGTTCTCGCCGCTTAAAAGGAGCAGGATCCCACTCGCTAAAAATGTCGGTGTAGTGGTCAAGGGCGGCTTCAATCATGTAGGCATTATTTGCTTCATCGATCGCATAGATTTCATTAAACAGCTCTTCTTTTAGCGCCATAGAAGCCTCAGCCGAAGCAATCAGCCCCATTATCCTGAGCGGGATTTGGCTGTGGCTATCAGTTGTAGCTAAACGTTGTAAGAAAAGAGTAGGAACACAAACAGCGGTCAGGCCAAAGATTTTGGCACCGCCCAGAGTAGGGTGAGGGCGCGGGCCGCCATCAACCCCACCAGGGCCAACCACAGCAGGTGCGCACTGCCGAGAGCCTGGGCCAGCAGGGCTAGAGGCAAAAACCCAACTCCCGCAGCCAGCACCGTGGCATTGCGCAAGATCCGGCCAGCGGTAAGGCCGAGAAAATAGCCGTCAAGCATATAGGCGATCGCGCCCAATCCCAAGATAGGAATCAACCACCCCACGTAGATTTTCACAATCGCGATCACGTCTTGATGGCCTGTCAGTAGACCAAACAGCGGCGCTGGAAACAGCACAAAGGACAGCGCGAAGGATAGTCCCAAGGCGATGCTGGTGAATCCTCCCAGGGTTAGTAAACGGCGTAGGTGACTGCGATCGCCGCTGCCATAATACCGACCCGCAAAGCTTTCCGTAGCAAAGGCAATGCCGTCAATGAAGTAGGCCGAGAGCGTCACCACCTGAAGCAGTAGCGTATTTGCTGCCAGGGTTTCGCGGCCCAGGGCCGAGCTGAAATTGGTAAACAGAGCAAAGCTCAGCACCAGGGCAAAGGTGCGCACCAAAATGTCGCGGTTCAGCAGAAATAGTCCTTTAATCGCCTGCAAATTCCACCCCTGGGGCACTACTGCCCAGAGCTTTTGGAGGCCTTCTTCTCTAGCCAACAGGCTCAGCCCCATCGCCAGGGTGACGTACTGACTGAGGGCAGTGCCCAACCCCGCGCCGGTGCTGGCCCAGCCCAAACCATTGATGAAAATAGTGTTGAATACCACGTTGCTGCCGTTGCCCACCAGCGATAGCGCAATCACCCGGCGACCCTTTTCGCGGCCTAGAAACCAACCCATCAGCACTAGGTTCATCAGCACTGCTGGGGCATCCCAAATGCGGGCGTTGTAGAAGGCCATGCCCGCTGCTCTGACATCGGGTTCAGCGCTGAGCAGAGCAAAGCTAAGGTCGCGAATCGGCACCTGAAGCAGCAAAATCGCCACCCCAAAACTCAGGGCGATCGCCCCGTTGCGCAGCAAGATCAGCCATAGTTCCTCGGCATCACCCCGCCCCCGCGCCTGGGCCGTCGTACCCGTAGTGCCCATGCGCAAAAAGCCGAAGCTCCAGTAGACCACATTAAAAATCACCGTGGCTAAGGCCACCCCACCCAGGTGACTAATGTCGTCTAAATGGCCGAGAAAGGCCGTATCCACCAGACCCGCTAGGGGCACCATCAGGTTTGAGATGACATTGGCCGCTGCCAACTTCAGAAAGCTGGGCAGAAAGGCTGAAGAGTCGGCTGCGTCACTAATGTCCGAAGATTGCGTTGTATTTCTGCCCATATTTAGGCTGATGGAAGGCCTGGTAAATGTTATGGAGAGAGGATCGCCAAAAACTGCTCGGCTTTCACGATAGGTATTTCAAATAGGGCTGTTAGGCTGAGAAGATCGCGATCGCCCGTAACCAAATAATTCGCCCGACCTACCAACGCCAACTGCAAAAACGGCACATCAAGCGGATCTCGACAGTCTGGAACCGCTGGCAGTTCCAATGGCATTGATCTGACGTTGCAATAGGGCAAGTAGTCCGCCAATAGTTCTTCTTGCTCGACCCTGGTAAGCTTAAATTTTGGATAGGATAGCACTCGGATTAACTCTGTCACTGTTGTCCGAGAGACTAGCGGCGTAAAGCCTTTAACCTGCCAAGTTTGCCGCAGGGTAGCTAAGACTCCTTGCTTAAACACCAGGGCTGAAATTAGCACATTTGTGTCCAGTACGGCCCTGGGTTCGAGAGTCATCACTGAGATGTAGAATCGCCGCGAGACCAAGCTATGGCATCAGCAATATCCTGCTCAGTAATGTTTAGTTCAGCCAGCTTTTCTCTAACAGCATCAGACCGCTGAACTTTGACGGGAGTAAGAATGACTTGCCCATTTTCAAGTGTTATTTCAAAGTACTCGACTGGACCAAGTGCCTCAGTTACACTCGGCGGCAGGGTAATTCGATTCTGATCGGTAAGCTTAGTTAGCACGTTATAGGTACCCAGAGGTTTGTGCTTTTTACCTTACTTTAGCGTAAGGCACAGTACCCAAAGAGTAATCGCAAAAGCGTAAGCTTTGCAACACGGCATGATTCATGCCACCAAATCTATTCGGTGACGGATTCCTTATCACCTCTTAGTCACTGTGCGGCAATCATTTCAGCAAGTGGTAGTACTAGAGAGGTAATGATGCGTTGTAGTGGTGAATAAAATTCCACAACAGGCCAATGTGATTACGTAGACTCTTGGAGAAGGCTAAGCTGCGTCGCACAAAGCGTGACACCCACTGCCTCAACGTATTGTTGAACCGCTCGATGTAACTTGTCTTACCGCTGGACTTGCTGACGACTCGGTGACGGTTGCGGGGTAGCACCTGCTGGTACGCCTCCCAGGCGTCGGTATAGATGACGGCACACTGCCGATACACCTCGGGCAAGGAGTCCCAGAGCCGATGTGCACTCTGGGCAGAGCGGTCGCCCACATGAGCGCCGATAATTTCACGGGTTTTGGCATCCAGGGCTAGCCAGACCCGTTGTTTGTTACCCTTGTGGTCGACAAACGACCAGAGTTCATCACATTGCACCGTCAGCGGCCCCTTTTTTTGGGCCGAACCGTAGCTTGAGTGGGTGTCTGGGCCGCTTTGCAGGTGACATAATCTCGGAAACCTGAACCGCTCGGGCAATGCCAGCCATCGAGAGGCGCTCTAGCAAGAGCCGGTCAATCAGTTCCCGCGTCAGTTTGTCGATGACCTTGTTGGTTGGGTTTTCGACGAATTGACGACCACAGTTGCGGCACAAGTACCGTTGCTTGCCCGTATGAATATGGCCATTCTTGACGGTTCGTTCAGAGGTGCAATCAGGGCAGGGAGGCATGGGCATCGGTGCGTAGCTTCACTATCACCCTAACAAATCCATCATTACCTCTAGAGTTCTACCCAGCAAGTAAATAACGTTGTTCAAGCTTCGACACTTATCGCACGGCCAGAGAATGGGCCAGATCCTCGGGGCTGAGGTGGTCGTTGAGAATTTCGCCGTCTTTGAACCAGATGATGCGCTGGCTGGCCCGCGCCACATCGGGCTCGTGGGTGACCATGACAACGGTGATGCCTGCGGCGTGGAGGTCGGCGAAGATGCCGAGCACGTCCTCGGTGGTGCGAGTATCTAAAGCTCCAGTCGGTTCGTCGGCCAGCAGGAGGAGAGGATTGTTGACGATCGCCCGCGCGATCGCTACCCGCTGCTGCTGCCCCCCCGACAGCTGGGTGGGCTTGTTGTTGATGCGATCGCCCAGCCCCACCCGCACTAATGCCTCTGTCGCCCGCTGGTGACGCACCTCGCTGCGCACCCCGGCGTAGATCATTGGCAGCTCCACATTCTCCCGCGCGGTGAGCTGGGGCAGCAGGTGAAACTGCTGGAAGACAAAGCCAATTTTCTGGTTGCGAATGAGGGCTAGGGCGTCATCATCTAGGGTGGCAACATTCTGATTGTCAAAGAAATATTCCCCAGCGGTGGGGCGATCGAGGCAGCCAACCATATTCATTGCGGTCGACTTACCCGAGCCAGACGGCCCCATGATGGCGCAATATTCACCGGGGTAAATTGAGAGATTCACGTTCCACAGTGCCCGCACCTCGGTGTTGCCCGAGCCGTAGACCTTTTGCAGCTGGCGAAACTCGATCAGGGGAGTAGGCATAGGCAAAACCGTGAGGGGCTGGGGCGGTGAGGGACGTGGGATTGACAGCAATCCCATTGATTAAGTCTTCCGCTCAGGCTAGCGCAGGCCAGACTGAACCCGCCACAGGCTGGCGTAGATGCCGTTCATTTCTAGCAGTTCTTCGTGGCGACCCCGTTCGACAATCTCCCCGTAGGCCATGACGTAGATACAGTGGCAGTGGCGAATGGTGGAGAGCCGGTGGGCGATCGCTAAAGTCGTCCGGCCCTGGGTAATCACCGCCAGCGATCGCTGGATCGCTGCCTCGGTTTCGTTATCTACCGCCGAAGTTGCCTCGTCGAGCACGAGAATCGGCGGGTCTTTGAGAATGGCGCGGGCGATCGCCAGCCGCTGACGCTGGCCCCCCGATAGCTTCTGTCCCCGTTCGCCCACAATGGTGTCGTAGCCCTCTGGCATCTGCACAATAAACTCGTGGGCCTCCGCCAGCTTAGCGGCGTGGAGAATCTGCCCTGGGGTGGCATCAAAGCTGCCGTAGGCGATGTTCTCCGCCACGGTGCCCGAGAACAAAAACACGTCTTGGCTGACCAAGCCAATGCAGCGGCGCAGATCCTGGGGCAGCAGGTCATGAATCTCCTGGCCGTCGACCAAAATGCGGCCCTGCTGAGGCTGATAAAAGCGCAGCAGCAGCTTCACCAGCGTACTCTTGCCCGAGCCTGTAGCCCCTACCACCCCGATGCTCTGCCCGGCAGGAATATGGAGGGAAAGATTCTTGAGCACGGGCTGGCGATTGGCGTAGGCAAAGCTCACATTCTCATAGCGCACCTCGCCGCGCACCTGCTCCACCGGCAGCGGGTTGCGACCCGGAATCAGCTCAATTGGCTCATCCAACAGGCCCAGCACCCGCCGCACCGAAGCCATCGCCCGCTGGTATTCATCCATGATTTCGCTGAGCTGGGTAAAGGGCCACAGCAGCCGCTGAATGATGAACACCATAAAGCCGTAGGTGCCCGCCGACAGGGTGCCGTCGGCCACCGCCAGACCGCCCAGATACAGCATGGCGGTAAAGCCCACCAAGATGAAAATCCGAATCAGCGGAATAAAGGCAGCGCTAAGGGCGATCGCCTTCCGGTTGCTGTAGCGATAGGCATCGCTGTCTAGGGTGACGCGATCGCGCTCATAACCCTCCGCCGTAAAGCTTTTAATCGTGGCAATCCCCGACAGGTTGTTGGCCAGCCGCCCGCTGATCAGCCCCGCCTTGTCGCGCACCTCAGCGTAACGGGGAGCCAGCCGCTTCTGAAAAGCGATCGACCCCAACAGCACAAAGGGAATCGGCAGCATCGCCATCCACGACACCCCCGGCGCCAGAATTAAGAACGTTGTCCCCACCCACAGCACCGTGGTAAAAAACCGCAGCAAGTTGTGGGCCCCGGTATTGAGAAACCGCTCCAGCTGATTGATGTCGTCATTTAAAATCGACAGCAGGCCACCCGTGCTGCGGTCTTCAAAATAGCTGAGATCCTGGCTTTGCAGATGGCTGTAGGTGTCAATCCGCAGGTCGTGCTGCAAATTCTGGGCCAGGTTACGCCACAGCCACGCATAGATATACTCGCTCAGCGACTCCAGAGTCCAGATCAAGAACGTCAGCGCCGACAGCACCCCCAACTGTCCCGGAATGCTAGTGATCCCCACGCGGGCAATCAGCGAGCTTTCATTGTTGGTCACCACGTCAATGGCGATACCGATCAGGTAGGGCGGGGCCAGGTCAAAAATAGTGTTGAGAACGGAGTTTGCGATCGCGCCCCAAATCTGTGGCCGGTAGTTCTGCCCATAACGCAACAGCCTTTGTATGGGGTGCCGTGCCGATTGAATACTGGCCATAAAGCAGAAAAACCAAGGACGAAGAGCGAAAAACGGAGAAGAAGCTCGATAATCTCAGGCCAAGGACTGTGCTGTTTATCGGGTGGGCATTGCCCACCCTACGATCAACCAAAGCGCTTCATCAAAGCTGCCAGCCGGTTAATTCGCAGAACACAGGTTTAAACCGATGATCGGTTCATCCTTTCCGTGAGGTGAAGGACGGCGGAACGTCCTTCTCGATGGGGGCCTGGGGCCTGCGAAATGGCCCCAGCAGCAGATCTGGCTTTCACCCCCAATTGGGCGCCGCGAGGCCTGAGCAAGATATCGGATACCGTGAGCGGTGCATTGCGGTTCTCAGAATCCAAACCAAAGCATTCGCAGAGTTCCAAGCCGCGAAAGCACCCTACAACACCCGCAGCACACTAGCCACACTGTGAATCTCCCGATACTCCCGCAGCTCATCCAACGCAGTCTGGAAATTCGCCTCCGTCACCTCATGGCTAACGATCACAATTTCCGCCCGCGTCTCGTGCTGACCAATCTGCACAATCGACTCCAAACTCACCCGGTGACGGCCAAAGCATAACCCCAGCTTGCCAATCACCCCCGGCTCATCCTCCGCCAACAGCCGCACATAAAAGCGACTGACAATGTCGGCCATGGGGCTAACTTTGCAGTAGTGCTGATGACTACAGGCCAGCAGCGGATTGGTAGCTTGAGGCGTAGTCCCCGCCCGCAGGTTCGCCGCCAAATTCAGCAGGTCAGACACCACCGCGCTAGCCGTTGGCCCTTCCCCCGCCCCTGGCCCAAAGAACATCACCTGGCCAATCGGGTCGCCCTCAATCAAAATGGCGTTGTAGACATCGTTAACTGACGCCAGGGGATGGCTCACGGGCACCAGCGTCGGATGCACCCGCAGCTGCAATTGATCCAGCGCCTGATCAGAGGCCTCGTCGAAGTCGCTGTCACGACGGGCGATCGCCAGCAGCTTAATCACAAATCCCAGCCGGTCGGCGTAGGCAATGTCGGCGGCGGTTACATGGCGAATGCCCTCGCTATAGACCTCCGACAGCTTGATGCGTCCCCCAAAGGCCAGCGACGCCAGAATCGCAATCTTGTCGGCGGCATCCAGCCCGTCCACGTCGGCGGAGGGGTCGGCCTCGGCGTAGCCCAAGCGCTGGGCATCGGCCAAAATCGCCTCAAAGTCGCCCCCCTCCCGCTGCATGCGAGTAAGGATGTAGTTGGTGGTGCCGTTGATAATCCCCGTCACCGCGCGGATGCGGTTGACCCCCAGCGCCTGCTTCAGCGGCTGAATGACGGGAATGCCCCCCGCCACCGCCGCCTCCAGCATCACATAGACCCCCGCCTCATTGGCGGCGGTAAAAATCTCGTCGCCGTAGCGGGCAATCACCGCCTTGTTGGCCGTCACCACATGCTTACCGTGGGCAATGGCCTTGAGAATCAGCGATCGTGCCGGCTCCAGCCCCCCCATCACCTCCACCACCACATCGATGGTGGGGTCGCTGACAATGCTCTCCAGGTCAGTGGTGAGGCGATCGTCCTCAATCGCCACCGACCGAGGCTTATCCAGACTGCGCACCCCCACGCGGGCCAGCTCTATCTGCCCCACAAGGGGATGACGATGGGCCGGATCCAGCAAAATCTTGGCCGTCCCCGACCCCACCGTCCCCAACCCCAGCAAACCGACACGCATCACCAATGGTCTGACTTCCTTAACTGCGATCGCTAGCCCAATTGTAAAGGGATTGTTGTCCCCCCTGGGTGTCGATACCAACGGCCACAAAAAAGGAAGGGCAAAACCCTTCCTTTTTTGTGAGGGCGAACAATCGTTCGCCCTCACCAGATATTGACCGACACCAAGAACCTTAGTAGGTCTCCACGTGCCAGCGGTGCTCTTTCTTCATCTGCTTGCGGAATTCGATCCAGTCAGTCCCATGCTTAGTGGCAGCCGTGGTCATCCCTTGATCGATGCCGTCCTCCATACCTTTGAGACCACACATGTAGGTGTGGGTATTGGGCTTCTGCATCAGTTCCCACAGCTCATCGGCATGCTCAGCCACCCGGTGCTGAATGTACATGCGGCCACCCTCAGCATTCTGCTGCTCACGGCTGATGGCGTAGGTGAGCTTGAAGTTCTCGGGATACTCCTTCTCGATCTGCTCCAGCTCCTCTTTATAGAGAATGTTGGGAGTGTAGGGCACCCCAAAGATCAGCCAGGCCAGACCCTTGAACTGGTAGTCAGGGTTAGCCTTGCGCTCAGCTTCTTTGAACATCCGCCACAGATAGGCGCGGAAGGGCGCAATCCCCGTTCCGGTAGCCAGCATGATGATGGTAGCTTCGGGGTCATCGGGCAGCAGCATTTCCTTGCCCACCGGCCCGGTGATCTGGACACCGTCTCCAGGCTGAATGCCGCACAGGTAGGTCGAGCAAACGCCGTAGACCGTCTCCCCCGACTCGGGGTGCTTGTACTCGAGCTGGCGCACACAGAGCGACACGGTTTTGTCGTCTATTTGGTCACCGTGGCGAGTCGAGGCAATGGAGTAAAGGCGTAGCTTGTGGGGCTTGCCCTTATCGTCGGTGCCAGCGGGAATGATGCCAATACTTTGGCCTTCAACGTAGTGGAGATTGCCCTCTGAGAGGTCAAAGGTAATGTGCTGCACAATGCCTGAGCCACCCTCTTGAACCAGGGGCTCATTCGACAACACCTTGCCGACGTAGGGGCTGTTGGGCTTATAGAGGTTAACGGGCACGCTGGCACCGGGCTTGGGCGCGGCTTGAGTCATGGGCTTACTGTTGGTTTGGGTGGGCGCGGTCTCGGCTGGGGCAACAGCTTCGGCGGGCGCAACCACAGGCGCAGCGATCGGCGTGGGCACAGCATTGCTAGCAGTCCCCACTTCTTCAATGGGGCGAATGCTCACAATCTTGCCGCCCATGCGGGTGATCCGCTGCATCTCCTGATTCATACGGGTGTAGGGCACCGTAATGAAGACGCTGCCACTCTTGCGAATGGGGCTGGCCATCTGATCGTTCTCTGCGCTCTGGCGCAGACCCTGCACCTCATATAAAAACAAGCGGCTTCCGGCCTCAGTACTGGCGTTGCCGCCGCTCACACTTGGATTGTACATATCTAAATTTCAGTGACTCTCTAGACCCAACTAAGTGCGACGGAGGCACACCGTCATGACCCGTCGCGCGTTCTCTAATGAACCTACTCAAATAGGCCCTAAGGCCAATCTGAAGGCGGCAGCACTAGAAATACTTTTAGTTTAGGGTATCACTGTAAGACGGTGTAATGCCGTGAACTAGGAGATAGAGCGCACTGCAACTAATCCCCACGCTCAGCCTTTGCCCCAGTGAATACTTGCACTCTAGCCATATCCCGTGGGAAAGATTGTGTTCTTTGCAGCAGCGGGCGTTAAGTTAATCTAAAATCTCTATTTAGCTCTAAAAATGTTAGGTTGTTGCCTTGCCGCTCCCCCTCTGAAAACTGTTGTGAAGGATACTAGCTTCTGATAGGATGAGACTAATTGCGGTAGAAATACTTATCCTCTAGAACGGTTTTGTGCCTAAGGCGGTTTAGCCGCTCCGAGGAGTATAGAAAGAGTCAGCGCTTGGGCTGTAGCTTGTTCTCAGTCAGGCAAGTGGCGGTGACCTGAATGCCAGGGAAAATTTCGGTACTCCCTCTATTCAGAAGTCCTAAGCTTCACTGGCGCGACATTCGCAAGGTATTCATTCCCTTGGCCGATCGGTTTTGGGATGTTGGGCAACGGCTAAACCAGATTCACGTCTAGGAATGGCCTTCTTTTGCTGCGCTGCAGCGCTGGGTTTATATATACGGTTGTTTTAGGGGGAACTTATGATCAGCAAGCCAGGTAAGGTAGTTCTAATCGGTGTTGCCGGTGACTCTGGATGCGGCAAATCGACCTTTCTGCGACGCCTGAGCGATCTGTTCGGCGCTGAGCTCATAACCGTCATCTGTCTAGATGACTACCACAGCCTCGATCGCAAGCAGCGCAAAGAAGCCGGTGTTACCGCCCTCGATCCTAAAGCCAACAACTTTGATCTGATGTACGAACAGATCAAAGCTCTGAAGGAAGGCAAGAGCATTGACAAGCCGATCTACAACCACGAAACTGGCGAACTCGATCCCCCCGAGCGCGTTGACCCCAACCGCATCATCGTCATCGAAGGTTTGCACCCCCTCTACGACGAGCGCGTGCGCGACTTGATCGACTTCAGCGTTTACCTCGACATCAGTGACGAAGTCAAAATTGCCTGGAAGATCCAGCGCGACATGGCCGAGCGTGGTCACACCTACGAGGATGTGCTGGCTTCTATCAACGCCCGCCGTCCCGACTTTGAGGCCTACATCGACATTCAAAAGCAGTATGCCGATGTGGTCATTCAAATTCTGCCCACCCAGCTGATTCCCAACGACGAAGAGAAGAAGGTGCTGCGAGTGCGCCTCATGCAGCGTGAGGGCATCGAAGGCTTCGATCCCGTTTACCTCTTCGACGAAGGCTCCACCATCGACTGGATTCCCTGCGGTCGCAAGCTCACCTGCTCCTACCCCGGCATTCGCATGCACTACGGCCCCGATTCCTACTACGGGCACGAGGTGTCGGTGCTAGAGGTTGACGGCCAGTTCGATCGCCTCGAAGAGCTGATCTACATCGAGAGCCACCTCAGCAACACCTCTACCAAGTACTACGGCGAAATGACTGAGCTACTGCTCAAGCACCGCGAGTACCCTGGTTCGACCAACGGTAGTGGCCTGTTCCAGGTGCTGGTGGGTCTAAAAATGCGCGCTACCTACGAGCGCCTGATCGCCGCCGATCGCGAAGTGGCAGCTACAGCCCAAGCGTAAGCAGGTTTAGGGTAACAGGTACAGGGTTTAAGGCTTACCCTTGTACCCGTTACCTTGGACCTCAAACCGGTCTAATTGAGTTTATCTGGCTTAATCGGAGAGGATATCGATGAAGATGTCCTCTCCTTTTTTGTTATGGAACTAACTACCCCAGCGCTGCTATTCCCCGCAATTTCGCTGCTGCTGCTGGCCTACACTAACCGCTTTTTGGTGCTGGCCCAGCTGATTCGTCAGCTTCACAGCTCTGAGCGCGACTACTTTCAAAGCTTGGTGCAGCGCCAGATCTCTAACCTGCGCCAGCGGATTGCCCTAATTCGCCTGATGCAGGCTCTAGGGGTATCGAGCTTTATTGTCTGCACGCTATCTATGCTGGGGCTATTTCTAGACCACCAGCAGCTGGCGGAAGTGCTGTTTGGTCTCAGCCTGCTTTTGCTGGTGGCCTCGCTGCTGACGTCGCTCTACGAAATTGCCATTAGCACCCGCGCGATCGAGGCCGAGCTGGCCGATATTGACGCTAAATCTCGCCATCCCAGAGGCTAGGCTGCGCTCAGCTGCCGAGAACTTTACTCCGGTAGCTAAGCAGAGCCATTCCCCCATTCTCCCGTAGGGAAAAGTTACTGAGAGGTCAAGGTGAGGGTTTGGTTGGGTTCTATCACCACCACCCGCTGGGCGGTCGTATTGCCAATAATGGCCCCGGCTGCGGCTCCACCGATGATGCTGCCTACCGAGACGCGCCCGCTGAGAATGCCGCCTACCGCAGCCCCGCCCGCAGCCCCGATGCCGGCATCGGTAAGAATGGCCCCTGTGCTGGTTTCTCTAGGGTCTTTGATATCGCGCAGCAGTTCAGAAACGGCGTTGACAGTGTAGGCTTGGTTGCCCACCTCTACCGCTGTGGCGACGTAGCGCACGCCGCCCTCGGCCGGCTCAAACTGACCGCGCACAATAGCCCCAGCGGGAATGCTGCGCCCGTTGAGGTTGGTGGCGGCCCCCACCCGGAGGGTCTTCTCAACCGTGGCATCGGTGTTGAGGTAGAGGGTTTCGCTGTTGGGGGTGACGGCCTGAATGGGTGACGACACAAACAGCTGGGCCTGGGCAATGGGAGCTTGCCCCAGGGCGATTACCGGCATGACCGCTAGCGTCAAAGCGGCTAAGTGACTGACTTTCATCACGACCTCCAGAAACATGCTTGAAATATAGGGATGCCCTTGTTGCGAGTTGGGCTCAGGAGAGAATGGTAGGGTGACTTAGGTCTGCGATCGCCCTAATACCTCTAGTCCTTGAGGACGAGTCGCTCCTTAAGATGTTCCTGTTAGTTGAGCCACTGTTACCTATGGAATCTACCGCCGAGTACGCCTGCGCTTTTTGCGGCGAGACCAGCACCACCTTTGTCGATCTCTCCGCTGGGCTCACCCAGTCCTACATTGAAGACTGCCAGGTGTGCTGTCGCCCCAATCAGTTCTACGTCACCATAGATGATGTCTCGCTGGCGATCGAAATTGCCACTGACTATGTTGAGTAAGCGCGATCGCCCCCTGTTTCAAAGCACTTCTGTGTTAGTTAAATAGTCCGTTGCTACCGCTTTTTAAGCTGAAAACAATTTTCCTGACAAGGGCCTAGGGGGCCTCGTTTTTGCTGCCTTGAGTGATAAGCATCGACTGGCGCGGTCGAGAAATGCCCTTGCTCAGCAACAGCGCTTCGATTTGCTGTAGCAGTTCAAAATCGGCTGCGGGCAAAGCGGCGTTGGTTTCGGAGGCTGGATCAAGGTGCAAAAAATCAAATGCCTCTAGAAACTGCTCTGGGGTAGCGGCAATGGGGGCCGCTAAATGAGCCGGAACAATGCGCTCGAATTGCCAGGTGGCGACTGTTTTTGCCCAGTCTAAAACTGTCTCTGGTCCCCGGTTAAAGATTAAGGTTTTGAGAATCGGAGCTACCTGAAGCTGCCCATTATTGTGCAGTGCCTCAAAGGATTTGGGCCAATCAGACCGCCAGCGAAAGGGATAGAAGCCAAAGTAGTGCTGGCGCGATCGCACTGGGGCCTGCTTTGCCTCCTGCCACATTTCTCCCGTAGTTGCCACATTCAGGGTGCTGGGGCAAAAGTAAAAGGCAAACAGAGCAATGCGTTGCCAACCTTTGCGGCGATTCTCAGGGGTATCGACGATCGCATCGGTAGCCTTATCTCTGGCGTGAAACAGCAGCGGGAAGGGGTCGATCTGCACGATCACCGGCGGCTCTGCTGGGATGGCCACGATCGCATCGGTCAGCATCAGCGTGCGACTGGCCCGGTGGTAGCAGGCCGTCTCGCCAAAAGGCCCTAGCCCCAGATCGATCGGGGGCAGCAGGGCATAGTCGACCTGGTCGGCAAAGGGAGCCTGGGTGCTGTCGTCAGGGAGAATATGGGTGCGATCGCGCGGTAGCCCCAGCCACGGCAGCGGCAAATTGAGCGGAAAACTCCACTGGTTCGGCGTGACGTATACCTGCGCCTGGGGAAACTGGCGGGCAAAGGGGCCTACAAACACCTTGTGCTCAATGCCCGTCACCGTAGACATGACGATGTAGGTCACCGGGCCGTAGCGCTCCTCTAGCTCGCGCACTAGGGCAACGCATTCCGGCGTGGGGGCCACTGGGGAGTACACCAGCAGACCGGTAGGCTCCAGCCGCACCACCGTCATGCGAATCGGCACGACCACGTAAAAAATGCCCTGGAACTGCTCAAAAGTCCACACCAGGTCTTTGACCACCTCCACCCGCTGGGTCGGTCGCTGGCCGTAGGGGTAGAGGGGCACTAGGGGCCAAAAGGGCCAGGCGCGGGCGTGGCGAGTAGATGAGACAGAGGTAACAGCTGACATAGGGCTCGGCGGCAATCCCTAAAGGGAATCAATCCTAGTCATAGCCTACTAAAGAAAAGGGATTCAGGGGAATTGCCGCCAATTCTCAGGGCGCTATCAGCGTTGCCCAGGAGAGATACGTTAAGTTAAATAAAACAAGGTTCTGACTAGGGCATGCTTGGCGATCGCCAGTCCTTACCTCCTACCGTTACTCTGCCATGAAGCGACGCAAGCTACTGGAAGCGGGCACCGCCATTGTCGGCGGCACCTGGCTGCTAAACAATTTCACCGCTGAAGTCTTTTCTAATCAACTGGATACTATGGCTACTACCAACGAACAATTTACTGTTAACAAAAGCGACAAAGAATGGCGTGACCAGCTCACCCCAGAGCAGTTTCGCGTACTGCGCGAGCACGGCACCGAGCGGGCCGGTTCTAGCCCCCTCGACAAGGTCTATGAGCCTGGCACCTACAACTGCTCGGGCTGCGGCACGCCCCTATTTACCTCTGACACTAAGTTCAACAGCGGCACCGGCTGGCCCAGCTTCTACGCGCCTATTGAGGATGCCATTGCCACTACCACCGATCGCTCCTTCTTTATGACCCGGGTCGAAGTGCACTGTGCCAACTGCGGTGGTCATCTGGGCCACGTCTTCCCCGATGGGCCTGCCCCCACCGGCCAGCGCTACTGCATGAATGGGGTCTCCCTAGAGTTCGTGCCCAAGTCAGCCTAGACTCTTCCCTAAGCCCGTCTTTGCCCCCGTTGTGACTTTGTTACAGCGGGGGCTTGCTGTTGCAAATCTTGTAACCAAATGGTTGCTCCTGTTAGCTTTTCTAGAATGGGGGCAACAGTCACAAGAGAGCGTTATGAAAACACAAACAGGCTTATCGCGGTGGTTTGGGCTAGCTGCTGGCCTCGGTCTACTGCTTGCTGGTGGGACCGCAATTTCGCTGGTCACCCAGGCAGAACCAAGCCTGGCCCAAACCGCTGAAGAACCGGCTCTGCCAGAGGTTTGGCGACCCGCCAGCGAAGCGGATGAAGCGCTGATTTGGCGCTTTGTGCTGCAAAGCCCCATGGGGGTAGCAGCACTCAATCAGCTTGCCATTGAAGGCTTTATCAGCCCCCTTTGCGAAAAAACGCTGTATACCCACGCAATCTACGAGTCGTTCCAAACACTGTTGCAGGTGCAGTGCCCCACGCCGGGCGGCGTCTCTACTGCCCGAGCCTACGACGAAATGCGCGTTACCTTTAACCGCTTTGAAGACACCATTGACACCTTCTCGGTAGAGCGAATCTATACCGACTGACCCCTAAATCTAGTGATCTGAACGGATAAGTGCGTAGGTCGTCTCAACCCAATGCTGGTGTACGGTGTGTTGTGCTGTAAGCCCGACACACCGCTACTTTTAAGTTGATGTGCTGGCGCGTTAGCTTAACGCATCCTCATAAAAATTTAGACATTTCTATGGTTTGTTTGCTTCCTTAATTAACGCCAATAATTTCTCCTTTGAGCGGCAAAATATTTCACCGTTTTCCTAAGGAATACATCTAATGAAAGAAGCCGCTCATAGTTTGGCACCATACTATCTATTCATGTAATCAAACTTTTAGTATTAGCTCTAAAAACCTGATTTTTCACTAATCTGAAAGTTGCTGAAAGGTGGAAAGGGCGAATACGGCGTTAATTCAACAGATTTTTGTCAATTACCGTTGTGTGTCTTAGCTACTTGGTAATACTTTTTTGAGCTTAAAGCCATGCTTTTTAAGAGCAGAGTTGATGCTGGGCAACGATTGGCCGATCTCCTACAGCCCTACGCCAATCGGCCTGATGTAATCGTCATCGCGCTACCCCGAGGTGGAGTGCCGGTCGCGGCTGAGGTTGCCAATGCCCTTGACGCCCCTTTAGATGTGCTGGTTGTGCGAAAGCTTGGTATACCAGGGTTTAGGGAAACCGCCATGGGGTCGATCGCCTCGGGCAACTTCCTATATTTCAACCAGGATTTAATTCGGCGTCTGGCCATTACGCCTGAGGAAATTGATGTCGTAGTGCAGCAGGAACAGGAGGAACTACGGCGGCGGGAGAACGCTTATCGCGACAATCTTGCTCCCTTAGATCTACGCGATCGCATCGTTATTTTGGTTGACGATGGCTTAGCCACTGGGGCGACTATTCAGGTCGCTATTGAAGCCGTCAAGCAGCAGCGCCCGAAGAAATTGATTGTAGCCGTCCCGGTGGGTGACCACGAGGTTTGCGACTCGATTGGCACCGTCGTTGATCGCATGATCTGTGCTGAGACTCCCCAACCATTTTACGCAGTGGGACTCTGGTACGAGGAATTCTCTCAAACCTCCGATGACGAAGTGCGATCGCTTCTGCACCAGGCCAAACCCCGTTCCCGCGAGACCGCTAGCCAGCCTCAATAGCCCGCTGTGGCCTCAGGCTGCTCCAACGAACCGCTGATAGCAGTGCTCTAGTGAGAGATCCTCAACTAAGGCATGCTCGGCGTTTATCCATCGCCCAGCCATAGAATTTTTTGGCCATTACGCTCGGTTAGGCGGGCTTAACCGCTCGACGTGATTCCCGTTGTCAAGCACTTAGGCGTTTGACCCAGAAAGGTTTCTTTTAGCTCCGTAGAGTTCCACAAAGCTGTCATAATGGCTTGGCCATTATTAAAATAAGTAACGTAGGCTGGCTCTCCAAGGCCGACTGTTTGTGCCCTCGGCTGCAAAGTTGAGGGGGTTTTGTGCTTCTAATTTTGCCCTGTCGCGCGTCCTATGGCCTTTTCTTCCATCACCCGTGCCCTGCAACGCTCTCCTTTAGCTGGGGAACTGCTAACTAAGCTCGACCAGCAGGGCCGACTGGTGCTCAACGGCGTCGCTCGATTGCCCAAGGGGTTAGTCTCTTCTGCCCTGGCTCTAGCCCAGCAGCGGCCCCTGTTGGTAATTACCGCCACCTTAGAAGAAGCCGGACGCTGGGCCACCCAGCTCGAAGCCATGGGCTGGGACACGGTGCACTTTTACCCCACCTCCGAAGCCTCCCCCTACGACCCTTTTGACCAAGAGTCAGAAATGACTTGGGGCCAGCTGCAAGTCTTGGCAGAGCTGCTGGCCCTGCGCGCCGCCGGGGAAGCATCACCCTTGCGCAAGCTGGCAGTGGTCGCGACCGAGCGGGCGTTACAACCTCACCTGCCGCCGGTTTCTGCCTTAGAGCCTTACTGCCTGCGGCTAGAGCTGAAGCAGGAAATCAACTTCAAGGCGCTGGGTCAGCGGTTGGCCACCCTTGGCTACGAGCGCGTCACGATAGTTGAAACTGAGGGCCAGTGGGCGCAGCGGGGCGACATCATCGATGTGTATCCGGTGGCGTCGGAGCTGCCGGTGCGGCTAGAACTATTTGGCGACGAACTGGAGCGCCTGCGGGAATTTGACCCAGCCACCCAGCGATCGCTCGATGCGATCGACCACTTGGTGCTCACCCCCACTCAGTATGGCCCGGTGATTATTGAGCACTTGCGATCGCAGGGCAAGCTGGAGGGACTGCTTTCTGAAGCCGCTCAAGAAGGGTTAGAAAGCGGCATTCTGCCCGAAGGAACCCGCCGCTGGCTGGGGCTGGCCTTCTCTCAACCCGCCTCTTTGCTAGACTACCTGCCCGAAAACACCCTGATGGCGGTGGATGAGGTGGATCAGTGCCAGGCCCATAGCGATCGCTGGCTGGAGCATGTCGAGGACCATTGGCAGGAGGTCAGGGGTGGAGAGTGGGGAGATGGGGAAGGTGAGGAAGATGGAGAGGATCAATTCAAAATTCAAAATTCAAAACTCAAAACTTTAGAATTCCCCAAAATTCACCGCGCCTTTCTCGACACCCTCAGCGATGCCGAGGTGTTTCCTCGCGTTGATCTATCTGAAATCGCCGAGGCCAACAGTGGCTTAAACTTATCAAGCCGACCGGTGCAGGCAATTCCGCATCAGTTTGGCAAGCTGGCAGAGACGATTCGCAAGGAATGCGATCGCAAGTACACCGTTTGGCTGGCCTCGGCCCAGCCCTCGCGCTCGGTATCGCTGCTGCAGGAGCACGACTGCCCGGCGCAGTTCATTCCCAACCCGAGGGATTTCAACGCCATCGACAAGCTGCACACCCAGCACGTCCCCGTGGCGGTCAAGTATTCGGGATTGGCAGAACTAGAAGGCTTTGTGCTGCCCACCTTCCGCATTGTGGTGGTGACAGACCGTGAGTTCTTTGGCCAGCACACCCTGGCGACTGGCGGCTACGTGCGCAAGCGGCGGCGAGCCGCCTCCAAACAGGTCGACCCCAACAAGATGAAGCCGGGGGATTTTGTCGTCCACCGCAGCCACGGCATCGGCAAATTCATCAAGCTCGAAAGCCTGGTGCTCAACAATGAAACCCGTGACTACCTGGTGATTCAGTACGCCGATGGGCTGCTGCGGGTGGCTGCTGACCAGGTGGGCTCGCTTTCTCGCTATCGAGCGGCGAGTGGCCAGGCCCCGGTGCTCAACAAAATGACCAGCACCGCCTGGGAGAAAACCAAGGGCCGCGCCAAGAAAGCCATCCAAAAAGTGGCGGTGGATCTGCTCAGGCTCTACGCCCAGCGGGCCAAGATGGAGGGCTTTTCTTACCCCGCCGATATGCCTTGGCAGCAAGAGCTGGAAGACTCCTTTCCCTACCAGGCCACCCCCGACCAGCTTAAGGCCGTGCAGGATGTCAAGCGCGATATGGAGAGCGATCGCCCCATGGATCGCCTGGTCTGCGGTGACGTGGGCTTCGGCAAAACGGAAGTAGCGTTGCGGGCTATCTTCAAAGCCGTCACTGCTGGGCAGCAGGTGGCCCTGCTGGCTCCCACCACCATCCTCACCCAGCAGCACTACCACACTCTCAAAGAGCGCTTCGCCCCCTACCCGATTCAGGTAGGGCTGCTCAACCGCTTCC
The DNA here is from genome assembly GCA_019359285.1 of Nodosilinea sp. WJT8-NPBG4. Taxonomy (GTDB): domain Bacteria; phylum Cyanobacteriota; class Cyanobacteriia; order Phormidesmidales; family Phormidesmidaceae; genus Nodosilinea. The sequence continues at coordinate 98,172 of JAHHHQ010000050.1, forward strand.
GCAGCCTGACCGAGAAAAAAGACATTCTACAGCGGCTAAAGACCGGCGAGCTGGATGTGGTGGTCGGCACCCACCAGCTGCTCGGCAAAGGCGTCGCCTTCAAAAGCCTCGGCCTGCTGGTGGTGGACGAAGAACAGCGCTTTGGCGTCAACCAGAAAGAGCGGATCAAATCCCTCAAAACTCAGGTGGATGTGCTCACCCTCAGCGCTACCCCCATCCCCCGCACCCTCTACATGGCCCTGTCTGGAGTGCGTGAGATGAGCCTGATTACCACGCCGCCGCCGTCGCGCCGCCCAATCAAAACCCACCTGTCGCCCCACGATCCCGAAGCGATCCGCACCGCTATTCGGCAAGAGTTGGATCGGGGTGGCCAGGTGTTCTATGTGGTGCCCCGCGTCGAGGGTATTGAGGAGGTTTCTGCCAAAATCCGCGAGATGGTGCCGGCGGCTAGAATTGCGATCGCCCACGGCCAGATGGACGAAGGCGAACTGGAATCGACCATGCTCACCTTCAGCAACGGCGATGCCGAAGTGCTGCTCTGCACCACCATCATCGAGTCGGGGCTGGATATCCCGCGGGTCAACACCATTTTGATCGAAGACGCCCATCGCTTTGGCCTCTCCCAGCTCTATCAGCTGCGGGGAAGAGTGGGCCGGGCGGGCATTCAGGCCCACGCCTGGCTGTTTTACCCCAAAAAATCCCTCACCGACAAAGCCCGCCAGCGACTGCGCGCCATTCAAGAATTTACCCAGCTCGGCTCCGGCTACCAGCTGGCTATGCGCGATATGGAAATTCGCGGCGTTGGCAACCTGCTGGGAGCCGAGCAGTCGGGTCAAATGGATGCGATCGGCTTTGACCTATACATGGATATGCTCGAGGAGGAAATCGCCGAAATTCGCGGTCAAGACATTCCCAAAGTGGAAGACACCCAGGTGGATCTCAACGTCACCGCCTTTGTGCCCAACGACTACATCCCCGACCTAGAGCAAAAGATGGGGGCCTACCGCTCTTTGGCCTCAGCCAACAGCAAGGTCGAGCTAATGCAGATTGCGGCGGATTTGAGCGATCGCTACGGCCCCATCCCCTACGCCACCGAGCAGCTTGTGCGCATGCTGCAACTCAAGCTGGTGGCCAAGCACGCCGGTTTCTCACGTATCAAACCCGAGGGCAAGCAGCACGTGGTGATGGAAACCCCGATGGAAGAACCTGCTTGGAAGAAGATCAGCGAGAACCTGCCCAGCCACCTAAAGACACGCTTTGTCTACAGCGGCGGCAAGGTTGTGGTGCGCGGCCTGGGCGTGCTCAAACCCGAAAAGCAGCTAGAGAGCCTGACGGAGTGGTTAGGGTATTTGCAGGGGGCAGTGCCAGAGCCAGTGTTGGGGTAGGTTATAGCGGTTATTAGTTGAGTTGAGATATAGCCCTTCATCTGTAACACTTACGTGGCGAAGGCCCTGTGTACCTTATTGGGCCGGGAACCGCTACGAGTATTCTGCTAAATTACAACCAGTGTTCTATCATCCTTTCGAGCATTACAACTTAGCGAGTACCAGACTCATATTTCTAGGGATTGAATAATGCATTAATTGCTAGGACTCTAGTCGCGTGAGTCATTAGTTAATTCTCTGCATAAAATTGAAATCATTGAGTTTCTCTTTTGTTAACCATAGTCAATTTAGTTTGAGTTTGACAAAATCCTAAATATTAAGAATAAACTCTAAAATATTGTACCCTGCCAGATAAATTAGCTCGGAAATCAGCTATGAAGATTGACACAAGTCTACAGTTAGAGCGCTTTGCTGACATAGATATAAACGATCCATTTTTTGACACCCTAAAATCTGCTTATCAAGAGTTCCCAGAATGGTTCCGGCGAAAAGCCTCAGAAAAAGCTTTTATCATAAAAGACGAGATAGGATTTATACAAGGATTTGTGTATTTAAAGGAAGAAAACGGAGCAATACAAGATATCAATCCATCCCTACCTTGTGATAGGTACTTAAAAATTGGTACATTCAAAGTAAATGCACATGGGACTAAGCTTGGAGAAAGATTTGTAAAGAAGGCATTTGATTTAGCTATTTCAAAAAATATCAAAAAGTTATACGTTACAATCTTTTCGGAACATAAACCTCTAATAAATTTGTTCTGCCGATATGGCTTCAAAGCTGTTGCCAAGAAAACAACACAGAATGGCATCGAAAACGTATTTCTAAAAGAAATCGGCCATATAAGCAAAGATGTAGATCTTGATTATCCAATAATATCACTGTCACAGAATCAGTATTTGCTTAGCATTTATCCTAAGTACCATACCAGATTGTTTCCCGACTCAATTCTAAATAATGAACAGGCTAGTATCGTTGATGATGTGTCACACACCAACAGCATTGGAAAAATATATATATGCAAAATGGACGGGGCAAAGCTACTAAAAAGTGGTGACGCTTTAGTTATCTATCGAACTGGAGATGGATTAGGTCCAGCATTATATCGATCAGTTGCAACATCTCTCTGCATGGTCGAGGAAATGAAGACAAAGTCAAGCTTTGGATCACTGGAAGAATTCTTGAAGTATTGTCTTTCGAGAAGTGTTTTTACCGAAGAAGAGTTAACGAATTTCTATAGATCCTGGAATCAGTTTTACGTAATAAAGATGACATACAATGCTGCTCTAAAAAACAGGATTATTCGACAGAAACTAATTGAAGAAGTGAAGTTAAATCCAAACGCTTACTGGGGACTTATGAAATTAAGCCCCAATGAATTTAGTAAAATTTCTATGTTAGGTGATGTTGATGATAGCCTTATTCTCAATTAAGCCAGAATATGTTCAAAAGATATTCTTTGGAGATAAAAGATATGAATATCGAAAGGTGATATTTAGGAGTGATGTAAGCAAGATAGTAGTTTACTGTACCAAGCCAGTCGGAATGATAGTTGGAGAGTTTAGCATTGAAAGAATTTTAGAAGGAAACCCTGAATCAATCTGGGAGGAAACACAACATTTTTCAGGTATAAGAAAGCAATTTTACAACAATTACTTTAAAGGCAGAAGCAAAGTATATGCGATTAATATTAGAGACGAAAAACTGTATCAGGAAGCAGTAAATCCTTATACAATATTTAGATCGTTCACTCCACCTCAGTCATTTCGATACTTGAACTCGGAAGAATATGCTAAATGTTTAGTAAGCTCACTTAAATCGTGTGGAAAGATAGAAGATGGCTTTATTTTATGATTAGATTTATTCGAAAGGCTATTCAAGATATATCAATAGGCCAACATCTAGAGCACTACATAACGCTTGTTTTTATCACTATTATCTTGGCTTTAGACATTTTCAATCTCGCTTCTCCTGATGTCTTAACTCAGATAACACTGGCGGTTTTAGCTCTTGTTGTTTTTGCCAGTCTCGGCACAAAAGATAGTATCGAAAATTTGTCAAAAAAGCTAATTAGGCCTAAAAGTGCTGACGACTTCTTTTGGAAGAGAAAGCGCTCAATTGATACTGATCTATCACAAGCAAAATATATCGGCATCGTAGGTGCATCTTTAAGTCGGACGCTCCGTGACTATTCAGCCATATTAGAAGATCGGATTAAGCTCGGCGCCACGGTAAGAGTTATTCTTATGGATCCTAATAGCACAGCGCCAGATCAGGCTGTACTCCGTAGTAAAGGAGTTATTAATCGCCAATTCTATTTGGATACTTTACGCCCAACTATAGAAAGAGTTGGGATTTTGTCAAACTATTCCAATAAAGTCGATTTAGGGTTACTGCCTTACAAACCTGCTTTTGGAATGATCGTAATTGATCCCGACGAGCCTTATGGAAAGATAATAGTAGAAATGTATCCACACCATTCAGATTCATTCGCTCCAACTTTCGAATTAGAGCCAAGCCACGATACTCACTGGTATAAGTTCTTTCGAGAGCAATTCGAGAACTTATGGAATGGCTGTAATCAGAGACATTTTGTCGGCAAAGAAATATATACTCTAGTCGAGGAAATTCGAAGTATTTCTAGTTAGTAGCGTAGATGCTATCAGTTAGCTTATAGCGGGTTTTGGAGGAGGTATGGCCATTTACTTAAGCCTGTGAGTTCCAAAACTTCTCTTGGTTAAGGCGTACCTCATGTTGCAGAAACCGCTTTATTTATTATTTTAATATTCAAAATTCAGTGCCTTGCATCTTAATTTTAAGGCTTTCGCACATTTGTAGTTGGTTGGTATTGTGCCTGAATATAACAGTTATCACATTAGCTTTGAGGATGGTTTGAGCAATCATTATTCCATGGAGAGCGAAATTGATGCAGAAGATCGATACCACGTCATCCCCCGCACACGACCCAGCCAAGACTGACTGGGATTTTGTTGAGGTGTGGATTGACTCCTTGCTGTCTCCGCCTTACCTTTTGTTGTTGATGGGTGAACCTTCTGGCCGTTGCCGCGTACACGACCCATCTAATGGATACAAGGTTGTATTTAGCAGCGCCACCTACGACGAGGCTCAAACCTGGCTATCAGAAGATGAATATGAACCTGTTGAAGGACGACTTTCTACCTCGGATTTATAAAAAAGTCGATTTTCTTCCTACTACTATTAGAAGAGCTTCTCTCGTGCTATGAGTGATTTTGACATTGCGAAGGTTGCCATCTTGCACCATTGGGTCTGAATGCAACGCTTTAATCGAAGTATCTAAATCTAAATGAAGATTGAGATTATACATTCGAAGCCGCGATCGCCCTATCCGCTTCTGTCTAGTGTGCCGCGTAAAACGTTAGTGCATCCTGAATTTTGACTTCGGATAGATCGTGCTCTTTTGCTGACTGCTAGATAGAAAGCCCCACTAGTGGGCTGCGATCGCATGGCCACAAAGCCGTTAGCTTGGCTTAGTCTATACCCCAGCGAGAACCCTCGGCTCTGTGTTGCAAATCGGCGATCTAGCCTCCCGTGTAACTCTACCTAGGCTAGAGCCAACCGGTCTTTAACATCTTTTACGCTGTAGTAACTGCCGGATCAGCGCGTTCACTGCTGATGGGCAAAGTCTATTTGCCTAGACCCAACCCAGAATGGTTACAACCTCGCCTCCGCTTGTTGATAGTGCAGCCCCCACTCTGGCGTTGTCCTCGGTAACTGTTGAGGAACCCGCTCAGTCAGCCCGGGCTGCTGGGCTGCGCTATGTCTGCGACGACTGCCCCGGTTGGGGACGGCGGCGCAGCGGCAAGGGGTTCATCTACTTTGACGAAAAGGGCGATCGCATCTCAGACCCCGACAAGCTAAAACGAATTAAGGCCCTGGTGATTCCCCCCGCTTGGGAAACGGTGTGGATCTGCCCCTCTCCCAACGGTCATTTGCTGGCTACCGGGCGCGATGCCAAAGGTCGCAAGCAATACCGCTACCATCCCAACTGGCGCACTGTTCGCAACCAGACCAAATTCGACCGGCTGATTCCCTTTGCCTATGCCCGCCCCCTCATTCGGGAGGTCACCGAGCGCGATCTTCGTCTCCGGAGTTTGCCCCGAGAAAAGTTGCTTGCGGTCGTCGTGCGGCTGCTCGATGCCACCGTAATTCGCATTGGCAACGACGAGTACCGAGAGCAAAACCAGTCCTTTGGGCTCACCACCCTACAGGAACAGCATGTAGAGGTGGGAACGAGCAAAATTCGCTTTCACTTCGTGGGCAAAAGCGGTGTAGAGCACGAGATTGAACTGAGCGATCGCCGCTTGGCCCGAGCGATCAAACTCTGCCAAGATCTCCCCGGTCAGCAGCTGTTTCAGTATTTGGATGATGAGGGGCAACATCACGCGATCGATTCTGACGATGTCAACCGCTATCTGCAAACCATTACCGGCGAAGACTTCACCTCCAAGGACTTTCGTACCTGGGCTGGTACTGTCTACACGGCCCGAATTCTCAACGAATTAGGGGATCCCACCTCAAAAACCCAGGCTCAGGCCAACATTCGCGAAGCCATTAAAGGGGCTGCGCAGCACTTGGGCAACAGGGTTGCCACCTGCCGCAAGTTTTATGTACACCCCACCGTGACCCAGGCCTACGAAGAGGGCTGGCTGTTAGAAGTTTGGCGAGCCGCAGAACAGACTCCCAGCGATCTGGATTTAACCGTTGAGGAAAAAGCCTTAGTTGCGGTGCTCAGTTATTCCCAACAACAAGAATAAGTCGCCAAGGAATGGGATTTGTTTGCTCTCTTTAATGATAAGCAAGCTCGATTCCTAAGCTCTGACGAGCAGCGGTTAGCTCTTTCTCCCCTTGATTAAGGGGAGAAAGAGCTGGGCTTGTCTAACGTGTTTATGAGTGTAAACGGTGCTCTGAGCGAGTCTAAATTAATCGCTGCAAAACCATGAGCGATCGCGCCACTACCGGAATAGTTTCGTCACCCGTAACGATACGTTTCTCAGTCACAAACCGAGGTTCTGTAGTATCGATGACCACTGCCCACTCATAGGGTTGAAACAGCTCGGCTAGCTTGAAATCAAGTGTTTCGTAGTGAGCATTGAAAAACATCAAAAAGTCATTGTCGCTAATCCGTTCTCCCTGCTTACCAGGGCTGGGGATCTTATCCCCGTTGAGGAAAACTGCGATCGACTTAATGTAGCCAATTTCCCACTGCTCTTGGCTCATCTCAGTGCCATCGGGGCTGTGCCAGCTAATATCGGTTACCCCAGTGCCGTGAATGGGCTGGCCCTGAAACCACTTGCGGCGACGAAACACCGGGTGCTGCCGCCGAAAGAAAATTAGCTCTCGGCAAAAATTGATTAGGTCTTCGTTGCCTTTGGGCAGGTTCCAGTCAAACCAGGAAACCTCATTATCCTGGCAGTAGCCGTTGTTGTTGCCCCCTTGGGTGCGACCAATTTCGTCGCCCCCAAGCAGCATGGGCACCCCCTGGGACAGCATTAGGGTCGTCAAAAAGTTGCGGCGCTGCTGCTCTCGTAGCTGCAAGACCTCGGGGTCGTCGGTGATTCCTTCTACACCGCAGTTCCAGGAAGAATTGTTGCTTTCCCCATCCTGACTGTTTTCGCCGTTGGCTTCGTTGTGTTTGTCGTTGTAGCTCACCAGGTCGTTGAGCGTAAAGCCATCGTGGGCGGTGATGAAGTTAATGCTGGCATTGGGCTGCCGTCCATTCATCTGAAAGTAGAGGTCAGGGCTGCCGGTGAGGCGGTAGGCAAACTCGCCCAGGGTTTCATCCTGGCCGCGCCAAAAGTCGCGCACGGTGTCGCGGTAGATGCCATTCCACTCCGACCAGTTGACCGGAAAGTTGCCCACTTGGTAGCCGCCCATGCCCACGTCCCAGGGTTCAGCAATCAGCTTTACCCCGGCTAGCAGAGGGTCTTGGTGAATCAGGTCGAAGAAGGCAGACAGGCGATCGACGTCGTACAGTTCTCGGGCCAGGGCCGACGCCAAATCAAACCGGAAGCCGTCGATGTGCATTTCGCCCACCCAGTAGCGCAAGCTATCCATAATCAGCTTGAGCACCTGGGGGCTACGCATGTGGAGGGAGTTGCCGCAGCCGGTGAAGTCCATGTAGTAGCGCGGGTCATCTTCCATCAGGCGGTAGTAGCTGACATTGTCAACTCCCCGCAGAGATAGGGTTGGCCCCATGTGGTTGCCTTCCCCAGTGTGGTTGTAAACCACATCGAGAATCACCTCAATACCAGCTTGGTGAAGGGCTTTTACCATCTCCTTAAATTCTTGCACCTGTTCTCCCAAAATGCCGCTGGAGCTGTAGCCGGAGAAGGGTGCAAGAAAATTGATGGAATCGTAGCCCCAGTAGTTTCTCAGCCCTTTGTCAGCTAGATGGCCAGGCAGGGAGAGATAGTGGTGAATCGGCATCAGCTCTACGGCGCTAATGCCGAGCCGTTGCAAGTGCTCAATGGCAACGGGGTGGGCCATGCCCGCATAGGTACCCCGCAGTTCTTCGGGAATGTCGGGATGCTGTTTGGTAAACCCTTTGACATGAACTTCGTAGATGACAGTTTCGTGCCAGGGGGTGCGCAGTAGGGTATCGTCTTCCCAGTCAAACGTCTCGTCGATGACGACAGACTTAGGCATTAGGGCTGCGCTGTCGAGATCGGAAAAGGAAAGGTCTTCGTCGGGGCTTTCCCAGTCGTAGCCGAAGATCTCAGGCCCGCTCCCCACTTCCCCCGAAATGGCCTTGGCGTAGGGGTCGATCAGCAGTTTGTTGGGGTTGAAGCGGTGCCCTTCGTGGGGGGCGTAGGGGCCATGCACCCGGTAGCCATACTCTTGGCCGGGGCCGATGCCGGGTAGGTAGCCGTGCCAGACAAAATTGCTAACTTCAGTGAGAGGAATGCGGGTTTCTTTGCCGTCTCTATCGAAAAGGCAAAGCTCAACTGCGGTTGCATGCTCAGAAAATAACGCGAAGTTGGTGCCTTTGCGGTCCCAGTGGGCACCTAGGGGATAGACGTCGCCGGGCCAAACTGCAACATGCATATGAGTGAAGGGCTTGGGATAGATGGGTAAAAGGCGATCGGCCACCCAGGCTTCTCTAAAGTTGTCAGCTAAAAACCAACAACTCTAGGCAACCAACCTGGGCAACCCGATCAAAACACTAGACCGAGTGCAAATCAGGAAATGCCTCAGGACAGAGGTTTCTAAGCAAAATAAAGCGACCCTTCCTCACTACTATTCGAGAGAATCAAGGCCGTTTTGTATCAGCTTTTTAACTTTGTCCGAAGATTCTCAGACAGTAGCAAAATCCTTTCTGCTCAGAATCTATCTAGGGAAAGACCGGAACCCCGCGATCGCTACCCACCGCTCAGCCCTGCCACCCTATTCCATGTAGTTCCCCAGACAGCAGCAGCCTGACCGCTGCTGCCCTAGGTGGAGGTATTGTCGTCGTTGCCGAGCTGATGGCTTGGCGATTTCACAGCTGTTGCAAGGGATCGCTGGTATCGATGAAACCTTTACTGAAAGGGGGATGGCCAACTCAAATCAGCCATCCCCCTCACGTGTTTTTTAGGTCAACAGGTTGCGCTTAGTTGTAATTAAGCGGCCATGTCAGTGGTTTTGGAGCGGCGTTTGCCCATGGCTTTGAAGCGTTCGCCCAGCTGGTCGGCCACGCTCTTGAGGCCGGGGGAGTGGCGGGCGGCGGTTTTGACGTAGTCGTAGACCAGCAGGCTACCGGTCATCGATTCGCTGCCAACGGCGAGTAGGGTGTCGTCGACGGTTTCGGTAAGCTGCTCTAGCAGGCCCAGCACTTCGCTGAGGGCGACGGTGAGTTGGTAGTCGCGGTTAAGCTCGGCAATATCAAACTTGCCGGGGACAATGTCGGGATTGTTTTGGGTAGCGGTGACACTGTTGCGGACAAAGGCGAGGCTTTTGTCGCCCATTTTGAAGCGCTTGCGGCGTTCGTCGGGGGTGAGGTTGATGAGAAAGGGCAGTTGGTCTTGAATGGTAGCGATCGCCCTTTTGATCTCGGCCATGGATTGGTCTGAAATGGTGGCACTGATGTTGTCGTAAGGCATACCCTGAATTTTCCTTTTTAAAGATGCGGATTATGGTGGCCTGAGCGGGCAGAACGTTTGCATGGTTTGCTCGGTCATAGGTGAAACATTCCCTGCGATCGGTGAGGGAGAGCGAAAGATGCTCCTACGCTGGGACGATTCAGCCATTAAGCTGAGGGTAAGCTCATCATCACACCGCTACCAGATCCTCTGGTTCACCCACAGAGGTCATGCTCAAAACAACAAGTTTTGTTCAGAATACGGAGCCTTCCGAGATCTGTGGCTAAGGTTTGAGGAAAGAAAAACAGCCTCGTAGGGTGGGTACTGCCCACAATGACCGTATGCCGCAGCTTCCTAAGACCAGCAAACCTCTCTTCTCGGAGCATTTTCTGACCAAGCGAATTCAGGAGATGTCCGAATGGCAGGGAGACTATCAGGATGACTTTGATCAAATCAAACAACTCTATGAAACCAAAAAGTCTATTCTCCCTACCCTGAACGAAGACCAGACTGAAGAAGAAATTCTTAAACCAGTTCTGGGAATCTTGGGCTTTACCTTTATTTCTCAAGTTACAACTCATGGCAAGGGGCGAGTCGAGCGTCCAGACTTTGCTTTGTTTCCATCCGACCAGGCCAAGATGGAGGCTTTCAAACTCAAAGATGATGAGAAGGCATTTTATCCTCGCGTAACAGCCATCGCAGAGGCAAAATACTGGGGACGGCCACTAAGCAAAGTTACTAAAGGAGATAGACGAGACAGCTTTAAGAACGAAAACCCCTCTTTTCAAATTGTTAACTACCTCACGGGTACAGGCGTTGATTGGGGAATTTTAACTAATGGAAAAGAATGGCGGCTCTACTACCGTCAAGCGTCTTCTATTGTAAAAGAGTCCTACGATACGGATTTAGAAGACATTCTTGAATCTGGAGATTTAGAAAAGTTCAAATACTTTTGGCTGTTCTTTCGGAGAAATGCCTTTGTTCCAGATCCTCAGGGCAATAGCTTTCTTGATCGAGTACGAGAAGGCAGCCTTAACTACGCCATTATCGTAGAAAAACAATTAAAAAAGCTTGTTTTTGAACAAGTATTTCCAAACTTAGCTGGAGGCTTCTGTGCTGCTGCCATCAAGCGCAGGCAAACTGCCACACCGAAGTAGCTTTACAGCGCTACTCTTTCCTTTCTATATAAGATTCTATTTTTACTCTACGCAGAATCTAAAAGCCTTTTGCCTATTGGTGAACAAGCTTATCGAGAATATAGCCTGATTCAGATTTGTCAGGAAATCGCGGAACAAATTGATCAGCAAAGAACCCTTAGCCAAACTGCTACGCGTTGGTATAACCGCTTACTGGATTTATTCAAAATCATTGATGAAGGGGATTCAGCATTGCAAGTACCCCGCTACAACGGAGGCTTGTTTCATTTTCGATTTAATGACGATGCTGAAAAGCAGCAGCACACTGATAACTGGTTTTTACAGCAAATTTGCTTACCTGATTCTGTCCTGGCTCCTGCTTTAGACAAATTGGCTCGCATCGCGCAAGACCCCATTGACTACAGTTTTTTGGGGGTGCGGCAACTCGGTTCAATTTATGAAGGTTTGCTGGAGTATAAAGTTGTTATTGACGATGCTGATATAGGCACCACTCACCTGGAAAACGACAAAGGCGAGCGCAAAGCTACCGGCTCTTACTACACCCCTGATTACATTGTCAAATACATGGTTAGCCATACTCTGCAACCAATTCTAATAGACCGCATTATCAAATTCAAAAACCTAATGGAGCAACTAGAAGACATTCGTCAGCGCGTAGAAGACAAGCAACTGAGCGATGCTAACCGACGGGGACTGAAACGGAATATTGATCGCCTTAAACCTCAGATTATCTCTACTCTGCTGGATATTCGAGTATGTGACCCGGCAATGGGTAGCGGTCACTTCTTGGTAGAAGCAGTGGACTTTTTAACCGACCACATTGCTCCTGTACTTACTCAGTTCGAGAACAATCCTATTGTGGAAATGCTAGAGCAGATTCGCAATGAAATTGTCAGAAACTTGGCAAATCAAGGCATTACCATTGATCCCGATAGTCTTAAAGATGAAGATCTGCTGCACCGTATCGTAATGAAGCGCTGCATATACGGCGTGGACTTGAATAAAATGGCAGTAGAGTTAGCCAAAGTTAGCCTCTGGCTGCATTCGTTTACTATTGGCGCACCCTTGAGCTTTTTAGACCACCATCTGCGCTGGGGAAATTCGCTGATAGGAGCAATGGCTAGTAAAGCAGCTGAAACACTAGGCAGAGATGTTTCTGATTCTGCAATACAGTTAAATATTTTTGAAGGGCCTTTTAAGGGGCTTTTGAGAGCTGCTGAGATCATGCGCGGGATTAGCAGTATTAGCGATACAACTTTTTCGGAGGTTGAGCAGAGTGAAAGTTTATTCCGAGAATTTTCTAATTCAGCTCAACCTTACAAACGGCTTTTGGATGTTTATATAGCGCCTCATTTCGGCTTTAAAGCAGCAACTAATACTTTGAAGATGCATGGCGCAGAATTACTGAAAGTCATAAAAAAGAAAAATGATATTAAGCTAAGCGAGCATGATTCCTCTGTACTTACAGAGGCGGAAAAACTATTTTATGAACATCGTTTTTTTCACTGGGATTTAGAGTTTCCTGAGGTATTTATTGATTTACCTAATGCTTCCTGGAAAGATGATCCAGGGTTTGATGCAGTTGTTGGTAACCCTCCGTATGTTTCAAACTGGGAACTCACAAGTTACAATTCGTCTCTCCCAAAAATTTTTGAAGGGTTATATTCAGAAGTTGCGAAAGGCCATTGGGATTTATTTGTAATTTTTTCATATCGAGCTTTGAGTTTAACCAAAAAAAGAAATGGTTATCATTCATTTATTGTACCTAGCTCGTTTTCGGTTGAGAAGTATGGAGATTCATTGAGGAAATTTATTTTAGATGAATGCAAATTGGCTGAATTAGTGGACTTTGGGAAACATCTTGTTTTTGAAGATGTTTCTAGGCAATATGTTATCTACATAATATCTCCTGAAAGCCCTGTACGTAACGAGACCCAAGTAGTGAGATTTGCTGATGGCAAATTTCGCCCAACCATAGATATTCCCCAATCTCTTTTCTATGATTTTTTGAATCATTCATTTAGAGTGAATGTAAATGCGGCAGAACTCGCACTTGGAGCAAAAATTAATCAACAAAGTATTAGCTTGGCAGCTCTATGCCACATTAATATGGGAATCGTTGCGCATAGCAAAGTTGGCAGTCCTGTTAAGTTCAAGAAAAAGGATGTCATTAAAACAGTAGAAAGAAAAGGCTACGAAAAATTCGTTTCAAGTTCTGATATTTTTCCTTTTGAGGTAAGGTGGAATAATTTATTTCTAGATTATGAATCCAAAAGAGAATATTTTCATAGGTCTAGGTTCCCAGAGCTTTTTAATTCACCAAAAATTATGCTCCGGAGAGTTAGCGGAGAAAACAATAGAATCATCAGCAGCTATGACGAACAAGGTTTTTATAGTGACCATCTTGTGATTCAACTTTTGCAGTGGACTGATGAAGTAAAGGAACTTAAAATCTTTGGCTATCAATCGGCGGCTGAGGATGCTCAATCATACTCTCTTAAATATATAAATGCGATTATCAATTCTAATTTGGTTACTTTCTATTTTTCAAGATTTCTGGCAACTGATACTTTGCAAGGAAGTTATACAGAGGTTTACCCAGAAAGCGTCCGTAGTTTTCCAGTTCGAAGAATTAACTTTGAAGAAGCAAGCAAAACTAGAACCCATGAATTTAATCATTTAAGAAAGTTGCTTGACGAGTCCGAGCTTGAATTCGATTTCTCTAACCTTTTTTCTCATCTTGAATATTTATCGAGCCATGGCGGAGAACATTCCATTCATGATTTTCTTGACTATTTGGCTTCTGAAATAATTAATGTGAGCTTACAAAAGCAAAAGGAAGTTACAGGTTTTCTGAATTGGCTTGCAAGAGAAATTGGTTGCGAGATTGATAATCTTTCTAACAAAACTGCGATCAAAAGCTTCTTGGGTGGACACTCTCATCACAAGACAACTGGTGATAACTCATTTTTATCTACAAGTGATGGTTGTGGAGAGCCTCATTTGGCTTTTAATGATCTTTTGGAAATTCTTAGAAAAAATAAGAAGAAGCTTAGCATTGATCCCAAAAAGCGAGAGTTTCAAGAAAGCTTTGAATATGAGTACCAAGCTAGTCTTGATAAGCTTTTGCCTCTAAAGATAAAACTCATGCGATATGACTGGCTTATTGATCAAGTTGTCTACAAACTTTACTGCTTGACGGAAGAAGAAATTGGCATAATAGAAGGTAAAGCTTCACAAATAGGTGATATTCCTTCAAAGGAATCTTTGAAGGCTGAACCATGAAAGAAATTGGCTGGAGCGACCATGCCAAGCCAAAATTAGAAATTTTTGTCCGTCACAACCTAACCGTTTCGGCAGAGTTTATCATTGAAGCTATCCGTTTCCCCAACAGGCTAAAACCCGGATAAGATGAACTCGTTGCCCAAAAAAGTTTAGACGAAAACCAGTTTTACGAGTCGTTTATCACGAGTTTGTGTCTTAAGCAGTAATGACATAGGCAGTCAGGGTTTCGGCATCCCTTGCCGCAACCACATGAATGGGGCGCTGATTCACTACCCCCAGCATAAGGTAGCTAGGATAAGGGCGATCATCAGGATATTCAGCGATCGCTTCCCCACTAGCGAGCACTGTCTTTACATCGTCTCGGCTGATGCTGCGTTGAAACATCTGCTTAACAGCATGACCTGAGAAAACAAGCTTTTGATAATCCACCCTGACCGATAGTCTTAGAAGGAACTGAATCCATCATTACCGAAAAGATCCCTAGATTCTCTAAGAATCCAGGGATCTAATTCACCACTAACCCAACTGGCGGTAGCGCATTAGGTAGCTAAACACCTCACCCTGCTCCGGGGTAATCAAAATCCCCGACTCAGGAATCGTGAATTGGCGGCTCCACTCTAGCTGCTCAGCATATTGCAGCAGATGCAAGTGGTTGATTGCCCCCTGCACCCCCTCCGGCGAACCAATCACCAGATGGCGCAATCGCTCGCGCCCCAGCTGAGCGTCAGGATTCGCCAGCAGTATCGGACTGGTCGCTGCACCCCTACGGGCCGACGACACCAAAAATGGCAAACACAACATGAGGAATTCCTCCAAAACAAGGTGGGTAGGAAATTCCCCAAAAATTTGGCCGCCCCAGACTTTGTGCAGTTCGGGACGGCCTTGGGTAATAATCACCTTAGCCTCCGAGACAGCGACACCTGTCGACGGGGTTAGCTGCTGGTTGGTGTTGGCGCACCTTCCAGCGGCGCTTGACCAAATTTTTGGGAAGACAAGCTGCACTCACACAGCTATAGCTCAGTACAATATCCCATTCGGCCTGCACAGACAAGTTAAATTTGTTACAGCTTGGGAATTGAGCTTCATGGCGGCGAATCGCATTTAGGTGAAGGCGATCGCGAGGATCCCCCTTGGTCCTTCCTTAAAAAGGGGGGTGAAGATACTCTCCCCAATCTATAGCTTGGCCAAAAAAGAATTTCCCCTTTTCAAGAGGATGACCGATAGCACTAAAACCACGAGCACCCGGGGATTCCCTTTACCCAGCTGAGTAGTCTCTAAGCTTATTCAAGTAGTGTCTAAACCTAACTAAGCAGTCTTCGAGCTTAGTCGAGTAGTCTCTAAACCTAACCGAGTGGTCTCTGAACTTAGTCGAGTAATCTCTGAGCTTAGCTGAGCAATCTTTGGCCGAGCCAAGTGATGTTTGAGCCCAGTACAAGCACTCTCTGAGCCTAGTCGAGTAGACTCTGGCCCTGGTACAGCACTCTCTGAGCTTACTGACAGACCACTAACCTGCTACTGCACCACCTGACGCATGTAGTTGCCCCACACAGCCGCGGCCTGACCGCTACTGCCCTGGGTAGAGGTATTGTCGTCGTTGCCGAGCCAAACACCTGTAGTCAGGTCACGGCCTGGAACGAACCCTATAAACCAGAGGTCGCGGTTGTCGTCGGTGGTGCCAGTTTTGCCCGCTTCCCCCAGGCCTAAAAAGGCGCTGCGGCCAGTACCACCCTGCACCACGCCCTGCATCAGCCCCGTCAGGGTGCTGGCAATGCTAGAGTCGATCGCTTGGCGATCGGCGTCTCCGGCCTGGCCAAACTCGTAGATGACGCGGCAGGTGTTGATGTCGTTGGGGTCAGTGCAATCGCTGCTGTCGAGCACCCGCAATACGCCGTGGGGTCGGTTCCACACGCCGTTGTTGCCCACGGCGGCAAAGGAGCCAGTGATTTCCAGCGGGGTGACTACACTTTCGCCCAGGGTGAGGCCTGGCGAGGCCACTAGGTCAGACTCGATGCCCAGGCGTTCGGCGACGTTGATGACGTTGCGCAGCCCTGCCTCCTGGGCAATGCGCAGGGCCACCACATTCTCAGAACGGGCCATCCCGGCGTACATATCCAGCGGGGCCGAGCCCGACCGGCAGCCCGCAAACCGCTGCCCGTTCCAGTTCATAGGTTCACAAGAGAACGATCGCCCCGGAGAGATGCCCTGCTCTAGGGCCGCCCCATAGGCAAACAGTTTAAAGGTCGAACCCGGCTGGCGCAGCGCCTGGGAGGCCCGGTTGAACTGGCTCTGGGCAAAGTCTACACCACCCACCAATGCGCGAATGGCCCCAGTGCTGGTTTCGAGGGTGACCACGGCCCCTTGAGAATAGGCCAGGGCAGCTCCCTGGGTGGCGATATCTTGGCTGAGAGCTCCTTCTGCCGCTGTCTGGAGATTTAGGTCAACGCTAGTCTCCACATAAAAGTTGCCCTCCCGCGCCAGGGAGGTGCCCAGCACGTTGTCGAGCTCTTCAAAGACATAGCTGTAGAAGTAGGGAGCGCGAGTGCTCTGGAGCTGGCGGGTGGCATCGGGGCTGATCTCAATGCGCGATCGCCGCGCCCGCCGTGCCTCTTCCTGGCTCACCATGCCCAAAGCCACCATGCGATCGAGCACAAGATCGCGGTTGGACACGGCAGCGCCGTAGTTTTGTACGGGGTTAAAGGCGTTGGGGGCGGGCAAGATGCCCACCAGGGTCGCCGCCTCCGACAGGGTCAAGTCGCGGGCGGGCTTGTCGAAGTAAAACTGAGATGCATCCTCAAAGCCGTAGAGGGTTTCGCCCAGATAAACCCGGTTGAGATAGGTGAGCAGCAGGTAATTTTTGCTGTAGAAAGTCTCCAGCTTGAGGGCCGTGATCGCCTCGCGAATTTTGCGCCCCGCCGAATCCTCAGTGCCTGTGTACTCGCGATAAACGCTGCGGGCCAGCTGCTGGGTAATCGTGCTGCCCCCTTGGCTAATACGGCCACTGCGCAGATTAACTACCACTGCCCGTAAAACGCCGAGGGGGTCTACCCCCAGGTGCCAGTAGTAGCGAGCATCTTCAGACGCAATTAGCGCCTGGGGTAGGTAAGGCGAAAAGTCGCCGATGCGACGCAGTTCTTGGTGAGACTGAGTTAGCTGCTCCCGTAGCGGCACGGTAGCCCCATCTTCTTCACCCAACACCACCACGGGTCCCTGTACCGAGTCGGGCAAAGGCCGCATCGGAATTTTGGGCCACTCTACTCCCACGATCCAGGCACCCACAGCCAAGGAGAGGCCGGTGAAGCCATAGAGGGTGTAGCGGGCGGTTTTGACATACCAGGGGGGTGGCTCACTAAACCGCAGTTTGACGGCATCCTCCAGCTCTGGCGGGCCGAGAGTGTAGACATCGCCGTGGTTCATCACCACCTGGGTGAGCCGCTTTTTGCCCTGATAAATGCCGTTGGTAGAGTTGCGATCCTTCATCACGAAGGGCTGGCTGGGGCGGTTGGTGTCGCGGGTGAGGGTGGCGTGCACCTGGCTGACGATGGGGCTGGGGGCCACAATGTCGCACTGGGAAGTGCTGCGCCCCATAATGTAGTGCTCACCCAGCAGGGGATAGGTGGTGGGTTTGCCGTTGACCGTGACCTCTAGCTCGGCAGCGCGAGCCCCCGGTTTGACCGCCAGCTTGCCAAAGTCGACCTTGGCTTGCACGGCCTGAAAGGCCTGGGTAACGGTTTTGAGCAGGGTGCGAGGCGGGGATGGGGGTGAGGGCGACATGGCAAGTGGCAATAAGCCCAACCGAAATACTGCCCTATTGTAGTCATAAGCTTCGCGATCGCTTTGGCAGATAGACCACTTTTAGAGATTGCCACCTAAATCGACGGCTCTGCTTTAACGTCTCCATAACTATCTGAATTGCTTTATCTCAATATATTGAGCATTGTTTTGCTACTTACAAAATTAAGCTCTTTGTCGGGCGCTGGGTGCGACAGTACTGCACCAGGGCAATGAATATAACTATTCCTGCAATGTATTTGAACTCGTTAGGAATCCACGTCTGCGGCGAGAAAAACCCTTCAATTAGCCCCGCAATCACCAGCATGGGGATGATGCCATAGAGCAGCTGAGCAGCCTGTAGGCCATACAGCTTCAGGGCATCGATACGGCGGTAGGGGCCAGGCAGCAAAATGCCTCGGGCCAGCAGCAGCCCGCCCCCCCCTGCCATAAAAATAGCCGGCAGCTCTAGCGCCCCGTGGGGCAACACAAAGGCCCAGAGGTCATAGGCCAAATTGGCCTGGGCTACCAGTACACCAACGCAGCCAATCATTAGCCCGTTAAACACCAGCAAAAACACCGTGAACGCCCCTGGTGGAGTAATGAGCGGCACCTCAGGCATAAACATCGTGACGCCCCCCACCAGCGCCCGCAGGGAAACCCCAATGTTGTTGATCATGATGCCGCTAGAGGCAACGGGCTCAATGCCCATGATGGAAACCGTCCACAATTCCTGGCTAGTTTTGACCTCTTCGACAAATTCTTGGCCCAGCACCAATGTCAAAAAAGCCGGATCTTGCCAGGCAAACCACCAGCCTACAAATCCACCGATCGCAAACAGCCCCGTAGCTACGGCAATATAAGCCCAACTCCGCTGCACTACTGCCGGAAAGCCGTAGCGGCAGAAATCCCAGAGCGCTTGCCACTCTTGGCGGCGAGAGCCTTGATAGATTTGGCTATAGCTGCGACTGGTAAGCCGCTGCAAATCCTTAATGACGGACTGACCCACGCCATGCCCTTTGGCCCGAGCTAAATCTGCCGAGACTGACCGATAGAGGCTGGCCATCTGTCGCACCTCGACGGCAGAGAGCGATCTGAGCCCGCTTTTCTCGGCCTGGGTGAGCAGGGTTTCGAGCTGTCGCCAGCTGGTTTCTCGCCGGGCCATCCAACGCTGAATATTCATGAAGCAAAGCCAGAAAAACGGGCATTCTACAGAGAAGTGTAGGCTAACCTCGAAATGAACGTACACCGTTGTAAAACCTCTAGGAGACGGAGCCGATGACCTCATCTGCACAGCAGGGTAGCCAGCTCGGCCCCCTCAATCCCGGTGACGTGGTGAGCGCGGCGCTGCGGCTCTACAAAGACCGATTCAAGACTTTTTGTCAGCTGGCAGCGCTGGCCACTCTATGGTTTGTGGCTGGGATCTTTGGCATGGGTCTGGCGGTCGCAATTCTGGTCGGTATTGGCGCCGGAGTGGGCGGTGAGGTGGGGGCGGTGATTGGTGGTTTAGTAGGAGCGCTGGTGGGGTTTCTGCCACTGCTCTACGGCTCTGCCAAGTACTATGCGCTCTCCAGCGTCATTGGCAGGCTGTCCTTTCGCGAGTTGATTAGTCAGCCCGAAACCGCTTTAGATGCTCGACGCCAGGTGGCCCCTCGCTTAGGACAGTTCTTATTTCTAGGCTTCTTGCTGCTGCTGGCATACATGGCTGCCTATCTGGGGGTGGCGCTGCTGGCGATGATTGCCGGAGGTAGCATCGGTTTTTTGACGGCAGGCATTTTATCAGCGTTGATCAATGAAGCGGTCGGCGGTGTAATGGGCATTGTCTTAGGCGGGCTGATCGGCCTAGGAATTTTGCTTGTAGCGCTGATTTGGATAGCCTCGCGTCTGTTTATCTCTGAGGTGGTGCTAGCCATTGAGCCTCAATCTGATGCTGGCGGCAGCATGAGCCGCAGTTGGGAACTCACCAAGGACTCAATTGTGCGCATTCAGGTGGTGTTTTTGGCCACGTTTTTAATTCAGCTGCCCATTTTGGCTGTGACTAACTACATCCCCAGCATTTTGCTGGAGCTGGTGCCCGCCAATGACACAGTCTATGGCATTGCCGCTGTGCTCAGCCTGGTGCTGAGTCTAGTGGGCAGCCTGGTCGTGCTGCCCCTATGGCAGGCGGTTAAAGGCGTCCTCTACTACGACTTGCGCAGCCGCCGTGAGGGCCTAGATTTCTCCCTGCGCCACGATGACGGGTCAGGTCTTGGTACTGACCTGTAGTTTTGAGGTGAGGAAGATAAGGGGATAAGGGAGATGAGGGAGATGAGGGAGATAAGAGTGTTTGATTGCACTTCCCCATCCTCCTCACCTTCCCCATCCCCCTCACCCATCCACTCTTCACCCATCCACTCCCCACCCCTCGCCCCCAATGCCCCTCTTCAACACCGTTACCATTCGCACCCCCGAAAGCGTTGAATTAGATTTCGTGCTGGCGGGAGTGGGTAGTCGGGCTGTGGCCCTCACCTTTGACTACCTTTGCTTGGGAGCTGGGCTAACGGGGCTAGCCGTTGTCTACAGTTTTTTGCTGGTGCGGCTGCTGGCGATAGATACGCTGCTGACGATTCCGAGCGAAACCGTGCAGCTGTGGATCACAGCGATCGCAGCAATCCTTGCCTTTGCCCTCTATGTCGGCTACTTTGCCCTGTTCGAAACCTGGTGGTACGGCCAAACCCCCGGCAAGCGCTACGCCAAAATTCGTGTCATTCGCGACGACGGCCAGCCCGAGCGATTGCCTCAGGCTACTCTGCGATCGCTGCTGCGCCCTATCGACGATATTCTCTTCATTGGCTTTTTCTGCGTATTGCTGAGCAAAACTGAGAAGCGGATAGGCGACTGGCTGGCTGGCACCCTGGTCGTGCAGGCTGACCCTGTGAGCAATGGCGAGATTCAGGTATCCGAGCGATCGCAGGCGATTGGCAAAGACCTGCTAGCCATAGTCGATATTACCCGTCTCTCCCCTGACGACTTTGCTACCGTGCGCGAGTTTTTGCAGCGGCGACAGGCCATGAGCCCCAAGGCCAAAATTCTCGTCAGCGATCAGCTAGCCCGCCGCTTCAAAGATCAGCTGGCGATAGAAACTCTGCCCACTGAAATGACCACCGACACGTTTTTAGAAGCCCTCTACTCTGCGTACCAACAGGGAAAGTGAGGGAGTGGGGAGTAGGGGGTGAGGCGTGAGGAATGTCCCGATACCCATCCACCTCCTACCCTCCCACTCCCTACCTCCCTCCAATCCTTAGGAGCACCTTAAAGCTTAGAGAATCCTTATAGCGTGGCTGCTATCATTCCCGAAATGCGAACTGTCATCTACCTCTATCCCTGGGCCAGCTCATGTTCTTCGACCCCATCTACATCCTGGTGGTTGCTATCCCTACAGCCATCCTGACCTTTTGGGCGCAGAACAAGGTTACAGGCACCTATCGCAAGTATTCTCAGGTGCAGTCCAATATGGGAATGACCGGTGCTCAGGTGGCCCAAACCATTTTGGTTAAAAAGGGTGTGCGCGACGTCAAAGTTGAGCCCGTGGCTGGTGAACTCACCGATCACTACGACCCTCGAGCCAGGGCTGTGCGCCTTTCTGAAGGCATCTACAGATCGGGTTCTTTATCGGCGGCGGCGGTGGCGGCTCACGAGTGTGGCCACGTGCTTCAAGACGTGGAGGGCTACAAGTTCATGAACCTACGGGCCGTCCTCGTACCTGTGGTCAACCTGGGCTCTCGCATAGGGCCGATGCTGATTATGGCAGGACTTATTCTCAACATTCTCAACCTGGCTTGGCTGGGGGTGCTCTTCTTTGCAATGGTGCTGTTATTTCACGTAGTCACTTTGCCGGTGGAGTTTGACGCATCGCGTCGGGCCCTCCGGTTAGTTAATGAGTTGGGTATTCTTCAGGGTGAAGAGCAAAAAGGGGCGAGAGCCGTGCTCGGTGCCGCTGCTCTAACCTATGTAGCCACAGCGTTTACTGCGTTTCTCAATCTGCTGTACTACATCATTTTGATCAATCGTCGCCGCTAGACCGGTGCTGCCATTACCGCTCAAGCTTGCATGGTTGAATCCTATGGGGGCACGACCGAGACCATTGACAGGTTACCCGAGGTGAGAAGGGCTATAAGACATCACACCGGGCTGCTAACTTTTGTCACCTTGGGGCGATCGCAACGTTTCAAAGCTTTCGCCGCCACTTTGCCCAGGCCCTCAAATTTCTGAATCAAAAAGGTTCCCTCGCTGGCGAGCCCGAAGATGTTCCACTAATTTTTGGTAGCTCCAAGGGAGATCAACTGCAAGCGGTAGAATGCACTCTGATCACGGATTGCACCGATCCTCGGTAGATCTTGATGCGTTTTATGGAGAGTTGTCCTGAGGCAAACAGCATAGCTGATGGTGAATCGTCCCAGGCAGATGGTTTATCCTAGACCAAGCCCGCCTCTATGGCAGGTCATGCAGCAACCACCCCCAAGGACGTTTCTGTAAGTCTGAATCGCAGGCGGTTGTGAGCCTGCTAGCTGTCCTAAGTTTTGGCAGCGATCGCCCGTTGGCGTCCTGAGCTAGCGGATCAACCCTATCCTTACCCAGAATCAGGTGCCCATGAAAATTGCAATTACTGGAGCCACGGGTTTCGTCGGCAGCCGCCTGGTAGAACGGCTCCAGGCCGATGGCCACACCGTGGTGGTGCTCACTCGCAGCATCGACCATGGCCGCCGGGTATTCCCTCAAGCCGCCTTCCCTAAAGTAGAAGTGGTGGGCTATAGCCCGTTAGAGTTAGGCGATTGGCAAACGAATATACTCTCCGGCTGCGATGGGGTGGTCAACCTAGCTGGAGCACCCATCTCAGAGCGCTGGAGCGATGAGCACAAGCAGGCGATTTTAGACAGCCGCAAGGTAGGCACCGAAAAGCTAATAGAGGCTCTAGCTAAGGCTGAGCCCAAACCCCAGGTTTGGGTGAACGCTTCGGCCATTGGTTACTACGGCACCAGCGAGAGCGCCACTTTTGACGAAACCAGTACCCCTATTGAAGACGACTTTCTCTCCCAGGTTTGCCAGGCCTGGGAAGGGGCGGCCCAGTCGGTTAAAGATTACGGTACCCGTCTGGTAATTTTGCGCTTTGGCATTGTACTGGGTATGGGCGGAGCGGTGGCCAAAATGCTCACCCCCTTTCGCATGTTTGCCGGTGGGCCAATTGGCAGCGGCCGCCAGTGGTTTTCGTGGATTCACCGCGACGATTTGGTGAGTCTGATCGTGCAGGCTCTCAACGACCCCCAAATGGAAGGAATTTATAACGCTACCGCCCCTAACCCAGTGCGCATGGCCGAGTTTTGCAAAACCCTAGGTAAAGTTCTCAATCGCCCTTCTTGGCTGCCGGTGCCTGACTTCGTGCTAGAAACCATATTGGGCGACGGAGCCCAGGTCGTGCTAGAAGGGCAGCAGGTCTTACCCAAGCGCACCGAGGCCACTGGGTTCACCTACCACTATGCTCGGGTTAAAGACGCCTTGGATGAGATTGTTTAACGCCGAGTCCTTAAGCCTGAAAGATTAAGCCGAAACACGCCATGGATATTGGTGAACTGCGCCGTGACTACAGTCAGCGGGGATTGGACCTAGCTGATCTCAACCCCGATCCCTTTGCCCAATTTGAGCTGTGGTTTCAGCAGGCCCGTGAGGCTGAGTTACTAGAGCCCAATGCGCTGGTGCTGTCTACGGTGTCTCCGGAGGGGGCTCCTTACCAGCGCACTGTACTGCTTAAGTATTTCGATCGCGACGGCTTTGTCTTCTTTACCAACTACGGCAGCCGCAAGGCGCAGCACATGGCTGAGAATGCTCAAGTTTCGATGCTGTTCCCGTGGTACCCCTTAGAGCGGCAGCTGGCGATCGCAGGCCCCGCCAGCAAAATTTCGGCGGCAGAGTCGTTGCGCTACTTTTCGTCGCGCCCTCGGGGTAGTCAGCTGGGGGCTTGGGTGTCGCAGCAGAGCAGCGTTGTTTCCTCGCGGCAGCTGCTAGAGATGCAATTTGAGAAAATGAAGGAAAAATTTCTCAATCAGGAAGTCCCCCTGCCCGACTTTTGGGGGGGATACCGGGTCAAGCCCACCAGCTTTGAGTTTTGGCAGGGCCGACCCAGCCGTCTCCACGACCGATTTTTGTATAGCTGGCAGGATGATGGGTGGGCGATCGCTCGGCTGTCTCCCTAAACTAGCAAGCTAAAATCCACCTGCTCATAGATATCCATCATAGGCAGGCGGGCATCGGTAATCGCCAGCTCTACCACTGAGTCGAGCCCGCTCTGAGCCGTCATGCCCCAGAGGTGCTCCTCCGCCCGATAAAACTGCTCCACCCGGGCCTCGGTCTGGTGCACAAACAGGTAGGTTTGCAGGTAAGGGATCGCCCGGCAGCGGCGAAACATGCCGCTGCGTTGGCCTTTGGCCAGTCTTTGACTATCGGGCAGCATGGCGGCTTCTGGGTCATAGCTCGGGGTCGGACCCGATAGAATTTCAAAGATGACGCAGGGGTTAAGCAATTTATCGTCCTGACCATCGTGGAGCAGAGGTTCGCCAGCCACCACCAGCAGATCGGGGTAAACCCCCTTGCCTTGCTCTGGCAACCACACCTGCACCCCACGGGGCAACACCTCGTAGAGGCTGTGGCCACAGGTAACATCCATCAGGCGCATAAGATTGCGTAAAATGCGCCCTTGATTCACCGAACTGTCACTCATACTCGGCTTCGGCCTCGCCCCCAACCACCACATTGCGAATGCGTAAGCTAGGACCTCCACAGCCTACTGGCAGCCCATTCTGCCCACCCTTGCCGCAGCCTCCCGACTCATCCCAATAGAAGTCATCGCCGATCGCTTCAATATCGGCCAGGGTGCGAAACACATTGCCCGATAGGGTAACATCGCGTACGGGCTCCGCCAGCTTGCCGTTGCGAATCATCCAGGCTTCCCCGGCGGTAAAGGTAAACATTTCGCCATTGGTCATGCCCTCTAGCCAGTTGCGGGCATAGACGCCTTCTTTGATGTCAGCAAACAGGTCATCAACCGGGGTAGTGCCCCGCTCAATCCAGGTGTTGGTCATGCGCACCAGGGGCGAGTAGTGATAGTTGAGGCATCGGGCATTGCCTGTGGGCTGCTCACCCAGCTTGCCCGCCGTTTCGCGGGAGTGCAGCCGCCCCACCAAAACGCCATTCTCAATTAGCTGAGTGGTGGTGGCGGGGGTACCCTCGTCGTCATAAAAATAGCTGCCCCGGTGGCCTTGGGGAGCGGCGCCATCAAAAATTTGCAGGCTGTCGGGGCCAAACCGTCGACCCAAACTCATCGACTCCAGCAGGTCGGGATTTTCGTAGGCCATGTCGGCTTCCGATAGGTGACCAAAGGCCTCGTGGACAAACAGTCCAGTCAAAATTGGGTCGATCACCACATCGTAAGCAGCGCCCCGCACAGAAGGCAGATCTAGAGCGGCCACTGCCCTTTGGGCGGCTCCCATGACCTGATCATCTAGATCCTCTAAATCTTCATAAGCCTTGCGCGAGCCAGTGGTTTCGCGCCCAGTCTGGACTGTGTCGCCGTCGCGGGCGGTAGCCGCAAAGCGCATTTCCATGTCGGACCAGGCTTGATCGATCAAAGTGCCTTCTGAGGTGGCCAGAAGCACCCGTTGGGCCACATCGTTGTAGCGGACAGATGTAGTGGCGATCCGGTGATCTATGCCTTGGAGTAGGTCAGCATAGTGGTTGCACAGGGCCTTTTTGCGAGCTAGGGAAATTTGGCGTGGGTCAGTGCCGGTAAGGGGTAATCGGCGGGTGACTTGTACAGGAGCCACAGGTGCCAATAGGGTTTCGTCATGGCCGACTAGGCGGGCGGCAGCGACGGCGGCTTCTACGCAGGGGGCTAAGCTCTCCAGGTCGTTGAAGCTAGCAAAGCCCCAGCCGCCTCGGTAGCAAGCCCTAACATGCCCTCCGATCGCGATCGCCTCGCTGAGGGTTTCTGCCTGCCCACCCCGCAAAAAAATGTCGGTGCCCTCCGACTGTTCTAGGCGAATGGCTAAGTAGTCTACGCGGGGACCCCAGCGATCGCACAACTCCTGCACCCGAGTCTTTGCCTGGTCAATCGCTTCCACCATATCCATGCCCCCAAGCCTTTCCCCAAATGTATCATTCAGAAGACCTTGCCCCCAGGCTAAAATCACAGGCTAGAATCACAGGTATGACTACAGACTTTGACTACACCCTACCCCCCGCCGTACGGCGGATTTCAGGCTCCTTTCGCGTAGTGGGCTGGATCAGCTTTTGGGTTCAGATCGTACTCGCAGCAATCTCCAGCCTGGTGCTGATGTTTGCTCTAGTGAACTTGGGGGCGCGATCGGGAGGGACGGCAAATCCCGGCACGGGTGTAGGGCTGCTGTTTGCCGCCCTAGGGTTAGTAGCCGTCTACCTCAGCGCCTTTTGGGCGTTTCGCTACACTCAGTTAGGGCGGCGGTTACGCAGCCGCGACATCACCAAGCGCCCCAGCCCGAAAGATGCTCTCCAGGCCCTGCGGCTGGGCACCATTGTCAGCATGGTTGGTATGTTAATTACCCTGTTTGGTAGTCAGGCGCTGATTGGTTCACTGTTGGGTAAGGCGCTGTCTCAACCCCAGGGGGGGACCGTGTTTGTGCCGGGCAACATCAATCAGTACGTTGAAGCCTTCGATATTTTTGTAGTGCAGGCCAACACCAACACGCTGCTGGCCCACTTTGTATCGCTGTCTGCCACCCTATGGCTGCTGCGGATGGTAAATCGCGCCTAGGCCATCACCATGCCGCCATCTACGTTGAACACCTGGCCGGTAATGTAGGATGCCGCGGGGTCTGCTGCTAGAAACCGCACCATGCCTGCAATATCCTCGGGCTGGCCAAACCGCCCTAGGGGAATGAATTTGCGAATGTCGTCTGTGTTGGATAGATCGCCGGTCATGTCGGTTTCGATAAAGCCTGGGGCTACAGCGTTAACGGTTATGCCCCGACTGGCCAGTTCTTTAGCCACGGTTTTGGTAAACCCAATTACGCCGGCCTTTGCCGCGCTGTAGTTAGCCTGACCCGGGTTGCCCATCTGACCGGCCACCGAAGCAATATTGACAATTCGCCCCGATCGCTGCTTTAGCATGATCTTAGCCACTGCCCGAGTGCACAAAAACACTCCGGTCAGGTTGAGGTCAATGACGGCCTGCCAATCTTCAAGCTTCATGCGCAGCAGCAGGGTGTCGCGGGTAATGCCAGCGTTGTTGACCAAGATATCGACGCGGCCAAATTTCTCTAGGGTGCCGCTGATCAGCGCGTCTACCTGATCTGTCTGGGAGACGTCGGCCTGAATGGCTACGGCGCTGCCGCCTGCCTCTGCAATTTGAGTAACCACCTCATCGGCGGCGGTGCTAGAGCGGGCATAGTTTACAACGACTTGAGCCCCTGAGGCCGCTAGGGCGATCGCCACGGCTCGACCAATGCCCCGTGAAGCCCCTGTGACGATAGCGACCTGGCCCTCAAGGGACGGGGAAGATGCAGCCATGGGGTACCTCGCTTAGCAAAACGTGCCCATTGTTTTTATCATGAAATGGGACCACGCGGGAGTAGATACTTAGGCAGTAGATAGCCTAAGCTCTGCAGAGCTCGACGATGTAGTGTTGGGTTAGTTAAGACCAACTCTGGGGTTGTCGCATTCGGTGTTGTTAGCAGTTTTGAGACTACCCAACAAGTTAGCCACAATTACGCACTGCTGAATCGTGCCTGGTCCACCGCTAATAGTAATGACAAAGGGTAGGCTATTTCTATCAGTAGGTAATCCCTGGTGGTTAAAGGCAATAGTGTTTACTGTAGTGTCTCTAGTGCCGTTGGGCAGTACCCTGTAGGCTGTCAGCGCAATCTGCCCTGTTTTGTTAGCTTCTCCCCCAAGCACCTGTTCTCTGCCGTTAAATACCGCGTTGCCAGTACTAAAGTCTAACGAGCCAATTCTAAGGGTGGGATTAGGCGCAGTAGTAACAACCTGTATCTGTCTGGCCTGCCGCAGCTGTATAGCGTCTTGCTGAGCAGTTTTAACCGCCTGAATAACATCGCTACGTACAGCGATCGCCCTCTGGCGGTTTGAAAAGGCAAACCAGCTCGGTGCCGCAATACCAGCTAGCACCCCAGCAATAACAATAACCACCAGCAGCTCAATCAGGGTGAACCCTACTTCCGACTGTTTGGCTAGTGTGCGCAGGCGTTTCATAGCAGCTACCAAAATAAAACAACTCAACTCAAACTAACCTTGAACTGCACCTTACCAACTACAACCCAGGCTGCTTATCGATAACACCCCGAATTAGCACTTCAGACTTTAATGTTGGCAATCGCCCAGCTTGGGAAAATGACCCAAGAGCCGAACTTTCGGTGGCGGTATTGCCTCGCAAAAATACAATTAGCGTTTGGTTACTGCCAACAGTTAAGCCACTGTCGTTGTCAATCCGTGTAGTATTTTGCAGTACACAGGCATAGAAATTATTGGCATTGGCCGGAGTTTGCAAATAGCCTGTTGGGCAAAGGCCAGTAGTCGCTTCGTTTGGATCAGTGTTGTCTACAAAGTCGGTGAGCACCGACAGGTTACGAGGGGTAGCTCCTGTTCCTTTAGTCCAGTTTGCAAAGGTATTGACGCTACCCGTCGGTTCTGCATAGCCCGGCGTGATAGTTAGGTTAGCCAACCCAGCTGCCGTGTATTTAGGCAGCTCATAGCGCACAATTCTAGACTTGCCACCCCAAATGTCGTTGCCGGCATTTTGTTGCTGGGCATAGATCACGAGGGTATAGTAGCCCTGGCGAAGTCGCAGAGTATTGCACTCGTTGAGTTTGGTCCCCGAAAAGGCTGAAGAACATGTGGTGTTAAAAAAGGCTCGAACGCCAGCGTTGGTTGGATCCAGCGGGTCTAACCGCCAAAAGGCCAGCACCGGCACTTCGCCGCCGTTGGGAAACCCATTCAGCTGGCCAGTTACCGCAGCAGGGGTTGAGTAAATATGGACCGCCTCACCAGCATCGCGAGTAATGTAGTCGATCGCGCGACGCATGTCCTGCTGCGTTTGGGTCAGTATTTCTTCGCGGCGGTTGATTCTCAGCATCTCAACCACCAAATACAGCATGGTGCCAACGATGAGCGACCCAACCACGATCGCAACCAGCAGCTCAATTAGGGTAAAGCCTCGCCGACTGGTTTGTTTAGCTCGTAGCAGCCAAGCCAGCATTAAATTCATATCGGCTTTGTTAGCCATAGGGTGTCACCCATCAGGAGATGATTGTAGATCGCACAGTTAGTTGCAGCCGGTAGGTACCGAAGCCGCATTATCGAGATGCTTAATGTACTGGCAGAGAGAACTAGCCCCGTCACCCACTGTGACATTGGTGTAAAGAGCAACTAGAGGGCGTCGGCCTCGCTGCCCTGCACCATCAACCATGCGTAAGGCAGCGGGAACTTTGTCTAAGTTACCGCTGCCGTTTAGCACAGCCTCATAGTCGTACACTCGCACGCCCATGCCAAAGGTAACGGGCACACTACCGACAAATCGACCTGGGGTACGGTAGGTCTGCACGGCAAACTGGTTGCCGTTGAGGCTAGCTGCACGGGTCTGAAAAGCCGTAGTGGGGGCAGCCACAGGGGCACCGTAGGTTGGCCCGGCCACCTCGGCCACCCTACTGTCTGGGTTAGCACCGTTGATGGGAGTAGAGGGCGGCAGGTTGCCATCATTGGCCTCAGCGCGCTCGACGAGTAGGCGCACCCGATCGATTTCAGACTGGGCTAGCTCTAGGGCCTGCTCCGCCTTTTGGCTCTGTACCCGAGTGGCTACCGAAATAACCAGGGCAGGAGCAATGGCGCTGCTAACGAGACCCACAACAATAATGGCGACTAGACATTCAATCAGGGTGAGGCCCTGCTGCCCCTGAGCTGGGGAGCGCCCCCCAGCCCAGTAAAGATGGCGTTTGAGTCGATTGGTAATCACGATGTGCGAACTCCTGGTGTCACAGTGCGGGTGCAGTTGTTAGTTAGGCTTTTGTACAGAAATTAGGCATCAGCCTTGTACCAGCAGCATTTTCTGCGCAGCGCAGGTTAACGATATATGGGTCGTCGGATGGCAGCTCGCGGTAGTACTCGCTGCGGGGGGTGCCAATGCTCACAAAGCGTCGGGCCGCGGGGGCAGGAGGCACGTAGAGCAGAGCCACATCGTAGCCCCATCGACGACTGGGCGGCTTGTAATAACCCAGACGTTCTTCAGTAGGCGGCAGATCGGCGTTGGTTGCCTGCCAAAGATCGTGCTCAAAGGGACCGGTGGCATTGGTTGAGAAGTTGAGCTGAATCAACGACCCAGCAATGTGTAGATCCACATTGTCGTTCCAGTCTTCTAGCAGTCGCACAAAGTTGTGAAGACCGCCGTAGCCCTGCTGGGGGCGCTCAGGTACTAACCCGCTGACAAAGGTGGCATTGACAAAGGTGGTAGTAGCCCTTTGCGTATTGCGCCGTCTATCGCCATCGGTACGGGTGAAATCTGTCCAAGCACTGTCGCTGTCGTAGAGACTGTAGAAGGGCTGAATTGGTGGTGTAGTACCAAGATTGCTGCGGTAGTAAGTGCCGTTTCGGTCCACCCATACCGGAGCAACCGGAACACCTCCAATCACAGCAGCGCTTTCACGAACCCAGTTAGTCTCATCAGCGCTAAGCGTAGGACGGTTTTGGTTCATGTAAGACGATGTCGCACCGCCCTCGCTGCCTGGCCTAGCTCTAACAAAGCCATCTTCTATGGCACCGTCTCTGAAGGAGCCAGAGAGAATGGTGATGGCATCAGCCAAAACTTCTACCGGTCTCCAGTGATCTGCAGAGAGCGTCGCAAACGTATTGGTGTTTAGCTCAGCCTGCGTTCGGGCGTTGTAGAACGGAAGGCCAAAGGCGTTGGCGGGAGTTTTGTCGTAAAGGGTATCGGTAAATTCCTCAATGATGTTGCCGACTCCGCCCGTGGTGCTGTGGGGGTTGAAATCTCCTTGAATGTAGACGCTGTTGTCGGTAACGAAGGTCATGCCTACCTTGCGGGCAAAGTTAGTGCCGCTAAAGTCTGCTGGGGAGCCGGTAAAGGTGCGGAGCCTAAAGCCGTGGGCCCGACGCTGAGGATCAGCATAGAAGTCTACGGGTTTGAGGCTGATTAGCTCATCTGTTAGGGGTGGGTCTTGAAAGACAGGGGTTGTGCCGGGCTCAACCCGCATGCGGCAGTTCGCCTCAGTTTCGATATTAAAGCGCTTAGGGTTAGAGCCATTGAGGGTTTGGCAATAGGCTGCCGTGACGGTGGCCGTGGCGTTTTTAGGCCGGGTAACTTCGTCTTCTCGCACGGCGTCTTCTCTAAAGGCGTAGACGACACCCTCGCCCCGGTTGTCGGGGTTGGCCGAGAGCCAGAAGTCACCACCAGGAGTTGTGCGGGTAGTTAACGCCTCAATATCGATGTCTAGTGCCCGAGTATTAAGCTGCTCGCGACCGTTGTAGACGCCTTTGTCTAGGAAGGGAACTCGAATAATGGCACCACCAGGGCCAAGGATTTTGAAGGCTTGAGCCTGATCGCTGATGTTGGCGACTGTGGGCGCCCCGGTAGTGCTGGCAGCAGGCACGGTCCAGCTGCTAGCGGTAGCCGATTTGGGTACGGCGGCAAGATTGTCGGTATCAACAACGGGGTCTGTACCGCTGCCTACCCGGCGGAAGAGAATCGTAGTAGAGCCAGGGGGGTTGACGTCGCGAACGTAAGCATTGGTGATGTACTCCTCAGCGGGCTGGGGGAGGATGGGGAAAACGGTGCCATCGGGCTGCTGGGTGCGGCCATCGCCATCGAAGTCGTGGTCGGCTAATGGAAACAGGTAGTACAGCGACGGGTGACGGACATCCATGACTGAGGATTGGCTACAGCCAATGTAACCAAAGATGCCAACGTCGTCTGTGCCACCACCACCAGTAGCAACAGTTTGGCTAAAGAAGTTGGGGTCGCACTGCAGTTTAAAGCGAGCGCTATTGCTGCCAAACAGACTAATGGGATCTGTGTAGCCGGTCGTTGGATTCCAAACTACGGTATTGCCTCCACCGCCCTGAGCGCCAAGGGAAGTTTGTGGCAACCCTTTTCTAAAGCCCAGTTCGCGATCGCGAATAGTGCTGGTCAAGTAATCCTTTTTCTCGGCGAAATCTACAATAGCGGTTACTTCGGCAGGAGTGGCGCCTGTAGCAGGGCTACCGAGAATCGTGATCCAGTCTTGACGAGTGTATTCGGCAAAATATTCGCCAAAGTCGCACTCTTTTTGGTAACCGGCAGAATCGGTAAAGCCAGGTTCACATGCAGCGTTACTAATGTTTGTGTCTGTCCAGGCTCTGCTTTTGCCCATCTGAGCAAACAGTACCGACGCAGAGGTAGATCTAATAGTCGGGTCGGCAGCACCTATGTAGCCTACATAGTTGCTAATCCGAAACAGCGCGTTTCTCATTTGAGAGCCGATGTTTTGGAAGTTGATGTTGAGACTTGTGCCGGCTAGGGCACGAACTTCTAGGTAATCGCTCTGGATGTTGTAGGCCAGTAGGCTAATGGTGCAGGCGGCGCTGTGCAGAGTGGCTTTGTCAGCAGGGCTGAGGTTGGCATAGGTTGTACCCGCATCGAGATATTCGACAAAGACGCGCCGCAGCGGGGAGAAGTCGCCCCACATGTTGAAGTAGGGGGCTGGATGCACTTCAGCACCAACGGCACCAGCTACATCTTGGACGGGCTTAAACGAAGGAGCACCCCCTTTGGGATCGCCCGCAAAGTAGGCCAGGTTTCTGAGGGCTTTACCCAAGGGCTGACCGGAGCCAATCTGCGTGGCAAATTCGCCCTCTGTATCAAAGGCCGGGTTAAGCGCAAACTCCCAGCCGTTGGTGCCAGTACCGTTTAAGAAATCAGCTCGCAGGCGAGTAGTAGAAACTGGGTAGTTGTTGAAGGTACGGCTGTTGAGAATAGCCTGAGTCGTCCCAGGGTGGGCCGTTGTAGCCATGCAGGCGGCGGGGAAGGTGCCGCTGTTGATTTGATAGTGATAGACGACCATGCCCTGCACAGCGGCCAGGTTGTCGCGCAGGGCTTTGCGCTGCAAGTATTCGTGGCTGCGACCAAACCGGTTGTCGACAGCGGGCCTAACCTTAGCTGGGTAGAGTGGGTCTGCCCCGTTGTCAGCGTTTAGGGGCGCACTAACGGGGCTAGAGTTCCACACGTTGGCATTGCCTAGCTCTAGGCGCTGACCCACAATTAGGCGCATGCCGGTCGAGGTTGCCTGGCGCTCCCAATAGCCGTCGAAACCATTGTCTGTGTCGGTGAGTTTACCCAGGCCATTGATGCGATCGCCAATGGTAGCTGCGTTATTGGTGACATCTAGGGTGGTATCACGGCTGTCGTAGCGAGGTTTTGGTCCCCAGCGATTGTCGGCCCGGTAGAAGTCGTCTACGAAGGGACGAGCGACCTGATCATTGATGATACGTTTCTGAACTTGGAAATCACCTCCAGCCCAACTGGGATCGCGCTCCCAGACTCCGGGGTTGATATGCTCAGTTACGTCGCGAGTAAACAGAGCCATGGGGTTCATGGCAACGTCAGACGGGCGGACGCTATTATTTGCACCGTTGGTTCTGACAGAGTCGGTCGTATTGGTGAGGCTGAGGTTAACTCTGGCAGCTACGCCAGCACCATTCCACACGTGGATAATAGAGTTACCGCCGGTGGTTGTGTCGTCGTTGCGCATGGTGCCTCGAACGGCCTGCCCTTGAAACTCTTGCTCTCCGGAAACGACCGTGCCTGGGGCTCCTCGACCATCGTTGTTGCGGTCAAGTTCAGACAGGGAAATTTCGGAGGCCTCTTGGCTGTATAAGCAGGAGTTGTGGGAGCTGACCATGTGGGCTCTGAAGCCATCGCCGCTGGCAAAGGTAAAGAAGTTACCATCGGTGTGCATAGCTCCGTTCCAGTTAAATTCTGGACCAGGAGATACATCTAGGTCATAGCGGAACCAGGCTCCCCATTTGTTGGCCCGAGCAGCAGTACGCGACTGCTGAAACTCTAGAGTTTCAAAGGTGCGGTTGGCATCGTTGAGGTTGGCGACAAAAGCATTGACCTGGAAGTTCTTTTGTAGGGTTGAGTTATTGCCTTGCTGCACCACCTGCCAACCGCCCTCTGCTAGCGCACCAGCACAGGCCGCGCTAGCTTCGGTAGTGGCTAGAGGTCCGGTGCGGGTTACTAGGGCATTGGCTTTGGCTTGGTTTACGGGGCCATCAATGCGAGTGGTGGTCGCTAGTTGAGGCCCTTGATCGTCGACCAGAATTGAGTAGACAACTAGTTCGTTGGCAGCAACCGTGCCATCGCCATTGAGGTCTATATTGAACGACCAGGCGTTGTCTAGCACACCATCGTCGTTGATGTCGACTCGGGTTTCATCAGGAAGGGTGTAGGGGTCGTTGGCACCAGGTAAGCGGCCAACGCGACCGTTGGTATAACCCGCATAGGTGTTGGTAACAAGCATGAGGTCGGCCAGAATGTCGCTGTTGGGTACCCCACTGGGGAACCGGTTATCGGTCTGGAACAAAAACTCAATTTTGGCCTTAGCCCGGTCGACCGCAGGCGTTGCAGCATTGGAAATGACCTGCTGCTCGCGCTGGGAGATAGCCATATCGCTGCGGGTAAAGGAGCGATAGGTAAGAGCGGTGGCAGTGAGCACCACCATAAGCACTAACAACACCGTGGTAGGCAGCACAAAACCTGACCGGGCCAAACGGGCCGGTCGGTTAGCCAAAAGCACAACTTGTAGCAGCCCAGTAACTAATCGCTTAATTGCTGCCTGAGGAAGCCGCAAAGCCTTTCGCAGTAGATGACGACTCATGTTTCTAAGACCGATATGCCAAACAACAAAACCGATAACGCGTGTGGGGTAAGACCTAGTGGAGGCCAAGCCTTGCAGCAAATATGATGAGCCTAAAGCGCGATTAAGTGCCTAGTTAGGGCCGCTACGCCTAGGATGAAAACGGGGGTGCTCCATGGCTTTTGGTAATAGCCAGTCAACGTCGAGGGCACTTCTACGGAAGTGACCAATGTTTACCTACTAAAATACCCAGCTATTGTAGCCAAGCGATCACGGTTGTAAAGTCGCTAGGACGACTATGGCGATCGCCTGTTGTGTTTCTAACTGTTCTCCAGGTGTGCCGGGGGCCGACGGGTAAGCCTAGGGGTGTGCACCTCAGGCTTCTATCTTAGTGAGAACTTCATATTGTGTACTGAGTATTTTTTCGATACTTAATCGAATTCAGGTAACTTTTTTATGCCGAGCACTCGCCAAATACTTAGATGGCTAGTGCTCTATACCGACCTCGGCCAGGGCGTGGGCATAGGTTCCGAGACTGGTGCTGAGGTCACTGAGTTCCTGTTGTAGGGTGGGTGCTAGTTCCAAAGGTTTCCGTAGCCTACTGAAACCTCTGGAGCTGAACCGCCTCAGGTTTGATCGGGGGCTAGGGGAACGTTCTGCCCTCACTACACATGGCGCTGATTCTGAACCGAGAGTTGTACTGCCTATCTATGGGGAATACGGCAATCATCCAAGCAAGGTCGTAAGCACCGTATAACTAGCATTTGGCCCTTCGGTAACTACTGCTAGCTTGGGGCGTTTCCCCCTCTGGAAGGGCGAGGGCAGATACTGCAAGATCAAGACAGTGAGCGGTTGGCGAGGATCTCCCCCAGCTCCTCGCACATTTATCGCCCCTCCCCTATAGGATTTGCCCCATGAAAACGGAAACCCCCTTGCAGTCGGTCTACAGCACCTTTGTGGAGCAGGTTAACAGTGCCCAGGTGCAGCGGGTGACAATCGGGCGCGATCGCATTGACTATACTCTCAAGCCTGAATTTGGCCGCCGCTGCTACACCACGCAACCGATTGGGCCGACGGATGAGGTGATCAGCAAGCTTAAAAGTCAGGGGGTACAAATTACAACTTCCCCTGAACCTTTACCGCCCGCGAGCATCGCAGGATTAATTATTTCGTCAGGTTTGCTGGTCGGAGCCCTGGCCCTAGCTGCAAAATTTAGTAGCGTAGGTGGCGGCGTTGGCACTGCCGTGGGCATGGGCAAAAGCAAGGTCCGTAGCTATGGCAAGAGCAAGACGGGCGTTACCTTTGCCGATGTGGCCGGGGTAGACGAGGCCAAGCAGGAACTGCAAGAGGTGGTCGACTTTTTAGCCAATGGCGACAAGTACCGTAAGCTGGGGGCCAAAATTCCTAAAGGGGTGCTGCTGGTGGGGCCTCCGGGCACCGGCAAAACTCTGCTAGCCAAGGCCGTTGCCGGCGAGGCTGGGGTGCCTTTCCTCAGCATGGCGGGCTCGGAGTTTGTGGAAATGTTTGTGGGAGTTGGTGCTTCACGAGTGCGCGATCTGTTCAATAAAGCCAAGCGGCAGGCTCCGTGCATTGTGTTTATTGACGAGCTAGATGCTGTTGGTAAAACGCGTGGCGGCAACCCTGTAGGCGGCAATGACGAGCGTGAGCAAACCCTGAATCAACTGCTGACCGAGATGGATGGCTTTGACGGCAATGATGGCGTGATTGTAATTGCTGCCACTAACCGCCCTGAAACTCTGGACCCGGCTCTGCGCCGCCCAGGCCGTTTTGACCGTCAAGTGCTGGTCGATCGCCCCGACAAGAGCGGCCGGTTAGAGATTTTGCAGGTCCACGGTCAGGGTGTCGCCCTCGGTGAAGATGTGAACCTGGCAGAAATTGCTGGTCAAACTGCTGGTTTCTCTGGAGCCGATTTGGCCAACCTGGTTAACGAAGCAGCGCTGATGGCCGCCCGCCACAATCGTCAAGCGGTGCTGATGACCGATTTTATGGAAGCCATTGAGCGGGTGATCGCCGGACTAGAGAAGCGGTCTAGAGTTCTTACCCCCATGGAGCGGCAGACGGTGGCTTACCACGAAGTGGGCCACGCCCTGGTGGGAGCACTGGTGCCAGGTGGCAACCGAGTAACCAAAATCTCTATTGTGCCGCGGGGGCTAGGAGCCTTAGGCTACACCCTGCAAATGCCGGAGAATGACCGCTTCTTGATGCTTGAAGACGAACTGCGGGGGCAGCTTGCTACCCTGCTAGGAGGGCGCGCTGCTGAGGAAATCGTCTTTGGCAAGGTCTCTACTGGTGCTAGCGACGATATCCAAAAAGCAACCGACTTGGCTGAGAAAGCGGTGACCCAATACGGCATGAGCGCCAGCCTTGGACCTGTAGCCTTTGCCAAAGCCTCGGCCCAGTTTCTGGATGGGGGGAGTGACAGGCGAGTGACCAGCCCCGAAGTAGCTACTGAGATCGATCGCCAGGTGAAGTTGCTGCTCGACGGTGCTCGCACGGTGGCGGTGGCCATCCTTCAGCTCAACCGGGGGTTGTTGGAGTCTGCCACTCAAACGCTGCTTGAGACAGAGGTGCTAGACGGTGAACGGCTCAGGGCAGTTTTGGCCCAGGCTCAGGCCCCTGCAGAGCTAAAAACCTGGCTAGCTCAGGGCAATAGCGTGGTATAGCAAGTTTTAAAACCGTTAGTGATTTTTCGTCAAAGGGGCGGCGCAATCATTGCACCGCCCTTTTTTGCTTGCAAGTCAATCGGGCAGCTTGTACTGACTGACAATGCGCTTGGCAAACTCGGGCACGTGGGCGGCCAGTTTTTGCGGATAGTTGCGCTTAACGTATAGGTAGTTGCGGGTGAAGTGGGAATCGATCGAGAAGCGGGCGTACTCTAGCCCTTTAGGACCGATGCGCTCGATCACAACACCCATAAGCTTGGCGGCCCACATGGGCAGGGTAACGGCCTTATCGTAGGCAGGGATGCTCTGCTGTACGGCAGCCTTGCGATCGCCCACCGACGTTACTGGCTGGGTATCGAGCTGATCCATGACGGTGTCAAGCATGGCCTGGCCGCGATCGTTGCGCACTACGATCCACTGCCAGCCAAAGGGGGCACCCATGTAGCCCACGACTAAATCAGCCAGACCATTCACATAGTCAAAACAGCTCATGCAGGAGGGGGCAAACACGTCCTTGAGCTGGTTGGTCTTGAGTCCAAAGAAGGGCACCGTTTCGGTGGAGCCATCTTCATGCTTGAAGTGCACCCGAAAATCCTGCATGAATTCGTAGTGGACTACCGTGTCGGGCGATCGGCTGGTGGTTTCAAGAAACTTCTGTAGCCCGGCGCGACTGACGTTATCGACACAGGGGGTACCCAGCACGTAGAGCTGTTCTAGACCGAGCTGCTTTTCCACTGCCCGCAGCGCCTGAATTTGACAGCCGACGCCAATCACCAACAGGCGCTTCATGCCCGATTTCTCGACCTGCTCTAGCACTGACAGGTTAGGCGACAGGGTGGGCTTGTTGACCCGCGCCGCCAGAATTTCTTCAGGGGTGGTAGCCAGGACTGGCTGAGGTTGAAAGCGATCGCTCTCCGTATTCTGAACGCACACCACCCCTTCCACCAACCCTTTGGTCAGCATTTCAATGGCAATAGTGCTGACAATGCCGGTCCACTGCGCCCCCTCGATTGGTTGCTGCTTGCGGGCGGCCATCATGTCCTGGTGCACGCCAAAGTAGACATCGTTATCAGCCTCGAGATCGCGGCTGCGCCCGTGGGTCTGCTGCTCCAACGTCGGGAACTGTTGGTTGAGAAAGGCGCAGGCCTCTTTAACGTAGTGAATGTAGTAGGTATCGCAAAAGCCGCACTCGCTACAGAGTTCTTTGGCGGGGCGGGTGGCCCCTGGGCGGAGGGCTTTGGCTTTGTTGTGGGGAGGCTGGGCCAGGGTCATAGGGACGGTGGTGAATTGCTCAGTAACAGCTGTTCTTCACCATACCGCACGGGTTTGGGCCGATTGGCGCGATCGCCCAATTATTACGAAATATAGCGCCGGTTCCACGCCTCAACCGAGCATTAAACGCTCCAGCACCGCCGTCAGAATGGAGATTGAGAGTGCGATCGCCCCCATCCCCCGCTATGGCTTTTGTTCAACGCAGGAATTACGTAGCGTCGTTATCCGGCCTCCCCCTGACTGTGCAGTGCTACTCCGTGCCTTAGTGGGCTAGGCAAAATCCCCCTCTCCGACCGATTGCAGGTTAAATGGAAGTAGGCATAAGCATAAGCTATGCCTACGCTCTCCGGGTTCACCGTTGTGATGATCTGCTGCCTCAATCCCCACTGCGCCCAGCCTAATCACGCTACCCTGGCCGCGGTTTGCCCCACCTGCGGCAGTCCCTTAGAGCATCGTCTCCGGGGCCGCTACCGTCCCCTGAAGCTAATTGGCCGGGGCGGTTTTGGGCGCACCTACTTTGCCCTCGATGCCGATCGCCTCAACACCCGCTGTGTGATCAAGCAGTTTGCTCCCCAAACCCAGGGCACCAAGTCCTTCTTAAAGGCCGTACAGCTGTTCGAGCAGGAAGCGGTGCGGCTGCACGAACTGGGGGAGCACCCACAAATTCCCACGCTGTTGGCCTACTTTGAGCAAAATAAGTATCTCTACCTGGTGCAACAGATGGTTCAGGGGCTCACCCTGCATCAGGAAATTTCGGCCCAAGCGGCCTACAGCGAGGGTAGCCTGCGCCAGCTGCTAGAAGATCTGCTGCCAGTGCTGCACTTCATCCACGAGCACGGTGTCATTCACCGAGACATTACTCCATCGAATATTATCCGGCGCAAAATTGACCAAAAGCCCGTGCTAATCGATTTCGGCGTGGCTAAACAGTTTAGTGAAGCGATTCGCTACGAGCCAGGCACGCGCATTGGCACCGAAGGCTATGCCCCTATTGAACAGCTGCGCAGCGGCCAGGCTTACCCCTCCAGTGACCTCTATAGTTTGGGAGCCACCTGTCTGCATCTGCTGACCGGACGTAAGCCGGAAGACTTGTATAGCCCCCAGGAGGGCCGCTGGCTGTGGCAAGAGCACCTGCAAAAACAGGGGCGCACCATTCACCCCGGCCTGGCGGAGGTGCTCAACTACATGACTAGGGATTTGGTTAGCGAGCGTTACCAAACCGCCCAAGCCGTGCTGGATGATCTGCTACGATTGCCCAAAATTGAGGGCGCGGTGCCGGGCTGGGTTTCAAATCAATCCGGCCAAAGCCTATTTAGCGGAATCGATCGCCCCCCCCTTAGTAGACCAGGTCAGTCGGCTGGCCTAGTCATGCCCACCACCTCGCTGCCTTCCATGGCTGAGCCCCAAGTCCTCCTGGTTGACCCTACCCCCAGTCCTCAGTCGGGGCCGATTTCAGGCAAACCTGCCTCTGGCCTACTTAGACCTGTGAGCCGCCCGCCTGTTAGTAGCAGCCCCAGTTCGCGGCCGCCTAGCTCGCAGCCGCCAAATTCTGGCCTGGGCTGGCAGCTCATTGCTACCTTGAAGGGTCACCAGTCGTGGGTTACTGCCCTTGCTTTTAGTGCCCAACAGCCCGTGCTAGTCAGTGGCAGCTTAGATGACAGCGTTCGCATTTGGAACTGGCAAACGGGAGACTTGCTCCACACCCTCAAGGGGCATGCTCGGGGCGTTAACGCTGTGGCCATTGATCGGCGCGGGCAACTGCTCGTCAGCTGTGGCGACGATGCGACCGTAAAAATTTGGCAGCTGGGCGACGGAACGCTGCGCCATACCCTCAAGGGCCATTTACGAGACGTGAATGCGATCGCCCTTAGCCACAGTGGTAACTTGGTCGCCAGTGCCAGTGAAGACGGTACTCTAAAGCTGTGGAACATGAGCCAGGGCACTCTGTTTAAAACTCTGCCAGGTTCGGCGGGCATGCTCAAAACCGTAGCCTTTGCCTCTGCCGACCAGCGGCTGGTTAGCGGCGGCCTTGACAACACCGTACGCATTTGGGATGCGCAAACCGCTACTACTCTCAAAGTTCTCGTCGGCCACACCAATACCGTCAACCAAGTAGCGATTAGCCCAGACAGTCGCCTGATCGCCAGCGCCAGCAAAGACCGCACCGTGCGTCTGTGGGATTTAACTGCGGGTACCCTGCTGCATACTCTCCAAGGCCATAGCCAGGAGGTGAATACTGTGGCCTTTTTCCCCGATGGTCAGCGGCTGGTCAGCGGTAGCAGCGATGGTACCCTGCGGTTTTGGCACAGCAAAGACGGCACGCTCAAGAAAACCCTGTCGGCCCACGTCAATCCTGTGCATCAGGTAGCGGTACAGGCGGGTGGCAAAGTGTTTGCCAGTGCCAGTACTGATAAGACCATTAAACTGTGGCAGTGGCAGGGATAGGAGAGTAGGAGGGTGGATGGGTAGGTGGGTGGCCTAGATGGGTTTAGAGGTCAGCACTAATCGCAGCTTGGCGTGGATCAAGTTGAGCTGAGCCATACCCAGATCAACGTCGCCTTCGACGACGACACCGGTATCGAGGAGGCGATCGAGCAGCTCTAAAATAGTCGGGTTCTGATTTTTTTGACCAGGGTAGTAGTTCCCTTCTTTGGGTAGCAGGGTGCCGATTTCCCCCAGGTCAATGTTGAGGTCGGCCGGGTCAACATCAAAGATTTCGCACATCGAAACGACCTGCTCTTCTAGCTTGCGCAGGCTGTCGGCGGCTCGTTCGAGGTCATTGTCGTTCAGATCGCCCGATTCCATTCGGCGAATGACCTGAGCTTCCATAAGCTGTCGCACCAGCTCAATGACAGTGAGCAGCAGCGGCGCTAAGCCTGCATCGGTTTTGGCGGGGGGCTGTAGCGCCAGATTGGTCAACAGGTCTGGCTCGGCGTTTTCGGAAGTCATAGCCACAGTCTAGTGCATCTCAAAAGGCGATTCTGCCTCTATAGCACTGGCTATGCCTGGCTAGGAACGATTTTGCCACTGCTGTTGAAGCCATTGGCGACGGGCTTCTTCTGCTTTGGCTCGACTTTGTTGGTGACTCATGCGGCTGGCATCGACTGGGCGCATGCGATCGCCCTGACTGCGGCTGGGAGCCGAGCGAAAGCTGGGAATTGTACGGCTTGTGGCAATTTGCCGAAGGGTGCGCAGCGTCAGCATAGTGATTTCTAAGGGATATTGGGTTGAACGGGAAATCCCTGGGTTCTTCAAGAACCCAAGGATTTGTCTGCACCAAAGCCACTGGGTTGCTGGCCTAGCTCACAGGTTCGGCAGATCGTAGGGCCTTGAGTTCGGCTTCCAGGGTTTCTAAACGTGTTTGGAGCTGTTGATTGGCCTCTAGCAGTTCATTAGTGCGGCTGCTGAGGTAGGGATCGCTCTCCCACCAATTAATGCCGATTTCGCGAGCTTTATCTACCGAAGAGATAATTAGGCGAATGCGAATGCTCAGCAGTTCTGTAGAACCGACGGAGACCGAAATATCTCCGGCAATCACAATGCCTTTGTCGAGCACCCGCTCAATGACATCTACCAGGGAAGACCCTTGGGTGGCAGTAGCCATGCTTCGACCGGGTTGGGGGCGGGTCGTGGGGGTGGAGGGGGTCACAGCAGATTACCTTCAGTTAGAACTCAGCTGATAGCCCTGGAGCTGCCCGTCAGTTTCCTGTTTTTCTATTAAGCTCTGATCGAGCATCGACTTAATAGCGTTAACAGCCTGAAAGCGGTTTAAATCTAGGGCTGCCTCGATGTTAACGAGAGATGCGGTACCGGTCGCGTCGAGATAGTCAAAAATGCGGGTTTCAATATCATCGTTGGGGCTGACATGCACCCGAAGCATTTCTTTCGAAGACTCAGCCTCAGCAGGCGCTTCTACTATGGCTTCGCTTTTAGCCTCGGGGACAGTGGACCCAGCGAGGTCTTCGCCCTGAGGGTCTTGGGCCTCGATTACGGGCTCATCCTCAATTACAACATCATCCACTGCAGACTCAACCAGCGCCTCAAGGGGCTGAAGTGGGGCGTCATCCTCTTCTTCGCCATGGAAACGCGCTGCGGGTTGGGTCTCGGGCTTGAGGGTAAGGTCGTTAACCAGTGCGGCCTGGGACACTACAAAGCGGTTAAACAAGTTCCACAGGTGACGGGTGGCTTCTGGCGCGGGCTCTTTGGAGCGGGCTAGAAGAATGTCGCCACACAGGTCGCGGAAATCGGCATTTTCGGCCAGGGGCAAAATGCCGTGGTCGTGGCAGATGGTAGCAATCATGAGGCTAGGACGCAGACTGGAGACCATGTCTGGAGCAACCGCTGACTGGAAAGACTTGACCAATTGCACAATTTGCAAAGCCGCAGAGCTGTCGATGCCAACCTTTTGCACCAAAATTTGCTGCTGAGCCAGTTCGTCAGGCTCGGGCATGTTGATGGTGAT
Source organism: Nodosilinea sp. WJT8-NPBG4 (assembly GCA_019359285.1). Lineage (GTDB taxonomy): Bacteria > Cyanobacteriota > Cyanobacteriia > Phormidesmidales > Phormidesmidaceae > Nodosilinea. The sequence goes on from JAHHHQ010000050.1 coordinate 141,203, forward strand.
TAGGCGGTCTTGCAGCGCATCTTGGGTACCGTGGACGCCGCAGTATTCTTCGGGGTTGGAGGTGAGAATGGCGCGGAAGTGAGGGCTAACGCGGATGTACTCAGCCCGGTTGTTGCTGGGAGGCAGCACCAGGAGTTTTTCTTCGAGGGCTGACAGCAGCACGTTGTTGACTTCGGGGCGGGAGCGGTTGAATTCGTCGTACACCATGGTGAAGCCTTCGCGGCAGGCCAGGGTGAGGCGCGAGTCAGTCCAGTTGTGGCGTAGCTCGTCTTCTACCTTCACAACGCTATGGATGTAGTTGTCGACCACTTTTTTGCGAGTGTAGCCCGACTGGTTGCCGATCAGGTCTGAGGTCTTGAACTCGTCGTCGCCAAACAGCAGCATGATCGGGCGGGCCAGCAGGTCAGCCAGGTGCAGGGCCAGAGTGGTTTTGCCGGTGCCTGCGGGGCCTTTGAGGTGGATTGAGTACCCCGATTGCAGGTACCGTAGGGCTCTGATGCTGGTGCGCTCTAGGGTGGGGGTGGAGACAAAGTTGCGGGGGCGGGCTTGTAGAACGGTGTTCACAGAACGGCTTCCTCTTGGACGAGATAGGTACGGTCTTGCTTGACTACGAGGTCTTTTTGAATGAGCGATCGCAGCGCGTCTACCGCCTGAAATCGGTTGATGCTCAGCTCGGTTTCAATTTCGCTGAGACGGGCACCCTGAGCCAAATGCAGGTAGTTGTAAACCACCTCTTCAAGGGAAGGGGCTTCGGGGGCAGGGGGCGGTTCCACAGCCACCGCTGCCGGGGTAGCTGGGGCCATGACGGTAGCAACTGGGGTCGAGCGGGTTGCTGCAACAGCCCGAGCCGGAGCTGCCTTGGCCACGACCGCTCGAGCCGGAGCAACCTTGGCCGCTGGAGCTGCCTTAGCTGGTGCAGCTTTTGCTACCACAGGCTTTGGCGCAGCTTGGGGGGTCACCTTAGCTGGTGATATGGACCGAGCGGGTACTGAAGTAACGGCAGGCCGAGTTGCTGCTGGGCGAGGGACTGGAGTCTGGGCTACGGCAGCACCGCCCCAAACAACGTGGGAAAGCTGGGCCCGCTGGGCCTGAAGCTGGTGGCGAAAGTCGGCCAATTCGGTGAACATGGCGTCTACGGAATCGGTTAGGGCGGCGCGATCGCTCTGCCGCTGATCCTGGTTTACCACTGCTGCCTGCTGGCGCACAGCTGTAAGGTCTTTGAGAGTCGACTGCACCTGCACCTGGAGGTCTTCGACGTAGGCGGTGAGCTGGGGTAGCAGTTCGGCCCGTACAATAGCCTGCTGTTGACGATAGCCCGCTAGCTCAACCGTCGTTTGGGCCTGAATGCTAGCGACCTGTTGCTGCACTTGGCGCAGCTCTTGGGCAATCTCTAGTCGCAGTTCGCTAACCGTAGCCTGAAGTACTTGGCAATCGTAGGCGAGCTGGTCGCGCACCTCAGCGGCACTAATTTCGCGATCGGCTTGGTAGGTGGCGAGCAGCACTTCGGTATCAAACTGGAGCTGCTGCACGTAATCTTGGCGAGCCTGCTGTCGGGGTAGAATCTGGACGGCGCGATCGGCGGTCGTTTGAGCTAGCCATAGGGTAGTGTTGGCGCGCAGGTCGGCCATCAGCTGGTCGAGGTCTTGGCGCAGCCGCACAGCGTGGGTCAGCCGATCAGTCTGCCAGCGCTCTAGGTCAGCAGAGACCTGATCGCGTCGGTTAACCACCTCGCTCTGGCGCAGCTGTCGGGCGGCTTGCCACTGGTCATAAAGTGCTGTCACAGGACTGCTCTCCCTTTAGTGAAAATGAAACGGGGTAAATATTATGGAGGATATTTGAGAACGGCAAGGAGAGGAAATGGCGCGGAGAGAAGAACGTTGCTAGACTCTAAAACTTAGCTATGTTTGAGTGTCTTAGTGCAATAATGAGGCGCTGTTCTGAAGCTTGCCGAGGGCAGAATCGCCGCTAATAGTTGCTATTCAAAGCATTGAGTTTGTTTGATTTATGGGGCAGCTAAACATTGGTTAATCCAGCATTCTGCTGCCCCATTAGGTATCAAAAGCGGCGCTCTTAGGCAGCAGGTACAGCGGCTTGAGCGGTCAGGCCAACAGCTTCGGCGTACTTTAGGTAGGTGTCAACGGAAGCGATTACAACGCGGGCTTCGATAGCCAGCAGTTCAATCCCTACCAGAGAAACACGAACCCAAGCATCGATAACAATGCCCTTGTCCAAAATGCGGTCAACAACTTCAGCCAAGCTAGAGGAAGAGTTTACTTTTTCGACAGCCATGGTTTTGAATCCCTAAACGATTAATGTGTTTAATGAAATTGCAAAGAGAATGCCATTGGATGCACCTGGCTGCTACTGCAAAGAAGCGGTAGGAACAGACTCAGTGCGTAGGGCTTATTCCTTGCACATTTGTAGTCTGCCCATCTGCTTAGAACTGCTCACAACTTTGAAAAAATCAGTTCACCTATTGTTACTTGCAACGCTTTGAGCCCTGAGAGCTAAAGGCTAAAACGCTTTTGGACAGCCAATCTCAGTCAAATACTTGATAATTAAAGGCGCAACACAACGGTTAGGCAAAGGAAGCATGGATGACTCGACCCTAGAAGTGCTGCTGCAGAGCCTGAAGCAGTCTGACGAGTATCAGCGCGAGTTAGCAACCGCAGCTCTCTGGCAGCGCTGGTTTTACCAAAAGGGTGAGGCAGGCAACCAGCGTTTGCAAGACGCTCAAGCTTTAGTGGATGGCGGCCAGCTGGATGAAGCAGAGGCCCTGCTTTCAACCTTGGTGAGCGAACTGCCGGATTTTGCTGAAGCCTGGAATCGCCGGGCGGTACTCTACTTTGTGCAGCGCCGCTACGCGGAAGCCCTGGCTGACTGCGAGCGGGTGATTGAGCTGGTGCCCTACCACTTTGGAGCACTCCATGGGCTGGGGCTGTGCCATGCGGCATTAGGGCAGTACGGGGAGGCAATCCAGGCGTTTCGTCGGGCGTTGGTGGTGCAACCCTACGCGCTGGTCAACCAGCGACTGATTTTAGAATGTACAGCGCAGTTGAGCTAGGAGCCTGGTATGGCTCGCCAGCGTCTGGTTGGGGCATCACGGCACCGCATCCATAGACGACAGCAACCAGGATCAACCTGAGCAACCCATTCAGTTCCCGTCTTGTTTGGTGAGAGATTTGGAGCGGCCTACTATGATTGGGTTGCTAGGGGCCAAGATCCTTAGGCTCCAGACGACGATTTTATGCCAGACAGGTCTATGCCAGAGAATGCCTCAACGATTTTGAGCCGGCTGCAAGAGGGCAAGGTTCGTTTTGTACGGGTGGTGTGGTGTGACAACGGCAATGTCATTCGCGGCAAGGCAATCCACATTGATGCGCTGACGCGGCAACTGGAAAGGGGGGAGGCTGTTGCTGTGGGTCTGTCGGCAGCGCAGCAGGCGATTCCAGTGGTAGCTGATGCAGTGGCCCCCGGTAGCGGGCTGGGGCCGGTGGGAGAGGTCTGGCTGGTGCCCGACTGGGAGACGCTACAGATGCTGCCCTACGCCCCTGGACAGGCGCGAGCGCTGGGAGAGATGGTGAAGGATGGTCAGCCCTGGCCCTGGTGTTCAAGACAGTTTCTCAAGCGCATGGTGCAGCGGGCGGGCGATCGCGGGTTGGCGATCAAAGCAGCCTTTGAGCCTGAGTTTTACTTGCTTAAGCAAGGCGACAACGACATTCTTCCTGCCGACAATATGCCCTTTGCCGCTACGCTGGCGATGGACCTGCACCAAGAGGTGGTGATGGCGATCGCAGATGCCCTCAGCGCCCAGGGCATTGCGGTAGAGCAGTATTACCCCGAGTCGGGGCCGGGGCAGCAGGAAATTTCGGTGCGCTACACCGATGCCCTAGCTGCCGCCGATCAGCATGTGGTGTATCGCGAGACGGTAAAGGCGATCGCCCACCAGCACGGTCTAGTTGCTTCCTTTGTGCCCAAGCTGTTCGAGTCCTGTGCAGGCAGCGGGTGTCACCTGCACCTGAGTCTGTGGGAGGGAGAGCAAAATCTCATGCCCGATGGGGCTGGTGGGCTCTCCGAGACTGCCCGATCCTTTACCGCTGGACTACTGCATCACCTGCCTGCTCTAATGGCGATCTCTACCCCCAGCCCCAACTCTTATCGGCGGCTGCAACCCCACAGCTGGAGCGGAGCCTACGCCATTTGGGGCCTGGATAACCGGGAGGCAGCGCTGCGGGTGCCGAGCAATTTCTCGTTGCCTAGTCCAACCCATTTAGAGCTGAAAACGGTGGATGGGGCGGCAAACCCATATTTGGCGCTGGGAGGGGCGATCGCCGCCGGTCTCGACGGTATAGCTCAGGGCTACTCGCTGCCTGAGCCGGTGCAGCAAGACCCAGGCAGTCTGTCGGAGGATGAGAGGGGCGATCGCGGCATTGCCCTGCTGCCCCAGTCTCTGACAGAATCCCTCGCTGCACTAGAGGCAAATTCTCTCCTGTTGGACGCTCTGGGCCCCCCGCTAGCCCAAACCTACTTGGCAGTGCGGCGGGCAGAGCTAACCGACATGGCAGGCATGACACTGGATGCTGAAGTGAAGCTGCTACTCGATCGTTACTGAGCCGCATCACCTTGGGCAAGGGTGCATCGCTGTCCAGAACCCAAGGGACAGCCTACTCAACGGTTAGTTCATGGATGTTCCAAAGAGCACCGCCGAGGGCCGTAAATTTCACTCCCTGCACCCGGTTGCGCACAGCGGTGAGCGATAGGTTGTTGATCAAGTACATAAACGGCAGATACTCCTGGGTGAGCTGTTGGGTTTCTTTGTACAACTCGAAGCGTTCGTCTTCGTCGATTACCTGAGCGGCCTGAATGTAGAGATCGGCAATGCGGCGCTCCCAGTCGGCGGCCTGCCAGCCCTCTAGAGGGTCTTGGCCAGGGCCAGCGTTCTGGTTAAACGCGTGGAGGGCACCGTCGAGCAGCCACACGTTAGCACCACCGTTGGGTTCTGTGCCGCCCGTTAGGCCTAGCACCAGAGCCTCCCATTCCAGGCTGCCGGTGAGGCGATCGACTAAAGAGTTAAAGGCCAGGGGCTGAAAATCAACCTGAATGCCCAGCTTAGCCAGGTCATTTTTAATTTGCGCCCCAATCGATTCTCGAATTTTGTTGCCGGAGTTTGTGATCAGCGTGAAGCGCACCCGGTTGCCCTCGGCATCGAGTAGGTCGTTGGCAGCGTTGTACTGAAACCCATCGGCCAGCAGCAGTTGCTTTGCCTTCTCAAGGTCGTAGTCGTAGGTGCGAATGCCCATCTCGGGTGGGGCAAAGAAGGGGCTGGGCACCGACATGGGTGAGGTCTGGGGTTGCCCTAAGCCCTGGAAGATATTGTTCACCATGGTCTGGCGATCGATGCCGTAGGAGACCGCCTGGCGAAACGCTACGTTGTTGAACCAGGCTGACTTAACCGGGTTGACCAAAGGCTTGCCGTTGCGGCTAGCGCGGTTGAGGTTAAAGGCAAAAAAGTTGGTGCCCAAGCCAGGGCCGCCATTGTAGATGGTGAAATCACCGCGCTCTTCTTCGCGCTTGAGCAGCGAGAAAAAGTCGGGCTGCACGCTCTCTAGGTCTAGCCCGCCCGAGCGAAACTGGAAGAAAGCCGTATCGGTAGAGCCGACAATCTGCCAGACAATTTGCTCAATGTAGGGCTGCTGGTTGCCCTGGTCGTCTTTTCGCCAATAGTAAGGGTTGCGCTCAAAGACCAGCCGCTCCCCAGATACATATTGGGCTAAGCGGTAGGGACCGTTGCCCACAATTTTGCCGGGGGCGGTGTCGGTGCCCCAGGTCGAAAGAAACAGGGGGTTGCCCTGTCCATCGGTGCCCTCGATTGTGGGCCGCAGAATATGGGCTGGAATAACTTCTAGAGACGTGTTTTGCAGCATTGGGGCAAAGGGCTCGGGCAGCGTGAACTGCACTCGGCGGTCATCCACCTTGCTGACCTGGGGAAAGCGCCCTTCGGTGCCAATGCGAAACCCGTCGCGGCTGTTGGTAGGAATGGCCGGGTTAAACAGCACGTCGTAGGTAAAGACCACGTCGTCTACGGTGAGGGGTTCACCGTCGGACCAGCGCAGCCCGTCGCGCAGGGTAAACACCAAGATGGTGCCGTTGTCGGAGACCTCCCAGCTTTCGGCCAGGGCGGGTACGGTTTCGCCACTAACTCCGTCGGTGGTGGTCAGCCCCTCAAAGGTCAACCCAAAAATGTTGGGCGACTCCTGGCTGAGAGTGGGGTTAAAGGTCTTTGGGTCGCTCAGCGCGCTCAGCACCAGGCGGGGCACATCGGCGCTGGCCCGAGCAAACCGAGTCGGGTCGCAGCCGGCACTGGCTATCCCAACCAAAATTACCAGCATTAGGGCCACAAGCCGCCTGGTCTGATTGTGCCAGGTGCCACCACTGAGCCAACCTGAGGTTGTACGCGATGCTGTTGTCATGGTTGTGACCTCCTAACCCGCCAAGACAATGCCTCACACACTATAGCGAGTTACTCCTAGAGATTTTCACTCGCTGCCGTTTGAATTGCGATCGCCCTGGGGGCCAGCCTTTTCCCAGGCGTTGGACTGTAGGAGCGGTGGCCCAAGGCCTACCCACCCTGTCGAGGACTTTGAGAGTTTAGGGCACCCTAGGCGCATCCCCCAAGAGAATTTCCTATGGCTGATCGCTACTATCTTTACGGTATTTTCCCGGCCCCTGGCCCCGCCGAGCTACCCCTGGTGGGTTTAGACGAGCAGGTGGTGCAGGCTCAACAGCTGGGTGACTTTACCTTTCTCTATTCCCTGGCTTGCCAAAAGCGCTACCTATCGAGCCGCAAGAATCTGCTGGGCCATGAGAAGGTGCTAGAAGCTGCCATGGAGCAGGGCCACCGCACGCTGCTACCGCTTCAGTTTGGTCTGATTGTCGAAAGCTGGGAGCAGGTGCAGGAAGATTTGGTGACTCCCTATGCTGAAGACCTGACTCAATTGTTTGGGCGACTCAACGGCTGCCGAGAGGTGAGCGTTAAGGTGCAGTGGGAACCCTCCACCGAGCTGGAGCTGATGATGGCCGAAAATGCTGACCTACGGGCCCAGCGCGACCAGCTAGAGGGTACGCAGCTGGGTATGGAGCAGGTGATCTTCATCGGTCAGCAGATTGAAGCGGCTCTAGACGAGCGCAAGCAGGGAATTGTTGACCAATTTCGCCAAGCGCTGGCCCCCTTGGCAAAGGACTTGCTCGAAAATGCGCCCCAAACCGATGTCATGATCTACAACACCGCTTTCTTGATTCCCTGGGAGAGCGAGGCCGAGTTTAGCCAGGCGGTGGAAGCCATAGACAGCACCTTTGGCGATCGCCTGCGCATTCGCTATAACAATTTCACCGCTCCCTACAACTTCGCCCAGCTCAACTAGGGGTTCAAGGTTTAGGGTACAAGTCGATCCTTCCACCCCAAACCCTGTACTTCGCACCCTAATATTCCTTTTTCCTATGCTGTTTAAACTTCTCTTTGCCCCGGTGCTCGGCCCCATTGAGGGCGTTAGCTGGGTCGCCAACAAACTGCTAGAGCAAGCCGACGTAGCCACTAACGACCTCGAGAGCCTGCAAAAGCAGCTGCTCGCCCTCCAGCTTGCCTTTGATATGGGGGACGTCTCTGAGGCAGACTTCGAAATTCAGGAAGAGGAAATTCTCCTCGCCATCCAAGCCATTGAGGATGAGGAAGACGAAGATGAGTGATCTAAAACTGGGGTGCTAGGATTCGAACCTAGGAATGCCGGGACCAAAACCCGGTGCCTTACCACTTGGCGACACCCCATTGCTTTCGCTTTGATAATATAGCAGGTTGCGTGGCGCTACTGTCAACAATTACCTGAAAACTTAGAGCCAGAACCTGCCTGATCTCTAGAGCGACGTGTCAGTCCCTTCTAGGATCAAGGTGTGAGCACAGTATACAAAGATATGGTGTAGCTCACGTTTGGCATCTTGAGAGCCAGCAATTTGGGTTTGACAATAGTAGAAACAGGTAGTTTGCCTGGGTGTTTTAGCGCATCGTTACTGCCAGCTTTTGGGCCTGCTCTCCATGTCTTCCGATACGTTCTACGCCGACCTACCGCCCCTCAAGCAATTTTTAGAGTTAGCTAACCCTCAAAACTACGTTGAGGCTCCAAATGATTGGTACGTGTTGATTACCGATGTGGTCGATTCGACCCAGGCGATCGCGCGAGGACAGTACAAAGAGGTCAACGTGCTGGGGGCCAGCTCGATTATGGCGGTGCTCAACGCCACGGCTCCCCTAGAGATTCCCTTCGTGTTTGGGGGCGACGGGGCGCTGCTGCTGGTGCCCCCTACGGCAGTGCAGGCGGCTCGGGAGGCACTGCTGGGCATTCGGGCGCTGGCCCGCGAGTCGTTTGGGCTAGATTTGCGGGTGGGCATTGTGCCGCTGGTGGCGATTCGCGGAGCGATCCCTGCGGGAATCGCCCCCCAGTATTCCGTGCGAGTGGCAAAAATTCGCCTCAGCCCCAGCTACTGCCAAGCCAGTTTTATCGGCGGCGGCCTCACCTACGCTACTGAACTGATCAAAACCGAGCCGATTTATCGGCTGGATGCGCCAGGCGATCGGTCAGCTACCAACCTGACCGGCCTGGAGTGCCGCTGGCAGGATATCCCCAGTCCGCAGGGCCACACCCTGAGCCTAATTGTGGCGGCGCTGCCCAGCGGCGGCTACGTCAACGAATATCTGTATCGGGAGATTCTGGAAACCATTGGCGACATCTATGGTGAGGGGGAAAGCTACCACCCTGTGGCCCCATCAGCCCTCAATCTATCGATCAACCCAGGGCGGCTGCGGGCCGAGGCAAAAGCTAGAGCCAAAAGTGCTAAGTGGGGCGATCGCGTCATTTACACCGCCCGAGCCTACTTGGAAAGCCTCTTAGGTTTAGGCCTGATGCGGTTTGATGTGGAGGCGGGTGGCGTTGACTGGGGTCACTACAAAGCCTCGGTGCGGGCCGCCTCAGACTATCAAAAAATTGACGATATGCTGCGCATGGTGATTGCCGGCAGCCCAGCCCAGACCGACCAGATTGTTACCTACCTGGAGAGCCGTTTGGCCCAGGGCCATTTGGTCTATGGGGTGCATGTGTCAGACCGAGCGCTAATGACCTGCCTGATTATGGACCGGCGCGATCGCCACTTTCACCTGATCGATGGGGCCGATGGCGGCTACGCCCTGGCCGCCCAGCAGCTCAAGGCTCGGCTTCAGGGTAAAGCCCAAAACTGGCAGGCCTACTCACGCCTAGCCCGCCGCCGCCAGCAGCTAGGACAGGGGGCGCGGCAGACCTAGGGCGTGTAATCAATTAAGCCAGATGACGACAGCTGCCATATAAATCGCACTGAGAAACGTCTCGGCTAACTTGTCGTAGCGGGTCGCAATCGCTCGATACTGCTTGAGCTTGGCAAAGAAA
>JAHHHQ010000051.1 GCA_019359285.1 Nodosilinea sp. WJT8-NPBG4
CTGGTTCACCTCCTTGGGCATCAGCACCATGGCGTTTAACCTGAACGGGTTCAACTTCAACCAGTCGATTCTGGACTCTCAGGGTCGGGTGATTGGCACCTGGGCGGACGTGATCAACCGGGCGAACTTGGGTATGGAAGTGATGCACGAGCGCAATGCTCACAACTTCCCCCTCGACCTCGCCACGGCTGAGGCCCCTGAAATCATCGGCTAGTCTTGACTGACTACCCCATTGATTGATTGAGTAGAAAGCGCCCCCCGAAGGGGGCGCTTTTTGCTTGCTTATGATTGAGAATCATCTGCTCTGAAGCTGGATGGTCTGCTACCTTAAAGGTCATGAGATAAGCAGCTAACGACCCTAAAGCAGCAATATTGTCGTTGTAAGCCACTTGCTGAACAAAGTCATAGTAAGACTGGCACATGATGGAAAAAACTCACGCAACAAGGGGGTTAAAAGCGAGGGAGGGCAAAGCCAAAGCAACCTCAAGAACAAACGCGAAGCTCATTGTCCACGACCGACTAAACACCCAAGTCCTGCAAGGCGAAGCGGATTTGCTCCAACCGCCGTCTATTCACGCCTAAATCAGATTCTCCTAATCGGGCTGCTGCACGAACATGGATGACGGGCTCATCCTCAGGCAGATAGAATTCAGTATCGTCTACAAACCCCATAATGCGGCTGGTGGACTTAACTCGGATGTAGTTCTCTTGTTGCTCCGCAATCTCAGTACGTGGCACAACCCCCAAAACTTTAATCAGTAGCTCACGAGCTTCCTCCCGGCTACCTGTATAAGCAATCGGCGCAATCGCATGGTCCTTGTCAGCACCCTCCTGGCTAACGACACAGTTGGGCGTTGACGGGCAGGGGAGCAGCTTGCCATCCTGAATTCCTAGTTCGGGCGTCTTTCCCGCGAATACTTCTGATAAGCCAGGAATCGCACCTAGAGACTGAGGAGCAGGCGCTGCGATCGCAAAAGCTGAGCAAGTTGGGAAAGCCCACAACGCGATCGCGAAAAGGCACGCAAGGATTGAAGACATAGGAGTTCATCAAAGTACAACCTCACCATAGGCTAATCAAGCGCGGAGAAGGCAAGCGGTGTGCTGACCAGGGGATGTTTGATGGGGGCCACCGCAGAGGTCTAGCAAGTCTCATGACCAACTCTTTGAGGAGGGTGTGGAGTGGCCTGACAATCACCCCACTTCTAACCAACAAAAAAAGTGGCCAAAGCCGCTAGGAACTAACCCGACCGAACCCGTGACCCGCGAGAAGCTAGCCCCAAAGATACCTACCACTGGGAACAGTCGAGACAAGAGGCTATAGAGCATCCAAGGCTTATCTGTCCATAGTTCAAGGGCCTGGAGGAGACAGGCCGTTTAAGGGGTGGAGTTGTCACGTCTATCTTTTCAAAATAACCCTCGAGGGTAATAGGCTTGTTGCCTTGAGTTTGCCATTATGGGTTTCATCCTTCGTCTTCACCGCTAAATTTCCGCTACTATGACCCAAAAAATAGCGATCGCTGTTATCCACGGCATTGGGCAAGCTCGACCAGAGTTTGCAAATCCACAACACCCCAATTTCCTAAGCGGTATTGTTCCACGCCTCCAAAAAGAGTTCTCCCGTGAGTTAAAGAATTACACCAGTTCTGCGGAAGACGAATTAGTTTTTGAACCGGTTTATTGGGCTGATGTAGTGCAGCAGCCACAAAATAATTTATACAATGAACTTGGCATTAGTAGATTTAGTCGTTTTTTTGGCTTGCGTGAATTTGTTTTTCACTCGTTAGCTGATAGTATTGCCTATCAGCCAACATCTCCAAGCGACGAATCAAATATCTACGAAGAAGTGCATCAGATTTTTGCCCAGTCCTTAGGTAGGTTAGCTGATAGAGCAGGAGACAACGCTCCTTTGTGCATTATTGCTCACAGTATGGGTGCAGCGATCGCAAGCAACTATATTTGGGATACCCAAGATGATAGTTTTCCTTCCTCTGCTAGGGATAATCCTTTAGAGCGAGGACAGACTTTCTCTTCGTTTTACACGTTTGGCAGTCAGATTCCATTTTGGTCAATGAGATTTAAGAACTTTGGAGTGCCAATTCAAGTTCCATCGCCAAAACTATCTATGCACTATCCCAAAGCCAATGGGAAATGGATAAATTTCTTTAGCCCCAATGACTTGTTGGGTTATCCAATTAAGGGTATTAATGAGCTTTACAATAGAGCGGTATTAGACGAACGAGAAGTTCAGGTTGGCAACTTATTAACGTGGTGGAATCCTCTGTGTCATAACGAGTACTGGAAAAGTAGGGTTGTAGTTCAACCTATTGCGAGTTCTTTAGCGAGTCTCTGGAGACAGATCAATCTTGAGCCCTCTTGACCTATTCAGAACACTAAAAGATAGGAGGTTATTTTGGCTGGTGAACTGCGTTTAGTAGCTTTGATGGGTCATGATTGACTGCCATCATCGCAAACTTATCTCCCACAAGAATTTTAGCGAGCTTTAGAATAAGGGAGATACGTTACATATAAAGCCAAAAACCATGAGTTTTTGGTTTTGGAGGCTGAAGCAGAGTCCTCCTCTTGTTTTTAAGTAGGTCGCTCAGACAAATCATCAGTACAACCACGATGCCTACAGTCCCGAGGAGTTTGGTCATCAGTCACTTTGGGCACCAGCATTTCATAGTTAGGGCACCAGAACGATAATAGGATATTAAGGATTGGTCTACCCGACTTGAAATCGGGTGCCCGCAGGGGCCGTGAGTTCGGCTCTTACCCTCTCCTACCATGGTTTTGTCTTGTATCTTTGGTCATTTGCTGCCCCTGCCCCAGTGCCGGCGGCAGTTGTTGTCTATTGCCGCCAGTCATTGTTGAGCCAGGTGCGGGGAATACCTGGGAAGCCCGCGAGCACCCAACCCAGCACGAGGGAAAGCACCATGGCTGCTGCAATACTGTCCCACTCACCGTAGTAGTTAGGGGCCATGGCCCAAAGGTCGAAGGCGTCCATGCTTTAATCCAAAAGTAACCGGCCTATGGTGCCCAAAACAAAACCTCCACGAGCTAATGAGGCTAAGGGGGTTAAGGCTTTTTCACCGATGCAGATGGAGATCGCCCCTAGGAGCCCAGGATGTTTGGGACGGTGTAAACGTCTTCCATTGCTTCCAGATCCTGGCTACATATAGCTATAAGCGGTGGCGATCGCCATGGTTTAGGGTTTAAAGGGCAGCTTTGTTTACCCTAGAGCCCCCTAGCTATGCCCGATGATCTTGGCCCTTTTCTTTTAGGCGTTGCCCTACTGATGCTGTACCTGGGTTGGTCAGCGGCTACAGAAATGGGTACTCGCTGGCCCCGGCGAAAGTAATGATGACTCGCTCAAAGCCTCCCAGAACTTAGCTTTGAGAATTGAGATTAGGGAGGTATTGCACGAAAAAAGCAGGGATTGTAGCTCTGATAGCAGATCCGAGGAGGTAGATGTCGTGGACTAGGGCTGAGTCTATGGGCCTTGTAGGCCTGTATGGCCAGTTGCCTATCCATCTATGAGGAGGTCTACCGTGACCCTACCCACTGAACAACTGCCTCAAGCGCCGCCGAATCGCGGGCCAGGAAACAAAATCGCTGAGTTTTTTGATTTTGCGGGCCATCGCACCAACTTTCGCACTGAATCGCTGGCGGGGCTAACCACCTTCGTCACGATGGCCTACATCTTGATTGTGAATCCGGCCATTTTGTCGAACGCGATCTTTCTCAACGAGTCGGGCGACTTGTTTGGCGAACTGGTGATGGCCACGGGCCTATCTGCGGCGCTGGCCACTCTGGTGATGGCTCTCTACGCTAAACTGCCCTTTGCCCTAGCTCCTGGGATGGGCATCAATGCTTACTTTGCCTTTACAGTGGTGCTGGGTCTAGGGATTGACTGGCAGGTTGCCCTGGCGGCAGTGCTGCTTGAGGGGGTCATCTTTATCCTCATGACCATTTCCAACGTGCGCGGCAAGATCGTGGAGGCCATTCCCGATGCAGTAAAGCACGCCACTACGGCTGGAATCGGTCTATTTATTGCTTACATTGCCTTAAAGGGAGCGGGCATTATTGTGCCGTCAGAGGCCACGTTGACGGCTTTGGGCAATCTGCGATCGCCCCAAACGGCCATGGCCCTGCTCGGTCTGGCTATCACCGCAGCCCTGTTCTCACGGCGGGTGACAGGGGCATTACTGTGGGGCATCTTGGGTACCTCGGTGCTGGCGTGGATCTTGGGAGTGTCGCCCTGGCCCACGGGGCTGATAGCGGTGCCCCCGGCTCCGGTTGATCTATTTGGTCAGGCCTTTGTGGGACTAGGGGAACTGTTCCGCATCAACTTCTGGCAGATGGTGAGCATTGTCTTTGTGTTCCTGTTTGTGGACTTGTTCGACACCGTTGGCACATTAACTGGGCTGGGCTCTAAGGCTGGCTACATTGATAGTGAGGGCCATTTCCCTGGGGTCGAAAAGGCGTTTATGGCGGATGCCATTGGGACTACCGCCGGAGCCGTGCTGGGCACCTCAACGGTGACGACCTACATCGAGTCGGCCTCGGGCATTTCTGAAGGGGGGCGCAGCGGCTTTACGGCCCTGGTGGTTGCGGCGCTATTTTTGGCGTCGGTGCTGTTTATCCCTCTATTGCAGGGCATTCCGGCCTTTGCCACTGCCCCAGCGCTGATTATTGTGGGGGTGCTGATGATGTCGGCGGCCAAGAATATCGACTGGGATGAGCCCGCCGATGCGATCGCAGCCTTTTTGACCATCATCATGATGCCCCTGGCTTTCTCTATTGCTGAAGGTCTGGCTATGGGGCTGATTGCCTATCCTCTGATCAAAGCCTGCCAGGGCAAAACCTCGCAGACCACCATCGGCATGTGGATTTTGGCCGCCATCTTCTTGCTGCGGTACATCTTCGTTGCGGGCGGCTAAAAATAGATCTCAAACTCCCCTAGAGGTAGGGCGCACGGTTGTGCGCCCCTACTTTAGTGCGTCGAAGGTGTCGCCCAGGGCGGCGGTGAGGGTTTGGCGAGTCTGGGCGTGGGCCGCTTGCTCAGCCTGCAATTTTTGGGTGAGGTCTTGGCACTGCTGCACCAATCCATCGAGCCGCTGCTGCAACCCCTGCAAGGAGTTAACGGTAGACAAGTCTCTCTCCAACACGGCACCAGGGTCGGCGTCGAGGCGCTGCTGCAGGGTCTCGATCTGGGCCTGAAACTCTGCGGTCTCTTCGCGCCGCTGACGGGCTTCAGTCTCGTAGAGACGACGCCAATTAGCAGCACTGTTATAAGCCTGGTCGCGCTCTTTTTGGGTGTCGGCTAGCTGCCGCTGGAGGGTGCGCACTTCCGTAATCCACTGGGTCAGGTCTTGGGACATGGCGGTTACCAGAACAACAGGCAGCCCTGGGGCTAATACAGCAGCCGGGTAAGAATGCCCGGCGCTGGCAGCACAATCATAACTAGCAGTGTCAAGGCCACCAGCCCCAGCATGTCGCGGCGGTCGTCTAGCTCGCTGACATCGTTGAGGGCGGGCTGGTCTGCCGCTGGAATAAAGAACAGCAAAATCGCCCAGATCATCAGCTCAGGGTGCACCAGGGCCAGACCAAACACCAGCAGTCGAGCCACTTGGCCTACGATGCCGCCAATTCGCTGGCCGTACATGGCATGGACGATGTGGCCACCGTCGAGCTGGCCCACGGGCATGAGGTTGAGAGCAGTCACCACCAGACCCAGACAGCCCGCGATCGCGATCGGATGCAGATGAATCGCCTCGTCAGCTGCCACCGCTGACCCCAGCACCAGCTTCGAGAGCAGCGTCAGCATCACCGACGCCTTGGGATCTAGAGCCTCAAAATTTAGCAGGCTAGAGCCAGTTTCGGGAATGGGCACGATGGTGGACTGGCTGAGCCCCCACAGCAGCAGCGGTACCGCCACTACCAGCCCCGACAAAGGCCCAGCAATGCCCACATCAAACAGGGCGCGACGGTTGGGCACGGGCGACTTCATCTGAATGAACGCCCCCAGAGTGCCTAAGAAAAACGGCACCGGAATGAAGTAGGGCAGCGTGACCCGCATTTTGTAGCGGCGAGCCGCCAGGTAATGGCCCATCTCGTGGCAGCCGAGAATGACCAGCAGCCCTAGGGCGTAGGGCAAGCCCTGCAAGATCAACGCGGGCGCGGCTTGGAGTTGTTCTTCGGTGACGCCCGCCAGGTAGGTACCCACGGCGGTGGTGGTAAACAGGGTGACGAGCAGAAGCCCCAGAGCTAGACCGGGACGGGTCAGGGTTTGATTGCTGCGATCGCCCTTCTCCACTTGAGGGTTGGGTACCAAGGCAAACACCGGCTTGCCCTGGAGACCCTCCTGAAAGAGGACTAGGAAGCGATCGCCAAAGTGGCGGCGAATATTCTCCCGCACAGTGTCGTAGGCCAAGGTGGGCGTAGACCGCAGCTGTCCCCGGCAAATCATTGCCTGGGGGCGGTACTCAATATTTTGCAGGTAATATACCGACCAAGGGAAGCAGCCCTGAAGCATCGCTTCTTCATCTTTGTCGATAGGGCGCAGGGCGGGCTTGGGTGGTGCCAGTGGCTTAGCGTCAGCGGCCGCGCCCTCGGCCTCAGCCGTTTTTGGTAGGGCAATGCGCCCCTTTTCAATCAGCGCCCAGTAGAGAATCGGGCAGGCAATAAACAGACCCAACAATAGGGCCGTGGGGGCGGGCTTTTCACTGCCATTGACCAGCACCCAAGCGGTCAAAATAAACGCTGGCAGCATCATCACTAGCCACAACAGCCACACAGGGGTACGAGTGATGCGGCTAACGCTGCGCTGAAGCAGCACATAGGTCAGCAGACCAAGAACTATAAGCCAGAAAAACACCATCGAGGAGCCAGTGGAGTGCAACGATCGAATCCAGAATCACCGTTTTTAGGCGGTTGACCCAACAAAATTAGCCCAGGCGACGGGGGCGCGATTCAGCTAGTATAGGCGTCTCAACGGTTTTTCTCACCCCTTCCCCGCCTTCATGACAGCAGCTTCAGCGCCGGCTTCATCCTCCAGCCCCAAGGCTCCGCGCCCGGTGTTTGACACCGTCTATGCTTTCGCCCCCAACCGCGACACCCAGGGAGCTACTGCTTACTTCATTGTAAACAAGACAGCGGAGGGGCTGCCCGCCAATCTACTGATTGATGTCCCAGCTTGGGATGAGGAAAATCGCGCCTGGCTGGCGGCTCAGGGTGGGGTGCAACGGCTGTTCGTTACCCACCGGGGCAGCCTTGGTCGGACCGCCGCGATTCAAAAAGCCCTGGACTGCGAGGTGGTGATGCAAGAGCAGGAGGCCTACCTGCTGCCAGATACTCCCACAACACCCTTTCACCACAAGTTTGAATTTAGCCCCGAGCTAGAGGCCTTTTGGACGCCGGGCCACTCGCCGGGGTCAGCCTGCCTTTATTACCGCGCCTACGGCGGCGTGCTGTTTACCGGGCGGCACCTGCTACCCAGCCGAACGGGTGAGCCAGAACCGCTGCGCTTGTCCAAAACCTTTCACTGGCCCCGCCAGCTCCAGCAGGTAGAGGCGCTAAAAACTCGCTTTTCGAGGGAAACGCTGGCCCACATCTGTCCGGGAGCAAGCACGGGCTCTTTGCGAGGGCAGCGCACCATTGATCGCGCCTACGAACGGCTTCAGCAGATCGACATTGAGACCTATCGAGGGGTGCAGCCGCTGCTTTGAGGTCAAAGCAGCGAGCAGCACATTTCTCTATAATTCTGAGGCCGTTTTTGCCGCTCTAGCATCCCCTAGCAGCCATTCTGTGGCACTCTGGGAGGTGGATGTGCGAGGGTCAGCACCGGCCCAGATAATCGCCCTAACTCTCTACAACTAAGCACCGGCAACCATTGAGCCCAGGCTATGCAAACGCTTCCCAATCCCGTTTCCCAGGCTTCTGTATCTAACGCCTTCGACCCCTTCGACACCACCATTCACCGTCGCCAGACTCGCCCGGTGCCCGTGGGCAGCGTCATCATCGGCGGTGGCCACCCGGTAGTGGTGCAGTCGATGATCAACGAAGACACCCTGGATATCAAAGGCGCCGCTGCCGCCATTCGCCGCCTGCACGAGATCGGCTGCGAGATTGTGCGCGTCACTGTGCCCAGCATGGCCCACGCCAAGGCTCTGGCCGACATTCGCAAAATTCTAGAAGACACTTACCAACCCGTGCCCCTGGTGGCCGATGTGCACCACAACGGCATGAAAATTGCCCTGGAAGTGGCCAAGCATGTGGACAAGGTGCGCATTAACCCCGGCCTCTACGTGTTTGAAAAGCCCCAGGCGGGCCGCACTGGCTACTCCCAGACTGAGTTCGAAGACATTGGCACTAAGATTCGCGAAACCCTAGAGCCCCTAGTGGTCTCTCTGCGCGACCAGGGTAAGTCGATGCGCATTGGTGTCAACCATGGGTCGCTGGCCGAGCGCATGCTGTTTACCTACGGCGACACCCCTGAGGGCATGGTGGAGAGCGCCCTGGAGTTTATCCGCATCTGCGAATCCCTCGACTTCCGCAACCTAGTAATTTCGCTCAAGGCATCGCGAGTTCCGGTAATGGTGGCCGCCTACCGGCTGATGTGCCACCGCATGGATGAGCTGGGTATGGACTACCCGCTGCACCTGGGGGTTACCGAAGCGGGCGATGGGGAATATGGCCGGATTAAGTCCACCGCTGGCATTGGCACCCTGCTAGCTCAGGGCATTGGTGACACCATTCGCGTCTCGCTGACGGAAGCACCCGAAAAAGAAATTCCCGTGTGCTACAGCATTTTGCAGGCCCTGGGGCTGCGCAAAACCATGGTGGAGTATGTAGCCTGCCCCTCCTGCGGGCGCACCCTGTTTAACCTTGAAGACGTGCTCCACGAGGTGCGTGAGGCCACCAAGCACCTCACCGGGTTAGATATTGCGGTGATGGGCTGCATCGTTAACGGGCCGGGTGAAATGGCCGATGCCGACTACGGTTACGTGGGCAAAACCCCTGGCTATATTTCGCTATATCGGGGCCGCGACGAGATTAAGAAGGTGCCCGAGGATCAGGGCGTGGCTGAGTTAATAAACCTGATCAAGGCTGATGGGCGTTGGGTAGAGCCGGATGCCAAGGTTTAGAGGTTCAGGTGAGACCTTGAACTCTGGCCTCTGCCCCTAAAACGGCTTCTAACTACGGAACAGGCGGGTGTAAAGGACTTCGTGCTGCATTGTGGCTAGCGATGTGCCCCAGCTGCTGAGGGAGAGTTCGTCTAGGGTCTGGGTGGCGATCGCGCGATCGCAGACCTTCTCCAGCACGGGGTACAGCTCTAGCAGCATCTCCTGCCCCACGGTTTGCCCGAGGGGAATCAGCTTGACAGCACTGGTCACCAGGTTAGCGGCCCAGCTGTGCAGATAGCCCAGCACCGCTGACGAGGCATCAATTTCCCATCGGGCGGCCACTAGGGCAAAGGCTACGGCAAAGTTGCAGGGGCTGCCCGCCGCACTAAACCAGGGCTTGAGGTCAGGGTGTAGATGGGTGCCCATGCGTACCAGGGCGCGGCCCATATCCCAGCTCTGCTGACGGGTTTCTTCGCTGTCGCGCAGGGCCGAGAGCTGGCGATTGAGCTGGGCGATCGCCTCAGCGGTGGAGAACTCCGGTTGGGCCTCCAAACCAGCTTGGGTAGCAGCGCTATGAACGAGTCCCACAGCGGCACCGTCAAGGACGACCAGGCCGTAGGTCAACTCTTGGGTAAGCCAGTGCAGCATGTCGTTAGAGGTTGCAATCACTCCCTGCTCGACTAGGGTTTCTAGCCCTTCAGAATAGCTGTAGGCCCCCACCGGCAAGGCTGGGCTAGTGAGCTGTAGCAGCCGCAGCAGGGCTTGGGCCTTAGTTGTGGTCATGGCTGTGGCCGTAAGGGCTAGGTGTGGCAGTGCGATAGGCCCCAGCCTCGGGCTCAAAGGGCAGGGTAGCGATGGTGAGCTCTAAGTTACCCAGCTGTTGCAGCATGGCTTCGAGTACGGGGTCGGGCTCTAGTTTGAGGCTATCTGGAGCCAGCTCTAACGAGACGTGGCGGTTGCCCAAGTGGTAGGCGGCCCGCATCAGGTCAAAGCTGGAGGGGGCCTTGACCACCACTACCGGCTCTGGCTTAGCCACAATGCGAATGACTGTCTCAGCGTCGCCCTCTAGCAGATCGCCCCCGCGCAGTACGGTGCCGCGCGGCAGGTTGAGGTAGACGGCGGTACCATCGTCTGCGGTAAAGCGATGGCGCGATTTGGCGCGATCGCTCGCCGTCAGCGACAGAGTAGCTAGCACAGGGGCAGCCCTATCGGGGGGCAGTATACGATTGACAGTCAGCAAAACAGCTCAGCGATAGGATAGGGAGCCAGCAACTAAATCGTTTTACCACAGCAGGCGGATATGCCATTCAATACAGAGTAGTAAACCTGTTATAGATGTCATACGGTTTTGTAGTTTAGGCTAGCTCACTGTTGTCTTCCTTTTTCGTCGTTAACCTCCCCCTATGACCGATATTGCCCTCAAAAGTGTGTTCATTTTTCTGCTGATTGTGGCCAATGGGGTATTTTCAGGGTCAGAAATCGCCCTGGTGTCGGCTCGCAAGGCTCGACTAGAACACCAGGCTCGGCGAGGTAACGCCAAGGCACGGCTGGCCCTTAGGTTGGCCAACAACCCCAACGACTTTCTATCGACCGCGCAGATTGGCATTACGCTGATTGGCATTCTCAGCGGTGCCCTGGGGGGGGCTACCGTGGCCACCAGCCTGAGTCAGATCCTCAATCAGGTGCCCGCCCTGGCTCCCTACAGCGATGTGCTCGGTTTGGCGATCGTGGTGGGGCTAATTACTTACCTATCGCTGGTGGTGGGCGAACTGGTGCCCAAGCGCATTGCCCTCAGCTACCCCGAGTCTATCGCCTGTCAGGTCGCTGGGCCGATGAAGAGCCTGTCTCGACTGGCGACCCCCTTCGTGTTGCTGCTGGGCATGTCCACTAGCTTTCTAGTCAATCTCATGGGCCTCAAAGAACGTCCTGACGCAGCTATCACCGAAGAAGAACTGCGCCTGCTCATCGACCAAGGCACTGAGGCAGGAACCTTTGAGGTGGTTGAGCAGGAAATGATGGGCCGGGTGCTGCAACTGGGCGATCGCCCCATTCGCGCGATCATGACTCCCCGCACCGACATTGAATGGCTCAATGTCGATGCCTCCTTCGCCGAGCACAGCGAGCTGGTCATGCAGAGTGCCCACTCCCACTTTCCGGTGTGCAACGACAGCATTGATGACTGCGTGGGAGTGGTATCGCTTAAGGCGCTGCTGCCCAACTACCTTAGCCAAAACACTGAGCCGACAGCGCTCCTTAACCTGGTACAACCGCCGCTGTTTGTGGCCGAGAGCACTTACGTGCTCAAGGTGCTAGAGCTATTTAAGTCGTCGGGTACCCACTTCGCCATGGTGCTCGACGAGTACGGCGGCGTTGAGGGGCTAGTCACTCTCAATGACGTGGTAGAGGCGATCGTCGGCGATTTGCCTTCCCTGGAAGATGCCGATGACCCGATGATGACCCTGCGGGAAGATGGCTCCTGGCTGCTCGACGGGCTAATGCCGGTGGATGACCTCAAAGACTTACTCAACCGCGAAGAACTGACCGAGGACGAAGACAACTACCACACCCTAGCGGGCTTTATTATTCGCCACATGGGCCGTATTCCCAGCGCAGGCGACTCCTTTGAGTGGGAAGGGCTGCGTTTTGAAGTGGTCGATATGGACGGTCGTCGGGTAGATAAGGTTCTGCTAGAGAATTTGTCGCTGCGACCGAAACCGTCGGCCCTGGGTGAGGAGGATGAGGAGATGGGGGGCTAGGAGTGATGGGGAAAAGAGTTGTGAGTGTTTAATTTTAAGTTGTGAATTTTTGGCTTTAGGTGTAACCTCAAAACTCAAAATCCCCCCGCACCACCCTCATTATCTCCTCACCTTCCTCTACTCCCTCACGTCACTCCCCAGCGTCTCTGTCTAACTGGCGCTGCTCCCGCGCTAGGGCCATTTCGGTGGCCATCTCCCGGCCTAAGAAGTAGTTCAAGAAGGTGCGGATGAGCGCAATCAGCGCCAGTTTGATCAGCTCTTGGGTAGTGGGAGCCACGGTGGTGGAGAGAATGTCGGCCCCCAGCTGAAACTCCAGGGCGAGGGCGAGCCACAGCCCAAACCGCAGCCGCACCTGGTTGAAAGGAAACTCGTCGCCGCGGTGCTGACGATTCAGGCGGGCAGCTAGGAGGGCAGTTTTAAATAGCCCGACCACAACGCACAGCACCGAGATTGCCTCTAGGCAAAACATAGTGAGGAGGACAATCTCTTCTAGCAGCTGTTCTAGGGGTTCAACCACGGCCACCTATCGATCGCAAACCTCAAGATTATCAGGACGGCTGCTGCTAGCTCACGTGAGCGATCGCTAGAGCCTGTTCACCACGGGGGCAAGGTCATCTAAAAAGGCAAGGGGGTTAGCCATGGTCTCAGCAAAGCCGAGAATGCCGCGATCGCGATGCTCGTACAGCAAATTCCCCTGCCCATCAAACAAAAAGGTGCCGCCTCGCTGGGTCAGGTAGGCGGCGTTAGGCACGTAGGTGCTCCAGTTACTCAGCACCTCAGTCATGTTGCGCAGGCGCAGAGTAGCCAGTTCTATGGGGCGCTGAAAGCCGCTGCCGCCGACAAGGTTAAAGGCTTTGCCGGTCAGCGGCGGCAGTGGTCCGGCTTTGACCACTTCGTCGTCACCAATGAGTTGGGGAGCGCGGCGATCGCCCGTATAGCCCCGCAGCACTTCTCTCAGTGTCCCTGGACTGGCAATACCCGCACACATCAACATCAAGTTTCAAGTTCAGCCAAGCAGCTGGCCCAGGCTGTAAGCCCGGTGGGTTAAGAGTAAGCCCCTGATATAAGCCCAGCTCGCGGTGCAGAGCGGTGGTTTCATCGACGAATAGAGATGCGGCAGGGAATCCGGTATAGGCGCAGAATTTTTGGCCGGAGGCGCGATCGCCAATGCCCACTGCCCGTACGGCAATCCCTCGCTGACGCAGGGTGTTGGCCTCTCGCTGCAACCACCAGGCGTACTCCAAGCTGTCGAAGTCGCCTAGCTGGGGCCATACCAGCACCAAAATTTGGGTTGAGCCTTCACAGCCGTTCAGCAGCGATACCGTCTCACCGTCGCTCACCCGCTGCCGCTGGGTTTGGGCCAAGATCTCGTAGCTGCTGATGGGATTATTCATGGGGCGATCGCTCAAAAACTCTGTATTAGGTGGTGGGCAGTGCCCACCCTACGGCAGCACATTTACCTGCCGACCTGCCCACCCTACAGTGGCACGTTCGCTCACCGGCCCTACTCAAAGCCGCGATCGCGCCACGGGTTTGGGTCCACACACACGCCATGGACATACAGCCCCCAGTGCAGGTGCGGTCCGGTGGCCGCGCCAGTGCTGCCCACGGCTCCAACCACCTGCCCTGGCTGCACCATAATCCCTTCGTTGACGTCGATACGGCTGAGGTGAATCATAATGCTGAGCACCCCCTGGCCATGGTCGATGCCGACAGTGTTGCCGTGCAGCTCAAATCCGTCAGACGACCGTCCCACTAAAGCAATTCGTCCGGCAGCAGGGGCCACCACGGGCGAGCCAGTGGGAGAGGCGTAGTCGAGGCCCCGGTGATAGTAGTCTTGGGCAAAGACGCCGTTGTAGTAGCGGCGCACGCCGTACTGAGTGCTGGTACGGCCCTCGTTGGGGCGCACCAGCGGCCCACTCCAGTAGCGCTCGGGGCTGACGATGTTCTTAAATGCTGCGACCCGGTCGAACTCGTGCTGGGTACCCAGGTCACTCTGACTAGGCGACAGGGTAATGCGCTGGGTGGGAAAGTCCCGGTTTTTGAGCCCCACCGCCAAGTTGCGGGTTTCTTCACTGCCGATCACCCGAATCACCATGCGACCGGGAGGATTCAGCGGGCTAGTGGGCACCAACGCTCGAAACCGATTGCCGCTGATGGGAAAAGTAGGGTATTCAAGGCTGTCATTGACCGTCACCTTAGGGGGCGTCGTAGCAGCCGGGTCTCTGGGGGTGACGATGACGGAGATGGTGTCGCCCAGCTCTGGAGCCGTGGGGTTGAGCGCGACATCGTAGGCCTGGGCCGGGCGGCTCAGCAACACAGCTATAGAGCCTGCGGCGGTGGCAGCCAGCAACGATCGCCGGGTCAGCAAAGGGATCTCTCGGTTCGGCTCCATAGCTCCGTCCTCTCTCAATGGTTTCTATAGTAGACGCTGCTTGAAGAGGAAGGATGCCAAAAATCAGCAGGATCACTCAGAACAGATGGCTCAAACCATCTTTCTAGCGCTGAATTACTCTTGGTTGGCTTTAGCGTCTTTGACAGCCGCGTAAAACAGAACCCCCACCAGCGGCACGCAGAGACCGAGAATGACGGTGGTGGGCACTGTGCCCCAGTCGGGGCTACCGGAGGATAGCTCAAAGATAGAGCCCACTGCGGCGATCGCAGCAACGCAGGAACCAGCCAACAACAGGCCACTCTTGGGGGTCACAGGGTTTCTCCTAAACGGCTAAGGGGGCCAATTTCCTGGCCCTAACGAGGCAGCATACCACGGCTCTAAAGCGCCCTAACGCAACTAGTGGGCTGTGATCGGCTGCACGTCTTTGGCGTAAAAGCCGTTCTTTTTCAGCTCCTGGTTGAGGGCCAAGGCGTTGTCCACCCGGTCAACAAACAGCACCCCAGCCAGGTGATCCATCTCGTGGAGAATACAGCGGGCCAGCAGCTCACTAGCCTGGAGCTTTTTAGGGCGACCGTTTTCGTCTTTGTAGGAAACTTCGAGCGCCGCAGGGCGAACTACGTCAAGGTAAACGCCGGGAATGCTGAGGCAGCCCTCTTGCCCGGTAGCAATGTCTTTAGAAACTTTGACGATTTGGGGATTGATTAATACCAAGGGCTGATTAGCAGCGTTTTCGGGGTCGATATCGACGACCAACAGCTGCTTGTTAACCGCCACCTGGGGCGCTGCCAGACCAATGCCGTCGGCACTGTACATGGTTTGCAGCATTTCCTTCACCAGGGCGCGAATTTCATCATCGACCTTGGCCACCCGCTTGGCGGGCTGGCGCAGCACGCGATCGCCCAAAGTGTGAATTTCCAGAGGCGGCTGCTTGAGCTTGGTTTTTTCGACTTGAATAGCGGCGGGCATAGGAATGGGGTCCAGGGTGATCTAGGGTTATGTATCTATCCTAACAACACAGACTCACTTCGACATAGCGGTTATCCGTCACCGAGTTGGTCTCCCTCGGGCAAGACGGGTTTTGCCTCAACGGTGACATCCACGGCGGTGATGTCGATAGTGCCTGCCTCTGCCACCCGTGAGAACCCGTCAATCTCGGTGTGGAGAGGGGTGCCGCAGTTGAGGCAGCGGGTCTCGGCCCCCTTAATCCCAGTCAGGTTGGTGGCACACACCGGACAGGCACCTTGCACCAGGTTGCGCCGCAGCCAAAACCGCAGCCCAATGAACCCCAGCACCGGGGCCACTAGCAGCAACACCACCAGCACCGCCAGCGACTTCACCAGCCAGCCCAAGCCAACGGCACCCAGCAGCCAGACCACTCCAATCAGGGTGAGCCAGCAGCCCAGGCCCGAAAAGTTAACTTGAACTTGTTTAGAGCGATTTGAGTTCACAGGGGCATTCTCCGCACGGCACAGGCAGGGCTTAAACCGATTGACTAAGCCCTATCCTTAACTCTGTATTCTAGCGCTGCGGCTTACGCTACTAAATAGCGGGCGATCGCACGCTCCAAGTGACTGGCCAAGGCCGGGGTGCCAAAGGCCGCCAGCGCCTCCTGCCGCAGCCACGCCCCCTGGCAGCGCGGGTCGTGGCCAGCCAGCATTTCAATACAGGCGGTAGCTACTGCGTCGGGGTTGCGGTGGGGCACTCGCCAGCCGAGCCGCCCGTCTTGCAGGGGGTCGGCTGAGCCATCCTGGTCGCCAGAGAGCACCGGCAAACCGCAGGCCATCGCCTCCAGATAGACAATGCCAAAGCCTTCCTGAGAGGGCATGACGTAGGCGTCGGCCAGGCGGTAGTGGGTGACCAGGGCCTCAGTAGGCACAAACCCGGCAAACACGACGCGATCGCTCACCCCCAGTTCTTCAGCCAAAGCCTCCAGCCGGGGCTGGTCATCGCCCCGGCCAATCACTAAATATTTCACTGTGGGCTCAGCGGCGGAAATGGCGGGCAGCGCCCGAATCGTGACATCCACGCCCTTGTAAATATCTCCCGACCACAGGCGAGCCACGGTCATCAGCACCCGGCAGCCGGCCAGGTTGTAGGTATCCACCAGTGCCGGGTCAGCGGGGCCAGGGCTAAAGCGATCGCCATCTACCGCGCAGGGAACCATGAACACCCTAGCCGGGTCTAGACCATTGGCAATGCAGGCGCGATCGCGGCTGTAGCGGCTGTTGGCCCAAATCCAGTCGGCCTGACGCAGCGCCATCTGCTCTCGCTCAGGCAGCGGCTCCCATACCTCTTTGCCGTAGATCACTACGGTGTAGGGCAATCTGAGCCAGCGGCAGAGGGCTGATACCAGCGGCAGCAGCAGCACGTGGCCACAGACCACTTGGCGTGGTCTGTGAAGAATTAAATGCTGTAGCAGGGCCGCCACCAGCCGGATACGCCCTACCCCTGGCGACGTCGATGCCAGATAGTGAAACCGTAGGGGGGTTTGATCGTAGGGATTGTGGCAATCTGGCCCATCCCGCAGCAGAAAAACATCGGCGGGGGCAGGGACAGGCTGCTTCAGGTAAGCCGCCAAAACATCCTTAACGTAGGACTGAATACCGCCCTCCCAAGAAAAAACTTCTAGGAAGACAAAGACCAGCGATCCCTGTTTCCCTGAGTTAGAAACCGTAGAAGTTTCAGTAAGCCTGTCTTCAGTGGACCCCTGAACAATGGGCTGATCAGTAGTGGAAGAACCCATAGCAGACAGCACAACAACAGCCAAGTCTTCCTAAGCTACCCAAAACGCTGCCAGGGGCAGCGGCAAACGATTTTCTAAGGTGGCCTAGTAGGTAGGAAAAGTGCCGTACTTGACGATGGACAGGCAATTGCGCCCATCCTTAGATCGGTGGTAGGTGACCTTGTCGGCCAAGCGGCGTAGCAAAAACCAGCCGTAGCCGCTCTCTAGCAGTTCGCCGGGCTGGGGTTCGGGTAATAGCTCTGGGTTGAAGGGGTCGCCGTGATCCCAAATGCGAATTTCGACGCAGTCGGCGGCTAGGGAGAGGTCAATGTCAATGTCGGTGTCGGCGGGTAAATGGGCGTGGGCGTGACGTACCGCATTGGTAAAGCCTTCGGTGAGGGCTAGAGCCAGGCGATCGCAGTGGTTGCTCACCCAAGCTGAATCCCCCTCCAGCGATCGACAAGTATCATGAAACCAACGCTGCACCTGGGCCACTACATCCAGCTTGCTAGCCACCTGCAAATGTTCTTGTCTGGTGCCCACCCGTGCCATAGCCACTCCTGTATCAACGCTTACCAGAGTTCCCTAAAACGTAGCTTAGCGAAAGAGTACACCCCCAGCAAAAAGACCTGCGTAAAACGATACAGTTCTACGCAGGTCTTGCATGATGGCTAGAGTTAGCCGTCTAGAACAGGCCTAGGGTCAGCGAATCTTGAATGGGGAAGGTCGCCCCAATGCCCAACCATAGGGTTACCGCTGTTCCCAGCATAAACAGCGTGGTAGCCAACGGACGACGGAAGGGGTTTTGAAACTTGTTGACGTTCTCGATAAAGGGGATCAGCATCAGCCCCAGAGGAATGGCGGTCATCGCGCCAATACCTAGCAGCTTGCTCGGCACAATCCGCAGAATCTGGAAGGTGGGATACAAATACCACTCGGGCAGAATTTCTAGGGGGGTGGCAAAGGGGTCAGCGGGCTCACCTACCAGGGCAGGGTCTAGCACAGCCAGCCCAACACAGCAGGCGATGGTGCCTAAAATCACCACGGGGAAGATGTAGAGCAGGTCGTTGGGCCAGGCGGGTTCGCCATAATAGTTGTGGCCCATGCCCTGCTTGAGCAAGTCTCTTAACTTAGGATCGCTTAGATCCGGTTTTTTAATGGTCGCCATTGAAAAAACTTCTCCTGTTACAGCCAGTTGGGCCAGTCCCAAAGTCTAAACCATTCATCTAGGGCAATCGGTATAGCCGAAACCAAACGTCATGCCCTCAAAACATTTGCCCAGGAGCCTGCCTTAGCAACGGCTCCACTCGTCCCTTAGACCCTAGAGAGGGCCAGAAATACCCTGCTTGCGAATCATCAGGAAGTGCAGCAGCATGAACACCGCGATCGCCCAAGGCAGAACGAAGGTGTGCAGGCTGTAAAAGCGGGTCAGCGTCGATTGACCAACAGCCTCGCCGCCGCGCATCAGCTCAACCACGGTAGAGCCCACCACAGGAATGGCACCGGGCACCCCAGACACAATCTTCACCGCCCAATAACCCACCTGATCCCAGGGAAGGGAGTAGCCAGTGACGCCAAAGGTCACAGTGATGACGGCCAGCACCACGCCGGTTACCCAGGTCAGCTCACGGGGCTTCTTGAAACCGCCGGTGAGGTACACCCGAAACACGTGGAGAATCATCATCAGCACCATCATGCTGGCGGACCAGCGGTGGATGGACCGAATCAGCCAACCGAAGTTGACGTCGGTCATCAGGTACTGCACAGAACTGAATGCTTCAGTGACCGTGGGTTTGTAGTAAAAGGTCATCGCAAACCCAGTGGCAAACTGGATCAGGAAGCAGGTCAGGGTAATGCCACCCAGGCAATAGAAAATATTGACGTGGGGGGGCACATACTTGCTAGAGATATCATCGGCCAAGGCCTGAATCTCTAGCCGCTCGTTAAACCATTGGAAGGCCTTAGAGTCGGTAACTTGCTTAGTAAACATGAAGCGGGTAACTCTATATATTCAATAATTGCCGTCAATGAAAAATGTAACATAGCCGTAATGGCAACGCTAAATTCTCTACCTTAAATTCTAAGGCCTGGGGCGCTTCCTGCCATCCCCGGAATAGGCAACTAGGGCAAAAGGCTCACCCCAGGCCCACACCAGCTTTGGGAGATAAATTAGACTCCTGTCATAATTTCGCAACATTCCGTTACATTGGCTTGATAGTGACGTAGAGCTGGCTAGGTAACTGCTCGCTACAGGGCTCGACAACCCGGTAGGAAAACGCTATCTCTGCCGGTTGGGCGCAATTAGTAAAAAAATGATCAGAATAAACTAATGTGAAGCGCTGGCTGAATGGCTAGGGATATCGTCGATCCTTAACCCACGCTCTCTATGAGCTAGAAACGCCGGTCAACACCACAGTTCGTTCATCTGCAATCTATTGCCTGCCTCTGCCCTGCGTTTATGATTAAACCCCTGTTGCGTCTTTCTATTCTTAGCCTTTGCCTGATGGGGCTAGTGGTCGGCGGGGTGTCAGCAGGCCCTGCCTTTGCCCTCACCGAGGAGCAAAATCTGGTGGCAGAGGTGTGGCGCATTGTGAACCGCGCCTACGTAGACGACACCTTCAACCATCAAAACTGGTGGTTTACTCGCCAGCGAGCCCTCGAGCGCGCCCTAGCCAGTCGGGATGACACCTACCAGGCCATTCAGGATATGCTGGCTGGGCTAGAAGACCCCTATACTCGGCTGCTGCCCCCCGAGCAGTACCGCAGTTTGCAAACCAGCACCGCTGGAGCGTTGACCGGAGTAGGACTGCAGATTTCTAAGGATGAGCAACCTGGCTGGCTGCGAGTGATTGCCCCTATTGAAGGGTCTCCGGCGGAGCAGGCGGGCATTCAACCCCAGGACGTGGTGCTTGAGATCGATGGCGTCGCCACTACAGAGCTGACGCTGGATGAGGCCGCTGCTCGGATGCGGGGACAGCGCGGCACCACCGTTACCCTGCAACTGCGTCGCCCCGACGAGACTACAGCCCATCAGGTTTCTCTGACCCGCGACGTGATTACCCTCAACCCGGTGGTAGCCGCGCTCAAGACAACGCCTGCGGGGCAGCAGGTGGGCTATCTGCGGCTGAGCCAGTTCAACGGCAATGCGTCTGAGAAGGTGGCCTCTGCAATTCGAACCTTGGCCGACCAGGGGGCTGAGGGTTATCTGCTCGATTTGCGCAACAACCCCGGCGGGCTATTGCAGGCCGGCATTGAAATTGCACGACTGTGGCTGCCCCAGGGCACGATTGTCTACACGGTTAACCGTCAGGGCATTTTAGATAGCTTTGAGGCGTTTGGCCAGGCGATTACCGACGCGCCTCTGGTAGTGCTGGTCAACGAGGGCACCGCCAGCGCCAGCGAAATTTTGGCCGGGGCGCTGCAGGACAATGGCCGGGCTACCCTGGTGGGCAGCACCACCTTTGGCAAGGGGCTGATTCAGTCGCTGTTTGATTTGTCGGACGGGGCGGGGCTGGCGGTGACAGTGGCCAAGTACGAAACCCCAGCCCACCACGACATTAATAAATTGGGGATCAAACCCGATCGCATCGTCGCCAGCGTGCCCCTCAGCCGCGACACCGTGGCCACCGATGCCGACCCTCAGTACCAAGCCGCGCTAGAAATGCTAAGTCAAGCCACGGTCCTAGCCAGTGCTTCCTGAATCCTTACCCCAGGAGGGGCCGCTCAAGGTTAGCCGCTCGTACCACGACCCGCTCCACGGCGCGATTACGCTGCACGCTAGCGACCCCGACGAGGCGCTGCTGACTCAGCTCATCGATACCCCTGCGTTTCAACGGCTGCGGCGAATTCGCCAACTCGGCCCGGCCAGCCTCACCTTCCACGGAGCCGAAAGCTCGCGCTTTACCCATTCGCTGGGGGTGATGGCGATCGCCCGTCGCGCCTTTGACCAAGTTCAGCGCCGCTACCCCGAGCTGGCCCCCTACCGGGCCACGGTGCTGGTGGCGGCCCTGCTCCACGACATTGGCCATGGCCCCTTTAGCCACACCGCCGAGGAGGTGTTTGGCCTCCAGCACGAGCACTGGACCCGCCGCATCATTAGCGAGCTGCCCGAGATTCACGATGCCCTGGAGGCACACTCGGCGGGACTAGCGGCGGCGGTGGACCAGGTTTACACCCACGAGCACCCGATCGCGCTGGTGTGGCAGATGGTGTCGAGTCAGTTGGATTGCGATCGCCTCGACTACCTGCTGCGCGATAGCTACTTCACCGGGGCCAGCTACGGCCAGCTCGATCTCGATCGCATTCTCATGGCCCTACGGTTTGAGCCCCAGAGCGGTCGGCTGGTGGTAGCCCACAAAGGCTTGTCTGCGATCGAGCACTACCTGGTGGTGCGCCATTTTATGTATGTGCAGGTGTACAACCACCCCAAAAACATCTCTGTTACCTGGCTGCTAGAGCGGGCCTTTGAGCGGGCTAGAGCCGATTTGCTCGTTGGCAAGCTAGAGGCCGATCCGACGGTGACCGCCTGGCTGCTCACTCCCGATCGTCCGCTGTCTTTGGAGACTTACTTGGCCGGGGACGACATTGTGTTTACCTACCACCTCCAGCGGTGGCGGCACAGCCCTGACCCGCTGCTGGCTGACCTGTGCCGCCGTTACCTCGATCGCGACCTGCTCAAGACGTTGGAGGTCACCCGGCTCGCGGCAGAGCAGCAGAATGATTTTCTCCATGCAGTGCGCGCCTACTTAGAACAGCAGGGTTACAGCGGCGAAAACTACAGCGGCCTGCGCCGCAGCTGGAGCCGGGGGTACACCACCTATAACGAAGGCATTTGCCTGCACAGCGACAACGCATTTACCGACATCAAAGATATTTCGCCCCTGGTGCAGGCCCTTAGCCAGCCCTATGAACGCACCTGGCTACTCTACCCACGCGAGATTCATCCCTGGCTGCGTCAAACTTGGGCCACCTACAATTCTGAAGTAGTTTTAGAGGCAGAATAGCTATTTTCTAAAGGTCGTTTTTCTGGAGGTTTTTGCAATCAATTCTCGCCGAATTTTGCGGTGGCAAAGGTGGCACTAATTCAACCAGAGCCAGCAGTGTTAAACTCAAAGGCCACAAAAAATACTGCAGAAACAGCACTGAGTTGAAATAAAGAAACACCATCATTATCAGAGCGGAGGAAGCCAAGATAGTGATCCTTTCTTTCCAAAAGCTCAGATAAATAAGCCCCATTAGCAACAACATCAGCAGCTTAGCCTTGAGACCCACCAACCAGGGCAAGTTCTGAGAGAAAATTACGTCAAGGGAAGGTGCACCTTCAATGTGCGAACTTCCCGCACGAGTGGCCGAAAAAAGAATGGATTTCAAAAAGCCTTCGCCATTCCAAAGTAGAAACGGCAGCGAGGTTAGAATTGGAACACTTAAGATAATTAAGAAGCCCAAGCCTACTTCTTGAATTCGCCTACCTTTGGTGCCGTTGGCCGAGAAGTAAATTAGATAAAGTGGCAGCAGAAAGATCGCAATCTGTTTGATCCCTAGGGAAATGCTAAAGGCCAGTAGTGACAGCCTTGGTTTTTCTGTTAAGAGAACCAAAGAGAGCAGCAAGAAAAAGACGGCAGCGAATTCAAGATGGTGAACCCTTGTGATGTAGACGCTCCAACGCCCCAGCAGGAGAACAGTGGCGGAAGCAAAACCGAGTAGCCACAAGCCTCGCGCATAGAAATATCTCAGTGCTAAGGCGACTATGCCCAGGTGAAACGAAAACGAAAGAGGTCGCCACAAATAGAGCCAGTCTAAAAATTTTGGAAACCCAAGTTTTTGAACCAGCGCAGAAAGGAGATAGGCCAAAGGAAAGTAGGTAGCGTATTTGTCGTTATCCCTCATGTCGCTAGCCAAAACTCTGGCGTAGGGGTTTTCTCCAGCAATAATTCTTTTGCCTTCTAGCCAGATGTAGTAAATGTCTTGCCCCATCAAATCGTTGGCGGGCGTAAACCAAAAGCTAATGTGCATTAGCAGACCCGCAACCACTAACAGCAGGAGCGCCAGCCAATAGCGTTTATCCCATCTGCGTCGCTGTAGCATAGCTAGTTATTTACTTTAAAAGTACTTTTATAACGACTTTACTAGCTCTTTAGGATGTTTCATCGGTCGATATTATGCAGTAAGACTAGTCTAGACAGTGTGCTGTAACGACAGTTTAGAGTGTCTTGCAGCATCGTTTGTCAAGGCCTACTTACAGCGATCGCCAGCAAGCTTCCGCAGAGTTAAACGATCAGTAATGTCCACAATTCACAGAGATTAGCTGTTCTTAACTACAGCGGGAGGATTGAGCGTCGGAAACTGGCGATAACAGGCTGCAATAATCATATAGACGGCGTAGGCCAAAAATCCGAATGCGATCGCACCCAGCCAATATTCGCCCAAAAATTCTTCATCTAGCTCGTCAAACACATTGCCGAGCCCACCAGCAGATTTATCGTCAACCAGATAGGCGGCTTTGATTAGGTATGCCCCAATCAAAACGAAACCAACCCCGCGAGCCGAAATGCCAACTTTGCCGATGACTATGGCCCATCGTCGGATAGGGCGGGAGAGGTCTCGATGAAAATCATTGATGTAGCCACCGGAGACCGCTCCGTAAATATAGAGGAGACCTACGGCCATAACCCCAAGACCAACGCCCAAAAGCATCCAGGGACCCACCTCTTGCTCAAACAGAGCGGAGGCTAGATCTTCTATCGTGTCGTCAAAATCGACAGCTAAGTTAAGGGCCAGTTTAGCGGCGCTCTGAGCAATGCTTAGATAAGTTAGACCGCTGACAACATAGCCGCAGCGCTGCAGCACCTGGCGGACGCTCAACGCTTCTGCCTCACCCGGGTTAATACTCGCCTGTATTAGGCGCCACAGTGCGTAACCTAGAAGACCAAATGACAGTAGCCCAAGTATCGCGCTGCCCAGAGGCCAGCGCTCTAGATCAGCAAGCACCGCCTCGCTGCCTGATACTATCGGCCGGTCGTGAATGATATCGCTGAGGGCAAATAGGCCGATCAAGCCATAGAACGCACCTTTAGTGCCATGGCCCAGACGCATATACCACCGCACCCAAGGCCGTTTGAAAACTTTTGAGAGCTGCCGCTGTGCTAAACGAACTAAGCCCTGTGTAAGCTTTAGTATCAGCTTGACATTACCCATTGGAGCGCTGTGCCAGCCAAGCCATATCAGTCTGTAAGCTGATCAAATTAGTCTCTCTACTCAAATAGACTTCAGGCTTAAGTTTATCTACCCGGCTGCAAACTTGAGCTTTTACCGCCAGCTTTATTTGTTGCAGCGGCGAAATTAGCGATCGCAAGCCGTTCCCTAAGAAGACTCAAACTGGGTGCCATTGCTCTGAACACACCTTATGCACCTTCCTCAAGCGCATCTCTAGGGATATCAGACAAGGTTGTGATAACCGGCTTACCCAGCCGATGGTCGGCTAGTCCAAAGATGACAAGCAAGTAAGGCTCAGTGTTACAGGTTCCCAACCTGCCTTAAACCATACACCTGAAACCCTGAACCCTAATCCGATAGGGCTTTACCACAGCCAACCCAGTCAAATATTAGCCCATACCTTGTTTCCGTCAGCCTACCGGGGTTACGCCACATATGGCGGTTTATATTTCTGCATTTCCTAGAAATTCGCTAGATGTAGTTCTATAATCCGTTAACCTTAGGAGCAGCTTGGATGCCTTCGGGCTAGAAAAATCTAGCTCAAGGGCCATCAATACAGTAAAATTGTACTATTATATCGCGGCGCTATGTCCTTTGTTGGTCTCCACGTCCACAGTGCCTATAGCCTGCTCGATGGGGCCAGTCAGCTGCCCCAGCTGGTAGAGCGGGCTAAGGAGCTGGGCATGCCCGCGATCGCCCTCACCGACCACGGGGTGATGTACGGTGCGATCGAGCTGATCAAGGTTTGCAAAGGGGCGGGCATCAAGCCGATCATCGGCAACGAGATGTACCTGATCAACGGCGACATTTCGCAGCAGCAGCGCCGCCCCCGCTACCACCAGGTGGTGCTGGCCAAAAATACCCAGGGCTACAAAAACCTGGTTAAGCTCACCACTATCTCCCACCTACAGGGTGTGCAGGGTAAGGGCATTTTTTCGCGCCCCTGCATCAACAAAGATTTGCTGGAGCAGTACCACGAGGGGCTGATCGTCACCAGCGCCTGCCTCGGTGGCGAAGTGCCCCAGGCGATTTTGCAGAAGCGGCCTGATGTCGCCCGCAAGGTGGCCCAGTGGTATAAGGACCTCTTCGGCGAAGACTACTACCTCGAAATTCAGGACCACGGCTCCCCTGAGGACCGGGTGGTGAACGTGGAGCTGCTGAAGATCGCCCGCGAGATGGACATTAAAGTCATTTGCACTAACGACTCCCACTACATCTCCTGCAACGATGTGGAGGCCCACGACGCGCTGCTCTGCATCCAGACCGGCAAGCTGCTGACCGAAGATAAGCGCCTGCGCTACAGCGGCACAGAATACCTCAAGTCTGCCGATGAGATGCGGCAGCTGTTTCGCGATCACATCGAGCCAGAGGTGATTGAGGAATCGATCGCCAACACCCTCGAAGTCGCCGACAAAATCGAAGACTACACTGGCATTCTCGGCCAGTCACGCATTCCCGACTTCCCCATTCCCGCCGAGTTCAATGAGGATGCTGGGGCCTACATGGGTCACGTGGCGCGGGAGGGACTGGTCAAGCGGATGAAAACGGCCAGTTATGGGGAGATTGACCAGGAATACCGCGATCGCCTCGAATACGAAATCGAGATGATGATTCAGATGGGCTTCCCCACCTACTTTTTGGTGGTGTGGGACTACATCCGCTTTGCCCGCGACAACAATATTCCGGTCGGCCCAGGGCGGGGTTCGGCGGCGGGCTCCCTGGTGGCTTACGCCATGGAAATCACCAACATCGACCCCATCCACCACGGGCTGCTGTTTGAGCGCTTCTTGAACCCTGAGCGCAAGTCGATGCCGGATATTGACACCGACTTCTGCATCGATCGCCGCGACGAAGTGATCAAGTACGTCACCCGTCGCTATGGCGAAGAGCGGGTGGCCCAGATCATTACCTTCAACCGCATGACCTCCAAGGCGGTGCTCAAGGACGTGGCGCGGGTGCTCGATATTCCCTACGCCGAGTCGGATCGGATGGCAAAGCTGATTCCGGTAGCGCGGGGTAAGCCCACCAAGCTAAAGGTGATGATCTCCGACGACACCCCTGCGCCGGAGTTCAAAGAAAAGTACGACAACGACCCCCAAACCCGCCGCTGGATCGACATGGCTCTGCGCATTGAAGGCACCAACAAAACCTTCGGTATGCACGCTGCTGGGGTGGTGATCTCTAAAGATCCCCTCGACGAAATTGTGCCCCTGCAGCGCAACAACGACGGCCAGGTGATCACCCAGTACTACATGGAAGACGTGGAAGCCCTGGGTCTGCTAAAGATGGACTTTTTGGGCCTGCGCAACCTGACGATGATCCAAAAAACCCTGGAGCTAATTGAGGCGACCCACGGCACCAAAATCGACCCCGACGATTTGCCTATGGATGACCCAGCCACCTATAAGCTGCTGGAGCGAGGCGATCTGGGCGGCGTCTTCCAGCTTGAGTCTTCCGGCATGCGCCAGATCGTGAAGGATCTCAAGCCCTCGGGTTTAGAGGATATTTCTTCGGTGCTGGCCCTCTATCGGCCGGGGCCGCTGGATGCGGGGCTGATTCCCAAATTCATTAACCGCAAGCACGGACGGGAGAAAATCGACTTTGCCGACGAAATTCTGAAGCCGATTCTGAGCGAGACCTACGGCATCATGGTCTACCAGGAGCAGATCATGAAGATTGCCCAGGATATGGGCGGCTACTCCCTCGGCCAGGCCGACCTGCTGCGGCGGGCCATGGGTAAAAAGAAAATGTCGGAAATGCTCAAGCACCAGGAGAACTTCGTCAACGGCGCGATGCAGAAAGGCGTCGCCAAGAAGGTGGCGACAGAACTCTGGGACCAGATGGTGAAGTTTGCCGAATACTGCCTCAGCGCCGACACGGAGTTGCTGACGCTGGAATATGGCCCCCTTACCATTGGCGAAATTGTAGCGAAGCGCATCCCCTGCTCAGTCTTTAGCGTGGATGAGAGTGGCTATGTGTACACCCAGCCTGTGGCCCAATGGCACGATCGCGGCCAGCAAGAAGTGTTTGAATACCACCTCGACGACGGCACCACGATTTGCGCCACCGCCGATCACCAATTTATGACCGAGACCGGGGAAATGATGGCGATCGACGAAATCTTTCAGCGCGGACTAGAGTTGAAGCAGGTCGAGGCTCCCTGGCCGCAGGTACTGCGCTGTGCGTAATAGAGAATTGCCAGTAGTCAGATCAATGTCTTACGTTTTGAACGCGTAGCGTAGCCAATTCTTGAGAAGACACGTGGGTAAGAATAAGGAGTATCGCAAACAACTAGAAGGGCACAGGCGAGCATTAGCTGAGCACCTTAACAAAATTGCCCAAGAGCAAGAAAAGCCATCCACTTTACAAGATCAAGGGTTGATCGGTCACTGGGAGAAAACCGTAGCTAACTGCCGACAACAAATTGCCAGGCTCGAAAGGAGACTTAAGCTATGACCCAAGCTATCTCGCAATCGTCATTGACGCGACTCAAGCGATATTTGGCTGAGTACCGACCTCAGCTTGAGAAGGCAATTACGGCAATTAAAATCCTTGAAGCCCCAGATTCTGCTTCTGATGAAGAAGCCTTTACCCAGGCCTTAGCAGATCTCCACGTGTGTGCCACTGTTCTAGAGTCTTATTCTGAAGGAATGGTGGATGCGATCGATCAATTTACTGAAGAACAACCAGATTAGGAATGAAGCGAGATCTAGAACTTATAAGAGCGATCCTACTAAGGGTTGAAGAGACCCCTGTTGGGCAATCGCTTAGTTCACCTCTCACAGTGGACGGTTACGGCAATGATGTTATTGCTGAGCATGTCAGGCTCTTGTGGGAAGCTGGTTATATCGAGGCCCAAGTGTTTCTTAGCCCCAATCAATTCGGTATTACCCAAGTTGAATATTATGACATCACAAGGCTCTTAAACGATGGGCATGAATTTGTAGCTAATGCTAAGAATCCAGCGATTTGGAAAAAGACTGTTAATCTCCTATCTGATAAAGGCGGCGACGTGGGGTTAACTGTTGTTAAAGGCATAGCAATGAGAATGGCATTTGAACACTTCGGGCTTGTATAAGGAAATTGAAAATGGCCAAGATTATCAGCCGCCAGTCTTTGGGATTGCAGTCTGTCTACGACATTGGGGTGGCTCAGGACCACAACTTCTTGCTGGCTGATGGCCAGGTGGCCTCTAACTGCTTCAACAAGTCGCACTCCACGGCCTACGGGTTTGTCACCTTTCAGACCGCCTACCTGAAAGCCAATTACCCCGTGGAGTACATGGCGGCGCTGCTGACCTCCAACAGCGGCGACCAGGACAAGGTGCAGATGCACATCGGCAACTGCATCGCCATGGGCATCGAGGTGCTGCCGCCGGATATCAACCGATCGCTAGTCGACTTTACCCCCGAGGGCAAGAGCATTTTGTTTGGCCTCTCGGCAGTGCGCAACGTGGGTCTGGGGGCGATCGAGTGCATTCTGAAGAACCGCGAAGCAGACGGACCGTTTAAGTCGCTGGCGGAGCTGTGCGATCGCGTCGATCTGCACTCCGTCAACCGTCGCGCTTTAGAATCGCTAATTTTGGCGGGGGCTCTAGATAAGCTTGACCCCAACCGCAACCAGCTAATGCAGGATCTAGAGCTGGTGATCGACTGGGCTCAGGGCCGCGCCAAGGACCGCGAAATTGGCCAGGGCAACCTGTTTGACATGATGCTGGGCGGTGGCGATACCCAGACCACATCCCCGACCAACGGCTACGAAACTGCGCCTAAAGCACCGCTGGTAGCTGACTTTGAGGCCCAGGAAAAGCTGCGGCAAGAGAAAGAATTGCTGGGTTTCTACATCTCCGACCACCCGCTCAAATCGGTGCAGCGATCGGCGCGAGTGTTGGCCCCGATCAACCTGGCGGAGCTGCACGAACAACCCGATAACGTGACCCTGAGTGCGATCGTGATTTTGGCCAGCGTCAAGCCGGTGGTGACTAAGAAGGGCGATCGGATGGCGATCGTGCAGCTCGAAGACCTTACCGGGCAGTCGGAGGCTGTAGTCTTCCCCAAATCCTTTGAGCGCATTGGGCAGCACATTGTCGCTGACAAGCGGCTGATGATCTGGGGCAAGGTCGATCGCCGCGACGATCGCGTGCAGTTCATCATTGACGATGCCGAGTCGATTGAAGACGTGCGCATGGTGATGGTAGAGCTAGACCCGCGTCTGGCGGGCGACATCGAGCAGCAGCACCGCCTGCGCAACGTGATTCGCAACAACCAGGGCGACGACCCCAAGTATGCGCGGGTGCCGGTGATTGCGGTGATTGGCGGCCACCAGCAGCGGCAGTTTGTGCGGCTGGGGGCGCAGTTTCGCGTCAAGGATCCTGAGGCGGCGGTGAATGCGCTGGTGAATGCGAACTTCCAAGCCAGGGCGACGCCGCTGATTAGCGCGTGAATTCCTTTGAGAGCCCTGGTCTCTTTCGGGTGTAGCCGATGGCTTGACATTGCAAAGGCACCGGTCTTAATACACTGCTAAGCGCTCGTCAATTCAGTCCAGTAGCGATCGAATAG
Organism: Nodosilinea sp. WJT8-NPBG4; assembly: GCA_019359285.1. Taxonomy (GTDB): domain Bacteria; phylum Cyanobacteriota; class Cyanobacteriia; order Phormidesmidales; family Phormidesmidaceae; genus Nodosilinea. The sequence goes on from JAHHHQ010000051.1 coordinate 29,769, forward strand.
ATCAGCGGTGGCCATATCTAAGGGGGCAATGCCCTCGCAGTTGGCGAGGACGGATTCTGGCGGAAACAGGGTTTCGCTGTCTTGCAGTTCGGCGGGCAGCAGATCAAACGCCGACTTGCTGGGGGTGGCAAAGCCGAGCTTCTGCACCGCAAAGGCGGCATTTTCAGGTTCCAGCATAAAGTTAAGCCAGGCGTAGGCGGCCTCTGGGTTGGGTGCGGCTTTGGGAATCGCGATCGTATCGGTCCAAAGGGAGCTGCCAGAGGTGGGGATGATGTAGCGCAGGTTGGGATGCTCGGCGGGAAGGGCGTTGCCCAGGTGCGAGTAGGTCATGCAGAGAGCGAGGTCGCCAGCGATAAGCGAGTCTTCCCAACCAAAACTGGCGAATTGGGCGATCGCCGGTTTCAGCTCCTGCAAGCGCTTAAAGGCGGCCTCAAGCTGCCCAGGGTCGGTCGTGTTGTAGGAATAACCCAACGAGGCCAGGGTCGCCCCTAGGGTTTCGCGGACGTCGTCGAGTAGGGTTAGCCTGCCGGTGAGGGCGTCTTGCTGCTCCCATAGATAGGCCCAGTCGGTGGGAGGTGGGCCAAGTTTGGTGGTGTCGTAGATCAGCCCGGTGGTGCCCCAGCTGAGCGGGATGCTGTGGGCGTTGTTGGGGTCGTAGGTGGGGCTTTGCCAAGGACCGCGCAGGTCGTCTAACCCAGTCAGCTGAGCGTGATCGAGGGTTGCCAGCAGCCCCAGCTCAATCATCTGCTGCACCATATAGTCAGAGGGGTACAGAATGCTGAACTGCTGCGCGCCTCCCGCCTGGATTTTCGCCAGCATGGTCTCGTTGGAGTCGTAGGTCTGCACCTCCACGGGAATGCCGGTGGCTTGGGTGAAGCGATCGTAGACCTCATCGTCAACGTAGTCAGACCAAGTGTAAATATAGAGGGGTTTGTTGCCTGCCTCGGGGGTGTTGGCACCCGGCTGTCGGCAGTTTGCCAAGGCCAAACCAGACACCGTAGCCGTTGAGAATTGCAGAAATCGCCGCCGGGAGAGACGATTCAAGCGCGATCGCCCCAGGGGGCCAGTCTTTGACCAACGAACGGTCATACTTCCTCAAGGATTCTAAAATATGGGCCTTAGTCTACACCCACAAGAATCTAGCGGCACAGTCCACCAATCACTGACAGCTTGGTAGGTTCGCTCAGCAGAACGTTAGCGCCCTTTCTTGTCAGCCTTAGCTCACTTTTGCCCCATCGCGGTTGAGCCTGAGCACCAGTTCAGGCCTAAACGGCCAGCGCAATGCCAAACACAATCGCGCAAAATAGACTCACAATCGCCATCAATCCAGCGGGCATGAATGCATTAGTCTTACGGAAGCGCAGGCCAAAGACGATCAGAAGCGCGATCGCCAGACAAGTAGCCAGCGCTATACCCGCGTTGTAGTTGTTGCTCTGGGTGATCCACCAGGCAATGAGCAAGGCTGCGCCGCTGATTAGCCCAGAAATGAGGGAGGGTTTACTGCGAGCTTTCACATAGCCCATCACGCCCCCAGCTATGACCAGCACGGCGTAGAGCAAGAGCACCCAGGGCGCGATCGCAACGATCAGAAAGAGCATATTCGCACTTCAGCAACGTCTTGCTTCAAGCGTACTGCCTTAGTCAACCTCCTCGCGATCGTGCCAGGGAGCAAACACAGGCAGCAACATTAATCCGGGGATGGCGGCGAGCAGCGTAATGCCAAAAAATAGGGGCCAGCCCTGCTGAGTAGCCCCTGCCAAAGCGGGTATCGCAGCAATGTTGGGGTTGCTCTGCACAAACTGCTGTAATCGCTGGGCAATTTCGCCGCTGGCGGGGCCAGCGATCAGATCTCGTCCCACCGCCATCAGGCTAGAGAGCAGGGCAAACTGGGTGGCCGAAAATCGGGCGTTGCACAGGCTCATCAGAAAGCCCACAAAACCCGCCGTCCCCAGCCCGGCGCAAAAGTTTTCGACGTTGATGGCCAGCACCATGACCAGGTAGTTTTTGCCGACGATCGCCAGGATCAGATAGCCCAGGTTGCTCAGGGCCTGAAGCCCGCCAAAAATCCACAGAGAGCGGTTGATGCCCAGCTGACTGAGGGCCGCCCCGCCTGCCAGGGTGCCGACAATGGTGGCCACCAGCCCCAGCCCCTGGCGAATGGTGCCAATGTCGGTATCCGAAAAGCCCAGTCCCTGGTCGCCCAAAAAAGGAATAGCCATCTTCGCCGTCAGGTTATCGCCCAGCTTGTAGAGCAGAATGAATAGCACTACGGCGATCGTCCGCTGTACCCCCAGGCGGCTAAAAAACTCGCCAAAGGGCTGCACCACCGCCTGCTTTAGCGAGTCAGGCGGATGCACGGCGCGCACCGGCTCCGGTGCCCACAGCGAGACCAGCACCCCCAGCCCCATCAGCCCAGCCATTACGCCATAGACCCAGGGCCAGGTAATGCGATCGGCCAAAATAAAGGCCATTGCCCCGGTCAGCAAAATGGCAATCCGGTAGCCCAAAACGTAGGTGGCAGCTCCAGCCCCCATTTCGCGCTCCTCCAGCACATCGGTGCGGTAGGCATCGATGGCGATGTCTTGAGTGGCACTGAGAAAGGTAATCCCCAGGGCGATCAGGGCGACGAGTTGCAACACCGAAGCTGGTGTGGGCGAGGGACCTTGGGCGATCGCGGCCATTTGTAGGGCGAGAATTGCGATCGTCACTACCAGTCCCAGTTGCCCGATCACCATCCAGCCCCGGCGGCGGCCCAGGCGAGGGGGAACGAAGCGATCGAGAAAGGGTGACCACAAAAATTTGAGCGAGTAGGGCAGGCTAATCAAGCTGAACCAGCCAATGGTTCGCAGATCGAGCTGAGCCTTGGTCATCCAGCCCCGGAAGGCATCATCCATGAGGGCGTAGGGCAACCCCGAGGCAATGCCCAACAGCAGAATGGCCGCCATCTTGCGGCTTTGAAAAACCCGAACTAGGGACTGAGTAGCTTTCACGTTTTTGCAGACCGGATGTTGGCTGGGGATGACATCAGAGCAAGATACTAGCAGATTAGGTCGCTTAGCTCGGGCTCGCCTTTGCCAGTCAAGCCGGTGATCGGACCCTAGGCAGCAGTCTTACCGTTTCCTCCCAGACTGGTTTGAGGTTTAAGCCCTGGTGAGCAGACAGCAACTCGATAGTTGCGGTGGTAGGCCAGCTAGGTGGAATCTTTCAGCACTCTCGGTATCACAAAGCCGCCTTTGAAATGCAGCGAGAGCGTCGGCTAGGGAATCTGTGGTGAGGGAGCAACGGGGGTGCTGGGCGATCGCCTCCTCAAACTTAGCTCCTAGCCGCTGCCGCCACAGCAAAGAGCAGAGCGTTCGGGCTTTGAGCGCGGTAGGATCTGCCCGAATTGTGGCCCTGGCCCACGAGTTTTTGTTGGACGACTAATAACACAACGAGATGGCTGCGGTCATTTCACAGCTTTGACTGGTTTTTATTCTCAAAATAAGGAGTTTGATTATGACTACGACCGAGCAGGTTTACACCATCAATGGCTTTACCCCCAGCGGCGTCACCGAGCTAGTTGACGCCATTCAGCAGGATGCCGCCCAGGCGCAGATGGCCTTCCATGCCGCTACGACTTGGGTAGACGGCACGCGATCGCTCACCCCCATGACCTCCTTCGACTGGGCTGGGCAGCCCTACGCCCGCAACTTCTCACTCACCATCGACGAGCCTGAGGAACTGGGCGACACCAACATGGGCCCTATAACCCCCAAGAGGTGCTGCTGGCAGGCGTAAACTCCTGCATTCTGACTACCTTTGTGGAACATTGCTCTGTAGAAGGCATTCGGCTCGAGAAAGTGGAGATCCACAGCACCGGCACCCTCGACGTGCGCGGCCTGCTCAAGCTGGATGAATCAATCCAGGCCGGGTATCAGGATATGCGCTGGATGCTGACTGTGAAGGGCGATGCTACCCCTGAGAAATTCCAGCAGATGTACGAGGCAACGATCGCATCCTCACCCAACTTCTGGAACCTGGCCAACCCGGTCAAGATTGTGCCGGCGTTGCAGGTCGAAGCTTAGACCTGACTAAGGTCGGTCTGCCCTAGGTAGTCGTGCGGGCTGCGCGCTCGCACGATTGCGTTTCATCCGTGTTAATTGCCGCTGAGGGTGGAGGCAATCGCCTGAGCCACCGCTGAGGTCAAGAGCCCATGGTCTGGTCAATGTGCAGTTGCAGGTCGCAGGTGTGATTGCACTCTGAAAATGGCGCGGGCTCAATCTAACCAGCGCCTGCTGCAAGCCTGCCGCTGTTGCGAATAGGGCTGATTAGATGAGGAAGGCGAGACCCGGAGTGATCGTCTACAGCGCCAGCGTCGAATTCCCAAAGGCTTTTACTACATACAGATGTTTGACCACCAAACCCACCATCGCAGCCAAATTATCGCCGAACTGCACAAGCTCTGCGTGAACTAATAGCAATCGCCTATTCTCTAGGCCTGACCATCTAGGGAGTAGAGCGATCGGGGCTCAGCCCTAGCTCCGCGCAGTGCTCGTTGCTGATGTCGCCGTTGGCCATTCGGGTGTTGCAAAACCGAGCAGTGCTGAGATCGGTGCGGTTGAGATTGGCGTCTCGCAGGTCGGCGTCGGTGAAGTTGGCCCCCGCCATCTGGGCATCGCGCATCAGGGCCTGGCGCAGATCGGCCCCGGTGAAGTCGGCCCCCGCTAGCTGAGCACCAATGAAGTTGACTCGAAAAAGCTGGCTGTGGGTAAAGGTCGCATTGGTCAAATCGGTTGCCGACAGACTCGCGTGGTTGAACACGGCTCTATCGAGGCGGCTGTTGCTGAGGTTGCTGCCGTACCAGTTGCTGTTGCGAGCTTCGGCACGCTCTAGATTGACGTCAGCGGCGTTTACATCCTGAAGTTCGCTGCCGGTAAGGGTAGCCTGGCTGAGATTGGCGCCGGCCAGGTTGGCTCCAGTCAGGTCAGCAGCGCTGAGCACCGCCTGTTGCAGGTTGGTGTGGCTCAGATCGGCCTGGGTTAGCTGGGCGCGGGGCAGACGAGCTTGGCGCAGGTTGGCCCCCGCTAGGTTGGCGTTGGTCAGGTCGGCGTCTTCGAGATTGGCGCGAGTAAGCACGACGCCGCTGAGGTCGCAGGCGATACAGATGCGGCTAATCAGCAGCTGCCGCAGGGGGTCGTTGGCGACTCCGGGTGCCGCCAAGACTAGGGCGAGGCCAAACGCTGCGGCTACCCCCGTGGGCCGGATTCGGCGTAGGTCTGTGTGGTATGCCATAGCGTGCAATTCCGATAGGTTTGGCTTAAAGATCTACGATCAAGTTTATAGATTGCCTCTACAATGTGTCAGCATCTTCTGGCTTCCCTGGTTCCCAAAGCCAGTGAGCATGCTAGTTATCAACGCCCAGGCAGTCGAGATGCTGCTGCTCGCTCTCGGTTAGTTTGACGTCATGGCATCGACACCGGCTTCATCGCCCCTGAGTTCTCGACATCGGCAGCGCCCTGGGCCCAGCCAGGTTAAACCTTGGGAATGGTTTTGGCTAACGACCTGGGTGCTCTTGCTCACCGGGTCGGGAATATTTTGCGGCTGGGCGCTGCTCTGGCTGACGCGGATTCCGCCGCTGCCCGACTGTGAGAAGATTACGCCCTTTCATTCGGCCAGCGATTTACTCTACTGCGCCAAGGCTCAGGCCCGCACGGGTGAGCCCAACAATCTGGTGCAGTCGGTGCTGTTGACCGCCAACTGGCCCAAAACCCATGCTAACTACGATGACTCCGAGGAAACTTTAAAGGATGCCTCGGAGCAGATTTTGGTGTTGGCCAACCGCTGGGCCCAGGCGGGCAAGCTCGACGAGGCGGTGGCCCTGGCCGATCAAATTCCCCTGAACACGCCGCTGCGGAAGCCGGCCCAGACTGTGATCTTTGAGTGGCGCCAAGACTGGGAGCAGGGCCGAGCTATCGAGGCAAAGCTGAGGCCCGCCCTAGCCGCCAGCGATTGGGAGCTGGCTAAGACCCACCTGCAAGAGTTCAAAAACCTCAAGACTGACTACTGGCTGACGACGCGGTATGTGTTTTGGCAGCGGCAGTTTCAGGTAGAGCAGCAGGGGTGGAATCAGCTCTTGCAGGCCCGCGAGCTAGCAAAGACTAATCAGATTGAGAATTTGCGCCAGGCGGTAGTGCTGGCCCGCGCCATCGATCTGCGCACCCAGGTGTGGCAGGCGGCAGAAAGCGATGTCGATCGCTGGAGCAAGACCGTACTAGATGTAGCGCTCCAGCGCTGGGACGTGGGCGATCGCGCCGGTGCCCTAGAGTTAGCCAAAGTGGTGCCCCCCACCCCCGATCTGGCCCCCGATGCTCAAGCGCTGCTATCCCTAAGCCATGCCCAAGCGCTGGCGAGCGAGGTGGAACCCGTGGGTCAGGGTCTAACCCCACGCTACAGCCATTTATTCGGGCTGATGGAGGCTATCAGCGCCGTCAGCCAGCTCCCCGCGAACAGTCCCTACGCAGAGGCTGACCTATCCTCAGAGGAGCAGTGGAGCGAACAGCTTACCGATCTGAGACAGCTGAAGTTTAGCGATATGGTAGCCAGGCTAGGGCAGCGCACCACCTACGAATGGGCGATTCGCCAGGCCCAGCGGGTAGAGACGGGGCGACCCCGCCGCATTCAAGGGCAGACGCTGATCGCCCAGTGGCAGTTTAATTTGCAGCGCATTGAAGACCGCCCCATCTTGATTGAGGCCCGCAGCCTGGCCCGACCCGGCACCATTGCAGCGCTGCAAACCGCCATTGCTAAGGCCAGTGAAATTGAGCTAGGGCGCGCCCTCCGGGTGGAGGCCCAATCGCTGGTCGCCGAGTGGCAGAAAGAAATTCAGGTGATCGAAGACCGGCCCCTGCTCGATGCGGCGGTAGCCCTAGCCAATCAGGACAAGCTACCAGAGGCGATCGCCGAAGCAAATAAGATTGAGCCTGACCGCGCCCTCTACAGCCGCGCCCAGGGGCTGATCCAGGAGTGGACGTCCACCATTCAAATTGCCGAAGATAAGCCGATTTTAGATGAGGCTAAGGATCTGGCCTACGGCGGCAGCCTGTCGGCGGCGATCAATCTGGCCGGCCAGATTGGGCCAGGGCGAGCGCTCTACGATGAGGCTAGAGCGGCGATCGCCCTCTGGACGGCCGAGCGAGCCTACATCTGGTCGATCTGGGAAGCTGAGGGTCGCCCTGTGCCCGGCGACGGTAGCGACTCAGACGACAGTCCTTCCACCGAGCCCCAATGACGACGGCCCCCCTGCGACTCATGCTGGTAGACGAAGACCCGGTGTTTCGCCTGGGCCTACGCATCTGGCTGGAGCAAACCGCAGGCTACGCCGTGGTGGCCGAAGCCACTCAGGCCGACGATGCTCTGGCGATCTTGGCCAGTCGAGCTAGCCTGGAGACGCGATCGGACGGCTCCCCAGACTGGACTCCGCAACCTGCCCCTGACTGGGCCGATGATTGGGCCACCGAAGACCCTAGCCGTCGCCCCGATATCGACTTGGTGATTCTCGATTTGGGCTTGGGGGCGGGTCGTCCCGACCAGCTGCCGGGGCTGCGCCTCTGCGCCGATATCAAAGCGCGCTACCCGACTCTGCCGGTGCTGGTGCTCAGTGCTCAGACCGAACCGGTGCTGGCTGCCGCTACCCGACAGCTAGGGGCCGATGGGTTTGGCGCCCGCAGTATGGCCGTGGCCGATCTGGGTCGGCTGATTGAACAACTGGTCGCGCCTAGGCCTCAGCTAGCCAGAGACCTGCGCCCGATCGCAAGCGGTCAGCGCCCTTCCCCAGTTACTCTGCGGGAGGACAGGCCGGGCGTACCTGCGCCGCGCCCCAATGCCTTGGCAGCGCTGCGCATCCGTACGCGGCTGTCGTCGGTGCAGCAAATTGAAGCGGTGATGGCCCAGATCGAGGCCGAGCAGCGGCGCGGGCGTGGATCGCTACTGTCGGAGGCGGTGCTGGCCGGGCGCTACCGTGAACTGCGGGCGGCCCGCTGGCTCGTGCGGCGGTTGCTGGCTACTCCTAACTTTTCTGACCAGGGGTCACCAATGGACCGCCCGGCTCGCCCTCCCTTGGGGTGGGGGGAATTGGCTCCTGCCCGCCAGAGCAAGGTGCCGTCCAGCCTAGTTCGTAGGGGTAATCCTGAGTCGGGGCCGGGGGATGTAGGGGCAATTTCGGGACGGATCATTGCGCGCATCGATACCGCCGATCGCCTAGCCCTGAACCAGGGCGATCTGGCCACCTTGGTGTTTGAGCGCGTGTTTCGCAAGCTGCAGGGGCTGCTAGACAATACCAGCGACGTGCCGCTAGAGTCTGATATTCTGCGCGACGACAAAAAGCGGGAGCTGCTCTATCTGGTGCTGCGCAAGGTTGAAGATGCCCTTGCCTATCTCCGCGAGGCGCAGGTGCTGCCCGGGCAGCTGCCCGAGAAAAGTTCCCTGGTGCTGCAAGACCTGTGGCAGGCCACCGTCACCGATTTTTTTGGCCGCTACTACAGCCTCCAGGTCGATACCCTAGAGCAGCCCGTGGTGCCGACCCTGTTGACCGAGGCCCCCGTGGTGCAGGCAGCAATTTTAGACCGGCTGCCCCTGGTGCCGATGCTGCTAGGACATCTGCTGTTTAACGAGTCGATCGTGGTTGACGGCAGCTTTTACCAGGCTGCGGCCCCCGAGGCAATGGCGCGCAGCCAGGAGCTGCTAGAGCACCTGGTAATTCAGCTGGCCAACGCGGTGGTGCAGCCGCTGCTCAACCATTTCGCCGACGTGGAGCTGATGAAGAAAAACCTCTACCACCGCCGCATGATGACCAGCCGCGATATCGAGCGCTTTCGCAACGACCTTTCCTGGCGCTACCGCTGGGATGGGCTGATCAACGAACCCCGGGCAATTTTTGAGAGCCAGCATCGGCTGTTTGGCTTTACCGAGCGGGGCATTCAGCACCAGACGATCTATGCGCCCCGGCGGGAGGAGCTAGAGCAGCTCTCGGGCCTGCAGCGGGCGGTGACCTTGGCAGTGGAGGCTCGCGATGCGATCGCCCCCCGATTTCGCTCCGCAGTTTCGCTGGTGGGCAGCGGTATCGTATACGTGCTGACCGACGTGATTGGCCGGGGCATTGGGCTGATTGGTCGAGGCATTTTGCGCGGGGTCGGCGGTGCCTGGCGCGACCCTCGCTACCGCCGCGATGCCCAAGAAAGTAACCTGCGAGACTGAGCTGTGACCCCTAATACCTCAACTTTGTTCCGGTTGCCAAGGGTGACAGTACTAGCAATCGCTCCAACGGGTCATCCAAAATCTACTTTTTTTTGGGACAATCAGCAGGTGCAAGCTGCTTACGAGGGATTTACAGGTATCTATGGCACCTATATCAGCTCACCCTGGCTGGGCTGGTACAGTGTTTCATGGTTGTTAGCGGCAAAGATATGTCGTCGGTTTGCTGGCTTTTCCACCTAATCAAAGGAGTTAATCCCCGCCTATGAAGTCGAGCTTGGCGCTGTTTGCTGAGCCTGTTCTGGCTAACGCCGGACGGCTGCTGTGGTTAAGCCTCTGGCTGCTGTGCATACCGATGGCGGTATACGTTGTTGCTCTTGACTACGGTCATAGCCTGGGGATACTGCAATGGGCTTTACTGGCCGTTTCACTGATTGGTCTGGTGATCATCAACGCCGAAACCGCCGTTGTGATCTACAGCAGCCGTCGATCTAACCCCTGGTTTGATCGCGGATTGCTGCAGCGCTGGTGTCGGGTGCGGCAGCGACGGCTGTCGTCTATGGTGCCAGAGTCGCTGCCGCCCCAGGGCGCCCTGCCCGTGTCGGTGCCCCTGGTTTCAACGCCGTTTGTCTCGGTGCCCTTTGTCTCGGTGGTAGTGGCGGCCTACCTGCCCAACGAGCAAGACATTATTGAGGACACTTTGCTGCACTGGCTGACCCAGGTGACGCCGCCGTCCCAGGGGTGGGAGATTATTTTGGCCTACAACACCCCGACCCGGCTGCCGGTAGAAGACCGCTTGCAGGTGCTAGCGCGGCGCTACCCAGTCCTGGTGCTGCTGCCCGTTCCCCACAGCCACTCTAAGGCCGAAAACCTCAACGCTGCCCTTCAGGTGGCGGCGGGTGAGATGACGGGCATCTTTGATGCCGACCACCATCCCGCAGCAGACTGTCTCAGTCGGGCCTGGGCCTGGCTGTACCAGGGCCGCTACGACGTGGTGCAGGGGCGCAACATTATTCGCAACGCCCAAGATAGCTGGTTGACCCAGTTGATTGCGGTGGAGTTTGAGTGCATCTACGGGATTAGCCACTACGGGCGATCGCTGCTGGCTGACACGGCCCTGTTTGGCGGCTCCAATGGCTACTGGCGCACCTCGGCCCTGCGCCACCTGGGCTTTCACCACACTCGCCTAACCGAAGACATCGACGTTACGGTGCGGGGCCTGTTGGGGGGCTGTCGCATGGTGCATGACCCGGCGATCGTCACCACCGAGCTGGCCCCCGACAACCTGCGCGGGCTGTGGTTTCAGCGCCAGCGGTGGAGCCAGGGCTGGCTGGAAGTGGCGGGTTTGCACCTGGGTCTGGTGGCGCGATCGCCCCGTTTAGACGCCGTGCAAAAGCCCTACTGGGTGCTGATGTTGCTCTTCAGCCAGTTTTTTTACCCGCTGGTGTGGCAGGTGGTGCCGATGCTGCTCAGCATTCACCTTAGCGGCCGCGATCGCGACCTCGATTTTGAAAACCTCAATCTGGTGCTGATGGGCTTGCTCACCCTGAGCGTGGTGCTGCAAGTGGCGGTCGCAATGCTGCTGCGTCCAAAGGAGTCGACCTACACCCGTCGCCACGGTGTGCTTTACTGCGTGCTGTCGCCGGTTTACTTTTGGCTCAAGGCCCTAATTGGCATGGTGGCGATAGTTAACCATCTCAGCGGCAGTCGGGTTTGGCGGGTCACTGCTCGCACCAAGAGCAAGCCCAACCGGTGGATGGTGGCCCTGCGAGGGGCGAAGTAGCGGGAGGTTAACGGGTTGGCCAGGTTAGCCAGGGGAAGGGTCGGCAGGTAAACAGTCAAACCTGCTAACTCGAACAGTCCACTGGGGAGGTTGACCTGTAGGTAGGTTGGACTCCAAAAAAATCCCCTTTTACCGCTAAGTAAAAGGGGAATAATTCGCGCAAACACATCTGTTTCTGACCGCTCGCTGGCTAAAAAAGCCTAGGCGCGCTTGAGGAGGTTCATAATCAGAGACACGACAAAGATGGCTAGGAAAATGTAGAACAAAATTTGAGCAATGCCTGCGGCGGTGCCAGCCACTCCGCTAAACCCAAAAAACGCGGCAACCAAAGCCACAACCAGGAGAATCAATGCGTAACGCAGCATGGGTGTTCTCCAAAACTGGTGACAGAAACTCATTGCCTCAGCTGATGCGACCATTATCGAGATCGCTGAGATGCCACGCATCTCCCCTACGGTCACTCTTAATCTCTAGTTAATGGCGTAGGCAAAAACGACTGAGATCTATCCCAATAGAGAGACAGGATTGCTGAATACAGGTGTAGTGCCAAATCTTCTGGCTTAGCGCCGATTGAATAGAGCAAATGCTATAGAGCCTCTGGCTCAGCTATGCCTACGCCCCTACAGTTTTCCCTTTGGGGGAATCGGGTTTATGTGATTCGGATTTGGTGTAAATCCAAAACTCAACGTCTTTCGTAGAGGCAAACGGCCATTTGCCCTTGCCCAAGTTCATGTCACCGTTCAGCAACGCCGAGAGGCTAGCGGGATTGAAAATTGTTCTGCACCATTCGCCCCTCGCTACGGTTAGCTGCCCGATCTAGTTCTTCAATTTCTCCAGCGTCTAGTCGCCAGCCGAGGGCACCGATATTTTGCTGAGCTTGGGCTAGGGTTTTGGCCCCTGGGATTGGCATTGTGCCTTTGCAAATGCACCAGTTGAGGGCTATCTGAGCTGAGGTTTTTTGGCGGTGGGCGGCGATCGCCCCCAGCACATCCAGCAATGGCTGAATTTTGGGCAGCAGTCGGCGAAACAACAGGCCTCGCAGGCCGGAGGGGAATGGCCCTTGAGCTGAATACTTGCCCGTCAACAACCCCAGTGCTAGGGGGCTGTAGGCGATCAGGCGAATGCCCAACTCGTCGCAGAGATCTTTCAGGCCCAGCTCGGTGACTGGGTAGGTGGACAGCAGCGAATATTGCACTTGCAGCGTGGCGATCGCCAGCCCCCGCTCCTGAAATCGCTGGTGGGCCAGCTTGAGCCGCTTGGGGCCAAAATTCGATAGGCCGATCGCCCGCGCTTGGCCCTGAGCGCACAGCTCCATCAGCCCGTCTAGAAATGGCCCTTCCTGCCAGGGGGCGTAGTTGGCGGTAGACCAGTGCATTTGGGCCAGGTCAATGGGGCGACCTAGCCGCTCGACGGAGGCGGCTCCGGCTTTCACCACCGACCCGGCGGTGAGCCGCCAGGGGTAAGCGGCCAGCTTCGTCGCCAAGCAAAGAGAATCTCGGTTTGGCCCTGTGTAATTCTTAGCGAACTGCCCCAGCAAGACTTCGCTGCGACCGTTGAGCCGCCCGGTGCCGTAGGAGTCGCCGCTGTCAAACAGGGTAACGCCGTGGCTGAGGCAGTGGTTAAACACCTGTTGCAGCTCGCCATCCATGGCTGGGTCGTAGCCCCACAGCAACCGGTTGCCCCAGGCCCAGGTGCCGCAGCCCATCTCGGGCAGGGTGAGGGGCGATCGCAAATCCGGTGCAAAACTCGTCATGGGGTGCGCCAAGGGAAACGGCCATCTTTCATTATTCCAGGCTGGGTCGCCCCGGTATGTACCTAAAGCCCCAGCGCTAATTTTTGCTGAATCGCGCCTCGGTTGGCCCAATCGACGCCTTCGTGGTGCAGCAGCCACTGTTTGCGCTCTAGGCCGCCTGCGTAGCCGGTGAGCTGGCCGTTGGTGCCGACGACGCGGTGGCAGGGTAGGGCGATCGCTATGGGGTTGAGCGAGTTGGCCATGCCCACGGCTCGGTAGGCTGTGGGTTTGCCCAGTTTCGCCGCCAGTTCGCCGTAGGTGGCCACTGTGCCAGCGGGAATTTGGCGCAGCGCTAGCCACACCTGTTGCTGAAAGGCGGTGCCCCCTGGGTTGACGGGCACGGCGTCGAAGCTGTGCAGATCGCCGGCTAGGTAGGCTTTGAGGCGATCGCTCAAGCCTTGAGGGTTGGCGCAGGGGGTTAGGGTGACTGCCGCAAACCGCTTGCTGAGCAAGGTGAGCAGGCGGGTTTCGTAGTCGGCAAAGTCGAGGGCGCAGAGCGACACACCATCGGACACCAGCAAAATGTCGCCGATCGCAGAGGGCAGGGTGTCGATCCAGAGTTGGGTGGGTGCGGGCATTTTCGCCAGATTGATGAGCCGATGCAGGCATTTTAGAGCCAGGGGTAGGCAAAATGACGATGGGCAACGCCATTGAGGGTTAAACGCCCATCCCCGTAGCTAGAGTCGCGGCTAAACTCGGTTAAATGGCCGAGAGAAGTACCAATGCAGCGCTGAAAATCCTTAGCTGGTCTGCGACAACGCTTTAGTTTGAGCTGCAATGGCAAACTGCAAGGTCAACTTAACAAGCTGAAGGTTGCAACTGGTGATCTGAGGGTTCAGTTTGGCAATCTGCGCCCTCAGATCGCTGATCTGCTAGGTCAGTTTAACGATTTGACTCTTCAGATCGTTAAACTGAGCCGTCACATTGATGATCTGAGGTCGCAGATTGCTTTGCAACGCTGCGCGAACGCTAATGTTTGTCAAACAGTTACCGAGTACCTTTGCCTGTAGGCAAATTTTGGCCAACAACAGCAGGTACCCGGTAGCTGTAAGGAAAAGACTTACTCAATCAGTATGGTTTTGGTAAGAATGGCCATCCAGGTCTGGGGCTCGCTAGGGTGCCCTAGCTCGATGCCGCTGGTGGGTGGCACGGGGATGGGGTCGCTCCAGTCGTTGGGGTCGGTGTAGCCGAGGGCGTGGAGGATTTTGATGGTGCGGTCTATAGCGGCCAGGCTGCCGTAGAGCATGTGACGCACCCGCTCTGGACGAATTTGGGAGGTGCTGCGTGAAGACGGCGGAAGATTGGATGCGCCGCTGGCATCGGGGTCGAGATATTCAAACATGGGTTCTGTTTCCTTTTGGTGATGGAAAGAAACAGAACGCGAAAACCCCAGCCACCCGCAGTTGAAGTGCAAACTGTGGGGGCTAGGGTACGATAGGCCTAGCCTCGCGATCTGCATCGGAGATTTGCGGGGTTAGCTGTCTGTTGGTGCCGTTAACACCTTCAGGCAGCGCTAAGATTTTCGAGTTCTGCGTAGTCACCGCTCTGGCTGAACGGCTTAATGTAAGAGGATAGCGGGGCGGTCGTTCCCCGTCAACCGTGACAATGAGACAGTGGCGAATGTGAATATGAAGTTTTATTAGCCTACATTTCTATAGGCCGCTACGCGACTGTGGTTCATTTATGAAACTGGTAAAGCCTCAAAATGCACTCAGAGAGAATAAGTCTAAAATGATATAGATGAAAAAATTACTATTGAACCTACACAGTACTGTATCAAACTAATGACCTCGCGAATCCCTCACATCACCCGGCAGAAAGAACAGACATTACTAAACGAGGTAACAGCAGCATTACAAACCCCAGAAGAGTTTCCACTACTGTTTCACGTTTGGGGAATTGGCGGAGTGGGTAAATCCACCTGCTTAAGCAAATTAGAGGAAAAATGCTTAGAGCAAGCCAGCATCTTAAAGATTTCCTTCGGAGCAGAAGAGGAAACGCCACTAGGCATTATGGAGAAGCTTTATAAGCAGCTACCCGAGATTGGGTTGTTTAAGAAGGACGTGAGGGACTTGATACGTAAGTCAGATCCTTTTATAGAAACATTGCAAACATTTAAAGCTACGCTTGCAGCGTTAGAAACAACGCCCATTGAAGGCCAGGAAAACGTTAGCAAGGATCAGATCGATCAAGTCAGGCTTCTTAGCAAATTTGTTGCGAACGGGGCTGTTTTAGGTACACAGACATTTGCGGCAGGTTCTTTTTCTTTGTTAACAGCAGCAGCATCTACTGCAACTGTAAACAAAGCAGTAGATGTAGCTATGGATGGAGCGGTTGCAGCACTATCCCTTAAAGACAATCTTTTACTTAAGCATCCAATTACCAAGAAAAACCTAAAGTTGCAGGAGTTAATGGAAGCTCCGTTGCCAAAATTGACTGATGCTTTCATCGAAAGTGTCATTCAGCGCGCAAAACACAAGCCTTTGATTTTGATACTAGATACTTATGAGAAAGCTACGACAGAAGTTGACTCTTGGCTATGCCAAATACTGCAATCAAACTCAAGCTTGAAAACTAATCAAATCCGCATTACAGTTGCGGGACGTTATCGTTTAACCACAAAAAGTACTTGGAAAGAAATTCCGTCAAGTTATGGCTTAGTTCGTGAGATAGCTCTTAGAGGATTTGAAAAAGGAGAGACAAAGCAATATCTAGAACAAATTGGCCTCTCAGACAAGCAGAATATCAATCGCTTACAAAAGACAACTGGTGGATTACCCTTTCATTTGGATTTGATTCGGCAGGAGAAAGAAGAAGGCGAACCCATCAACTACTCAGAGGAAATTTCCGCTCGTCTTCTCAAAGGGCTAGGTAAAGAACAGAAGCAATTAGTGCAACTCGCTGCATGCTGCCGATGGTTTGACGAAGCGCTGATCGAATGGCTAGTTAATAGGCATGGATTAGGTTCTCAAACTTCGGCTGGCGATACGTTAAACTGTTTCGAGTGGTTGACACAGTTTGATATCGTTGAGTATATCGGCAACGACAAGGGATGGTACTGCCTAAAAGACGTAGCAAGGGATGCTATTCGCAAATCCTTATACCAGTCAGACCGAGGCAAAAAGTTTCGGGAAATATGTTTTTCACTGCAAACATATTTCGAGGAGCAGGCTAATCAAGAGATTTCTCTAGACGCTGCGCCTCCTGAAAAATACGAGAATTTGAGCTGGTGTCAATATACAGCAGAAGCAATTTATTACGCACTCTTTGCAATGCGTAGAGAAGAGTGCAAAAAATATTTTCTAACTCACTTTTTTGCTTCTCGGCACTTTGAACAAATAAATCTTATCATGGCTCCTTTTGCTGCAATTTCAGCAGAATCAGAAATTGCAGACAATGAACTTTTGCCAAATGAAAATCAAAAATTCCTTCAAAGTATTCAGTTGATGTTCCCATTGGGCTGGATAATAATGACTCTTCCTCCCAATGCTGAAATAGAGTTCAATAACGAAATCATACCCAGAGCGAAAATAGATCAAATTAGATCTGCTTTGTCAACATGTTTAGTTCAAGTAGAAATATGGGAAGATGGCTTGGCAAAGTTTACAGGGCTAATGTGTAAGTTTTTAATTGCCTCTTCTGACACTCGGCGATTAGAATTATTGCGGCAAGCAAGGGCTCAAGCTCAATTCCTCAAAAACAACCCTTTTTTGGATTTTAGCAGCGGCCTATTCTTTAAAGTTGGCAACGCATTTCAGTCTGTCAACCAGAACACAGAAGCACTTTTTGATTATAATGAAGCGCTCGAAATAGACTCTGAAAACCCTTCTTTTTGGCGAAATAAAGCTACAGCATTAACCATCCTAGAAAGGTATGAAGAAGCACTTGAAAGTTCTGAAAAGGCAGTTCAGATGGATTCCCAAAAATCTAGTTATTGGCATTTCAACAGTATGGTATTAGCCAATCTAGAACGATATGAAGAAGCAATTGAGAGTTCCGAAAAGGCAATTCAGATAGATCCTACAAATTCACAAGCACTGAGTGATTTGGGAGTTTATCTTACACGCATTGGAGAATATGAACGGGGTCTTGAAAGCTTTGATAAAGCCATAATCCTAAATTCGGGCAATAATACTCAAAACAAGATAAATCGAAGCGTTTTATTAGCATGGATGGGTAATCATAAAGAAGCAATTGAAATCTGCGACTCTATTCTAGAGACGTCTAAAAATAACGCTGATGCTACTTATGGCAAAGCATGCTGCTTTGCATTGCAAGGTGATATTGAAGAAGCTATTCGGTATTTAGAGTTAGCGATCAATCAGGATCCAGACAATAAAAAGTTTGCGTTAAAACATCCTGAGTTTGAGTCGATGAAAAATGATGACCGCTTTCAAGCTTTAGTAAATGCTTAATCCGTTTTGGGTTTCAGGTTCAATTTAAGTGTAGTTATTAGTGCGATCGCAGATCTCTTATAGGTTGGGTTAACGAAGGAAGTTAAAAGTCAATAGGCGCCCGCTCAACTCTAGGCCGTCAGGCCTATGAAGAGTGCGATTGCAGATCTTTTGTAGGTTGGGTTAACGAAGGAAACCCAACAACTCCTTAGCTACTGAAAATTGGGTGAAGCGCCAGCATAACCCGACTTCCCTGCTAGTTTTTTGCCCAACAATCTACCCTAAGCGCACAAATTCCTTCACCAATCCATGTGCGATCGCCGCACCCACATACCCAGAGTCCACCTACTTCTTCACTGTCGTCACCTGCGATCGGCAACCCCCACTCCATCACAATGAGTAGGAGCTAAAAGCTTGGTTTGAGTGTATTGGGTTTCACTACGTTGCACCCCACCTCCGTCTACTCAGTAGGGGTAGTGGGCAACGTTAGCCTTCCTCTCAATATGATCATGGCGAGAACTATGGCGTGGATTATTCGAGCACTTAAAGAAGAGGACGAGGCGTTTCTATGGGAGATGTTGTATCAGGCTTTGTATCTCCCTGAAGGTCAAGCTCCTTTGTCACGCGAAGTCATTCATTTGCCTGAACTCGCTCGTTACGTTCAAGACTGGGGCAGCGATGGCGATTGTGGCTTCATGGTTATTGATTCTCTAACAGGGAAGCCTGTTGGCGCAGTTTGGCTGCGGTTATTAACGGGAAACAACAAAGGTTATGGCTATATAGATGATTACACGCCAGAATTAGGAATTGCAATTTTTCCTGAATATCGAGGTCAAGGCATTGGCACCCGGCTACTCACACATTTAGTGGAGTCACCTTGTGGACAGTCACCTATCTCTCTCAGTGTGTCGATCGACAATCCAGCAGTGAGATTGTATGAGCGTTTCGGCTTTAACGTTATCAGCAGAAGCGATGAGTCCCTATTGATGAAGCGGGACTGTAAAATACTGAAATCAAACTAACAATCTGATTGGAGAGGGCTGATAATGTTGGAAAGTTTTGTAGCGAGGACTATCAGTGCGATCGCAGAGCTCTTGTAGGTTGGGTTAACGAAGGAAACCCAACCATTCCAGCAGAGTTATAAGAGCTGCTCAAGAGAGCGTTATAATGCGGGTAAAGATACTCCTGATTTGAAGCAAATACGGTGTTTGCTCTTTCTATCCCTGCATGATCAGATATTCAAAAAGCGCTTAATTATACTCCCCAGGAAGAACGCTTTTTATAACAGTAACTCCGCCAAAGTTCTTTCCTGACATTCTCAGTAATTCATCACCTGAAAATTCAAAACCAAGTTTTAGTGCTATTCGCGCAACATCATCTGCCGTTGATGCTCCGATCACCTCCTTTTTGAGTGCAGGGTCAGACTTCATTTTCTTTAAAAATGCCTCGAGTTGATCTAAAGCCATATTGAAAATTCCTATTCTTACTAGCTGTTTACATGCTAAAAAGGGAAACCATTATAGGCTTCAAGCAGATTCTACTATCCTTTCAAGATATCGGCAACGAGCGGAACTCCCATTGTAAAATTTTCTGTTGAGTTTGTAAGTTGGGTGAAGCGCTAACGTAACCCAACTCCCCTAATAGTTTCTTGCTCAACCACCTGCCCTAAGCGCAAAAATTCCTTCACAACATCCGTGTGCAATGGCTGCACTCAAACCCCAGCCTGAGTTAGTCAACGGTTGAAAGTGTATCGAAAGCTTAGGGCGATCGCATCCTATCTATCAGGTCAACCAGCAACGATTTCACACCGATTAAATTAACGGTTGCTCATAGCTTGATTGCCAAACCGAAACGCCAGCAGTGAAGGACGCAAACACAAATAGGCAAGCGGTCCAAATAGGGGAACCCACGCTGCTATGTTAAATAGCTGAGAATCAGTCTCCAGCCCCCGCCGCGCCATGTCATCCTGCAACAGCGTTGGGTAGGGAAACAACACACAGAATAGACAAAACGCAATAGTCATTCCATAGATAAACCGATTCGTCATAAATTCTTGGGCAAAAGCAGCCCAATCGCCCCACAACACCGCATAAAGAACCAAAACGATCGTGCTGGTAGTCAGAATCACGCCAGTCATCTGTGAATCTAATACCGCAATCCAGGGATCTTTTTCACCCGAGAACGATCGATTGGGCCGTCGCAATGCCAGGTATGGAATGAGAGCAATCACCCCAGACGCGACCGAGGCCAGCATAAACATCCAGGCAGGCAAGCTCTGCATTCTCCCATCTGCAAAAATAAGGCAGCTATAAATTAATAGCCAAATACCTACCAGGCTAAACAGCGACAAAATCACTGGATTGATAGAAGGAATTTGTCCAGCTAGTAGCGATTGCAGGGGTTGCAACGTATCGGGCTGTAAGGGTGGTGCAAAAAACAGCACACAAATGATGAAACTAAGCCAAATAAACCAGAGCGTCAGCGATCGTGCCATGATGTCTGAATTTCACTGCATTACGCTGATTGTTAAAGTTTAAGATTAGTGAACCCACCACCTAAAGGTAGATAAAGACCCGTCAGGCGATCTAATTAAGTCTTTTAGGCTATGCCCGACCAACAGCTACGGTAGGTTAGGTGAAGCGCCAGTGTAACCCAACTCCTTGGATAGTTTTCTCATCCAACAACCTACCCTGAGCGCACAAACTCCTTCACCCATCCATGCGCGATCACCGCGCCCAACCCCTAGGGGCCACCTAACGAAAAAGCTTAGCTGGCAAATCTAATACTTATCTATAGTTAGAGCGCACCACATTTACCACCTTGGAGACAGTGATGCCCATCGGCCAATACCTCGGTACATGGGAGCTTGTGCCCGAACTGTCGCTATACGAGGCCGCCGCGCCACCAGCGAGTGGTCAGTATACGATCGCCGAGTCAGCGCCTGGCGTGCTCACGCTGCACGTGCGCTGGCAGGCCGAACCCAACGGTCCAGTGCGCGAAGTCACCTTTGGCGGCCAGGCAGACGGCACACCACACCCGCTTCCCGCCTTGCCGGACGCTCCCGCCGACGGGCCAGACGCACACACGCTGACGCGGATCGATACGCATACCCTCGACAGCACCGCACTAGCCGGTGGTGTCACGATCGCCTCAGCGCGCCGGGTCGCCTCTAAAGACGGAGCATTGCTAGCGGTTGTGCAAGAGCAAACAGACCCCACCGGCCGCCGAACGCGCAACTTTCAGATCTATCGCCGCGTAGCGACTGAGTTCGCCGACACCGATGCGCGTGTGCCCTAGCGTGGCGTTGCACCTAACAACGCAGCCCGACCCTTGTTGTGCATTCACTGTGTTGGCGTAGCACCATAACAACGTAGTCGCAAAATTAAGGCATTGCGACCAGCAGGATCTTGTAAAGCTTGAGCGACTTGCAGCGATTGCTGCTCCTGAGCAATCTGAGCATATTTCAGCGCGATCGCCGCCAACAAGGTGCCCCGGTCTTGCTCGTCTTCAACTGATAACGGATTTTCACCACCTCGAACGTTAATGGTCTGTGATTCTTCACCAGGAATGGTTTGCGCTATCTGGAAGGCCTGAGCCAAAGAACTTGCCGCTTGCGATCGCTGCCCAAGCTGGCTGCCACGTAGAACTTCTCTGGAGTGCCCTGGTTGTAGCCTTTTAACTCAAGGGCTAGGTCAACTTCTTCACCTCTGTAGGTGTTGTTGACCTCGTACCCATCGTGCTTGTTGCCCAAGGCATTCTACGAGAAAGTCTCCCAGCGGGTCATAATTTTAGCCATTACTCCTCTTTGCTCTTGCCAACACTAATGGCTTGCTGCAGTTCTCGAAGCAGGACAAGTACTGTTCGGTCCTCACCTGATAAAAAGGCTTGGTCACTCAAAGCCTTCACCGACTTATCTACGGTGGGCACTAAATGGTCGGGAAATTCGATTTGCATGTGCTCTCTCCTACTTAAGCAGTGGTCATTGCATCATTGAGAGCGCGTTGTCTCGGATCCTGATGCTCTTTTGTGCAGCCGTCTACTACGTTCAGCCTATAACCTAACTCTTCTAATTCTTCTTTGAGATTAGTGACCTCAGGCTCTGTGCACTCGGTGGTCATCAAGAAGATTGCTTTAAGGCTGCACGCGCCGTGTTGGCCTACGTGCTCGTAGCTTAGGCGGCGTTGCTGAATGGCAGTATGAATTTGCGAAATCCGGGATGAGTTTTCAAAGCTTTGAGCCGTCGCTTCATACCCTGAATCAGCAACGCCCCAAACGGTTCAGCGTGGCGAGTGCAGTTGATATGTCCCCACCCTCGATTGCTGCGGCGATCGCGTCGGCGAGCGCACACCCTCGACAGCACCGCACTGGCAGGTGGTGTCGCGATCGCATCGGCGCGTCGAGTCGCTTCCAAAGACGGAGCATTGCTAGCGGTTGTACAAGAGCAAACAGACACCACCGGCGGCCGAACGCGTAACTTCCAAGTCTATCGCCGCGTGGCAACCGAAGCCGCCAACCCCGACGCGCCTGTGCCCTAACGTGGCGTTGCACCTTAACAACGCGGCCCGACCATTTTCGTGCACTCACTGTGCTGGCGTAGCCCCATAACAACGCAGTCGCAGCATTAAGGCATCACGACCGGCAGGATCTTGCAAAGCTTGAGCGACTTGCAGCGATTGCTGCTCCTGACCAATCTGAGCATATTTCAGCGCGATCGCCGCCAACAAGCTGCCTCGATCTTGCTCATCTTCAACTGTTAACGGATTCTCACCACCTCGAACGTTAACGGTCTGCGATTCCTCCCCAGGAATGGTTTGCGCCATTTGGAAGGCCTGAGCCAAAGCACTTGCCGCTTGCGATCGCTGACTCAGCTGGGTGTAGCGATCGGCAATTTTAAGCAGCAGGGTTGTTTTAGTGGCTGGGTCGTCCAAACGGTTCAGCGTGGCGAGTGCAGTTGATATATCCCCGCCCTCGATTGCGGCGGCGATCGCATCGGCGATAGCGGCCGCACGACGCACGGGTGCATCAAGAATAGCGTCCGTCACCTGAATCGCGGCCTGATGTTGATTTGCAGCAGAAAATTGTGCAGAAATTGCCTGTAGCGTAGAAAGACGACTTTCCTCATCTTCGATCGTTTTCACCAGCTCAACCGCTTGATTCAAGAGCTGCGTTGCGGCTTCAGGCTGATTGACTCTAAATTGTTCAGCTGCGATCGCCCTGAGTACTTCGGCTTTTTCAGCGGCAGAATCAATTGTGTTGGCTAGCCGAATGGATTGCTTGAACAGTTCAGTTGCCGGATCAATTTGCTGAGCAACAAGCTGAATTTGGGCCGCAACAACCGCAAAAACTTGAGCCTGAAAGCCAGGATCAACATTTTGCTGGGCAATGGCTTGAGCGCGATCAAAATCTCCAGCCTCGGCAAAACCGCGAGCAATTTGCAAAAATAAGCGATCGCGCCACTCAACATAGGTTGGTGGAATGGCCTGCGTAATTTTCAGGGCATCATCGTAGCGGTTAGCAGCAATCGCTTGATTGGCAAGCTGGGTTAGATTCTGAGCGCGACTATACGATACGGATGTCTGTTCTGGTTCTTCTGCAAGATCCACCGTCTGCACCACCTGCAACGCCAGATCATAATGTCCGCTCTGCACCGCCTGATCAATCAACTGCTGTCTGACAAGGTTGCGGTTACTGAGGTCTGCGATCGCGGCAATGTTTTGAACTGCCTGAGTTAAGGTGGCTTGAGCGCGCTCGGTCTGTCCGGCTTCGGCATAGAGCGAGGCGATCGCGCCATACCCGGTTGCTTTCGCCGTTGGGTCGTCAAAATCTCCCAGGAAACGCAGGGCATCATCAATTTGCCTCGCTGCGGCATATCGCACAATGATCGCAACAGCTGCCTGCTCCCGTTCGGATGTGGTGCGAGCCCAAGCGCTAATCTCTAGGGCTTGACCCAACAGTTCGGCGGCGCGATCAGGTTGTCTGGCTTCAGCATACCTACCAGCGATCGCACCGAGAATGATCGCTCTCTGGTCATCCGCCGGTATATCTAAGGCGATCGAAACAGCGCGATCGAGTAGTCTAACTTGATTGAGTTGTCCACCCGGATTGACTTGTCCAGCTTTCAAGTATTCATCGATCACAGCGATCATGGCGATGGACTGGTAGTAAGGAGCATCCTCAATCTGCTGCGCGACTTGCAGGGCGCGATCCGGTTCGCCAAGCTGAGCGTAGAGTCGAGCGATTGGCTCTAGCGACCGTGCCCTGCGGTTGACATCGGGATAGGTGGCAGCTTGAGCAAACTGAAGCGACTGCGCCACGATAGGAACAGCCAGTTGCGGTTGACGAATCGCCATATAAACCTGGGCGATGTCGGTCAGCGCCTTGGTTTGAAACTCTGCGCCGCGAATCAACCGGCTGGCTTGCAAGGCCTGAGCCAAAACGGGTTGAGCTTGCTGCGGCTGCTCCAAAACGCCGTAGTAACGGGCGATCGAGGTAAGAGTTCGAGTTTTTATGGCACTGTAGCCGCTGCTTAAGCTCTGCGTGACCTGCACCGCCTGCGGCAAAACGGCGGCAACCTGCTGCTGCTGCGGTGGATTAGCCTGATTGACCAGTTGCTCTATCAGACTACGATCGGCACTACCTTCATAGCTGTTGATAATCTGATCAAGCAGTGTAACTTTGGCTGCAACATCCTCCACCTGCCCGATCGCTTCAAACGCTTGAGTTAGGGCGATCGCTGCTGCCTCGGTCTGCCTATCATTGATATGCTGCCGCGCCTGATCAACCAGTCCATTTGCGACAGACTGCTCCAACAGAGCAAGCTCCGTTGCACAATCGATCGCACTGCTCTCGGTCGGAATTACTGCTGGGACAGTAGCTTGACTAATTTGAACGGCCACAGCAGCCGGACAAAGCGCCACTAAACACACGACAGCACTCAGCGTTTTCAACCCTTGAGAAAACAGAAACATTACAAAACCCTGCGATCGGATGTATAAAGGAAATCTCGAAAAATTCAAAATCTATTGAATACAAGCACGAGGAATCAAGGGATTTGGATTACATGATTTGAAAACAAGACGAATGAGTCGAGGTGCCCTAACTATAATTGACGTATTTGCGATCGCAGCCATGGCTATGTTTGTGCCAGTTATCTGTTTGGAACGATAGACTTAGTAACCCAAGCCGCTATATTTAAGCTCTGCCGCAAAAGCTATTGAAGAAGTGCTTGAATACCTAACTTCTAAAGTAACCGAAGCAAAATTCTCGACGACTTCCTGATCTAACGCGAGAAGATCTAAAGGACTGCATCGCCTATGCTGCGATCGCGATCGCCGGTGCCGAATAGTATGAGGAGCGAGCCAATGGCAGCTATCGACGACCTAAATTCGCAGCGTTTTTACCACGGCACAAAGGCCGACCTCAAGCCAGGCGACCTAATCGTGCCCGGCTATAGCTCTAACTACGGCAAGCGGAAGAAAGCAGCCTATGTCTATCTGACCGCCACCTTAGATGCGGCCATCTGGGGGGCCGAGCTAGCCCTCGGCGAAGCACCCGGCAGAATCTACATCGTAGAACCGACCGGCTCAATTGAAGATGACCCCAATCTGACCGACAAGAAATTCCCCGGCAATCCAACTAAGTCCTACCGCACCCGCGATCCGATTCGAGTCACGGGCGAGGTCACCGATTGGCAGGGGCACCCCCCCGAACAGCTCAAAGCCATGCAAGACAACATTGAGCGGCTTAGGCAGCTTGGTATTGAGGCGATCGAAGACTGAGTTTCTTCAAATTGAATGAAGCGCCAGCGCAACCTAAACTTCCTAATGGTTTCCTTGCCAAACAATCTAATCCTAGGCGCACGAGTTCCTGTACTCAGCGTGGTGTATTACAAACCCAGTTTGCAGTTAGTTGAAACGTTATACTGCTCAAATATCAAGGCCATTTAACGCACGGAATGAGAAAAGCTGACCGTCTTTTTCAATTAGTAAACCTTATTAGATCTCACCAACCCATTACAGCAGATCGCTTGGCTGAGCGGATTGGTGTTTCCGTGCGTACGATTTACCGCTATATCGATGATCTTTCCTTGAGCGGCATTCCGGTTTATGGCGAACCTGGCGTCGGTTATGCCCTCCATGAAGACTTTGAGCTGCCGCCCCTGACGCTAACTCAAGACGAGATTGCCGCTTTGATGTTGGGTGTCGAGATGCTATCGAAATCGACCGGAACCGACCTAGCAGCAGCAGCAAAAACGCTGTTGAGCAAAATTGGAGCCGTGTTGCCGTCAAGCAGCTTTGATCCGACTCGCACACCGGTTCGGGCACTGGGCGAGATTCTAAACGACCAAAGCTTAAAACACTGGAACGACTTTTATCAGAGCATTCAACAGCAGCAAGCCGTCAAAATTACGTATTTAAGCTTGAATGAGCAACTGTCTCAAAGGGTTGTTTTCCCGCTGGGACTATTTTACTGGGGTGAGAAATGGACCGTTGGCACCTGGTGCATCCTCAGAAAAGCATATAGAGATTTCCGGGTCGATCGCATCCAACAGCTCGATTTTGCTTTAGATGCTGAACGTCCAGACCAGGAGATCAGTCTTGACCTTTACACAGAGTTTCAGCTGGAGCGAATAAAATCATCCGGCTTCCAGTGACAGAACGCTGTCAGGAGCAGAACCTTATGCTGGGTAGCGCCCAAGAATTTTTGAGGAGCTACTTTAGCTGTGTTTGAAATGTTTCCCAACTTCTGGACTCCCGTATTGCCTGTTGTCGACATTGGACCAGCTCCCCTTGCGGTTGAATTAGCTGGCGAATCACTAGTTCTATTCCGTCATTCAGCCGATCAGTTTGCGGCCTTCCTAGATCGTTGTCCCCATCGTGGTGTGCCTCTCTCCCGCGGGCAAGTCACAGAAGACGGCTGCCTTGAATGCCCCTACCATGGCTGGCGCTTTGCCTCAGATGGTGCCTGTACCCATGTTCCGTTTAACTCACTTAACCCAGCCCAACGCTCAAAACTGTCGGCCACGAGGTTGCCGACTAGGGTGATCGCAGGGATGCTGTGGGTCTTTACAGGAACCGAAAACGTGCCGGAGCCACAGCTGCCCTCAAGCCTATTAGAACCAAACGATCGCTACGTGATTCACCATGAGGTTTGGAACGCTCATTGGACAAGAGCGATCGACATCTCGCTAGACTACCTCCACATCCCTTTTGTCCATCGAGATTCATTTGGCAGCGAATTTCACGACCCAGCCCACCAAAATGCGATCGCAAAGATCAACATCACTACGACAGCAGACGGTATGACCGTCACAAACCAACTCAGCACCTTGCCCTACGGGGTTGAGATTGATTGGCACCAACCCAACAACGTTGTTCTCAAACTAGATCTAGGTGGCCTGCCCCTGCGTCCCCATCTGTTTGCGATTCCCATCAATGCCCAGCAAATGCGATTTATGCAGGTTGCTCTACCCAACCTTGGAGTCGATCAGAGTAACTTCGATTTTGATCAGTTCTTTGCTGCCTCTCTCGACGATCGCATAATGGTTGAGTCACAAACTGGTGAAGTTCCTAATACAAACGAAGGCTGTCATGTGCCTACTGATGAACCTTCGTTGAGGTTTCGTCGTTGGTACTACCGCACCGTGAAATATAAAAGAACGGAGGCTATTCAAGGCGCGATCGCTGCTTGATGAGATTCAGCACAACAATCTAGTCAGAGCAGACATGCAGAATCTTTTCGTCTAGCATCTAAATGCTCTCGATGGTTAAAAAGCAAAGCTATTGCCGGGTTCAGTTCTGTAGAGTTATTGACACATACAGCATCAGTGATTGAGATCAGACCCATCCAGCAACATCAGACTGAACAAGCCAAGCAAATCGTCACGACGGTTTGCTTGGAGGTTTGGCGAGACATTTTGACCGAGAAGGAGTTAAAGCACTATGACCCTATGTCTGACATTGAGCATGTGCGATCGCACTATTTTGACAATGGCGGTTTGTTCTTAGTCTTAATAGATAACGAGCAGGTTGTAGGGACTGGGGCAATCCGAAAACTGAACGATGAAGGTTGCGAACTTAAGCGCATGTGGTTTCTCAAAGAATATCGAGGACAAGGGCGGGGGTGGAGAATGGCTCAGAGGCTTTTTGATTTTGCCAAACAAACAGGCTACCAGAAGGTGAGACTAGACCTTGTCGATGAGGAGCGCCAATTACAGGCAATCAAACTTTATAAAAAACTGGGCTTTTACTCAATTGACAGATATAACGATGGTCCATGCAATATATTCATGGAGAAACTTTTGTAGCAGCGCCTTTTATTCAAGAGCACTTGTAATATGATCGCGATTTAACCACCGATAGCAACAGACGGACGCAGACTCCTGGTACTTATGCCGCCGTTGAATCGGGTCGTTAGACATTATCCATATGGGGCGAAACCCAGCTACACACATTCTGGTGGCTAGATGGTGAACAAAATCCGCGTTGGGCTGATTGGCTATGGCATGGCGGCTCGCACCTTCCATCTGCCAGTTATTCAGTCAGTTCCTCACCTGAAGCTAACGAAAATTGTGACGCGCCACCGAGACCCCTCCCTCGATCGCGACCCGTCAATCGAGGTGGTGCAAGACGCCGCCACCCTCCTGCAAGACGAAGCGATTGACCTAGTCGTAATTGCGACCCCCAACCGCTCCCATTTCGACTTGGCCAGCCAGTCTTTACTCGCCAACAAACACGTTGTGGTCGAAAAGCCATTCACCACGTCGTCGGCCCAGGCCCAGCAGTTGATCGATCTTGCCCGCAGGCAAAACCGACTGATCAGCGTCCACCACAACCGCCGGTGGGACGGCGACTTCCAGACCGTCAAGCAGCTGTTAGGCACCAATCTCTTGGGTCGATTGGTCGAATACGAGGCCCATTACGATCGCTTCAGAAATTTCTCCCGGCCCAACGCCTGGCGAGAAGAAGTAGGCGAGGGCAGCGGCATCCTCTTCGATCTCGGCTCCCACCTGATCGATCAGGCGCAGGTCTTGTTCGGCCTGCCGCAGATGGTGACTGCCGATCTCAGAGTGCAGCGCGATTTTGCCCAGGCGATCGACAATTTTGATCTAACGCTGCACTACGACGGGCTGAAGGTGATTCTCAAGGGGGGGATGCTGGTGCGCGGGCCGGAACCCCATTTTATTCTGCACGGCATGGCGGGCTCCTTTGTCAAATATGGCATGGACCCGCAAGAGGAGGCGCTGAAGCGCGGGCTCACCCCGGCTGAACCCGGCTGGGGCGAGGAACCAAAAGAGCGCTGGGGAACGCTCAATACGCAGGTCGACGGGCTGCACGTAGAAGGGCAGGTGGAGACGCTGGCGGGTAGTTATCAGGCCTATTATCAAAACGTAGCCGATGCGATCGCCGAACGCGCCGAGTTGGAGGTTAAGCCCGAAGAGTCGCGGGACACCATTCGCATCATCGAATTGGCAATGCAAAGTAGCGAACAAAAATGCACGCTTCCCCTCTCTGTGTGAATTGAACCTGGCGGCGGGAGAGAGCTAGCGCGCGCCATCATCTAGCAAAACTAAACATGAGTGCAGATGGAAAGTGGGAATATTATTTTTTTTCGAAATTATGTCCCAATACCAACTTCCAGAAGCTAGAAATCCACTCTCGTGGCACAAACCTAGGCAGCGTAGCAAGAATGGGATTGATTGGATTGCCAGGAATCACAATAGGCTCTCGCTTTTCAAATGCTTTTAAGGCATCTCGTACAACAGTTTCAATCGGCGTATCAAACTTTATAGCCACATCAACCAGGGTCGACGGAAACCCTGCTTCTTGAAAAAACTTAACGCCAACTGGTCCTGGGCAAACAGCTAACACATGCACTCCATAGCTGCGGTTCTCTGCCCACAACGCTTCGCTAAAACTGAGGACAAAGGCTTTTGTTGCCGCATAGATAGAGAAGTAGGGCATAGACTGAAACGCACCCACCGAAGACAGGTTGATGATTCCTCCAGTTCGACGCTGCCGCATTCCAGTCAAAAAGCGATGGCTCAAATCCACAATTGTCGCAATATTGAGTTGCACCGTTTTAAGCTGGAAATTGCGATCGCTTTCAGCAAAATCACCGTAATCTCCGATTCCAGCATCGTTGACCAATAGATCGATCGATCGTCCAAGCTTCTGTACAGTTTGAAAGATAATTTCTGTCGCGTCTGGTGCTGTCAAGTCTTGGACGATAACATCTACTTGAATTTGGTGTTGATGCTTGAGGGAATTGGCAAGTTCCTGTAATTTGTCCTGGGAACGAGCGATCAGCACAAGATCGGTTTGATGTGCTGCTAGTTGTTGGGCAAATGCTGCACCAATGCCAGCAGAGGCTCCGGTAATCAAGGCTGTCGTCATGCAGGTTTATTATTTTACTCTACCAGAGTATATTCGGTTAAGTTCATAGTCTCTGCATCATTCCGAAGACCTATTACTACGGTATTAAGGGAGTAGTAACGCCGTATCTGTATCTAAACTTGGTTGCGGTGCATAGCGCTTCGGTGAAGTCTCGAGGGCTGCTTCGTGCCGCTGCACTGACCCGTTAGACCTCAAGGCAAGTAGTGAAATTCATCGAGATGCTAGCTCTACTCTGAATGCGGCTCAACGGGTTGAAGTCTGGCAGTCCCGTCATTTTTCAGCCGTGAGTCAGGGCTGTAGGCAGCTTTGGTGTCCAGCCTTAAAGTAGAGAGCTGCGCTTCAAGACGAGTTGAAACGCAGCTCTCATTTCTGCCTCTGACCTCTAGTTGGCGCAGCCTCACGCTAGGGTTAGAAACCGCGCGCAGAGGTTTCTGCTAAGACTGAGCGCAGGTCGTAGCGATCGAGGTTCATCACCTTGTCCCATGCCGCCACAAAGTCATTCACAAACTTCTGCTGCGAGTCCATAGCTCCATAGACCTCTGCGAGGGCGCGGAGCTGAGAGTTTGAGCCGAAGATCAGGTCAACGCGAGTCGCAATCCACTTTTGTTGGCCGGTTTTGCGATCGCTCCCCTCAAACTCATACTCATCCTCAGAGGTCGCCTTCCATTTCACACCCAGATCGAGCAGGTTGACGAAGAAGTCGTTGGTCAGGGTTTCGGGGCGCTCGGTAAAGACGCCATGCTTATACCCGCCAAAGTTCGTACCTAGCACGCGCAAGCCACCGACAAGGGCCGTCATCTGAGGAGCTGACAGAGACATCAACTGCGCCCGGTCAATCAGCAGCTCTTCCAGCGATTCGCTGTGTCTGCCGCTGGTGTAGTTGCGAAACCCATCTGCGGTCGGCTCCAGGGGAGCAAAAGATTCCACATCGGTTTTCTCTTGGGTCGCATCGGTGCGGCCCGGCTTGAAGGGCACAGTCACATCGTGGCCGGCGTTTTTCGCCGCCTGTTCAATGCCCGCACAGCCGCCTAGAACGATCAGGTCAGCGATCGAAACCCGCTTGCCGCCCGACTGTGAATTGTTGAACTCCTGTTGAATGCCTTCCAGGGTTTGCAGCACTGTGGCCAGTTGCTCTGGCTGGTTGACTTCCCAATCCTTCTGCGGCGCCAGACGAATGCGTGCCCCGTTCGCGCCACCGCGCATGTCGGAGCAGCGGAACGTGGAGGCTGCCGCCCAGGCGGTCGAAACCAGTTGGGAGACCGACAGGCCCGATTCAAGAATCTTGGCCTTGAGAGCAGCAATATCCTGCTCATCAATCAAGTCATGATCAACTGGGGGAACGGGGTCTTGCCATAGGAACTCTTCTTGAGGAACCTCGGGGCCGAGGTAGCGCGATCGCGGTCCCATGTCGCGGTGCGTTAGCTTAAACCACGCCTTGGCGAACTGCTCGGCAAACTCATCCGGGTTGTCGCGGTAGCGCTGGGCGATCTGGTTATACGTAGGGTCCACCTTCATGGACATGTCTGCGGTGGTCATCATCGGGGCGTGCCGCTTCGACGGATCGTGGGCATCGGGCACCGTACCCGCGCCAGCATCGCCCTTGGGCTTCCACTGCCACGCGCCAGCGGGGCTCTTGGTCAGCTCCCAGTCATATTCGAACAGGGTTTCAAGATAGCTGTTGTCCCACTTTGTCGGTGTCGGGGTCCATGCCCCTTCGATGCCACTGGTGGTCGCATCGACGCCGACCCCCGTGTTGAAGGCATTCTTCCAGCCCAGGCCCTGATCGACGATGGTGGCTCCCCCAGGCTCAGGCCCGACGTGGGTTGTCTCGCCTGCCCCATGGCATTTGCCAAAGGTATGCCCACCCGCGGTGAGGGCGACGGTCTCTTCGTCGTTCATCGCCATTCGCTTAAAGGTCTCGCGAATGTCGCGCCCTGAGCCCAGCGGATCAGGTTCGCCGTCTGGCCCTTCTGGGTTGACGTAGATCAGGCCCATCTGCACGGCAGCAAGGGGGTTTAGCAGCACGCGATCGTCTTCGTAACGCTCATTGCCGAGCCAGGCTTTTTCGGAGCCCCAATAGATGTCTAGCTCTGGTTCCCAAACGTCTACGCGCCCGCCAGCAAAGCCCAACGTCTTGAAGCCCATCGACTCCAGGGCGCAGTTGCCCGCAAAGATCATCAGGTCGGCCCAGGAAATTTTGTTGCCGTATTTCTGTTTAATCGGCCAAAGCAGCATGCGTGCCTTATCAAGGTTGGCATTGTCGGGCCAGCTGTTGAGCGGCTCAAACCGTTGACTGCCCGAGCCCGCACCGCCGCGACCGTCGCCAATCCGATAGGTGCCGGCGCTGTGCCACGCCATGCGGATGAAGAGCGGCCCATAGTGACCGTAGTCGGCAGGCCACCAGTCTTGAGAGGTGGTCATCAGCTCATAGATGTCTGCCCTTACAGCCGCTAAATCAAGACTTTTAAAGTTCTCAGCGTAGTTGAAGTCCTCTCCCATCGGATTGGCCTTGGCTGAGTGCTGATGGAGAATGTTGAGATTTAAAGCATTCGGCCACCAGTCTTGGTTCGAAGCCCCAATCCGAGTGCGAGGGCCAGACAAGACAGGGCATTTGCTGGTGCTACTGACAGCATTGGATGTCGTGGGCTGAGGCGTACCGGTTTCATTTTTTTCCGCGCTACTTGATGCCATAACAGATGATATGGCCCGCCAGATTTCCATTAGCTTGCCACTCATTGGAAACGGACATCTCATTTGGCTACTCGTCATAATTCCTTTCCTGATTGTGGTTTAGGTGTGTGTTTCTTCTCTGCGTAACTGTTTTTCCTTAGGTAGAAAGCATCGTCCGCCACATCTGCATCAGCACAGCCGTCTGCTCCGGCTGCTTAGCCTGTGGATTGATGTAGTTCAACATCGTCTCGGCATTAGAAACCATCGGCATCGCCTCAAAACCATCTCGTTCGACAAACATTTTTTCAATCACGCCATCTTTCACGAGCATGGAATAGCGCCAAGAGCGGTATCCCATCCCTTTGTCAAAAAGGTTCACCATCATCCCCATTTGGCGGGTGAAGTCACCATTCACATCGGGTATAAAGCGCACCTGATCGGCTCCTTCTGCTTGAGCCCAAGCCGCTAGTGAAAACGGATCATTAACCGAAATGCAAAGAATTTCGTCGACCCCGTTCGCTCGAAAGACCTCGGCATACTCGTTGTAGGCTAACAATTGAACCGGAGAATGGGGGCAGGCAAAAGCTCCCGGCACTGCAAATGCCACCACGGTTTTGTGATCAAAAAGATCCGCCGCCGAAAGCTCATATCCACCCACCTCTGCAAACATTCGAAAGGTGACTTGAGGGACATGTTGACCCTCGTAGTTGAAAAACATGTGCCCAGCTCCTTACTCGCATTCAATATCAGTTAGACCTTCTTAACTAAGAGATTGATGAGTAGAGTGACTAACTCGTTAGCCATCGGCTTGCGCACGGCGTTGGCAGAAACGGTCAAATCTATCGAGTTGGCCCAGCATGGCTGGAGTTTTACTGAGTACTAATCGGCACAAACTTAAGCGAGTATTAAGTCATACTCACTACGAGTTTGCATACTGCAAGCTTAATCAAGCAAAACTGCTCTGGGGGGCTAAAGGTAAAAGTGTTTTGCAACACGTAATATCTCTACAAAATGAAATCTGCCTACAGTTAGGTGCGTGCCTACATCTCTGCATCCACCTTTAGCAATGCTGAACCTTTCGCCACCTCTAGCCGAACCTTACAAACAGCCGATAAGCTAGAGGGTGCAATCGATATGCCCCCTTTGGTTTGCTATGAAACGCTTTTTTCGCACCCTAACGGCTCCCCTCTTAGCCTCAACGCTGGTTGCCGGTTCTATTCCTCTCCCGATCGGCAACGCCCTGGCCCAGGAGTCGGTGTCGCCCCGCGTGGCCCAGCTGCCCCAGACTCCTGACGAGGTCGTAGAGTGCGAACTGCTAATTGTTGGCGGTGGCCTAGCCGGTACCGCAACCGCTTACGAAAGCTTGATGATGGGCCACACGGTCTGCATGACCGAGCTGACCGACTGGGTCGGGGGGCAGATCTCGTCCCAGGGCACCACGGCGCTGGACGAGTCGAAGGAGCAGCGGCGGCAGCTGTTTTATTCGCGGGGGTATAAGGAATTGCGCGATCGCGTCGAGCGCAAATACGGCAAGCTCAACCCCGGCGGCTGCTGGGTGAGCGCCTCCTGCTTTTTGCCTGCCGATGCCAACGCCATCTTGATGGAAATGCTGGCCGAAGCGGAGCGCAAGGGCGGCGGCGAACTCAAGTGGTTTCCCAATACGGTCGTCAAAGACCTGAGCCTCAACGCCGATGGCACCCAGATCGAGCAGGTAGTCGCGATTCGCCACAGCCCCGCCCCGGGCACAGCACCTCTCAACAGCGACTTTCTCTCCGAAATTATTGAAGACGCCTACACCTACGACGACTCGGCCCGCCTGGCGAAGGAGGTTATTCAGTTTGTGCCTGCAGGTATCGAGCTAGAGCGGGTGGAGAATGCTCCCGACAGCAAAGTGGACTGGTTTGTGGTCGAGGCCACCGAAACCGGCGAGCTGATTGCCCTGGCCAATGTGCCCTATGAGCTGGGGTTAGACCCAAGGTCGCCCCTCAACCCTTCGTCGCCCGTGCAAGAGCGCGACCCCTACTGCACCCAGGGCTTTACCTACACCTTTGCCATGGAGCGCACTGCCGAGCCGCAGACCTACGATATTCCTGATTTTTACAGCACCTACGAGCCCTACTACAGCTGGGAAAAAGAGCGCGACTCGCTGAAAACGGCCCAGGACCACTTCGACTTTGTCTTTACCTACCGCCGCCTGTGGAATGCCTCGCCTCAAACTGAAGCGAAAATCTCTGGGGTACCTCGTCCGGGCGTGGGCGATATCTCGATGCAGAACTGGACCTGGGGTAACGACTACCGCCCCGGCACCGAGCTGGACAACCTGATTTTGACCGAAGACCAGCTGGCGGCCAGTGGTCAGCTAGAGCCGGGCGGCTGGCTGGGGGGCCTGCGCACCGAGACCCTGCGCAAGGGCGAGGAGAATGCGATCGGCTTTTTCTATTGGCTGACCACCGGCACCACCGACTCGCAAATCGACGACTCTTGGAAAGAACCCGAACCCTATAACCGCTACCTGACGGGTCTAGATTCGCCGATGAATACGGCCCACGGCCTGTCAAAGTATCCCTACATTCGCGAGGCGCGGCGGATCATTGGTCGGCCCGCCTACGGCTACGAAAATGGGTTCATGATCAGCGAGGTCGACTTTTCGTGGAACGACTTTACCGCTGATTTCTATCGGGAGAATCTGGACGAGGACACCTATACATCTCTGCGGCGCTACCTAGCGGGTCTGGGGACAGTGGATACCTTTGACCCCGATGCCGACCCCAATACGTTTCCCATTCGGCAGCGATCGCGCCTCTACCCCGACACAGTGGGCATTGCTCAGTATGCGATCGATTTTCACCCCTGCATGGCTGAGTACCCAGCGGAAACCTCTGGCAACATCGAGCGCCCCGGCGTGCGCCAGGCTCACGGCCAGGCCTACCCCGCCCAAATTCCCCTGCGGGCGATGATTCCTCAGCGGGTCGACAACATGCTGGTGGCCAGCAAGAGCATCGCCGCCAGCTACAGTGCCGCCGCCGCCTACCGGGTGCATTCCTTTGAGTGGTCGGTGGGGGCTGCGGCGGCTCACTCCATCGACTTCTCGCTGCGCAATGGGGTGCTGCCCTACGAGCTAGTGGATGACCTGCCCAGCTATGAGCCCCTGCTTGACCAGCTGCGGACCGAGTTGCAGAGCAGCGGCAACCCGGTGCAGTTCCCCAACACCTCGATCTTTAACGAAGACTGGGGCAACTGGCGGCCTTGGTAGGGCGATCGCGCTAGCTGTGAGCCGAAGCAGTCGCCCTTGAGCGACACTCATCAGTAGGGTTCAAGATCGCTCAAGATCCTGAACCCTAATTTTTAAGGAACCATAAATCCGAGAACGAAGGCATCTTACCCGCGCAGGCCAGACACCTACCCTACGGATTTTTACAATTCACTTAGGACTGCACAGAAACTGGAATTCAAGCTGGAGACGGCAACCCGCCTGAGAAAAATCGTGAACACCGATCCTGCTAGACGGGCCACTCTTCCTACAATGCAACCATACAGAGATTCTTATGGAGTAACTCGAGAGAGCGAAGCCTATGCAACCCACCCAAAGCCAATTTACTGAAAAAGCCTGGGATGCCATTGTGCGATCGCAGGATATTGCCAAGCAGTCC
This sequence comes from Nodosilinea sp. WJT8-NPBG4, assembly GCA_019359285.1. GTDB lineage: Bacteria > Cyanobacteriota > Cyanobacteriia > Phormidesmidales > Phormidesmidaceae > Nodosilinea. The sequence continues at coordinate 65,681 of JAHHHQ010000051.1, forward strand.
CAGCAACAGCAGATCGAGAGCTACCACCTGATGCTGGCGCTGCTCGACCAAGATGGTCTAGCCAGCAGCATTTTTGCCAAGCTGGGGATGAACGGACAGGTGCTGCGCGATCGCACCGAAGCCTTTATCAACAGCCAGCCCAAGGTCTCGGGCAGTGGCTCATCGGTATACCTAGGCAAATCCCTCGATGCCCTGCTCGATCGCGCCGATAAGTACAAAAAAGACTACGGTGACGAATATATTTCCATCGAGCACCTGATTTTGGCTTACCCTGGCGACACCCGCTTTGGTAAGGCTCTGTTCCAAGATTTAGGCTTGAGCGAAGCCAAGCTCAAGCAGGCCATTCAAGATATTCGAGGCACCCAAAAAGTGACCGATCAAAACCCCGAAGGCAAGTATCAATCCCTCGAAAAATATGGGCGCGACCTCACCGATGCCGCCCGACGGGGCAAGCTCGACCCAGTGATTGGCCGTGACGATGAGATTCGTCGTACCATCCAGATTCTCTCGCGCCGCACCAAAAATAACCCGGTGCTGATTGGCGAGCCGGGGGTGGGTAAAACTGCGATCGCCGAAGGTTTGGCTCAGCGCATCGTCAGCGGCGACGTGCCCCAATCCCTCAAAGACCGCCAGCTAATCGCCCTCGATATGGGTGCCCTAATTGCCGGGGCCAAGTATCGCGGCGAGTTTGAAGAACGTCTCAAGTCGGTGCTCAAAGAAGTCACCGATTCCGAAGGACAGATCGTTCTCTTTATTGACGAGATTCACACCGTAGTGGGGGCCGGGGCCACCCAGGGGGCCATGGATGCGGGCAACCTGCTCAAGCCCATGCTGGCTCGGGGTGAGCTGCGCTGTATCGGCGCAACGACGCTAGATGAGTACCGCAAATACATCGAAAAAGACGCCGCCCTGGAGCGCCGCTTCCAGCAGATCTACGTCGATCAGCCCACTGTGCCCGACACCATCTCAATTCTGCGCGGCCTGAAAGAACGCTACGAGGTGCATCACGGGGTCAAAATCTCCGATAGCGCTCTGGTAGCAGCCGCTACCCTCTCGACTCGCTACATTAGCGATCGCTTCCTGCCTGACAAGGCGATCGACCTGGTGGATGAAGCCGCCGCCAAGCTCAAAATGGAGATTACCTCCAAGCCCGAAGAGCTGGATGAAGTCGATCGCAAGATTCTTCAGCTGGAGATGGAGCGGCTGTCGCTGAAAAAAGAAGTCGACGCTGCCTCCATGGAGCGCCTTGAGCGCATCGAGCGCGAGCTCGCCGACCTCAAGGAGCAGCAGAGCGCCCTGAATGCTCAATGGCAGTCTGAGAAAGACACCATCGACAACATTCAGTCGGTCAAAGAAGAGATTGACCAGGTTAACATCGAAATTCAGCAGGCCGAGCGCGACTACGACCTCAACCGAGCCGCCGAACTCAAGTACGGCAAGCTCACCGAGTTGCAGCGCCAGCTCGAAACCGCTGAAACCCAGCTGGCCGACACCCAGACCACCGGCAAAACCCTGCTGCGCGAAGAGGTGACTGAAGCAGACATCGCTGAAATTATCTCCAAGTGGACAGGCATTCCGGTCAGCAAGCTAGTGCAGTCGGAGATGCAGAAGCTCCTGCTGCTCGAAGACGAACTGCACCAGCGGGTAATCGGCCAGGAGGAGGCGGTGACGGCAGTGGCCGATGCGATTCAGCGATCGCGGGCTGGGTTGGCTGACCCCAACCGTCCAATCGCCAGCTTCATTTTCCTCGGCCCCACCGGCGTGGGCAAAACCGAGCTAGCTAAAGCCCTAGCCGCCTACCTGTTCGACACCGAAGAGGCCCTGGTGCGTATCGACATGTCGGAATACATGGAGAAGCACGCCGTCTCACGCCTGATCGGTGCGCCTCCCGGCTATGTCGGTTATGACGAAGGTGGTCAGCTCACTGAGGCGATTCGCCGCCGTCCCTTCGCGGTGATTCTGTTCGACGAGATCGAAAAGGCTCACCCCGACGTGTTTAACGTCATGCTGCAAATTCTTGACGATGGCCGCGTCACCGATGCCCAGGGTCGCACGGTGGACTTCAAAAACTCCATCATCATCATGACCAGCAACATCGGCTCCCAGTTCATTCTTGACGTGGCCGGCGACGATGCCAAGTACGACGAGATGAAATCGCGGGTGATGGATGCCCTGCGAGGCAGTTTCCGGCCCGAGTTTCTCAACCGAGTCGATGAAATGATCATCTTCCACGGGTTGCTCAAGTCGCAACTGCGGGAAATTGTCAAACTGCAAGTGGCCCGGCTTGAAGTCCGGCTCGAAGACCGCAAGATGGCGGTGAAGCTGAGCGAATCAGCCCTCGACTTTCTAGCTGAAGTTGGCTACGACCCTGTCTACGGAGCGCGCCCCCTGAAGCGCGCCATCCAGCGCGAGCTCGAAACTCAGATTGCCAAGTCGATTCTGCGGGGTGAGTTTGGCGAAGGCGACACCATTCATGTGGATGTCGAAAATGAGCGGCTCGCCTTTAGACGGCTCAACGCCGACCTGCTCAAGGTCTAACCCACATATATTCCAGGGAAAGCGGCGATCCCCTTTCCCTGGAATATAAATCTTTGAAACAAGCCGCAGCGTTTTGAATGGCTACGGTTGCGCGGCTTCATCTAGGTTTGGCAATATGAGTCATGGGCATTTTTACTGGCAGCGTTAGTATAGGGGCACAGATATTCTTCAGTAGGTTCCCGGAATCTATTTGGGCACACTGTTGATATAGCGGTATGCCATTCAACGCAGCTATCATCCGTCACACCTAATTTTGATTTGTGGTTTCGGCAGTGAGTGACCAAGCAGGAGCATCTTTATGGCAAACCAGAATTCTCTGGCTTTGCACCGATTCATTTAATAGCAAGTGGGGTTCCCTATGAAAATTGATCATGACGCTCCAAGACATACCTACCTGAATGTGATGGAGCTGCTCGTCACTGAAGAGGTAGAAAAGCAGGTCAAAACCATGCAGCCCCGCATGCTGAAGTATCTCAAGCGGGTAGAAGTGGAGACCTATGCCCTCAACCGCTTGCCTTCGCTCTACGCTTCCAGCGAGAAGGGTCGGCAGCTTCAGTACGAAAAAGCCAAGCGAGAACTCCACAATCAAATTAAAAGCGCAGTTCGCCAAGCCTTTGCCGCTGTGCAGGTCGATCCGATTCGAGCGTCTGAGCCGCTGCACAACCAGCAGGACGACGCGGCCAGCGTTGCCCTCAGTGCCCTACGCGATCTGCTCAAGCAACCCGACCTCAGTTGGGATGGGGCGATCAATCGCCTGCGGTCTCTGCTTGGCCGTCGCGGCGACCAACCGCCCACGGCCCCGGCCCAAGAGCCGTCGCACCGCACCCGCTACCGCAACGATGCTCCTGACATGACCGCCACCGCTAACCCTGACCACGGCCACCACTGGCGGCCCGGCACCTATGGCTCTGAAGTTTCGTGGAAGAAAACCCACAATTCTGGCTCAGCGCAGGCAGGCTCTAACTTTGACTGGAACGACAGCCGCTACTCTCAGTAGAATTAGCCCGAAACCGGCGATCGCCGCTTAGGCGTCCAAGGTGATTTCCAGATCAAAACCTACCCTCCAGCACAAAGTTACCTCTGTGCTGGAGATTTCCCTATCTCACGGTACTCACTCCAGCAAATTTTCGGTGGCGCGACACCTACATGAAGCCCGCTTGAGCTAACAGTAGGGGTGAGATGCCCAAAGCGCTGACTCCTTTGCGCAGACCGGCAGCCGTAGCAGGGTCGGTAACTTCGTAAAGGGCGATCGCCCGCTTAAAGGATTGCAAAGCCTCGGGCAACTGCCCTAGCTTAAACAGGGCTACCCCTAGGTTTTGGTGCGCTTCGGCATAGTTGGGGTTGAGGGCGATTGCTTGGCGGTAGGCGGCGATCGCCTCATCCAAATAGCCTCGGTTGCGGTGGGCAGTGCCCAGGTTGTAGTGGGCGATCGCCAGGGTTGGGTCGGCATCAATCGCCTGCTGAAACAATTCAATGGCCCCCTCCAAATCACCCTGGGCCTTTTTTAGGCTGCCGTAGTTAATCCACGCGCCCAGCTTGAGCATAGGGGGTACAGCCAAGGCCAGAGCAGCTTCGTAGTCGCTGGCGGCCTGAGTGGGTCGGTCAGCCTGGGCTAAGGCGCGGTGGTAGTGCAGCTCGTAGCGGGTCAATTCGTCTAAGGTGTCGGCCTGATCGAGGGCGCGGTTGAGCAGCGGTAGGGCCATCTCGACTTGGTCAGACTCGACGTAGAGGGCTGCGAGCTTATTCAGCAGGTAGCCGTCGTTGGGATGCTCTGCCAAATAGCCTTCCATGGCGGTGCGGGCGCGATCGAACTTGCCCCGCTCCACGACGACAGCCGGGTCATAGCCGGTGTGATGCAGGGCGACCTCACCCAGGGTAATTACCTGCCAGCGAGCATCCTGAGCTTGCAGAGCTGCTACGCTATCGTCCACGGTTTCGTGGTAGGGACGGTTGAAACTGATCTCGGGCAAGCGGCGAAAGCAGCGGGTGATCAGCGTGTAGGGAGCCTGGGGAGCACCCAGTTCTAGGCGCAGCAAGTTCACGGCTAGCATGTCTTCGGCAGCAACATCCCCCAGGGGTTGTCCCTGGTCGAGCTGTTGCAGCAACTGGGCGGTTTCGCTCAGCAGCACCTCGTCGGCATCGAGCACCAGTACCCAGTCCCCCGTGGCGTGGCGCAGCGATTCATTGCGGGCGGCGGCGAAATCGTTTTCCCAGTCAAAGCTGTGGACTTCGGCCCCACGGGATTGGGCGATCGCCACGGTGTCATCCGTTGACCCCGTATCGACGACCACGATTTCGCCCACCACGCCCTGCACAGACTCAAGCGTGCGGGCTAGGGTGGCGGCCTCGTCCTTCACAATCATGCAGAGGCTAATCATCAGCCTTCTCCTAGGGCCTGGTTTGCCCGCGCGATCGCCTGGTGAACCTGGTCAAAGCCGGTGCCGCCATAGCTGTTGCGGGCCGAGACTACCTGCTGAGGGGCGATCGCCGCGTAGATGTCGTCCTCAAAGGCGGGGTGAATGGCCTGCCATTCTTCCAGAGTCAGCTCTCGCAGCAGCTTGCCGGCTGCCAGGGAAGTTTTCACCACCTTGCCCACTAGGTTGTAGGCCTCGCGGAAGGGCACGCCCTTTGTAGCCAGGTAGTCGGCCACGTCGGTGGCGTTGGAATAGTCTTCATTCACCGCCTGGCGCAAGCGCGGCACCCGGAAGTTGACCCCCTCAGCAAGCAGAATAGTCATGGCTTCCACGCAGCCGCGCACGGTGTTGACCGTGTCGAAGATTGCCTCTTTGTCCTCTTGCAGGTCTTTGTTGTAGGCCAGGGGCAGGCCCTTCATCATCACCAGCAGGCCTTGCAGATGGCCAAAGACGCGGCCGGTTTTGCCCCGCACCAGCTCAGGCACATCAGGGTTTTTCTTCTGGGGCATAATGCTGGAGCCGGTAGAGCAGCTGTCGTTGAGAGTGACAAAGCTAAACTCCTCCGACGCCCAGAGAATCATTTCTTCGGACAGGCGCGACAGGTGCACCATGATCAGGCTGGCGGCGCAGGCAAACTCGATCGCAAAGTCGCGATCGCTCACCCCATCCAAACTGTTGCCATAGACCTTCTCAAACCCCAGCAGCTGAGCTGCATACTGGCGATCGATAGGGAAGGTCGTTCCCGCCAGGGCACCGCAGCCCAGAGGCGAAATATTCACCCGCTTTTGCAGGTCGTGGAGGCGCTCCCAGTCGCGCTGGGCCATGTCGAAGTAGGCCAGCAGGTGGTGGGCCAAGCTCAGGGGCTGGGCCCGCTGGAGATGGGTATAGCCCGGAATCAGGGTTTCCACATGTTCTTCGGCGATGCTCAGCAGGGTCTGCTGGTACTGTCGCAGCTGACCTTGGATCGCCTCGATCTGGGCGCGCAGGTAAAGGCGCAGATCGGTGCCCACCTGGTCGTTGCGGCTGCGGGCCGTGTGTAGCTTTTTACCCACATCGCCAATCAGTTCCGTCAGTCGCCGCTCTACGGCAAAGTGGACGTCCTCAGCCTCGACCCCGGGGTTAAATTCACCCCGGCGATACTCCTGGCGAATGGTTTCGAGCCCGGTAACGATCTGCTCGCCCTCCTCAGGGCTAATGATCTCCGTTTTAACCAGCATTTTGGCGTGGGCTTCCGAGCCGGTGAGATCATACTCAATCAGCTGAATGTCGAAGCCAATGCTGGCATTAAAGAGCGCGATCGCGGGATGCAGCGCTGTTTCGAAGCGCTGGCTCCAGGTTTGGGGAGAGGGCGTTTGCATTATTGTGCGGTCTGGTTTAGAAGGCAGTCAGGTTGCGGATGAAATATCCCAGCACAATACCGAAGAGCAGCGCCCACAACTGTCCTGACTCAACAAAATTGCTCCAAACTTCGACCATATCCCCCAGAATGTCTTGGTCAAAATTCTGGGCCAACACTGGGGATAGTGCCTCTGTATCTACCGTAAATCCGGTCACTCCGGCCACGGGAGGTAACTCAACTCCGGTAAAATAGCCGCTGAAACTGTCGCCATCGCCCAGAGTAATGGGGCGCAGCAGCTGGTCTATAGAGGGCAGAGAAGCATCTTGCGAAAGAAAACCGTGGGTCTGGAGCATGACATCCATAGCGGGGTGACGACCTGAGCATGGTTAACACCCAACAGACTATCACCATACCGCTGCGACCGAGCCTCTGGAACCCAAAAACCGCCAGCGCTTTCGGGGTTTTAGCGGCTCTGGGCCTGGCTGCCTACCAGGCGGGACTAGGGCAACCAGGAATAGACCTGGTAAATCTGGGTGGGTGGCCCCAGCTGCGGGAGTTTTTGGTCGCCAGCCTGCGACCCGATCTCAGCCCCGAGTTTATTGTGCTTATGGGTCGTGCCGCCCTAGTCACCCTGGCCTACGCAGTGCTGGGCACGGCCCTCAGCGTGGGGTTAGGGATGGTAGGCGGGCTGCTTTCCTCAGCGGTGTGGTGGCAGCTGGTTCTCTCTGGAGCTGGGGGGTTGCGCCGCTGTCTATGGCTAGGAGTGCGGGGGCTGCTGGCCTTTCCTCGCGCTATCCACGAGCTGATCTGGGGGCTAGTGCTGCTGCAAGTGCTGGGGTTGAACCCGCTGGTGGGGGTGTTGGCGATCGCAATCCCCTTTGGGGCGATCGTCGCCAAAGTCTTCTCGGAAATTTTGGACGAGACGCCCCCCGAACCGCTCTACGCCCTGCTTAATGCTGGCGCGCCGCCGCTGACTGCCTTTATCTACGGGCTGCTGCCCCAGGCGCTCCCCAACCTGCTTTCCTATACCTTTTACCGCTTTGAGTGTTCCCTTAGAGCATCCGCCGTTTTAGGAATTATCGGCGCTGGGGGTCTGGGCTATGAGATTTTTCTCAGCCTGCAATCCCTGCGCTACGAGCAGCTGTGGACGGGGTTCTATGCGTTGATTGTGCTCAATGGCGCAGTCGACGCCTGGAGCGCCGTAGTGCGTCGCCGCATGGGCTTCACCAGCCGTCTCGATATCAATCGCAAACCAGGAGATGTCACCTCTCGGCCTGCCCATCAGGCTCCTCGGCAAGACGGATTCCTGAAGCTGTCGTGGGTGGGGGCCATTCTGGCCGTGCCCTTGAGTTGGTGGTGGCTGCGGCTAGATGTTGGGGTGCTGTGGTCGACGCGCACCCACCGCCTTTTGGGTGAATTGTTGAGCACCGGTTGGCCACCCCTGCCGACCTGGGCCGAGCTGGTGAAGTTAGCCCAGCTCTCCTGGCTGACGGTAGCGATGTCGATGGTGGCGATCGCCCTAGCCGGGCTTGGCGGCATGCTCTTCTCACTGCCTGCCGCCCAAAACTTTCTGCTGCCGGGGGGACTGCTGAATCCTGTTGGGCAGCGTGGTGGTTCTCCTTGGGTGGCCTATACCCTGCTGGGCCTAAGTAGGCTCGTGCTGTTGGTCAGCCGCGCTATCCCCGCCCCGATCTGGGCGCTAGTGCTGCTCTACATGCTGTTTCCTGGCGTGCTGCCGGGGGCGCTGGCCCTAGCCTTGCACAACTTCGGCATTCTCGGCCGGCTGATGGCCGAGGTGAACGAAAATCTCGACGATCGCCCCGTTCGCGCCCTCAGCACCCTGGGTGCCAGTCCTAGCGCGATCGTGGCCTACGGCATCTTGCCCCAAAACCTGGGTCGCTTTCTGGCCTACGTTCTCTACCGCTGGGAAGTCTGCCTGCGCGAAACCGTGATTGTGGGCCTAGTTGGAGCCGGTGGTCTAGGCCATTTGCTCACCGAGCAGATCAGCAGCTTCGACTACAGCGGCGTGATGATAACGCTAGGAGTTTTCGTGGTGCTGACCTTTGGGGTAGATGCAGTGAGCCAGCGGCTGCGGGGGGTTTTGAGGGAGGGGTAGAGAGTTTTGAATGCTTAGTTTTGAGTTTTGAGTTGTTGAGTCGGACTACATTCAAAACTCAAAACTTAAAATTCAAAACTTTCCCAATTCCTCCCCCTCACTCCGCCAATCAGGACACCCCCCACCCCCCTGCCACCCCTGGGGATGGATTGCGCACACCAAAGTAGAGCGCTTGGCGCGGCTGGTGCCGTAGGCGATGCCGTGGTAGTTGATGCAGCCCTGGCAGGGTTGGGGACGAGTCGGCGGCAGGGATTGAAAGCCAACCTGCGATCGCAAAATTTGCTGCTTGCTCTGCCGCCGATGCCACTGCTCGTAGGCGCGGCGGCGGCATAAATCGTTGGCCCGATGAAAGAGTTCGTCGGTTACGCTCACGACCTATTCTCCCTGTAGAGGGTGGATGGCGCAAATTAGCACCAGCGACGACTTAGATTAAGGCCAAGCGGGACAACCGCTAGCCCAGGCGCCGCCAGTGGCGACCCTAGATCTAGCCTACCGAACCGAGCCGGACGATGCCGAAAATTTAAAGGGCTGCAATGTCACACCGCTGGCGCTGCGATTCGAGCCAGGAACAAGGGAAGGCTTAGAGGGCAGCCAGCGCCGCGTCATGCAATATTTGCATGGAAATTTAACAACCCTGCATGTTACAGCCTTGTCACACTTGTAGAGTGTGCTAAGGGGCAAAATTACAGCATTTGTTAATGGTGCCGGTGAAGGATTAAGGCGAGAATAAGTGAAAGCTGCTAGCCAAATCCTTAAAAGTATCAGTAAACTAGAACACATAATCTAAAGATTCTTGTCTGGCTTACTTGACTTTTACCTTTGCAGCTCCTCCGTCGTTACTGAGTTTAGTTATGCTTCAGTCCCTCCACTATTCCATCGATATTATCCGTGACGAAGCTCGACAGCTGATTCAAAAGGGTGTGGTTAGCCGTCAGCAACCGATTTATACCCTTTGCCGCCACATCCCCGCCCGCGAATGGGCCGTGGTGGAAACCGAGCTAGAGTCTTCAGGATTTTTGCTGCGCGATCGCGTCGGCGACCTCATGGGCCGCGAAGATTGGGAAAACGACTAGCCATAGCTAAGGCTGTCGTCTAACTAGAGCTATTTATTTATTCATCCAAACAAACTGAGCTGAGCCGAGGAGTTGTCTTCCTCGGCTTTTTGTTGTTCAGCCACATCCCACAGCAAATGGGGCAAAGCAACTCCGGCCTGCTGAAGCCGGTGGTAGACCTCGCGGGCCACCGCTGGCGACTTGGCCTCTTGGGGGCAGTGGGCAAAGAAATAGACGTCGGTACCGGCCTCCAGCCAGTGGCGCAGTCGGGGCACCCATTCGTCAAAGTAGGGCTGGTTGGAGGCAAAATCGGGATGGCTGATATAGCGGATAATCGTAAACGGGGCCGTTACCTCGGGCTGGAGCGGCACCCTGGGTTTCTTACGCTCTGAGCCTAGCTGCGGGTCATCGTCGGTATCGATGTCGTAAACGGGGCGAGTATCCAGCAGCACCCGACCTACGCCCAGGCTGCTCAGCATTTGGTTCAGACGAGTAGCGTGGGGTTCGGCAAACCAATCAAGGTGGCGCACTTCTACAGCAATAGGGTGAGTTTGCCGAGGCCAGCGGGTGAGAAATTCTCTCAGATCGGCCAGTTGCTCAGGGCTGTAGGTGGGCGGCAGCTGAATGAATAGCGGCCCCAGCCGGTCTCCCAGAGGCATTAGAGTTTGCAGAAAGCGGTGTGCCTCTTCTACAAAGGGCATCAGCTTGCCCTGGTGCGAGAAGGCACGGGGCAGCTTAGGGCAAAACCGAAAGCCGGGGGGCATAGTGGCGGCCCAGCGATCGATGGTTTTGGCATCGGGCATGGAGTAAAAGGTGGTGTTGCCCTCGACGGCGGTCATGCGATCGCCGTACAGTCGCAAAAAATCCCCCGCCTTGCTGCCCTTCGGGTAAAAGCTGCCCACCCAATCTTTAAACGCCCAAACTGCGCACCCCGTAAAGTAAGCTCCTGCCATTGCTGCCGCCCCAATTGTCTGTTGTCCCTCAATTCTGACCTAGATACCCCATCTCTGGGGAGCGACCGGGCGGGCCAGGGGTGGAGTGCAAGTCCATAGGTTAAGGGTTGAGACAGATAGAGGGCGGGCTGAGGCCAGGTTAGCTATGCTTTAGACCACATCTCCTGGGAAAGATTATTACCACTAGGCCACCTGTCCATGGACTCTAACTCGTTTCTCGCGGCCCTCAAACCAGACTCGATGGTGGTTAAGCCCAACCACCGGGCCAAGCTCAAAAACTTTGATCCCAGCTTCACGGGCGACTTTAATAAAAAAACGGCTAAAGAGCTTTTGCAGCAGAGCGTTGAAGAACTGTCAGGCTACCAAAATGTGCTCTACGCCCAAAACACCTACGCGCTGCTGCTGATCTTTCAGGCGATGGATGCGGCGGGTAAAGATAGCACCATAAAACATGTGATGTCGGGGGTGAACCCTCAGGGTTGCCAGGTGTTTAGCTTTAAGCAGCCCTCTAGCGAAGAGCTGGATCACGACTACCTGTGGCGATCGTTTAAAGCCCTGCCCGAGCGCGGCAACATCGGCATTTTCAATCGTTCTTACTACGAAGAAGTGCTGGTGGTGCGGGTGCGCCCTGAGCTGCTAGACCAGCAGCAGCTACCCCAGAGGACTTTGGGCAAAGACATTTGGCAGCAGCGCTTTGAGGAGATCAACAACTTCGAAAAGTATCTGGTCAACAACGGCATCGTGGTGATGAAGTTCTTTCTCAACGTCTCTAAGGAAGAACAGAAGAAACGGTTTCTAGAACGCATCGATCGTCCCGAAAAAAACTGGAAGTTTTCTATCGCTGATGTGCAAGAACGGGGCCGATGGAAGGACTACATGGCCGCCTATGAAGACGTGTTTACCCACACCAGCACCGACTGGGCACCCTGGCACATCATTCCGGCCGACAACAAGTGGTTTACCCGTCTGGCGGTGGCCAGCCTCGTGTGCCAAAAACTAAAGTCCCTCAACCTGGCCTTTCCTGTGCTGGAGGACAACCACATGGAGCGGCTGCATGAAGCGAGGGTGATGTTGGAGAGTGAGAAGTAGTGGGGAGTAGGGGTGAGGAGCGGGAGAGTGGATAGGTTGATAAGGCTATTGAGTAACGCTATCACCCCTACTCCTCACCCCTTACCCTCCAACCAGGCAGCTACCCGAAATAACTTCGCCTCCTGATAGGGGGCAGCAATCAGTTGAATGCCGACGGGAAGTTGCCCTGGACGGTGAATGGGTACTGACAATACAGGCAGCCCAATAAAGGAAAGGGGCTGGGTGTAGAAGCCTAGGTGAGGACGCAGGGGGTAGGTTTCGCCGTCAATCTCTAGCGTGGTTTGGTCAAGGGATGGGGCCACGCAGGGGGTGGTGGGAGCGATCAAAACATCCACATGCTGAAAAATGTCGCGGACGCGATCGCGGTACCACCGCCGCAGCCTTTGAGCCTGCAAATACCAGGCGGCGGGGAGCATAGCCCCGGCAAGGAAGCGATCGCGCGTCGCTGGGTCAAACTCCATCGGGCTCTGTCGCAGGCGTTCCAAATGCAGCTGGCTGCCTTCGCAGGCGGTGATGATATAGGCAGCAGCCCTGGCCCGATGAGTTTCAGGAAATTCCATTACTTCAGAGATTCCCAAGGAGTGGATCACCTCAGCCAGCACGTCCCGCACGAGAGGTTCCATCCCGCGCGCAAAGTGACCTCCCAACTGAGCAATCCGCAGGCCATCGATACCCTCGGTAAGGGATGGGGCAACGAGTTCTGGGGGCCGTTGGGTGCAGACGGGGTCAGCTGGGTCTGGCCCCTGCATGACGTCGTAGAGGGTGGCGAGGTCGGGAAGCGATCGCGCCAGCGGCCCCACATGGTCCAAACTGCTCGAAAACAAAAATGCGCCGGCTCGCGATAGCCGTCCGTAGGTAGGCTTCAGCCCATACACCCCGCACAGCGAAGCGGGCACCCGAATCGAGCCATTGGTGTCAGACCCGAGGGTGAAGGGAACTAAACCTGCTGCCACTGCTGCCGCCGACCCGCCAGAGGAGCCACCCGACATGCGGCTGAGATCGTAGGGGTTGGGGGTAGTGCCAAAGTGCGCGTTGATGGTGACAAAGCCATAGGCATACTCATCCATATTTAGCGCGCCGACCAAGATCGCTCCGGCCTGCTGCAAACGGGCAACAACGGTGGCATCTTGCACCGCTGCGGGATTCCCCTGATTTAGTTTGGCCCCAGCGACAGTAGTAATGCCCTCAACGTCGAACAGGTTTTTGACCGCAAAGGGAACCCCGGCCAGGGGGCCAGGGTCTTCGCCTGCGGCGATCGCATCGTCAATAGCTTGAGCCTGCGATCGCGCCCTAGCTGCCGTCACCGCCGTAAAACAGTTGAGCGTTGGATTGCGCAGGGAAATATCTGCCAGGGTTGCCTCCAACACAGTCACAGCAGATAGGCTCCCGGCTTTAATGGCAGCGGCCAGGGCCAGGGCATCGGGCGGTTGGGTCATGGCTCAAAGATGGCGGCGCTTTCTACGGTGTCGGGTAGGGGAAATGTGAGGACGGGCTGGGCGATCGCAAAAATATGCTCCACATTCGCCACCACCCCCGCCTTAATCTCCTCAGGAATATCCAGCCCTAGGGTTGCAGCCATCAGGTCTACATAGGCCGCCATATCGACAGAGTTTGAGGGCTCAGGTGTCATCACCGCTTCTCTGCCCCTGCTTCACCCAGCACCTTAGAGCTAAACAACGCCGTCGCCTCCTGCTGAATCGCAGCGTATTGGTCAATCACCGGTTGCACCGCCTCTTCCTCGCGCTCCACGTAGTCATAGAACTGGGTAAAGATGCGCTCCACTTCTTCGTAGATCAGCCCCAGTTTTTCGTTCAAGCGGCTGGCCACCTCCTGCTGGAAGCGAGCTTTCTCACTGTCTAGCGCCTGCTCAAACTTGGCCACAATGCGGTTGCGCTGCCAGAGAATGCCAACTGCCAGCACCACTACCCCCACCCCGGCAAAGGCAATGCCAATGGCGCTGAGAATGGCCTCGGCCACCGCAAACTCAAGGATGTGCAGAATGGTGCCCGCCACCGCCATAATTGCACCGCCAACAATTTCGTTGGCCATGTCGCCGGCCTGGGTAGATAGCACATCGCCTAGCCCCTGGTCGGCCATCAGATTCTTAACCTTCGCCATCACGCTCTCGATCACCTCCTGGCGACGCTCCAGCACCTTGAGGGAAATGTGGCTGCTCTCAATGCGCTGGGTTTTAACGCTCTCCAGGTCTTGGTTGAGCCCGTCAAACAGCTGGCGAATACCGTCAACAAAGTGCTGCGCGCCCTCATTTGAGGCTTCTTCTAGCGACTCGCGCAGGTCGCGGGCGCAGCGCTCCTGAAACTCGTCTATCCAGGCCTGCATTGACTCGTTATGGTTAAAGATGCCGACGAAGGAGCGCCGCATCACCATCATCACCGACAGGCTCTCGCGAAAGTCGCGCTTAATGCGAGCCGAGATAATCTCGTAGCGGGCCGCTAAGCGATCGGCCAGGGTGTTGATCTCGTAGCTCGATCGCCCCCTGCCTGCATCGATCTTGGAGCGAATGCTCTGGGATGTAGCGCGATCGGTCACCAGCTGCCGGCTCAGCGCATCCACATCGCCATTCAGCAGGTCAATGATCTGCTGGGTAGTCTGGCTCACCGATCGCAGCTTAATCTTGTAGCTCTCCCCCGACGACACCATCGCCTGAATGTATTGGCGCACCGGCTCAAAACCGCTGTTGGCCGTGTCACCCTCATTCTCTAATGCTGCCGAGGTAGGGAAGATGATCGGGGCTTTGATCTGCTTCTGGTAGGCGTATTCCTTCACCCGATCGATGTTGGTTTGCAGATCGGCGGGGCGCAGCAGGTCGGCCTGCTGAAGAATGAACACCACCTTTTTGCGCCACTCAGCGCTGACAAAATCTAAAAAGTCCCACGCGCTCTTTTGGTAGGGGTTTTTGGCAAACAGCACAAAAAACGTCAGGTCGCTATTGGGAATGTAGCGCTCGGTAATAATTTGGTGTTCGGCAACCACTGTGTTGGTGCCCGGCGTGTCCACAATCGAAATGTCTTGCAGAATGGGGATGGGCCGCCCAATTTTGCGCAAGTTAGGCTCTACCTGTTCGACAAACTCTTGCTCAGCGTAGATAATCTGCTGAATCGAGTCGGTGCAAGGCTCAATATCGGTGGCGCACACCTCAGCGTCGAGCAGGGCGTTGACGAAGCTGCTCTTACCCGCTTTGACCTCGCCCACCACCACAAACAAAAATGGCTCGTTGATGTTGCGGCGCAGGCTGTGGGTGGTGCGCTGCAAGTTGGGGTTGTTGATGGTGGTGGCCAGGGCCTGCACGCGCTCTAGCAGGCGATCGAGGTCGTCTCGATAGGCGTGGAGCTTTTTGTCGATGATTTGGCTGACCACAGCATATCTCCTTAAACCTCGCTAGGCCGTGTTGGCCTACCTTGAGTATCGCATGGCCAGAATTTTGGACTGTCTTCCGTTGGGGTGGCATTACGGTAGCATTGAGCACTATGCTTTGTGCTACTAACTCTTTTAACGCTTTCCTTCATCCTTAATTCTCTTTTTCAAGCGCTTTAGTTCACCCTGAAGGACACGCAGCCTTGGGTGTTTGGGGCTTAGCAACCTATGAAAAACAGAAATTGCTTCTTCATATGCTTCAACTGCCTCTCTAGGCTGATGGCTTTTCTCATAAAGTTTTCCTAGAGTACAAGCCTGTTCCGCGTAATTAGTGCTTGCCGTCTTCTGAAGTCTACGCTGAATAGAAAGCCACTTTTCAAGTAAAAAAATAGCCTCTGGGAGCCTTTCTTGCTTTCGATAAAGACTTGCTAGCTTATTCAAGCTATTAGCGGTGTCAGGATGATTTTCTCCAAGCTGCTCTTCTCTAACTTTTAGAGCTCCAAGAAAAAGTGGTTCTGCCTCTTCATAACGCCCTAATGCTTGATAAAGGCTAGCTAAATCATTCAAGCTATTAGCGGTGTCAGGATGATTTTCCCCAAGCTGCTCTTCTCTAACTTTCAGAGCTCCAAGAAAAAGTGATTCCGCTTCTTCATAACGCCCTAATGCTTGACAAAGGCTAGCTAGATTATTCAAGCTATTAGCGGTGTCAGGATGATTTTCCCCAAGCTGCTCTTTATAGATTTTTAGAGCTTTGAGAAGAAGTGGCTCTGCCTCTTTGTAACGACCCAAGCTATGATAAAGACTAGACAAGTTATTCAAATTATTAGCGGTGGCAGGATGATTTTCCCCAAGCTGCTCTTTGTAGATTTTTAGAGCTTTGAGAAGAAGTGGCTCTACCTCTTTGTAACGACCCAATTCATAATAAAGGCTAGACAAATTATTCAAGCTATCAGCGGTGGCAGGATGATTTTCCCCAAGCTGCTCTTTGTAGATTTTTAGAGCTTTGAGAAGAAGTGGCTCTACCTCTTTGTAACGACCCAATTCATAATAAAGGCTAGACAAATTATTCAAGCTATCAGCGGTGTCAGGATGATTTTTCCCAAGCTGCTCTCTGTGGATTTTTAGAGCTCTAAGAAAAAGTGGCTCCGCTTTTTTGTAACGCCCTAAATTTTGATAAAGACCTGCCAGATTACTTAAACCATTAGCAGTGTTATGATGATTTTCTCCAAGCTGCTCTTCGTGGATTTTTAGAGTTCTAAGAAAAAGTGGCTCCGCTTCTTTGTAACGCCCTAAATTTTGATAAAGGCTAGCTAGATTATTCAAACTACTAGCAGTGCTAGGATGATTTTCTCCAAGTTGCTCTTCGTGGATTTCTAGGGCCTTGAGAATAAGTGGCTCTGCCTCCTCATAACGTCCTGAAATTCGATAGAGGGTAGCTAGCTTACTCAAGCTATAAGCAGTATCAAGATGATTTTCTCCGAGCTGTTCTTCACTAATCTTTAAAGCTTCTTCTATAATAAGCCGTGCACTTTCAGAATTGCCCTGGCTGTTTACGCTGTTGCTAAGATCTCGTAGTAAAGCAGTCTTATAACGAGGATTCTCTAAATCCTCGTCCATGTAAATTTCTTTAGCCCGCCTAAGCAAGGACTCGGCTTCTTGGTAATTCGCGATGAGATCCTCGACCAAGCCGTTTAAGTGAAGTGAAAATCCTCGACCAAAAGAGCTAAGCCTACCCGCCTTTTCGTGCTCTGAAAATCTTTGAAGGGCGGCTTTTATAATATCGATTTGATGGTAAGTCCACCAATCGGTTGCACGATCAAGTAATCGTCCTGTTTGCCTAACCCCTTCATTCAAGATTTCATGATAAGAAAACTCGACATCTTCTTCTACTGATTCTTTGAGTTCAAAAAAATAGTCTGCTGCTCGCTGAGACAGCAGTAAAAACTCTTCTTGTCGCTGTCTCCAAAGTCTGTCTAGTAAAACATTCCTTGTAAGCTCATGAATGTTGAACCCATGTCCTGAAAAATCTTCTACGAAAGTTAGTTCCTTTAAATCAGCATAAAGACTACCTGCATTACTCGCTAGTTCTGGCCTTAATGCTAACAAAACTTTTTCATCAAAGAAATGAGGAATTGCAGCAGCCCAAAGCATAGAAACCAATGCGTCAGGCATCTGACTCATTTGAAGCTCCAGCAAGATCCACTGCCGATCTACTTCTGTCTCGGCGGACTGGACTTGCTTCAGTAAATCTTCTATGCTGACCAACGTTCTATTAGTAGCGACAGTGTTTGATGAGTATTTGCTGGATGGCCCTCAAAAGCTAGAGTGACAGCTTTAATTGCTTCTTCTGGTAAATCTGAATCTGAGCAGAACTTACACCAAGCTTGTATATCAACAATGGCGGTCAGCAAAAAGTGTTCACAATTATCACCCCAAACCGAATTGTTATAGTTGGGAACGCTCTGGCCTGCAATAACTGTCACGACATTTTTTACCCGCCGATCCACAGTTCTCAGCCACTTTGTTTCGATCCAAGCCTGAAGTGAATCGCTTGCCTCCTGATAGGTATCAAGTGATATTACTGTCCGATGCTCAAGGAGTGCTAAGTCATCAAAAAATGCTTGCTGAAGTTGCTCTAGCCGATAGTCTTGAGTTGCAAGATCAACATTTGAATTAATGGCTATTGATATAGTTTTCTCGGCTGCAATATCATTCTCAGAAAAGTCAACACCTCCCTGAACAAAAAACTTGACCTTCTCTAAAAAACGTGGGAAGTTTTCATGCCCTAAGTCGACTACAACTTCTGACAAAAAAGCGGCAATGCTATTTACGCCTTTGCAATCGAACGGTACAAACTTAACTTCAGATGAACATTCATGTCTAAATCGGCTGAGAAGAGATGTTTTGCCCATTCCCGACACTCCTTCAATGAGCATGATGCGATATTCATGATCGCCCACCGCCATTTTGAGGAATATATCGAGTTCTTTAGTGCGATTTGCTAGGTTACGCAGTCTTGGCATTGATTGGCTTTACTGATTTTGCTCGCGTTGGGTAGTGTCCGAAGGCTCATCGTACCCCAGGTCTAGGTTCTGCTTGCCGTCTACGTCGTTATCAGAAAAATCAGCGTCCCGCATCCGATATTGGCCCTCACCTCTTAGCTTATTGCCTTTGAATGTGACACTCACGGGCTTGTCGTCTCGAAGCTCTTCCTCAGTCTGCGCTTTGCCTTGCATCTTCGCCTGTATCGTTGTCTCACGCCCATTGACAGAAAATTCTGAAAGTCTGTCTCGATAAAGGAACAACAAGACAAGCACAACACTTGCAAAAATTACTGCGACTATAACGACAGTTTTGTCCATGCTTATATTTCAGCAGTTTTAGGTGAGGCCCCCACCATTATGGCTACCCAAGTCGTAATAGTGCAACAGTCGCTTGCGTTGCAACCGTTAGACAGCAGTAGTAGGGTGTGCTATCAACCTCCTGTAGCACGGATAAAAAGCTTCATCCCCTGGCGCAATTCGGTTGCTACTCTGGTTGTAGAAGTAGTGATACTCCCCGACGACTGGGTTGTGTGTGCGTCACAGCATGGGTTTTTCTGTTGAGCTCTATGGTGTATAGCTTCCCCAAAGACCAGCTCTCGCAAAGGGGACAGGTGCCTTCGCTATGCAAGCAAAGGCACCCGTTCCCTGAGAAGAAAAGACCTACATGAGTTGTCGATCGCGCCTCAGCAGGCTAAACACCTCCCCTTGCTCTGGAGTAATCAAAATCCCCGATCGCGGGATCGTAATCAACTGGCTCCAGGTCATTTGGTCAGCATAGTTCAGCACATGTAGCTGGTTGATAGCCCCTCGCACCCCCTCCGGCGAGCCAATCACCAAATGGCGCAACCGCTCTCGCCCCGGCTGGGCTTCTGGGTTTGCAAGCAATAGCGGACTCGTCGCCTCCCGGTTCTGGGCAGACGACACCAAATATGGCAAACACAACATAATCGGGTTCCTTCCGAATGTAACGACGGGTAAGAAACCCAAAAACTTGGCCGCCCCAGACATGTACAGTTCAGGGCGGCCAGGTAAGATCACCTTAGCCTCCGAGACTGGTAGGTCAGTCGACGGGGTTAGCTGCTGGTTGGTGTTGACAGCACCTTCCAGTAGCGTTAGACCAAATTTTTGGGACGTTCAGACTGCACGCACACAGCCTTAGCTCAGTAATTTAGTCCAATCGCGCACCAGGCGCAAGTAAGAATTGTTACCGTTGCCAGAAACTCTGAGTTTAGAAACCGGGTTTCTTGGCCTGGTTGTATTGAACCCTCTGCACACCCTGAGAAACCCGGTTTCTGGCTCCATATCCTTACTTTCGCTACCCATAAGGTTTATAGCCGACTCCAAAAGCTTCAAGTGCATGGATTATTCGGCAGGGTGAGAGCTATCCACGATTGACCAGCATTTACCCAATCTGAAATTGAGGAAACACCTATGGTAGACATTCAAGTTCACGACCTCGTAGCTCTCATAGAAGATACTACGGCTCAACGCTTCCCTAGAGGAGGCGAGATTCTCCTGCGTCGTGGTCAGGTTGGTACAGTAGTTGAGGAACTAAGCAATGGCGAAGCCTTCGAGATTGAATTTTCTCAATCTGATGGTCAGGCTTACGCCATGCTTGCTGTTAAAGCCAATCAACTGATTCGCCTCTATTACGAACCCGTCGAACTAGCCGCTGCGGGTTAGCTTCAACAGCAGTGACCAAGGCAGGCCTCAATCGTCGTCTTCAAACACGCTTTTGAAGAACTCGATAGTGTCTTTGAGCACTGCGATAAAGCTGTCGATTTCGGCTTTGGTGTTATAGAAATAGAGGCTGGCGCGAGCAGTGGAGTCTACCTCTAAAACACGGTGCAGCGGCTGGGTGCAGTGGTGGCCCGAGCGAATGGCAATGCCTGACTGATCCAGCAGCGTAGACAAGTCCTGCGCATGGACGCCCTCAACGGTGAACGTAGCCAGGGCAGCCCGTCCGCCACCATCGGCTTGGGGAAGCGGGCCGTAGAGCTTAACTTCCGGAATCGTCTGCATTTGCTGGTACAGATAGGCCGTCAACTCGTGCTCGTAGGCAGCGATGTTGTCCATGCCCAGGGTCGAGAGATAGTCTACGGCTGCCCCTAGGGCGATCGCCTCTGCGATCGCTGGAGTACCCGCCTCAAACTTATGGGGCAGCGCTGCGTAAGTGGAGTGGTCCAAAAATACATCGGCGATCATTTCGCCACCACCCATAAAGGGAGGCATAGCTTCCAGCACCTCCAGCTTGCCGTAGAGGAACCCGATGCCGGTAGGGGCACACATCTTGTGGCCAGAGGCCACGAACCAGTCGCAGCCTAAGGCGGGCAGGTCGAGAGGCAGGTGAGGCGCGCTTTGGCAGCCGTCGATCAGCACCTTAGCCCCGTGGCGGTGGGCAAGGTCGATAATCTCTTCTACCGGGTTAATGCAGCCTAAGGTGTTTGAAACGTGGTTGACGGCCACCAGGCGGGTTTTGTCGTTGACCAGCTCACGGTATTGGTCCAGGTCAAAGGATTGGTCGGCGGTTAGCCCGACAAACTTGAGCACCGCTCCAGTGCGCTGAGCCACAAACTGCCAGGGCACCAGATTGCTGTGGTGCTCCATCACCGAGAGAATGATTTCATCCCCTGCTTTTAGCGTGCTCATGCCCCAGGCGTAAGCAACTAGGTTGATGGCTTCGCTGGCATTGCGGGTAAACACAATCTCGTCGCGGCTGGTGGCCTTCACAAAGGCCGCCACTTTATCTCTCGCGCCCTCGTAAGACTCAGTGGCCCGAGCGCTGAGGTTGTGCACCCCCCGATGCACGTTGGCATTGTCGTTCTGGTAGTAGTGCTGTAGCGCATCGAGCACCGCCTTGGGCTTCTGCGAGGTGGCAGCGTTGTCAAGATAAACCAGCGGCTGACCATTCACCTCCTGATGCAGAATCGGGAAGTCGGCACGAACCTTAGCGGCGAGGGTGAGTTCCTGAGCGACGGTCATAGGAGTGAGGGGTGAGGGGTGGATGGGCGGCGGGTGGATGAGTCAATTTTGGATTGAGGATTTTGGTGGGTTTTTCTAGCTCCCCTCTCCTCCCTGGGAGAGGGGCTGGGGGTGAGGGCAGGGGATCTGGGCGTTTTACGTCCACTGAGAGATCAGATCGGCAAGGCGCGATCGCAGCGTCTCAACCGTTATCTTGTCTAAAATCTCCATAGCAAAAGCATAGATCAGCAATCGCTGGGCTTGGGGAGCGCTGATGCCGCGACTTTGCAGGTAAAAAATCTCGTCCGACTGAAGCTGGCTTACCGTTGCGCCGTGGGCGCACTTGACGTTGTCGGCCACGATTTCGAGCTGGGGTTTGGTATCTACCCGAGCGGTATCCGACAGGAGCAGGTTGCGGTTGAGCTGGCGAGCATTGGTGAGCTGGGCTTTTTGGGCGACAGCCACGCGGCCGTTAAACACGCTGTGAGCTTTGCCATCCACAATCGCCTTGTGCTCCTGCTCCACAATCCCGTGGGGATGACTCAGGGCCACCAGGCTGTGGGTGTCAGCGTGCTGGGTGGCAGAGATCGCCCCCAACCCGTAGATCTTGGTGGTGGTTTGTTCGCCGGCTTGGTAGATCTCCCAGTTGTGGCGGGCCAATTTGGCCCCAAACCCGGCAGCAACCCCGATGTACTGGCTATCGCGGGCTTGGGTGACTACTGTCTTGCCAATGTGAAAGGTGCCTGCGCCCTCGCGCTCGATGCGGCTATGGGTAATCTGGGCGTTGGCATCGAGCCACAGCTCAGTGACGGCATTGGTGAAGTGAGTTGCCGTTGAGTTACCCCAATAATCTTCTACCAGGGTGAGGGCACTACCCGACTCAGCCACCACCAAGCAGCGGGGCTGAACAAATAGGGGATTATCCTGGGCCTGAGACACATAGATAATTTGAATCGGGGTTTCAACCACCTGGTTGCGAGGCAGCCAAACCACCACGGCATCCGCAAAGCCCACGGTGTTTAGGGCCGTAAACACTTCGTGGTTGCCGCTAGCTTGGGCAAGGCGGTCGGCCAGTTGGCTGTGGAGTTCGGGGCGATCGCCCAGCGAACCAACAATTGCCCCCTCTGGCAAGCCATTGAGTTGAGACAGCTCGCGACTGACTCGTCCGTTGACGACCACCACCTGAGCGCCAGCGGTTTCTGACAGGCGCAGCTCAGCGATATCGGCCTCAGTGACCGAAGACTCTCCAGCGGCGGCGAAGTCGATGGCTAGCATGGCCGACAGGTCAGTGAAGCGCCAGTCTTCCTGTCGAATCGAGGGAAAGGTTTGCTCGTTGAGGAAGGAGGCAGCGCGCGATCGCACCTCTGCCAGAGCCAAGCTCTCAGGCACAGCCGCTTGGGCGGTCTGCACCAGCCCCTTCAGGTAAGCATCACGCTGGTCAGCCGTTCTTAGCACGCTCACATCAGACACAGTTGCCATTACGCCGTCACCCCCGCGCGAAATTCCTCCAGCACCCACTCGTAGCCGCGCGACTCTAGCTGCTTAGCCAGGTCTTTGCCGCCCGTGGTGATAATGCGACCGTCGGCCATCACATGGACGAAGTCGGGCACGATGTAGTCGAGCAGCCGCTGGTAGTGGGTAATCAGCACCACAGCGTTGTCGGCGTTGGCCAGCTGGTTTACCCCACCGGCCACGGTTTTAAGCGCGTCAATATCGAGCCCCGAATCAGTTTCATCCAAAATAGATAGGGCCGGTTCTAGCAGCGCCATTTGCAGAATTTCGTTGCGTTTTTTCTCGCCGCCCGAGAAGCCTTCGTTGACGCTGCGATCGAGGAATGACACATCCATCTTCACCAGATCCAGCTTTTCTTCGATCAGGTCGTCGAAGTCAAACACGTCGATTTCTTCTTCGCCCCGAGCTTTGCGGTGGGCGTTAAAGGCCACCCGCAAAAAGTCGCGGTTACTCACCCCAGGAATTTCCAGCGGGTATTGGAAGGCGAGGAAAATACCGGCAGTGGCGCGATCGTGGGGATCTAGCTCAAGAACGTCCTGTCCTTTGAACTGGATTTCTCCAGCGGTCACTTCATAGTCGGGATGGCCCGCTAGCACCTTAGAAAAAGTGCTCTTACCCGAGCCGTTGAGACCCATGATGGCGTGAATTTCTCCAGCCCGCACCTCTAGGTTGAGGCCTTTGAGAATTTCAGTACCGTCTACGGTAGCGCGGAGGTCGCGCACCGAGAGAATGATTTCGCTGTTGTCGTTAATCATGGTTCCTTTCCCGTAGGGTGGGCACCGCCCACCATGCTCCTGCGCGATGAATTTTGTTTTTTGTCTTCGTAGGGTGGGCATTGCCCACCATCCACCTCTATCAATGTTGGAGATTCTCTATTGGTGAACTTCCCACTTGTAGAGATTCTCAAGTGGTGGGCAATGCCCACCCTACTGAGATTTCCGGCTCTCCTCTCCCGCAGGGAGAGGGGCTGGAGGTGAGCGAGACAACCCATCCACTCCCAACCCCTATCCATCTACCCCACTGAGTTCTCTAGCTTCAGCGCCAGCAGCTTGTCCGCCTCGGCGGCAAACTCCATGGGCAGCTTGTTAAACACATCGCGGCAAAAGCCACTGATGATCATCGACACCGCATCTTCCGGCGAAATGCCCCGCTGAGCAAAGTAGAAGAGCTGGTCTTCCCCAATCTTGGAGGTCGAGGCTTCGTGCTCGACCTGAGCCGTGCTGTTCTGCACCTGGATATAGGGGAAAGTATTGGCGCTGGAAGTATCGCCAATCAGCATCGAGTCACACTGGGAGTAATTGCGTGCCCCGGTGGCTTTCGGCCCAATCTTCACCAGGCCCCGGTAGCTATTCTTTGAGTTCGCCGCCGAAATGCCCTTAGAAATAATGGTGCTGCGAGTGTTTTTGCCCACGTGCACCATTTTGGTGCCGGTGTCGGCCTGCTGCATGTTGTTGGTCAGCGCCACCGAGTAGAACTCACCCACGGAGTTGTCGCCCACGAGCACGCAGCTGGGGTATTTCCAGGTGATAGCCGAGCCGGTCTCAACCTGGGTCCAGGAGATTTTAGAGTTTTTGCCGGCGCAGAGGCCGCGCTTGGTGACGAAGTTGTAAATACCGCCCTTGCCGTTTTCGTCGCCCGCGTACCAGTTCTGCACCGTGGAGTAGTTGATGCTGGCATCATCCATAGCCACCAATTCGACGATCGCAGCGTGGAGCTGGTTGCTGTCATACATGGGAGCTGTGCAGCCCTCCAGGTAGGTCACTGAGCTGCCCGCTTCGGCCACAATCAGCGTGCGCTCAAACTGACCCGAGTCGCCATTGTTGATGCGGAAGTAGGTCGACAAATCCATCGGACACTGGGTGTCTTTGGGAATATAGACGAAGGAGCCGTCACTAAACACCGCCGAGTTCAGCGCCGCAAAGTAGTTGTCGCCGACGGGAATGACGGTACCCAGGTATTTCTCGATCAGGTCGGGGTGTTCTTGCAGCGCTTCGGAGATCGAGCAGAAGATGACGCCCGACTCGGCCAGCTTTTCTTTGAAGGTGGTAGCCACCGACACACTGTCAAAGATGGCATCGACGGCCACGTTGGCCAACCGCTTTTGCTCCGAAAGGGGAATGCCCAGCTTCTCGAAAGTCTCGAGCAGAGTGGGGTCTACTTCGTCCAGACTGCCGAGTTTTTTGGGCTGGGTCTTGGGGGCCGAGTAGTAAACGATGTTTTGGTAATCGATGGGCGGATACTTGACGTTGGGCCAAGCAGGCTCTTTCATCGTCAGCCACTTGCGGTAGGCCTTCAGCCGATACTCCAGCATGAAGGCTGGCTCGTTCTTTTTGGCTGAGATCATGCGCACCACGTCTTCGCTGAGGCCGCGAGGAATGGCGTCGGCCTCAATGTCGGTAGTGAAGCCGTACTTATAGGGTTGGCTAACAAGGGTTTGAACGGAAGCACTCATGACGCGACTCTGTAAACGGGCTGCACAATCGGGGTTAAACAGGAATCTGGCAGGACGGGCAGAAGCCTAGAATTTGTTGGTTTCGGCACGGATAGTCTCAAAGGTAATGTCTTGCTGCTCACCCGCGAAGGGGTTATCGGGCGTGAGAAAGAGCATGCAGTGGCACTCTTTGCGCTCCTGCATGGGGATGCAAGGGCAATTCCAGTAAATGGCTTTAACCTCAGCCCCTTTGTCTTCGTAATGGCGACAGGGACACAGGGGTGCACCGAGGTCATCTTTGTGTTTGGCTAGACCTTCAAGCACCACCGCAGTCACGCCAGCATCGGAGCAGAAGTAGGTGCCGGTGCGCTTGGCGTAGCTCTGGGCAAAGTTGCGCATGAGCTCTAGGTTCTTGTCGGTGGCCTGGTTGGGTTTGAGGTCAGTCATTACGGGATTGGTACGCTACACAGCCCAATAATTTTATACAATTAAAGCAACTTTTAAGTTGTCTAACTGAATCTTAGACTAGTTTAACAACATAAAGGTTGTCAAAGTAGATTATCGTCCGATGGACTGGGATAACCTGGTCTGGGTAGGTATAGTCTCCTGTGACTATGTCCTCTATAAGTCTTACTGTGGGCCAACGCCATGACCTCTGTGCAGCAACCCTCTACCTCTACAAAAGACGACATTTTGATGTACCTGCTCAGGCAGGGCGAAGCGACAGCCCATGATCTAGCAGAGCACTTTGAGGTGAGTGCCCAGGCTATTCGTCGCCATCTAAAGGATTTAGAAGCGGAAGCACTGATTGAGCACCGAGCGGTGCAGGAGGGCATGGGGCGACCCAACCACCTATATCAGATCAGCGCTAAGGGGCGCGATCGCTACCCTGCTAAGTACGATGAATTTGCGATTTCTCTGCTCGATACCCTAGCCGCCACCATGGGCCAAGAGCAGGTGGGCACCATGCTGCGCAAACAGTGGGAGCGCAAGGCTTTGGAGTATCGCGATCGCATCGGCACCGGCAGCTTAGGCGAACGGGTGGCTCGACTGGTGCAGATTCGCCAGGCCGAGGGCTACATGTCCGAGTGGCACGAGGTCAGCGACGGCGATGTTCGCCAGACCGGCCCTGGCTACATCATCACCGAATATAACTGCGCTATTTCCCACATTGCGGAGTCGTTCCCCAGCGTTTGCGGCCACGAGCTAGAGATGTTTCAGGTGGCGCTGACCAATTGCACGGTGCAGCGCACTCACTGGTTGGTGAGGGGTGAGCATCGCTGCGGCTACCTAGTGCAGGGGCGCGATCAGGAGATTTGAGCCGTACCAGATTCAAAGCGGAGCCTTATTCCGTAAAGCTGAAGTCTCATGGGGTTGGCCTCCATCATTTTTGCTAGCCTTTTTGCACAGAGCCGGTGCCTTGAGCTTTCACCTCGATTTCTGACCAAGAATGTTGGCGAGCTGTGGTTGGCCGAAAACGTCATTGGCACCCCGATCTTCCTGGCCTTGGTAAGCACCGTCAGCGGGCAGTACGCCGTAGATCGGAGGGTAAATTATCGCGACCTGCTGTGTGCGGCGGGCTATCCAATGAGACCTGGTTTGGCAGTTTGAGATCTAGAAGCATCCAAAGTTCTGCCCGAAACGTAGATCTAGGACAACCCTCTCCAAATAAAAGCGGCGGCTAGGAATGCCCTAGCCGCCGCTTTTCTCTTTTTTCCTGGGCTTTTGCCAACCTCAGTAGGGTCTGACACTATGTAATGTATGGCGACCACCGCGCTTAGGAGAGTCCCTGACCCTGACAAAGCCTGAGGTACGCGATCGCTATAGTTGTCCTTTAATATTTTCCCGCCTTGAACCATGCTTGACCAATCGCTCCAATTTCTCACCCCAGAAGAATCGGCGGAAGTCGACAAGGCACTGCTGTCATCTCCCGAAAAATTTTTAGCTCGGCTCACCATCTCTACCAGCAAGCTGCTGCGAGTCATTGCCGCCGATACCGATACCCCGATCGAAGCCCTAACCGCCGTGCAGATTGTCCAGTGGTTTGAAAAAGACGCCAAGCTCAAGCGCGAGCAGGGGGTCAATGCGTCGGTGTTGAAGTGGGATGCGGAGAATTTGGGGTGAGGGAGATGGGGAAGATAAGGGAGATGTCTCACTTCCTCATCTTCCCTATCCTCCTCACCTTCTCTATCCTCCCGTCTGCCCGATCCCCTCTCACTTTCTGTAAACTAGGTAGAGACCATCGCAACACCATAGATTAAGGAAGCAGCACGTCATGGGGTTATTTGATCGCGTTAGCCGAGTGGTTCGCTCTAACCTGAATGCGGCGGTGAGTTCGGCGGAGAATCCAGAGAAGATTCTGGAGCAGGCCATCATTGACATGCAGGAAGACCTAGTGCAAATGCGCCAGGCGGTGGCAGGCGCGATCGCCAGCCAGAAGCGGGTGCAGCAGCAGTATGAGCGGGCCAGCAGTGAGGCCAACACCTGGCAGCAACGGGCTCAGCTAGCCCTACAAAAGGGCGATGACGAACTGGCTAAACAGGCGCTGCTGCGCAAGAAAACCCAGGCTGAAACGGCCATTGCCCTCAAGACTCAGCTGGATGGCCAGAGCGCCACCGTGGATCAGCTCAAACGCAATTTGATTGGCTTAGAGAGCAAGCTATCTGAGGCCAAGACCAAGAAAGATATGCTCAAGGCCCGGGCCAGTGCCGCCAAGGCCAACGAGCAACTGCAAAACACCACCAGCAGTCTCAACACTGGCAGTGCCATGGCGGCCTTTGAGCGCATGGAAGAGAAGGTGCTGCAAATGGAGGCTAGATCTCAAGCAGCGGTAGAGCTGGCTGGGTCCGACTTGGAAAGCCAGTTTGCCTCCCTTGAAGCCGGTGGCGATGTCGATCTAGAGCTGGCGGCGATGAAGGCTCAGCTATCGGGGGGCACCGTAGACCAGGGGCAGTTACCCGCCGCTGAAACAGCAATCCCTGCCACCGAGTCGACGGCAGTGGATGCCGAGCTAGAGCAACTGCGATCGCAGATTGACAAGCTTGACTAGACCTTTGGACGGGTACAAGGTTTAGGGTCAAAGGCAGCCCCTTGAACCCTAAACCTTGCACCTGCTAATTCCAATGTGATCCAGGGCAAGGGTTTAAGAGCACTCAGCGCCAGAGAGCATGTGGTCGACGCTGATGACGCGATCGCGGCCGTGGTTTTTGGCCCAGTACAGCGCCCTGTCGGCCAGGGTGACCAGGGTGTGCGGGGTTTCACCGTGGTCGGGGAAACTCGCCACACCGAGGGAAATAGTGATCGGTGGCAGCGCCTGGCCATTAAAAGAATTAGTGACATACTTTACGGCCCGACGAATTTTTTCGGCTCGTTTTAGAGCGACTTCAGGGGTAGTGTCGAGCAGCACCATACAAAATTCTTCACCCCCGTAGCGACAGACAATATCCTGAGCGCGCACGTGGCCCCGCAGCAGCATGCCGATATTCTTGAGCACGGCATCGCCGGCCTGGTGGCCGTAGGTATCGTTGATGGCTTTGAAGTGGTCGATGTCGATCAGAATAATGCTGATATTTTGCTGTTTGCCAGCCTGGCACAGGCTGTTGAGCACGGTTTCGGCATGGCGACGGTTGAGCAAACCCGTCAGCGGATCCTTCAGCGCCTGATCTTGCAGATCTTCGAGCAGAAGCAGCCGCTGCATCACAAATAAAATTTGCTCCGACAGCTTTTTTAGCAGCGTCGTCTGCACCAAGGTAAAGGGTGCTGCCTCTGCCTGCACCAGTTGCACAATGCAGGTGGTGTCATTTACCATGCCAAGCACAATGCATTTGGTGACCTGTTGAGGGCAATGGGTTACCTGGCACTGGTGGCACTCTTGACCAACCCTAGGCAACGGAGCCGATAGCTGGCCTTGAGAATAACAACACTGTTGTTCTACCGCTGTTAAGGGCTTAGGGTCGCCCCACTCAGTCAGCACTGTAAAGCTTTCAGGGGGGGTCGAAAACAGCACCAGCCGACCCGACTGATGGGGAAAAAAATAGGGTAAGTAGGTCCCTAACAGCTGGCCCAACTGTTTGTAAGACAGACAGGACTGGAGCTGAGCCACCAGATCAGCCAAGCGAGGATGGCCGTGCTGGACGCGATCGTAGATAGCACCACTGGGGTTTAGCGCCACCACTCGCGACAGGAAATCGACGCCGTCGGAGGGCTCACTCACCTTTATTCTGGGCGTCGCCGCAAGCGAAGGCGATGGGGTAGTGGGTTGGGCTAGAGCCAGACACAAAAGCATCTGCTGGGTGAGGTACTGGAGGGTTTTAACCTGCACCTCGCTCAGCCGATCTACGGCCAACCCAGGCACATAAATCGTAAAGTGATACCGGGAGTCGGTACTGTGCAGACGCCCTACCAGCACTGGTATCGGATTGGCTTCGGAATGTAGACCCGATTGGCTATGGGTACTGAGGGAAAGCTGATCGCATTCTAGAAATGTTGTCTCCATCGGCTGGCTCGACAGCACCTCCCGTAGCGTAGCGGCGGGTAGTTGACCGTAGTTCATCACGCCGCTGTGACGCCAATCGTCGCCCACCTGAACCGTTAGCGCTAGCTGAGGGGCAGACAGGGTCAGTGAGGTGAGCCGCAAAAAGTTGCATAGGGCTGGGTAGGCATCTCCTAAAGACGTAGGTTGAACTTGGTTCATGGTAGAGAGACCACCAGATAAAAGAGCATTAAAAAGGCTGTAGAGGACCTGATCGCCGATGACTGTATTATGCAGAGCGATTTGAGCCGTCGCCCTCGGCGAAATGGGAGGTGACACTTGACTAGGACTGGTCTAGGAATTCCTTCAGTAATTCCTAAAGACCGGGGTTAAAACAAAGGTTTTATAATGAGTATTCCCTAATCAATTTGTTCCGATTAACTCTGTCTCACCAGCGGCAGACTGACCTAACTTCCCCAGCACTATGCAAATTGCCCAGCGGATGGGGCCTCTACAGGCCAATGTGTTTGCCGATATGGATCGGGCTAAGGCAGCGGCCCGCGCGACGGGCCAATCGATTGTCGATCTGTCGTTGGGGTCGTCAGATTTATCAACGCCGCCCCACGTGTTAGAGGCGATCGCCGAGGCCCTAAGCGATCCCAGCACCCACGGCTACTGCCTGTTTTCGGGGACCCAAGCGTTTCGTGAAGCCGCCGCTCGCTGGTATACCGATAAGTTTGATGTAGCAGTCGATCCTGAAACCGAGGTGCTGCTGCTGATCGGCTCCCAGGAGGGTACCGCCCACCTCCCCCTGGCGGTGCTTAACTCCGGCGACTTTGCCCTGCTGATGGACCCCGGCTACCCCTCCCACGCCGGGGGCGTGTATCTGGCCGACGGACAGATTTATCCCATGCCCCTGCATGCGGAGGATGGGTTCTTACCCCGCTTTGCCGACATTCCTCTGGCGGTGCTGGAGCAGTCGCGGCTGATGGTGTTGAGCTATCCCCACAACCCCACAACCGCTACGGCCTCGCTTGAGTTTTGGCAAGAGGCGGTGGCCTTTTGCCAGCAGCACAATCTGGTGCTGGCCAACGACTTCCCCTACGCTGATCTGACCTTTACGGGAAAGCCAGCCGTATCAGCTCTCCAGGCTGACCCCGACAAGACCTGCACCATTGAGTTCTTCACCATGTCGAAGTCTTACAACATGGGAGGCTTTCGGGTGGGGTATGCGATCGGCAACCCAGCGATCATTACCGCTCTGCGCCAGATCAAGGCCAACGTAGATTTCAACCAATATCCCGGCATTCAGCGGGGAGCGATCGCCGCCCTCACCGGCCCCCAAGACACCGTGCACAATATGGTCGCCACCTTTCGCCAGCGGCGCGACACGGCGGTGACGGCGTTAAATCGCATCGGCTGGGCGGTGCCTAAACCTGATGCCACGATGTATCTTTGGGCCAAGCTACCTGACCCGTGGGGTGAACGCTCGAAGGAGTTTTGCCTGCGCCTGGTCGAGCAGACCGGAGTGGCCCTGGCCCCTGGCATAGGCTTTGGCAAGGCGGGCGAGGGCTATGTGCGCATTGCCCTGGTGCATCCGCCAGATGTGCTAGAAGCGGCGATCGATCGCATCGCTGAGTTTTTGCCAGGCGCTCCCTAGGCTTTCGTCAAGGTGGGCTGGGTAGTCTTATCTCGGCACGAGGACAAACGCACTACGGCCTGATTAGGGCTGCGCCAATACCTCCAACAAGTTGCATTGATGCCCTACCCGAAGCCGGCGATATTTGAATTCAATTCAACATAAAACTGGGGTTAAAGCTGTAAATAAACCTACAGAAGTCGCTACAGCAACTAAGCCATCAGTAAAGCACCCATTAAGATGGGAGTAACCGAGTTAAGGATTGCATTAACTTGCCCGGCTTTGATCTCATGCTGGGCTACGCCATTCATTAGTATCCAGGGTGCAACTCATTGGGTTATCAGAACGACTCGCGGTTCTGGTGGTGCCAGGTCTCAGAGTAGGATCTAAGGGCAATGGTGACATCTCCATCCAGCACTGCTGATGGTCAACTTCGTGTCGTTGTGGTAGAAGACGACCGGGGCAACCGTCTATTTTTTGCAGACTACCTCACCTACTCTGGGTTTCGGGTGCTGGCGCTGCCCCACGGGCTAGATCTACAGCAGCATCTCAAAGAGTTTCAGCCCCATCTACTGCTGCTCGATCTAGGGCTGCCCGAAATCGACGGATACACCCTGCTCCAGCAACTGCGATCGTCTGCTCTATGGCAACATCTGCCCGTCATCGTTGTGTCGGGCTATGCCTTTGCCGAAGACCAGCAGCGCGCCCTGGCACTGGGGGCACAGCAGTACTTGGTCAAGCCCATTGCCCTTCAGCAGCTCACCCAGGCGATTCACACAGTTTTGCGATCGCCCCAGTCAGAGTGAGTGACCGAGTTTAAGCCGAGCTTGGTGACCTACTAATTGAAAGGTTCGCGGGTTGGAACGGTAGTTTTTCAGCGTTTCACCCCGCAAACGCAAGTCGACGCTACGACAGACTGCCGCCCCCCGACCCCGACTGTTGCTCAGACAGATAGCGCTCTACATCTCGGCTTAAGAGCTGAACGGCTGCGCCAATATCGGTAATGGTGTGCTCAAGCTGAGACGAAGTCGCCATGGCCGACTGGAGCTGGTTGAGAATGTCTCTAATTTGCTCGCGATAGCGAGTTTCAAATTCTTGGGGAGTCATGTGGCAGGGTCTAGTGACAGGAACGATCAGGAACAAGATGTAATACTAACTACATCAAAGGGGAGAGGTTTCCAGAAAGAATCGCTTATAAAATCAATCTTTACAGTTCTGGCCGGGATCGCAAGCGCCCGTGAAGCAGGTATACAAACAACCTGCTCGAATACGCACAATTACTGAAGCCGAGAACGGGCCAACGTGTGATCCAAACATATCACTCCTTTTTGCGGTGGAAAACCGTCTGCCCAGGAGAATTTTGCGGCATGAAATTGCCGCTATCCTGGTTAGTACAAAGGTTTAGCTGCTAGCGCCTGTGACTTCGGTTCAACCCACTACCCTGGTTAACGACCCCGAGCGCCTTGAGGCGCGGCTTAAAGAGATTCCCAAAGAGCCGGGGGTCTACTTTATGAAAGACGGCCGCGACCAGACGCTCTACATCGGCAAGTCGAAGTGTCTGCGCACCCGGGTGCGATCGTACTTTCGCGACTTTCACGGCCACATGCCGCGCATTACCGTGATGGTGATGCAGATCGTCGATATCGAGTTTATCGTTACCGACACCGAGGCCGAGGCCCTGGCCCTAGAAGCCAACCTGATCAAGCAGAATCAGCCCCACTTCAACGTGCTGCTGAAGGATGACAAGAAGTATCCCTACCTCTGCGTCACCTGGTCAGAGGACTATCCCCGCATTTTTATCACCCGCAAGCGGCGCAAGAGCCTAAAGGATCGCTACTACGGCCCCTACGTCGATGTGGGTCTGCTGCGCAGCACCCTGCATTTGGTTAAGCGCATCTTTCCGCTACGGCAGCGGCCTCAGCCAGTGCACCGCGATCGCCCCTGCCTCAACTACGACATTGGCCGCTGCCCTGGCGTCTGCCAGCAGCTAATTTCGCCGGAGGATTACCACAAGACCCTTCAGCGCGTCGTCATGGTGTTCCAAGGCCGCACTACGGAGCTAGTGGATATTCTCACCGCCCAGATGGAGAAGGCGGCGGAAGACCTCAAGTTTGAGCTGGCAGCCCGGCTGCGGGATCAAATCCGGGGCTTAGAGCGGCTCTGTGCCGATCAAAAGGTGGCCCTGCCCGACGATACGGTGTCGAGGGATGCGATCGCCCTGGCTGCCGACGACAAACACGCCTGCGTGCAGATCTTCCAGGTGCGGGCTGGTCGCCTGGTGGGCCGCCTAGGCTTTACCGCCGATGCTGAGTCGGGCACGCCGGGCGAAATTCTCCAGCGAGTGCTGGAGGATCACTACCAAACCGTGGAAGCGGTCGAAATTCCGGCGTTGATTCTCGCCCAGCACGAGCTGCCCGAGGGCGACATGCTGACCCAATACCTCACCCAGCGGCGAGGTCGCAAAGTTTCCGTCGAAGTGCCCCAGCGCCAAACCAAGGCCGAGCTGATCGACATGGTCGAGCGCAATGCTCAGTACGAGCTGGCCCGCACTCAAGCCGCCGCCGATCGCAACATTCAGGCTTTGCAAGATTTGGCGATCGCGATCGACCTGCCCGACCTGCCCAAGCGCATCGAAGGCTACGACATCTCCCACATTCAGGGGTCCGACGCCGTCGCCTCCCAGGTGGTATTTGTCGATGGCATGCCCGCCAAACAGCACTACCGCCACTACAAAATCAAAAATCCCGAGGTCAAACCCGGCCACTCCGACGACTTCGCCAGCATGGCCGAGGTGATCCGCCGCCGCTTTCGCCGCTACGCCACCGACCCCACCAAGCAACGCCTGGGCAACCCCGACTGGCCCGACCTGGTGATGATCGACGGCGGCAAAGGTCAGCTTTCCGCCGTGGTAGAGGTGTTGAAAGAACTCAACCTGCTGCAAGATATCAACGTGGTCAGCCTAGCCAAAAAGCGCGAAGAAATCTTCCTGCCCGGCGAATCGATCCCGCTGCCCACCGAAGCCGACCAGCCCGGCGTACAGCTGTTGCGCCGCCTGCGTGACGAGGCCCACCGCTTTGCGATCAGTTTTCACCGCAAGAAAAGGACAGATCGGATGCGGCGATCGCGCCTCTCCGAAATCCCCGGCCTCGGCCAACACCGCCAGAAAGAACTGCTCGCCGCCTTCCGCTCCATCGACTACATCCGTGAAGCCAGTCCCCAGCAGTTGGCCACCGTCCCCGGCATTGGCCCACAGTTAGCACAGCAGATCTATGAGTACTTCCATCCCCAGGCGGAAGAGATTGAGGAGAGGGTGTAGGGGAGTGATGGGGTGAGGGAGAAGGTGAGGGAGATGAGGAAGATGGGAAAGGGGGCAGCCATTACGGAGTCGAATGTTGCCCACAGACCCATTTGCAAGACAGAGGTTTAAACCGATGATCGGCCGATCCTTTCCGTTGGGTCCAGGGCGGCGGCACGGCCCTGGTCGTAGGGCGAAGCCCGTGCGAAGCAGGACGTGCGGAGCGGGGGTCTGGGGACAATCGAAATGTCCCCAGCGGTAGATCTGGCTTTGTCACAGGTCTCCTGCCCTGAGCCTGAGCTGGTGGGCAGTAGCTCAAGTGGATGGTGCATTGCTGCGCGAATGCACCCTACGGGAACTGCTTACACTAGGGACAGTCCTCTAAATCAATACTCCCTCTATGACCGTCGACGCCAACCTGCTAGAGCTGCTGTTTAGCAGCGCCAACCTCTTTGTGCTCCCCTTTTGGACCCTGATGGTGCTGGTGCCTAACACCAAACTCACCCGCACCGTCATGGGTTCCCTCCTCCCCTTTGCTGCCCTAGCCGGGCTATACCTCTTTCTCTTCGTGACCAGCTTTACCAACGTCGAGGGCATCGAAGCCCTCTCCGACCCCAACCTCAGCCTGAGCGACCTGGCAGTTGTCTTTGCCCAGCCCCACGTTACCGCTACCGGCTGGGTCCACTTTCTCGCCTTCGACCTGTTTGTCGGTCGCTGGATCTACTGGCAAGGCCAGGAAAGCGGTGTCTTCACCCGCCATTCCCTCGCCCTATGCTTGTTCGCAGGCCCCCTAGGTCTGCTGTCACACCTGTTCACAGACGCAGTGTGGCAGCGGTTTGCAACTGGCAAAGTCAGTAAGGCCGTAGGGAGTGAGGGGTAAAGGATAAGGAGGACAGCCTACCTATCCACCCCCCACCCATCCACTCCCCCACTCCCCCTAGTCCCCAAAGGGTGATACAACTATCCCAGTGTTGGCCAGTTAGCTAGATAAAACCTGATGAACTCTTTGGTGTCGTGGATGGGTAAAGGCAAGGGAATTTGGGCACGGCAGCCTTGGCGGCGGGTGGTGCAGTTTGTGGGGCTGTTTGGGCTGGTATTTGCGATCGCCCTAGGCTGCGCCGGCAACGACCAACCCGCTGCCGAGGCCCCCGCCGGCAGTGGCGATGGCCGCATTACCATTGGCACCACCCTCACCGCCCGCACCCTTGACCCCGCCGACGCCTACGAGACCTTCCCCGGCATTTTGCTCTATAACTTGGGCGATCGCCTCTACACCTACGAGCCTGGCACCACCAACCTGGTGCCCCAGCTCGCCACCGAGCTACCCTCCGTCAGCGATGACGGTCTGACCTACACCATTCCCCTGCGGGACGATATCACCCTCCACGATGGCACCCCTTTCAATGCCGAGGTGATGGCCTTTTCCATTCAGCGGTTTATGGAAAATGGCGGTCGCCCCGCCTATCTGCTGTCTGACAAAATTGCTACCGCCGAGGCCACAGGTGACTATGAGCTTACCCTAACCCTCAAAACCCCCTTTGCGGCATTCCCTGCCCTGCTGAGTTTTTCGGGCGTCACCCCGGTTTCGCCCGAGAGCTACGAGATTGGCACGGGCAGCTTTAAGCCCGACAGCTTTGTCGGTACCGGCCCCTACAAGCTGTCGGGCTTCACCAGCGACTCGATTAAACTCGACGTCAACCCCGATTACTGGGGCGACGCCCCTGCCAACCAGGGCATCGATATTCAAATCTTTACCAGCCCCGCCAACCTCTACAACACCTTTAGAACCGGCGGCCTCGACATTGCCTACCAAACCCTCGACCCCGAGCAGGTAGCGGCCCTAGAGCGCGAAGAAAGCTCCGGCGGCTGGCAGGTGATCGAGGCAGGCACCAACGTGATTAACTACATGGCGCTTAACCAAAAGATTGCGCCGCTAGACAATGTTAAGGTGCGCCAGGCGATCGCCGCCATGGTCGATCGACCCCTGCTCAACGAGCGCGTCTTCCAGGGCCAGGCCGAGCCCCTCTACAGCCTGATTCCCGCCAGCTTTGACATTGCTAAACCGGTGTTCAAAGACGCCTACGGCGACGGCGACTTTGACAAAGCCAAAACCCTGCTCACCGAAGCCGGATTCTCGGAGGCCAAGCCACTAACTTTAGAAATCTGGTATCCCTCGGCTTCTACCACCCGCAGCATCGTTGCCAACACCCTCAAAGAATCGATCGAGGCAGGCCTGCCAGGGTTAGTGACAGTGAGCGTGCAAAATACCGAAGGGGCTACCCTCTGGGAAAACGTGGGCAAAGGTATTTACCCCATCATTTTGTCCAACTGGTACCCCGACTACTACGACCCCGACACCTTCATCCAACCCTTTATGAGCTGCGAAAAAGGCAGCAACAATCTCTGCGAAGAGGGGCCTTCCCAGGCCAACGGCTCATTTTACTACAGCCCTGAAGCCAATCAGCTAGTGGCCAAACAGCAGGCCGAGCAAGACCCCGCCGCCCGTCAGCAGGCGATCGCCGACCTCCAACAGATGATGGTCGATGACGTGCCCTATGTACCCCTATGGCAAAACAAAGACTACGTCTTTGCCCAAGACGGCATAAACGGTGTGGCTGTGGAGCCAACGCAGCAGTTTTTACTGTGGAAAATTTCGAGAGGATGAGCTGGCCAAGACCGTGAGTTCTAAATTTTGAGTTTTTAGTTTTGAGTTCGGGCCTCAATCAAAAACTCAAAACTCAAAAATAAACCCTCAAAACTTTCTCCCTCCCCCTTCCCCCTACTCACCCATGGCCTCTCGCTCTGCCGCCCTGCGCTACTACATCTTCACTCGGCTGCTGCTGGCCCCGCTGATGATTTTGACCATCACTACGGTGGTGTTTTTGCTGCTGCGGGCGACGCCGGGCGATCCGGTAGATGCGCTGTTGGGGGCGCGGGCTCCGGCGGCGGCGAAGGATGCGCTCAGGTCGCAGCTTGGCCTGGACCAGCCTTTAGTGATCCAGTATTTGAGTTACCTGGGGGATCTGCTGCGCCTAGATTTGGGATCATCGCTAGCGACCCAGGGTCAGACGGTGTGGCAAATTATTCGGGCCCACTTTCCAGCTACGGTAGAGCTGACGGTGTGCGGCATGATTGTTGCCACGGTGGTGGGGGTTGGCGTTGGTGCCCTGGCGGCCTCGCGACCCAACTCGCCGCTGGATGCGGGGGGACGGCTGTTTGGCATTATTACCTACGCCATCCCTATGTACTGGTTTGGCATGATTTTGCAGCTGATTTTTGCGGTGCAGCTGCGCTGGTTCCCCATCGGCACTCGCTACCCGCTACGGGCCGCGCCCCCGACCGGGCCAACCGGGCTGTATCTGCTCGATAGTCTGCTGACCCTCGATTTTGGTGCATTTCTTACCACTCTGTACTATCTGGCTTTGCCCAGCCTTACCCTGGGGATTTTAATCAGCGGGGTGTTTGAGCGCATGGTGCGGGTCAACCTGAAGCAGACCCTGACAGCAGACTACGTGGAGGCGGCTAGAGCACGAGGTATTCCAGAGCGGCGCATTGTGCTGGTACACGCGCTAAAGAATGCGATGATTCCGGTGATTACAATTTTGGGGCTGACCTTTGCCTCAATGCTGGGGGGCGCAGTACTCACGGAGGTAACGTTTTCGTGGCCGGGGCTGGCCAATCGCCTCTATGAAGCGATCTCCCAACGCGACTACCCAGTGGTGCAGGGGCTGATGGTGTTTTTTGCCATGATCGTCGCGGTGATCAGCATCGCGATCGATATTTTGAATGCCTATATTGACCCTCGTATTCGCTACTAAATGGGCGGAATAGGCTGGAGTTAGCCCATTCAGACAGATCCCTTTTTGGAGGGTTGAAAAAGGCTTAACGTGGCTATAGCGGTTGGGCTTTGGCTGGTTAGCTGGGGGCCTAAATGGCTGCGCTCGCAACTCGACAAAAGAGCAAAGTGTTAAGAACGATAAAGCGCCTGACTCTGCCCTTGGGAAATTCGGAAAGCCTATCTTAAATTACCGCCTTTCCAATTGTCCTAACCGATCCTCTGATTGCTCCACCATTCGACTTAATTCAACATCTAGCCCCAGCAGGTGAAATCTTGGCTGTTCCAGCCTAGAATGCCCTGGTTCAAGCCTGGCGGGTATTTTTTCCCTTTTTCCACTCTTGTAGTTTCGTTCACTCGCTATAACCCGCTATTTTGGGCGTTTCGCCCCGTTGGGCAATCCGAGGTGTAGCCTAGGGATAGCGGGATGCGCCAGTGAAAGGAGGAAGTATTTTTTAATACCCTTAGCCGCGAAATTGATAACTAATTGTTGAGAAAACCAACAATAGTTGACGTCTTCTAAAGACAGGTTTAGAGATTGATGCGTTTTCTTTTGCGCTTTGGCAATTGGGCACGTTAACCAGATATAGGGGTTCAGCGCAAAGGTAGACCATGCCAGTAGATGTTTTAAGCCGAAACAATGTCAAGGTCATGGGCCAAGGGCAGCGACCTTTGGTAATGGCCCACGGCTTTGGCTGCGATCAAAAGATGTGGCGGTTTGTGGCCCCTGCCTTTGCAGCCGACTATCGATTAGTTTTATTTGACTATGTAGGGTTTGGTGAATCAGACCTGGCTGCCTACAATCCGCAGCGCTATAGCCACCTTCAAGGCTATGCCCAGGACGTTTTGGACATCTGTGCAGCCTTGAATCTGGAACAGGCAATTTTTGTGGGCCACTCGGTAAGCAGCATGATTGGCCTGCTGGCGGCGATCGCGGCCCCCGAGCGTTTTGAGCGGCTGGTGATGATTGGCCCATCGCCCTGCTATATCAACGACGAATCCTATGTCGGTGGTTTTGACCGACATGATATCGATCAGCTGCTCGACATCATGGAGAAAAACTACATTGGCTGGGCGCACTTTTTGGCCCCGGTAGTGATGCAGAACTCCGATCGCCCCCAGCTCACCCAAGAGCTAGAGGAGAGCTTTTGCTCGACTGACCCCGCCATTGCCACGCGGTTTGCCAAAGCCACCTTCTACAGTGACAACCGCGACGATTTGGCCAGGGTACCGGTGCCCTCCCTAATTTTGCAGTGCAAAGACGATGCGATCGCCCCGGCTGAGGTGGGGCAGTACCTGCATCAGCATCTGCCCCACAGCACCC
Organism: Nodosilinea sp. WJT8-NPBG4; assembly: GCA_019359285.1. GTDB lineage: Bacteria > Cyanobacteriota > Cyanobacteriia > Phormidesmidales > Phormidesmidaceae > Nodosilinea. The sequence continues at coordinate 105,069 of JAHHHQ010000051.1, forward strand.
TGGCCCTGATGGCGGCCACGGGCCACTGTCCCCACATGAGCCATCCCGACGAAACGATTCAGTTGATTAAGACCTATCTGGAGGCGGCCAGTCTGAGCCCGGCCTATGGTTAACCGGAGTTCTACCCCAAGGTCTGCGCCCCAGGGCATAGACCCGCTGCTCGACCAGGCTCCCTGCGGGTTTTTGTCGGTGCGCGACGACGGAGTGATTGAGTACGCCAACGCCACGCTGCTGTCGCTGCTGGGCTGGGAGCGGGCGGCGTTGCAGGGTCAAAATATTGTGGCTATTTTGCCCGTGGCTAGCCGCATTTTTTACCAGACCCATGTATTCCCTATGCTGCGCGTGCAGGGGGCGGTGAGCGAAATTTACTTTTCGCTGCGATCGCGATCGGGGCAAGATATTCCCATTTTGGCCAACGGGGTGCGGCGGCAGCGCCAGGGAGACGCCATCAACGACTGTGTGGTGATTCCCATTCGCCAGCGCATGCAGTACGAAGACGAAATTTTGCGGGCCAAAAAGCAGGCCGATGCGGCAATTAGCGCCCAAAAGCAGGCCGAGGCCACCCTGAAGCATCAGTACGAGCGGGCCATAGCGCTGGGGCAAATCACTCAGCACATTCGAGAATCCCTCGATCTGACGCAGATTTTCGCCGCGGCAGCTCAGGAAGTTCGCCAGTGCTTGGCCGCTGACCGGGTGGGCATCTATCGCTTCACCACTGCCGATGAGGCAGCGGGCGGTAGTTTTGTGTCGGAGGCGGTGGCCCCAGGTCTTGACTCGGTCATGGTGGCCCAGGTGCCCCACCAGGGGTTTGGCGATCACTACCGGGGGATTCGCCCCAACGCTGGCACCCTGGCCATTCGAGACATTCACGAAATGAGTTTGCTGGACGAGCACAGCCAGCTGTTCGCCCAGTTTCAGGTGCAGGCTAGCCTGGTGGTGCCCCTGCAAAAGGGGGCCGATCTGTGGGGCCTGGTTGTGATTCACCACTGCTCAGGGCCGCGCTACTGGCAGGGGGTTGAGGTCGAACTGGTAGAAGACATTGCGGCGCAGCTGGCGATCGCCATTCACCAGGCCGACCTGGTGCAACGGCTGCAGAGCGAACTGCAAGAGCGCCAGCGGGCTGAGGTTCGCCTGACCCAGATCAACGCTGAACTGCGCCGCGCCACAGGGCTGCTGGAGCAGATGGCCCACATCGACCCGCTGACGCAAATTGCCAACCGTCGCCGCTTTAGCGATCGCCTCGGGCAAGAGTGGGCTCGCCTCAGCCGCGATCGCCTGCCCCTCTCACTGCTGCTGTTTGATGTCGACTACTTCAAGTACTACAACGACACCTATGGCCATCAGTCGGGCGATGACTGCCTTCACGCCATTGCCCAGGCTGCCCAAAAGGTGTTAGGTCGCCCCACTGATCTACTGGCTCGCTACGGTGGCGAAGAGTTTGCGATCATTTTGCCCAACACGATTCGACAGGGGGCGATCGCGGTGGCCCGCCACATTCATCAGGCGATCGCGGCTTTAGCCATCTCCCACCCTGCCTCAGCGGTGAGTTCCCAGATTACAATTAGTTTAGGCATCAGTACCCTCATCCCCTCCCAGAAATTAACCTCCACAGTGCTCACCCAGCAGGCAGACCAAGCCCTCTACCGAGCCAAGCAGCAGGGACGCAATCGATCGGTGGTGTTTAATTCGACGATGTCTCACCCGGAGTCAAAGTCTGCCCTACCGCCCTTGAGTTAACCTTTAGGACGCCATGAGTTGTCCTGGAAGGTTTATCAAGCAGAGGGCCAGGAGCCGTAAAGACTGAACAGTTTGCGGTGGGCAATCACTCTATGCTGACCCCAGAGGACAGCACAGCCAGCCCAAGCGCCAACTGATATACTGAACGTCCAACCGTCACAAAAAGCAAAGCGCAGCCTGCCCGCCCACGGAGATTATGCAGCCAACCGATCCGGAAAAGTTTACCGCCAAAGCTTGGGACGCCATCGTTGAGGCCCAGGATGTGGCTCGCCGCTGCAAACATCAATATATGGAGGTCGAGCACGTGCTGATCGCACTGCTCGACCAGGAAGAAGATGGGCTGGCCCACAAGATTCTCGACAAGGCCAACCTCGACAGCGACCAAATTCTCGACGATTTAGAGAAATTTGCCCAGCGCCAGGCCCGCGTGCGCCCCGGTGCTGACAGCAACCTCTACCTGGGCCAAAGCCTCGATCGCATGCTCGATGGAGCCGAGGCGGCGCGCCAAACCCTCAAAGACAAATTCATCTCGGTTGAGCACCTGCTGCTGGGTTTTCAGGAAGACGAGCGCATCGGGCGGCGACTGCTGCGGGGCTTTAACGTTGAAGGACCCGAGCTGATGGCGGCGGTGCAAGCGGTGCGCGGTAGTCAGAAAGTCACCGACCAAAATCCTGAGCAGCAGTACGACGCGCTGGAGAAATTTGGCATTGACCTCACCCAGCTAGCCCGCGACGGCAAGCTCGACCCCGTAATCGGCCGCGATGACGAGATCCGCCGCGTAATTCAGGTGCTGTCGCGGCGCACGAAGAATAACCCGGTGGTGATTGGCGAACCGGGGGTGGGCAAGACGGCGATCGCCGAAGCCCTAGCCCAGCGCATCATCAATGGTGAGGTGCCCGAATCGCTCAAGGGTCGCACGCTGATTTCCCTCGATATTGGCGGGCTAATCGCCGGGGCCAAGTTTCGCGGCGAATTTGAGGAACGGCTGCGGCTGGTGCTCAAGGAAGTCACCGACTCCGCGGGGCAGGTGGTGCTGTTTATCGATGAGCTGCATACGGTGGTCGGAGCTGGAGCGGGCCAAGGCACCATGGATGCTAGCAACCTGCTCAAGCCGATGCTGGCACGGGGCGAATTGCGTTGCATTGGAGCCACCACTCTAGACGAGTACCGCAAGCACATCGAGAAAGACGCCGCCCTAGAGCGTCGCTTTCAGCAGGTGTACGTGGGCCAGCCAAGCGCCGAAGACACCATCTCTATTCTGCGGGGGCTGAAAAAACGCTACGAGTCATACCACGGCGTCGATATTGCCGACAGTGCCCTGGTGGCGGCGGCAGTGCTCTCTGACCGCTACATTGCCGATCGCTTTTTGCCTGACAAGGCCATCGACCTGGTGGACGAAGCCGCTGCCAAGCTCAAAATGGAGATTACCTCCAAGCCCGAGGAGCTGGAGAGCATTGAGCGCCGCCTCATGCAGATCGAAATGGAAAAGCTCTCGCTAGAGGCCGAAAACGGCTCCATGACCAAGGCCTCGCGCCAGCGCCTCAGCCGCATTGAGCAAGAGATTACCGAACTTCAGGCCAAGCAGCAGTCCTTCAGCGGTCAGTGGCAGAGCGAAAAGCAGGCCCTCGACGCCATTCACACCCTCAAAGACGAAGAAGACCAAATCCGCCTACAAATTGAGCAGGCCGAACGGGCCTATGACCTCAACAAGGCCGCCAAACTCAAGTACGACAGTCTGGAGAAGATTCAGCGCGATCGCGAAACCCTAGAGGCCCAGCTAGTCGAAGTGCAGGCCAAGGGCAACACCCTGCTGCGTGAACAGGTCACCGAAGCTGACATCGCTGAAATTGTTGCTAAGTGGACGGGCATCCCCGTCAACCGGCTAATGGAGTCGGAGCGGCAAAAGCTGCTCCAGCTCGAAGGCCACCTCCACGAGCGGGTGATCGGTCAGGATGAAGCCGTAGAAGCCGTGGCGGCCGCAATTCGCCGCGCCCGTGCCGGCATGAACGACCAGGGTCGTCCCCTCGGTTCCTTCCTCTTTATGGGTCCGACCGGGGTAGGCAAAACCGAACTGGCCCGCGCCCTAGCCGAGTTTCTCTTCGACACTGAAGATGCGCTGATTCGCATCGACATGTCGGAGTACATGGAGAAAAACGCCGTATCGCGGCTGGTAGGAGCCCCTCCTGGCTATGTCGGCTACGAAGACGGCGGTCAACTCTCCGAGGCGGTGCGTCGCCACCCCTATTCAGTGGTGCTGCTCGACGAGGTAGAGAAAGCGCACCCCGACGTGTTCAACATTCTCTTGCAGGTGCTCGACGACGGTCGCATCACCGATTCCCAGGGCCACCGGGTCGACTTTCGCAACACCGTGGTGATCATGACCAGTAACCTGGGCAGCGACCACATTTTGGAGCTGGCAGGCGACGACGATCGCTACGACGAAATGCGCGTCCAGGTGCTCAAGGCACTGCAAAAGCAGTTTCGCCCCGAGTTTCTCAACCGGGTGGATGACCTCATCCTCTTCCACTCGCTGCGCAAGAGCGAGCTGCGCAAGATTGTGGCCCTGCAAATTCGGCGGGTGCAGCGCCGATTGGCCGACCAGACCATTGGATTGGAAATTACCAAACCGGCGATCGACTTTATCGCCGAGAGCGGCTATGACCCGGTGTATGGCGCCCGTCCCCTAAAGCGGGCCATTCAGCGGCTACTGGAGAATCCGATCGCCACCAAGATCCTAGAGACCACCTTTACCCAGGGCGCGACCATCACCGTGAACTTGCAGGATGGGAAGCTGGCGTTTGACCACCGCGAACCCGCTGCATCTGAGATTCCAGCGGCGGTAGAGGATGAAGCCGCCAAGGTAGAGTCGGTGGTGGGTTAGCTCCTCAACCTGCACCCTGAGCAAAGTCATTCAGCTGGGTTCCCTCCGGAGACCTTGCTGGCCACTACTGCTTACGCAGCAGAATTACGTCCTGCCCCAGAATCGTTAACTTTGCCCGCCAGCGGGCGGCCAACCAATCAAAGGTCTGCACGGAGAAAAAGCAGATATGGGTGCGATCGCTCTTATAGTGCCACCGGGCAAAGGCGGCATCGTCACGGGAAAGCTTGGTCATGAGTCCTAAAGTGCCACCGGGTTTAAGGCAGCTCCAAAGGCGATCGAGTTCCATCTGAGGTTGGCGTAGGTGCTCAATGACCTCAGTGGCGGTAATAAAATCGTACTGACGAGCAAAAACCGTGTCATCGTCAGCGTAGAAGGGGTCGTAGAGGGCAACGCTGTGACCGGCCGCTTCGAGCATGACCGAGAGGGTTGGCCCAGGGCCAGAGCCAAAGTCGAGTCCTTGGCTACCGGGGGCTAGACAATCCAGTAAGGGATTTCCCAGGCGGCTCAGAAACCGACGGTAGCCCAGGTCTTGAGCGTGGTTTTGGTGCAGGTCGTATTCGGCTTTTTCGGCCTGAAATGGGAGAAAGCTGCCGGGCCGCACAAAGATCAAGTTGCAGCGATCGCAGCGGTAGTAGGCGCGATGTTGGCGCAGTTCTGGGCGATCGCGGTGGATTTCCTGCCCCTGCCCACTGTGGCACAGTGGGCACCGTTGACCGCTCATGGCCGATCCCAAAGCTCAGCTTTTCCGGTCATGGCCATCGTGCTATCCATTTGTCGGTGCATGCAGCCTAGCACTTCCGTAAGCTACAGCGGATGCAGCGGGGATGTTTTTCCCAGCTACGCTACACCAGCGAAAAGGGGTGAGCTTGCGCCCACCCCTTTCAGTTAGCCCACAGCTAGGGTCTATTCCACCCCTTCAATGCGGTCTTCCACTTCCTGGTAGAGCTCTTGCAGCTTCTCCAGATTTTCGTCGCTGGTTTCCCAGTAGCCCCGTCCGTTCACTTCCAGCAGGGTTGTCACCATGCGGCGGAAGGAGTTGGGGTTGAGATCCATCAGACGCTTGCACATCTCCGGGTCTTGAATGAAGGTGGTATTGACATCTTCGTAGACCCAGTTATCGACGGCTCCGGCAGTGGCCGACCAGCCCATGGTATTGACCAGGCGCTTCGACAGCTCGCGCACGCCCTCGTAGCCGTGGGAGAGCATGCCCTCGTACCACTTGGGGTTGAGCATCTTGGTGCGGGCATCTAGTCTCACCGTTTCTGACAGGGTGCGCACCTGGGCGTTAGCGGTGGTGGTGTCGGCGATGTAGGCGGCCGGAGCCTTGCCGTCTTCGCGCAGACTGGCCACCAGCTTGGTGGGGTCAGAGTCGAAGTAGTGCGACACGTCGGTGAGGGAGATCTCCGACGAATCGAGGTTTTGGAAGGTAGCGTCCGCCGTCTTCAGAGCCGACTCAAACAGGCCTCGGTTGCTGTCCATGACGCCGGGGTTGTCAGAGTTGAAGGCAAAGGACTTGCGCTTCAGGTACATCTCCTGGAGTTCGGCCTCGTTTTCCCAGGTGCTGTTTTCCACCGCCAGGTTGATGTTGGAGGAATAAGAACCCGAAGCATTGGAGAAGATGCGGGTAGCGGCTTCACGCAGGCCAATTCCCATTTCTGCCGCCTGCTCTAGGGCGTGCTTGCGGACGAAGTTCATCTCCAGGGGCTCGTCGGCTTCGGCGGCCATTTTCACGGCGCGATCGAGCAGGGCCATTTGGTTGATGAAGAGATCCCGGAACACCCCAGAGCAGTTGACGACGATGTCGATGCGGGGGCGGCCCAGTTCTTCGAGGGAGAGCAGCTCCAGTTTATTTACCCGGCCCAGGGAGTCGGGCACAGGCTTAACACCGACAAACCACATCATCTGGGCGAGGGATTCGCCGTAGGTTTTGATATTGTCGGTGCCCCAGAGCACGGTAGCGATGGTTTCAGGATAGGCCCCGCCGTTTTCCTGCCGCTGGCGCTCCAGCAGCCTATCCACCACAATTTTGGCCGACTGCACAGCGGCAGTGGTAGGGATGGACTGGGGATCGAGGGCGTGGATGTTTTTGCCGGTAGGCAGCACATCGGGGTTGCGGATCGGGTCGCCGCCGGGACCGGGGAGCAGGTATTCGCCTTCTAGGGCTTGCAGCAGTGCGCCCAGTTCGTTGTCGGCGCAGACCTGCTCCAGGCAGAACTCCAGGTATTCCATCAGGGGTTTGATGGCATCGGTGTCGACGTTCTTGTAGCCCGCCTCGTGGAGAGACTTGATCCAGGGTTCTTTGCGGCCAATGTTCAAGAAATTCAGCCGTGACACCATGGAGACACGCCCTTCGGCGTCGATCTGCTCGTGGACGAGGGCGGCGACAGCGGCACGAACGCCCTGATTGATGTCGTACAGGAGTTGAACATCGGCGAGGTGGCCGCGATCGCTATTCCCGTAAATGTCATCAATATCCCGGCCAATGCTCTCGGCGATGATCCGCTGCAGGCTCTTGATGCCGTCTTCTTCGCGATCGAGGCTGCCGATGTTGACTAGCGTTGCGATCGCCTCCTCAGCTGTAGGTGGCTTGCCCACCACATGCAGACCGCAAGGCAGCAGGCGCGATTCGATCTCCATCAATTTGATGTAAATCTTGCCCACCAAGTTGTCGCGTTCCTCGTTAGAAAGCTCCCCGGTGTCGCCCTCGGGCAGTGCCACGTCCCGATCGAGGTTACAGATCCGCGCCGTCTCGATGATGGCGTTGACGATCTGCACCGCTCGTCCGCTCTCTTTGTTTCCCTGGTAAGAACCAATGAGTTCGCTCAGCTCCTTCAGGCCCTTATAGAGACCCGCATTCTCAGCGGGGGGCGTCAGGTAGCTGATGGTCTCGGCGTAGCCTCGACGCTTGGCGATCGTGGCCTCGGAGGGGTTGTTGGCAGCGTAGTAGTAGAGGTTGGGGATGCTGCCGATCAGGTTGTCGGGGTAGCAGGTGCCCGACATGCCCATCTGCTTGCCGGGCATAAACTCTAGCGAGCCGTGGGTGCCAAAGTGCAGCACCGCATCCGCACCCCAGATTTTGTTCAGGTAGGTGTAGTAAGCGGCAAACCCGTGGTGGGGGCTGGCGGAGCGGGAGAACAGCAGCCGCATGGGGTCGCCCTCGTAGCCAAAGGTAGGCTGCACACCGATGAACACATTGCCGAAGGCCTTGCCGTAAACCAGCATGTTCTCGCCGTCGGTGTTGAGGTTGCCCGGCGGTGGCCCCCAGTTTTCTTCCAGGCGCTCGGAGTAGGGGGTGAGGGCTTGGTACTCACGCACCGGCATGCGGTAGGCGATATTTAGCTCGGGGCTGTTGTACTGGGCCTGAGCGTCATGGATGACTTCCTGGAGCAGAGCTTGGGGCGACTCGGGCAGATCCTGCACGTCGTAGCCGTTCTGCTTCATTGCCTCTAGCACTTTATAGATGGAGCCGAATACGTCCAAGTAGGCGGCGGTACCCACATTGCCCTTGTCGGGGGGGAAGCTGAAGACGGTGATGGCCAGCTTTTTGTCGAGCTTGGGCTTGCGGCGCAGGTTGGCCCACTTCATCGCCCGCTGGGTGATAGATTCAATCCGATCCTGAAGCGAAATCGCCCGTCCGGTCAGACCGTCGCGGCCCGATAGCACAATCGGCTCGATCGCCCCATCCAGCTCAGGGATCGCCATTTGCAGCGCCACCTGAATTGGGTGCAGGCCCAGGTCGCTGTCTTCCCACTCCTCGGTGGTTTGAAAGACTAGGGGCAGCGCCACCATGTAGGGGCGGTTGAGGCGCTTGAGGGTTTCGATCGCCTTGGGGTGGTCCTGCCGGGCTGGGCCGCCCACCAGGGCAAAGCCGGTGAGAGAAACCACGGCATCAACAATGGTTTTGGTGTTGTCTACCGGGTCAAAGAAGTAGGCATTCACGGGCTTAGAAAAATCTAGACCGCCCGCAAACACGGGAATCACCTTCGCGCCCAGGTACTCAAACTCCTGCACCATGGCCACATAGTGGGCCTCGTCACCAGTCACTAGGTGGGTGCGCTGGAGCACCAGACCGATGGTGGGTGCAAGGGGATCCTTGAGATCCTCAGAAATGTCGCGGCGGGAGGCGTGCCAGTTGAGGTACTCCTTAAGGTCCTCAAACATGTGCGGCGCCATGGGGTGCCAAATGCCCATGTCGGGATAAGTGACGGGCTCCTGGTAGTCCAGGCTTTCGGGTTGGGGCGCACCCTCGATCTGGCTGTCGGTGATCACGTAGCGATCGGCCAGCATGAGAAAGAAGTTTTCCAGGTTCTCGGGGGAACCGCCCAGCCAATACTGGAAGCTGAGCATGAAGTTGCGCGCATCCTGGGCCTTCTCGACCGGCAGGTACTTAAGCACCGTGGGTAGGGTGCGCAGCAGCTTCAGCATCGCATCCTGGAAGCCCGCCCCAGACTTCTCCTTCCGCTTCTTCATGAAGGAGGCGATCATGCTCTTCGACTGGCCAAGCTGGGCCATGGAGAAGCTGCCCATCTTATTGAGGCGCATCACCTGGGGCATGGAAGGGAAGCACACCGCCACATCGAGGCCGTCGCGTAGGGGGGCAACCGCTTCAACGACCTTGTCGGCCAAGTCTTCGATAAAGATCAGCGAGGCGATAAATACGTTAGCTTCGGCCACATCCTGCTTGAACGCCGCATAGTTGTTGGCGTCGCGCAGTTCTTCAATCAGGTAGCCGTTGACTTCGAAGGCCACTTGAGAGTTGTTGGCGTTGATCGACCGGATGGCCGAGGATAAAGAGCTCTGGTATTGAGGCTCTAGAACCACATAGACCACCTTAACCAGACGCCGCCCGCTGAGGTCATCGGGGGCAATGTGGCGAACAGTGGGCTTGACGTGGGTGAACATGCAGTAAAACTCCTTTCGTGGCTTTGGCTAAGGCTGGGGGCTGCTACGGCTGCCGAATCGAGTCACAGCGATTGAGGCGGGCCGCAGAAAGGCTTCATCAAACTCTACAGGAAATATTTCGTAACGAAAGCAAAATCAAAGGCGCCTTTCATGTTTGTATCAGAAATCCTTGCTAGATAAGGCTTAGGGCGTTTAGGTGACACAATTTGAAATAAATCAACCTAGGCTTTGTTAACAAAATTTACAGTACGGCGGGATCACTCCTCTCATTTTCGTAACAAAGTGTTAATTAAACGCTGGGGAAGGAAATATAGCTTGCTCACTCAGCCCTTGACTCTACAGCGGGCTGGAATGTGTAGGCTTAAACCATCAGGCATTTGGGAGACGAACTATGCGATTGAGACAGCCTTTAGCGACGATGCTAGCCCTGGCTACCCTAGTACCGATAGCCTCCTGCGGCGCTAGCAATATGGAAGCCATGCACGAAGGCCATGCCACTGGAGACAGGGCTGAGGAACAGATAATGCACAGCGGTCACGGGATGGAGCTGGGCCCTGCCGACGCCACCTACGACCTGCGCTTTATCGACGGCATGATTCCCCACCATGAAGGGGCCTTAGTCATGGCTGAAGCGGCGCTGGAGAACTCCCAGCGACCCGAAATTCGCCAGTTGGCCGAAGACATTATTGCGGCCCAGCAGGTGGAGATTGCTCAGATGCAGGATTGGCGGGCGGCCTGGTACCCCGATGCCCCCGCTGAGCCGATGATGTACCACGCCGAAATGAAGCACGACATGGCCATGAGCGAAGAGATGATCTCAGCCATGCGGATGGATATGGATCTCGGTGGAGCCGACGAGGAGTTTGACCTGCGCTTCATCAACGCGATGATTCCGCACCACGAGGGAGCTGTGGCGATGGCGGAGGATTTGAAGGAAAAGAGTCAGCGTCCTGAACTTCTCGCCTTAGCCGACGAGATCATTACCTCTCAGCAGGCTGAGATCGATCAAATGACGCAGTGGCGGCAAGAGTGGTACCGGCAATAACTCAAAAGCGCGCCCCCGGATTGATCCAGGGGCGCGCTCGCGCAACGTTCTGGGGAACAAGGGTTTACCCCATCGACCTAACTACTCAAGCCACTGCTTAACGCGTGACAGGCTCTTCCAGTCGGGCTTGCGAACCAGACCGTCATTGATGCTGTCCATGACTTCCTGTTTCAGGTCGTCGGCGACGGTCATAACTTGGCCGGCGATTTCGACATGCTCGCGCACGCCGGGCTTACCCGAGTCGAGCATGGCCACCGCTAGGTTCACCCGCCCTTGAGGGTCTTGAGGGTTGAGCTTGACCGCTTTTTGGGCGGCTTTGAGGCCGGCGTTGGGCTTGTCGGTCAGCAGGTAGAGCCAGGCCAGGCAGGCCCAGGCGGAGGCACTCTTGGGAGCGCGATCGCACACCTCTTTAAATACGGGAATCAGCTCAGCGGGATCTTCGCCCTTTTTGTAACGCTCGATGCCCTCATCGAACAGGGTTTCTACGGTTTGAGTCATAGTCTATGAACTATCTAAAGCGATATCCAGCAAAGCACAGATTGTAGCCCCGTAGGGTGTCCCTACGCCCCGAAGGACTTACCGCAGCCGCAGGTCTGGACGGCGTTGGGGTTGGTGAACTGGAAACCACCGCCGATCAGCGCGTCGCTGTAGTCGAGCATGAGCCCGTAGAGGTACAGCAAGCTTTTTTTGTCGCAGATCACGCGAAAGCCTTCATAGTCATAGACTTCGTCGTGCTCGTTGATGTTGGTAGGGTCTTCAAAATCCATGGTGTAGGACATGCCAGAGCAGCCGCCTTGGCGCACCCCTACTCGCAGGCAGAGCTCTTTGTTGCCCTGGGACTGCTGGAGAGCCTTGACGTGCCGCAGGGCCGTTTCCGACATCAAAATACCTTGGGTTTGTTCGGTGGCTTGAGCCATTTCAACCTTTCGATGTAAGTACAGCTTCTACCATCATAAACAGAGTCACCCCAACCGCAGCCAGAGCAGCCTAAATTGTTTTGAAATCTAACACTTTCGTCGTCTAGGCTTAGCTGATACCGTCAAGAATTTCTATAGTTTATAGCAGTCGCTCTGGGCTCTCCCTGCCCAAGGAGGGATGCTGGCTAAGGTGCAGTATCTCAACTTAGGGGACTGTACCGAAGGGCACGCGGCTGAGTTGCTGTGGGCAGTTGATGATTAAACTTGGCTATGCTGACCAAAGCTGTGCCCAAGCCAGCGGTCGCCTAACCATTTGTTCCATCTGTCGTTATCGTTAGCCCATGACTCGATTGAACCGCATTACCATCGATCGCCTGAAGCGGCTGCCCCGTGTAGCCAGCGTATGGGAGGGCGATCGCCGTTCGGTGGGCGGTTTGATGGATGACGACGGCGGCCTGCGCCAGCGCCATACTGAGACCAGCGACTGCATTCTGTGGGTTGACAGCAGCCACGGCGCGGTGCGAGGGCTGACCATTGTGCCCACCACCTGCGGCTATGAGCCAGTGGTGCGCACGCTGTTGCAGGCAATTGAGTCGCCCCAAGGCAACCTGGCCCCGGCCAGGCCGCACAAAATTGTAGTCAGCGATCGCGAAATTCAGTTTTACCTGCGGGGGGCGCTCCAGGGGCTTGATATTGCCATCGACTACGCCCCCGAGCTGCCCCTGATCGACGAGCTGTTCAACGCCCTCCAGCAGTCGGCTGAGATGACCGAGGCCGAGCTACCCCCTCGCTATGCCGAGGCCATGATCGACAAGGCCATGGAGATTTGGGAACTCGCTCCCTGGAACACCCTCAACGAGCAGCAGGTGCTAGCCGTTGAGCTAAACACCTGGGAGCTCGACACCCTCTACGTGTCAATGCTGGGCATGGGGGGCGTGGAGTATGGCCTGCTGATGTATCGCTCCCTCGACTCGCTCAAGCAATTTCGCCAGCGGGTGCTGATGGGGCAGCAGTCGCCTAAACAGATGCAGGAAGCTTTTTTAGAGCAAGACTGCCTGTTTCTCAACTTTGAGCTGTTTGACGACGAACCTTTCCCCAACATGCCCCAGCCTGTGAGCTGGCTGGCCTCGGCTCCAGAGGCAGTGCAGCCCGACTTCGGCAGCATTCACCCCCTAGAGGGCATGCGCAGCCAGCTCGCCGACGAGGAAGGAGCCACGTTTTTGGTGGTGCTGGAGGCGCTCCAGCGCTTTATCACTCGCTACCGGGCCCAGCTCGAAAAGCCTCCCCTCAAGGCGCTCCAGAGTAGCTATAAAATTCCTAACCCCGAAAAAAATGGCGGCGCGTCGCCGCTGAAGGTGACCGTTAAGACCTTGCCCGAAGTGACCGCAGAGCTGGCAGCCGACGCCGATGATGTCCTCGACGACGGCCCCGAGGGCCTGGTCAATTTTCCGGTGCTGCGCGACGACTATGTGCCCGAGGGGGCGATCATCATCCTCACCCAGTTTCAGCAGCAGGTGCTCAACGATCTGCGCCATGACTCGGCGATCGCCTTTCAGGGCCTAGAGGGCAAATGGACGCACAATGGCACCGCCAACTCCCCCGATCTGCCGGTGGTGCTGATTCAAACCTCGCGCCCCAAGGCCAAAACCTTAATCCAGCAGTTGCAAGAGGCCCAGGGCGTGCAGGCCGTGTGCTTTAACCCCGGCAGCGACCCCTTTAGCGGTGAGGCCTTTGAGCTAGGCATGCTGCAGACCGGCGATGGCGAGCTGCACCTGTTCGCCGAATACGAAACCAATGGCAGCACTGATCGCCACCTGCTGGAGCGCTGGAATAGCTGGCAGCGGGAGTGTAATGGGACCTGTGCGGTGATTATTGCCAGCGGCATTACCGGCAGCAGCAAGGGCAAACCCAGCGTGAAGGATATTTTAGGTGTGTTTGAAGCCCGCTGTAAGACACCGAAGGATTTGCACCTGCCGCCGCTGATGTTGCAGTACGCGTCGGAGTGGGAGTTGGACTAGGGAAGGGTTAAGGGGTGGATGGGTAGAGGGTGGATGGGTGGGATAAGGAAATGTCCACCGCTGACTCACGATGTTTGGGTCGTAGGGTGGGCATTGCCCACCATTGCGCTGGTTTCCACATTTGGAAAAATCGCATTGCCGATCGCACGTTGGTTTAAACCAAACTTGCTATGTTGAGACCATTCTGGCGGAGAGGGCTTTGGCTGAGGTATTTGTAAACTGCACCAGTGCTTTTGTGGCTCTGGCCAGCGTCGATTTTGAGCGGTTGGTTGGCTTTTATGGCGAACTGCTCCATCAGTCGGCCCGGCCCTACCAGCGCGATCGCTACGCTGAGTTTCAGCTGCCGGGGCTGAGGCTAGCGATTTTTAAGCCCAAAGCTGACCAGGTAGGCCAGTTTGCTGCCCCCGGCAGTGGCGCGATGAGTCTGTGCTTAGAGGTGACGGATTTGGCGGGGGCGATCGCCCATCTCACCCACTTAGGCTACGCGCCCCCCGGCCCTGTGCTGACGGCTTCCCACGGTCGCGAGGTCTATGCCTACGACCCTGACGGCAATCGGCTGATTTTGCACCAGGGTCTTGCCGAGTAGGGCTAAACGCGTGACCCGCAGATTGATTTCTGCCCTAAGATTTTTGGGAAACGTGGCAGTATTGAAAGGGATACGCCCTTTGGGGCTAACCCTTCAGCATTTGTCGGTAATCGTGGCCAGGTGGGCTAACCCATGAGACCCCAAGATCCCAACTTTCCCCCAGAAATTCCGCCCATTCCGCCCCCGCGCAACACCGATCAATCGGAGCAAGGAGATACTGATGGGCCAGCGTCCCCCAGCTTGAATACCAGCGCCGAGATTGAGGAAGAATCTGCACCCTTTGAGGCCGTCAACGGTGACTTTGCCAAGCTGTCCAGACAAGATTTGGGTGAAGAGGATGCTCCAGCAGAGCCAGTGTTTGGCGATCGCGCCTCTGGTCAGGCTGCTGACGTTGCTCCCTACAGCACTACCTCAAACAACGGTCGCTCTGCCTCGCCAGACCCAGCTCCCTGGACCGACAGCGACTTAGAAGATCTAGAAGATCCGCTGCCGGTACAAACCCCAGAGCCTCAGCTCACCGACATTGACCGGCGTCAAATGCCTGACAGAGCCGCCGCCTACCATAGGGCTCGGCCAGTGGCCCCGGCAGAAGACGTTTGGGCCGATACCGGCATTCCCTACCAACCGAAGGAGCTAGGTGTGGTTGACCAACTGCTGCTGCTGCTGGCCGAGGGGGCAACCCTGTGGAAGAAAGGGCTGCGGTGGGTGCGATCGCAGCTGCCCCCCGATCTTCAACGGAAGCTCTCAGACGGCATGCTGACCGCCATTGCTCTGGGTCTGCTGATGCTGCTGTTGGCCCTCTGGAACCCCTTGGGCGCGAGGCGAGGCGAGCCTGTTATCGCCTCAGAACCCCTGCCTCAAATTACGGCGGCAGAATCTGATGTTGACGACCCGTTTGCGGCCCCCGTCCCCACTGCAGAGCAGCCCGTTCCAGCCCCCGCGCCCGTGGTTGAACCCACACCTGAGCAGAGTTTAATCACCGATATTCAAAACCGGGTTAGCAGCATTAGCCGCTCCTATGGGGCAGGGCTTATTCAATCGGTAGAGGTCAACCTGCCAGAAAATACCCTAGGCGTGAATGTGGCTGAAACCTGGTACGGCCTGCTGACCAGCCAGCAGAACGACGTGGCCCAAGACATCTATGCCCAGGCCCAGGGGCTCAAATTTGGCACCCTGCAACTACGTGACCCCGCGGGTGTGGTGGTGGCTCGCAACCCAGTAGTGGGGCCAAACATGGTGATTTTGCGACGGCTGCGTTCGGTGGATGCGGCTTAGCGCACGCAGTAGTGAGGCAAATGGGTGCATGGTCAGCCTCTTCGACTCTGCTCAGAGGCAGAGTCAACGCGACAGAGTCTTGAGTGAGAATTAATCAGGAGAGGCTCTTAGTAACGTTTTTGGAGTGACGGCATGACCTGGCAACTGGTCGGGGGGTGGCTGCGGTCTCGGACCTGGACTCTAGGCGGGCTGAGTCTGGGATTGACTGTGCTGAGCGGGTTGCCGGTGCAGGCGGCGGAAGAAATCTTCTTTAGCTACGGCCCGGTAGAGCGAGCAGTGAGCACTAGCTCCCTCGAAACCCTGATTGAGTCAGGAGAACTCACCGATGACCTGGCCTTCTACGTCGATTTGGTCGGGCTGAGCGAGGCCGAAGTTGCTCAACTACGTCAAAACCTCGATCGCCCGTTAGAGATGGATGGGGTGTTGCTGTCCCGTTTTCTCTACACCAACCTAGGCGAAGAGCTGCTGGACCAGGTAGGGGTAATCCTCAAGACCCGGGCTGGCGGCAACGGCAAGCTGTCGCTGCGGGCGGCGCTGATTCAGGCAGCGAATTCGCCGGAGGGGCTGTCAGCTATCAACGTGGTGCGATCGCTGCCCACCGACATGCAGGTCAGAATTAACGACGCCCAGGCAGTAGCCGACGCCGTTGAGCGCATTGTGAATGCTACTACCGATTCTATTGTTCAGCTAGAGCAGATAACGGTTAGGCAGGCTGCTGAGCGGCCTGCCATCGACTATACCAGCTTGGCTGATCTAACTGTTCCCGGCCCGGCGAGGGTGCAAATTCAGCGGTTTGAGTTGACCGATACCCAGCGCGATCGCCAGCTCTATGTGGATGTTGTGCGCCCGCGCCAGTGGCGCGGCCAGGCTCCAGTGATGGTCTTTTCCCACGGCCTGACCTCTAGCCCTGAGGCGCGGCATCAGTGGGCCTCCCACCTGGCTTCCCACGGCATTGTAGTGGTGTTGCCCCAGCATCCCGGCAGTGACCGGCAGCAGGTGGCTGACTTTCAGGCAGGACTTAGCAGCGATGTGTTTGAGGTGCAGGAGTTTATCGATCGCCCCCTCGACATTACCTTTGTGCTCAACGAGCTAGAGCGGCTCAATCCCACAGAGTTTGGGGGGCGGCTCAATCTTGATCAGGTGGGGGTGGGAGGGCACTCGTTGGGGGGCTATACGGCCCTAGCAGTGGCCGGGGCAGAGCTTAACTTTAACCACCTCCAGGAGGTATGCGATAGCAACTTTATTTACCTGAATATGTCGCTGCTATTGCAGTGCCAGGCGCTAGAGCTGCCTCGGGAAACCTACCGCTTTCGTGACCCGCGGGTTAATTCGGTGCTGCTGGTCAACCCAGTTAACAGTAGTGTCTTTGGCCCCGAGGGGCTCGCGGCGGTAAAGGTGCCGGTGATGGTGATTGCGGGCAGCCACGACCCTGCGACCCCTGCCGTGTTTGAACAATTTCGCACCTTTTCGTGGTACACCACCGAGAGTCGTTCCCTAGCGCTGATCGAGGGGCAGGCCCACATCAGCGTCTCGGAGGTAGACGCGGGTCTATCGCAACTGTTGTCTAACTTGCCGGGGCTCACCCTGGCCGAGCCGGAGGTGGTCGATCGCTACCTGAATGCCTTGGGCCTGGCTTTTGTAGGCCGCCACGTGGCCCGCCGACCTGAGTACGGTCTTTACCTGCGATCGGGCTACGACACCTACCTCAGCCAGGGCGAACCCTTTCGCCTATTTATGGTGAATGCAGGTGTCGAGGTGGATCAGCAGTTAATCACCCCCTTAGACGACAGACTCAACCCACTGGAACTGCCCAACAGTCAATTGGAGGAGTAGGTAAACTGCCTTTACATTTGCCTACCGCCACAATAAAAAGCAAGATACATGGCTTCGGTCAGGCATGACCACAGATGGGAACCGACTGTAGCCGTAAAAAAGCCCGGCTGAGATCTCAGCCGGGCGTCAGGAGCAAACTACAATTGCTTGCGGGCGGCGGCTTCGAACCCCTAGCCCCCAGGCCAAAAGCGGCCCAGAACGCTAGATCTCAGCCACGGCGCGCTCAATCAGTCGGCGGGCCAGGGTTTGGGTTCCGGTGTGCTCGTAGTACTTCACCGACATATCAAGGAACGCGCCTAGGTAGTCGAGCTTGCCCTTAGAGCCCTCGATGAAGCCGCCCAGATTGTCAACCAAGCCACTCTGGGTGATGTTGTGGTCGCGCACAAGGCGATCCATCCAGCCCTTAGTCGATTCAAAACTCTCGGTCATAAAGGAGAGCTTAGCTTTATCGTTGCCGCCAGGAATTTCGCTTTTGATGCCCTTGAAGGTTTGATTGGACTCAAGATCGCTGGCTCCCATGCCCTTGATGGCCGTGAGCGCCTTAGTCGAAAAGTCAGCCCCTAGGGGAATGATGCCGTCAAAGCTGACCAGGGCGGCCATGCGCACCAGCGACTCACTGCTGTAGTCGCCCAGAGCAGTCAGAAAGTCGCCCAGGCTGTCACCGGGGATGCCACTGATTTTGCAGAAGGCGACCACCTCAGCCACCAGCTTCACCACCAGGTCAATGGTTTGCGCTTTTTCAGGCTTGGGGGAAAGGTTTTTGAGGAAGCCCAAGAAGGTATCTTGGCCAATGCGGTTAGCCAGTGCCGCTGCCCCTAGCAGGCCCGAGGCCGAGTCCACGGTTTCGTAGAGCCAGAGGGCGCTCTGGTAGCCCTGCTTTTTGTCGTTGAAGAGGGCGATCGCCCGTTCGCCGATCGCCTGCACCATGGCCTCATCGGTTTCACCCGTGACGGTTTTGATGGTGTTGTCAAAGCCCACCAAGTTGTTCCACTGGCCGGGCACAAAGGTGTCGAGGGTCTTTAGTGCCCGCACGGTCAAGCCCCCAGTGGGAAGCTTATCGACAATTTCGTAAATTTTTTTGCTCACAACTTACTCCTTAGGTCTGCCCTAGTTTCTGGATCGCCGTCATCGCTGTTTGCATTGCTGACCCCCTAAGAGGCAGGCTGAAGACTGGGGGACAGGCTCGGCAGCTTCACCCTGGGCAACTTAAAGCCATCCTTGGGCCGAGCGGCGGTGGGTGCCTGGGGCAGCCCCGCAGCGGGTTTGGCGACGGGGTTAATCGCCCCTTTGAGCTGAGCTAGACCTTGGAGGTCAAACTTTTGTAGCCAGGCCACCCGGTCGTCTTTGGTGAAAGAGGGGTCGCGAGAGAGTACCTTGACCTGGTAGCGATCGTTCACGAGCACCCCGCTGGCGGTGCTGCCCTGCTCTACGGTCGGAAAACCGCTGATGGACTGGGTAGCAGTGATGTATTTCTCCGCCGAGCCAGGCACACTGGTGGTATCGCTAATGGTGAGCATAGCCACAGTCTTGCCATCCTGCTCAAGCTTATACTCCGCAAACCCTTTCTTCTCCTGGTAGGGAATGACGTTGTAGCCGCCCTGGTTGTCTGGGAAAAAGGCGTTGAAGGTACCGCCCTTTTCGGCTTTTTTATCGACCGCTGCAGGAGAACCAAAACCAGTGGTGTCTTCTTGCACCTGGTCGTATTTAGATGGGGCTGACGTGCAGGCGCTAACCAGCAGCACTAGACACACCATCAGGGGCGCTAGCCGCCGCAACCAGCGGGTAAAACTCATAACGTTCTCCTTAAACAGACGAGTGACAAATGCCCTAGATCGCTCTAGGGCTACTTGGGGATTATCGTTGACCCTGGCACAGAAACACAAAGCTTGCGTAAGCAAAAATTATCTTTCGCCAAAAGGAATTGAGGCACTTGGTCTAGTTTGCGGCATCAAGCCCATAGCCAACCATGGCTTCCGGGGGCTGATAAGCGCCCTCTCCACTGCGATTTGGATACTCGCTTCGAGGCAGTTCCCGGTTCTCGGCTGCCGCAGACTATACGCATCGGGCACCGCACCCCTATCCCATCTTAAAGGCCCAGGGCCACCTTAAACTTGGCCAAAGCAGCGGCCTCAGCGGTGCTAACCTTATTGCTGCCAGTGCCAAACAGCCCTTCACCAGCCGCAGCGGCAACAGCGGCACCGCAGTCGTAGACAAACTGCTTGTACTCGGCGACTTCCTCAGCAGAGGCTTTGCCGTCTACGAGGGTTAGGGCCGCGCTAATGTCGGCGAGCGCGCTGTCGATCATGGCCCCCGATTTGACATCCTCAGGCTTGATATCAGGCTTGTCGAGCTTGACCTGGCCACTCTTCATGGTTTCTTCTGAGAAGGCCGCTTGAATGATGGAGTTGGCGGGATATTTTTGGGCAGCCCCAGCAATTTGTTTTGACATCGCAGTCGCTTCAATGGCTGTAGAGACAATGCCCATATCAACCATGGCCACCGAAAGCCCGGTCATCATCGGGGCCTTGACCAGGGTTTGCAGCTCTGCGGTTGTGTAATTGCTCATGGTTTACCTCGTGGAGGACGGTCTTGGCATAGATACTAAACTACTCAGTCTCATTCGAGGGTAAGCAAAAACGATAAGAAGCCTATAAGGGTCTAATTTGTTCCCAGGGCTAGATATTTAAGTGGGCTAGATGGCGATCGCAGGTTAAAGCTATTTCAACCTTGGGTCGCTGCGTCCGCCTAGGTGAGAAATCTAGGTAACGGCGATCGCCTTCATTAATCTGAATAAGAATAGGATGGCGCGCTCAAGGTTAAAAACGCAAGTGAGGAGAGCCAGAAATATGCTCTAAGGCTGCTATTCACGTACTTAGATTGTAGCTGTTTTAGACGAGTTAGGGGATAGCTTTTCTGCCACTGACCTGGCTAATAAGTGAGAAGGCTTTTCTACCAATAAGTAAAAAATATAGCATAGAAGCAGAGTAAATATAATTTCCATGAACCAGTGCATTACGGGAGAAAATACGGGTAATGACCAATATGTATAAAGAGCAGGGCCAAGTAGATGAACAAGGTAAATCGAGTAACTACCTTTACCCGCCTTTTCAAGCAAAGGCACGGGAGCCTTAGCTCGGTAGCGCAAAATCTCTTTTTCTAACCAGAAGAAAGCGAAAATGGCAAACAGAGTTAAAGTCCAAGGATATTTAATTGGCGAATGAAACCTTAAAGCACTGCAAACAAAGCTTAGAAACCAAGCGGTAAGCCGCCAATTCCAGATATTGATTTTGGGCTGTGTTACGGAAGTGAATAACCTATCTGTTTTTTCTGCCAAACAACAGCCTAACAACCAGCATGGTAACCCCAAAACCCAATTTAAATAGGGACCATATGAGGGATAGTTGCCTGCTGAAGGATCACGCAAAATGACCAAAACAGCCATGACGTAAGATGCGATAAGAATATTCCGCCATCCGACCCTCCTCCTTAAAAACAAGAGTCCAGGATAGACTAGGTAGTAGATTTCTTCTGCCAACAAACTCCACAAAATAGAGTTTTGCAATAGAGTTAACTTCACCCCAAGCGGCAGTCCGATCAGAATTGTTGCAATAACAGGTACCCAGATTCTTAAATGCCGACGAGTAAAGTAAGGAATTAGAAGTAACTTCTTATTGTTCCGGAATGGATAGTGAATGCAAAAGCCAGAAATAACAAAAAATACGATGACTGCGGCAGGAGCAGAAAAAATGTTGCCATAAATTCCCGCAAATACTTTACCTAGAATGTTATTTTCGTTTATTCCTAGCGGGAAAATCCCAAGATGACCAAAAACAACCCATAATGCAAGGAAAAAACGAAGTGTGTCTAGCCCACGAACTCTTTCTCTATTTGCTTTTCCATGCTTAGCGTTTAGATCTGGTATATTTATCGTCATGGGTTTTCCGAAATTTTTGATGAATTATATCTAAACCACCAGATCTAGATAGCGCCACGCGCAGTAAAAATATGGGGTTTTTTGACTTCGTAGCTGAAATTGTGTGGAGACACGGAATTTTGCTTGAGCAATAGATGGAATCCAGTGACAGTAAAATAAAAATTTATTTACAGCAAAAGGTCAGAGTCTGATTGATTGACAATTAATCAAATCCAGTCTTCCCCTACAACAATCCAGATAGGTTTCGAGAGTCAACAGTAACACGCGAGTTTAACTTCTTTGCCCTCAATACTGCGTGGCTTGTGCAATATACCAAGGCTCCACTCTATAGTTGACGGGGAGCGAGCTATGAGGCCGGATCCCTACCTGTGCCGTCCAAGGATGATTAGGTTGGCTTTCAGTCTGCACCTATAGCGGAAAACTGCCCTGGCTTAGGGCAGTCTTAAATTGGCAGCGTTAAGATTAAAGCGCTACAGCCTGCTTGCCCGATCTTTGTGGCTGTTGATACCGCGATGGTTTTGCCGAGAGGGTCTTACGTCTTCTCCTACTGAAGAGGCTGCGCCAAGACCATCGCACTGACCCTTGAGGAGGATCTATGCCCGCAGTCACTCAGTCTCCCTACACCCCGGAGCAGATCAAGGTCTGGCTCCGGGGGCTGCTCACCCTGGCCTGGGCCGACGGCAACTTTGATGACGACGAAAAGGCGCTGATCACCGCCATCACCGAAGACGAACTGGCCCCCGAGCTCGATTTTGAGCACTTTGAACCCATTACCCCTGCCGAAGTGGCCCGTGTGCTCGGCTCTGACCCCAAAGTGGCCGAAAACTTTTTGCGCATGGCGGTCATGGTAGCCCTGTCTGACGGAGTGTATTCCGTAGAAGAGGACTTACAGCTCCAGGCGCTGTGCCAAGCCCTGAACCTGCAAGACACCGTGCTCACCTCGGTGCGATCGACCATATACAGCCTCAAACCGGAGAATGCCGAGATTGCCGCTGAACTGCGCCCCCCAGTGGTAGGCAAAATCGACCCTCTCAAACCGGCCCGCGAATGGCTCGATCAGCTTGAGGTGCACGACCCACGCTTGGCCCGGTTTGTCTGCAAACTGATCCCCTCCCAGTGCCCCTTTGAGCGTGATGTGGTGCTGTTTAACAAAAAGCTAGTGCACATTCCGCCTATGTGCAAAATAAACCCACTGTATGAGCAGTTGGTGGGGTTACGCTTTCGCGCCTTGTCTTACCTGGCTGACGACTGCGGCGAAGACGTAACGCCGCTGCTGTAGACTACCCGTTCCCTTCGGCTCCGCTCAGGGAACGGGTAGGGAGAGGTTGTCTTCAAATCCTCAGCTTCTGGGTTTAGAGGCTTTCGGGTTCTTTGCCGGAGACTACGGGGGCGATCGCACTGAGCTTGAGTTCGGGGTGGTCAGACTGAATCTGCTGACAGTTCCACTCGTTGCGGAACAGAAGAACCGGGCGATCCCAGCTGTCTTTGACGGTGACGGTGTTGAACAGCCGGCCCACTTTTTCGAGCGCTTCCCAGCCGCCGTCGACCCAGCGGGCCACAGCGTAGGGCAGCGGCTCAATGCGGGTTTCGACGTTGTACTCGTTTTGCATGCGGTACTGCACCACCTCTAACTGAAGCTGACCCACCGCCGCCAAAATAGGGTCGCGCTTCGACTCGTCGGCGGAGAACATGATCTGCACCGCCCCTTCTTCGCGCAGCTCTGACACGCCCTTTTGGAATTGCTTGTACTTAGAGGGGTTGGGGTTCTTGAGGTAGGCAAAAATCTCCGGCGAAAAGCAGGGGATGCCGTCGTACTCAAGCCGTTTGCCCTGATAAATGGTGTCGCCGATCGCAAACACACCGGGGTTATTTAAACCAATCACATCGCCGGGGTAGGCTTCTTCGAGGGATTCTCTGCCCTGACCAAACAGCTTTTGGGGGTGCGACAGCCGCACCGACTTGCCCGATCGCGCGTGGCTCACCACCATATCTTTCTCAAACTTGCCCGAGCACACCCGCACAAAGGCGATGCGATCGCGGTGTTTGGGGTCCATGTTGGCCTGAAGCTTAAACACAAACCCTGAGAAGTCTTCATTGGTGGGGGCAATCTCGCCCAGGGTGCTGCTGTGGGCCGAGGGCTTGAGGGCGTAGTCCAAAAAGGCGTCGAGAAACAGCTGCACGCCAAAGTTAGTCATGGCGCTGCCGAAGAACACTGGAGTCTGCTGCCCAGCATGGACGGCATCGAGATCCAGCTCCGGCCCAACTTCTTCGATCACCTCCAGCTCTTCTTTGAACTGGTAGTAGAGGTCTTGGTCGAGCAAATCTTCAATGCGCGGATCGCCAATATCTAGCACCGTGTTTTTGGCCGCTTTTTTGCCGTGGATGCTGCGCTCAAACAGGTGAATCTGCTGGTGACGACGGTCAAACACGCCCTTAAAGCGATCGCCCATACCAATCGGCCAGTTGACCGCGTAGGTTTGCAGACCCAGCCGTTGCTCAATTTCATCCAGCAGCTCTAGGGGTTCGCGGGCGGGGCGATCCATCTTATTGAAAAAGGTGAAGATGGGCAGCGATCGCATCCGGCACACTTCAAACAGCTTCAGGGTTTGCGGCTCTAGACCCTTGGCGGCGTCTTCGAGCATCACCGCGTTGTCGGCGGCGGCCAGGGTGCGGTAGGTGTCTTCGCTAAAGTCTTGGTGGCCCGGCGTATCGAGCAGGTTGATGGTGTAGCCGCCGTAGGCAAACTGGAGCACCGTGGAAGTGATCGAAATCCCCCGCTGCTGCTCCAGCTCCATCCAGTCAGAGGTGGCGCTGCGCTGCGCTCGCTTGGCCTTCACCGCCCCGGCCTCTTGAATAGCGCCTCCGTAAAGCAGCAGCTTTTCGGTGAGCGTCGTTTTACCGGCGTCGGGGTGAGAAATAATGGCAAAATTGCGCCGTTGCTCTACCGCTGCGGCAATATCAGCGGAGGTAGCGGCGGTAGAAACGGCGGCGTCAGTCATGAACTAGCAGTGCTCGTGCGGGTGAATGGATACTTCTTTTAATTGTACGGGCTGACCTGGGTTTTGATGGGTGGGGATGCTAGAGGCTCAGAACCGGGCCTCAAATCCATAGCGAACGCTTGACCTGGCATAGTGGGAAGCTGGTCGGCGGTGCTAAGCCTCCGACAATTTTTCCTTGACCCTTAATGAAGAGATGACGAAATCAATTCCACCAAATTTATGACGATATCGATCGCCTCCTAGTGCTGGGCGCGGCCCTATTTGGCATTGGTTGGGAACTGGGTAAATATTGCCCTGAACCCGCGATCGCCGCTTTGAGCTTGGAGCCCTAGGGCAGATTGATGCGGCGACAGGCGAAAAATTCGCTACCCTAAACGGTCGTGTAGCGTAGGCAGCAACAAGGATGGCAGCAATGGAGATTGTGGGCAAGATTGCGGTGGGTTTAGCCCTCGGGGCAACCCTGATCAGCGGCGGGTTAGGGTCTGCTCTGGCGAAGACGCCAACGCCGACAGCAGCAGAATTTAGCTTAGATAGCCGCCTGAAACAGACGCGATCGCAGTCCTACCGCTATGCCATGCTGGCCGGCTACTCCGCCGCTGAGCTGGGAGACTACCACACAGCCCTGATCAACTTTCGCCGGGCTTTGACATTTCGACCGGGCGATCGCTACGCCACCGCCGGCGTTCGCAACATGCAAACCTACATCGCTCAGGAGCGGGCCGAGGCCGCCAAACAGGCTGAAATTGTGCAGCGCCAGGCAAACCTAGCCGCCGCGGTCGAAGCCAGCGACTGGGCCTGTGCCGCTGCCTCGGTCGATCGCCTGGTGGTGCTGATACCGCCCACCTCCGCCGATCGCGCTCGACTGATTGCCTACCGGGGTGAGCTGGCCGGGTTCATTCAGGCCAGGGCCAACCTAGAGCAATGGTCTACGGTTTGTCCCGGAGGTCAGGTTTAGCGGTCAACGCCCCCTGAGGGATGAACATCGACACGGCATAATAACTATTGGGTTCACACCCAACTGTCTTTGCCCCATTGTCTTTTGCAAATGAACTACCTGGTCGCCGTTTTAGACAATCGCATCAAAGCCGAAGAAGCCTACAACGCCCTTGAAGAAGCCAGTCTGCCCACAGACAACTTCGAGATTTTGGGCAGAGGCTTCAAAAGCGCCGACGAGTACGGGCTTGTCGACCCCGCCGACCAGGCCTGGAAGCAAATTCGCCTGATGGCGGTGTGGCTAGTGCCCTTTGGTTTCGCCGCTGGGTTTATGTTCAACATCATTACTGGGCTAGATACCTTTGCCTTTACGGGGCGGGTGGGCAACCAGATCATCGGCGGATTGCTCGGGGCGATCGGAGGATCTATGGGAGCCTACTTTATTGGCGGCGGCATGGGCATTATTGGCAGTGGCGATGCCCTCTCGTACCGCAACCGACTCGACGACGGCAAATTTTTGGTGGTGGTGCGCGGCTCCGAGGCGGTAGTGCGCCAGGCCACCCCCATTCTGCGCAAGTTTCGCCCCGAGAATATCCAGGGCTATTTTGGGAGCTAGGTATGCCGTCTCCCAAAACCACCGATGTCATCGTGATCGGCAGCGGCATCGGCGGTCTGTGCTGCGGCGCGCTGCTGGCCCGCTACGGCCATAGCGTCACCGTTTGCGAAAGCCACACCATTGCGGGCGGAGCCGCCCACGGCTTTGAGCGCCAGGGGTTCATCTTTGACTCAGGGCCATCCCTCTACTCGGGAATGTCGTACCGGGCTTCCACCAATCCGCTGCGCCATGTGCTCGATGCGGTAGGCGAAGGCGACAGCGTCACCTGGGCCAACTACAACACCTGGGGCGTGCGCCTGCCCGAGGGCGACTTTGACACCACCGTCGGCAACGATCAGTTCGCTGACGTGCTGCGTGAGCTGCGAGGTGAACCTGCCGTCAAAGAATGGCGGAGCCTACAAAAAGCGATGGTCCCTTTGGGCAAAGCGGCCACGGCCCTACCCCCCGCCGCTCTCAGGTTGGATTTGGGCGCAGTGCAAACCGTCGCTCCCTACGCCTGGGAACTACTGCGAAATGCTCCAGCGCTTACCCAATCCAGCAAACCCTTCAGCACCGTGCTCGATCGCACTACCCGCGATCCCTTCATTCGCAACTGGATGAATATGCTGTGCTTTTTGCTGTCGGGCCTGCCCGCCGATGGCACCAGCACTGCCGAAATGGCCTTTATGTTTGCCGAGTGGTATCGTCCGGGCGTAGCGCTGGATTATCCAATTGGCGGCAGCGCGGCCCTGATCGACGCCCTGGTGCGTGGTCTAGAGAAGTATGGCGGCACTCTGCGGCTGGGCGCTCACGTCAACGAAATTTTAGTGGAGCAGGGACGCGCGATCGGAGTCACCCTGAAATCGGGCGAAACCCTCAAAGCTAGCACCGTGATCTCCAACGCCTCTATCTGGGACACGCTGAAGCTGGTGCCCGATGGAGCCTTGCCAAAGACGTTTGTAGAAGAGCGCCAGGTCACCCCTGAGTGCCCTAGCTTTCTACACTTGCACCTGGGCATTGACGGTGAGGGACTTCCCTCTGACCTGGCCTGCCACTACATCACCGTCGACGATTGGGAACGAGGCATTGACGCTCCGCAGAATCTCATCGTCATGTCGATTCCCACGGTGCTTGACCCGTCGCTGGCCCCGCCTGGCAAGCACACCATCCATGTCTACACCCCGGCCACGGAGCCCTATGAACTTTGGCAGGGATGCGATCGCCGCAGTTCTGAATATGCCCAGCTCAAAGCGGAACGGGCAAAACCCCTCTGGCAAGCCCTAGAGCGCATCATTCCCGAGGTGCGCAGCCGAGTGGAGGTGGAATTGGTCGGCACTCCCCTCACCCACGAACGCTTTTTGCGTTGCCACCGTGGCAGCTACGGCCCTGCCATCTCGGTTGAAAATGGCCTCTTTCCAGGGCCAAAGACCCCGCTGGAGGGGCTGCTCTGCGTGGGCGGTTCTACCTTCCCCGGCATCGGCCTGCCCGCGGTAGCCGCCTGTGGACTGATGACCGCCAACACCCTGGCCTCTGTCAGCCAGCACCGCCAAATGCTGCGGGAGGTATTGGGCTAGTAGCTCGTCTGCCTACCCTAAGCTGCCTCACGCTCCATGCCTACGTTGGCTCACGCCAAAACGTCAGATTTTCGCCGATCGGCTGTAGCGTGGTGCCAGGGAAGTAAAACTGCAAAATGCGACCATAGCTCCAGCCCAGTTTGCCCAGGCGGTATGACCCAGTTTGACTCAGGCCGACGCCGTGACCCCAGCCGCCGCCTACAAAGCGGTAACCCGTAATCTGTCCCGAAGCCGGGGTGCCAGGGGACGTGCTTCCCGCTGCCGGGGCCTGATACATCGGCTCAACATAGAACAGCAGGCTGCGGGGGGCCGTGAGCACCCGCACAATTTCATCCTTCTTGAGCTGCACCACGCCCAGGTCGGTTTCGATATCGATCGCCTGTACCCGACCCGAGTCGGCCCGTTCTGAAACCCGCACCGATCGCACCTGGGTCAGCCCTGCCATGGGGTGCTGGCGACGGCCCAAGTAGGTTCTTAAATCTTGAGTGATTTCGGCCAGGGGGCTCTCGTTGCGCCAGCGAAATAGCTCCCAGGTGTCTTCGTTGAATCCCTTGTCGATGGCCATAAAGGCGCGAATCGCCTCCTCGGAGCTGAGGGGATATTGGTTGATGTCCCAGAGACCGTTGACGGTATCGACCACCGGGCGCAGATAGGGGCGATCGGGACCATCCCACACGTCGCTAAAGGCCGCCGTAATGCCCCCCGTAGTGGAGGAATACAGGGCATCGACCAGCTCGTTTTGATAGGTGAGCACCTGGCCCTGGGTGGCCTGAATGGCCTGGTCGGCCACGGGTGCAGTGCCGGTCAACCCTCGGTAGACCTGGCACTGGGTGTCGGCGCAGAGTTCGTAGTCGTCGATGGCGAAGCGGCGCAGGTTGCGCAGGGCATAGGTGCGAGCCAGCACCGCCTGGGCCTGAATGGCGGGCACTGGCGCACTGGCACCAATTTCGTGGGGCACCACCCCGCGCAGGTAGGTTTCGATCGGCACGCTGTTCACTAGGGTGTAGGTGCCGTAGGTGTTGGGCTGCACCCGCAACGTGCCGCCATAGACGCGGGTGACGGGCGGCTCGTCGGGCTGGGTCACCCGCACCCGTCCGCCGCTGGCGCGAATGTCGAGGGTGTCGCGGCCATAGCGGTAGCCGTTGGCCTCAAAGTAGGTGCGGGGAATTTGGCCCACCACTTCGCTGTCGAGAAAGACCTCGGTAAACCCCTGGGCTTGCAGGTTTTTGACCAGCAGGCGGCGCACTAGGGGGCTGTTGTAGGTTTCGCGGTTGGCCCACACTTCCCAGCTGCCGGGCTGGGCGATCTCGGGCTCAATGCCGCGATCGCGCCACTGCTGGGCACTAAATTCGGCGGTTTCAAAGCTGCGGTGGTTGCTGAGCACCACGCGCTCGCCCAGGGTGGCCTCGGGCAATTGCTCTGGGGCCAGACCGATCACAACGCGGCTGGTGGTGACGGTTTGGGGTTGGCCCTGGGTGTCAAAGCTGAGGGTGAGCTGCTCGCCGGGCAGAGCTTCGAGGGTGATGCGGTCTTGCAGATTTTCGCCAAAGCGCTGCACGATGCCCACCTGAATCACCGGGTTTTGGGCAGCGGGGGCGGGTGCTGCGATGGCAGTGGTGAGGGCGATCGCCATGCCGCCCACTGTACCCAACCATCGCGATCGCCGATGGCCCAGGGGACGAAACTGAAAGTGGGGCAGGGAGAGCGTAGCCATAGTGCTCTAACGAAGTAGTGTGCTGCCCGCTGTTTGTGCAGTCGGGTCAGAGAAATTCTAGCGGCTGCAGACCCTAGAGGGTGGGAATCTTTTTGGTTCTATTTTCGATGGGCAATTCCTAAGCCACTGCCGCCTCTTACCCTCGACACAGCTTGTGCTCTAAATTTGCCTATTGTTGACTTGGGACAAGATGAAATCATACCCATGGTCAAAACGAGGAATCATTCGGCAGTTGAGTTGATTAAGCTCTTCAACAATGTCGGGGCTGTCAAAATCTTTAGAGTTTCGATTTAGGAAACATGCCCGCTGATGTCTAAAATTTTGCAAGTGGCTGATGACTGATGCGTACACCAAAGCATCTTGCGGGGCTAAGTCGTATCTGGTTTCAAACTCTGCCGCACCGCTTAAAATCTCAGCTGTGAGAGCGATAATTTCGCCAACTTCCACAATGCGTTGACGGCACTGAATAAATCGAAAGCGCTCTTCTTCATTGCTTTGTACTAATAAGCTAGCGATATCTTGAATGCTCTGAATTCGGCTGGCGTAGGATGCTGTGCGTAAAAGCTGGCTCAGCTCTGCATTTAGTAATTGTTGGAGTTCACGACGGTTGCGATTTTGGCGGGTCAACTTTTCGTGGGGTTCGGCCAAACTATAGGCGGGCATAATGAGTTTTGCCTGCCCAGTTTCACAGAGAGAAAGAATCTGCTCGCAATCAGAACATTGCTCTTGTTCGAAAGTCAGCTCTAGGACAAAGTTTGTTTCAGCATAAATATTCACGCTGCTGCCTCGTGTTCAAATTTGCCTCCAGATAGGGCATTGTTTAAGCCCGACTCGACAAGCCACTGTAGGGACTTATCAAAGGTTTCTGGTGCTTGCTTAGAGTGAAGCAGTTCTCCAATCCAGGAAGCGACGATGAGTTCAAGGCTTTGCCCGCTAATCTGGTCGGCGGTTACCCCAGCCTTATCAAAATAGGGCTGAAGGATAGGATGAGCATCAATGGTGTAGGTCGGGTCGCTCTGCTCAGGATGAGCCTCGGCATCTACCCACAGATAAAACTTATCTGGGAAGGCCATTAGAAAGTACGGGGCATTGGGCAAGATGCCGTGGGCCAGAATGTTGCGACGAAGCGCTGCGGCCCAGGCTGGCGATGCGTTGGTTTTGCCTTTGACTTCAACTACCAAGGCGAGTTTGCCGTTGCGATCGGTAACGGAGAGATCCCAACCCATGTCGCGAGTGAAAGCCATAGCGGGTTCACATTGGAAAGTGACTACTCAATTATATTGGGCACGGCACCTGGTGAGGCATGGTGTTGAGCAGAAAACTTATCCGAATGGTTGGGCCGTTGATGAAAAAATCATTTTTTAAGACACAGTTGGTTGGGAATAAAGTCGCACTGGAATTATTGGGTTTCTTTCGTCAACTCAACATACAGGAAATCTGCGATCGCACTAAGATTTGAGTGCGGGCGATCGCACATGAATGAAGGAATTCGCGCGTTTGGAATAGGTCTTTAAGCAAGAAAACTATTAGAGGAGTTGGATTACACTGGCGCTTTATCCAACTTACAGTAGCTAGCATTAAAAGATCTCACCACATGTTAAACATTCTGGGTCAAAGCGCTCTGAGTCATTGATCACATTACCTGGACATGAGATATTACTGCATGGTTTACGCACAACCGGGATCTTTGTCCGACAAACGACGCAATACACAAATGTGGCTGTTGAAGAGTTTGGCTCTAGATGTGCTGTACGAGGCTCGAGGTCTGGGTAGGACTCACTACACAACATTCTACATTCAGAGCATAGGTATCGGCGCTGCTTCTTATTAAATCCGAAGTGTTGTTCTAGGTCAGAGTTGCCGAGCAGGTCGATAAGGACCTGAAACTCGCGAACTAATTGGAAACCGTGGCCCTCAGTTACAAACGCCGCTGATGGTGTTGAGTCAAGATACTTTTCACGATCAGCCATCCATTTGTGCGGTCCTCGCAACTCAGAGGTGACAGTAAGAATGGATAAAAGAATATCTTTCTCACTGAATCGAAGGTTGCGGTCGACCGAGTGAAACACTGTGTTACGGACACGTCGCATTTCTGAGAATTGCTGAGTAAATGTGTCCGTAAACCGATTTGTTGCGACTGTATCGTGAATCCGTATTAAGTCGTCCGCGTCCGCAGTCCGGAATGCAGAGAAAGCAGTGTCAGCTATATCGCACTTTTTAGGCCAAGATTGTGAGTTGCCAGCAATCAAAAGAAAAGGTGACACCTCGGCAATTGCAGATTTAACTAAAAACTCGGTACCCTGCTGAAGCAGAGCTGTTGCAATTGCTAAAGGCTTTTGAGATGCCTTTAGATAGTGTTCAGTCTGTTCTTCCTCAATTATCGCGTCCCATTCTTCTGCCCATCCTTCTGCGTCGCGGTAATTGAGGAGAAGATCTATGACGGTGTCCCAAGCGAGATTAAGCAGGGTCATTCCTTGCTCTTCGAAATCTTCACGGGTGGGGATGTCTCGAATCATGCAAGATAGTTAGCTAGCAGGTAAATAAGTATGCACCGAGTATTAGAGCTTTATAGATTAAGATCTTCCACATCCCGCATTATCTGTCAGATCTGCGAAATAAGCTCCAATCTTCAAAGAGTTAAATAGCATGCTTGACAGTTAAATCTCAAATTTGGGGGTGTTGT
Organism: Nodosilinea sp. WJT8-NPBG4; assembly: GCA_019359285.1. Lineage (GTDB taxonomy): Bacteria > Cyanobacteriota > Cyanobacteriia > Phormidesmidales > Phormidesmidaceae > Nodosilinea. The sequence continues at coordinate 136,695 of JAHHHQ010000051.1, forward strand.
CTCCCGAATTTGAGATTTAACTCTTGGGAATATGGGTTTTATCCGTCAGATGAACCAGATAAGTACCCAGACAATGAGCTTCTCCAGCCCATATCCCTTGCGCCACTCCTGGTTGATTTAACCCGTGAACAAGTCATTGGTCCACGGTTGACGGGGAGCGATCGCACCGTTATTCTCTTACATTAAGCCGTTCAGCCAAAGCGGTGATTACGCAGAACTCGAAAATCTTAGCGCTGCCTGAAGGTGTTAGCGGCACCAACAGACAGCTAACCCCGCAAATCTAACAGGCAGATTGCGAGGCTAGGCTCATCGTACCCTAGCCCCCACAGTTTGCACTTCAACTGCGGGTGGCTGGGGTTTTCGCGTTCTGTTTCTTCCGTGCCCACTACAAGGAAACAGAACCGATGTTTGAATATCTCGAACCCGATGCCAGCGGCGCATCTAATTTGCCGCCGTCTTCACACAGCACCTCCCAGGTTCGCCCAGAGCGGGTGCGCCACATGCTCTACGGCAGCCTCGCAGGCATAGACCGCACCATCAAAATCCTCCACGCCCTCGGCTACACCGACCCCAACGACTGGAGCGACCCCATCCCCGTGCCGCCCACCAGCGGCACCCCTGGCTCAACCTCCCCAGCAGGAACCACGCCAGCATTGAGCAAAGCCGACATGTGGATGGCGATCGCCACCAAAACCGTGCTGATTGAGTAACCCCCTGCCCGCCCCCGACGGCCTACCCATTGCTATCGGGGGCGGCGATCGCCAAAATCAAGCCTGCTGCGATCGCAACTTGGCATACTGAGAAGCCCGTTCAACAATCCGAGACGACAGTGAAGCTTACTAACGTTGCGGTAAAGCTCACTGACCCAGCAATAGTTCCAACGCTGGAGCATGGAGAACTGCCAAAACTCCAACAATTTCCCTGCACCCGTATCCCGTTCCTTTGTGCCAGCCTCTCGTTACTCTGTAACGTCCCCCCGTTACTTTGTAATAGCCTCTCGTTACTCTATAACGGCCTCTTGTTACACTGCACCAGCCTGCCGTTACTCTATGACGGCCAATCGCTACTCTATGACGGCCTGTCGCTACTCCGTACCAGCCCCTTGTTCCTTTGCACCAGCCTGCCGTTACTCTACAATCACCTCCCGTTTCTTTATGTCGGCCAGCCGTTGCGGCTTACCATTACGCCCAAATCCCTCTCGACCCCTGGCGCGCGATCGCCCAGGGGTAACATCTTCTGTACAGCTTTGAAGAACTACACGCTCTGGCTGCCCTTGCGGTTGTGCAGTCGGGTGAGCGAAATTCTCGCCGACTCGGCCACCTGAAACTGAGAGTCTTTTTCGAGGTAGCGCAGGGCTGGCTCAGTTTTTGGCGTGGGCAGGTGGCCCAGGGCCTCAGCCAGGCGCTGGCGCACCAGCCAGTCTTCAGACTGGGCAAACTTGAGGATCTCATCGACCGCTTCCAGGTCACCGATCTCGCCAACAGCGGCGATCGCCGCCTGCTGCATCACAACCTCGTCACTTTGCAGCGCCTGCATCAGCACATCGTGGGCGCGAGGGTCTTTGAGGTTGCCAAGAGAAACCGCCGCACTAAAGCGCACCAGCCAGTCAGTGTCTTCGTAAAACGCTCGCACCAGCGTCTCAAACGCTCGGGGATCTTCTAAATATCCCAGCGCCCCAGCCGCGTCAGCGCGAATGCCATAGTCGGGGTCAGAAGTGAGCAGATTGATCAAAATGTCGTAGGACTCTTCGTCAGGCTTAATGCCCAGGGCAAACACCGCCATCGAGCGAATTTGCAGGTTTTTGTCGTGAAGCGCCTGCCGAATCAGCGGTGCCGCCTGAGCCGCGGGCACATCCCGTAGCGAGGCCAAAGCCAGCATGCGGTCTTTCGAGTCTTCGCTTTTAAGCTGGGCAGAAATCTGCTCTAAATCCATGGGAAAGGTTCGGGGTGAACGGTCCTCTTCAGTATAAGGAGATGAGAAAGATGGGGTAGGTGAGGAGGATGGGGCAGGTGAGGAGGATGGAGAAGTAAGCTAAGGTCTCTCTCTTCCCTATCTTCCTCATCTCCCCTATCTCCCTCATCTCCCCTATCTCCCCTACCCTCTCATCCCCGCTTCCGCAGCCGCCCAAAATGCTCCTCCCCCTGCCGCGAGGGTATAGAGTTCGTCACTGGCTCCAGGGCCAAAATTTCAAAGTGGGGTTCAAACAACTGGCGCACTTCAGCAGTAGTAGTGCCAAAGGGAGGGCCGCCGGAGCGCTGATGGGTGAAGAATACGGCCAGCAGTTCACCCTTTGGCACCAGGAGATCGGCCACCAAAGCCACATAGGCAGGACGCAGGGAAGGATCGATCGCACAAAAGCAGGTGTGTTCGATCGCATAGTCAAATTGGCCCGCTAGGTCGGGGGTCAGGTCAAAGATGTCCTTTTGCAGCAGGTTGAGGGAAAGCTGCTGCGCCTGGGATTGCTCCCTAAGCGACTGAATCGGCGAAGGGGCAAAGTCTACGGCGGTGACCTCAAACCCCTGCTGGGCAAAGAAAAAAGCATCGTGGCCGCGCCCGGCACCAAGGGCGATCGCGCGACCTGGTTGAGGTGCATCCGCAGCGGCCAGCAGCGTTTGAAAGGCAGGAGCGGGATGGCCCAAATCCCAGCGGGGGGTGCCCTCTTGGTAGCGCTGTTCCCAGTCGTCGGGTCCAAGGGATGGCAGGGGAGAGGACGGAGGTTGTGCGGTCACGGGGGGCTCCGGGGTGTATGCTCGGCAGTGATGTTCAGGTTTTTAGGGTAGCGCGTATGCGACGGCGGCAGCTATTGGGCGGGCTGGGGGTGGCAGCGGCCGGGGTGGCGCTAGGGCAACGGGCGGTTCAAGCTCAGGAGCGCCCTACTCTACTACCACCGCGTCTGCGGGCGGGAGATACGGTGGGCATTGTCAGCCCGGCGGGGGCTACCTTTGAGCGCGATCGCCTCATTTTGGTGATTGATGCTGTCAAAGCCCTGGGCTTTGTGCCCCGCGTGGCCCCCCACGCCTTGGCGCGCTACGGCTATCTGGCGGGCACCGACGCCGAGCGGGCCGCCGACATGAATGCCCTATTCGCCGACCCAGCAGTCAAAGCGTTGCTGCCCATTCGCGGCGACTGGGGCAGCGCCCGCATTCTGCCCTACCTCGACTACGACCTAATTCGCGCTAACCCCAAGGTTGTCATAGGCTTTAGCGACATCTCGGCCCTGCTGCTGGGCCTCTATGCCCAGACGGGGCTGGTCACGTTTCACGGTCCCCATGGCCTAACCGCTTGGCGAGAAGACCAGGTGGAGCCGCTGCGCCGCATCTTGATCAATGGTGAAACGCTCACCTACACCAACCCGCTGCTGGGGGGCGACCAAGACCGCCTGATGCGCGACCAGGGCCGCATTCACACCATCACGCCGGGTCGCGCTACTGGGCCGCTGCTGGGGGGCAATCTTTCGGTGATTTCTGGCATTGTGGGGTCGCCCTACATGCCCGACACCACCGGGGCAATTTTGTTTTTAGAAGACGTCGGTGAAGCTCCCTACAGTATCGATCGCATGCTGACCCAGCTCAAGCTGGCCGGGGTGCTCGACGGTCTGGCGGGGTTTGTGTTTGGCCAGTGCACCGCCTGCGGCCCCGGCGAAGGCTATGGCTCACTCACCCTGGACGACATTCTGCAAGACCACATCAAACCCCTGGGCTTTCCCGCCTACTCAGGTGCCTGGATTGGCCATGTAGAGCCGCTGTGGACCTTGCCCATCGGTGGCTCAGTAACGATGGATGCCACCGCTGGCAGTCTGCAAATGCAGGCTCCAGCAGTGAGCTAGTCCTCAAGACCCCTGAGTTGGAATGAGCTGCACCAGGTCATTGGGGGCGAACCCGGTGGCATCGGCGGCTGGGGCTGCCTGCCACCCAAACGGTACAGTGTCGAGCAGTGTCGACGGCGGCTCAAATAAAAACAGCCTAGGTTGGTTTTGGGCGACGGCTTGCAGGGTGGCCAAAGGAGGTAAGGTTCTCTCGGGCAGCAGCCACAGGGCGGTCTCGGGCTTGAGGTAATGGCTGAGGGAAATAGCTTCTCCCAAGGTGATACCGCCCTCGCCAAAGATCACCACCGGAGCGCTCTCCTGGTTGAGGTAATTAGCGATCGCCAGGTTCGAATAGCTCAGGGATTTATTCCACCAGGTGAAGGCACGGTTATTAGTGGCTCCAGAGACTATACCCAGCGTCAACAGTAGGGCTAGAAGCGCTGCTCCCATTGCCCTAGACCGTTGCGACGCGGCGGCGAGACCAGCGTTGATCAGGGGGGCGATCGCTAGGGGCACCAGCAGCAGCGACGAGAAAAAGTAGCGGGTGTTGGTCGAGATCTGCCCGGTACGCACAATGTCGCCGCCAATCAGTACCAGGGGCGGCACCAGCAGCCCACAGCCCAAAAACACCGCCGTCGAGCGAGGATAGTGTCGCCCAATATGAACCAGGCTGACGGCCACCAGCCCCAGCAACAGGGCCGGGCCAACCACCGTAAAGGCATGGTCAATCGGCAGATTAAAATCAACCACGGTGGCACTGTAGTGCAGCCCCCACAGCTTCGCTAAAAAGTCTAAAGACTGAGGGTCGTCTGTCCAGGCAGTAACCTCTTTCAACCGGTCCCACCGCCGCACAATCGTCCAAATCCAGGGGGTGAATAGCCCAATGCCCAAGCCGTGGGCTAGCACAAACCCCAGCCAGGGCCGTCGCTGTCGCTGGGTTAGGGTCATAAAGACCAGGTGGCTCAGTCCCAGTAATCCGGTCATCAGCGATCCGTACCAGCTGAGCCCTAGGGCCAGACCGTAGGCCAGCCAGGCCAACGGCTGGTTGAGCCGCACCGCCCGCACCAGGGCACCGTGGGCCAGCAACAGCCCCACCGCCCACAGGCTATACTCACGGGCCTCCTGGCTGTAAATTATCTGCACGGGCGACACCGCCATCAGGGCTGTGGCTAGCCAGGCCACGGGCGGATTGAGCGGAAACAGCTGCCGCCCCAGCCAAAACATGGCCGCCAGGGCGATCGCCCCAAAAATCGCTGCGATCGCCCGATAGCCACCCACCGAGGCCCCAAATAGCCGTCCCCAGCCGTGGGCTGCGAGGTAATACAGCGGCGGGTGCTCGGGGTGGTTGGCCAGGGCATCCCAGCTGTCGGCTAGGGAGGGGGATGGCGGCATCTGCTGGTACTGCAACAGGTCGGCAGCAGTTAGATCAGGGCGATCTAAGACGGCATCCTGCACGGCTGGCCCCATGTAGCCCGCCACCCGCAGGCTGGTATAGACTTCATCGTGCCAGTAGACCTTGCGGTCTAAGTTAGAGAAACGCAGTACTAGGCCTATTGCTATGGCTGCGATCGCCACTCCCTTGACCCCAACCCAGCCCTTTGCCAACCTTCTCCTCCTTAAACTTGGCCCCAGTCATCCCAGACTACAGCTGTGTCCAGCCCTCTACCCACCAACGAAGGCCGGAACCAGTTGTCCTAGACTACGGCTGTTAAGGCAGGGCAAACTTCCCTGGGCAGCTCTGCCCCAAAAGAAAGCCATGCCTAGCTAATCCCAATAGAGACTTATACCAATTACATATGAGTGTGCGTCAAAATGGAAGGTACTGCTAGTGCTTGAGGGAAAAGGCATGGGACGCCCGTTCATCGTTGAGATTGCAGAAAGCGAAGCGCAGTTGAAGAAGACGCTTC
>JAHHHQ010000052.1 GCA_019359285.1 Nodosilinea sp. WJT8-NPBG4
AGAAAACACCGTATCTGGCGGTAAAGACTGGGACCACGACAGCACCCCTAGCGTGTAAAAGCTCCGGTGCAGCAAGATTGAAGGCGCTAGAGGGGCGTCAGAGAGGTGTTGGGGTGGGTTGTAGGCTCGTAGAGATACGGGCAACATATAGATAGTTTCGCCTGGGGCGCGGAAGAGTCCGGGGACGGGCTTCTGATTACCCTTCGGAATAAAGCTGGGAGGGGGATCACCTGTGATCACTTTCTCCATCACTTGTACCAACGGTGAACCACCCTGTGGACCGCCGCCAATGACTCTGCTTGAGATAGCCTGTGGTTTTTCAACCCGGGGGCGATGGGCTTTAACGGTAGTGGCGCAATGATTGAACTAATGGAGTTGGAAACGCGGCCAGCAGTGACACCGCGTAGAAGCTAAGAAACTTCTGTCCAGAGTAGGGCGAGCGGGACTGGGAGTAATGGTCGTCGCGGCGATTCTTATGCCGCTTTACAGATAGGTCACAAGTCAGTGAAGTAGCCTATAGCGATCGCCTTGCGGTGGTTGAGGCTTCCGAGCAGCGTTGCTTGCATCAGCCCTGGCAATTTTGCGAGTTGACTTCAGAGGATAGCGGCAACCCGCATTCGCGTAACTAGCGGTAGGAGAGTCTGCCGCAGGATTAATAAAGGTACTGAAGAGTGGGTATTGCCCATATAAATTTCAACTAGTGATTTGCATCAACGTCAACACCGGACGGAGCCGCACAACCACTTAGCAACCAAAACTCACGACAACGAAATACGTCATTGACAGTTTAAATTGCAAGTGTTTATCATAGGCCTATGAGCATGTTGCAACAAATTGCCCAGCAACAGCCCGAGATGGTTCTAGATCGCTTTGTTGAGGTGACTAACGACCTACTACCCCAGTTTTTGCCTGACCAGAGTTCTGGAAATCGCGGGCAAGAACCGGTCAACCCTCGGCTGGTGCGCCACTACACTACCCAAGGATGGTTGGATAAGCCCCTTAAGCAGGGGCGCGAAGCTCGGTATACCTATCGACATCTACTGCAATTGCTGGTGCTGCGCCGATTGCTAGCGGAAGGCTATAGCACTAGTTCCATCGGCAGCCTGCTCGGCGGCCAGTCCGATGCGGCCTTGGAAAACATCCTGCAAGGAGGTGTTCAAATCAAAGTTGAGGCCGCGAACCCAGCGCTGGCGTTTTTGGCTCAAATTCGAGATCGCCCAGCCCCCTCCCTCCCCGACCGCTCGGCCTTAGCACAACAGCGATCTCTACCAGCGTTTCAGGCTTTGCCCAAGACCTCAGCTTCTGCCCCTGCCGCACCCCTCCCCTCCCAGGTAGCACAGCCGCCCCAAACCTGGACTCGTCTCGACATTCTCGACGGTCTAGAACTTCATGTCCGGCAAGACTTTGTAGCGCCATCTACTGCCCACGAACGGGACAGCCTGCTCCGGCTAATTGCCGACCATCTCGCCCACCTTAAATCTACTCAGAGGCTACCATGACTCAAGCCAAACCTGCGATCCCTACCGTCGAACTAATTCCACTCCACGGGGCAATTGTCACCCAGCAACCCATGACTCTTGATGTGCTGGTGCGCATCACGCCCCCCGCTGTCACCCTCGACACCGATCGTGTGCCGCTCAACCTCAGCTTGGTGATCGATCGCTCTGGCTCCATGCAGGGGCAAAAGATGCACTACGCTCGCGAGGCCGCCCGCTTTGCCGTGGAAAATTTGCTGCCGTGTGACCGAATCAGCGTAGTGCTCTTCGACGATCGCATCGAAACTCTGGTGCCCAGCACCCTAGCCACCGACAAAAATACTCTGATAGAAAAGCTCAGCCACGTCCACTCGCGGGGCTCCACTGCACTTCATGCTGGCTGGATTGAAGGTGGGGTACAGGTCAGCCAGTACCTCAACCCTGCCCAGCTTAACCGGGTGATTGTGCTCTCTGACGGGCTGGCCAATGTGGGAGAAACGAGACCGGATGCGATCGCCAGCGACGTGCACGGCTTGGCCCAGCGCGGAGTCAGCACCACCACTCTCGGGATCGGCAACGACTATAGCGAAGACCTGCTTGCCGCTATGGCCCGCAGCGGCGACGGTAACTTCTTCCATATTGAGTCTGCCGATCAATTGCCGACGATTTTTGAAACCGAGCTGTCGGGTCTGGCAGCTACCCTAGGTCAGCGAGTCAGCCTCGGCGTTAAGCCAGGCAACGGCGTCACCGTCATGGACGTGCTGAATGATTTCGAGAAAACTGACACCAAGCGCTACAAGCTGCCCAACGTGATGGTAGGGTCGCCCATTCAGGTGGTAATGCGCCTGCAGGTACCCGCCCTGAGCCAGAGTTGCGAACTAATGCAGGTGCGGCTGGCTTGGGATGATACCGACCAGCCAGAGCGTCAGGTGCTGCGAGCGGGGTTGGAGCTACCCCTGGTGAGGGCTGAGCAGTTCAGCGACTTTCCCGCTGATGAATCGGTGCAGGAGCAGGTCGCTCTGCTGATGGCCGCCCGCGCTCGTCGGGAAGCTATTCAATATTCAGATCAGGGCAACTATGCTGCTGCTAGCCTGTCCCTGGCCAATGCCCGGGTGGCGATGGCTGCTATGGCACCAAGTGAGGTGTTGTTAGAAGAGCAGGCCATTCTTGAAGATTTAGAAGCCGACTACCAAAGCGGTGCTGTGGCGAGCGCCCGCAAAAAGGCGTTTTCGCAGTCCTATAACCTGTCGCGTACAGGCCAATCTAAGCCCCGCCGCTCTATGGATTCTAAGTAGGTTGTAGAAATGCCTATTGCCTAGGGCGATCGCGCTTTGACTGAATGCCCCCTGCGATACAGCCTCCCCCACGATGGCGTGTCTCAGGGGTTTCTCTATGCTAGAGTGCGGCGATCGCCCGCTCCAAAAACTCAGGCTGCATCCAGCGGTCGAGGTTGATTCGCCCCAGGTGCTCCTGTCCGGCAATTTGGCCGAGCTGGTGGATATGGGCCTGGAGCCAGTCGGTGCGTAGCTGGGTTTCGGGCAGGTAGACCACATCGAGACGATCGCTGGTGCTAGCCCACAAGGTTTTGGCCACAATGGCGGCATCCATATTCACCCAGCGGCTGACCAACGTAGTGGCCATGGACTGGGTGGTATACCAATACTGGGCTGCCAGCAGCGATCGCAAGTAGGCGACGGCAATTTCGGGATACTGCTCGGCCAAGTCGGCGCGAATCACGACGCCGTGGAAGGTGGGCAACCCATCTAAGCTTTCGTGCAGCAGTGGGCGAAATTGGCCTTTGTGTTTGGCAATTTCGTGGAAAGGGGCAAAGTAGGCATAGCCATCCACCTGTGCGGAGCTGCGGTCAGAGCGCTGGGGGCTAGCACTGTCGCTGGAGGTGAGGGTGACATCGTTGAGAATTTGCCGATGGTGGAGCGATCGCATCACCATGCCGTGGGCCGCCGAGCCAAAGGGCACCGCAATGACCCGCCCCGCTAAATCGTCTATGCAGCGGAGGGTCGAGTGCTGCGGCACAATGATGTCATTGCCGGTGCCATCTAAGTTGCTAGCTACAAAGCTAATCAGCCGGGTGTCCGTCGCCAGGGCTGTACTATCTCCCGCCGCACTGAGCAGCAATGGGTAATCGCCCAGTACCCCAATGTCGATCTGCTGGGACTCTAGCCCGGCCACAATCGGTGCCCCAGAGCTGTAGTCGGCCCACTGAATGCGATACTGCACACCGCTGTAGCGGCCCTCGCGGGGCAGAAAATGCTCTAGCAGGCCCAGCCGCTGAATAATTAGTCCGGCAGTCACAGTTTGGATGGTGCGGTTTTGGGTGCCGATGGTGAGATTAATGGTTTCCGTGCCGCTGGCAAAACCAGAACGCACCAAAAACTTAGGAGCCTGAAACCGGGGTACTTTTGGGACGGCAGATGTTGCCAATGGCCCGTTCAACGGCTTAGGTATAGTCAATTTTTGGGAATGGCCTTGGTTTACGCTGGGCTGGCTCTGCACCATGGCCACAAACTGGCGAATCGGATTTAGCCCCAGGCTGCCCCGACCTGAGGGTTGACCCGCCAAGCCCAATGCCCGACCCAAACGCTTGGCCATCATCAAAAATAGGGGGGTGCTCAAGGCAAATTCTTCTAAGGGAATACGGCGCAGCAGCCCAGTCTCACACTCCATCTGAAATTCAAAGTCAGAGACAAAACCCAAATAGTGTCCCTGAAGCAAATAGGTGCGCATCAAACTCGTCGCATCAACGATTTCGACACGGACAAAATCGGTTAAATTTAGCCTCAGTTCCTGCATGCGTTTTTGCAGGACAATGCGACTTGGAACGCCCTCAGGAGGTAGAACCCAGGCCTGGTCAGTTAACTCCTTTAGACTGAGCCAGGGCCGCTGAGCCAACTGATGGCTACTCGACACCACTAGAGAATAGTGAACCGAGCCGATCGCAGTCTCTGAAATTTCATCAAAGGTCGAAAAACTCAGATCTGAGACACCAACATCAACCTCGCCAGTTTTAATGGCGCGGTATAGCGGTTCGACGGCGTCAAACTGCACGCACTTAGTTTGCACCTCAGGGTAAATCCGGCGATATTCGTATAGCACCGATGGCAACCAGTTGCTCAACATATCGGGCATGCAGCCGATTTTTAAAGCGCTAATTTTTCCCTGCTTTATCTCCTCGATTTCGGCTACCAATCGGTTTTCTAAATCCAACAGGCTAGGACCTTCTTCTAAAAGGTATTCTCCTACCTGGGTTAGCTCTATTCTCCGCCCTAGACGTTTAAACAAAGGAGTTTCAAACTCATTTTCTAGGCACTTGATTTTCGCGCTCACTGCTGGCTGAGTCAAGTTTAATGTATCGGCTGCTTCGGTAAAACTCAGGCAGCGAGCCACTTCTAAAAATACCTTTAGCTGATAAATTTCCATTCTAATTGTTTTGCTTAATTATTTTTAATCAGCACACAAACTCACCAAATTACTCTATCTAATCAGACCTTTTACGGGTTTATGCAAAACATATACAGCCTATCAAAACTCGCTTATCAAAACTCATTTGGTACAGCCATAAAAACGGTCATTCAAATCTCATTAATTTTTTTGATGAGTGTATAGAAGGCCATGATGGGTAAATCGTAGTCGCCGCTACAAATCGCATTGATTCACTCCGTTGTCTCCTTTAAGCTACAGATCAAAGGCCCATAAGCCAAGGGTTGTCGACGTTATTTAAGCATTAGCTAACCGTGATACATCAAGTTCAACTCGCGATCGGTGGTTTTCCATAAGCAAAACTCCACTTCTGGACTTGGATTTGGTTTATTTCAATTTCACTGCCGTTTAAACCAAGGACGTGGTTAAGTGAACATTCAGTATCTTAAAACTGATTTTCTAGTTGTCGGCGGGGGCACCGCTGGCACGATGGCAGGCATTAAGGCGAAGCAGGCCAGCCCCGAGAGCGACGTGCTGATTTTAGAGAAAGCCAACATTCGCCGCAGTGGGGCGATCGCCATGGGCATGGATGGGGTCAACACCGCTGTCATCCCCGGCAACTCTACCCCCGAGCAGTACGTGCGCGAAATCACCATCGCCAACGACGGCATCGTCAATCAAAAAGCCGTCTACGAAACCGGACGGCTGGGCTTTGAAGTGATCCAAGAACTGGAAAGCTGGGGCGTCAAGTTCCAAAAAGACCACGAGGGCAACTACGACCTCAAGCAGGTGCACCGGGTCGGTAAGTACGTGCTGCCCATGCCCGAGGGCAAAGACCTGAAGAAAATTCTCGCTCGCCAAGTGAAGCGCCACAAGGTCAACGTCACCAACCGGGTGATGGCCACCCGCGTCATGGTGCAAAACGGCCGCGTTACTGGGGCGGTGGGTCTCGATGTGCGCAACGGCAACATAGTGGTGATTCAGGCCAAGGCCGTCGTGCTCTGCACCGGGGCCTGCGGTCGCTTAGGTCTACCCGCCTCCGGCTACCTCTACGGCACCTATGAAAACCCGACCAACGCAGGCGACGGTTACTCGATGGCCTATCACGCCGGGGCCGAACTGACCAACATCGAGTGCTTCCAGATTAACCCGCTGATTAAGGACTACAACGGCCCCGCCTGCGCCTACGTGGCCAGCCCCTTTGGCGCTTATACCGCCAACGCCGAGGGCCACCGCTTCATCAACTGCGACTACTGGAGCGGTCAAATGATGCTGGAGGTCTACAAAGAGCTGCACTCGGGCAAAGGCCCGGTGCACCTGAAGATGTACCACCTCGACGACGACACCATCAACGAAATCGAAACCATTCTGTGGGATAACGAGCGCCCCAGCCGGGGCCGCTTCCACCAAGGCCGGGGCGAAAGCTACCGCACCCACGGTGTCGAAATGAATATCTCCGAGATTGGCCTGTGCAGCGGCCACAGCGCCTCGGGTGTTTGGGTGAATGAACAGGCCGAAACCACAGTCCCCGGTCTCTACGCAGCGGGCGACATGGCCAGCGTGCCCCACAACTACATGATTGGCGCGTTTGTCTATGGCCGCATCGCGGGCGAAAACGCCATGGACTATGTGCGCGACCTGGAGCATGTAGAACCCGACGCCGAATTCCTTTCCGCCGAGCAGGCCCGCATTTACGCGCCCCTGCAACAGCCCGACGGCGTGCCTCACACCCAGGTTGAGTACAAGCTGCGCCGCTTGGTCAACGACTATCTGCAACCGCCCAAGTCACCCCACAACATGGACATCGGCCTGCAAAAGTTTGTCGCCTATGAAGAGACCCTCGGCCTGATGGGAGCCCGCGATCCCCACGAGCTGATGCGCTGCATGGAAGTGCACTTCATCCGCGACTGCGCCGAGATGGCCGCCCGCGCCTCTCTGTTCCGCAAAGAGAGCCGCTGGGGCCTCTACCACTATCGCCTCGACTATCCCGAAAAGAACAACGAGGAATGGTTCTGCCACGTCAACCTAAAGAAGGACGAAACCGGCCACATGGAGCTGTTTAAGCGCCCGGTCGAACCCTACATCGTCGATGTTGATCTCGTCGAAGAAGTCTACGATGTCGCCGTCCGATGAATGGGTGACCAGGTGGATGGGTGTTTGAAGTAACGGTGTTATTCATCGTCCCCAATCCAAAATTCCCAATCCAAAATCTTTCCGGTCAGATACATCGATCTGCCCCTACCCATCCACCCATCTACCCTCCTACCCCTCACCCCCTAATCATCCACCAAAGGAAAACCATGGCCCTAACCTCCCAACGCGTCGACGTACCCGTCATCGTCGATGAATCAAAATGCCTCGAAAAATGCAATGCCTGCATTGAAGTCTGCCCTCTGGACGTGCTGGTGAAGAATCCTGAGACCGGCAAAGCCTACATGAAGTACGACGAGTGCTGGTTCTGCCTGCCCTGCGAGAAGGAATGCCCGACGGGGGCGATTACGGTGCAGATTCCGTTCTTGCTCAGGTAGATGGGTAGGTGGGTAAAGCAAACACTCATCCACCCTCCCACTCATCCACCCTCCCACTCCCCACTCCCCTGCCGTCATTTTGGAACCCTTCCCCATGCACACCACCGATATGGACCCCGAAGTTGCCCAGTGGGTTGAGCTGCTGCGATCGCCCGATCTCGACAACCGCCTAGTCGCCGCCAAAACCCTGCAGCACCTGGGCGATGAAGATGCGATCGAGCCGTTGCTTGGCGCGCTCCACGACGAAAACCCCACAGTGCAAGAAATCGCTATCACCGCTCTGTGGGAGTTTGCCAACCCGATCGCTATTAACCCGCTGATCGAGTGCCTCAGTTCGCCTCACGAGAATGTGCGCAGCGAAGCGCTATCGGCTTTGAAGGAACTGGTTTCGACCAACGACCTGATGACGCTGCTGGATGTGTTGCAGGTGGGCAATATCCACGCTCAGCTCAATGTGCTGGTGCTGCTACGCAAAATTCACGATGCCCAGGCGTTGCCGTTTATCATGCCCTTCTTTGAGTCGGAGAACCCCGAGCTGCGGGAGGCGGCAGTGATCACCTTGCGTTACCTGAACCAGGTGGTGCGTTGCGAACCGGCTTTGGCCTTGGCGAAAGATCCGGTTGAGTCGGTGCGGCGGGCAACGACCCTGACCCTGGGCCACTTGAGCGATGCAGCAGTGGTACCGCTGCTGTGCGAACTGCTAACCAGTGACCCTGACTGGCAGGTGCGGCGCAATGCGGCGCAGTCGCTCGATATCTTGGCTGATCCAGTAGCTGTTGAGGCCCTGGTCAAAGCCATGGGTGACCCCGAATGGCAGGTGCGTAAGTTCACCGCCCGCGCCCTGCAAAAAACCCCGGACGTGCAGGCTCTCCCAGTGCTAATCAAGTCCCTAGCCGACGAATACTCCGACGTGCGGCGCGATGCGGCCACCGCCTTGGGCAAACTGGCCGACACCAACGCCCTGCCCGCCTTGCAACAGACTCTCAACGACCCCGATATGGACGTGCGGATTTTTTCCCGACGGGCCATTGACGCTATCCAGAAGTCTCAGCCAGAAACCTCCCATGTCTAGCCATTCCTCTCCATTTCATCGCGCTGCTGAGGCCCCTGCTGAAGTGGCTCCAAGTGCTGAGGCGATCGCCCGCAAGGCCGAGGTCATCGCCCAGCTCAAAACCTTGCGCGAACCTACCCTGGGCAACGACCTCGTTAGCCTGGGCATGGTACGCAATCTGCAAGTGGTAGGCGACCACATCTACCTGCGGCTCTACGTGGGTCGTCACCAACTGGGCTTACAAGAACAGGTGCAAGAAACTTTGAGGCAGCTGCCCTGGTGCAAAAAAGCCTACGCTCAGCTCTGCACCATCCCTGGGGTGCGCACCACCCTGGCGGTGTCGAGCGGCAAGGGCGGCGTCGGCAAATCGACTACGGCTGTGAACTTGGCAGCAGCTCTGGCCCAAACCGGGGCCAAGGTAGGGCTGCTCGATGCCGACATCTACGGCCCCAACGTCCCCCAAATGCTAGGTCTGGGGACTTCGGAAGTGCGGGTGATCGACACGCCCACTGGCCAGCGATTTGTGCCCCTAGAAGCCCACGGCATCAAGCTCATGTCGGTGGGACTGCTAGCTAAAGGCGACCATCCCTTAGCCTGGCGCGGTCCGGTGATGCACAAAATTCTCACCCAGTTCCTCCACGAGGTGGACTGGGGCGAGCTGGACTATCTGCTGATTGACCTGCCCCCCGGCACGGGCGACGCCCAGATCACCATCGTTCAAGAAAGCCCGATTTGCGGCGTAGTGATGGTGACGACCCCCCAGCAGGTGGCTGTCTCGGACGTACGCCGTAGTGTGCACATGTTTCGTCAGGTCAGGGTGCCCGTGCTGGGTCTGGTCGAAAACATGAGCTATCTGCTCTGCGGCCACTGCGGCGAACCGACGCCAATCTTTGGCAGCGGCGGCGGCGCGCAGATTGCTACCGAACTCTCGGTGCCGCTGTGGGGTCAGGTGCCCATCGACCCCCGCATCTGCGAACAGGGTGATGCGGGCGTGCCTCTGCCGATGAAGCTGCCCGATGCCCCCCTGAGCCAAATCTTTGGTCAGATTGCTCTCGGGTTGAATGCGACCTTTGGCGTGGCGGCGGTGGCGGAGTTGGCAGCGGTTTGTTGAGGGGATGGGGAAGGTAAGGAAGATGGGGAGGATTGGGAAGGTAGGTTAATTATTTGCCCTGAACTCCCTCATCCCCCTCATCCCCCTCATCTCCCTCATCCTCCTTATCCCTCCATCACAAAACGACCTATAAACACCAGCACGCCAATACTCGTCGGGCAGTCTAAAACACCGTCTAGAATGCTGGGATGTGATTAGGAGCAGGCAGTTGGTTCAGTCTCAGCCCCAGGACGTCTCTTCGCAACAGCCTCTGCTGCGAATATTGAGCAGTTTGCGTGCTCACCTTGGGCTTACCTTGGGGGCATTAGTCAGCGCCCTGCTGCTGGTAGCGGCCTACGCGGCAACGCCGCAGCTGTTTCGCTGGGCCATCGATGACGGCATTGCCAAAAATAATTTGACGGTGGTGCTGCAGAGCGGAGCGGGGCTGGTAGCAGCGGCCCTGGCCAGAGGGCTGTTTAACTTTGGCCAGAGCTTCTGCGCTGAGGCCATGTCACAAAGCGTGGTCTACGACCTGCGCAACCGCATCTTTAGCAAGATTCAAACCCTCAGCTTTAGCTACCACGACCAGGCCCAAACCTCGCAGCTGCTCACCCGCGTCACCAGCGACATTGAGCAGGTGCGCACGTTCCTCAGCACCAGCCTGGTTCAGGTGATTAGCGGGGTGGTGACGCTGGTGGCGATCGCAACCATTCTCCTGATTATGAACTGGCAGCTGGCGCTGATTAGCCTGACAGTGGTACCGATAGCGGGGTGGCTGATGGCGCGATTTTTTAACCAAAACAATCTGCTGTTTCGCCAGGTGCAGGAGCAACTCAGCGACCTCAACGCGGTCTTGCAGGAGAATTTGCTGGGTGTACGGGTAGTCAAGGCCTTTGTGCGCGAGGACGCCGAGCGCGATCGCTACACCCAGCTCAACAACGAGCTGGTGGCCGCCAATATGAAAACCATTCGGGCGATTCGCAACACGTTTCCGTTCATCTTTTTGGTCAGCAACCTGGTGATTGTGGTGGTAGTGGGCTACGGCGGCGTGGCGGTGATTGACCAGCGCTTTTCGGTAGGGGAACTGGTGGCGTTTAACGCCTACCTGCTGCTGATTTTGCAGCCGATTTTGCTGATCGGCTTTGCTGCCCCGGCGATTGCTGGGGCCTCATCCTCCGCCGAGCGGGTTTATGAGGTGCTCGATGCCGCAGTCGAAATTCGCGATCGCCCCAACGCTATTCCCTTCACCACCTGCGGCGGCCGCATCACCTTTGAGAATGTGTCGTTTCGCTATCCCGGTGCCGCCACCCCAGCCCTTAACGGCATTTCCTTTGAGACCAAACCCAACGAGCTGATCGCCATTCTGGGTATGACTGGCTCAGGCAAAAGCACCGTTACCAACCTGATTCCCCGCTTCTACGATGTCACGGCCGGGGCGGTGCGCATCGACGGCCGCGATGTGCGCGACTTTACTTTAGAAAGCCTGCGATCGCACATCAGCACCGTCTTCCAAGAAACCACCCTATTCTCGGGCACCATTTTTTCTAACATCACCTACGCCAAGGCCGAGGCTACCCTAAGCGAGGTGGTCGAAGCGGCCAAGGCTGCCCAGATTCACGACTTTGTTATGACCCTGCCCGAGGGCTACGACACGCTGGTGGGCGAGCGTGGGGTAGGGCTGTCGGGCGGGCAAAAGCAGCGGATTGCGATCGCTCGCACCCTGCTGACCGACTACAAAGTGTTGATTCTCGACGACAGCACCTCCGCCGTCGATGCCCAAACCGCCGCCCAAATTCAGGCTGCCCTCGACGACCTGATGCGCCGCCGCACCTGCACCGCCTTTGTGGTGGCCCAGCGCATCAGCACCGTACGCACCGCCGATCGCATTCTGCTGATGGATAAGGGGCGGCTAGTGGACCAGGGCACCCACGAATATTTGATGGCCCATAGCTCGCTCTACGGCGCAATTTTGGAATCTCAGGTTGGTGCAGCTCCGGTCAAGCAGCGCTAGCGGTCAGAAGAGACTATTGAGCCAGAAAGCTTAGTGCAGGGCATAAATGATCGATGTTTAACCATGACAGCGACGTTGCACATTGAGCAGATACGAGTGTAAAGGGCGAACATTCGAAATTTCTCTATGACAGTAGCGTGTTGCATTGGTGACTTAAAGGATTGAGCCAATGCAGCAGCGTTGTGACCTGGCGATCAAGCAAGTTGCGCTGCTGCATCAAAGCATTGCACCGTGACACTAAAGAATTGAGCCGTGGACATTAAATAGTTGTGCTGCCGCACTAAAGGAGCGGGGCAAAACAGTAAAGGTGCAGCCAATAACAGAAACGTTGTGCGCTAACGCACTAACCCTGCGAGGCAGCGATACAACGAGGGGAAATTTAGATCCGGCCTTTGTAGGCTAGGTGCAATGAATTGGAACCCAACAACAACTAGCCCAGCTTGGCCAGGTTCTTCCGACACCGCACCGTCCAAGGGTGATCGGCCCCCAGCTTGGGTTCGAGGACGGCGAAGGCTGTTGCTCTTTGCCGCAGCTCCTTAGGGGTGAGGGAGGGGGGCTACGATAGAGACACCCACCATTCTGGACCAGCGATCGCCAAGACAAGCCATCGCCACCATTGATGGGCTTAGAGAGCATCAACTAGGAGAAACCGTCATGGTTCAAGCTGTCATTTTAGAAAAACTAGAGCAATTGCCGGAAGCTTTGCAAATAGAAGTTCTACACTACATTGAGTTTTTGGCCGAAAAATATGCCAAGGACACTCCTACCCAGGCTCCTCAAAAGAAACGAAAAGCTGGCTTACTCAAAGGCAAAATCTGGATGGCCGAGGATTTCGATGCTCCGCTTGAGGATCTGAAGGATTACATGTGATGCTGTTAGACACTCACACTCTCCTGTGGTTTTTGGAGGATGACTCTAGGTTGCCTCCCAGCCTAAGATCATTAATTGAGGATGGCGATAGCGTCTTCGCGAGCATAATATCGCTTTGGGAAATAGCAATTAAACTATCTATCAACAAGCTGGTGTTGCAGGTTGAGTTTCAGGATCTGCCTAGCGTTTTGGACAATCTTGAAATTGGAGTGTTACCCCTTACTTTTGCTGATGCAGCACAGTATCTCAGTCTTCCGCTCCACCATCGTGATCCCTTTGATCGCATGCTGATTGCCCAGGCAATGACGAATTCTCTTGCGATCGCAAGTGCCGATACAGCCTTTGATGCCTATCCCATTCAGCGAATGTGGGCCTGAGCACAGCAAACCAGATTCATCAGCCGCCATTCTCTACCTTGGCTAGGTTCTTCCGACACTGCATCGTCTAGGGGTGCTCGGCCCCCAGTTTAGGTTCGAGGATGGCGAGGGCTTGCTGATAGAACGATCGGGATTCTTTGGTACGGCCTTGGGCGGCCATTCCTTCGGGCACAATTCCTGCTGGCGGATTGAGGGTAAATCGCAGCTGCTCAAACTGTGGAGTCGGGCCGGTAGCGCACTCAGGGTTTGAAATAGCGTCAGCCGCCGTTGAGAAGACATAAGGAAGAAGCTATAGGGCGCAGCAGAGAAATTTCTGAGCTAATCGTAACCCACGATATTTGGCGGTATTGAAGCATCTTTGCGCAACCCTGTTTGAGTCAATCTAAATATCTGAAGCCGTTGGGCAGACTGCCCTCGTCTGGCATTGGGTTACACTTCGTCTTAGCAAGCCAGTGCTCTCCGATGTCTTCTGCCCATTTCTCGGCTCCAGCAGAACCCAAGCCTAAGCTCTCGACCATTGGGCGGTTTTTGCAATATTTTGCGCCCTACCGGCAAGACCTGCCGATCGCACTGCTGCTGGTTGCCATTGGGGCGACGACCCAGGCGATCGGGCCGCTGCTGATCGGTTGGGCGATCGACAACCTAATTTTGCAGGGCAACTTGCCGGGGCTGCTGTGGATGCTGGCGGCGCTGACGGTGATTTATCTCGTTGGGGTGTGGGCAATTCGAGGGCAGATTTGGCGGATGGGTGCGATCGTGCAGCGGCTACTGGGGCAGCTGCGGCAGGATATTTTCGACAAAATCCAGAGTTTGCCGGTAAGTTTTTTTGATCGCAGCGAGGCGGGCGACCTGATGAGTCGCTTACTCAACGATGTCAACACCGTCAACCAGGCCTTTGGCCTCACCATTCCCCAGGTGCTGGGCCAGACCTTTAGTCTGGTGGGCATCATCATCGCCATGCTCTCGATTAATTTGCAGCTGGGGCTGCTGAGCAATCTGGTGGTGCCGCTGATGATTTTTACCACGGGGTTTTTCTCGCGCTGGGCGAGGGGAAGGTTTAGCGTTACCCGGCAGACCATTGGCGACCTGTCGGCCAAACTGGAAGAAGACATTGGCAGCGTCAAAGAGGCCCAGGCGTTTAATCGCACCCAGCTCAACATTGAAGAGTTTGACAGCCTCAACGCGGCCAACCGCAAGGCCAATGTGCAGGCGGTGGCGGTGACGGCGGCATTTTTGCCCTCCATCGACCTGCTCAATACCCTGGCCACGGCTGGGGTGACGGCCTACGGCGGCTATCTGGCGGTGACGGGGGTGATGACGGTGGGCACCGTGACCGCCTTTGTGCTCTATGTGCAGCAGTTTTTTCGCCCCATCCAGATTCTCAGCCAGTTCTACACCCAGGCCCAGTCAGCGCTGGCGGGGCTCGATCGCATTTTTCTGCTGCTCGACGAGCCTGCCACCCTGCAAGATGCGCTTAACGCCACCGAGATGCCGCCGATCGCCGGGGAGGTGCGGTTTGAGTCGGTGGGCTTTGGCTACACCCCCAACCAGCGGGTGCTAAAGGGGATCAACCTCTGCGCCCAGCCGGGGCAGATGGTTGCTTTGGTGGGGCCAACCGGGGCGGGCAAGAGCACGATTATTAACCTGATCATGCGGTTCTACGATGTGTCGGAGGGGGCGGTGCGCATCGACGGGGTGGATGTGCGCGCCGTCACCCAGGCCAGCCTACGCCGCCAGATTGGCATTGTGCTGCAAGACAATCTGTTGTTTAGCGGCACCGTGGCTGAAAATATTGCCTTTGGTGCGCCCCACGCCAGCCAGGCCGAGATCGAAGCGGCGGCCCAGGCGGCGAATGTGCATGAGTTTATTACGTCGCTGCCTCAGGGCTACAGCACCCGGTTGGGGGAGCGCGGCGCACCCCTGAGCCAGGGGCAGCGGCAGCTGGTGAGCATTGCCCGCGCGGTGCTGATTGACCCGCGCATTTTGCTGCTGGATGAGGCCACCAGCAGCATTGATACGCGCACCGAAGGGCTAGTGCAGGATGCGATCGCCCGCCTCCTGCACAATCGCACCAGCTTTGTGATTGCCCACCGACTCAGCACCGTTACCCAGGCCGACCAGGCGCTGGTGATTCAGCAGGGCGACATTGTCGAGCAGGGCACCCACGCCGAGCTGATGGCCCGGCAAGGCATCTACGCCAACCTCTACAGCTTGCAGCTGGGCACTGACTGATGGGCTCTGGTGTTTTGGCTGTCCTAACTCAGACTTCACCAAGACATGCCGTCGTTGACATAGAAGATCCAGGCTAGGGTGGCTGCCGCAGTGGATAGATTAATCAGGGGTAGGGCGGTGAAACCGCAGGCCAATAGGTAGCGATAGGGCAAATTGACGAACACCGGCAGCAGAAACACCAACCAGCTCAGCGCCACCGCCACCAGGCAAACAAGAGGAAAGCTGACAACGCTGAGGACCAGGGTTACCGCAGCAGGGCTTGCGAGGACATTAGGGTCCTCAAGCATCAACAACGTCATGATTGCGGGCATACCCCCGACCATAGCACCGATGATCAACAGAACTGTTGTAATAAAAAGAACCATTAGAGCGGTTTTCCGGCGCATAGGGTTTGTTATGGTAAAGGCCACTGTCTGGGCAGAAGGACACCCTAGATTGCCCAATGACCTCGTCCCCCCCACCTGAGGTGCACCAATGAATCAGACTGCTCAGCCGCTCGTAGCCCTGGGCACCGCAGGTGCCCAACTCTTCCCCCCCAACTCTTCCCCCTCCCAATCTGAGGTGCACCGATGAGTCAGGCCACTCAGCCCCCCGTAGCTCTGGTCACTGGAGGTGCCCAAGGAATTGGCTTGGGTATCACCCAACTCCTTCTCAATCAGGGTTGGCGCGTTGCGATCGCCGATATGAACACAGCCGCTGGTGCTGCCCTGCAAGACACTCTGCCCCAGTTTCACGAGTCGTTCATCTTTTTGCCCTGCAATGTGTGTCAGGAGCGTGAGGTAGAGCGCTCTGTCGCGGCGACCCTCGATTACTTTGGCCGACTCGACGGGCTGATCAACAATGCAGGCATTGCCCACCCCTACAGCGGCCCTGTCGAAGACCTAGCTCTGTCAGACTGGAATCACTGGATTTGCACCAACCTGACGGGGTACTTTCTGATGGCTAAGCACACCATCCGTCATCTGCGCGCGGCCCAAGGTGCGATCGTCAACATTTCCTCGGTTCGCGCCCTTCAGTCTGAACCCGATTCCGAAGCCTATGCCGCCTCTAAAGGAGGCGTCGTGGGGCTGACCCACGCTCTAGCCATGAGTCTCGGCCCAGCCGTTCGCGTCAACTGCATCAGCCCCGGCTGGATCGATGTCAGTGCGTTGAAACATCCCCCCAAGGAGTCGCACCTGAGCCCAGTTGACCACGCCCAGCACCCGGTGGGGCGAGTGGGTCAAGCTCAAGACATTGCGGAAATGGTCTACTTTTTGCTGTCAGATAAAGCCGGTTTTATCACAGGGCAGAATATTGTGGTCGATGGCGGCATGGGCCGCAAGATGATCTACGAGGAGTAGGTCAGGGGCTAGATTAGGTTCAAGGCGGCCAGGCGTTCGAGCCCAAGGGCGATCGCGTCCTCCTCGCGTTCCGTGTAGCTAAAGATAAACTCGTGCCCTGGGCTAGGACCCAAGTACTGAGGGCTGGCGGAAATCAGCCCGATCCCCACCTCGGCGGCTTTCGCCATCAGCTCTGCATCAGGGATATCGGTCGCAAAGCGCACCATAACGTGCAGCCCAGCGTTTTCGCCCAGCAGCGTAGCGCGATCGCCCCAGTGCTCGTTCAGAGCCGCAACCAGCGTCTGCCGTCGTCGGTCATAGATGCCCCGCATGCGGCGAATGTGGCGCTCCAGGTGGCCCTCGGTAATGAAGTCGGTCAGCACCGCCTGCTCCAGGGTTGGCCCCTGGCGATCAGCCAACCACTTGGCGCGGCTAAACACCGCCACTAGAGCCGGAGGCAGCACCATATAGCCCACCCGCAGCGACGGAAACAGCACCTTAGAAAACGTGCCCACGTACAGCACCGACTGGCCATCCCCCAACCCTTGCAGCGCCGGAATGGGGCGGCCCCCGTAGCGATATTCGCTGTCGTAGTCGTCTTCAAAAATTAGGCTGCCGGTCTGCTCTGCCCAAGCCAGCAGGGCCAGCCGGCGCGGCAGAGACAGCACCGCCCCGGTCGGAAACTGGTGCGACGGGGTGACATACACCAGACGAATCGGACCAGGTGTAGCCGCCAGTGCCGCCACATCCATACCCGCCGCATCCACCGGAATTGGGTGCAATGTTGCCCCTTGACTGGCCAAAACGCGGCGGGCGCTGAGGTAGCTGGGTTCTTCTAAAGCCACCGTATCGCCGGGCGATAGCAGCAGGCGCGTGGCGAGAGAAAGCGCCTGCTGGGTGCCATTGGTGATCAAAATTTGATTGGGATGACAGTGCACGGCGCGAGCCTGGGCCAGGTAGGCCGCGATCGCCTCTCGCAGCGGTCTATACCCCATCGGGTCGGTGGCATAGTCGAGCCATTCCGTGCGGCGACAGTGGCGAGACAACAGCTGTCGCCATAGTCCTAAAGGAAAGCGATCGAGGGCCGGTCGGCCATAGCGAAAGCTTAGGGGCACAGCGGGTTCGGTGCTAGGGCCAGGGTCAATCTGCTCTAGGCGACGACCATACGCCGACAGCGGCACAGCGGGGATTGGCCCAGCTGGGATGGCGGTTAAGGGAGGCGATTGCAGCAGGTCGTCGGGCAGTTGGTCGCAGACGTAGGTGCCAGAACCCGTCACTGTTTGCAGATAGCCCTCGCTCAGCAATTGGTCATAGCTCTGGGTCACTGTAGCCCGCGATACTCCTAGACTTTGAGCCAGGGCGCGGGTCGAAGGCAAGCGCTGGCGCGGGGCCAGCCGTCCGTTGAGAATCCCGGCCCGCAGGGCGGCGTAGATCTGCTGGTAGACGGGGTCTGGGCTGTGGGGGTCGAGAGCAATGGCAAAATCCATTGGGGTTAACCCATGGGGATACTCAAAGTGGACTGGTTAGTTCAATCAAAATTGGCTCTTGTAACTCTCCAATTTTACTTCTATTCTAAGCAAAGCTCTCAGAAGAGAAAAGATGGACGTTTTTCAAGCCGGGTTTGAGCACCTTGAGGCAGTGGCAAAACTGTTTGACCAATATCGAGTTTTTTACCAAGCCCCGTCAGATTTCGAGGCAGCAAAACATTCATCAGCAAGCGTCTTCAGGAAAATAGTTCAGCGATATTTGTGATCTGCCACGACGGAGAAATTGCGGGATTTACGCAGCTTTATCCCACGTTTTCTTCCGTATCGATGAAGCGTGTTTGGATTTTAAATGACTTGTTTGTAGAGGAAACCTATAGACATAGGGGAATGGCAAGGCTACTGCTGAACGCAGCAGCAGAATTTGCGAAATCAACTGATGCCGCCCGAATTATTCTAGCGACACAAATTTCTAATACTTCGGCTCAGTCCCTCTATGAATCGGAGGGTTACTGGCAAGATGAAGCGTTTTATCATTACACGCTGTCGCTGACGTGACTTGTGTTTCAAGCAATTCTGACTAACACGCAAAAATTATGTCAATGCCAATCCCTATCACTATTCGAATTAGCAGTCCTACAGAAGATGCCGTGATTGCCCAACATTTTTACTGTATGTGGCGCGATCTAGGCGTTTCTGAGAACAACATTCAACCTAACTGGTTAGATATTTCCCTAGATTTTATTCAAGCCGCCCGACAGACCCTCAACTACCAGCCCTTTGTAGCTGAGGCCGAGGGAAACATTGTGGGCTCGGTCAGTGGCCAGCGCTTTGCCGGACTGTATCCCTGGATTGTGTCACCAGACCATCGCCAGTACGGCTATATCTGGGGCGTCTATGTAGAGCCTGCCTACCGCAATCAGGGTGTGGCCACCCAGCTCACCCAACTGATGGTGGACTATCTCCAGGGCATAGGCTGCACCAAAGTTGTGCTCAATGCGGCCCCCAAGGCGCGATCGCTCTACCAAAAGCTGGGCTTTGGTGAAAGCAACCTGATGGAACTCAATCTCGTATCCCAGGAGGGTTAGATGTCGATTGCCTTACCGATTGCTCTGATTCCCGAGTCAGCCAGCCTGGCCGACTATCGGGTGCCATCGGCGGTGGTGAATAGTGAACACCCGGCCATTGCCACCCTGGCGCGATCGCTCACCGCAGAGGCCACTTCACCCGTGGCACAGGTCAAAATCGTCTACGAGTGGGTGCGCGATCGCATCGCCCACACCTGCGACATCCAGGCCGAACTCGTCACCTGCACCGCCTCCGAGGTGCTGGCTCAAGGCCACGGATTCTGCTTTGCCAAGGCCCATCTGCTGGCAGCTCTGCTGCGCCACTGCGGCATCCCCACCGGTTTTTGCTACCAGCGTCTCGTATTTGACGATGCCCAGCCCACTCGCTACACTCTGCATGGCCTCAACGCCGTCTACCTGAGTGAGCCAGACCGCTGGCTGCGGCTCGATGCGCGAGGCAATAAGCCTGGGGTGCAGGCTGAGTTTAACGACCATCGCGAACAGCTCGCCTTCCCCATCCGCCCCCACCTCGGCGAAGTTGACTACCCCACCATTTACACCCATCCCAACCCTCTAGTCGTCACCGCCCTACAAACCCACCCCACCGCCGCTGACCTGATTGCCCACTTACCCCTTGCCCTATAACTCATCCCCTTACCCCTTACCCATCCACCCCCTACCCCCATGTCCCAATCTCCCCCCTCTTCCACCCCCCGCACTCAAGTCAAGCGCCTCCCTCAACGGGCCAGCTACGATCGCCCCCAGGTCCACGCTATTCTCGACGAAGGGCTGGTTTGTCACCTAGGCTTTATCGCCCAGGGGCAACCCTTTGTCATCCCCACCGCCTACGGTCGCATGGGCGATCGCGTCTACATTCACGGCTCCCCGGCCAGCCGTCTGTTGACCACGCTGGATCAGGGGGTGGAGGTCTGTCTCACCGTCACCCTGCTCGACGGTTTGGTAATGGCGCGATCGGCGTTTCACCACTCTATGAATTACCGATCGGTGGTGCTATTTGGCACCGCCACCCGGGTAGACGATGCCAACGAAAAGCTGGCGGCGCTCAAAGCCTTCACCGACCACGTTGTGCCCGGTCGCTGGGATGACGTACGACCGCCTTCCGCCCCAGAACTGACGGGCACCCTGGTGCTGGCCCTGCCCATTGCTGAGGCCTCGGTTAAGGTGCGCACCGGCCCACCCCTCGATGCCGCTGCCGACTATGCCCTGCCGGTCTGGGCGGGAGAAATTCCCTTGGCGGTTACCGCTGCCGCCGCCGTTACTGACCCCCAGTGCGCGCCAGAAGTCGCGATTCCCGACTATGCCCAGCGCTATCGGCGGGGATGATACATTGCTAAATTAGCTCTTGGCTGTAGACAAGAATCATGTCGATTCTTGTCTATAATCACGGCCTAATCAATGGATGCTGCCTCACTCTTTTCCTGTGAGCCAAGATTTGAATTTTGTCCTTGGCTCGATAGCTTTTCGCGGAGCCCTACCATGCGGGTATAAGCTTGCCAGTTGGCTGCTTTGCGCTTGAGCTTTTCCTTCAGTGGCTTAGCCGCTAGAGTGTAGCCGCCATCAGCCCCATCGACGAAGTGAACTTCATGCCCATTGCGCTCAAACACCAGACAGGTCATCAAAGCTCGATCTGAAACATGTATGCCGTAGACAAGGTTGCCTTCGCGCGATTGAATTTCAAGGTAGTCGGTCAGCTTTTCTCGCTGATTGGTATCGCCTGAGATGATCATCCGCAACATGTCATCAAATTTTTTGTAGTCACTGGCAGCCTGCACTACCTGCTTATATGCGCCCCAGTTGATACCGCCAACTTTAAGGTTCAACCTCATGTAGATCGAACCCAAAATGTTGTCCATCTTAAGGTTCCAGATATAGCGCCAGCGAGATAACCAGTTGGAGGGCTGCGATCGCAGCTTGGCTTGGGGAAGCAGTTTCTCAGTTTTTAGAGATAGATTGAGATTTTGTAGCCCAACTGGGTGAAAGTCATCCTCAGTGCCATAGATCTCCTGAATCTTCTCAAGCACGTCGTGATACAGCGCATTATTTGCCGCTGGACTGTGGGCGGTCGCTAGCACCAGCAGCGTTACCGTTTCCCCATGCCTGCTGGCAATATCCTGCCAGCGGCACTCCAACCCTGCCAGATCCGCTTGGGAAATCTCGACATCACTGATTTGATAGCGACCAGCCGTTTCAGAAGATTTCACTAATTCTGTTGCGTGGTTTAATCCCCCACCGACAAACACAGCCTGGTGATACTGATCTGCTACCTTGAGCTTTGCCAGCTTCACCTCGAACCCTGCTTGGCTAGCCGTTGTCACCGGCACAATTCCTACCCGCAGCTCAAGGTTAAATTCTCTTTGAGCTAGCTGTTGCAGGGCTAGCAGAGGCGACTTTACCTTCTCTAACACGGTAGAGGGAACTAGAAGAGAAGCCCCATCTCCGCCAAACACGTAGGGAATCTCAAGCGGTTTAACAGCATTGAGTACCGCTGCAATGGAAGAAGCGCCTAAGAGATTGACTTCCTTATAGCGGCCGGCCTCAATCGCCTCCGTAGAACCCCTGACATCCGCGATGATAATGTACCAGTCACTCGGTACTGGAAGTAGATTGTTGGCATCAATCGCACTGAGCAGGTTATCTATTGCAGGTAGGTCAGCATAAAAACGTTCTGTGGACATACTTCTGGGGCCGCTGTTACGTGAATAGAAGTTCCGGAAAAGCGCTCTGTTAGGTTGAGCAGTTTAGTGTGCCCAGTTATACAACGAGACCAACTCTTTCCCCCTCACGCACGAGTGCATTGGTCGTTAGGTTGAGTCGGGACAGGACCCCAACGAAAACCGCTCTGGCCGAAATGGCTCGAGGATAAGTGTTTGAGCTAAACCTGCAATTTGTTCAGCGATCGCCTTCCCTGCGGCAACGGCAACTAGGCATTCCATGCAGCACGTAGGGCCAAGCTTACAGGGGACTTTCAGAACCACCAGCCAGCACCGACTGATAGACCTGATAAGCTTCGTTGCCAAAGCAAACGAATCTAACCTGCTCAACCGCAGATGATTGATCTAGAGCTGCTTTCACTGTTGCGATCGCAATTCGAGTTGCCCGCTCCAGCGGAAAGCCGTAGACCCCGGTGCTAATGGCTGGAAATGCTAGGGTGCGAATTTCATACTCAACCGCTAAGGCGAGGCTGTTTTTGTAGCAGTTAGCTAGTAGTTCATCCTCGTGATGCTGCCCACCATGCCACACCGGCCCTACGGTGTGGATCACCCACTGTGCCGGGAGGTTATAACCTCGGGTAATTTTGGCTTGCCCGGTTAAGCAACCGCCCAGCTGACGACACTCAGCCAACAGCTTAGGCCCCGCCGCTCGATGAATGGCTCCATCTACACCGCCGCCGCCTAGCAAAGACTCATTGGCCGCATTGGCGATCGCATCAACTTTTTGGCGAGTAATATCACCTTGAACTACAATCATTCGTTCTAAATTATCAGTGGTAAGCATAGAAGAAGCCTTTCAAATTTCACAGATTCAACGGTGGGTTAAGGGTCAAATTATTTCTGCCTTAAAACACTTTAACTCTCTATTAAAAAAGCTTCAGAGGAAAGCAAAAATATGTCCTCGACAAATAAAAATATTACTATCGGTTGATAGCAACCACAATCAAAATCTTTAATATATAGCTAATCCCTGACTCAGTCTGGATACTGCCAAGCCAAAAGGATAATTCATGTTTATTCCACCCGGCTTTACTAGTCAATTCATCACAACCCAGTATGGCCGCATGGTCTACTACACGCCTCAGGGAGAGCCTTGGGCAGCCTCAGATATGGCAGATGAAAAAGAATCGCTAGTCTTTTTACATGGCTTAGGGGGCGGTTCTTCGGCCTATGAGTGGTCTAAGGTTTACCCAGCTTTTGCGGCAGATTATCGAGTGTTAGCCCCTGACTTGATTGGCTGGGGTCGGTCAGATCACCCGGCTCGAGACTATCAGGCCGAAGACTATATTGCTATTATTACCGACTTCATGGAGAAGACTTGCAGTGGCCCTACTACTGTCATTGCCTCCGCACTAACAGCGGCCTTCACAGTTCGTGCAGCTATTAGTCGACCTGACTTATTTAAGTCGCTGATTGTCACAACATTAGCTGGGCTAGCTGAGTTCGGACAAGATTATCGTCGCAGTGGATTTGCCCAGTTTGCTCAACTTGCTAGCTTGCCGGTACTGAGTCAGTTGCTCTACAATACAGGAGTTGCCAACAGCTTTGGTATTCGGAGTTATTTAGAGCAACGTCAGTTTGCTCAGCCAGAGCGAATCTATCCAGAAATTATTGAGGCATATCTAGAATCAGCTCAGCAGAATAATGCTGAGTATGCGGCTCTTTCATTTGTGCGGGGCGATTTATGCTTTGACTTATCAAAGTACATTGGCCAACTCACTACGCCCACAGCTATTATTTGGGGAAGGGGGTCTGAATTTACTGGCCCAGAGATAGGACGCAGCCTGATGGAGATGAACCCCCAAGCCATTCGTATTTTCTATCAGCTCGATGATGTTGGATTTACCCCTCAACTGGAGCTGCCAGGAGTTACCACTGGCTTGATTCGTAAATTTTTACCTCAGCTTGAGGCTAATGCTACAGCCACTCACTAAAAAGCCTCAACGTTAGGCTAGTTCTGTTCAAAGCCTTGCTTGCCAAGTTTCTGTATAGCTTCCATGGTAATTAATAAAATCACCTGACTACTCTTTCTGTTCAGCACTGTCCGTTTGGTCATCCGATAGATTGTCCCGCAGACGCAGGTATTGTTTGCCTTTGGAAGTGAGTTCGATATGGTGTTTTAGATCTCCTTCCTTAGGTAGCTGGTCTAGGTGTGACTTGGCGGCGATAAAATTGAGGGTAGACAGTCGTTTTAACTCCATAATCAAATCGGTGGTGCTCTCATAGGGCACAGAATCGCCCTCTGTGTTGAGCTGTTTCAAGTGGTTCAACTCTTGTTCAGAAACAAAGCTAGTTAGTAAAAACTTGAGAGACTCAACATAGGTCTGTTCAGCCTCTTCAATTTCAATGGGGCCAATTTTTGCTTTTTGGATATTATTGCTTGAGAATTTATCGAGCAGGTCATAAAGAGGCCTATAAAAAAATAGTAGAGCAACTGTAATGACTAGAGGCCAAGATAGCAAAACTGGTCCCAATACCGAAATCCAGTCCAAAATGGAGTGGCTGCTCACGTCATGTTCCTCGCTGATGCTAAAAATCTGCTCAACCTGATTAATTTATCCTATTCGTTTTGTTGGGCCATAGAATCAATCAAACGGGGTGTTTTAGTCAGCCACCAACACTACATTGTGTTTATTTTTTAGAGAGCAAAAGAACTATATCCAATATCTATTCTTAGACATTTTAGTCTCTCCAGTTTTATATACAACTGTTGGTAGAGCCTCTTTTTCCTCAAAACTGAGACCTTCCAAGGGCAGCAGGTCTTTCGTGACAAAAGTCCAATATCCTCTCTTATTCGCGGGGACCCATCAACCCAGTTAAGCAATTACGGGGAGACTATGCGATCGCACGTTAGGTTGAGGTCTTGCCGCATCAACCCGTTTCTCCATGCCCTATAGCTTGCTGCAAGAGACTGTCAGCCCAGCAGAAATCGCTCTGGCTGAAATGGCTTGGGGATAAGTGTTTGGGATGAACCTGTAATTTGTTCAGCGATCGCCTTCCCTGCGGCAATGGCAACAGGCATTCCATGCCCCGTATACCCGGCTGAGATGTACTCCCCCGGTCGGTTTGGTAGCTCTCCGATCAAAGGATTCTCATCGGCAGTGAAGCCCATGATGCCTGTCCACTCGTACTCAATGGCAACATCTCTGAGAGATATAAACGTATCTCTCAGAAAGGCTTTAAGGCCCTCGCCTACTAACGGTTCTAACGTGGAGTCATCCTCAATGCCAATTTCTTTGGTTGGCGACTTCCACCGCATGCCACCAAAGATGATTCGTCCATCCTGACGTTGAATAGCGTATCCAGTGTCATTGCTTAGATACCAGTCAAAATCGAATAATTGGGATGTTGGAGCTGTGGCAATTACCTGACCTCGAACGGGCACGATGACTCCCTTAAGCGTTGGAATCAGATGATAGGTCAGGGCATTAGTGGCATAGACTATGGCCTTGGCCTGAATCTGTCCTTGATTGGTCGTGATGGTAAACCCTTCTGCCTGCCGGGTGACAGCCTGAACCTCTATCTGCGCCTGAATGTGAGCCTGTTGCTGTTGAGTGGCTTTGGCAAGACCTACAACCAATTTGGCAGGCCACAGTTGAGCATGATGAGGCTCTACAGCTGCTGCCGAAAAGCTTGAGCATTGAGTATTTTGGTCAACCTCTTTCTTATCCCAATACTTTATAGCCAAGCCATGAGACATCATGAGTTCACAGCTTTCCTGAAGTGATTGGGCCTGCGCAGGAGTCATAGCTAAGGAAACCACCTGATTGAACCGAAGATCACAGTCGATATTGTGCTGGTTCGTTAAGTCCTGCAAAAGTTGAGCACTCTGCCGTGTAAAGTCCCAAAGAGCAAGGGTTTCATCTAGACCATGAGCTTCAACAGAATCCTTAAAGCTTTGATTTGTGCCAAAGACAAAATGCCCACCGTTGCGACCTGTTGCTCCGCAAGATAGCTCCCCTCGCTCTAATACAACAGGACGTAACCCCAAACGACTTAACCAGTAGGCTGTGCTGATGCCAGTGATTCCACCCCCGATGACTACTGCATCAGCTAAATGGGGCAGCTCTTGCTCAGACTGAAAGCAAAGTTCTTGAGGCTTAAGCCAAAAGGAGACAGCACGACTTGTCATAGTTAGTGACCTAGAGGGCAGCGTTCTATCCTTTCTACCTCATGGCCGAGAAGAAAACCCCTACTGTGGCTACTCAATAAGCTTTCAGCAGGGGCTTTTTAGTAAATGGCATCTACCTAGGCTTAAATTTCCCAGGGCAGAGAGGGCAATGCTCTTTCAGAGCGGCTTTTCCAACGCCAGCTAGCAAAGCTTACTGGCCATTCGTTGTAGAGCAATTGAGCTGCTGATAGTGGCTACATCCGTCAGGGAAAACCAGGCCAGGTTGTTGGATTCCTCAGACACTACAAATTCCATTGTCTTGGCTACCAGTAAATAACGGATGTCGTAATGCACATGGGGTGGCTCTTTGGCACTGTTGATGGGGTGGTGGCCAATGTCGAAGATGTGGGTCTGTAGCGGCTCAATTGCCTGGATGCCCGATTCTTCTGTGTCCTCGCGCAGGGCAGCTGCAAGAAGAGATTCATCCTCTTCATCCACATGGCCCCCCACTTGTAACCAGCAGTCAAACTTCCGGTGATGGGTCAGCAGCACATGGGATTTTTCTGAATTGACTACCCAAGTCGAAGTGGTGAGATGTCCTACGTGGTTTTCCCGCTGCCAAAAGCGGCTTTGCTCTCTCAGGAATGTCAAGGAAGCGGCGATGGACTCTGCCTCTGCCAAGTCAAAAGGAGTGTGGGAGGCGATCGCTTGGGCGCAGATCTGGGATTCGATCATCGTCTAAGGTAAGTGCTGGTTCAGGCACTTCTTGGAGGTGAGTCTGCACAGTCTAGTTGCTTAAGCGTGCCTAAGGGGAGGGGGCGATGCTCTTTCAGAGCGGTTTTGCCAACGCTTTGGGGAACGGCCCTAACAATCCGTAATCCGCCTAACGACTAAGCCTAGATCCCTGAACAGCAGTTGTCCTAATTTAAGGCGATGAAATCTTACCTTCGACCTTCGCAATCCAACCATTTCACAGAAGGGCGTGGATCGCCGCTGCCGCTGCCTCCCCAGTGCGTACGGCACCATCAAAGAAATCCGGCCAGCGCTCCGCCATTTCTGTACCAGCCCAGTAAATGCACCCGACTGGGGCAACAAGGGCTTCACCGTAGCTAGTCCATACGCCTGGGGGCATGAAGGCGGCATAGCCACCCCCGGTCCAGGGCTTACTGGGCCAGTCAATTTCATCGTAGGAGACAGGCGAAAGGGCTTCATGCCCAAAGTAATTGGCAAGGTCGGCAAGGATGGCAGCTCGGCGGTCGCTCTCCCCCAGAGACTGCCAAGCTAGGTAGCGATCGCCCACGACAAATGCAGCCATTACTCCAACGCCTGTTTCTGGGTCAGAGCCATCGGCACACAACTCAATCCACGGGCAGTTTCCTATGGCAAGACCCGCGAGCCCCTGCTCCCGCCAGAATGGACGGACATAGGAGACTAGTATCTTGGCGCAGCAGCCCATCGGCATTCGTTGGGTCAACTGTACCCGCATTGGTGGCATAGGAGGATCGTAATAAATGCGACCTGCTAGATGTGGGGGGCATAGCAACAACGGTATATCGTGCAGAGAAGCGACCCTTTGTGGTTTCAACCTCAATCCCGGTCTCATCTTGGTTGATTCGTAGGACGGGTTCCCCCATGCGAACGTTCTCGCCCAACTCAGCTGCTAGCTTGGCTGGCAGCTGGCCCGCCCCACCATGGATAAGCTCGGCCTCTAGATACTCGGCCTGTGACGCGCAAGCGTGCCCCCAGAGCACATGTAGAAGCGATACTTGGCTGGGCTCTGCGGGACCAAGGAAGCCGACCGTACGCACCATATAGGCAAAGTACCAGTGACCAAAAGCCGTTGTTGTATTCTCTTCAATCCACTGGGCAAAGGTCTGACTATCTAGCTTTTGCGTGTACTCATTGCGGCGGGGATGACCGGGGGGTAAGGTTTTAGCCAAAGCTTCAAACCGCTCCCAAGCTGTCATAGCATCCTGCCATTCTTCTTGGCTTACCTGGGGGGGTTCTCCTTCGGGAAAGCCCTCGAAGAATCCGTCAAGCTCGTAACGGACGCCATCAAACAACAGCACTTTCTTGCCCTCAAAGGGAAAGGAAAACCGACGGACGCCATACTCATCTAATAATGATAGAAACCGATCCTGAGTCGGTTCTACCCATTGTCCACTAAAGTCAATCCACTGCCCTGATGGCAACAGCTTGCCAGTCATTCGACCGCCTAGGTTCTCCTGCGTTCGATAACCAAAACGCTGTGCCCAGCACGGTGTAGATTGCAGGCCGCGATCAGTCCAGACAGACCGGCACTCACAACAATGCAATCATAGGCAGTTGGCATACCGGCATCCTTGTCTTTGGGAAGAACTCATCTAGGCAAACTTGAGTCAGGACAATGGTCTCGTCAATAGCAAGACCTTTAGACCCAAGCACTCTAGACTACTCGGGTTCAAACTCAGCTAGAACGATTATTCCGCTGATAGCCCCAAGGCATCACAAGATTGAGCTAATTTCGAAAGTTCACCCTTCGCTGCTGGACCTGTAATCAATCGAAGACTCTCAACGTGTTATGCATTTGAATAATGGCATCTTCTGCAGCCTGATTCTCAGAGCTATAAAAATTGATTTCTACTAGCTCAATCCGCTGGATATCCTCTGGCTCATCACCGATGCCCAAAATAGCGTCTCGAAGCGAGTTGGGCTGAATAGATACATCGGTCTTGATCAAGTACAGTGATGTTGCACCTGTTGTAGTCACACCAGCAGGGCGCTGGTTATAGATAATGACATAGTCATTGTCATTTTGAGTAACGCTCCAGTGGTCTGGATAGTCCACAGAAAAACGTTGGGAGGTGACGGTTTCCTTTGTTCTGAAGATGATGCTCTCTCCCTTTTCTGGTTGGGCGATCGCTTCTATAGGGCCAATTAGAATGCCCATCAGCGACATGCAGAGTGCAAGAGATATTCGACTCAACATAGGAAACCTCTCAGCTAGTGCTTGACGCTAGAACCATCTAGATTAATTCAACGGGTTAGGTACTTCATCCGGGTTCTTAAATCATGTTTGATGGAGCTATATTTTTCCTGTCTAACCCTATCGATTGTTCTGTCGATAGTCCCACGGCATCATAGGATTGCTCTGTTCCCAAAAGTTCACCTGCTGCTGGGCCTGGGCCTCGGCGGCCAGGCCCAGCAGCAGCAGTGTCAGGGCAGCTCCGCAAGAACTGGGTATAGACTGCTGCATGGCCCTCGCGGACCATTTGAAAGTTCATGTTCTGGCCACCTGCATAGACCTCTGCCACCATGCGGCCATAGCGGTCGGTGTCAGCCTCGCGGAACTGGATGGTTGAGCCCGGGGGCGAGCTGGCGTAGGCGTTCTGTGGCCGCTGGCTCCCAAGGAGATTGGGAAGTCTCTAGCGCGTCGATACAAGCAAAACAGACTGTGATGTTCTGGCCTTGGTAGTCCATCTGCAGTGTGTCGCCATCGCCTACAGAGACAACGGTGGCAGTGGGTAGGTTTTGGCTGGCCCTTGAGTCAGTGACAGGCTCCTGATCTTGAGGTGTGGCCATAGTTCCAGAACATCCGCTAGCGATCGCCTCGGGACCAACGGCCAAACTCAAGCACTGTCAAACCTTCATCCCCTACTCCAATATCAGCATTTTTAAGATGCCCAGCAAAACTAGGGAGAGAGAGCTAGATAAGCTATAAGGGGAGTGACTATCGCCAGGTAGAGGGGCACCGCTGCGGAGATGAAGCTGATCACAAAGCGGGTATCGAGATCGTTCTCCTGGGCAAAGAGCAGGGTTAGCAGGCTAGGGGGTAGGGCTGCTCCGGCGAGGACAGCGGCTTGCTCCACGCCCTGAAGCCCAAAGGCTTGGGTAACTGCCCAGCCCAGGCTCAACCCACAGCCAATCTTCGCCAGCACCAGGAGGGCGTAACGCCCCACAGAGGCAAGTTGAATCTGAAACTCCATCCCCAGTAGCAGGAGCACCAGCAGCAAAAAGCTCCCCTCGGCAATGTTCAGCAGGCCCAGAAGTACCTCATTCATCCAACGTAGAGCATTGAGTATTAGACCCAGCACAATGGCCCAGAAGAAAGGTGTTTGGGCCAGCTTCAGGGCTACCGCCCGACCTGTGACCCCAGCTCGGCCAAACCAGGCGGAGAGGCAGTAGACCACCGTGAATAGATAGATGGCCTGGGCCAAGTCAAACAATACAATCCGACTAAGGCCCACATCGCCAAAGGTGAGCAGCATGATGGGATACCCCACCGCACCGCCCTCAAAGGTGGGAAAGGTCGTCA
The DNA here is from genome assembly GCA_019359285.1 of Nodosilinea sp. WJT8-NPBG4. Classification (GTDB taxonomy): domain Bacteria; phylum Cyanobacteriota; class Cyanobacteriia; order Phormidesmidales; family Phormidesmidaceae; genus Nodosilinea. Next base: position 30,080 of record JAHHHQ010000052.1, read on the forward strand.
TCAAAGCCCCAGCTTTTGGCTTATCCCACTTGAACCACCAAACTCCAATAAAGGCGATCGCCGTCAGGCCGACCACCACTACCAGGGCCGAAAGGGGCAGGTAGATGAGTTCTGGGGCAAAGGTAGCGGTGGCCAGCGCCCGCAGAATCACGGCTGGAAGCACCAGCGTAGTCAGCAGATTACCAATGGTCTTGGCATCGCCAGAGTGCAGCACCCCAGCCCGCCTCAGCCCAAACCCCAGGCAAGCCACCAGGATCATGGGCAGGAGTTGAATTAGCATCGGCACTAAATTGATGATGGTGAGCTTTGGGGGTGACCTGCGGCTGGTAGCTTAAGAGCTAGAACTGCCCCAAGAAGAATCGATGGCCATTTCCTTCGACCGAGCCGCTGACTTCTACGACAATACCCGTACCCTGGCTCCAGAGGTGTCTGAACGGCTTACGACTGAGATTTTAAGGCTGGGGCAGGCTACCCCCGACACCACCTTTTTTGAGCCAGGAATCGGCACCGGGCGTATTGCTCTGCTCATAGTAGAGCGGGGCTATGCCTACACCGGGGTCGATATTTCAGAGGCGATGATGGACAAGCTCAGGCAAAAGCTTGAGGGCAAGACCCATTGGTTGACGTTGATCAATGCTGACGCTACAGCCCTTCCCTTGGACGACAACGCCTTCGATGTGGCAATCGCCCCCCATATCCTGCATCTCATTCCTGACTGGCAAAGGGCGATGGATGAGCTGCGCCGGGTGCTGAAGCCTGCTGGAGTGTTCATCTATTTTCACCACCCCACCAACAAGACCGCTACCCGTGATGCTCTCGGGCGACAGTGGCGGCAAATTCTAGCGGGCTATGGCTACGACTCTGGCTTCACGGGGGGTGTGACCGAGGATGCTCTAGGGCGGTTGCAGGAGCAGGGGGCAGAGCTAGAGACAGCGGTGGTTGCTGAGCTGTCCCGCGAAAGTACAGTGGACAGTCTTATGAGAGCCTACCGCGATCGCGTGTATAGCAATATGTGGCGAGTGCCTAACGACATTTACCCCCAGGCGCTGGCTGACTTGGAAGACTGGGTCGCTCAGGAGTTTCCCGACCCTAACCAGCCCGTCACCTCTCAGGACACCATCACGCTCACCGCCGCCTACCACTGGGCAAGCTGAGGATAGCCCAGACCGAGCCTGCAAGCGTCCATTGGGACAGTGAGCGCTGCGGGTGGGGGAACGATTCGGCGGAGGGGGTCAAGCAGACTGAGTAAGGCTGGCCAGGTCAAGCTTGATTTTTGTGTCTATCAGGATTGTCTCGCTCAAAGCTATTCTCTCTCCTGTGATCCAAACTGCCTGGGGCTGAAATTGATAGAGCCGTCGAGGGGAGGGGGCAAGGTAATCAGCAGGCGATCGCTGCTGACCCTTGGCCGCTCGTTTTAGCAGCAGGGGAATGACTCGTTCCACATCCTCTGCTGCTACTTCAGCCGCAGTGCCAGAGAGATAGAGCCCCTGGCCTTTGCCCTCTTCCCGGTCTGTACTGTAGACGGCGATTGCTGCTCGGCCCTGATTGGCATAGAGGTTTTGGGAGTGCTGGGCCACCATTGCTGAAGACCAGTACAGGTTCCAGTCAGAATCGTAGGTAAAGAAGAGTGGAGAGGCCCAGGGCATGCCATCGGCGGAGCTGGTGGAGAGGGTGCTATAGATAGTGCCCTCAAGGATTTGTCGTGCCCTGGCAATGACCTCTGGGGCCTGACCATCAGCAGTATTGACCCAGCCGTTCTCTGCCGTAGCGATGGACATAGTTTGCGGCCCTCTGGCAAAAGCTCTATTCAGAATAAGGCGCTTTGTTAGTTCATTGGCTGAACCTCATAGCCCTCGTCAATCAGTAGATCGGGTTGCCGAGCAGCAGCCACCGCCAGGCGATCGCACCTCTCATTTTCCACATTGCCACTATGGCCCTTGACCCACTGAAACTCGACTTGGTGCTGTTCACAGAGACTAAGTAGCTGCTGCCAAAGGTCGGCATTTACAGCTCTCTCGGTCTTGGTACGCATCCACCCCTTGGACCGCCAGCGCACCGCCCAGCCCTTCATTATGGCCTCAACGACGTACTTAGAATCTGAGTAGATGGTCACAGCGCACTTATGCTTTAGCGCCTGGAGGCCAGCGATCGCCGCCACCATCTCCATGCGGTTGTTTGTGGTCAGACGGTAGCCGCCAGACAGCTCTCGGCGGTGTTCACCATAGAGCAGCACTGTTCCATAGCCGCCAGGGCCAGGGTTGCCGGTGCAGGCTCCATCGGTGTAGATGATGATGATGGGTTTGAGAGGTTGGGACATGGATAGAGAGAAATGAACTAAGGAATCGCACCATTGGTCTTGGCTAAGGCAGTAGATCTAGCTGCTGAAGCCATATCTACCGCATCACTCTTGCCTAATGCATTGACTACAGCAGCATTCCCCCAGCTATCAGGTGCAACTTATTCTGTGCCCTAGTCGTAGCCACATAGAGTTGTCGTCGCGCCAGCAATCGTATATCCAAATCAGTATCAAAGCAGTCCTCAAACTGCTCGACCCGCAGCAACAGCACTACCTTAAATTCCAGGCCCAAAGATGACAGCGTGGTGATGACTCTTACCCCCGGCCTACGGGCGCTGTAGTTCACTTTGGTTTCCTGACTCTCAGTGACCCAGTAGAGCGGCAGACTCAGGGCTTGGATGCGCTGAAGCATGGAGTCGAATAGGGCGGTGTCCTTTTTAGGTTTGTAACGGTAGAGGATAGCGATATCTGAAGGGCTGTAGCCCAGCATCACCAAGCGTTGCACCTGCTCGACAGCAATATCTACAGCCTTAGCTTTGGTGTTCGCATGGTAGAGCATGGGTCGAAGCCCCTGGCGCAGAGCAGCTTCAGGCTCAACAGTAGAGAATGTGGCATCGTCCGTCAGGTCTTGATCTGTCTTCTTCACCACCGTCCAGGCCGCATCTAAAATCTCTTTGGTGTTGCGGTAGTTCTGGGCCAGCTTCATCGTGCGCCGTCCTTGGGCCTTGATGCCCACTGATTTCCAGGTGAACTTAGCCCGTTTGTAGAGGCTCTGGTTGCCATCAGAAACCACCACCAGGTCACCATTCTCTGGGTCTTTGAGGCCAGCCACACAACACAGGAACCACTCGCGGGTAAAGGTGTGGGCTTCATCCACCAGAATGGAGTCCCAGCAGTCAGCGTCGGGCCGCTGTTGGAGGGCAGCCAATACCTTCTCGCCTAGGAGAGCATCATAGGTGTCCTGGTCAGCTACGTAGGGCAGTCGGCCTAGAACTGACCTGGCCCAGTCGTGAAAGTGCATGACCTCGATGCGCTCTTGGTACTGGGGATTCATTGTGTCACCATGCAGGAGCGATCGCAGGTGGGCGGCCAGCGTGATGTTGAAGCACAGGATAAGGATGCGCTGGTTGAGTAGGCGGTTGGCCAGCAACTTTGGCTCTGGCCAGGAGGATCAAGGTTTTGCCAGAGCCAGCTACACCCGAGATCAGGCGGTGGCCGTCCTTCATGTTGCGGGCAAGGCGCTCTTGGTCGAGGTCAAGGGGCACAACTATATTGCTGCCGACCGGGAGTTTAACGCCCTCGGGCACGCTGCTGGAGGTGACGGGCTTCTCTCTAATCACTGTCTCGGGGTGCAGACAGCCCTTGATCGTGTTCACCTGATCTATTGTCAGCATCGGGAAGTCGAAATAGACCTTGAACATACCCCGCAGCCGCTGCACCAGCATCTCGGAGCTGTAGTTCTCCACTCCAGTAGTTCATCCCGATAGGCCACCTGGGGCTGCTGGAGGAAGTTGTAGATATTCTCTTCGTGGGCTTGGGGTTCGTTGATGTTGCTCATCACAGCGCCAGTGCCCACGGGAAAGACGAGCTTACCCTCATAGTTGCCATCTAGATTACGGAGGACGGGATAGCCCTTGAAGCGTTCAGCAGCGGTGCAGAAGTAGCCGTGAGCCTGCCTGAGGGGGGACGGGTGGCTCTCGATACCCTGTTTACCCTTGACCCGGAAAAATTGCTCTCCAGCCTCCACAATATTGCCAGCGAACCATCCCTTTACCCCAATGATCAGTAGGCCAAAGGTGGGGCTGAGGATAGTGAAGTCGGGGTAGAGGTTGCGCTGGAGCCGGGGCTCATACCAAACGATGAAATCTTCTGGCAGCTTAGTTTTGAGGACGTGGAAGAGGCGCTGTTCGCCCTGGCTAGCAGTGGAGGGGATACTTTCAGGGATGGTGAGAGCCATAGATGCTGAGTTAAGCCACTATGGTTAGTTATCCCCAGAACATAGAAAAGCCTAGTAGGAACATCATAGGTACATCAAAAAGCCTATTTAGTTAAACCTCGGGTAATGGCAACCGCAACCAAATAGGCAGATGATCGCTCACCTCATGTTCAAATTTTCCATAAAACTTTTTCTTCTCTTGGCTACTTAAGCTCTCAATAGGCGGTAGCTGAAAGGCTTCACGAAACAGTTCTACAAAATTCACAACACCATAGTCTGGGCCTTGAGGTGGTTCAGGTCCCATCTCCGGGTTTTTGTCATAGGAAGGAAGGCGTGGGTCATGGCTGAATAGGCCAATCTGGTCGAATGTCTCACTCAAACGTGCATTAGTACGGAATGGTTCAGTTGAGCCTTTGTGGACATCCAAAAATGGGAAATTGACATTGATACTGCGGCTAGATGCCTGCATATCCTGATTAAAGGTTTTAATATATCTCTCGATTCGGGGTCTATCTCTCTCTGAATTGCTGAAACTTAAATTGAGATCGCCCATGAGAATGAAGTTTGGAAAACTTGTATTGTCTTTCTCCTGTACCCCGCCCAAGATCCACTCCATCAGAGCATCAAATTCTTGGCGGCGATCTTCAACAGAATCGCCGAAGTAAAGGTGGGCATTGACTGCCATGATCTTATAGGGCTTTGTCTCAGGATGTCCGATTATTTCAAAGCTGGCGCAGAAGGGTTGACGAATAAAATTCAAAAAGACTGGAATATGAACCTTTGGTGCTTTCGGCTTAGGACCAACAGGATTTTCTTGCCATACATCACGGGCTTGAAGATACTTCACGTAAGGCGTAGCAGTGTCAACCAGCACTTTGTAGTTGTCAACGATAGTCTTGAGTACCTTTGTGCGGTCATAGGAGATATCAGAGACAATATTGCCCCGACGAATGAGGTTCCGATTATAGATAAACCCTAAACGTTCACCTAGTCCTTGTTCACCAGGGAATTGCCCAGTTTTATCGGAAACAATAGCGCTATACTCAGACCCCATCAAGCTTACCAAGTTCTCAAAACCCTCTAGGTCGCCCATAATCTCTTGGACGGATAGCAGATCAAAGCGCCTACAAATGTTTGCAAGAAAGTTCCAAGTATTCGTGCTTCGACTGCTTACGCTACCTAGCTTACGGATATTAAAAGACGCCAATACAGCAGAGCCGTAAGTACGCTGAGGAATGCCGTATTTATAGGGATCGCTTTCTAACAGAGCATTGATCTTTGCCCACTCATCAGTAGTCAAATCAGCCATTATTGAGACCTTTAGGATAGCTCTATGTTCAAGGTTAGTAGCTTTATCAGAATTAGGGTTTGAGCTACTTGTGCTTAACCAATATTTATTGGTTAAGTTTCCACAGCTTTCCTCCAGCTGTCACTTCAGCGGCCACCATCTTGCCTTCTAAAGACTTCAAAATAGCTCTGGTCGATTCCTGATGCAACTCGGCCAAGTTGGCGATCGCCCCCACACTCTGCCCTTCCAACTCACTACGGCAGTTCAATACCTTCAAGGCCATGCGCTGAGGCTCATCCAGATGGGGCGCAATCAAGTCCTGCTGGTTGCGCGGCAGCTTGCAAAAGTAGGTGAGGAAGCCTGCGGCGTTAGCGATCGCACTCAAAGTACCGGAATACATCTCTCCACCGGATCGGGTTGCCTATTAATTTGCCCAGAATCGGGCGAAAGCTGGCTGCCCCCTAACCGGGTGAACTGTACCAACCTAACCGGGTGAAAATAGGTGTCTCAGGTGAGACAAAGTAGACCAACCCTAACCGGGTGGTAGGGGCAATCTAGTCGGGTTGACTTCGTAAACAATGATTTCTGCGGGCTTGACCAGATTCGGATGAATTAGATCCGAAAAACGGCAGAGAGATGTAGGAATAATTCTCAATAAGGATGGTGCATTTGACCTATTGAGGCTGAAACAACGTAGGATCATTAAATCCCAGTTCCTAAAATGTCGGATTCGGAACTCGCTTCATGCCGAAGACAAATCGCAACGGTCAAGCTGCCGTTTTGAAAGCTGAACAGTTGGAAGAGGTGTTTAACTACCTCCCCCAACCCCATGACCTGATTTTTCAGATCTGCTACTATACCGCTGCTCGCATCGGTGAGGTGGTGCAGCTCCAGGCCGGGGACATTGTGGGCGCTATGTGGTTTACCGTGCCAGGACGACCAAAACCAAGAAAACCCGATCGGTTGCGGTCGCTCCGCCTCTAGAGAAATTACTGGCGGCAGAAGAGTTAGCTAAGCAAGGGTATCTATTCTCTGGCCGTTTTCAGGGACACATTACACCAGGGCCTGTGATAAGGCTCTGCGGGAAACGCTCGATTGCTTGGGCATTCGGGGCGTGTCTACCCATAGCTTTCGGCGATCGCTGCTGACGATGATGCACTTTGAGAAGGGCTACTCTTTGCGAACCCTCCAGCAAATTACACAGCATGAGGACATCGGTAACCTGGCCAGGTACTTGGAGATCGGGCAGCAGGAGGCAGATGAGGCGTTGAGAGGATTATGGGGATGAAATAGAAGTTCTAAAACTTCTCAAGTGGTGAATAGCAGTTGTGAAAAAGCAACTAGCTCTGGGGTATTAAATATGGTATCAAACCACCTAGAAGAGGAACTAAAATCACTAAGTTGGATGACAGATTGGACAGTGGATGCTTCATTTTTTTAGCCACTCCTCCGCTTTTAACCTTTTTTCGTGGCACTCTGACCAGTCTTTTGAACCTAATGCAGGAGTCTCTATGTGCTGAAGAATATATAATTTCCTTTTTTTGGATAGCATAACTTCAGAAGGAAAATATAGAATGACTAGAATAAAGCTAAAGTAAGCACCATAAACAACTGTCAACACAGGCGGAAAGGGAGAAGATGTAAAGCCTGGCATCAGCATAATTTTGAAAAGCACGCTGAAGCCCTCCTGTGGCCAATGTCCCAAGCCCAATGATTATGCTCACCGAGAAAATAAGACTACTGAAATAATTTTTAAGCAGAAAGTACTCAGCCAAAAATGATTCGCTGTCAACCCTGACTTTTGAAGCAAGACTCGAAAGAGAAAATAGCCCTAAAATAGAAGGCAACACCGAAATTCCACACAGAATAGTAATGATATTAGTGCGAACATCGAGTGTAAGTATTTCCCCAGGCCTAAACACTGGTCCAAAAGCTTGGAAAAAGAGAAATGGTACAGAGCAAAGAACTATTAATAATAGCAATTGCCAGATGATATTCAGGAAGTTTTTCAAAGCCGACTTCTTCTTCAAGTGAAGGAGGGTGAGCAATCCATGAATGAATGTAAATGGTATGGCAGAAAACAAAATGCAAACAATAAAAAGCCAAGTGACAAAATCGGGCATATTCCTAAATGCCTCCAGTTCTTGACTAGGCGGCCATGACAATAATAGAACACAGGCACCAGTTAATCCGCCAGATAGACAAGCTGTCATCAGAATGTTGACGCTAGTCAACAGATTCTTATTTAAGAAGTTCATGCGATCGCCTTCCTGTCAAGAGAAAGTTGGTTTTTTGAAAACTTAGCTGTGTGTCATATTGCTGAAAAGGATTATCTAAAAGTTTGACTCTTTCAAATCTTAAAATCTAGCTAGATTCCGAGATTCGGCTACTACCTTTACCAAATCTATGACCGCAATTGCAACCTTTGTGGCAAAAGATTCTTCTGGTCGAACTCTTGCAAAACGTAGTGATATATCCTCCTGTAATACCTCTATTAACGATATAGAATCACCATAATTCGAATATGCCAGCTCTAACCATGGAAAAGCCGTTACCAACCTTTCAGCCGTTGGTAGCCGATCGCGCTTCCTTTGAGAGTTAAAGCCTGGGTCAGACGGCAACAGGTTCCACAACTCGTTAGTAGGATAAACAGCTATAGGCAAAATGTGGTCGAGGTGATAGTCGATGCCCTGAGCAATACGCTTCTCAGTCCAGGGGCAGGTAAAGGCGGTGCCTTCCATGAGAAGGATGTCGATCTGGTTGCGTTCCCAGGTCAGCGGACGGCGGTTGTCAGGGCGAGAGGTCAGTAGATTATAGATGTAACCCCTATCATGGTTGCTCATTCTGCCACTGAATAGGCACCATTCATGAATACAGAGGGCTTCGACCCAGAGCGATATTTGGCGGAACGTGGTCCGGAAGTCGAGGGGAATGATCAGGCAGCGATCGTGTACTTTGGTCCCCGGCGCAGCCACTGTCCGGCTGGCCACCTGGTTGTAGGCTTGGGGCTTTTCAAAGATGCTCCACTCGTCGGGGCCAGCGTAGCGAATGGGCATCTCGATGGTTTTGGCAATGGCCCAAGGCCGGTCTTTGACCATCGCAGGTAGTTGATGAGGAAGAAGCCCGCTGATGGCTTCTTCCTCATCAACTACCTGCTCCCACTGTCATCTGAGTTCAGTTGGTGCTGGTCTAAAACCTAAAACATCACAACGATTTGAGTCCTGCCGTCGCTGCCTAGGGTCATGCCCTTAAACGTGCCACCTAGATCAAGGCCTGTGAACTCTTGAGAGCCTGGTAGGGACAAATCAGAGCTATCGAATAGGGTCAGCTCACCATTGCCCAGCGAGACAGTTTTCATGGTCTTAGGCTCAACCGGGCTAGAGGCGATCGATGCATAGGTGCCAACCTGGAAAGCCTTACAGCGATCATCGTGGGCCTGGGTATCGAGACCGTTAGAAGTTGCGATCCCTAGCTCCTTTGCTTTGCGTGAGACGGTGCCTTTGTTGATGTTGATGTTGTATCGGCGTTGAAATTCCCCTAGGCTGATTTGGCGGTGTTGTCAGTGCGTTGCATGTGAAACCTCTTGATATAACTAGATTTGGGCGATTAAGTGTAGCTGTGAAACGTTGCGAAGGCGTTGCATCCGGTTGCACAAAGGCAGAAACCTAGTTTCTATGGGGTGTTGCACCGTTGCGATTTCAGAAAACAAAGAGAGAATGATTATCTCTGTAACCACTGAACAAGCGCTCTGGGTGAGGATAGAGGCGGCTAAGAGGAAGATAAACACTGGGGAAATAGTAGGATAGCTTATCGATCGCGAGATGGCTAAAGACAGCAAAAAGGCCCCTTAATAGAGGCCTGGTAGTTATTTTTGGTAGTTCACATCTGGCTGATACAACAGTGGATAGATACGCTCTTCAAACAATGCTGTCTGTGTGAAAAACAAGCCAACCACAATAATTATTAGCAAAGTTACTGTGTTTTTGTGCATTCTCTAAACTCCTAAGATTATTTTGGGGCATATTTCAGCCCCTTTCCACTACAGTTATTCTTCGATGTTGTTGAGTTTTAGAACCTCAGAATTAGTCCAGTCTTGGCCATTAATCATTACGGTTTTTTCCTTGAAGTCTTCAAAACTTAAACCGCGAAAATCGTCAACAGCAAAGATTGCATAATCTTCTGCTGTCTCGCTAACGCTCCTATCATCCATAGAATGCCCTAGGATTGTCGTCAAATAATTTTGTGTTACTGCCCTCCCTTTATTGCCTTGACGCACGTTGAAGAGGATGTCACAAACGTTTGCGTAGGTAGTTCTAGCATTGTGATAAGTGGTCTTATCTTTCTTGGCCGTTCTGGTATATTCGTCGCCAAATTCTAACCACGATGGAAAGTTAGGAAGAGCTACAGGGTTTTTGCATTTCAGGCCCTCCACACCCTAACTTTTATTTTTGCGGTTCTGTATCAAGTTGAGAGATTTGTAATGATTCACAGCATTAGACAACTGCATTGAAACTTTGGCATTGACTTCATTGGGATCTTCAAAACGCTTGTCTTGAGACTCTAGATATTCAATGCCTCTAGCCACATATTCGAAAGGTGACAGCAAAGGAATCTCATAGACTTTATCGGCTTTGGTCTTGAGCTGACCCGAGAACATAGCGGCATAATCGTTACCCTCCACAGGTGCAAACTTTCCCGTGCTGTGAATCTCTTCCATACACCGACCCATAGCCAGCGCTAGGGCCATAGAGACACCTCCCAGGCATAACCCTCAGGGGCCGCTAGAACGCTGTTAACCCAAGCGTAGATGGCTCTAGGGTCTGAGAGTATCCGAGTAGCTGACTGGTGACTCTTAACCAACTTGGTAGCGTCAGCCCTGGCTTGCATGCGATCGCTACTCAAAACCAGTCCCATGTTGCTTTTAGGATTGGGAATAGTTCAGCGCCCTTGTTGAATGGGGTGATCGGGGTCTACAAAGGGCCAGTAATAGGCCATTCAGAACTCAGCCAGCAGCTTAAGAGGGATGGCGACATCCTTCTCATAGGTTCTAAGGTCGGGATAGGTCAGCACCACATCGTTGATAGCCCGCAGTAGAGCAATCTTGTAGCTCGTTACTTTTTTATCGTGCTTGAGGATGGTGCTGATGACTTTATCTAAGGCGATGTAGATCATACTAATACAAAGCTAAAGCTACTTTTTTTTTTGCTAGGTACCTTGGAAAAGGTGTTACTCAAAAGTCCTGCACCAGATTGCAAAAGAGAGAGCGGTGCTACCACCGTGGCTGACGTAAATTGCAAAAGAGAGAGCGGTGCTGCCGCCGTGGCTGACGTAAATTTTTCAAGGAAATCAACCGAAGAAGTATTGTTATCCTCTGTCAAGCTAGCGAGAACATCAAATGTATGAGTGTACCCGTCTAAAATGGACGGGATTGCAAGCTGTTCAATGATTTTCTGAAGTTGTTGAGAGATGGGATTCGATTCGAGATAAGGTTGATATTCCCATCCCGTCCCTTGTAAAATCATTAAATCTATAGGCTTAGTTCCCGTAATTGCCTCTAAACAAAAAACTCCAAGGCTGTATAAATCGCTTGTGCATGAAGCTTTACCTCCAACTTGTTCTAGAGCAGAATAGCTAGGATCGCCTAATAAGTACTCTCCAATAGATGGGATGCCTTCGCGTAGATGCTCGGCTACCATCTGCGGAAGCCCAAGGTTGGTAAGCAAAAATTCTCCAGAATTCTGAGAATAGACAATATTTTCAGGTCTAATATCCCGATGGAGAAGTGACTTCTGATGTAGCTCTTGCAACGCTGGAAGCAAATTTAACAGTAAATTCCTAACTTGCTTCTCAGATAATTGGCCTTCAGTTTTAATGATCTTATCAAGTGTTTCGCCAGCAACCACTTCTTCAATCAAGTAAAGCCTGTTACTTACAGAAGAGTAATCTAGTGGAGTATAGAAATTTACAACTTCGGATAACTCATGCAACTTACTCGCAGCTTCTGAGAAAAGGTCTACTATTATTTGCCGTTGTTAGCGTTTCCGAAGAATTTCAACTGGAAAATGAATTTGCTTAATTAGAACTGACTTATTCTGTTGTAGATCAGTTCCTTAGAAGGTGCGGACAAAGGTGCCATTTGAGTTTAGAGAATTAGCTTTGTACCGAGCTTTGAGCAGTAATCCAGTGCCACAGGCACCGCAGACCTTTTTCATGTCTGAGTTCTTCGGGCTAGGGCATGTGGGATGAAAACAGTAGCTCATGCTGGAGTAAAGAATGGGCAATAAAGAAGATCGAACTTCTCTAGTTTATGTTGCCCAACTTCAATCCAGTTCTATAGGACAATCTCGTAAAACATCTTCATTAGTTATGACCTGCTTTAGGTCGTAACTTTACCCGGAGTCTGGAGCAACTACATTGACTTTAGATTCAAACAGCAGTTCTAAAGATAATTAAGGTATTACAATGACTCTAAGATTTGGTTCACTATCGCTGGAGCAAGCATGATGTGAACTGTATAGTTTAGGGTCAGGCTAGCAAATCGTTAGATAATAACTCTCCTTTTGCTGTTTCTGGTGTCCAACAAAGGCGGTGAGGTTCTTGAAAGCGATGGTTCGATCCGAGGCAACACGTATTTGTCTTGCCAAACATAGCGATAAGAACTCCATACTCGAATTCTGTCAGCACACCTGGGATAACGAAACTGACTACATTGCTAGCGTGTGGGATCTTTGGTCTGCTGACCTCTCGGGTTACATCTTGGTTGCTGATTTTAACGGCCAACCTATTGGCATGATCCGGCTTGTTCAACTTTCTACCACTGAGGGCTGGTGGGAGGCATTACGGGTTGATCGCGCCTACCGCCGTCAAGGCATTGGCACCAAGCTCATTAATGCTGCTCTAGATTTAAGCCATTCTCTTGGGCTAACTACAGTACGCGCTTGCGTCAGTGTCGCCAATACGTCTATGCACCCTTTAATGAATCGACAGGGCTTTAAGCCCTTGGGCAATTACGTTGTCTATAGTGCTGAAGCTACTGACAGCGCTCCTACTGCCCTGAAGCAGCTGAGGCCCCAAGACTGCGAACGTGTCTGGGCTACCATTAACCGGTTTGCCCTAGAAGAAGGTGATCGCTTGTTTGTGGTGCGTGGAGCTAAGTGGCAAGCTCTTACCCCTGAAATTCTCGCTCAGCGATTGAAGCAAGGTTGGGTGTGGGGAGTAAGCAACGGAGATGGCTTGGTTGGCTTATTCATTCGCAGCCAAATGGAAAATCCTGATGGTACTTTCTGGATAGGTTGGCTAGGTGGTACGCAAACCGGATTGAGTTTAGCGTTAGAAGACTTGTGTAGTTTGGCCCATGAGCTGAAGTTCCAAGCTGTTGGAGGCTTCTTGCCTCAATCAGATTCCCTACTGCCTCTGACAAAAGCTGTAGGTTATCGAGTCTCTGACGCTAGCACCTACAGAATATACGCAAAATCTTTGGACAAAGCATGACCTTTTCTCGCTAGTCTCACAAAAAACTCAGCGGTTTTTCTGCTATCTCGTAAGACCGTCTCATAAGATTATTCTGGGCACTTAAACTATCGCCGATTGAACTCAACCTGACCCACATAGGCAAACTCTCCATACTGCTCATCACCGCGAACAAGCTAACCTCATAAGCTTCAGGGCCAGGCAATGGGCAGATTATTTGGGGCCTTGGGTGGCGCTCTCTAGACAATGCTCAGCTTGGGTAGAGCCCTTGAGAGAGTAGCTAGGCAGCAACCACCGTTGGTTGAGATTCTGAAGCTGAATTACCGCAGTTTGATGGGTATCTGATTGCGATCGCATAGAAGCAACTAGTCTCATACCCTCGGCAAAAAACTGAGCTTTCATCATCGGTTAGCGCAAGAACTCACCACGGGTAATGGGTTGTAGGCGCAGTTGCCATGCCTGGTCTTCAGGGAAGTGACTAATGCCCCTCACCTCTGGGGGCGGGAAGAGGTAATCGGTCTTGTAGGCTTTGGTGAATCCCGTTGAACGATCCACATAACCACTGTTCCAGGTTGGATCAATCAGATACCACTGTCTGTTTATTTTTGCCGCATTCCAAGCGTGGCTTTGGCCCTCAAGATCGCTGGTGGAGTTGCGAGAATCGCCTGTTACATAAACAATCTCTTCACCAATGGACTGCCCCAGAGCTTCGAGCAGCTTGGCGTAACCCGCGCAGACAGCTACCCGGCGCTGAAAGACCATCTCGGCATCTTGGGGAGGGTAGTTACCGGCAAAGTAGTTGGGAGCATCGTAGGCGATGCGATCCGCCACATAGTCATGGAGTGCCTTGACCCGCAGCATCGGGTCTTTTTCCTGACTGGCGATGTACTGAGTAACAGAAGCAATGCTGGTTTCTGCGCTAGGAGGCATATTGTCTACGGCAGGGTGCAGCCCAACCTCGGTCCAGGGCCACCCTTTGCTCTGTCCAGCCTGTCCTGCTGGTTGGGGCTGCGGTGCTGGTTGGGGCTTTACTTGAGTCGTATCGGCATATTGGTCAAAGGGGTTGTTGTGGAATCTTAGGTACAGTCCTTCTAGTCCCCTAGACAAGGTGAACAATCCTGTTCGGGCCAGCTCCACCTGTGGCCCCTGCATACCATCGAGGAACCAATCACCACGGGTAGACAAGGCCAGGAATAAGGTTTGAGGCCGCAGTGCAAGCAGCAGGAAAAGGAAGGCCAGGTTGAGTACCAGCGTCCTCAAGACAATGCGATCGCCCCAGGTGAGAATGCCTAGTTCTTTGCGTCGCTTGCGGCCTCGCATGTCCCACAGAATGGGCACCAGGGGGAATAGCAGGATGCCTGAAAAGACCGTCAATAATCTGGGGCCGTTGATGTAGGCCACTACCGACGAGGCTAACCAGACACTCAGCACTGGAGAGAGGAAGACTGCCAGGTAGAAAAGCGTTCTGGTAATGAGGACAAGCAACTTCAGGAATAAAAACCGCATGACAGCTCAGAGAAACGGATAGAGCGTACTTCCAATTTAGGTTTCCCGATTTTCTGGCTGTCTTATAGGACTGTCTTGTTTGGGAGCTAGATTGTGATTGAATTCATAGAACACTTCTATAAGACTGTCCTACGAGGAGTGCAAAAATGCCTTGATTGATACAACTCTTCCTTATCCCCCCTCTAGGATTGGTTGCCATAACAACTGACTTAAAGCCCAGCTTAACTGAAGCCTCTAGGAATGTTTTTGGGTGACATTTTTTAGACCCAAAATTTAGTGGCATGGTGTGCTTTAGGTTGAGTTTTATGTTGTTTAAATTAATCACTTCCTGAAACTCATGAGCCTTAATGCTTCACCAATCCCTGTAAGTGTCATTACTGGGTATCTAGGATCCGGGAAGACAACCTTGCTTAATCGTATGCTCACTGAGGAGCATGGGAAAAGAATTGCTGTAATCGTCAACGAATTTGGAGAAGTAGGAATTGACAGTCAGCTAGTAATCGACGCTGACGAAGAAATTTTGGAGATGAATAACGGCTGTATTTGCTGTACTGTCAGAGGCGACTTAGTTCGCATCTTTGACAGCCTTCTAGAAAAACAGGATAAGTTTGACCACTTGGTGATTGAGACAACCGGTTTAGCCGATCCAGCACCCGTCATTCAATCCTTTTTCGCAGATGAAACGATGAGGACTAAGACTCAACTGGATGCGGTCATTACAGTTGTTGATTCAAAGTACATTTGGGAGCACTGGGAAAGTGACGAAGCCCAGGAGCAAATTGCTTTTGCAGATGTGATGCTGCTCAACAAGACTAATTTAGTATCTCCAGAGATTGTAGATGAACTTGAGCAGAGAGTTCGAGGCATGGCAGCCTTTGCCAAAATTCATAGAACAAAGGACAGTGATATCTCAATGGATTCTGTTCTTGGCATTAAAGCATTTGACCTGAAACAAGCCCTGCATATAGATCCAGACTTTCTAAACGAAGACGCTCATGAGCATGATGAGTCTGTTTTCTCTGTTTCTATCGTAGAAGAAGGAAGCGTAGATGGTGACAAGTTCAATCGCTGGATTTACCAGCTTCTACAAGATAGAGGAACAGACATCTTCCGTATGAAAGGAATTTTGGATATTGATTCGGAAGATAGGCGTTTCGTCTTTCAGGGAGTTCACATGCTCTTAGACGGTAGACCTGGAAAGATTTGGAAAGATGATGAGTTGCGTAGAAATGAACTTGTCTTTATTGGTCGTAATTTGTCTGAGATGGAGCTTAAAGAAGGATTTCAGGCTTGTCTTGCATAACGAGTATTACCGATAAATAGGTCAATAAACTAAGGGAAAGTCGTTCCATGAAGAAATTAGACGCATACAGTGTCAGCATTGGCGCTTTAGGAGCCGTGGATACTTATCTCACAGCAACAGTAATTCTTGTACCAGTGTGGGTCACGTTTATTGCCTGGGCATCGTTCTTTATTTTAGGAGGAAAGTCGTCTGGCCTTAAACAAAGCATTGCGTCTAACTTGACAGGCATTGTGATTGCCTCGCTCACTTTACTTACGATCACCGCTTTGGATGCAAATCCATTTATTGCCGCCGTTTGTGTTGGATTGGGCAGTGCTGCTATGGTTCAGGCATCTAAAGTTCCTTTACTAACCGCAATCCCTGCAATTGTTTGGGGATTTGCTTCAACAGTGGGCACTACTGTTGCTACAAGAGTTCCTATTACTACGGTGGGGCTGACCAATCCAGGCTTAGTAGCGGCAGTAGCAATGATTTTAGGTGGGCTCTTTGGCTATCTCTCTGAGATTTGGGGTGATGCCATGACCACAAGCGAAGTTACCGCTGTAAGGAATCAAACCCGCGCCTAAGCCTTTGACCTAATAGCTCAGATTTATTGAATGTGCTTTCGTTAGGACGAATGAAATGAAGCTACAGCATTACATTGGTGGAATTGAAGGACTTGAGCCTTCTAGCTTTGAAAAGAAAGTCTTCGTTCAACCGTGGGAAGAACGTATCTTTGGCATTCACGTTGCCATGATGGGGCTGAGTAACCATTTAGAGGCTGTTGAGTCCGTCCCAACTAAGTTCAGCAGCTTTTGGACTTGGGGCCATCTCCGCCAAGGTGCAGAGGGGATGAACCCATTTGACTACTTTAAGTACCGATACTATGAAAAGTGGTTAGGTGGTATTTCTGGATTCTTTATTGAATCGGGTTATGTAACCGAGGAAGAGCTAAGTACAAAAACAGCAGCTTATTTAGCAAACCTAGATGCACCATTGCAGAGTGGTGGTGAGCCAGCTATTGATGAACAAATAATTGAATACCTGAGGGTTGGAGACTCACCCGCTTGTGATGTGGAGGCTCAATCTAAGTTTAAGGTTGGTGATACCGTTACTGTTAGAAATCCACCTCCCGTTGACCACTGTAAGTTACCTGGTTATTTACGAACCAAGAAAGGTGTTGTTGATGAGGTTTATGAGGGAACCTACAATTACTACTTCCTAACAGGTGATGGAGTAGGTGACCCTATGCCTATCTACAACGTGGTATTTGACTCCCACGACATCTGGGAGGGCATTACTGAGCCTAATACCAAAATTTACGTTCAAATTTTTGAAGGCTATCTGGAAGATCCAGAATAGTTCACGGATGTTTTACTAAGTATTCTTGGAAAATTAGGCATGACTGAGAACGTTGACCGCGAAACTTATAGTGCTGCTCGCGTCAGAGCCCTAGAGTCTTTGTTAATTGAAAAAGGAATCATCACTAGCGAAACTGTCGATAAAGTGATTGACTTCTTCGAGAAGGATATGGGGCCATTTAATGGTGCCAGAATTGTTGCTAAAGCCTGGATTGATCCAGCATTTAAAGAACGTCTGCTAGCAGATACTCCTTCAGCAATTGCTGAGATGAGTTTTCCTCGTGGTATGGCTGGAGCGGAAGGCGAGAATATGGCCGCTGTTGCTAATACCCCTGATGTCCATAACTTGATTGTTTGCACAATGTGCTCCTGTTACCCTTGGCCAGTGTTGGGCCTGCCGCCTTACTGGTTTAAAGATCCTACCTTTCGAGCCAGGGCCATCCGTGAACCCCGAAAAGTGCTCAAAGAGTTTGGTCTAGATGTTTCTGAATCGGTTGAAGTTAAGGTCTGGGACACCAGCGCTCAGATTCGATGGTTTGTTCTGCTAGAACGCCCTGAAGGAACGGAAGGGTGGACGGAGGAGCAACTAGCAGCCATTGTCACCCCTGAATCTATGCAAGGGGCAGCCAGGGTAGTAGTGCCAGCTTAATCATCAGGCAACGTTTAAGAATCACTGAGTAGCCATGCAGATTAAATTTGAACAGTTCGCAGCCGCTAGTATGCTGGGTAGCGCTGATTCTCCCCCACGCGATAATGGGGATATCCTATTTCAAAGACCATGGGAAGGCCGTGCCTTTGGAATGGCAATTGCTTTATCTAAAAAAGGACATTATGAGTGGGAAGACTTTCGGCAAGGGCTAATTTCCTCTATTGCTGAATGGGAAGCAACCCACTGTAAGGATGACCCAGATTGGGATTATTATCTTCGTTGGCTTGCATCTCTAGAGAGTTTAGTGCTTGAGTCTTCCCTTGTCAGCGAAGAGGAGTTAGAAGAACGAACCCGTCAGATGCTGGTTGAGGCTAATGAAACTTCGACTTAATCTGAGCTAGCTTTTCCCGTTTAGTATCTTTGGCCTAGCTTTTTTCTATTTTCTAAATGCTTTCAACTCTCCTAGAGGGTTGTTTGTCATTCTCGGCATCTCGCTTGCAGCCAATTTAATTGTGAGGGACTCAAAAGTGGCATCAAAGATTATTGGCATTAGACATTGGGCTGGCTTGGGTCTGAGCAGCGTCGTAAAGCTTGTTATAGGCATCTCCGCCCTTCTAGGGATAGCTTTCCCCGCCTATGCCCACCACCCGTCTGGAGGTGCAATATCGGCTACTTTTATGGAGGGATTTTGGTCAGGGCTTGGTCACCCAATCATTGGGTTTGATCATCTAGTTTTTGTCATATCCGTGGGATTGCTAGCGTCAACTGTTGCCAGAGGTTTTTGGGTTCCTGTTGTGTTCGTTTCAACAGCTCTTGTCGGAACAGGGATTCACTTAATGCTGGTGGATATGCCTATGGTTGAAATAATTATTTCAGCTTCAGTGCTTGTCTCTGTAATCTTATTAGCAAAGTTAGAGAAGCCTAACACGGCCATCATTGGCATCCTAGCAGGTGTGGCAGGATTATTTCATGGTTATGTTTATGGAGAAGCTATTATTGGCGCTACAGCAGTTCCTTTAGCAGCTTATTTAGCTGGGTTTACTTTAATTCAGGCAATTATTTCTTTAATTGCCTTCAAGATAGCTACAAAAGTCATGAAGTCTAGCGTTAGCTACCCTGATTTTCTGCGTTTGGCAGGATACGTTGCTGTAGGGGCCGGAATGGCATTTATGACTGCTAGTTTTTAAGTCACTCACTCGATGAATTCTCAGAACGGGCTAGGAGTGTAATCTTCTAGCCTTTGCTTCTTTAGAGCAATTGAAATTAATGCCTTTGACTTTATCTGAGGCGATAAGTGTCATTGGTCTTTCCTAGCCTTCACTAACCAAACTCCTCTCTCCTGCTGGTGGCCACCCACCTCAGCTGTAACTGGCATGGACTCTGGATATCTACCGTGGGCGATTTCAACGTCTTGGGGTTGGCTTACTTCAGCACTCCAGCCATAGCTCTTCAGAAGCTGCTGGGGTTCGTCGCAGCCAAACAGCCAGTGGCGTACCACACGCCCCCGATCGGCATTCTTGGCGCTCTGGGCTGCCAGTATTGAACCGTTTTTTACCGCATCCATGCCCAGAACACTCCCAAAGCAGCTCAACGCTGCAACAGTCCTGAGTAAGGAGTGGGCTGAGGGTTCTGGCAGGTACATGACAACGCCTTCGAGGATCCAGATAGTTGGGGTCTCTTGCCTCAAACCTGCCTCTAGTAGTCGAGCGATCCAACCTGTCTGAAAATTTTCCAAGTCACCTGCAATCATGTGGTGGCGACAGTTCGGCTTAATGCTCCCTAGGGCATTGGCCTTGTAGTCTAGAACCCCTGGCATATCGACTTCATAGAGGTTGGTAGCAGGTGGCCAGGGCAACCGATAGGCTCGGGTATCGAGTCCTGAGCCCAGAATGACAACTTGGGGTTTAGACAGCTGGGGCAGAGTAGCCAGCAGCAGGTCATCCAAGAATCGGGTCCGAATGGCGATGTAGCGGGTGCGTTTGACGATGACCTCCTCTAGCGATCGCCCCTGCCTTTCGGCCACCTCCCGCCATTTAGATAGAAGATGTTCAACCTCATTGCCCGCTAAAGCCGCAGCGTAGGGGTCATTGAATAGTGGAACTGGGAGGGACTGCTCAATGGCCCGCTTAGCCGCCACAATCTGGGCGGTGTAGGAGATGGGATCGGCGGATGTAGACGACACAGGAGAAGGGTTTGTAGCAGGTCTTTACAGTTTGGCTGAGTCCTGTCCTGCCATGCCCTATGGGACAACAGGACAGGATAAGACTCAGCCGTAGGTTGATTTTGCTCAAACCTCACTGGATCCCCTTACTGTTTCCATGGCATCCAGAGTAAATTCACCACCACAATTGATATTCCTAGAATGGCTCCAATCGCCATAACCAGTTGAGGTGCTTGCAGCAGAACAAGCACTGCTGCAAGAATTATGAGAGCAATAGAAGTTTTGTCCATTGCTACAACGTAGTGTAGAAAGTGCAGGAAAGGTATGCGTGATACCCCTGTGCTGATGGTGCAGCTCGTTAACTTTGCGTCAGCTTGAAATTCTGCTTAGGACTTCACCTGAGGCGATGAGGGTCACCTGCTCTCGTAAATGCAGTAGTATCCCTATTCTTAAAGCTGTCCCGTTGTCTTACAAGACTGTCTCGTTCTTATGGTGAACAGCTCAAAACAGCATTTACAGGACCAAACCCCTCTGGATCTGAATAGCCCACTAGCTCGGAGTAATAGCTAGGGTTTTGCAGCATGAGCTGACGAGCATTGTCCAGCCCAGTTTCATAGAAGGTAAGGATCCGATTTGAGGCGATCGCAGCTTGTACTTGGCCATTACCAAGATTGGTGGGGAATTGCTCAAATAAGAATGTCGTGCTACCGTCCCCTTCTGTAATGGTCAGGGAAGACCGCATGCCTAGGGGTTTGGGTAAACCCAACTCGGGATCAAACTGGCACGTTTGAGTCGGTTCCGCCTTGGCTACAGTGCTCAACGCCAGCGAGGTCAATGCCATGCTGGTCAAGCCAACGATACAGAACCTGTAAAGTTCTAAGATCACCAAGAAGCGTACTGGTCGCCAAATTTCGCCGAGACAGGACAAATTCATTGGGGCTAGGAATCGGCAAACCATCTCCATCTAACAAGATTGGCAGTTGGTCGCCGGATGAGTAATAGTCTCAACGTGCACAGGGAAAAACCCTAAATTATGACAACAATCTAATTGCGTGAATTTCCTTGTCAAGCCTTTGCCCGTGGCGATTCTAAGCGCTAACTTTACAAAAAAGTATACCTAAGATCTTTGCCGAAAAAAGACGTCTACAGCTTTACACTCTGTAGACGTCTTTCCTAAGCCTCAACTGACGGTATGTCAGTGCTTTGGCCCTTTGTCTTTGCTCGCTAACTTTACAATTTCCCTTTTATGTTGATCAAAAAGGAATATCGTCGTAGCTGGGGGCAGGCGTAGAAGGCGGCGGGGTTGCTGGAGCCGCCGGGACTGCCGGGCGAGCGGCTGCCGGAGCTGCCGGACGGGAGGCCGCTGGGCTGGGCGTGGCCACAGGCACCGCTACGGCGACCGGGGGGGCCATGGGCATAGTGTTGAGCTCGCCCACTGCGTAGATGCGCTGCACGGTCATTTCGACCTGCTTTTCTTTGTAGCCCTGGGGGCTATCGACCACGTTCATCGCCAGACGGCCTTCCAGCAGCACTCGCTGGCCCGCATGGTATTGAGCCTGAATGTCTTGGGCTAGGTTGCCCCAGCCGACGACCTTCATCTGTGAGGAGGGGTCGCCCTCTTTTAGCCCTGGAAACTGCACCACAAACTCGGCCACGGGAGTTTGATTGTCGGAGGTGTAGCGCAGCTGGGGCGACTGCACGATCTCGGCCATTAATAGGCAATTGTTCATAGCGGCATGGGCTCCTTGATCCCCTGTTCTTTCTCAATGAAGGTTTGGACGTGCTGCTGGTATTTGGCCAGGGTGCAGTCGAGCCACTCGCGGCTCTGGCTGTTGCCGTAGATATGTACCAGGGGCTCGCCCGCGTCGGGCAGCACCAGCACCCAATCGTCGGGGTTGTCACCTAAGATTTTAACGCCGTCGATCAGCTCTAAACGCTCGGGTCGATTATCTTCTACTAAATAGCGCATTAGGGCACCTTTGACTGTCCAGGGGCAGCGCAGGGTTTGCATGCGGTAGGCCATGCGAGGCAGGTCTGACCAAATTTGGCCGAGCGATCGCTGCTGCAGGCTCAAAATCTCAATCAGTTTGGCAATGCAGAACATGGCGTCGAAGCCGGGGTGCAGCTCGGGAAAGATAAAGCCCATTTCGCCGCTGCCGCCTAGCACCACGTTGGGGTTGCTCTGGCAGGCTTCCATTAGGGCGGTAGGGTTGGCCTTAGTGCGAATCACTCGACCGTCGTGGCGGCGAGCGATATGCTCGATCGCCCCCGACGTGTGCACCGGCACCACAATGGTGCCGCGAGGGTTGGTGGTCAGCATCATGTGGGCCATCAGCGAGGTCAGCACTTCGCCGCGAATGCGGGTACCCACCTCATCGACGAGAATCAGCTGTTCGCCGTTGGCCGACACCTGGGCTCCAAAGGTGGCCCGCAGCGCCTGCACCACCTGACCGAGCTGGCTGAGCATCACCTCGCGCTCATCGTTAGAGAGGGCCACCTGGCGCAGGCTGGCGTTGAGCACCACCGCGTCGCAGTCAAACTTGCCGAGAATCTGCGGCAGCACGGCCCCGGCCACGGCGTAGAGGTAGTCGATCACCACCTTGGCCTGGCTGTTGGTCACGGCCTCGACGTTGAGGTGCTTCTCAAAGGCGGTGGTGTAGGTGGAGACCACATCGGTGGGGTTGGTGACGGTGCCGATTTCGTGAATGGGCGATCGCCGCAGATCTTCCTTAAAGTAGGCGCCCTCGATTTTCTTCTCTTTGCTCTTGGGAATATCGATGCCTTTCTCGTCAAAGAATTCAATCAGCACGTAGTCGGGGCGATCGGGGTGCAGCCGCACGTGAATTCCCCCGGCGACGCCCATCGCCGCCAGCATGCTGCGGGCCACCGGAATGGCCGTCGCCTCCAGGTTTTGGATGTTGATGCCGACGGACATCAGACCCGCGATCAGCGATCGCGACACCATACGCGACACCATGCGCTGATCGCGCGACACCGTGACTTGAGAACCGGGCTTGAGGGTCGACCCGTAGGCCGCCCCCAGCTTGACCGCAAACTCGGGGGTAATGTCGATATTCGCCAGCCCAGCCACCCCCCGCTGGCCAAACAGATTGCGCTGCGCCGTGTTGCCCCAGATTAGGTTGATGTTCAATGTTGCACCCGACTCGATTTGCTTGCTCGGCCAGACTCTCACGCCGGGGCTGATTTGCGCCTCTTCGCCCACCGAAGACAACGGCCCGATCACCGCTCCCTCCAGCACGTGGGAGCGGCGGTCAACCCGCGCTCCCCGGGCAATGGTGCAGGCTCGCAGGTGCACCTCATCGCCCACGATCGCGCCATTCCAGACGATCGGTCGCTTGAGGTCGGCATCGCAGCCAATGGTGATGTTGTCACCAATCACGGTGCCCGGTTCGAGCACCGTGCGGGCACCGATGCGGCAGTTGTTGCCAATCATCACCGGCGGCTGAATCTGAACCGTTGGATCTATCTGGGTATTGTCACCGATCCACACGCCAGGAGATGTCTCAGGGTATGCATAATTGACCACCACTTTGCGGTGTAAGGCATCGTACTGGGCCTCACGATAGGCCTCTAGGTGGCCGACATCACACCAGTAGCCGCTGGCCACGTAGCCGTACATGGGTTCCCCCTTCTCCAACAGCAGGGGAAACAGATCCTTAGAGAAGTCAGACTCTTCGTTGTCGGGCAGGTAGTCGAGCACCTCGGGTTCGAGAATGTAGGTGCCGGTATTGACCGTGTCAGAAAAAATTTCGCTGGCGGAGGGCTTTTCTAGGAACCGCTTGATGCGCCCTTCTTCGTCGGTGATCACCACGCCAAATTCGACGGGGTTGGGCACCCGAGTCAGCACCAGGGTGGCCTTAGCGCCCTTTTGCCGGTGAAACGCGATCGCCGCAGTGAGATCAAAGTCGGTAACGCTGTCGCCGCTAATCACCACAAACGTCTCGGTGAGCAGGTCGGCAATATTCTTGACGCAGCCCGCCGTACCCAGGGGCTGATCTTCTTCGACGGCGTAGGTCATCTGCACGCCAAAATCGCGGCCGTCGCTAAAGTAATTGCGCATTACATCGGGCAGGTAAAAGAGGGTGGCGATCACCTCATCGATGCCGTGGCGCTTGAGCAGATTGACGATGTGTTCGGCGATCGGGCGGTTGAGAATCGGCACCATGGGTTTGGGCAAGTCACAGGTTAGAGGCCGCAAACGGGTTCCTGAACCACCGGCCATTAGCACTGCGCGCATAGAGTCTCCTTGCTGCGTAAACATTCCTGATGGGGTTGCCCCAGTTCTAACCAGGGCTCTCAACCAAATACCGAACACAACCATCGACAGGGATGTCTATAACATTACTCCAGCATTAATCCACCTAAGGATAGACTGAAGTAAATGTATATAGATTTATGTTCTATCCGGGTCAAATCTGTTTTGCCCTGCCACAACCGTTCTCTACCGCCGCGCCATGGGGAGCAAACGTTTGGAAAATTAAGGCAATGGCGGGCAACCGGAAGCAACGTTGGTATTGTAGAAGCATAGGTGAACCGGGTAGAAAGGAGCAGTGACTATGGGTACATTGATCGCGCTTTTGTTGATCGGTATTTATGGCGGCGGCGCCTTTAAGTTTTGGACGGGGTTCAACCGCACCAACTTTACCGACGGCAAGGTTAAGTTCACCCTGCTGTGGCCGCTGTTTTTGGCCCTCAATAAGTCGTACCGCCAAAACTTTAGCCGGGCGTTGAAAGGATGAGCCGCCTGCCCGCCGCCGACCCCTCCCCCTGGGGCGCCCAGGTACAGGCTGTTTCCCAGCGCTATGACCAGGAGTTTGCCGGTAAAGCCTTTGACCTGCCCCCCGAGGTAGAAGAAATGCCGGTATTCCAAGACTGGATTGCCGGTACGCTGACGCCGCGCATTTCGACGCCCTTTTGGGAGTCGGTGAAGCCCCGCAAGCGCGATCGCTGCCTGGATATCGGCTGCGGCATCAGCTTTTTGATTTACCCCTGGCGCGAGTGGGATGCCCTGTTTCAGGGTCACGAGATTAGCTCCGTGGCCTGCGCTGCGCTGACCGCTCGCGGTCCCCAGCTCAACTCGAAGCTGTTTAAGGGCGTCACCCAAGGCCCAGCCCACCGCTTGGAGTATGAGCCTCACACCTTTGATATGGCGATCGCCACGGGCGTCAGCTGCTATTACCCAGCCGACTACTGGGCCACAGTGCTGCAACAGGTAAAGAAGGTCCTCAAGCCCGGCGGCTGGTTTTTGTTCGACGCCATTAACCCCGAAGCCGAGCTGGCCGAACCCTGGGCCATTCTCGAAACCTACTTAGGGGCCGAGGTGCATTTAGAAGCCCTCGATCGCTGGCCCGCCCTAGTCAAAGCCGAGGGCGCACGGGTCGTTTCCACCAAAGATTACGAGCTGTTTCGCCTCTTCAAGGTGAAGTGGGACGCTTAGGAGGCAGTTTTGAATTCAAAATTCAAAACTAAGCACTTAAAACTCAAACCTCTTCCCCTTCTCCCCACTTCCCCTGATTGCGCTACCATTAGCGGCGACATTTGGTCGAGAGGTCACGCATGGGGTTGGGTTCGGGAAACGCCAAACTGGGGCTGGGACTGCTGCTGTTGGCTCTGCTGGGTGGCTGCAACCGGAGTGCTGAAGTCTCCGACGCAGCTTCGGTTGGGGCCGAGAGCACGCCCACGGCTGCAACCGAGGCCGCGTCGGAGCTAGCGGAGGATGGTGGCTATCGCTCGACGCCTATTGACCCCATTCGCACAGCTCAGCTGGTCACCCAGGGGGAGGGGTCGCAGGTCAATCTGCGATCGCAGCCCACTACCCAATCTGACTCGCGGGGCTATGGCCTCGGCGGCGACGTGGTGACGCTGCTGCGCCTGGCCGAGGGCGAAGGGGGCCTGAGCTGGTACTACGTCAAGTTTGCTCAATCCGAGGCTGAGGGCTGGGTACGGGGCGACTTTATCGACACCAGTGCCCAGGTCGCTGCGCCGTCTCCCACCTCCGAAGAAATCACCACTGGCCCCTGCGGAGACAACCGACCGGAGGCGTTTTTTGAAACCAAGTCCTTTAACATTCACCTGTGCCAAACCCCCCAAGGGCTTAGCTACATCGGCACCAACAAAACCAACAACAAAACCCTCACCACCGCCGACGTGCGCAACAGCCAGGGTACCTACATTGCCATCGACGGCAACCAGCAATACCACGTTAGCGATCAGGCCCTAGCGGTTTACCAGGTGAACGGCGGTAGCTATGACCAGATCGAAGGCGAAGATGTGATTCGCCACGAGCGGTTCTTGTATTGAGGCAGGTTTTGCGATCGCCCGCGCTTATCGGCTGCTGCCAGCCTGAAACCGTGGGGGTCTCAGGCCATCTCGATAATCTAGATTTGGCGTTGGGCCACTACCAACCTAGTCGCAGTTGAAAAACGGGCAGTCGAAGGTGGGTACCAAGCAGGGAGCGGCAGCAGCAATGCCACCTACAGCGGCAGTCAGGGCTAGGGCAGAAATAGCTGCTAGAGAGAGCTTTTTGAGTTGAGTAAGCTGCTGCATGACGGTTGCCTCATCGGTAGGAATTGAAAATGAAAAGCCTCTGAATGAAGCTATGGGTAGCTTAAACTCTGAGGTCGGCTTGAGAGTCAACCCTCAAAAATTGGCTTAAGCTAGCGCTAGCGATCGCGGTCACTCATTTACCCTAGTCAAGCACGATTGCTACACACCGCCTCGCTAGCGGACGGGTCACCTAGGCAATGAAGAATTTACTTAAGATAGGCGAGCTGGCTAAACAAGCCAATATAACTGTGGCCACTATTCGCTATTACGAATCGCTGCATCTACTTGAGCCGGTGAGTAAGGCAGAGAATGGCTATCGCTATTACGACGATCAGCCGCTTGCAGTTTATCAAGCAGGCGCAGTCACTACAGTTCTCCCTGGCCGAAATTCAGCAGGTGATAGATGTTCGCAACCAGGGAGAGCCAGTCTGCACCTTAGTAAAAGCGTTACTTGACCAAAAAATTGCCACATTAGAGCAGGAAATTCAGCAGGCTGCAACCTTAAAAACCAGGCTAGACGCCTACCGTACCAGCTGGATGGCCCGCCCATTAGACAATCCATCCGCTGTCAAAGTTTGCAGCTTAATCGAGGAGGTCGGTCTACCTTCCCGGGGCTAACCGATCCTAGACTGTCGGCATTAAGCCCGACAACCTTAATTTGCCTACGGCAGGTGAGCAGAAGGGTTTATGTTACCCTGGCGGAATTTCATCCCGCGCCGGTGCCCGATCGGGTGGGGCTAAATCCACCGGAGCTGGGGCATAGGGGTCCTCATATTCCTGGGGGGTTTGAGTCTCAAATTCCTCTGGTAGAGGTTCAGTCTCAAATTCTCCTGGGGGGCTAAGCGGGGCGGGGGTGGCGCCGCTGCCGCCAACGGGGGCCACAGGCTGGGCCATTTCGGCGTGGATGGTTTCGGTCATGCGGCGGATGAGCTCGCTGGCGCGGCCATCGTTGGAGGGGCGCTGCACCAATACGGCTAGGGCGTAGCGTTTGCCGTTGGGCACATCGACTAGGGCCACATCGCCCAGCATGGCCTCGATATCGCCGGTTTTGTTAGCCAGCAGTGAGCCATCGCGAATGCCGGAGGGAATCAGGCTTTCATTCTCAGTACGCTGCATAATACTGAACAGGCGATCGCGCGATCGCGGCGTCAGCAGGCCTCCCTGGTCAATGAGGGCCATCAGCAGGGTTAGATCTTTGGCGCTGGTGGTGTTGGTGCCGTCTAGGTCAGGCAGAGCGTTGCGCAGCACGGTGTGCTCCAGCCCCCAAGCGGTAAAGGTTTGGTTGAGCGCCTCAATGCCTCCCAAGGAGGCAATCATCATGTTGGTGGCGGTATTGTCACTGGTCACAATCATGCGGGTGGCGATATCTAGGGCGGTGTATTCAGTGCCCACCGCTTCGCCGCGCAGGGTGCCTGAACCGTTCGCCATGTACTCCTCTTGCAGGGCCATAGATTGGTTGAGGGCTAGGGTGCCCGCATCGACCTGCTGCAAAAAAGCCACCAAAATTGGCACCTTAATGGTGCTAGCCGAGGCGACGGGTTCCGCTCCGCCCAGGTCAACATACTGGCCAGAATCGAGGTCAACGGCAAAGCTGACCGGAGTGAGCCCCGGAGTCAGGGTGGCTAACTGCTCAAGCTCGCCTTTGAGATGAGAAATTTCGCCGGTCAGGCGCAGGTCGGTCACGGTGGTGGCAGTACCCTGCACCAGAGAACCACCAGCGGCGCGACCGGGCTTAGCCTGAGCGGCAGGGGTGGTGGCTTCCCCAGGGGCGGCCACGTTGCTGGGACTGAGCACCGATAGCAGGGTGCCGGCGATCGCTGCTACCCCGACCCCCAAAATAATTAGCCGAATCAGATAGAGCAGGGGCAGGGGCGGATTGGCCAGCCGTCGCCGGGCCGTCGCCGCGCGCGATCGCCGGGGTGGCAGCGAACTGTCGCCTGCGCCGCCGAGGTTGGCAGCCTCTTCCAGCGCACCGGGAGCTGATAGGCCAGCTCGCTGGGCATAGGGGGCAGTGGGGGCCGCCGCTCGCCGAGACTGGGGACGCAGGGGGGTGACGTTGGGGGGCAGGGCTCTAGCGGCGGTTTGCCCTCCCGCTGGAGCGATCGCACCGTTGGGATTCAAGGTGCTGGGGTGAGTGCTGTGGGGGTGCATTTGTAGCGGCGGAGCACCAGGGCGAACCGGGCTCGGCGGAGCCGCCTGAATCACGCGAGCCGGGCGAGGTTCAAAGATCCGCCCCTTGGAGGCAGCGGGCCTGGGTCTGCTGGGCTGGGGCTGGGCTGGACCCCGGCGAAAGGTTGGCAGCGAGGCATTGCGGGCGGTGGGGCGAATGACTGGCTCGATCTCGGGCTCCACCGGGGCCGGGCCAAAGTCGGGGGCAAGCTGCTGGTGCTGCCGCCACTGGTTGCGGCGGCGGGCCTCGGACGACGGGCGCTGCTGCCCGTCGTTGCCCCAGCCGCCGGAGTCGGCTTCGCCCGGCAGCTGAAGCCCGTCGCGACCAGGGCTAGGCCCTGGGTTGGACTCTCCCCAGGGCGAGCCCGCCTCAGGACGGCCTGCCGAAAATGGATTGCGAGGATCGTCGTACTGTGCCATTGTCTTTCGCCCTGTGCCTTTCGCCCTGTGTGCCCGTTCACCCGTCTGTCGCTGCGATCGAGGGTTAGTCGTTTTTGGGAGCCTGGCTGGCCGCCCAATTGATCTGCCGCAAAACGCCCCTAAGCATAGCCAATTCTTGGCGATCGGGACCGGCTCGATGCAGCAATCGCCGCAGTTTAGCCATGCGGCTTGCGGCGGTATGGGGGTAAAGATAACCGATTTTCAGCAAAACGATTTCCAAATCTTGATAAAAGCCCTCTATCTGCTCCAGAGGGGCCAAATGCCCCGCTGCCGCCGCCACCCCCACAGCTGGAAACGCTGCCCCTAATGCCTCAGCCATCGCCACCCGATGGAGCAAATAGGCACAGACCGCCACTGCCTGGGCCAGATTCAACGATGGATAGCTGTCGCTAGCTGGAATGCGCACCCAGCGCTGGGCATAGATCAGCTCGTCGTTGCTCAGCCCCCGATCTTCGGGGCCAAAAATCAGGGCGGCGGCAAAGCTCTTGGCTGGCGCAGGGGGCAGCAGCCAGGGCAGGGCGGTCTCCGGCAGCTCTAGGGGCTGGTCTTGACGGTGCAGACGACCGGTGGTGGCGATCGCCCGCTCACACCCTGCGATCGCCTCGGGTAGGCTCAACACTGTAGTTGCTGCCGCCAGCACATCGCCGCCGTGCACCGCCATCCGCTGGGCCTCCTCCGCAGCCGGGTCGCACTGGGGATTGACCAACACCAGGTGGCGCAGACCCATATTCTTCATTACCCGCGCCGTAGCACCCACGTTTAGAGGCCCCGCTGGTTCGACCAGGACAATGCGGATTTGGTCTAGCTGCCAGAAGGACATGGGGGAGTGGAGTAGGGTTCAAGGTTCAAGGTACAGGGTTTACGGCGTCGCCTTGAACCGTAAACCCTGTACCTCACCCCCTTTACAGCCCTACCCCGCCTCATCCTCAAACCGATAGCCCACGCCGGTCACGGTTTTGACAAAGGCGGGTTGCGATGAGTCGGGTTCAACTTTTTTGCGCAGGCGGGCAATGTGGGTATCGACGACGCGCTCGTCGCCGAAGAAGTCTTCGCCCCAGAGTTTTTCGATTAGGTGGTGGCGGCTCCAGACCCGGCCGGGGTAGCTCATGAAGGTGGCTAGTAGGTCAAATTCCAGAGGGGTGAGATCGAGAAGTTCTAAGTCGCCAGAGTCAAGCTGGCGGTGGGCGGTGCGCTGGTCGAGGTCGAGGCTAAAGTGAGCTGTGCGGTAGGTCTGAGCGGGGGCCTCCTGGCTGTGGCGCAGGCTGCGGCGCAGCAGGGCTCGCACCCGGGCCACCAGTTCCCTGGGGCTAAAGGGCTTGACCAGATAGTCGTCAGCCCCAGTAGACAAACCAATGATGCGGTCAATTTCTTCGCCCCGGGCGGTGAGCATGAGAATGTAGGGGTCTTTGGCCCCTGGCCCCTGGCGCACCCGAGCGCACACCTCCAGACCGTCGAGCTTGGGCAGCATGACGTCGAGAATCATCAGATCGGGCTGGAGAGTCTGCTGGTAGCGCAGGGCGGTTTCGCCGTCGTCGCAGACTTCACAGGTAAAACCCTCTTTTTCGAGGTAAAGCCGAATCAGGCGGGCAATTTCGGCTTCGTCTTCCACAATTAGAATCAGCACCGCAATCTATCACCCCAGATATCTTGTCTCAGAATATCAACCTTGCACTAGCATACTCACTAAGGAAGTCCCTGCCCCACTCGGGCTAGTCCTTGGGCTAGAACCCAAGCTGGGTGTTGGGATCCGCTGCCGGAGTACAACTCAGGGTTGAGCCTAGGCTTGGGAGCACTTTAGACAGCTTGGGATTCTTCGCCTGGGCTGTTCGGTTGGGGCGTTCACGCTTTGGAGCACTACGGCTTGGGGCAATATCCATCGGTACGCTATGACCTCACTATCACGCTCCATCCACACGGGCTTTGAACCGCTGCAGCGGGCCTTTGCCACCTACCTCAAAGAGACGAAACTCTACCCTGGGTTGACCCTCGACTGCTCAGAGCGGGCGGGGCGGCTGCTGCTGCTGGCGGAGCACAAGGCCCCGGAGGCGGGTGCGCCCACGGTTTTACTGAAGGATCTGGAGTCGGCGTTTCGGGAGCTGGTGCCAACGGTGGGGCTGCCAGATGCCGACTGGGCGGCGGTCGATGCCCTGGCGGTGCGGGTTTACCTCAAGCTCAAGGCGGTCGCTCAGCCCTATGCGATGCACACGTTCACCTGGCACCCTAAGGATGCGGTGCAGGTGATTTTTCCGGCGACCGCTGTACCCCCTGCGATCGATACTGCGGTTGATATTGAAGATGCTGCCGCCGGTGGCCGCCCCGACGATCTGGGGGCCTTTGAGCTGGCTGACGTTGGAGCCGTTGACCCCAACGTCAGTGCTACCGAGGCCAACACCAGAACGGATTCCCCTGGACTTGGGTTTAGTGATGTGGCCCTAGCGCTGCCCGATGCGGCGGTGCAGTCCCCCGCAGGGCCAGGGTGGGGACAGCGCAGCCAGAGTTGGGCTCGCCACGGGCTGCGATCGCTGCGGTACTACTGGAGCTATGGTCTGGCGGGGCTAATTTTGGTGGGCAGTGGGGCCTTTGGCTACGCCCTATCGCGGCCCTGTGTGGTCGGGAGCTGCGATCGCCTCGCTCAGGCCACCGAATACTACGATCTGGCACAATCCACTCTGGTCGGCAACCCGACCGGCGACGACCTGGCTACGGCCCAGGCCGACCTCCAAACGGCGATCGACATGCTGGCCCCCATTCCCACCTGGTCGGCCTACTACGACACAGCCCAGGGCGACCTAACGCGCTACGAGGGCAACATTGTCTTCCTCAACGCCATTGTTCGCGCCCAGGCGCTGGCCAACGAGGCGGCTAACCTGAGTCAGTCGCCACCTCACCCCGTAGAGCGGTGGGTTAAGGTGCACCTGCTCTGGCAGCAGGCGATCGACCGGCTCAGCACCGTTTCTGTCGACAGTCCGGCCTTTGACTACAGCCAACAAAAGCTGCGCGAGTATCGGGCTAATTACAGTGCCATTGGTCGCCGCATCGTTGCCGAAGAGGAGGCTGAGGCCAACTTTAACACCGCCATTCAAACTGGCGAGCTGGCTCGTCAGCGCATGGAAACCGCCAACTCCCTGGCGGGTTGGCAACTGGCCGCCAAGGAGTGGCAGGCTGCCATCAACGGACTGTCGCTGATTCCTCAGGGCACCGTGGTCTATGACGAAGCCCAGGCTCAGATTAGGGATTACCAGGGGCAGCTCAACCGCGCCAGCAGCCGCTCTACCCTGGAGGAGGCCGGCGCCCAAAACTATCACCAGGCGGTGCAGGCCGCCCGCAGCGCCGCCGCTGCCGAGGCTAAGGGCCAGTGGACTCTAGCGGTGACCCAGTGGCGTCAGGCGGTGGGCAGCGCTCGGCAAATTCCCGCTGACACCATCTTGGCGGCGGAGGGCGGGGTGCTGCTAGAGACCTACCAGCCGGCCTTGGCCAATGCCCAAAATCGCCTCCGCACCGCCGTGGCACTGCAAACGCTGACCACTAACCTGGCCCAGCTCTGCGAGTTTTCGGCCACTCCCTGCACGGTGCGTGAAGACGCTAGCCAAATTCGCGTGGTGCTCTCCAGCCAGTACGCCGAGCCCCTGCGCCAGGCCATTACCCCACCAGCGGCGGACGGCACCTTTGCCTTCACCAACCAACTCAACCCCAACTCCCAGAAGCTGATTGAGCAAATTATTACCGCCAGCCACCAGGTTGACCGTCAGGTGGCGGTGTACGACGCCCAGGGTGGGTTTGTGGCTCGCTACCGGCCCGACCTAGGCGGGTTTATCAGAAATTAGGGCAAAGCTATACAGCCACGGGGGAGGCTACCTTGATCTGGTTTTTACCGTTGTACTTAGCGGTGTAGAGGGCCGCGTCGGCCAGTTGATAGCTCTGGGTAAGGCCCTGGTCAGAGGTAAAGCCGCTGATGCCAATGCTGACCGAGACCAGTGGGCAACGGCTGGGAGGCTGGAGCTGGGGCATGGTGATCTGCAAAATCTCCTGGCGAATGACCTCGGCCTTATCCAAGGCTTCTTCAGGCAGGCAACCCACCATAAGCAAGGCAAACTCGTCACCGCCGATGCGGGCAGCTAGGTCAGTAGTGCGAATCTGGCGACTGAGCACCTGCCCAACGGCCTGAAGCAGCTGGTCGCCCACGCTGTGGCCGTAGGTGTCGTTAATGTCTTTGAACCCGTCTAGGTCGAGCAGCATGAGGGTGTGTCTCATTGCACCGGGTTGATAGACTAGGGTCGTTAGAGCGGCCTCTAGCCCCCGACGGTTGGCGATGCCGGTGAGGGGATCTTGCTCTACTAGCGCCCGAATGGTGACCAGGTCCTTGTGGGTGTTGAGCAGCTGCGGCACCAGGGCCTTGAGCTCCCAGGCGGTGTAGAGACTGACCATAGCGGTGATCCAGGTCCAAGCGCCTTCGAGCCAGTAGTTGGTGTGCCAGATGTTCCACACGCGCAGGCAGTGGCCAATGCCACAGCTAAAAATGAAGGCCGCAAACAGCAGCAGCACCGGCCGAATCTGGGGGTCGATATGTTGCCGGTTGAGTAGCAACAGCAGCGGAATCGAAAAATAGGCTACTGCTACTGCTAAGTCACTAACCACGTGCAAGGATGTCAGCGGAGGATCCCATAGGAAACAGGACCCGTGGGGCATAAGAGCAATCATGGGAAACACACTTAAGGGGGCAGGCGATATACCTGCGGTGGGTAGTTGGGCCTGCCGCTCATGTCATGGCACTACTGCGCACAACGGTAGGGCAACATCATGTCATCACAGACCTTTAACCTTTACCAAAAGAAGCTGGGGCGGCAAGGGTATAAAGCCTTAATCAGACAGAGGTTTTCTCAGTACACTCTGAATGGCCCTAGAATTCCCTCCATGACACTATTGCAAACGCCTCTCTATTCTGCCTGCGTCGATCAAAAGGCGCGCATGACTGAGTTTGCTGGCTGGTCGATGCCCGTGCAGTTTAGCGGCATCAAGCAAGAGCACCAGGCGGTACGGCAGCGGGCTGGGCTATTCGACATCTCTCACATGGGCAAGTTTGAGCTGCGGGGGTCAGGCGTAATTGCTGCCCTACAAACCTTAGTGCCCTCTAACCTAGGGCGACTCACTCAGGGCCAGGCCCAGTACACCGTGCTGCTCAACCCCGAAGGCGGCATTGTCGACGATCTGATCGTCTACCTCAAGTCACTGCCCGCTAGCTCAGGGACGGGTTGGGAGACTGTGTCGCTGATTGTCAATGCTGCGACCACCGACAAGGATAAAACCTGGCTGCTGGAGTATCTGGCGGGTACGGGGATAGAGCTAGTGGATGAATCGCGCGATCGCGCCCTAATCTCCATCCAGGGGCCTGCCGCCGCCGCCCTGCTCCAGCCCCATACGAGCCTTGAGTTGAACGCTCTGGGCCGCTTTGCCCACCGAGACACAACCCTGCTAGGGCAGCTGGCCTGGGTCGCCCGCACCGGCTATACCGGCGAAGACGGCTTTGAAATCATGACTGACCCCAACACCGCCC
This sequence comes from Nodosilinea sp. WJT8-NPBG4, assembly GCA_019359285.1. Lineage (GTDB taxonomy): Bacteria > Cyanobacteriota > Cyanobacteriia > Phormidesmidales > Phormidesmidaceae > Nodosilinea. Next base: position 64,757 of record JAHHHQ010000052.1, read on the forward strand.
TAGCCCTGTGGCAGACCCTGACCGAGGCCGGCGCCGCCCCCTGTGGTCTTGGAGCGCGCGATACCCTGCGCCTAGAGGCCGCCATGGCCCTCTACGGCCAAGACATCGACGACACCACCAGTCCGCTGGAGGCGGGCCTGGGCTGGCTGGTGCACCTGGACGAAAAGGGAGATTTTATTGGGCGATCGGTGCTCGAACATCAGCGAACCGAGGGCGTCAGCCGTCGTCTGGTGGGCCTGGCCATGGCGGGTCGCCACATCGCCCGCCACGATTACCCGGTGCTCTACCAGGGCGATCGCGTCGGCACCGTCACCAGCGGCACTCTGGCCCCAACGCTGAATACTCCCATTGCTCTCGCCTACGTCGCCGCTCCCCTGGCCAAGGTAGGACAGGCCCTTGAGGTCGAGGTGCGCGGTGAACCCCAGGGGGCGACGGTGGTGAAGCGGCCTTTCTACCGGGCGAAGTAAGGCAATGGAGGAGGTGAGGAAGATGAGGGGATGAGGAAGGTGAAGAAGTCAAATAGCTCCTCCATCTCCCCTATCTTCTCCATCTCCCTCATCTCTGCTTTCCCTGCGCCAAAACCGCCGTCTCATGGCACACTGACACTGGATTCTATCAACTCTGCACGGTAGCTGCGCTACAAACTACTCTTCCTGGGGCGATATGAGGTTACGTCATGGCATTTGAATATCCCGAAACCCTGAAATATCTCGACAGCCACGAATATGCCCGCACCGATGACGACGAGGGCATTGTCGCCGTGGGGATCACCGCCTTCGCGATCGACCAGATGGGGGACATTGTCTTCTTAGAACTGCCTGAGATCGGCGACAGCCTGGAAAAGGGCGAAAAGTTTGGCACGGTGGAGTCGGTCAAGGCGGTGGAAGAATTAAAATCGCCGGTTTCTGGTGAGGTGCTAGAGCGCAACGAAGCGCTGATTGAAGCGCCTGAGCAGATTGGCGATGACCCCTATGGCGACGGCTGGTTGGTTAAAGTTAGAGCTACCGACCTCGACGATCTCGATGACGCCCTGACCGCCGACGAGTACAAAGACCAGGTGGGCGGCTAGGCATTGCGTTTATTCAAGACATGGCTATACTAGGGCTGACTTTCACTGCGCCTCTAGCTGGGCGGGTTTATCTTCCCCTTAGATAGCAGTGAGCCACTCTCAGGAAGCGGGCATGGCTTCGGACCAAGACACCTCTGAGCGACCGATTTATCCAGGGCCAACCCATGGGTCTTCTCGACCTGTGCCGCTGCCCCCGGGCCTCCCCGTTCGCGATCCAGGGCCGCCTCGCTACGATCCCCTGGCTGAACTGCGACGGCGGGCCGATAACGGTGCTGCCGTTGCTCCTGTGCAGCCGCGGCCGCGTCGCACCCTAGTGCAGCGGCTGGCGAAAACCTGGCCAGTCTGGTCGGTGGGTGTGCTGGTGCTGGTGTCTGGGGTGGGGGCAATGTCGGCAATCAGCCTGTTTCGGATTCCTAACCTGCCCAACTGCCGGGCGATTTTTTGGCCGACGGCCTCGGCAACGACTCGATTGCAGTGCGCCGAGGCCTATGCCGAGCAGGCCACGGTGGAGGGCTATTTAGAGGCGATCGCCCTGCTAGAGTCTTTGCCCGCCGATCACCCCCTGGGAGGCGAGATCGACCTGCGCATTGAAGACTGGTCTGAGAAAATTCTGGCGCTGGCCGAGACCACGTTTCAGTCAGGCGATTTGGCAGAGGCGATCGCGATCGCCCAGCGCATTCCCAACCACACCGCTGCCGCCCAGCTCGTCAGCCAGCAGGTCAGCGACTGGAACCAAATCTGGAAAGACGCCGAAACCATCTACCAGGCGGCTGAGGCTGACCTCAAGGCGCTGGCTTTTCAAGATGCCTTCGCCAAGGCCATTCAGCTGCTGGACGTGGACAACACCTACTGGCAAACCACCAAGTACGACGAGCTGACCGCTAAAATTACCGCCGCCCGGGAGGATCTCAACAAGCTAGGCAAGGCCAAAGAGCTGGCCCGGCAGCGCACGGTCAAAGCCATGCAGGAGGCTCTGGCGATCGCCCAGGGCATCGACAGCAAGAGCCCAGTCTACGCTGAAGCACAGACGGTGATTCGCCAGTTTGGCCGCGACCTGCTGGATATGGCTGAATCCGCCCTAGAGCGGCGCGACGCCGAGGCAGCAGGGCAAATGCTAGAGGCCATTCCGGCGGAGCTGAGTATGGGGGCCGAGATTGCCGACATGCGCACCCTGATCGACGCCAGCCAGCTGTCGTGGCAGGGCGGCATTAGCGGGCTAGAGGGAGCGATTGTGCGCCTCCAGAGCATTGGGGCCGATCGCCCCCTCTACAACAAGGCCCAGGGCCTGATGCGCCGCTGGCAGGAAGAAGTGGAGGGGCGATCGCAGCTGGAGTGGGCCCGGCAGGTGGCGCTGCCCGGTACCGTTACCGACCTGCAGGCTGCCGTCATTGAGGCCGAAAAAGTGTCCCGCGCCAACCCCGCCTGGGATGACGCCGAGGATCAAATTAGCCGCTGGCGGAGTCAGATCGAAACCACCGAAGACCGCCCCATTCTCAGCCAGGCGCAGCAGCAGGCTCAGGTGGGAGATCTGGCTGGAGCGATCGCCACCGCCCGCCAGATCGGCTCTGGCCGTGCCCTCTACGACGAAGCCCAAAAAGAGATTAGCCAATGGCGAGCCGACCTCCAGCGGGCCGAAGACGGTCCTCTGCTGGCCCAGGCCCGCCAGCTCGCCGCCCAGGGCCGACTAGCTGAAGCCGTGGCGGTAGCCTCGCGCATTGGCTCAGGCCGCGCCCTGCACAGCGATGCTCAGGCCAACATTCAAACCTGGCGAGGTCAGCTCCAGGGGCAGCAGCTGTTGCAGCAGGCCTACCAGGTGGCTCAGTCGGGTACCGTGGGTGCTCTGGTGGATGCGATACGGCTGGCGCAGCAGGTGCCCGAGAGCAGCCCCCAGCGGGCCGAAGCTACCCAGGCCCTCACCCGCTGGAGCTGGGACATTTTGCGCCTAGCTGAAACCGAAGCCGTGACCAACCCCCGTCGGGCGATCACTCTAGCCGAGGCCGTGCCCGCCCAAACCGAAGCCTATGCCCAAGCCCAGCTGCGCCTACGCGAATGGCGCGCCGTCCTAGAGCCCCAAGGCGGCATGACTATGCCTTAAGGGAAGTTCCTGGCGACGGTAGTACCTTAGGGCGGGAGAATCTGTCTGCTGGCAAGTAGATTCTCCCGCCCAGGACCGATCAATTGGGCCCATACTCCACTAAGATTTTCCTAAGCATTCGCGGTTGTTTAGCGCTATCCATGCACGGCTCAATGTCTGATTCGGAGAAAATTCCAGAAATTCTCAAGCTAATTGACATTCTCGATGGGCTAGAGGCATTAATTGAGAGCGCCCCCAACGAAGACGTAGAGGATGTTTTAGAAGAGGCGTGGCTACAGATTAGCGACACCTTCCCCGACGACTTTAAGGCGGCTACCCAGCACGATGCCGGGGCCGAGGGGCTGCGGCGCTACTTGAAGGTGAAAACATTTTTTGAGAACCCCTCCGAACGCTCCATTGGGGCGGCAGAGCTTGAGGAGTACTACCGCAGCTATATTGCCGCCGAAGAGGACGAAGAGCCCACGGACTTTTTCTTTCCGGAGTAAGGCTTAGGGTAGGCTCAGGCTAGTGCGGGGCCGCAGTGCTAGCGGGGGTTGGCAGTAGCAGGGCTTCGGCCTCTTTAGCAGGCAGGGGTTTGGCAAACCAGTAGCCCTGGCCTAGCTCGCAGCTCAGATGTTGCAGGTGGCAGAGCTGGGCCTCGGTTTCGACCCCTTCGGCGATCGCGGCCAGCCCCAAGCGATTGCTCAAAGTAATAATAGTCTCCACAATGTCGGAGTTGCGGCGGTTGGCCTCCATGGCCATGACAAAGGAGCGATCGATCTTGAGGGCGTCGACGGGGAGCTGGTGCAGGTAGCTGAGGGATGAATAGCCGGTGCCAAAGTCATCGATGGTGACGGTGAAGCCGTGGTGTTTGAGCTGCTGCAAAATTGTCACCATGGCTTGAATGTCTTCGATCAGGGTGCTTTCGGTAATTTCGAGGTTGAGGTGGTGGCCCTGAAGTCCGGTCTGCCCCAGAATGCGGGTGAGGTCACTGAGCAGATCGGCGCGCAGTAGGTCTTTGACCGAAAAGTTGATGCTCACCGTCAGCTCCGCCCGGTGGGGGTAGCGCTGGTGCCAAATCGCCAGCTGCTGGGTGGCCTGGCCCAAGACCCAGCGATCGAGGGGGACGATCAGCCCGGTCTCTTCAGCGATGGGGATAAAACTGTCGGGGGAAATGAAGCCACGAGTGGGGTGCTGCCACCGCACCAGGGCCTCAAACCCGGAGATCTCCTTGGTTTTGAGGTGAAAAATGGGCTGGTAGTAGAGGACCAGCTGATCGCGATCAATGGCGTCGCGCAGTTCCTGCTCAAGCTGGAGCCGCTGTAGGGCTTGCAGGTGCATCGACTCGTTAAACACCACGTAGCGTCCTCGCCCTTGAGCCTTAGCCCGATACATGGCAATATCGGCGTCGCGCAGGGAGTCGGAGGGGGTGTGGGAGTCGCCCACACCCATGACAATGCCGATGCTGGCATTAAGAAAGACGTTGTGCCCGCCTACCATCAGGGGCACTTGCAGCTCTTGCAGCAGCCGTTCGGCAATGCGCACGGGCTCGTGCAGGGTGTCGATGTCTTCGAGCAGCAGCACAAACTCGTCGCCCCCGAGGCGAGCGGCCAGGTCGCTGGTGCGAATCAGCGATCGCAGCTTCTGGGCCACCAGCACCAGAACCTCATCCCCTGTCAGGTGGCCGAGACTGTCATTAATCACCTTGAAGTGGTCTAAATCGAGAAATAGGACCGCAAACTGGCGCTGGCCACCGCGCTGGCAGCGCTGAATGGCCAGTTCGAGCCGCTGCATCAAAAAGTTGCGGTTGGGCAGTTGGGTGAGGGCGTCGTGGAGGCTGTTAAACAGCATCTGATCGGCCACGCGGCGGTGCTCGGCCTCGGCTAGCCGCCGCTCGGTAATATCGGTATAGGTGCCGCTCATGCGTAGGGGACGTTGGGCATCATCCCATTCGACGACTTTGCCCCGATCGAGTACCCATACCCAGTGGCCCTGGCGGTGGCGCAGCCGAAACTCGCAATCGTAGGCGGGGGTGTCGCCCTCAAAGTGGCGCTGCAGGGCGACCTTTTTGCGGCCCCAGTCGTCGGGGTGGACAAACCGCTGCCAGGTGTCAATGCGGGCGGGGCCGAGGTCGCCAGTGCTATAGCCCATAAGTGCCGCACAGCGATCGCTGGCCCAGACTTCCCCGGTTTGCACCTGCCAATCCCAAATGCCAATCCCTGAGCCTTCGATGGCCAGGTGCAGCAGCTCTCGGGTGCGCTCCAGCTCGGTCATGGCCGCCCGGCGATCGCGGCGGCTGCGGGCCTCACGCACCTCGCGCCGCACCGCCTCGGCGAGGCGAGAGAGATTGTCTTTCATCACGTAGTCGTGGGCTCCGGCCCGCATTATAGTCACGGCGGTGGCTTCCCCCACGGTGCCCGATATGACAATAAACGGCAGGTCGCAGGAGCTTTGCTGAAGCAGCTCTAGGGCGTCGGGGGCGTTGAACTGGGGTAGCTGATAGTCAGACAGCACCACATCCCACTCTTCAGAGGCGATCGCCGCGCGAAAGTCAGCCGCCGTTTGCACCTGCACCCAGGTGGGGGCGAACCCCGCCCGCCGCAGCTCTCGCAGGAGCAGCAGCAGATCGTCGTCGGAATCTTCTACAATTAGCGCCCGTAAGGGTTCGGCAACAGTCATGGCAACGTGGGAGGCAGCTCACTTATCAATGCCCAATAGAGGCCGAGCTGGCGCACGGCTTCTGTAAACTCGTCAATGTTTACAGGCTTGCGGACGTAGCTGTTTGCGCCCAGGCTGTAGCTTTCAATGATATCCCGGTCTTCGCTAGACGAGGTGAGAATGACGACCGGCAGCAGTCGGGTGCGAGCGCTAGCCCGGATTTGCTGCAACACTTCTAGCCCATTGACCTTGGGCAGTTTGAGGTCAAGCAGCACCAGGCAGGGTAGCGGGGTCGAGCCAAACACCTGCCGCAGGGCCTCTTCGCCGTTGCGGGCGACCAGGATGGCGTTGGTCAGGTTGCTCCGGCGCAGGGCGCGCAGGGTAAGGCGCTCATCGTCGGGGTTGTCTTCTACCAGCAGAATGGGACGCAGCGCCGTCATGGCTGCACCTCTGCCCCTAGGACCACCTGGGGCAGGGTGAAGTAGAAGGTGGCCCCCTGCTCGACGGCAGATTCGGCCCAGACCCGCCCGCCCTGGCGGTGAATCGCTCGCTGCACCGTCGCCAGGCCAATGCCGGTGCCCGGAAACTCATCGGTGTTGTGCAGGCGCTGAAACACGCCAAACAGCTTGTCGGCATAGGCCATGTCAAACCCGGCGCCGTTGTCGCGCAGATAGTAGACGGGCTCACCCCGCTGCTTTTCGAGCCCAAACTCAATGCGGGCGCCAGGCTGGTGGGCCGTAAATTTCCAGGCGTTTTGCACCAGGTTGGCGATCGCCACCCGCATCAGCGTTGGGTCGGCGGCAGCGATGAGCGCGGGGGCGATGGTGATGGTGACGGTGCGATCGCCATCGACCCTTTGCAGCTCATCGATCTGCTCCTTTACCAGGGCGCTGAGGTTAACAGACACGTAGGTCATAGCCTGGCGCGATACCCGCGACAGCCGCAGCAGGTCGTCAATTAGCTGCCCCATGCGGCCGACATTGTGACGAATGCGGTTGAAATAATCTCGCCCTTCGTCACCAAACTGCTCGCCGTAGTCTTCGACCAGGGCGCGGCTAAACCCGTCGATCGCCCGCAGCGGAGCGCGCAAATCGTGGGAAACCGAGTAGGCAAACGCCTCTAGCTCGCGGTTTGAGGCTTCGAGCTGAGCGGTAGTGCGCAGCAGGTGCTGCTCAGCTTGCTTGGCCTCGGTAATGTCGGCGTTGGTCCCAATCATGCGCACGGGTCTGCCGTCGGGGTCGTGCTGGGTTACGGCAGTGGCTCTGATCCAGCGGAGTTCGCCGTTGCCTCGGTCAATGCGAAACTCAAGGGTGGGTGGGGAATTGCCCTCAAGGATACGGGCAAAGTGGGCATCGATCGAATCCCTATCTTCGCCATAAATGCGGTGACGCCAATCTTGAAGGGTCAGCCCCGGCTCTCTAGGGGCAAGGCTGTACATGGCATACATGCGCTGATCCCAGTTGACCTGTTCAGTCATCAGATTCAGCTCCCAACTGCCCAATTTGCTCGACTCTAGGGCCAAGGACAGCCGTAGGGACAGCTCTTGCAGTTGGGTCTCTGCCCGCTTCTTCTCAGTAATGTCGTAGTTGATGCCTACCATGCTCAGGGGCTGCCCCTCGGGGGTGCGATAGACCAATGCGCTGGCCTTAATCCAACGCAATTCGCCGTCACGGCGACAGATGCGAAACTCACCGTCATAGGGAGCACCGGTTTCGAGGGCGGTCTGGAGGGCCGCTTCTGCAGATTGCAGATCGTCGCTGTGAACCCGATTACGCCAGTCTTGGTAAGTGGTAGGGCGTCCCTCATCAAAGTCATATAGCTCGATTAGGCGCTGATCCCAGTTGATGGCATTGGTGACGACATTCCAGTCCCAACAGCCAAAGCTTCCCGATTCTAGGGCTAGAGTTAACCGGGCTGAGAGGTCCTCAAGCTCAACGGCGGCCTGTCTTTGGTCGGTAATGTCATAGTTAATGCCGACGATGCTCACGGGGCGACCGTAGGCATCTCGCTGGGCCAGGGCGCTAGAGCGAATCCAGCCGAGGCTGCCGTCGCCCCGCCAGACGCGAAACTCCACGTCATAGGGGCTGTTGTTGTCAATGAGAGCCTGGTTAGCTGCTTCAACCCACTCAATATCGTCGGCATAGACCTGAGCCCGCCAGTCTTGGTAGGTGGTCTGCTGCCCCAGGCGAGCAAAGCCATATAGGTCAACCAGGCACTGATCCCAGGTTACTTCGTCAGTACTTAAGACCCTCTCCCAGGTGCCAATGCCTGCCGATTCAAGGGCAAGGGAGAGGCGCAGCGATAGGTTTTGCATATCAGCGTTGTGCTGCTTGCGATCGCTAATGTCTTGCACGGTGCCCGTCAGGTGGGTGAGCTGGCCAGCGTCATCAACCAGGGCCTCGCCCTTGACGTGAATGTAGCCCTGGCTGCCATCGGCGCGCACGATGCGAAATTCGTTGTCGTAGGGCTGGTGGGTTGTCAGGGTTGCCACCACGGTCTGGTGGTGGCGGGTTTGATCGTCTGGATAAAAAAAGCTTTGCAACGCCTCAAAACTGGGTGGTTTGGTTCCCACTTCTAGGCCAAAAATGCGATAGACCTGCTCTGACCAGGTGATGCGATCGGTGGTCATTTCAAATTCCCAGCTGCCCAGATTGCCGATGCGCTGGGCTTCTTGGAGGTGAACCTGATTTTTTCTCAGCTGCGCTTCGGTCTGCTTTAGATGGGTGATATCGACGTGGCAGCCCACCATTTGTAGGGGGTGACCGGCGTCATCCCAGGCGATCACTTGGCCAGCACAGAGCATCCAGACAATAGAACCGTCTTTGTGGCGATAGCGCACTTCGTTGTAGTAAGGCACCTCGCCGTGGCTCTGAATATGTTGATTGAAGCTGTTGAGAGTGGGGGGCAAATCCTCGGGCAAAATCAGGGTTTGCCAGGTGTTGATGGCGTCAGACAATTCGTGGTCGGCGTAGCCAAACATCCGCTTGAGGCTAGGGCTCATGTAGACGGTGTTGGCGACAAAATCAATATCCCAATAGCCTGCCAAAATTGATTCTAAGATGAGTTCTACCAGCGTTAGCTCGTGGCGCAGCTGCTCGGTTTTTTGGCGGCTGAAGGCGGCGGCTTTGCGATCGTTGATGTCTGTAAAGTAGACCGTGGTGCCGTTGCTGTCAGGGTAGAGACGCATCTCAAACCAGGTGTCTAAAGGCGGAAAGTAGTATTCCAAAAACTCGGGCTGCTGCTGCTCAATGACGCGGTGGTAGACTTCGTAAATGGGGGTTTCCACCGCCTCGGGAAATTCGTCCCAGACGTGGTTACCGAGGATTTGCAGCGCCGATCGCCTCAGGATTTGCTCACCGCTGGGGTTGAGGTACACGCAACGCGAATCGCGGTCAAAAGCGATAATGCCGTCGTTGATGCGGTCAAACACGCGGGCCAATCTGTCTCGCGCCGCCGTGGCATCGCGCTGGGCCGTCTGGGCGGCGGTGAGCAGCCGCTGCTGGGTTTGCTGGGCCACCACGCGATCGCTGATATCGCGCGAAATACACAGCAGCGACTCGATCTGGCCTTGATCAGACCACTCAGGGGCGATCGCCATCTCAAAGTACCGCTGCCCAACCAAAGTTGGGGTAGAAAATTCAATCACCTGTTTCTCTCCGGTCGCCAGCACCACGGCCGCCGCTGCTTCCCAGTCGTTGACCATGGCGTCGTCGAGACCAAGCTCGCGACAGGTTTTGCCTAAACAGACGGCCACATCAATGCCCAAAATTTTGGCTAGCGCTGGGCTGACGTAGAGATGGCGCAGGTTGCGATCAAACCGCTCAATAATATCGGGGGAGTTTTCGACCAGATTTTGGTAGTGCTGAAGAGCTTTATCTGGGGTATCGGCGATCGCTTGCTGCGCCCCTAGGCCAACTTTTCCCAGCTTGGCCCAGAGGGCCTCAGAGGTGAAGTCTGATGCAAAGAGATAGTCAGCGGCTCCAAGCTTCATCGCCTCCAGGGCGGCGCGCTCCTGCCCAGGTCCAACCAGCACGATCACGGGCAGAGGGCGCTGCTGGCATTCGCTCAGGGTGCTCAAAAATGCTAGCCCGCTGCCTTCGGCCCAGGCCAAGTCCAAAACAGCCCAGTCTGCCCTGCCCGTGAACCATAAATCCAGGGCTTGGGAGAGCGCAGCGGCCTCGATCAGGGTATGGGCAGGCGGGGCGATCGCAGCGGGCGGGTTGAACCGGGTGCGATCAGCTCCATCCGCAACCAGCAGCAGCAAGCTCACTTGATCACGCGGCGGCACTTGGTGCAAAGGGCCTTCTGTCATTGGGTTTCGAGATCGAAGCTGGGCCATAGCACAACGCCACATCAGAGTAGAGGAACAATCAACCCTGGGGGTGACGATCTACTGTTTAGACTACCCCGACTATCCTGGCTGGCCCAGAGTAGTCACATAAATCACCGCTTCGTCGGGCGGAATACCCAGCACCTCATTGACCTGGTCGTCAAAAAAGCCACCAATGCCGCTTACCCCTAGCCCCAGCCGGACGGCCGCCAGATTTAGCCGCTGGCCCAGGTGCCCGGCATCGAGGTGCAGGTAGCGGTAGACGCGATCGCCATAGGCTGCCACCGCTCCCGCCAGGTCGGCGGTGTGAAACACCACGGCGGCAGCATCGCGGCCCAGCTCTTGCCCCAGACAGAGGTAGTGCAGCTCGCGGCGAAAGTTTTTAAAGCGCACCTGGCGCAGCTCTTCGCTGCGGGGGGCGTAGTAGTAGCAGCCGTCGTCAAGCCCCTCGACTCCGCAGGCCACTACAAAGGTGTGCACCAGGGTGCGATCGCAATAGTCGGGGTCGGGGTCAAACCCCTGGTTGCAATAATGGTGGGGCTGGTAGGTAAAGTCGAGCAATAGCCTCAGCGCCTCCAGGGAAATCGAGCCGCCGGTGTAGCGCCGGGTCGATCGCCGCTTAAATACTGTTATCTCTAGCTCTTCTAGATGGGACCCCCAGGCGATCGAGGCGGTGGTAGTGGGCACCCGCAACCCAAAGGGCAGGTTGTACTTATCTTCGAGGGTGTCGGCTGGCTGGGGGGTGTCGCCCGTGGGGCGCATCGCCCACGGGGGCACATCGGCGGTAGGGGCTATGGCGGTCGCCTGGTGAAAGTAACTCAGCAGTTCTCCATCGGGCACCGATGGGAATTGGGTCTGGGGCGACGTGGCAAAGGCCACCTGGGCACAGGGCAAGTTTTGCTCCACCATCAGCAGGTCGGCCAGGGGCAGCACCGCCAATGCCCCCTCCTGGGTAGCGTCGATGTAAAGCAGCTCAGCCATGGCCTGGTCAGCAAAGCTGGCCACCAGGTGGGGGCGATAGTCAACCAGGGCGCAAGCCAGCTCCAGATTGCCTAAGAGATGGCCCACATCGAGGCAAATGCGGCGGTAGGCTCGGTCTTGGTAGCGCCAAGCGGAGCGATAAAATACCCCCGTCACTACCAGAGCCAAATGCGTTGACTCCAGTGCTGGGTGCCAAAAGCAGGCCCGCTGTAGATTCTGCCAGCCGTGATCATCCCAGTAGCGCCAGAGGCTGTGGCTGCGGGCCTGGTAGTTGTAGAGCCCCGCTGGCAACAGCCGGGTACCGCGCGAAATAATATAGATCTCCGCCGGATACAGTCCCCCCGCCGAGGGGGCCGATCGCAGATAAAAGGTCTGCCCCGTGGCAGTCGGGAACTTGGCCGTTAGCCCGTAGGCATTGATCAGCAGCCGCGATAACCGCGTCCAGTCTACCCGCTCGCTGTCTGGCTCCGGCGGGTTGCTTTCGTCTATATAGGGTTTGAGGTCAATCTCGGTCCCCACCCGGTAAGTCTTAAAGGGAGTGGGCTGACGGCTGTAGTCGAGGGGCTGTGCCTTCGACTTGATGGTGTCAGGGTCGTACTTAGTACGGCTGTGGTAGTGCTGGGCGATGGAAACCAGAGCGTCGGGCATGGCCGGAGGGGAGGGTGCGATGATCAAAGGCCAACCCAAAGGGCCATCGCGGGCCGCGCCGGGCGGGTGTGATCAGTGTAGCCTACAGCAAAAGCATGGGGAGCGTTCCCCTGCCAGCTCTTCCGGCCGAGCGCCTGCCTGCGGGTAGCGGATGCATGGCCTGGTGCTGATGATTGCGTGAATAGGCCTCCTGGGGGAAAGATTAAAGGGCCAGACTGGCTCTCGATTGATCGTGGCATCAAAAACCTGAAGAGAAGCTTAACGTGCTCATGTTACGAAACGTAAACGATTACATTAGCAATTGACGTTTAGTTGAGCACAAATACTCAGGTTTGCGGCCTGATTTCAGCAACAGCGATGGATCGGATTACAAAAGATGCCCTGCTGGCGGCATATCAAAACGGTCAGCGATGCTTTGCGGCGATTGATTTGACCGGGGCTGAATTGTTCGAGGTAGATTTGCGTCAGATCGATTTGCAGGGTAGCTGCCTAGACGAGAGCTACATTCCCTACAGCAACCTCAGCGGCGCGAAGCTGGGGGGCGCAAGCCTGGTAAAAGCCCATTTGGGCGACGTCAACCTCTACGGGGCCGACCTGCAAGCCGCCCTGCTGACCGGGGCTGACCTAGGTCGAGCCGATCTGCGCGGGGCCAACCTGCATGAAGCCAACCTGGAAGGAGCTAACCTCAGCGGGGCCGATCTGCGCGGGGCCAACCTCAGCACCGCCAACCTAGAGGGGGCCAGTCTCAGCGGGGCCAACCTTAGCCGGTGCAACCTGTTTCGGGCGACGGGGGCCGACCTGGTCGAAAGCCACCGCGACGGCACGACGATTTTGCCCAGCGGCTACAACTATGGCCGTTAGAAAGGCCACTAAAGGCCGGTCCCCCCCCAGCCAAATGTTGCTGACCCCTGCCCTAACCCTTTGAAGTATCAGGTATCCTAGTCCTATTCCATTAGGACAGTCCTGATGAGGCAGCCCATGCGTTCCCTGGCCGATGTTCCCCGACCCCTATTGCTGCTGGCGCTGATGTTGATTGGCGGCGGGGTGGTGCGGCCTGCGATGGCGCAAGATTCTCAACAGGCCGAGCCTCAACTCGTTGCCCAAGCCTCAGAACCGGTGCTGCTGGCCCAGGCGGCAACCACCGCCGAGCTAGAGCGGCTGAGCACCGAGGCCGATCTGGCTTTTCGCCGCGCCACCACTCTATTCTTTGTCATGTTGGGCACCCTGCTGCTGCTGCTCAGCGTTGGCGTAGTGATGCTGTGGCTAATGCGGCGATCGGTAATTCAAGAAGTCTCCGTTGTCGTGCGCAACCAGATCAACGACATCACCGATTTAGAGACCAAGATTCAAACCGCTACCCGCGACCTCGACTACATTCTGGCCCAGGCGAAAGAGCGGGCTTCTGAATTAGACAGCCGCACCGATCGCTTCCAAGAAGAGGCGGTGACTAAAAAACAGGTGCTCAACCGGCTGGTGGATGACCTGGCGGAATTCAAGGCGCGCACGATCAACGACTGGCAGTCAACCCTAAGCGATTTGCAGGTGAAGCTAGAGTCAACTGAGGCCAACTTTGTCGGTCACCTGACCGGGCTGCGGGCGACCGCCGATGACGAGATCACCACCCTGCGCAAAGATACCCAGCTCCAGCGCGACGTGGTATTTCGCACTCTGGAAGAAAATCAGACCGGCTTTTTGCGCGACGTGAACCGATTGCGCAGCGATGTGGAAGTGCATCAGGATGCGGTGCTGCAAAAGATCGGCAACGCCGAAACCAGCTTTGCCGACCAGATGGGCACGATGACCCTAGCCATGCAGGAAGAGCGCGATCGCGTCATGGTAGCCCTGGCCGACCTGCGCCAGCAGCTTACGACCCAGGCCAGCGACCAGGTCGAGCGCCAGACCGCCACGATTGCCGAGGCTTTAGAGGCGCTGCGCCAGGGCAGTCTCACCCGTCTGCAAACTCAGACCGACGAGATCAGCCGCCAGCTAGGCGAGCTGCAGGTCAGTGCCCTGGGCGAGCGCGACCTAGCGTTGCAAACCATTCAGCGCTCCATCGATGAATTTACCCAGCGGTTTGCCAACCTGCGCAGCGAAGTAGACGGTCAGCGCAGCCGCATCTTAGCCGATCTGCGCCGCCAGGCCGACGAGTTTTTGGCCCAGTTTAGCGGCCTGAAAATTGATATTCAGAAGCAGCAGGACATGCTGCTGGGCGACTTGCGTCGGGCGGCGGATGAGGCCCTGGAGCGCTTTACGGCTACTCGCGCCGAGGTGGATGCTCGCCAGCAAAACACCCTCGACGACTTTCAGCGCACGGCCCAAACGTTGCAGGGTCAGCTCAGCCAGATGGCCACCGAGGCCGAAATTCAGCGATCGACCCTGCTAGCCGATGTGGAGGGCACCGCCAACGCCTTTCGCCAGCAGGTGCGGGTGCTGCAAGAGGCAGCGGGCGAGCAGCAGCTCCAGGTGCTCGATGGTCTGCGGGCCATGGAAGCGGCCTTTACTGAGCAGCTCAATCAGGTGCGCGGCACCATCTTTACCCGCCGCGATCGCGTCCTCGACAAAATCGACACCTTTGATGCCCGTCTCAGCGAAGATTTGGCCACCCTAGGCAGCAATACCGCCGAGCGCGAGGCGGCAGCCCGCACCCAGCTCGACGGGCTAATAGCCGAAATGGCGGAGCGCTTTGCCCGGCTGGAGGCTGATATTGAGGCCGGGCGAGAGGTCACCCTGGGCCGCCTGGGGGATTTACAGCAGAGCTACCGGGTGCGGCTGGAGGCCATCCAGGCCGAGGCCCAGCACCAGAAAGACGACATTATGCGCCGCCTGGGCGAGGTGTCGCCCCAGTACTTGGCCGACTCGTTTATGAGCAAGGCGCGGCAGCAGTTCACTACCCTCACCGACAAACTCACCCGGCTGGAAACCAACCGGCCCCAGCTGTTTCTCACCGCCGATGAATATATTGGCCGGGGCGATCGCTACCTAGCTGACGGCGACTATGCCCTGGCGGTGGCCGAGTACGACAAAGCCCTCGACATTCAGCCGGTCAACACCCAGGTGTGGCTCAACCGAGCCACGGCCCAGCAGGCGCTAGAGCAGCTAGAGGGGGCGATCGATTCTCTTGACCACGCCCTAGAGCTAGAGCCTAAGCACACGGTCGCCTTGATGCAGAAAGGCCTGATCCTCCGCGAGCTGCGCCGCCACGAAGACGCCCTAACGGTGTTTGACCAGCTCACCGAAATCACCCCCGACGACGCTAAGGCCTGGCTCAACCGAGGCATGGTCCTCAGCCGCCTCAAGCGGCGCGAAGATGCGATCGCCGCCTTTGATAAAGCCCTAGAGATTCACCCCGAATACCATGAGGCCTGGGTCAACCGGGGTGTGTCCTACGGCATTTTGCAGCAGCACGAGGAGGCGTTTAACTCCTTTGACAAGGCGGTGGAATACCAGGCCAACGATGCGATCGCCTGGCTCAACCGGGGCCTCTCGCTGATTGAGCTAGAGCGCTACGACGACGCCCTGGGTAGCTTTGACAAAGCTACCCGCTTTAACCCCGATGCCCCCAAGGGTTGGGACAACCGGGGTCTAGCGCTGGTGAAGCTGGGTCGCGACGAGGATGCGATCAAGAGCTTTGACCGGGCGATCGCTCTCGACCCCGACTACCCCAAAGCCCATTACCACAAGGCCCTCTGCTACGCTCTCCAGCGCCAGTTCGACAACGCCATGGAAGCGCTACAACAGGCGGTGCGCCTTGACCCCGACTACCGCGAAGAAGCCCGCACCGAGCCCGCCTTTGACGAACTCTGGAGCGACAACTGGTTCCGCGAACTGGTGGAAAACTAAACTCAAAGGTTAGTGGCTACAGGCGAATACAGTTCACTGGAGCTCTCAACCGGCAGATTGAGAGGGCAGGGCACCGATTCGGTTCCCGACCAGTCGGTAAAGGTAGTCTCATCTCGATACAACCGGGGTGTGCTGCGCATTAGATGCCAGGCCTGCTGAATAGGCGTCACGTAGTCCATACGCTCTGGGTAGTGGCGCTGTAACAACTCTCTCACCCGAGGGTAATATTCAGAATTGAGCCCTGGAAAAATATGGTGCTCTGCGTGGTAAGAAAAATTTAGGTGAAGCACATCAAAAATCTTGGGCACCTGTACAGACAGACTGTTGAGCAGGGGGTCGTTGACCGCCGTCATTGGCGAGGCGAGATGGTTGGTGCCAATGTAGCTAATTAAACCCGCATAACCGAGGCCTACAGGCAGAAAATAGGCCCAGATCAGCTTAGTAACGTCAAACTCTAAGTAGCTGATGATGCCGAGATGAATCAGTAGAATTACCAGGAACTCTGCCGCTATTTTGCGCCGCTCCTTGGGTTTGACTGCAAAGGCCGCCGGTACATACTTCACCTCTGGGCTGTTGAATAGCAACACCGAAGTCAGGTTACGAAAGGTGTAGAAGCCCCATGACATCAGCAGCCCAAAAATAAGCCCTAGGGGGGTTATCTCGCTGGAAAGGACTGCGAAATTTTGCACCCGTTTGCACCAGGTATTGGGCTGATCAAAGAGATAATTTCGATCGGGGTCAGCGGCGGTATTGGTGTTGTTGTGGTGAATTCGGTTGTGGACAATTTGCCAGAGGGTAGGGGGCATCCAACCAGGGGTAAACCCTAGCAAGCTAAATAGATGAGCCAGCCTGGGGCGACGAATGATACTGCCGTGTAGGAGTTCGTGGCTGCCAAAGGTCAGTGCGGTTACGCTGTTTGCCATGACCAAAACTAGCGGCAGGTACAGCCCCAGTTGACCGACAGAATGTAGGTTGAGCCGTTTGGCAATCGCCCATCCCAACAGCAAGATCAGTGCGTTGACAGCCAGTACTAACAGCTTGCCAGGGTCTGGTTCAAAGGCTTCTGGCGGTAATAGAGGTCGCAATTTTTTGGCGTAGGTAGCCTGGGAAATGAGAGCTTTCTTAGCAATGACGTAGCTCATAGAAAAATCAGACTTCTTTGTTGACTTATGTTTTTGCTAGGTTTTTATTTTGAGAGAGTGGCATTAGAGTGATGGAAGCTATTTGATTATCATCTTTATCCAAGAACCTTGCGACTGTTAGCCCTGTTGACAATGTTTGAAAATATCTCTTTGCGATGGAAATAGGCTCAATGGTTATTGTCCAACCCACATAATTCAACTATCTTAGGTGCTCCCATGAAAGCTCTGACAGAAGTCAAACGATTTGCGCTGGTAGTTCCTGAAACCCTGCTCTGCGGCTTCAGCTACAGCCAGTTTATGTTCTGGTCAAGACAGGGAAAAATCCTCAATCCTGAAGCTGTCTGGCGGCAGTTTACTCAACCCCAGTCACCCTACTATGAGTGGCTCCTGAAGCATTATCCTCCCGCGCCAGTCAGGCAGCTCTGGGCCACTGTCTACCCCAAACTGAGGGATCGGGTGAAGGGAATTTCCGCCCACTACGATGTCTCCAATGACTTCTACAAGCTTTTCCTAGACCAGAACTACGTATTTTACACCTGCGGCGATTTTCTCAGCTCAGACGACACTCTAGAAACTGCCCAAAGGCATAAAGCTGACTTTATTTTGAATTTAATCGATCCTAAGCCTGGCGAGCGCATCTTGGACCTGGGTTGCGGCTGGGGCTCAATGCTCAAGCGCATCTACCAGCACACTGGCGATCGCGACAATCTGTCGGGCTACACTCTCTCAGTCGAGCAAAAGCGCTTCATAGATGAAACCTACGGCTTCAATGCCGAGATTAAAGATGTGGTCACCACCGACTACGTCCCCGCCAGCTGGGACAAAATCTACTCTATTGGCTGCATGGAGCACGTGCCCAAAAACCAGCTCCTGCCCCTGGCCCAAAAGCTGGCGGCGGCGATTAAGCCCACCGGACACCTAGTACACCACTTCTTTTGCCAGATGTCGGCCGCTCCGCCAGCCAAAATGCTGGCCGGTGGGGCCGATGTCTTTCCAGGGGTAGAGCTGGCTACCTGGCAGCAGCACCTCGAGACCTTTGAGCAGGCTGGGTTGAGGGTAACCCACCACTCTGTCCACGACTATCGGCCTACGATCAAAGCCTGGTTCGACCGGCTGGTGGCCCATCAGAGCGAGGCGATTGAGCTGGTGGGGGTTCGCACCTACAACCGCTATCTGTGCTATCTGGCCGAGGCCTGGCGGCTGTTTGACGATCGCGACCTACTGCTGATGCGCTTTGTGCTCACTCGCCAGGATGCACCCCAGCCCTGGCGGTCGTCGCTCTACAGTACCGATGTCACCCAGACGACTCCCGTTGAACCGTCAGAGGTAGTACTGCAACCGGTTTAGAGTGTTGCAACTAAATACTTATCCGGGGCCCTGCCGCGATCGGCTCAACGGCCGAGTTCGCATTCTTGAAATGGATGGGTTTTGAGAATAGTTTAAGGAGGTAACCATGGACTACGCCGAGACCATTGTCGTGGGTGGTGGCCCCGCCGGCAGCAGCTGCGCCTGGCAGCTCAAACGCCAGGGGCGTGATGTGCTGGTGCTCGATAGACAAGACTTTCCTAGGCTGAAGCTGTGTGCCGGGTGGGTGCCAGCCCAGGTCATGGAGCAGCTGGAGTTTGTTCCGGCCGACTATCCCCACTCCCTGGTGTCGCTCACCACCAAGATGTATTTTGCCCCTTTTTCCTTTCCCCTGCTGGGGGGATGGGCGGCCCCGTGGCGGACAGATTATTCGATCCGCCGGTTGGAGTTTGACCAGTGGCTGCTGGCGCGATCGCAGGCCCCGATCATCACTCATAAAGTGAATCATGTTGAGCGACGGGGCAATCGCTACGTCATTGATGACCAGTTTGCCTGTACCTATTTGGTGGGGGCCGGGGGCACCGGCTGCCCGGTAAAACGCCAGCTCTTTCCCCACCGGGCTGAGCAGTCTGTGCAAATCGCCACTCTCGAAAAAGAATTTGAGTATCCACAACGCGATGACTCAGCCCATCTGTTCTTTCGGTTTCACGGCCTGCCGGGCTACTCGTGGTATGTGCCCAAGGGCAATGGTTTCGTCAACCTGGGCATAGGCGGGGCCAGCCACACCCTTAATGCGACCCATAGCCACATTCGCGACCACTGGAACTGGTTTTTAGACGATTTAGTCAAGCGCGATCTGCTCGACACCAAGACCCGCTCAACCCTCACGCCCCAGGGCCATGGCTACTATTTATTTAACCGCCAGGGCCAAGTCAAACAAGATAACGCCTTTGTGGTGGGCGATTCCGCTGGTCTAGCCTCCAAGGATTTGGGGGAGGGAATTGGGCCTGCGATCAAAAGTGGCTTATTGGCGGCCCAGGAGATTTTGGGCCAGGCCGACTACCGCAAAACTGCTATTTCTGCCTTTAGCCTCAACCCATCGCTCAGGTGGCTACAGTATATCTGGGGTTAGCTTTGGGGCCGAACGACCTTCGACCAAGCTGCTCTCAGCCCCTTGACGGAACCTAAAACACCCCCGTTCGGTTCCTGTACACTCCACGCGATCAATCGCCCGCTGGCCACCAAGCGCTCGGCAATAATATCGTCGTAGGTGTCGGCAATGGTCACCGCTGGCAAAATGCAGGTTTGCATCTCTCTTGAATCCATGTTTTCGCCCCCCAGCACGCTTTCGGCAAAGAGCACCTGGTTGACCTCGTCCAGATGAAAAGCCCCGAAGCGCATGCGACGGTTTTTGGTGAGCAAAAAGTGCATCAGTTCTGTGTCGATAAGTGCTGCCGACGGTGACGCAACTGGTGGCCAGCACTGTGGCCAGATCGGCTTTTTCCCAGTGGTGTACTTCCCAGGGCACCACCTCAACTTTGACCAGGGTAGAGCCGTATAGAATGTCGAACCGAAGACTGTTGGGGTAAACTCGCAGACTGTCTTGAAACAGGGCGGCGGTTTGCAGGTAGTCGGCGACTTTGGTGTAGGGGAGGGTTTAGACGGCGCTGGCGAAGGAGATGGACATAGAGGGGGTAGTAGTGGGGGGACTTGGGGAACTAAAAACCGGGTGTCTTTTCGGAGATAGTCAGGCTAGCTGCCCCGTTGGCAAAGACACCCAGTTTCTGCTCCTTACATGATGAACATTTTTTGGTCGAGGGCTTTGGGGGAGTGGCTATCGACAAACTGCTGGGGGCTTTCGTCCGACTCCAGCCGCCCGTCCACCAGGTTGATGATGCGCGAGGATGCGGTTGTCGTGGGTGACCATGAGGATGGTGCAGCCTTTTTCTTAAGCCTGGTGCTGCATCAGCCTCACTACGTCGCGGCCCGACTGTTCGTCGAGGGCGGCGATGGGTTCGTCGGCGAGAATTAGCTGGCGCTGGTTGACCAGGGTGCGGGCGATCGCATCCAGGCCTTTATCGAAGAAACCAGCATTTCCCAACCCATGCTGGGCCTGCTGCAAGCGCTGCCCAACACCGCCCTCTGGGAGCGCCTGAAAAAAGAGGAGCGCCTGATGGACAGCATCGACAACTCCACCGGCGACCAAAACACGCTGATGAATTTTGTGCCCACTCGCCCTGTGACCGATATCGCCCGCGAATATGTCGAAGGCTTTTGGACTCTCTACGAGCCTAGCAATTACCTCAGACGCTGCATAGAGCAGTGCCTCAAGATTCTCACTGTGCAGGGGCGGGGACAGACCATGCAGTTTCCTCTCGGACGGGGATTTGGCACCAGGGCCTGCGCCGCCCCGAGCTGCGGGGCCAGTTTTGGACAATTTTGCGGCACAAGCCCCAGCTGCTGAATATGTATTTGGGCCTGTGTGCCGCCGGAGAACGCTTTTGGGAGTACCGCGCCCTGGATTGAGAACGCATTACCCACCAGCTCCAGGCTGAACCAGTAGCTCCATTAATTCAGCGTTCTAGGGAATTGCAGGAGCAGCACTGATGGGTGAGGCTTGGACATAGTCCAGCCTTCACACCAATCAGGGTATAGGGTCTAAGGTACAAGGTATAAGGCACCCTGTACCTTATGCCTTGTACCTACCTGTCGCCCCATCCCCCGTCCAAACCGTGGGAAATGTGACTAAAATGTGGTGCTGCGATAGGGGCAACCTTGGTCAAAATTTTGCTCTGGGGGTTGGGAGTTGGGGTGGTGGCGATCGCGATCGTCGAGCTACTGCTGCGGGTGCGTTATGGCCTCGGCAACCCGCCCCTTTATGTAGCCGATGCCCGCACCGGCTACCGCCTCGCCCCTAACCAGAGCTTACGGCGGCGGGGCAACCGCATTGAAATCAATCAATATTCGATGCGGGGGCCAGCGGTGGCTGCCCAGCGACCGACTGATGCCCTGCGGGTGCTGATGGTGGGCGACTCGATCGTCAACGGCGGCTGGTGGACCGACCAGAGCGAACTGCTGTCGGTCAAAGTGCAGCAGGCGTTAGTCGACCTCAACCCACCAGGGGTAGAAACGGTGGAGGTGCTCAATGCTTCGGCCAACTCATGGGGGCCGCGCAACGAGCTGGGCTACCTGCTGCGGTTTGGCACCTTTGAAGCCCAGCTGGTGCTGGTGGTGCTCAACACTGACGATCTATTTGCGATCGCTCCCAACAGCTACGAACTGGATCGCAACCCCGCCTACCCCACCCGCCGTCCGCCCCTGGCCCTGTGGGAGGTGGCCCAGCGTCGGCTCGGCTATACTCCCAGCCCGGCGCTCCAAGCGCTGCATGACCAAGGTGGCGATCGCGTGGGAGTCAACCTAGAGGCCCTGCGACAGCTTAACCAGGTGGTGCAGGCTGCGGGCGGACGGCTGGCGATCGCCATGACCCCCCTGCGCCGTGAGCTTGACCCCGACGGCCCCCGCGATTACGAATTGGTAGCCCGTCAGCGCCTTGCCGCCTTTGCCCAAAACGAGGGGATTCCCTACCTCGATGGCCTGCCCCTGTTTCAGCGGACGGACCAAGAACAGCTCTACTTCGACCACATTCACCTCAGTCCCGAGGGCAACGACTGGGTAAGCCAGGCCCTGGCCAAGCTGCTGCTCGAACTCTGGAACCGCGCCCCCGACCCGTCCCTCCCCTCAACTCACGAACCCCTGAGTGATCTGTGGTGAGAGAACATCAGCCCTCAGCAGGCAATCTAGCTCTACACTCCCCCCAGACTCACTGCTTCGTCAGCCCATCCAAGCAAGGGACAATACAGACGCCCTGCGGTTGAGTCTGGGCAAAGTTGCCTGCGAATCTCTGCCTTAGCAGCTAGGTTCCGGCTTAGACCAGCCCGAAATGCCAATATTCAAACTCATCAGGCGTTTTTTTCGTTTTTCACTCTTCATATTTTCATTCTTCTGCCACATACCTGTCTTTAGAGTGAAAGCCTGAATGATCATGTTGCGACACAACACAACATTTTTTAATGCTGTGTTACATTTGTGCCTGGTCACGACGGCCAACGTTTAGTGCCAATCTCGAAGGAGAATTTCTGATGAACCCCCAATCCGATTTCACGCTGGAGCGGCGGAAGGTCGACATCCTCCAACTGTTCTTTTTTCTGATCGGAGCACCCCACATTTACGGTGCTCTCCGCTCCACTGAACGACAGCGGCAAGCTAGACCACCTCTGCTTCAATACCTAGCGGTTGGCATGCTGGCTATGGCGATCGCCAGTGCTGCTGAAGTGTGGTTGATGTAGAGAGTACAGGGTCTAAGGTCTAGGGTCTAAGGCTAGAGACCGGCACTAAACCCTAGACCTTAAACCGTGCACCCTCTATCCCTCCTGCTGAAGTTCGCTATAGGCGGCGTATACCCCCTGCACCGTGTACCAGTTGAGAAACACCCGGGCGAGTTCCAGAGCCACCTGGGGCTTGCCCCGGGCAATTAGCCAGCGCAGCAGGGGGGCCATGGTGCGCTCATTCAGCCGCCCGCCCGCAGTCAGCAAGCCCCAGAGCACCTGGTGGAGTGGGGTCATCTGAATCATCATGCGCACTTCGCGAGTGGGGTGCTTTTTGTAGAAAATTGCCCCCATACGGCCTCGCTGAATTTCTTGGTCAATCATCTTGGGAATTTGATCGAGAGTGAAAGGGGGGTGGTAGTGGTAGCCCACGGCTTCGGGCACTTTGACCATGGTGACGCCCAGGTTTTTGAGCCGTACCCCCAGCTCCAAATCTTCCCAGCCGTACTGGCTAAATTCGGTGTCGAACAGTCCAGCAGTCAGCAGCCAGTGTCGGGCGATCGCCAAGTTAGCTGTATCAAAAAAGGCGTTGGAGAAATCCGTTACCTTTGCGGGCTCGGCGGTGGGTTGCTCAAAGTTGATAGTATTGACCAGGCGACCAGCGGTAAAAACGCGATCGTCCCCCAATCGCTGGTAAGCATCAGCTAGGGCCTGGGCATGGGCCTGGAGACTGCCCGACGGCATAATCACATCACTGTCGACAAAGACAATGGTGTCCCCCTGGGCCACCTGTACCCCATAGTTGCGGGCCGCTGCCGCCCCCTGGTGATGACGCTCCACTAGCCGCACATGGGGAAACTCGGCGGTATTGGCTTGCAGCCACTCAATGGTGCCGTCGGTGGAGCCGTCGTCTACCACGACTAGCTCGTAGTCTGTGATCAGCGCCGGATCAAATCTCTGCTGCTCTAGGGCGCGCAGGCACTTCTCTAGAATGGGCTGACGGTTGTAAGTAGGGGTAACAACGCTGAAAAACACGGTGGGCCTCCAAACGGCCCTAATATCCTAGCGCCTTGGCCTGCTCTGGACGCGATTGGGCGATGTCCCGGTCCGCCCCCAAAAAAACATGGCATATTCAGTATAAATGAACTAAAGTTCATGTGTATTTATGGCTGGCGATCAATGGGCGCTAAGACAGAGCTAAGGACGAGGATAGACGGCGGCCATCAATTGGAGTGGAGGCCTTGGCAGGGGATGACTTTGGCCCTCGTGCTGCTGTCTGCGGCCTGCTCTGGTTCCAGCCCAGACCCCGGCCCGCGCAACATCACCCTGCACCAAAAGTGGGCGCTGCAGCCCGGCGATCGCCTGGCAGGATACTCGGTGCAGAGCGGCCTGGGCGACATCACGGTCGACCTTAAGGGCAATCGAGTGTTCATGCCGTTTGATGGTCAGGTGCAGCCCGCTGAGGGCAACGCCGACCAGTGCATAATTTTGTCGAGCCCGGATGTGCCGGCCTACCTGTTTCGCCTCTGCGGACTGCGCCAGGTGAAGTTGGGTGACCTGTCTCAAGGCGAGCCCATTGGCAGCGGTAACACCGTGGCCTTTGCCACCCTGCGCCGCCAGGCCGATGGCACCTGGGCCATGGTAGAGCCCGCCAAAGAGCTGCTAGGGCAGTTTTTAGATCGTCCCTAGGTATAGGGTTGGATTATCCCCCTTCCAGCAAACCCTCCTCGGCGGGCACCCCAACGGGGATGTCAATACCCGGCGGCGGTTGTAAAGGCTGGTCGGCTTCCGGCGGCTCTGCCCCCAACTCGCGCAAAATCGGGGCCGCTGGCTCCGGCTCCTGCAAAAACACCGCCGACAGCACCGCTTGTAGTGTGGGAGCCATGGCAATACGGTTTTTGTAGACCAAAATCACCCGAGTCAGGGTGGGCAGCTGATTCTGCTCAGCCACGAGGTACAAGGGCTCTACGTAAATCAGCGACTGTTCGATGGGAATCACCAGCAAATTGCCCTGCTGGGCCTGAGACCCCTGGGTATCCCAAAGAGAAATGCGTTGGGAAATTTCAGGGTCTTGGTTGATGCGGGCCTCAATCTGCTCGGGGCCAAACACCAGCTCCTGTTTGGGAAAGCGGTAGAGCAGCCGCAGTCCGTAGCGATCGCCATCCGACCTCGCCGCCAGCCAGGCAATTAGGTTGTTGCGCTGGGCCGGGGTAAACAGCCGCAGCAGCACAAACTCCTCGGTGTCCTCCTGAGGCAGCTTCATAATCAGGTAGTAGGGCTCGACCTGTTGTGACTCTTTAGCGTAGATTTCGCTGGGG
The DNA here is from genome assembly GCA_019359285.1 of Nodosilinea sp. WJT8-NPBG4. Classification (GTDB taxonomy): domain Bacteria; phylum Cyanobacteriota; class Cyanobacteriia; order Phormidesmidales; family Phormidesmidaceae; genus Nodosilinea. The sequence goes on from JAHHHQ010000052.1 coordinate 89,447, forward strand.
GCGCGCCACTGGTCTTCCCGGTTGTAAAACACCTGGGGATCAGTCATGTGGTAGGTCATGAGCGAGTCGGCCTGCACCGAAAACAGATCCTGCGGATAACGGATGTGAGTGCGCAGGCTATCGGGCATGGCCTCTAGCGGCTCAAACATGGCGGGCAGCAGCCGACTCCAGGTTTGAATGATCGGGTCGTTGGGATCAGCGATAAAGAAGCTGATCGCTCCGTTGTAGGCATCAATCACCACCTTGACTGAATTGCGAATGTAGTTGAAATCGTTGTCGCCGGGGTCAGAGTAGGGGTAGCGACCGCTGATAGTGTAGGCGTCGATCACCCAGTAGAGGTAGCCTTCGGTGTCCTGGGAGTCGTAGTTTTCAACGGTGAGGTTGGGGTCGCGATCGCGAAAGCCCTCAAAGCTAACTGTGCTCGGGGGGCGGCTGCCGTGGGTCGGGCCAGTGCCCCACCGCCGCGAGGCGTTACCGATGTCAGCGGCCACCAGGTAGGGGTCAGTGTCGAAGCGCAAGAAAGGGGCGATCGCCCGCACGCGATCGGCAATGTTGCGGCGAAACAGCAGTCGCGTATCGGCGGTAAAGTCCTCGGTAAACAGCATGCGCCAGTCGAGCAGGTAGCGGGCAAACAACAGCCGCCGCCACATGCTGCCCAGGTTGATGCCGCCCCGGCCCAGGTAAGAGGTATAAACATTCTCGTTGCCGCTGGGGTAGTCAAGCTCCAGCAGTTGGGTGTTGGTCATGACGTAGGTGTCGGTGAGCTCCCCAAAATACAGGCGCGGCTCCCCAATGGGAATGCTCTGGCGCACCTCATCGTTACTGGGTAGGTTGTTAATGCCGCTGACAAAGTAAGTCGGTAATCCGTCGGGGCCAGCGGTATTCACGGGGCTCATGGTAAAGCCGTAGCCATGGGTATAGACCAGGTGCTCATTCACCCAGGTTTTGGCAATCTCGGGCACCCGCTCGTAGTTGAGCTCCCGCGCCGAGATCATCACCTGGCGGCGCTCAGAGCGGCGGTCCTGGTTCAAAATGTTGTAGCGATCGAAGTCGGCGTCTTTAAACTCGTAGTACAGGCGAATCTGCTGAAGCTGACGGTTGCTGTCGAGCAGCGGACGCGAATCCCACAGCCGAATATTCTCGAGGGTAAGATCGTTTTGCTCCAGGTCTTCAGCGTTGAGGTTGCCGCTAGAGTCAAAGGGTTCTGACTCAATAGCCTCCAAATCAAAAGCCGCGCGGGTGAGCGCAATAGAATTAGTAATGTAGGGGCGCTCACGCTGAAGTTCGTTGGGCTGTACTATCAGCCGTTGCACTATAGCAGGCACCAGCACCAAGCCCAATAGCGTTAACACCAGGTAGCCACAGATGCCTTTGATCAGCAGGCTGGCGTGCCCCATCCCCGCCCACCACCCCCGAGGAGCTTTAGCGACACCAGCGGGAGGACCTTTGCGCATGGGGTTGATGTAGGTCGGGGTCCACAGCAGCCCTCGGCTGAAAAAGACAAGCCCCAACCCCAGAGTAAAGAGCGACAGCAGCCAGTTGGCAGGCAGCACCACGTTGACGTGGGCGTAGCCAGCGCCATACACCACGCCTTCGTTGGAATAGAGCACGTCGTAGCGCTCTAACCAGTGACTAAAGCTGGTAGCCAAAAACAGCAGTCCAGCCAGGCTGTAGAGGTGCTGCTGCTGAGCGTCTGAAAAGCCATAGAAACGCCCTTGGCTGAGGGTATTATCCCTGAGTAAATAAACCAGATACACGCTGACCAGAGTGAAAAAGAGTCCGCCAACCACCCAAAATTCAAGCAGGCGCAGCACCGGTAGCCGAAAAATATAGAAAGCAATGTCACGGTTGAAGATCGGCTCTGTCTGACCGTAGGGCACCGGGTCGAGGGAAAGCAGCACTGTAGGCCACTGCTTGGCCAAAATCAGCCCGTAGCCAAGACTCATGAGCATTGCCGCCAGTCGCCCCAGCTGTCGGGGATAGAGCAAAAAGGCCACGGTGCTAATGCCCAATGCGATCAGCAGCCAGGGCTGAGCAATGAAAATTTGGCCAACGACCGTAAACAGCTGTAGCTTGGGCCACAGGGCGAGGGGCGTGGTGGAATCGTAGAGGGTGGTGGTCTGCTGCCAAAAATCGCCGGCAATTTGCCCCTGGTAAATCAGCTGCAAGCCCAGCAAAAAACTCAGGGTGACCCCCAACAACAGCAGCCCACCGAGGCCTAGACTACTGGCCTGATCGCGGCGATCGCTAGGTTTCTCCATCGGCTGAGCGCGATCGGCCAAGGTCAGGTTGCCCCAGGTAAAGCCCAGGGTGCACAGAATAGGAATAATACCGAGCAGCAGCTGTGATTTAAGCCGCAGCCCAAACACCTCCAGGTAGTTGACTTCCTCAAACCAAAGTCGCTCGGCCTGAAGATTGATAACCGCATCGAAAAAGAGCAGAGTTAGCAGCCCTAGCCCTAGACCCAGCCACCCCCAGCGGGGCAGACTCTTTGCAAACGCCTTAGTGATCATGGGCCCTACGGATCGACACCTACCCCAGCAGTGCCTAGATTGTAGCGCCGCCGGGTTGAGCCGCTATCAACAGCTCTTGTTCTCAAAGTCGCACTGGTAGATAAAGGGCTCTTGCCACTGCAGCGGAATTTCGAGCAGATCGCGCACGCCAGTCACCCCCTGGCTAATGAACAGCAGCACCGCCACGGTGTTGAGGGCAGCGTGGGTCAGCCGCCAGCGCTTAGACTTGTAAATTTCGGGCAGGGTGGCGAGGGCAAAGATCATCAGCATGGCCGCCGCCATACCCAAATAGAAGTGAGATATTTGCCACTCATAGCCGCGCCGAAACACTCCCGGCTGCATCCCCAATAGCCAGAGCCCCATGCCGGTCAGCGTCGCAAAGGTACCCCGCCAAACACGGCTGCTGGAGCGATATAGCAATACCAGAGCCCCCAGGGTAAACACGTACATAGCCACCACAAACACCCCTCGAAAGGGCTCTTCAGCCCAAACATTTTCCTGGGCAAGGGTCTTGAAAATCGGATGGGCTAAACCCAAAAGCACCAAACTCACCACTGCCCCAGACAGCCATTGCCCAACCCGCACATGCTCTTTGCCGACCACCGGGGGAAGAGTAGTTTTGGCTTTGTCGGCCACGGCCAAGCGTCGCTGGCGGGTCTGCACCGCAAGATAAACGGCTACACCGATCAACGGCATTACCACCGTAACGGCCAGAAACGGGTGCAGCAGTCTGAGCAGATCGGGGGCATCGAGCATGGAGCTTCCTAAAAAGAGAGGGCGTGGTGGGGTAAGTTTTTCTTACTTTAGGGCACAGCCCTAAACCGGCACCGTGATTCGCCGCACAATCTCGAGTAGGTAACCCGAGCGACGATCAAAGACCGGCCCTGATGGGCCATCGCCCCGCCCCACGCGTTTACAGGTGTATCTTAGCGATGCTGCTAAGCCCAAAGATTAAAGCGAGATAAGTGCTGCTCAAGGGCCTTGGGAATCTGCTTGGCGATGTCGGTTTTGGTCTTAAAGGTCAGCCGGTTCTGAACGGGCAGGTCAAAGGGATACTGCCCGACAATGTCCGATCGCTCCATTTGGGCCAGCAAAATCTGCTCGGCGGGCTTTGCCTGGAGCGCATAGCCCATCTCCACACACACGTGGGGGCTAGGCACTAGCAGCGTGGTGTTGCCCTCCACCGCTGTAATCGGGGTGCCATCGGCCACAAACAGCAGTGACTTGCGAATTTTGCGGGTAAGCGCGCTGTTAAGCCGGGCCGGGCCGTCGCTGAGCCGCTGAGACACCTCTAGGGTGAGGGCAATGCGAGACTTTTTGTTGAAGCTTGCGATCGCATCAGTGAGAGCCTGGTGCAGAGCCTCGGCCGACTCGCTGTACTCCTGCTGGTAGCAGAAGTAGACAATCGGCTCTAGGCGAGCCATGACATCCAGCTTGGTAAAGTAGATCTCGTGGCTGATCAGGTCAATGTTAGCGATGCCGTAGCCACCGCTGCCCTCGATGTAAAACTCTACGGTTTCGCCATCGAGATACCGCTGAAACCAGGCCGACTGCTTCACATCGGCACTGTCGTCTAAAAAATCAGCCCGCAGTGCCGACTTCAACAGGCTGTTTTTGCTCAGTCGCAGGTCGTGGGGCCGCAACTCTAAATCTCGCACCGGCTCGTAGGCTTCGAGATACCAGGCTTTGAGGGCAATAATGGCCATAACGAGTCATCCTCTAGGGCGGTGGGCTGGCCCTTGGGGCCGGTGTGCTCGGGCGCGAGTCCGAAATATCGCTTGATTCTAAGGCCAGATCAAGATTTGGATAGGAACAAAATCGAAAGAAATGTTGAGTTCGCACAACTTAGGGCTTACAACGCCTTAGAGGCTAGGGTTTTGAACCAATATCAGCACATTTTCTCCAAGTTGCTGCTTTAGGCGCCGCGCCCGTCGCTATCGCATAGTTCAATTGTACTAAATTTTTCACAATAGCGGAGGACTTGGTTTAGGCTATTTGGGTCCGCTCCTGTGCTTTGCCCCCAAGGATGCTTGCCATGATCGACCTCTATTATTGGACGACCCCCAACGGCCACAAGGTCACCATTTTTCTCGAAGAAGCTGATGTCGACTACACCATCAAGCCCATCAACATCGGCAAGGGCGATCAGTTTAACCCCGACTTTCTAGCGATCGCGCCCAACAACCGCATCCCCGCCATCGTCGATCACGAGCCAGCCGACGGTGGCGAACCCCTGAGCCTGTTTGAGTCAGGGGCGATTTTGCAGTATTTAGCAGAGAAGACCGGGCAGTTTTTGCCGTCGGGGCTGCGCGATCGCGCCCAGGTCATGCAGTGGCTTTTTTGGCAGATGGGCGGGCTAGGGCCCATGCTGGGCCAAAACCACCACTTTGGCAGCTACGCCCCTGAGAAAATTCCCTATGCCATCAACCGCTACGTCAAAGAAACCGAGCGCCTCTACGGTGTTCTAGATCGGCAGCTTGAGGGCAAAGACTTTATCGCTGGCGACTACTCCATTGCCGATATGGCTTGCTACCCCTGGATTGTGCCCTACGAAACCCAGCAGCAAAACCTAGAAGATTTCCCCAATCTGAAGCGCTGGTTTGAGGCGATCAAAGCCCGGCCAGCGGTGGAGCGGGCCTATGCGATCGCCGAGTCAATGCGCGCTGAATCAACCATGAGCGATGAGGCCAAGGCCATCTTGTTTGGCCAGGGAAGACGGTAGGAGCAGCAAGGGAAAGTTTTGAATTTTGAGTGTTGAGTTTTGAATTGGGCTTCTAACTTAAAACTCAAAATTAAACATTCAAAACTCTCCCACTCCCATCTCTCTCTAGGTCAGCACGCCGTTCAAAAAGATATCCGTCAAACACTCCGCCAGGTCTTTCATCGCCTGGGGCGAGGCGGCTTCGTCGCCAAGGGTGTCTTGGCTAAAGCCCGCAACGGTAAACATGCCCAGAAATACTCGCGCTACCATGCGGGCATTCATCGGTCGGTAAACGCCACGATCCATAGCGGTTTGAAAGAAAGCTTCGGCAACGTCGATCATTTTGCCGATCACTTCGGTTTGAATTTGCTCCCGCAGCTCGGGGTGAAACTGCGCTTCCATAAAGCACACTCGCATCAGAGCCGAGTTCTTTTGCAGATTGAGCATGCGCCGCTGCATGACCTGACCGATCGCCTTGTAGCTGGCCATCTCGCTTAGCTCAGTCAGCAAGTCGGTGAGAATTTCGACCCAGCCCTGGCTGGCCACCGCCACTAGAATGGCCTTCTTGTTCTCAAAATGACGAAATAGAGTGCCCTCGGCTACTCCGGCGGTCTGGGCTAGCTCACGGGTGGTTGTGCCCCCGTAACCATGTTTTGCAAATAGCTTTAGGGCCGCTTTTAGAATTTTGGTCTCCGTATCGGTTTCCGCAGGGGCGGTTTTGAAGAAAGGCACCATCACAAAAACCCTCAAGAGTAAGCACAGATCGGCTTCTGTGGCCCATTGTGCCCCCATTTCTCCGAAGCCCGGAGCCGGGTTCACATAACCTCATAAAACCTGAGATAACTACTCTTAAGGGTGTTGGTTGATGGCCCTAAACCAAAGCTAGGCTGCCGGTTCAGCAGCAGCTAGGGTCTGCTTCACGATCGCATCGCTGATCTGCCGCTGTAGGGCAGCATCGTCGGCGGAGCGCTCCAAAATACTGTTGAACGTATCGATCGAAAGCCCGTCGGCCTCAATTGCTTTTTCCATATCGCCTTCGGTGCTCTGGCGAATGGCAATGATACGATCTACGGCAGCTTTAAACTTTTTGTCGTCTTTTTTAGAAATTTTGGCTTTCTCAGCAATTTTAGCCATGTCTTCGGGGCCTTCGGCAGCACCGGTGAGCTGAGTCTCTGCGATCGCATTAAATCGCTCAATGGTCAGCCCTTCATCTTCGACGGCCTTGGCCATCTCTTGCTCGGCCTGGAGGCGTAGGGTTTGTACCTGCTGGTAAACCTTGGCAAAGGTAGCAATGTCGGTATCGTCAAGGGGCGCACTGGCGTCAACCTGAGGCACTTCTACCACAGTAGCCTGGGCGAGCAGCGGGGATGATGGGCCAGCCCAAGCTGCCCCTGGGGTCAGCCATGCCAGCACTATTAGTAAAGCAGCAACACAATATCTCACCATAGCGGAGTCTCCTAATAACGCGAAATGTCAGTTTGAACAATTTTCCCTAGCCTAGCCCTTTGTTAGCACATCGGCATGGTGACGCAGATGGTCGGCCATAAACGACGCCATAAAAAAGTAGCTGTGATCGTAGTCCGGCTGCATGCGTAAAACTAGGGGTTGTCCGGCCTCTTTGCAGGCGTCTGCAAAAACGTCGGGCAGCAGTTGGCCCTGGGTCAAAAAATTATCGGCGGTGCCCTGGTCGATCAAGATGGTGCGATCGCGCTGAGGGTGAACCTTCACCAGCTCCGTCGCGTCGTAGGCCTTCCAGCTATCAGTGTCTGAGCCCAGATAGCCCGAGAATGCTTTCTGACCCCAGGGACATTGAGAAGGGGCAGCGATCGGCGCAAAGGCCGAGATCGACTTGAACAGGTCGGGGTTGCGCAAACCGCACACCAAGGCCCCGTGGCCTCCCATGGAGTGGCCAAAAATGCCCATGCGATCGCGCCGCACCGAAAATTTTTGGGCAATTAGCTCTGGTAGCTCTTGCACTACATAGCTGTACATAGAGTAGTTTTTGCTCCAGGGCGCTTCCGTGGCATCCACGTAGAACCCAGCTCCGATGCCAAAATCCCATGCCTCCGCTTCATCGGGCACCCCTTCGCCGCGAGGGCTGGTGTCGGGGGCCACCAGCATCAACCCGTGCTCGGCGGCGTAGCGCTGTGCCCCAGCCTTGCTGGTGAAGTTGTCTTCGGTGCAGGTTAAACCTGATAGGTAAAACAGCAGCGGCACTGGGCCAGCCTGCGCCTGGGGCGGCACAAACACCGCGAATCGCATCTCGCAGTTGCAGACAGCCGACGGATGGCTGTAGTAGCCGACCGTGCCACCAAAGCAGGCATGTTGTTTATGCAGAGTAAGGGCCATAGGGGTAGAGGGTAGAGAGTTTGTGGGATAGCCGTCTCGGCTGTCTATCCGGGACAGGCAAGATGCCTGTCCTACAAGAGAGAAACTGGTAGCTTTTGTTGGCTTGTGAGATAGCCGTCCCGGCTGTCAAAGAAAAGCCTAAAACGTCACCACGCTGCGGATACTCTCACCCCGGTGCATGAGGTCGAAGGCAGTATTGATTTCGTCCAGAGGCATAACGTGGGTGATCAGGTCGTCGATATTGATTTTGCCGTCCATGTACCAATCCACAATCTTGGGAACGTCGGTGCGGCCCCTGGCTCCACCAAAGGCAGTGCCTTTCCACTCCCGCCCGGTCACCAGCTGAAAGGGACGGGTGCTAATTTCTTCACCCGCAGCGGCGACACCGACAATGACGCTGACGCCCCAGCCCTTGTGGCAGCACTCCAACGCCTGGCGCATCAAGTTCACATTGCCTACGCATTCAAAGCTGTAGTCGGCCCCGCCGCCCGTGAGTTCCACCAGGAAGGCTACCAAGTCGCCTTCCACTTCCTTCGGATTGACGAAGTGAGTCATGCCAAATTTAGTCGCCAATTCCTGGCGGTTGGGGTTAATGTCAACGCCGATGATTTTGTTGGCCCCCACCATGCGGCAGCCCTGGATAACGTTGAGGCCAATGCCGCCGAGGCCAAACACCACCACGTTAGTACCGGGTTCAACTTTGGCGGTGTTGATCACCGCGCCCAAGCCCGTGGTGACGCCGCAGCCGATGTAGCAAACCTTCTCAAACGGTGCGTCAGAGCGAATTTTAGCTAGAGCAATTTCTGGCACCACCGTGTAGTTCGAGAAGGTGGAGGTGCCCATGTAGTGAAACAACGGCTCGCCACCCAGAGAAAATCGACTGCTGCCATCGGGCATGAGACCCCGCCCCTGGGTGAGGCGGATGGCCTGGCAGAGGTTGGTCTTGAAGCTGAGGCAGTATTCGCACTGACGGCACTCAGGTACGTATAGCGGAATCACGTGATCGCCGGGCTTGAGGCTGGTAACCCCAGGGCCGACTTCAGCCACCACGCCGGCCCCCTCGTGACCCAGAACTGCTGGAAATAACCCTTCGGGATCTTTGCCAGAGAGGGTGTAGGCATCGGTGTGGCAAATGCCGGTGGCTTTAATTTCGACTAGAACCTCACCCTCGCGGGGCCCCTCTAGCTGCACGGTTTCGATAGTCAGGGGTTGGCCAGGGCCAAGGGCAACGGCGGCTCTAACATCCACGGGCGAAGTCTCCTTATAGTCAATTAAACTCTGGCGTTGGTGTTGGTGCAGTGCTCCACTGTCGCTTGGTACCAGCGCGTGTAATCTAAATCTGCAATTTAGGCTTTGGCTGGTCGGGCAGGGGCTGAAACCGGTTCAACTGAGCTGTTGCAACACTTTAGTCAGCTTACCGACTTTGAGCTGCTTAGGCCATCTGTCAGCTTTCTCAGACATAGCTCGGCAAAATGGCCGATGTGAGGGTAAATAGTTACCGCACCCCTTAGCACAGGGGCATCTTAAGCGCACCAAGCTTTCTGCATCTACGATATGAATCAACTCTTGCGGCGATCGCGCAGACCGCTTCATGCACAGGCTAATTCTGCTGGGTTCACGCTGATTGAAGGATTGATTGTAGTGGTGATTATGGGGCTGATGGCGGCGATCGCAGCCCCCTCATGGTTTCAATTTGTGCAGCAGCATAAAATCAACATTACCCAAGACATGCTGTATCAAGCGATTCGAGCTACCCAGGCCGATGCTATGCAGCAGCGCCACGATCGGCGTTTCAGTATTCGCGAGCACAACGGCCGCATTGAGTGGGCCAGCCATCCTGAATCAACCCTGCCTGCCCAGGTCACTGTGTGGCAGCCGTTGGTGGAGGGCGTAGTGCTGGCCAATATCGATAACACTCTAGTCAAAACAGGCACCATTCACTATGCCAAATTTGACATGCACGGCAATGTCAAAGGCCAACTTGGCACGGTTACGGTGGCTATGTCAGGCAACCAACAGACTCACCGCTGTGTAGTAGTTTCTACCCTGATTGGAGCCGTGCGCAAAGGCGAGGGACACACCCAAGCAAACAGCAACGGACGCTTCTGTTATTAACCTCTCCCCCCACTTGGAGCAAAACCGAGTTTAATAGGTTAGCGCCATGACATGGTTAGGAGTGAGTGAATGTCAGAAAGAAATGAGGGGTGGTACGTAGTTCAGGCCGAAGACGGCACCTGCAACGTGCTGTCCGCCGAGAGTATCAGCCGCGAGCGGCTTCAAGAGCGTCGCCCCATGTGGGGCCCCTACGCCACCCAGCAGGAAGCCATTGCCCGCCGGGCGGGGTTGATTCGCAGCGGCAAATGCGAGCCCGCCTGAGGAGGCACCACAACCCTAGGCAGCAGTTCGGCCCCGAAGTGAGTCGTAGCTCTGCAAAAACCAGGCGTAGGTCTGCTCAATACCGGTTTTGAGGTCGGTTTTGGCCTGCCAGCCCGCTGCGTTGAGGCGCGAGACATCGAGCAGTTTGCGCGGGGTGCCGTCGGGCTTAGTGGTATCAAACACCAGGTCGCCTTCATAGCCGACCACGGCTTTCATGGTGAGGGCCAATTCTTTGATTGAAACCTCTTGCCCGGTGCCGACATTGACGAAATCTACATCGTCGTAGTTGTTCATCAAAAACACCAGGGCGTCGGCCAAATCATCAACATACAAAAACTCGCGCAGGGGGGTGCCGGTGCCCCACACGGTGACCGTGGAATCGCCATTGACCTTGGCTTCGTGGAACTTGCGCATCAGCGCGGGTAGCACGTGGGAGTTGGCCAGATCAAAGTTGTCGTTGAGGCCGTAGAGGTTGGTGGGCATCGCCGAGATAAAGCTCACGCCGTACTGACGACAGTAGTTTTCGCAGAGCTTGAGGCCGGCAATTTTGGCGATCGCATAGGGCTCATTGGTCGGCTCTAGAAATCCCGTCAGCAGATAGTCTTCTTTCATCGGCTGGGGACAGAGCTTAGGGTAAATGCAGGATGACCCCAAGAACAGCAGCTTTTGCGCTCCATGCTGGTAAGCGCTGTGAATGATGTTGGCCTCAATCATCAAATTGTCGTAGAGAAACTCGGCCCGATAGGTGTTATTGGCATAGATGCCGCCCACCTTTGCCGCCGCTAGAAAGACGTAGTCGGGCTTTTCTTGGGCAAAGAACTCATCCACCGCTGCCTGACTGCGCAGGTCAAGCTCTTGGCTAGAGCGCAGCACTAAGTTTTCATAGCCCTGGGCCTTAAGGGTTCTTACTAGGGCACTGCCTACAAGGCCACGGGAACCCGCTATGTAGATCTTAGATTGAGTATCCATAGGGTTGAGCTTAGATAAAAATTACACAAAAACTAAATGTAGATGGCCTATCCCCATTGCCACGAGTCTGGCATTGAGAGTCTGCCAACGACAACTGCCCGCTCGCCGAGTTTAGCGGTAGTTCACAATGAAGACCAAGGCTTATCTAAAGTTTCTCATTCCCTGCGATCATGACATCATCGTTTGTGGCTAACCCGGGCTGGCAATTTTGGATCGATCGCGGCGGCACCTTTACCGACATTGTGGCCCGCCGCCCCGATGGGCAAATTATCGTTCATAAGCTGCTGTCCGAAAACCCCGATCGCTACACTGACGCTCCTATCCAAGGTATGCGCGATCTGCTGGGGCTGGGATCAGGGGAAACAATTCCTGCTGAGCTAATCGAGGCGGTAAAAATGGGGACAACCGTGGCCACCAATGCGCTACTGGAGCGCAAGGGCGATCGCACCCTCCTCGTTATCACCCAGGGCTTTAAAGATGCTCTGCGCATTGGTTACCAAAACCGCCCCAACATTTTTGCCCGCCACATCGAGCTGCCGGAAATGCTCTATGAGCAGGTGATCGAGGTCAATGAACGCCTCACCGCCCAGGGCGAAGTTCTAGTTTCCCTAACTGCTGAGGAAGAAGCTCGACTCACCCAGGAATTTCAGCGAGCTTACGATGGCAGGATTCGGGCCTGTGCGATCGTGCTGATGCACGGCTATCGCTACCCTGCCCACGAACTGCGTCTGGGTGACCTCGCCCGCCAGGTCGGCTTCACCCAGGTCTCCCTCTCTCACCAGGTGAGCCCGTTAATCAAGCTCGTCAGCCGAGGCGACACGACGGTAGTGGATGCGTATCTGTCGCCGATTCTCAGGCGCTATGTAGATCGGGTGGCGGAGCAGATTGGAAACGATGAGGAGATGAGGGCATGGGGGGATGAGGAAGAAGGGAGACAGACGATAGAAAGCCAAAACTCAAAACTCAAAACTCAAAACTCAAAACCCTCTCTACCCCGCCTCATGTTCATGCAATCCAACGGTGGCCTCACGGATGCGGCCCTGTTTCAGGGCAAAGACAGCATTCTCTCTGGCCCCGCTGGGGGCGTAGTGGGGGCGGTGCAGACCAGCTGCCAGGCTGGGTACGATCGCGTGATTGGCTTTGACATGGGCGGCACCTCAACGGATGTGTCGCACTATCGAAGCGAGTACGAGCGCACCTTTGAAACCGAGGTGGCGGGGGTGCGGCTGCGGGCGCCGATGATGGCGATTCACACCGTGGCGGCGGGGGGCGGCTCGCTCGTGAGCTTTGATGGCAGCCGCTATCGGGTGGGGCCAGAGTCGGCGGGGGCCTATCCGGGACCGGCCTGCTATCGCCACGGCGGGCCGCTAGCAGTGACCGACTGCAACGTGATGGTGGGCAAACTCCAGCCCGAGTTTTTCCCTCAGGTGTTCGGGCCAGGGGGAGATCTGCCCCTGGATGCGGCGGTGGTGCGCGAGCAGTTTGCAGCCCTGGCAGAGGAAATTCATGCTGCCACTGGGGATGCTCGCAGCCCTGAACAGGTCGCCGCTGGGTTTCTCGCCATCGCGGTGGAAAAAATGGCCAACGCCATCAAAAAAATTTCTGTACAGCGGGGCTACGACGTTTCGGAGTACGTGCTGTGCAGCTTTGGCGGAGCCGGGGGCCAGCACGCCTGCCTGATTGCTGACGCTCTGGGCATGACTGAGGTGTTTCTGCATCCCTATGCGGGGGTGCTGTCGGCCTACGGCATGGGATTGGCGGACGTGCGATCGCTTAACGAACAATCGGTTGAACTGCCGCTGAGCGCGGCCATCCTGCCTGCTATCCAGCAGGTGATAGATTCTCTAGCGGAAAAAGGGTTGGAGGAACTGCGGCAGCAGGGGTTTGAAACCCTCTCCCCCAGCCCTTCTGCCCCTGGGAGAGGGGAGCAAGAAAGTCCACTCATAATCCCAGCTTCGACCAGTTCGGACACCGATGCAACATCTCTCCAATTATTGCCTCGGCTGTGGCTGAAATATGAGGGCACGGATTCTGTGCTTGCGGTAGATTTTGCTGGAGTAGAGGCGATGCGATCGCAATTCACAGCCCTGCACCGTCAGCGCTACGGTTTCGCCCAGGAGAATAAACCTCTCATTGTCGATACCGCTGCGGTCGAAGCCATAGCCCAGACTCACAGCCCCGACGAACCCGATATTCAAAGATCTCGCACTACGCCGCTGATGCCTAAAATCAGCGTGTCTGTCTACACCGCCGATACCTGGTACGACACCCCCGTCTACCATCGCGAGGATTTATGTCCAGGGGATGCGATCGCTGGTCCTGCCCTGATCATCGAATCGACTGGAACCAACGTTGTAGAACCCAGCTGGACCGCAACGCTGACAGCAAAGGGGCATTTGATATTGAAAAAGAAGGTCAGAACTCAAAATTTCTCCTTTGGAGACGCTACACGAACAAAACTCAGAACTCAAAATTTCTCTGCCACAGACACCAACTCCCCCCCGTCCTCTCCCGACCCTGTGCTGCTCGAAATCTTCAACAACCTCTTCCGCGCCGTGGCCGAAGAGATGGGGATTACGCTGCAAAACACCAGCTACTCGGTCAACATCAAAGAGCGGCTAGATTTCTCCTGCGCGCTGTTTGACCAGCAGGGACAGCTCGTGGCCAATGCACCCCACATTCCTGTGCACCTGGGGTCGATGGGTGAAAGCGTGCGGAGTTTGATCGAGGCTAAGGGCAATAACCTCAAACCCGGCGATGTCTACCTGCAAAACAACCCCTACAACGGCGGCACTCATCTGCCCGATATCACCGTCATTACGCCGGTCTTTTTGGAATCAAAACAGCAGACAGCAGGCAGCGAGAAAACCGAAATTTCTCTTTTGGAGATGATAGGCGTAGGCATAGCATCTCCAAAGGACTTACAAAACTCCACCCACCCATCTACCCATCCACCCATCTACCCATCTCCCCGCCCACTCTTTTACGTCGCTTCTCGTGGTCACCACGCCGATATAGGAGGCATCACCCCTGGCTCCATGCCTGCTAACAGCACCTCGATTGACGAGGAAGGTGTGCTGCTCGACAACGTGCAACTGGTGGATCAGGGGCGGTTTCTGGAGTCTGAGCTGTTAGAAATTCTGACGATCGCCCCCTATCCCGTGCGGAACTCAACGCAGAATATTGCTGACTTGCAGGCCCAGATCGCAGCCAACGAAAAGGGAGCGCAAGAGCTGCAAAAACTGGTGGCTCACTATGGTTTAGCCCTGGTGCAGACCTACATGCAGCATGTGCAGGATAACGCTGAGGAATGCGTGCGGCGGGTGATCGATCGCCTCCACGACGGTCAGTTCACCTATCCCATGGATGACGGTAGCCAGATTGCGGTGCAGGTCACAGTGAACCGCGAGGGACGCTGCGCCAAAATTGATTTTTCTGGAACATCTCCCCAACGGCCCAGCAACTTCAACGCTCCGGCAGCGGTGTGCAAAGCGGCGGTGCTGTACGTGTTTAGAACGCTGGTAGACGACGACATCCCCCTTAATGCGGGCTGCCTCAAACCTTTGGAAATTATTATTCCCGAAGGGTCAATGCTGAACCCACACTACCCGGCGGCGGTAGTGGCGGGCAATGTGGAGGTATCTCAGGCGGTGACCGATGCGCTGTATGGAGCGCTGGGTGCGATCGCCGCTTCCCAGGGCACCATGAACAACTTCACCTTCGGCAGCGATCGCCACCAATACTACGAAACCATCTGCGGCGGCTCCGGTGCTGGCCCCGGCTTCCCCGGCACTGATGCGGTGCACACCCACATGACCAACTCACGGCTGACCGACCCCGAGGTGCTGGAGTGGCGTTTCCCAGTGCTGCTGAGAGAATTCTGCATCCGTCAGGGCAGCGGCGGCGCGGGGGAATACGCTGGTGGCAACGGCATTGTGCGGACAGTTGAATTTCGCGAACCGATGACGGCGGCCATTCTCTCTAACCATCGGCTAGTGCCGCCCTTTGGCTTGGCGGGCGGTCAGCCAGGGCAGATAGGCGAGAACTCTATAATTCGTGCCGATGGTCAGGTTGAGGCTTTACCTGGGCAGGCTACCGTAGCCCTAGATGAGGGGGAGTGCATTCGAATCGCTACACCTGGCGGCGGCGGCTACGGTGCACCACCCCAATGAGGCTGGGTTTCGATCACAGAAATCAGCAATCCCGACCTTTGCTATCAGGACCTAGCACCAGCCCGTGAGATGTGTGCTGCACAACTTGACACATCAACCTTTTTTGAAATAATAAAGCATCAATATTTTTTGAAATGAAGTTGTGTAAGAGCATCACAGCTAGTTTCTTGCGTCTATGCCGCTGTGCGCTGGAAAGGATTTGAGATGATGAAGGTCGCTGTAAACGGGTTTGGCCGCATTGGGCGGCTGGTGCTGCGGGCTGGCTGGGCCTTTCCTGAACTGGGGTTTGTTCACATCAACGAGATCAAAGGTGGCCCTGAAGCGGCAGCACATTTGCTCAAGTTCGATTCAGTCCACGGTCGCTGGGCACCGGAAGTCGAAGCCGTTGGTTCCGAAAAAATCACTATTGACGGCACTCCCCTCAGCTTCAGTAGCAGTGCGTCCCCCAACGAGGTGCCTTGGGCCGACTATGGCGTAGACCTGGTGCTGGAGTGCTCCGGCAAGTTTCGGGCACCAAACCTGCTTGCGCCCTATTACGAGCATGGCGTGAAAAAAGTCATTGTCGCGGCTCCAGTCAAAGAGGGGGCGCTCAATGTGGTCTATGGCGTTAACGATCACCTATACAACCCGGCCGAACACCACCTGCTGACGGCCGCCTCCTGCACCACCAACTGTTTGGCTCCGGTGGTCAAAGTCATCCACGAAGGGCTGGGCATTCGCCATGGGGTGATCACCACCATCCACAACCACACCAATACGCAGGTCATTGTGGATGCCCCCCACAATGACCTGCGCCGCGCCCGGGCCACGGGTATGTCGCTAATTCCGACTACGACGGGGTCGGCAACGGCGATCGCGCTGATCTACCCCGAACTCAAGGGCAAGCTCAACGGGTTGGCGGTGCGGGTGCCGCTGCTGAATGCTTCCCTGACCGACTGCGTGTTTGAAGTCGATCGCCCCACCACTGTCGAGGAAGTCAACGCTCTCCTCAAAGCCGCCGCCGATGGCCCCCTCAAAGGAATTTTAGGCTACGAAACCCGACCCCTGGTGTCCGTGGATTACAAGGATGATCCCCGCTCCTCGATCATTGACGCCCTCTCCACCATGGTGGTCGATGACACCCAGGTGAAGATTCTCGCCTGGTACGACAACGAGTGGGGCTACTCCTGCCGCATGGCCGAACTGGCTCGCAAGGTAGCCCAAAGTCTTTGAGCCCCTTGTCTTGGGGTGAATTTTGGACAACGTCTTGGTGGTGGGCAGTGCCCACCCTACAACTCATCCACTCCCTACTCTCCCACTCCCCACCCATCCACTCCCCATGTCCTCCTCCTTCAAGCCTGAGAGCCTGCGTAACTACGCCATCATTACCGCCGTCTACTGGGGTTTTACCGTCACCGACGGTGCCCTGCGGATGATGGTGCTCCTGCATTTTCACCAGCTGGGCTACAGTCCCTTTGCGATCGCCATGCTGTTTCTCTTCTACGAAGTGTTTGGCGTGGTGACCAACTTTTTCGGCGGCTGGATTGGGTCCCAGGTGGGCATTCGGCAAACCCTCTACGGTGGCATTGCCCTGCAAATTTTTGCCCTAGCAATGCTGAGCTGCTTAAACCCCGAATGGGGAGTGCCGGTGCAGGTGAGCTATGTCATGGCAGCTCAAGCCTGCTCAGGCATTGCCAAAGACCTCACTAAGATGAGTTCCAAGAGCGCCATTCGCCTAGTGGTGCCGAAGGAAGCGGCGTCGCGGCTGTTTAAGTGGGTGGCGGTGCTGACTGGGTCAAAGAACGCGCTGAAAGGGGTGGGATTTTTCGTCGGGGCAGCGCTGCTGGAGGGGGTAGGTTTTCGCCCAGCCCTGCTGAGCCAGGCGGCAATGCTGGGGGTGATTTTGCTGTCGGGGGCGCTGCTGCCTGCAGGTATGGGCAAAATCGGCAAAAAGGTGCCCTTCAAGCAGCTGTTTTCTAAGAGCAAAGCGATCAACGTGCTGTCGGCGGCGCGGTTCTTTTTGTTTGGATCGCGGGATGTGTGGTTTGTGGTAGCGCTGCCGGTGTTTTTGTATGAGGTGCTGGGCTGGCGGTTTATGCAGGTGGGCAGCTACATGGCTCTTTGGGTGATTGGCTACGGCATGGTGCAGTTTTTGGCACCGCAGCTGTTGCGCAAAGACAGCACCGATAAGGTGGTGCCCAAGGCCAAAACCATTCTGTTTTGGACCTCGATTTTGACGGCGATTCCAGTCCTGATTGCGCTGACGCTGATGGCGGGGGTGCGAGGCGACGTTGCCGTGACCGGCGGACTCGTGGTCTTTGGCGTTGTGTTTGCCTTTAACTCGGCCGTGCACTCGTACCTGGTGTTAGCCTACACCGAAGATCGCGATGTCAGCCTCAATGTGGGCTTCTACTACATGGCCAATTCGGGCGGGCGGCTGCTGGGAACGATCGCCTCGGGACTGGTTTACCAGTGGTTTGGGCTGGTAGGGTGCCTGTGGGTGTCGAGTTTGTTTGTGCTGGCGGCGGCGCTGATTACGACGCAGCTGCCTGAGCCAAATCCTGCTGATTCGGTGGCGGTGGGCAGCTAGTGAGCAAATGTTGGCTTTGGCTGACCACTCAAAGATTTGTAAGGGGAGATAGAATCCGGAACTTTATTCTCTAAACTGTAGTTATAGCTACAGTTTTTGCAAGGGAATTATGGATAAGCAATCGTCTAGCCAGCGTCGCCAGGTGATCGGAGAGCTGCGCCACCAGCTGCGATTTGCCACTGTAGAAGAGCGCGATCGCATTCGCCAAGAGCTGAACTTTTGGGAGCAGCGAGGCCGCTAACTCACCGACAGCAGGGGCAGCAGCAGCACGACGAAAAAGTACACCAGTGCACCTGTAAACACGTAGCTATCGGTGCGGTCTAAAATGCCGCCGTGGCCGGGGATGAGGGCTCCAGAGTCTTTGACCCCGGCATCTCTTTTCATTAGCGATTCGGTGAGGTCACCCAGCAAGCTGGAGGTGCCCACCATTAGGCCTAGGGCAGCGCCGGTAGCCGGCCAGAGAGGCCATTGCAGCCAGTGACTGCCAATCAATGCCACCACCATACTGCCCAGCATGCCAAAGACCGCCCCTTCAACTGTCTTCTTTGGGCTGATGTTAGACAGCGGGGTGCGGCCAATCATTTTTCCTGCGATATAGGCCCCAATATCTGAGGCCCAAATGCAGGCAAAGGCTAGCAGGGTGATAACAAGACCGTAGGGCAAGCTGTCGAGGACGGGGGGCCAGGTTGCGGGCCAGAAGCCACCCAGGGGTAGGGTGGTGGCGGTGTCGCCCAGGTCGCGCAGGCGCACCCAAAAGCCGGGTAGATAGCCGCCGTAGAACAGGCCCAAAATAGACGCGGCCACATCGGCAATGGTGGCCACCTGGGGCTGAAACAGCAGATAAAAGCAGATAAACGTGCCGCTCAGCGGTAGTAGGGCATCGGCCAAGGGCGGCGACAGATGGGCAGTAATCAGCAGCAGTTGGCTCACCACTAAGGTGATTTTGGCCGCTGGCAAGATGCCTTTGGCTTTTACCAGGGCAAAAATTTCGAGCTGCCCCAAGAAAATCAGCACCCCAAAGCCCAGGGTGAAGTACCAACCCCCCAGCAAAATCATGACCAGAGCGACCACGATCGCAACTATTCCGCTAATAATCCGAGGCCAGGGCATAGGTAGAGTGCAGAGGGGATCAGACAGAGCGTTGCCCCTAGTTATGGGGCAGCAACTGTCATGCAGCTTATTACACTGTGCCACATTCCCCTAGAGTCCCCGCTAGGAAACCAAGACAGGAGGTTAGCGGTAAGCGCTGGCCAAAGGCGCGCCCGCACAGTTGGGCCTGTCTCTAGCCGGTAGGAGTGGCGAGCTGAGGATAGCCTGCTTCTACCAAGGCGCGATCGCGAATGCGGCAGGAATCACACCGCCCACAGGGTGCCGCTCCGCCCTCGTAGCACGACCAGGTTTGTGCGATCGGCACCCCCAACCTTACTGCTCGGCGCACAATA
Organism: Nodosilinea sp. WJT8-NPBG4; assembly: GCA_019359285.1. Lineage (GTDB taxonomy): Bacteria > Cyanobacteriota > Cyanobacteriia > Phormidesmidales > Phormidesmidaceae > Nodosilinea. The sequence continues at coordinate 108,538 of JAHHHQ010000052.1, forward strand.
CCCGCTTTAGAATCCATCACCAAAGGCGCAACCAATTCAGGGGCGTGGCCCTCTAACCCCGCCTTAGACGAGAGCTGAGCTAATTGCTGAAACGCCGCCAGATATTCGGGCCGACAGTCGGGATAGCCGGAATAATCTACCGCGTTGATGCCGAGGTACACCGCTGTAGCTCCCTTGGCTTCGGCCAGGGCGAGGGCCAGGGCAATAAATACTGTATTGCGCCCCGGCACGTAGGTAGAAGGAATGCCCGCCTCAAGGCCAGCTTGGGGCAACGGCTGAGCCAGGTCAGTGAGGGAAGACGCGCCCCACTGGGCCAAATTGACATCGATCAAGTGGTGGTCGGCGATCGCAAAATGCTTCGCCACCGCCTTCGCCGCCTCTAGCTCCCGCTGGTGCCGCTGGCCATAGTTAAAGGAAAGGGCAATTAGATCGTAGCCATCGGCGATCGCCTGGGCAGCGGCCGTAGCCGAATCGAGACCACCCGAAAGCAGCACAATGGCTTTAGGAGTAAGGCTTGACTGAGCCATAGGGCAAAGAAGATCTGAGCGACTATTTAACAATTTGCACGGTAGCTAGAATAGCCCAATGCTGCTCAGAAACCCGAGGCTGCGGATTTCTGTAATCGATTAGACGATTGCGTGTTATCGAGGTCTTTACCTTTTCAATCAATAAGTAATTATTCATAATAAATGCACTAAAGCCTTGGCCTCTTTGGTCAATAAGCAATTACTCATGGCAAATGCTTGGCGTTGGAAACACTGTCGTTAACGGAATAAGTTACGGTCTAGTTTTCATGGCATTCCTAAAATAAGGAGAAATCAAGCTACCGAAAGAAACCAGGTCTTTACCTGGGATAGATACATTGAATGCTGTCTAAGTTTCTAGTTGACAGGCTCAGTTTCTTGCGCTTAAACTCAGTAAATCGAACAAGTCAGCCTAGTCTGCTAGCCCTGTGCCTTATAGGTTTACGCCTTTAATCGCCTGTGCTTGTCAGAGCGGGGGAACCAGTAAAGGGGCGTATTTCCGAGTTCTTAATACCCAATTGAGGGTAATCGGAAGAGGACATTTCTCAGTCCTAGCCCGTCAGCTAACCTCGTCGGCATTGAGGAGTGATTGAATCGTCAGCATTTTTCACCAATGCCTGGCTGTTTCAGTATCCTAAGTCGTGTTAACACGGCTTGTTCGCTGTCCATGATTAGCCTCTAGGAGGGTCTCATGCAGCGTAAGTTGCGCACTAGGTCGGCTGCTCGTTTGGGGCAGCCTAAGTCTGCCAAGCCGTCATTTCGCCTGCCGTTTGAAAACATTGTCTTGCCGGCGATCGCGTTTCTCGTTGTGCTGCTGGTTTGGTGGGTAATTGCCAAGTTCTTTACCACACTGATGCCCACGCCCTGGGAGGCCTTTGTCGCCAACCTCGACTATATTCTCAACCCCTTCTTCCGACGCGGGCCGGGCAACTTGGGCATTGGCTGGCTGCTGTTGGCCAGTCTGCGACGGGTGCTGATCGGGTTTTTGCTAGGGACTTTGGTCGCCATTCCCATCGGCTTTTGGATTGGGCTCTCGCCCCGCGCCATGACGGCCATCAACCCTCTGGTGCAGCTGTTTCGCCCGGTGTCTCCCGTGGCCTGGTTGCCCATTGCCCTATCGATTTTCAACCTGGCCAACCCGTCAGCTATCTTCGTGATTTTCATCACGTCACTATGGCCAACGGTGATCAACACTGCTCTGGGCGTAGCTAGCGTTCCTAAAGACTATTTAGATGTGGCGCAGGTGCTAGAGATGCCTCGCTGGCGGCAGATGACCAAGATTATCTGGCCGGCGAGCTTGCCCTATATTTTTACCGGCCTACGGCTGAGCTTGGGGATTGCCTGGCTGGTCATTGTGGCAGTTGAAATGCTCACGGGCGGCATTGGCATCGGCTTCTTTATCTGGGATGAATGGAACCGGCTCAGCCTTAGCTCGGTGTTTCTGGCGGTGGTTGTCATTGGCCTGACCGGCCTGCTGTTGGACTACGCCATTACCCTGATCGAGCGATGGGCGACCCATCGCCCCGCCAAGGCTATATAGCCTTTACCCTGACTGGCAGATGCCCTAAACGGCAGGTTTTGAGTAGGCATTCAAACGCTGCTGGCCAGTCTAAAGCACTTCCTGACACCTCACAGACAAAAGGATTAACGCCATGACGAGGATCAATCGGCGATCGCTCCTCCAGGGGGCGGTTGGGTTTACGGCGGGGCTAGCGGCCTCGGCCTGTAGTCAGGCGCTGCGCCCGAGCGGCTCATCAGCGCCTAGCGGGGCGGCGGCTCAGGCCGCCAATGTCGAGCAGGTGGTCGACCCGGCCAGTTTGGAGCGTTCTCACCTTAAGGTGGGCTATGTGCCTGTCAACGACTGCGCTCCGTTTGCGATCGCCCAGGCCAAAGGCTTTTTCCACAAATATGGGTTGACGGTCACCCTTAACCGCGAGGCCAGCTGGGGCACCTCCCGCGATGCCGTCATCTTTGGGCGGCTCGACGCGTCGCCGGTGGTTTCTGGGGCCGTCACCAATGCCCGGGTTGGGGCTGAGGGTGCTCCCCAGGCTCCCATGTGCGCCGCCATGACCATTCACCGCCACGGCAACGCCATGACCATGAACCGCGCCATGTGGGAGTCTGGTCTGCGCCCCTGGCGAGAATATGAGGGCGATCTGGAGGCCTTTGGTCGCGATTTTCGGGGGTATTTCGATGGCATACCCACATCTCAAAAAGTTTGGGCCACGGTGCTCAGTTCAGCTATCTACGAATACTTCATTCGCTACCTTTCGGCAGCGGCGGGGGTTGATCCGATAGAGACATTCCGCATTATTGTCAGTCCGCCGCCGCAAATGGTCTCTAACATTAGAATTGGGGCCATGCAGGCGTACATGGTGGCCGAACCGTGGAATACCCGCGCCATCTCCGGCAATGAGGATGTCGGCTTTACCTTTGCCCATGGCAAAGAGATATGGCGAGGCCACCCCGACCGGGTGCTGGCGGTGATGGAAGACTTTATCAACGAAAACCCCAAGACCTATCGCTCCCTCGTCAAAGCAATGATCGAGGCCTGCCGCTACTGCGACGACCCCGCCAATCGCACCGAAGTTGCAGAGATTATCTCGGAGCGATCGTTTACTGGGGCAAAACCCAAATTTACGGAACCTGCCCTGGTAGGCAACTACAACTACGGCGGTTTCGACGGCAAAGATCGCACTGTTCAAATGCCCGATAGCACCATCTTTTTCGACCTGCCCGAGGACCTGCCCCACCCCGCCGGAGACCATTCCACCTTTATGTGGTCGTCTCAGTCGATGTGGTTGATGACCCAGGCCACCCGTTGGGGACAGATCAAGGAGTTTCCAGCCGATGCGGAGGCCAAGGCCCACCAGGCCTGGCGCACCGATCTGTATCGAGAAATTGCTGGAGAGATGGGCATTGAGTGCCCATCGGATGATTACAAAGTAGAGCCTGGAGAGCTATTTATTGACGGTGTTGCCTACGACCCCAGCGACCCAGTGGGCTATTTGAACGGGTTTGAGATTCGCGCTAACCGTCCCCAGCGAATCTATATGGGATGAGGGTTGACAGGTAGAAGGGCCGACAAGTCAAGATCTTTAGACCGGCTATTTTCTAGCGTTTAACCCTCAGCCAAGCCCGTTTCTCCTCAGCCAGCCTTCCTTGCTCTAGATGCACTATCCAGGAGAAAACTATGGTTAAGTCAAGTCAATATTCTCAGCCCTCTGAGCAACGGCAGGCTGAGTCTGAAACAGATTTTTTGGTCGTTCAAGACCTGGTAAAAGCCTACCCTAGCGCTGGCGGCGACCCCACGGTGGTGCTCGACAACATCAACCTCACCGTCGGCGCCAACGAGTTTATCGCCATTATTGGCCACTCGGGCTGCGGCAAATCGACGCTGCTCAAAATTGTCAGCGGCCTGGAGCAGGCCACCTCTGGCGGCGTGTTTTTGGAAGGGAAACCGATTAAAAAGCCAGGGGCCGATCGCATGATGGTGTTCCAAAACTATTCGCTGCTGCCCTGGCTGACGGTGCGCGAAAACGTGCGGCTGGCGGTGAATGAGGTGTGTGACCATCTCTCTCCCCGCGATCGCACTGACTTGGTGGAAGAACACCTAGCGATGGTCAACCTCACCGACGCAGCCTTGAAATATCCTGACGAGCTGTCGGGCGGCATGAAGCAGCGGGTCGGCATTGCCCGCGCCCTGGCGATTCGGCCCAAGATGCTGCTGATGGATGAACCCTTTGGTGCCCTCGATGCTCTCACCCGTGGTCACCTCCAGCGCCAGGTGCTGGATATCTGGGAGCGCAACCCTCAGGCGGTGATGATGATTACCCACGATGTGGATGAGGCGATCTATATGGCCGATCGCATTGTGATGATGACCAATGGCCCCAATGCCCACATTGGCGAAATTTTGGAGGTGCCGTTTAAACACCCGCGCGATCGCACTGCCCTGCGCGAATCCAAAGAGTACTATGAACTCCGCAACCATGCCCTTGGGTTCCTCGATAGCTACTTTGAGCAAATGAGCTAGGAACGTTGAAAAGGAAACGCTGACCTCAACTCACTGGCTCTACTCCGCTAATACATAGCGGGTGAGCACGCGCATGATTTCGTTGATGCGCCCGGTGGGCTGGGGTTTGCTCCATTCGCGCACTTCAGCAAAGCCGAGGCGATAGAGTTCGTGGATGATGCGCTCTACGCCGTGGGCGCTGCCAATGACCAAGATGCGAATGACCTCGCGCCCCGGCTCGGCAGCGGGTTCGATGGTGACTTGCAGAGCGGGGTTAGACAGGATTGAAGGCATAAACGCTTGCGGCATAGAGACACCTTTATGTAATCGCTTAAGATGACAAGCGCATCATACAGCATCTATCGCAAAGATGTCATCTCTTGCGATTACATTTACGATGCTCTGCTCCTTTGGGACGATGGGAGCATGGGAAGAGCAGGCAAAGCGCTACGGGAAGTCCTCACGCAGTACGGCATTAGCCAAAATAGTCTTGCCGTCAAAATGGGCTTGCAACGATCGGCTATCTACAAATGGTTCCACGAAGAACGTGACCCTACGGCAGAGACAGTAGCAGATGTTGTGGAAGCATTGAAAGGCTTAAACAGTGAGGCTGCTGAAGCCTTTGTTCAGCTTTATCTTGGAAACATACTCAAAGACCAAAATCAAAATCAACCATAGGGTGCATTGCTTTGGCAAACATATCCTACGAATTGAAATTAACGTGATATAGGTAATTGCTCTGCCTTACTTCTTAAACTCATTTGAGAAATAAAAAACGGCGCTCAGTAAGTAGGGTGGGCATTGCCCACCACTAAATTTAAGCTGCCTAGTTAGCTCAATCTTCCTAGGAAACTAGGCAAGTTCAGCAGCTCGCATTGGGGCAATCGCCCATTCTCTCCGCTGGTGGGCAGTGCCCACCCTACCGTGGCTGCTATTGGCTAGCTGAAAAAAGTATTTTTTTCAGCTAGCCAATAGCAGTTCGTAATGTATTGGCAGCACTTCGTCTGGTGTTAACACCGCCATGGCATATTCGCGGCCTTCCAAATCAGCAAACTCAACCAAATAGCTGCGGCTTTCCCCCTCATAAATTTCCAGCACTGTGCCCACCTGGCCAATGGGAAGCTGCTGAATCGATTCAAACTCAGGCTCGATCAGCGTGAGGCGATCGCGGGAGATTGGAATTAAATTAGCGATCGTATCCAAACTTGTCACGAGACTCATAGTTTTTATTTGATAAACGCTGAAACCAAACGAGGGGCGGACTGCTCAGCACGAATTTCCCACAGCGTCCGCAGTACAACAGAGTCACGATCAATTATGACCCAATCGACCTTGTACAGTTGCCCAAATGAGGTGGAGTCTTGCTGCACGACTTCTCCCTCAACAGCGGCTTGAGCGATCAATTGCCGCAAATCTTCTGCATTGTCAGCCCTGATGCCTAATGCTGACGCAAAAACCCTGGCTTTGTGCTTGCCCGAGGAATGGTTTAGGTTGAGGCAATAGCCTACTAGCTTCTCCATTGGAATAATGGCAGATGCTCCATCGGGCAGTTTCATAGCTGTGGGCACAGAGAATATCGGGCAATCCTACCTCAGGCAAGGCATTAATGCCGAGTGAGTCTCGGCTAAATTTGGTCACTGCACCCGGTGAAGTAGAGCCATAGCGCTAAAATGGGAAACTGCGTTGTTGCTATACCCAAAGCCTAGACCTATGGCCGGTTCTGCTCGTCAATATCACATCACCACCTTCGGCTGCCAAATGAACAAGGCCGACTCCGAGCGCATGGCGGGCATTCTCGACACCATGGGCCTCACCTGGACCGACGACCCCTTCAACGCCGACGTGGTGCTCTACAACACCTGCACCATTCGCGACAACGCCGAGCAAAAAGTCTACTCCTACCTAGGTCGCCAGGCCAGACGCAAGCACGAAAACCCCGACCTGACGTTAATTGTCGCCGGCTGCGTCGCCCAGCAAGAAGGCGAGGCCCTGCTGCGCCGGGTGCCCGAGCTTGACCTAGTAATGGGGCCACAGCACGCCAACCGCCTGCAAGACCTGCTAGAGCAGGTATTCGACGGCAACCAGGTCGTCGCCACCGAAGAGGTGGACATTATGGAAGACATCACCAAGCCCCGGCGCGACAGCACAATCACCGCATGGGTGAACGTGATCTACGGCTGCAATGAGCGCTGCACCTACTGTGTGGTGCCCGGCGTGCGCGGCGTCGAGCAATCGCGCACCCCCGAGGCCATCCGCGCCGAGATAGAAGAGCTGGGTCGCCAGGGGTTCAAAGAAATCACCCTGCTGGGCCAAAACATCGACGCCTACGGTCGCGACCTGCCTGGCTCTACCGTCGACGGGCGGCACCAGCACACTTTCACTGACTTGCTGTATTTCGTCCACGATGTGCCCGGCATTGAGCGCATTCGCTTTGCCACCAGCCACCCCCGCTACTTTACCGAGCGGCTGATTCGCGCCTGCGCCGAGCTGCCCAAGGTGTGCGAGCACTTCCATATTCCCTTTCAGTCGGGCGACAACGACGTGCTGAAGGCTATGGCGCGGGGCTACACCCACGAAAAATATCGCCGCATTATCGACACCGTGCGCCGCTACCTGCCCGACGCCGCCCTCAGTGCCGATGCGATCGTCGGCTTCCCCGGCGAAACCGAGGAGCAGTTTCAGCGCACGATGGACTTGGTTAGCGACATTGCCTTTGACCAGCTCAACACGGCCGCCTATTCGCCCCGCCCCGGCACCCCCGCCGCCCTCTGGGAAAACCAGCTGTCTGAAGAGGTGAAGGCCGATCGCCTCCAGCGCATCAACCATCTGGTGAATACGAAGGCGGCGGAGCGATCGCAGCGCTACCAGGGCCGCATCGAAGAAGTGCTAGTCGAAGCCGCTAACCCCAAGAACCCCACCCAAGTGATGGGCCGCACCCGAGGCAACCGCCTCGCCTTCTTCCCCGGCGATATTGCAGTGCTGAAGGGCGAACTAGTGCCGGTCAAGATTACCGAAGTGCGACCCTTTAGCCTGACCGGAGAACCGCTGCGGGTGCCGGCGATCGCAGGCTAACCACGGCCAAACGTTGGGCTGAGAGCAATTAAGGACACCATAATTTGTTGAGCGCAGGGGCTGAGGCTGCTGCGCTGTTTTGTCGTGCGATCGCGGCCTGAGCCCGATCTGTCCGAATTGGGATTGAAAGGGGGAGAGGGTGCGATCGTCCAGTGCAATCTGCCCAAGAGCCTTTAACTTCTGTGCCTTTAGCTACATTTTTGTAGCTATGTCAGCAAAGTGTGACAAAATACTTCCAGAGTATTTTTGCTCATCGGCTGCGTCGAGCAGTCGGGCGGTTCAGGCCAACAGCGGACACCACCATGAGACAGCTCAACTATCGACCTGCGCCTCGAACCCTTAGGCTATGGCGCCCTTCGTCCCATCAACCGCGGTTCACCTATGGGCAAATTTTCACCTCCTACCTGTGCAGCTTTGTGGGCATTGCCGTCCTGGCCTACCTCACGGCCTACACCGGCTATCCCTTAATTGCGGCCCCCTTTGGAGCCACGGCGGTGCTGGTGTTTGCCGTGCCCGAAAGCCCCCTGGCCCAACCCCGCAACGTGATTGGAGGATGCGTGATCGGGGGGGTGGTCTGCGTCGCCTGCGTCAGTCTCTTTGGCACCGCGCCCTGGGTAATGGCCCTAGCCGTAGCCACCGCTATTAAGCTAATGCAGCTCACCCACACCCTGCATCCCCCTGGGGGAGCCGTTGCCCTGGTGGGCATTATGAGCAATGCCTCTTGGGATTTTGTCTTTACCCCCGTGTTGACCGGGGCGGTTTTGCTAGTGGTCTGTACGGTGGCCTTTAGCCACTGGATGCCGGATCGCCCTTACCCAAAACACTGGTTCTAGAGCTGGGAACTCTGGTGACGCAACTGTAGCCCGTCTGGTTGAGACATTTCCCAAACGTGTTTCTATTAGAGTCGTGGTTATGGCGATGCTGGTGGGGTGATGGGTTCAGCTGCTGGGGCATAAAACGCCAGGTGGGTTGTGCCGTAGTGCTTTTGGCGCACCAGCTCTAGCCCCGGAATGGCGACTGGAGTCCACGCATCGGGGCGATGCTCTACAGCAATTTCGCCTGTGGGCTGAAGCAAGCTTAGGCTCGCCACCCGTTCGAGAACCGGCAGGTACAGCTCGCTGTCGTAGGGCGGATCGAAGTAAATGCAGTCGAAAGGTTGCCCGTGCAGCCGCGACAGCTGCTTCACTACATCGCCTCGGAATAGGCTGAAGTTTTGGTCAGGCTGCGCCACTTTCTGCCAATTTTCGCGGGTAATGGCGTAGGCCTCCGGCGACTTCTCAATCCCCACCACTTCTGCTGCACCGCGACACAGCGCCTCGGCCCCCATCGCGCCGCTGCCCGTGCACAGATCGAGCCAGCGGCAGTCTGCCATGCGACCCTGCCAGATGTTAAACAGCGCCTCGCGCACCCGCGCCGAGGTGGGGCGGGTGTCTAGACCGGGCAGGGTTCTGAGGGCGCGATTACCGTAGATGCGCAGCATGGGCTAGGCCACAGCCATAGGGGTTTGAGCTTTGACCAGAGCGACAAAGTTGGCCAGCATGATCAGGCCAGCCGGAGCCGACTTTTCGGGATGATACTGCATAGCCAGGATGTTGTCTTGGGCGATCGCAGCCGTCACCGCCTGAGTCCCGTGGGTCGTCGTCGCCGCATTCACCGCTGGGTCGCTAGGCTCGGCATAGTAGGAGTGCACAAAGTACACCCAGTCGCCATCGCTTACCCCCTGCCACAGGGGGCATTGGGGCTGGGTAAGCGTCAGCTGATTCCAACCCATGTGGGGAATGGCAATGTCCGGCTCTTTCTGAAACTTCTTGATGCGTCCGGGAATGATGCCCAGCCCCGGCTCTACGCCCTCGTCGCTGCCGTCAAACAATAGCTGTAGGCCCAGACAAATGCCAAGAAACGGTTTACCCGATGCGATCGCCGCTTTAATCGGCTCCACCAGCCCCTTCTCTCGCAGGTGCCGCATCGCCGGGTCAAAGGCCCCATCGCCGGGCAGCACCAGAGCATCAGCGGCCTCCAGATCGGCCACCACGTCGGTGATTTGCGGTGTCGCTCCCGCCAGCGCCAACCCTTTGCAAGCCGAGTGCAGGTTGCCCATGTCGTAATCAATCACGGCAATATTAGCCATACATGCTCCTGCCCTCTGGCGTCGGGGTTTCTACAGACTCTATCCTACCTGGGGATGGGTAGGGAGAGTGGGAGAGTAGGGGGTGGATGGGTAGGGGGTGGAGGAAAGTTTTGAGTGCTGAGTTTTGAGTTTTGGATGTACGGAAAGCACCCAAAATTCAACCCTTAAAAAAATTCAAAACTAGCTTCTCACTCTGCCACTTCCTTATATTCCCCACCTCCCTCACCTCCCTCCCCCCTTCACCCCTCGCTCCCTACCCCTCCATGCTCCTCACCACCTTCGCCCCCTGGCGAGCCCACCAGCCCTCCAACGCCGCTGATGATCTAATTGCCCACCTGCAACAGCAGCAGCAGATTCCCTTGGGCACCACTGTCCTGCGCCACATCCCCGTCAGTTTTGAGCTGGCCCCGATCCGGGTCATCGCCAAGGTGGTTGAGCTACGGCCGCCGGTGGTAGTGTGCTGCGGCATGGCCGAGGGGCGCACCCACCTCAACCTAGAGCGCTACGGTAAACAGGACGATTTGGCGGTACCGACCTCCCTACCGCTGGAAGCCTTGATGGCGGATACTCACCTGACGGTGATTAGCGACTGCGCCGGCACCTACGTCTGCAACCACTTGTACTACCAGGTGCTGGGGTCGATCGCACAACACCACTGGCCCGTCCAAGCCCTCTTTGTCCACATTCCACCCCTGACCCCAGCAACGCGCCCCATATTTGCCCACGACCTGGCCCTCATACTAGAACGGCTGACCCTATTGGCCAGCCGTTCTGCGTAAGGTGAGGTGACGATTAGTTGACGGTGGTTTGGAAGCTAATCAGCCCAACCTGGTTGGCGTTGACAGGCCCCACCGTTACCACCACAGCGCCGTTGTTTTGGTTGGCGCCGCAGACCGCAGGCAGGGCTGCTCCCGGCGGAAAGAAGGTGCCAGGGTCGCCATCGGCAGCGCTAGTGTACGTAACCGTCGGCCCCGCTGGGCTAGAGGAGGCGATCGCCTCAATGCCTAACCCCGGCCCGTAGCCGTCGGGGTTGAAAGTCGTCCCTGCCGGAATCTGGTCGCACACCTCTACGCCGGCAACGCTAACAGTGTCAGTGTTAGCCAAGTAAATAGTGTATTCAATACCATTGCCGGTCTGCACGGGCGGGTCGGCAATAGTAATTTGCCCTTGGCCCAGGTTGTTGTTGCGCAGTAGGTCAATATTGCTGCCGGTGCCCAAAACTTGGCTAAAGTCGGGCAGAGTAGCCGGCCCTAGCAGGTCGGTAACCCGCTTCACTAACGAGAAGCCTCCAGTTCGCCGAATTAGACCGAAGCCACCGGCGATTAGGTCAAGACCACCGACGGCATTTCCTCCCGTGGTGTTAGTAGGAAAAACAGTCGTGTCGAAGAAATTGACAAGCTGTGCACCTGACCCATTCACATCAACGGCAAACAGCGAATACCCAAAAATAGGGTTTGCATTGTCAGGATCCGTTACCAAAGAATTGATGGGGAAAAAGATACCCTGCACCGCTTGAGGCCCTACTAGGTGAGACGGCCTAAACAACGGTTGCGTAGAATCGCCTTGATCGTCCCACCGCATCACGGCCGATGCTACCTGAACTTCGTTACTGGCACCCCAATCGCCGGCACCAATATCAATTAAAGGGCCATAGGCGGCTGGAGCCCCATTACCGTCTAGAGCTGTGATCGCCGCAATTTTAAAGGCATCATTGCCGCCCCGCTCCAGAATCAAAAATCCCACATTTTCCTGGTCGGCAACGGGAACCGAAATGCCGGGAGCCGAAATGATGTAGTCAATTCTCTCAATATTGTTGGCGGTTTCCTGGCCACTTCCCCCAGCAGCCACTTCCGGCACATTGTTAAAAACGTTGTCAATACCCCGGTTGATGATATTGCTCAGCATGGCCTCTTCAATGCCCCCAACCTGGCTAGGGGCTAGGGTGAGCGTGGTGGGGGTAGCGGTCGTTTGCTCAAAGAAGAGCAATTGACGGTCGGGTAGGTCGGCATCGGTATTGCGACGAAACACGATCTGCTGGGCTAACCCTACCGGCGGCAGCAGATCTGTGGCAGGCTCAAATCGAGTGCCGGCAGCAATCACAGCGTTAAGCACAACGTTGTTCCCTGCCCCAAAGGTGAGGTTAGTAACGGTCCCTGCATTGCAACCATTAAAGGAGTTGGGATCACACGGCGTGGTGTAGGGCGTTCCTGGGAAGAAACTGTCATCAGCAGGCTGGTTAGTAATGAGCAACTGATCAACCCCAACTGGGGGAGCAAGCTGAGCAAAGGCCGGGGCTGCCCCGCCAAACACAGTTGCTAGGGCCAGCGCGACCCCAGCCATCAAGCCAGCTGAGCGAACTACCCAGGGCAAAAGCGTCACAGCGATCCTCGGTTGCATCTGGGATATAGCAAACTGTGGCATGACAAACACGGTTAAAGACGAATATGGCAATTGCGGGTCATCCATGACTCGGTTTTTACTCAAGCTGGAGGTCGGCCTCTTGGTTCAGGAAGATGATATCGAGACCACGCACGTCGGTGAAGATAAACTCAACTCGGCGATCGCGGGCATATTCCACCCGGCCGCTGCCCTCGCTGCGGCGCTGGGCCTCACCAAAGGGCACGATCCGCATGCGCTCCATGGGCACCCCTTTGCGAATTAGGTAGTCGCGGGCGGCCAGGGCACGGCGCTCGCTCAGGGCCAGGTTGTAGGCAACGCTGGCGCGGGGGTCAGTGTGGCCATGCAGTTCCACCGTGAGGACGGGATATTCCAGCAGGGCGGCGGCAATCTGGTCAAGCACCCCGGCGCTCTCGGTGCTGATATTGGAGCGATCGAGGGCAAAGTGAATGTTGCGCGGAATCTCAAGCCGCAGGGGTTCCAGCGGCGGCGGCGGATCAACGGGCGCAGGCGGTGGCGTGGGTGGATTGCAGCTAGGCGGCTCCACCGGGATGGCAGGCAGGTCCGGCTGGGTACCGTCGGCGGCGAGCACGGCCGCCACCGCAGCTGGTTCGGAGGTGCCCCACTCAGGGTCGCTGGCGATCGCGCTCACCCGCGTCCCTGGCGGCAGCGCCAGACTGGCGCTAAAGGTGCCCTCGGGGCTGGCAGTCACGGTCCCCAGTGGCTCAGTCAGTGGACTGTAAGGAAAGCCTGGCTCCGCCACTCGGTAGAGGTCAATTTCGCTGCCAGGGTCCGCGGTGCCAGTGAGGGTGACCTCCGCTGCGCCGCTGACAAAGCTATAGGCGTCAAACTGAGGGGCGTTGATGGCGGCGTTGCCGGTCTCGCGGCGGCGGTGGTGCGAGTTGCGCGGCGGGTTTGGCCCATCCCCCTTTTGGAAGTCTTGGACTTCTGTGTTGCCCTGGGTGTTGAGGTCAATGGCCAGGCCATCCAGCTCAGCATAACGGTTGCCGCGAATTTGGTTGCGGTGGCTGAGGGGGTAGGCCGTCACCGCAACCCCAGGCCCAGGCTGGTAGCCAATAAAGTTGTCGCTGAGCTCGTGATCGCTGCCCATTAGATACACCGCCGCCCGCTCAAACCGCCGCCCGTTGTACTGAATGGCGTTGCCCGAGATCTCGGTGGCCCCCTCCGGCTTAAATAAATAGATACCGCTGCCGTCGTTGGCGCAGATCAGGTTATCGGTGATGGCACTGGAGGCGATGGTACCCTCCAATCGAATGGCGTCGGGCATGCCGGCCAGACCGTTGCCGATGATAGCGTTCTCGCTCACCTGCAAGCCATCGGCCCGAAAGCCCGTAATGATGGCGCTGCCATCGTGGTTTTGAATGCGGTTGTTGCGAATCGTGGTCTCCACGGCGTTAAACACCGTTACCCCAAAGGCCGAAGGCACTGCGGGGAACTCGCCGTCGGGCGGTAGCCCCAGCCAGTTTTGCTCAATGACGACCCCACGTGGGGCCAGGTCAGCTTGGTCTAGCCGAAACAGCTCCAGGGCCGGACTGAGGGGGCTAGAGTCGACCGGGGGTGCCAGGGCGCTGACAAAAATATCCGAGGGTGGCGTGGTTTTAGTGGCGCGATCGCTGGTGCGAAATCCATACAAACTTAGCCCCCGCACCGTCACCCCATCGGCGGCAATGGTCAGGCCGCGAGCCACCTCGCGGCCCTCTGCCACAGTCAGGCTCACCGCTGGCGCAGCAGGAAACTTGGGGTCATAGGTGGCCGACCCGTCGTAGCCTGCCTGGGTAGTGCCATCGATCACCAGCTCTGGAGCGACAATCTCGGGCAACAAATCCACCAGCGCGATCGTGGTCTGACCTACCGGTAGGTCAAAGCCAATCCGCGATCCTTGCCCCGCCGGCAGAGGCTGCACTAGGGCTTGCTCTGCCTCACTCAGTTGCTCAGGGGCGAGGGTGCCGTTGGCCAGCTCGATCGCCTCTCGTAGCGTCAGTCCTTGGTCGGGCTGCACCGGCCCATCGTCGCCACTGGTTACCCGCATGCTGTAGGCCGCCAGAGCTGACTGCCCCAGGGCCGGGGCGATCGCCAAGCCCACAGCTGGGAGGCCCAGAGCGAACACACTATATCCGATCCACCACCGCTGATTCATTCCTCACCTCCTGGGGCAGTGCCCGTTGCGTCGGCCTCGGGCCTGTCGATCAGGGCCGCCTCATCCACGTAAGACTCTTGCTGCTGGGGTGGCGACACCGGCTGTACCCCAAAGCGGTTAAACAGCTGATTCACCTTAGCGGTAATGCCAAAGTAAGGGCCGCTGGCCGATCGATAGCCACCGCCGCCCACAAAGGAGCCGTCGCTGGCACCGCCAAAGCTGTAGCCTAGCCCCAGCCGCACATCGGGAGTCAGGTAATAGCCCGCCTCCAGGGCAAAGCCAGTTTCGTTGTAGCCGACCACCGGCTGTCCTAGCCAGCGCACCTCGGCCCCCACATCCCAGCGGTAGGCAAAGCGATAGGTAGCCCGCGCCTGGGCCAGGTGAATGCTGTTCGAGAAGCCAATGTCCTGGGCTAGGTTAGCGGTGCTGTAGCGCAGGCCGTACTTACCGTAAAACTCCCACCGGTAGTTGGGGGCATAGATGCCCTCCAGCGACAGGGTATGGTCCTGGGCCTCTGAGCTAACCCCCTGCAAGATGCTATTGGGGGTGCTGCTGGGGTTGTTACGAAACTCGTAGCTCAGCAGACCGTTAAACTGGTCGCTCACTGGATTGCGGTAGGCCAACCCCAGCCGCAGGGTGCTGGAATCACCCAGCTGGTCAGTAAGTGTCTGGTTGGCAAAATTGCCCATCTCAAAGCGGGCTAGGCCAGTAAGTGCATCGGTAATGCGCCCAGCGGCAGCGGCACCCAGCACTAGGTTGCTCGAACCCGGCGAGTCGCGATACTCAACGCGGCCGCTGGCCTGCCAGTCCGGGTTGTCGGTATACTCCAATCCAACTGAGTACACGGTGGAGGCTTGAAGCCCGAGGCTCGAGGCCCCCTGGCCTACCGCATAGGGTTGGGCAAATTGCTGGCCCAATCCGGTGAGGTTAAAAGCGTCCCCAAAGATGCGCTCAAAGCCAAAGTTAGCTCGCAGTCCGGGGGCCAGCGTCAGTCGGTGGTTTAGACCCACTGCCCCTTGACCAGTAATGCCGTTGTAGCCCCCCAACAGCGAGTAGCGGTTGGTCAGTGTGGTGTTGTCGTCGAGCTGGTAGTCAACAATAGTGTCGAGGCTGGTGATTGAACCCGGTCCCTGCCCTCCCGTTAGGAACTGCTGGGCCAGCCGCAGGCTGACGCCGGGCTGCACGGCCCACTCGAGACCAACGGTATTGCGGGTTGGGTAGAGGGGGTCACCAGCACTCAGGTTGATCTCACTCTGGGCTAAGGCGCTCAGGGTAGCGGTCAGCGGTAGGTTGAGCCGCGACACTAGCTGGTTGGCGTCGGTAGAGAAGTTGGTCAGGCGGTCTTCGCGGGAGCGATTGACAAAGTCCACTCCCAGGGTGGCGCTGCCGATCTGCTGCACAACACCGGCACGAATTTCGGTGAGGGTATTGTCAACGACCCCGCCCCGCACCGGGTTGAAGCCGGGCTGAAACAGCCCGATCGCGGTAGTTTGCACGGCTACGGCATTGCCCACATTGCGCTCTTGATCAACTAGGGCGCGCAGCTGGGTTTGCGCCCCCACCTGGGCCTGCACCTGAGCCCCCCAGCGGGTCTGGCCGGGGCTAAAGCTGCTGGTGGCGGTGTTGTTAAACCCGCTATCGGTAGATCGGTAGTAGGCCTGGCCAGTGATGCCATCAAAGGGGGTAGCGCTTAGCTCAACGCGATAGGCATTGCCCTGGTTATTGGTGGCCCCGGTATTAAAGGAGGAGCGGGCATATTCGCCCGTCACCTGGCCCAGATCGCCTAGGGGCCACTGAAAGTCAAATCCGTAGAGGGTGAAGTCTTGGGCTCCCTGGTTTTCGTTCAGCAGGGTGGCCCCCACTACACCACCGCTGTCGCCTTGAGGACGGTACTGCAAGCGCCCCGCGTAGAGACTGCCCCGCACCGAAGCATCGTCAACCTGGTAGCTGACCACAATGCGTCGCACCAGGGTGGTGCCCAGGGGATTGAGGTCGACGGCCCGCACCGGCTGGCGAAAGAGCAAGGTGCCGCGATCGTAGTCGATGTCATAGTCGACGCCGCGATAGAGCGGGATGCGCTCTATCACTGTGCCAGGGCGGTTAAATTCCTCGGCCTCAATGAACACATTTTCACTGCCCCGTAGCACCAGTCGCCGCGACAGGAAGTAATAGCCGCTGGTGCCATCGGGGGCGATGGTATCCCGCTGGAAGGGCCGCACATTGTCGCCATACATGGCGGTCAGCTGGAGGCCGTTGCCAAAGGTATAGTTGCCCTTAAAGCCGTGCAGCTCGCGCACGGTAGCCGTAAACTGCTGTGACTCGCCGGCAAACTCCTGGGTGCCGTAGTCGCCCCACATGAAGTAGTCGGGGTCGGCATCGGGAGCTAGGGAGTCGCGCTGAAAGCGCAGGTAGAGGCTATCAATCGACTCCGTGAGAAAGTCGGTGGTGGAGCTGTCGCCGTAGACGGGGTAGGTCTGGTCGCAGGCCTGCACATCGCGGTAGAGGCTGTTGCCATCGCAGCGATCGTTGAGGCCCCGGGTGTTGTTGTAGGCCCCGGTAAATGACCAATCGCCGAGGGCACCCGTAGCAAACAGCCCGGTGGTAAAGCTCACCTCAACGTCTTGATTGAGGGAGTCGACGCTGAGAAAGTCTCTGAAGCTGCTCAACAGATTGGTGCCACCCCGGCCAACACGGAAATCGACGACCCCAGAAATAATGGTGGGGCGTAGATCGGTGACGAAGCTCACCTGCGTGATGGCTTCTAGGGCGGGATAGCTCTCTCGCAGGGTGGGATCAAGCTCGCGCAAGGTGCGAGAGTCGACCATGGCCCGCACGGTAACGGACTGGGCATCGAGGGTCGATCGCAGCCGCGCCTCAAATAGCCCCTGCCGAGCCAGCACCTGAAACCCGCTGCGATCGCTGTCGTAGTCAGCCCCAATAAACTCACCAGCGCTGCTGGTCAGGGTCACTACAACATTGTCTTCTAGAGGAGCGCCCTCGGCGGCGGTGACGGCCCCTACCAGAGTCAGCGCCGATCGCCCGTTGGCGGGTATCTGAATATCGCGATCGGGCTCGACGGTAATGCTGTAAGCGGCCACCTCGGGCTGGGGCACAACCGGCCGCAGCGGTTGGGTAGGGGGCGGGTTGAGCGGCAGCTGGTCGCCACCAAACTGAAACTCAAATAGCTCGGAGTTTTCGCTGCGGTTGGCTAGGGGCACCCCACCTTCCCCGGGCAGAGCATTGGTGTCAGGCGTAGGGAAATCGCCTGAGGGCAGGACGGTGGCAGCGGCGATCGCCGCTGTTGAATCGGCCCAGGGCTGGGCAGCCGTTGTCACGACCACCTCAGAGTTCGTCAGTGGTGACTCTGGCAGAGGTAACTCTAGTGTTTCGATGGCGCTGGGCTCGGCCGCCGTAGGTTCGACGACGGATTGCACCGCTGTACTGGGGCCACCAGAGATCTCCAGATCGGCTGCCGTACCCAGTTCTCCAGGGGCGGCATAGCTGGGCAGCAAGATACCGAACGAGCCAGCCAGGGTTGTTAACAGACCCAACCCCAGCGAACGAGAAGACAGAGGCATCATGACTGCTCCTCCCCAAAGGTTGGTGTAACGGCAAAGTTCATTCGACCTAATCCACCCGGCGACAACCGCACAAAGCGGGAGGCGCTATTTTCTTCAATGCGATATAGGTTGGGAGCTAAGGTATAGCCCGGTAGGCTATAGAGATCCAGCGTGCCAACTCGGTAGCCTGGCAGCACGTTGGCCAGCGAGAACAACCCATCAGGGTCGGTCAAAATGCGGTTGCCATCGTCCATGAAGATTACGGCGTTAGGCACTCCAGCCTCACCGGGCTGCTGCTGACCGTCGAAGTTTTTATCGACAAACACCCGACCCAGAATGGTGCCACAGTCGGCCAAAATGCCGGGACGAATGGTCATCTGGTAGGCGGCGGTTACCGGTGTAAAGCCGGGGGCCGAAGCCTGGGCGATGTTCCGCCCGTTGCCGCGTACGGCGTCGGGGGTCAGCAAGACTCCGTAGGCGACAGACACCGACTCCCCAGGGCCTAAGGAGGCAAAGGTCAGGGTTAAGCTGCTGTCGGTGGCCACTACCTGGGTTGGCTGCTGCGGGGTCGCCTCCACCGAGTTGGGCACGTAGAGCAGCCCCAGGGGCAACTGGTCAGTAATGGTGAGGGGCGTGGCCGGCTGGGTCGTCGAGAGGTTGGTAACCAGCAATCGATAAATCGCCACATCGCCGGGCTCAGCAGCGGCACGGTCAGCGGTTTTAGTAATTTGCAGCAGCGGTAGCTCCGGGCCTGGTGGCGGGCCTGGCGGCGTCAGGGTGCTGACCTCTGTCTGGTTAGAGACGGTAGTAGCCGGCCCGTTGGGACCCACAAACTGAGCTGAAGCCTGGTTAACAAAAATTTGACTCTGAGCCTGCGCCACCGTCGATGGTGGCACTGCATGGCTTAGAAAATAGCTTAAAACCAGGGCTAGCCAGAACAGCAGCCCCCGGTACAGTCGTCGCTGATTACGTCTCACACCACCCCTCTGAGACCACTCTTCACACCACTGGTGCTCCCCTGAACTAGCCAGAGGAACACCTTTCATCACCCGTCGATGGTTGAACAGCCAATGTCATCAGTCGAAAGACTTACATTTAGCTGTCAAGCTCGGCAAATCATAGCAAGGTCATCCGTGAATACCACAAAGATTGTGTGAAGATTCGCAAAGGCATCCGGATTTTCCTTAGTTCGACACTCAATCCCCGATGCTAAAAATTCAGGCAGGTAACAAAAATCCTCTCCCGTAAGTTTGAGCTAGAACGTACCACAGAGGTTATTTGTAAGGTCTGTTCCCACGGAGGGCTGCTAAGCCAATGACGCCTACCGGTCGAGTTGTCCAAATCAATATTTCCTTAGGCGGGGTGCCGAAGCTGCCGGTGCCCGCTGGTGAGGTGACTGCGGCTGGTCTGAAGGGCGATCGCCAGCGAAACCTTAAATTCCACGGTGGCCCCGATCGCGCCCTCTGCCTCTGGTCCCTAGAGGTGATTGAACGACTTCAGCAGGAGGGGCATCCCATCGCCCCCGGCAGCGTCGGGGAAAACTTCACCCTGGCTGGATTGGCCTGGAACGAGCTGGCTCCAGGTAGCCAACTTTGCCTGGGCGACCAAGTGCGGCTCGAAATTACCGACTATGCCGTCCCTTGCCGCACCATCATGCGGTGGTTTAGCGATCGCCGCTTTAGCCGCATCAGCCAAAAGCACAACCCTGGCAGCAGTCGGCTGTACGCGCGCGTGCTTCAAGGGGGATTGGTGAGAACGGGCGATCGCGCCTCTGTGCAGGCAGCGGGCGAGTGACCTAAGGCCGCAAATCAGTTTTCCCTTTACAATCATCGAAGAAGCACTATGATTTGGGGTAAGCAGAGTGCTAAACAAGCCCTGCGCCCAAGCCCTCAGGCTTTACAGTTAGGTGAGTGGACAATTGCCATGACAATGCCAGCGCTATCAAACGACTTTTTACTGGCGGCGGGAGCGTACGCCGGCATTGCTGGGGTCTACCTGGTGGTAATTCCCCTAGCGCTGATTTTCTACGCGCGGCAGCGCTGGTATATCGCCGGATCGATCGAACGCACCTTGCTATACGGGCTGGTATTTGTCTTTTTCCCCGGCATGCTGCTGTTTAGCCCCTTCTTAAATTTTCGTCCTCAGCCCCGCAACCTCAAGGCTTAGGGGGTTATGCGACGGATTGACGTAATCGCCATTGGCATTGGCATATTCCTGGCCGGGGGCGGGCTGTTCCTGGGCTTTCGACTGTTTGGCCTAGACGGCATCAACGCTGGCATTTGGAGCCAGGTGGTGATGGTGGGCGGCCTAGTGGCTTGGCTAGCCAGCTATCTGCTGCGGGTGGTCACCCACAACATGACCCTCAACCAGCAGATGGAAGACTACGAGTCGGCCGTGTTGCAGCAACGCCTTGATGAGCTCAGCCCCGAACAGTTGGCCGCCTTGCAAGACAAGCTCGATGAAGGCAGCAACGAGTAAGGCATGACCTGTGTTCTTCAGGGGTTAGACCTGTGAAATCCCCACATCTTGCCTTTGACCCCTGAACCTTAAACCCTCAACCATAGACGTAGTGCCCCTCTTGCCCTAGAGTGCTCTATTGGGCGATTTGCTCAACCTCTTTGGACTAAGTCTTCGGTACCCTGCTATGGCCCTTGTTTCCGATCGCTTCCGTGACCTGCGAGCGCGGGGCGAATGCGCCCTGATTCCCTTTATTACCGCTGGCGATCCTGACCTCGGCACCACTGCTGCGGCCCTGCGGGTGCTCGACCAAAATGGCGCTGACTTCATTGAGTTGGGGGTGCCCTATTCCGACCCCTTAGCTGACGGGCCGGTGATTCAGGCAGCCGCTACCCGCGCCCTGGGCCATGGAGTAACTCTCGACGCCGTCCTTGGCATGGTGAAAGCGCTTCAGCCGCCGCTGCAGGCACCGCTGATTTTGTTTACCTACTACAACCCTATTCTCAACCGGGGCATTGAGCAGTTTATGGCCGATTTGGCAGCGGCCGGAGTCGCTGGCCTCGTGGTGCCTGACCTGCCCCTTGAAGAGGTGGATGCGCTGCTGTCTGGGGCCGCTGCCGCCAATATTGATGTCACACTGCTGGTGGCGCCAACCTCGCCGCCTGATCGCATTCAGGCGATCGCCGCCCAAGCCCAGGGGTTTGTTTACCTGGTCAGTGTCACCGGCGTCACCGGCGTCCGCAGCGAGTTGCAAAGCCGCGTCAAAGACCTGATTGACAGTCTCAAACAATCCACCGACAAGCCCGTGGGCGTCGGCTTCGGCGTCTCTGACCCCGACCAAGCCCAGCAGCTCAAGGCCTGGGGGGCCGATGGCGTGATTGTGGGCAGCGCCTTTGTCAAACGATTAGCCGCCGACACCCCCGAGGTCGCCCTGCAAACCATTGCCGACTTTTGCCAAAGCCTCAAGGCCGCTCTGGCCTAAGCACCTAGACGACGATTTTTGCCGCACCTGGAAGTCGGGGCACTGGGGTGAAAGGCATAAGGTAAAGGGTTTAAGGTTCGAAGTTGGCCTTAGACCTTAAACCCTTTACCAGTACCTAGGGCGTGTAATCAATTAAGCCAGATGACGACAGCTGCCATATAAATCGCACTGAGAAACGTCTCGGCTAACTTGTCGTAGCGGGTCGCAATCGCTCGATACTGCTTGAGCTTGGCAAAGAAA
>JAHHHQ010000053.1 GCA_019359285.1 Nodosilinea sp. WJT8-NPBG4
GCGTCTCGGTAGCGTCGCTCTAGCTCATCTACTGCTAGATAATCTACAACTTGTACTTGCTTGGGCATTGCACAGTCCTGATTGCAATCCCTCTAATTATGCTCCTCCAAGCGGACTTGATATTAGGCAATCCAAGATGGATTGATGACTAAACTATCTAATTCAAAGAAAACAGCGTCCTAATCCTGAAATAGGATTAGGACGCTATTTATATAGCCTTTACGGCTAAGCCATCACGTGGCGCTGGGTGAGCTTGTCGAGCTGCTTCACCAGCAGGCTGAGGAACAGGCCCACATCGGTCACCACCCCAGTAGACTCTAGCGAACCGCGATCGGCTAGCTTCGTCACCACAGCAGGGTTGATGTCAACGCAGACCATCTTCACGCCCGAAGGGGTCATGTTACCGACGCCGATCGCATGCAGCATCGTTGACAGCATGAGAATCAGGTCGCAGCCTTCGATCAAGTGGGCGTACTCCGCCTGGGCTTCGAGCAGGTTCATTTTGGTGTCGGGCAGAGGACCGTCATCGCGAATGGAACCGGCTAGCGAGAAGGGCACATCGTGCTTGACGCACTCGTAGAGCACGCCGCGAGTCAGCACGCCCTGCTCGACCGCGTTGGCGATGCTGCCGCAGCGGCGAATGCTGTTGATCGCCCGCAGGTGGTGGCGGTGGCCGCCGCGCACCGAGGTGCCCTGCTTCATATCGACGCCCAGGGAGGTGCCCAGCATGGCCTGCTCGATGTCGTGGACGGCGATCGCATTGCCCCCCAGCAGCGCCTGCACATAGCCCTCGCGAATCAGCCGTCCGAGGTGGTCGCCGCCGCCGGTGTGAATCACCACTGGGCCAGCCACCACAGCCACCTTGCCGCCCTGGTCGCGCAGGCGGCGCAGATCCCACGCTACCTGTTCGACAATCAGCTCGACCCGGCGCTCGCTAGAGACCCCCGAGCCCATAAAGCTAAATTCTTCGGTGATAGCAGCGGTGGAGCGGCTGCGGTCCTTGGTGCTGCGCACGCTGCGAATGCCGTCATAGCCGACAATCACCTGGTCGCCCACTGCCAGGTCGCGCAGCAGCTTGCAGCTGGCCACCGGCTCAGACTCCGACACCACAATTACGCCATCCATGCGCTGGCCCTGCACCCGCACCCACTGCCCCCGCACCCGCACCTCAGTGGGGTAAATGGTGGAACTGTAGAAGTCGTCGGGGGCGACCCCGGCCTGAGTAATGGTCACCAGATGGGCATCCTGCTGTTCCTCAGGAAGCGCCACTGCCCCCAGATCGATCAGCTGGGCCATGATCTCGTCCATCACCTCGCGATCGGGGGCTGAGACGCGGATTTCTGCCGATGAGGTGCTCTGGCGCTGCTCGCCCAGATCAAAATTCAGCACCTGAAAGCTGCCGCCGCCCTCCATCACCAAGTCCAGCGCTCGGCTAACCAGGCCCGAGTCGAGCAAGTGGCCAGTTATGGTGACGGTGCGAGCGATGATTCCTTTTTCTCTGGCGGGTTCGGGGTGTAGCGGCTCGGTAACACGCAGGGTGAGACATTTAGCCGCACCCCCGGCCTTGAGAAACTCAGTCAGCGGCGTTTCTACCACCTCAAAGCCCGCGTCGGCCAGCTGCGCCTTCAGCTCATCGCTGGCCTTGTTCATGATCACGGTGCGATCAATGTTCACCGAGTTGCAGGCAAAGTTGACGGCGTCGGGCTCGTCAATGGCAATGCGCTTTTCTGGGGGTACCCGCAGCTCGATTAGCCGGTTGGAGTAGGCGTCAAAGGCGGCGGGGTAGTAGAGTAGGTAGCCACCGGTCAACGGACAAAAGCAGGTATCCAAATGGTAAAAGCGCTCGTCCATCAGGTGCAGCGACAGCACTTCGATGTTGAGCCACTCGGCTAGCAGCCCGTGGGAGTCTAGCTCGGTGCGGAAGCCATAGCCCGCCCACAGCCAGCGCCCTTCTCGATCGAGCAGGGCATCGCCGGCACCTTCAAAGGGCAAGTCGGGAGGCAGGGTAAACACCTGGTGACCCTGAGCCTCAAACCATTCTTTAAAGAAGGGCTCTTCGCCTTGACGCTCGGGGTGCAGAAAGCGGCTGAGCACCACCTGGTTGCCCAAGATCAGCCCTGCGTTGGCGGTAAACACCATGTCTGGCCAGCCCTGCTGAGGCTTGACCAGATTGACATCGGCGCGATCGGCAATGACTTGGTAGAGGCTTTGCCACTGCTCTTGGGCGGCTTCAAGCGACGAGCGGTGAATGTTGCCCTCCATCCAGGGGTTGATGACGTAATCCACCTCGTAGTGATGGGGGGCGCACATGAGAAAGCGAATGGAGGAGGTCATAGGAATGTGCCGACGTGAAGAGAATTAAAGCAAACAAACGAACCGGGCAACAAAGGCCATACCAGGAGATGCTTAAACTAAACAGCGCTGGGGGCCAACATAATATTTTAGCCCTCAGCGCAGTCAGTATATTTGGTTGTCATGAGTCCCTGTGTATTACAGCAACAGGTTACCTACTACTGCTCTGAGGGTAGGTCAGTGAAGAAGTGGGCATTCGTCAAGCGATTGCTGGTCATGATCGCGCTAGTCAGACTGCCGTGACGCAGACGACGGGCAGTGGCTAGCTGAGCATCTTTAATGAGGGGCTGCTCTGCAGAGTCATAGCTGGGTGCAGCAGCCACGCTTACGGAGACGGGTACTAGCGAGGGGCCTGTTACTAAGTCAGCGGCCTCAGCCTTGTTGCCCGAGGAGTCAAACCCAACGGCTAGCATGAAGGCCGCCAAACCGATCACCAAGGCCAGACGAATATCAACAATTTGCAGCACCCAAAAGGCAGCGTCCTGGAGAGAGGTCCAAAGAGAAGAAGATGACTTGGTGTTGTTAAACAAGGTTAAGCTCCTCGAAACGCCAGTGACTGGTGTAAGGATTCGCCAAGACCGGTAAACCGACGCATTGACTAACCTTTCAGGGCTTCTACTGAGGCATCCGGTGGGGTTTGTGGACTACATCAATAGTTTTGCTTAAGTATTGTTATACACACAATGTCACTAAGTCACAAGATGTTGCGCCCACCCAAAAATTGCTGCAAAGAATTCGAATATGCTCAAACCCCTACGGCCCATGGGGTTGAGGCTCATTGTGACCGTTGGGAACAAACTTCACAAACCATAGAAAGACTCCTAAGTTTTGATCTATTCCATTAGCTAGATGGCTTCTATGGTGGCGTCCTGCTAAGAGTGGTTCTTTAGCCTAAACTGGCCCTAGCCAAAGGGAGAAGATCCAGCCGCCGTCAACCAATTCTGACCAGTTGCCGGAGGTGCGTCCAGTCACAGTCACAATTGAGCCGTTGGGTACGTCTCTAACAACGCCAAACTCAGTGCCTGGGCCATCAAACACAGAGGTCACGTCGCCGTCGGTGACCACCCGCCGCTGGCTGGTTCCGCTAGGCGGTGGGTTAGTGGGGTTGGGGCTAGGGTTGGGGCTAGGGTTGGGGTTGGGGCTAGGGGAGGGAAGCGGCGTTGGTGGCGCGGTGGCACGATAAAGGGCCTGCCAAGTTGCCGCATCCACAACGCCGGTGATTGGCAGTCCATTCACCCGCTGAAACTCACGCACAGCATTTTGAGTTGTCTGGTCATAGATGCCGGAGACAACAAAATTGGACTGTAAAAAGCCGGCCTGACGCAGCAGTCGCTGCAATTCCATCACATCGGCGTTGGGGGTTGGGCTGGGGTTAGGGTTGGGGTTGGGGTTGGGCTGGTTGCCGCCGTGAATGGGGCCGCTGTACTGAATGTGGCCACTATCAACCCAGTTGCCGTTGGTGAGCTGAGCCCAGCCGTTGCTGAACCGCCCGGTTACTGGAATGCGGCTGCCGTTGATGTATTGCCCGACGACCTGATAGTTGAAGCCAGGACCGTTGCGAATGTTGAGGGCAAAGTTCTGCGGAGTAACTACCGTAGCCAGGTTCTCTGTGTTGCCAGGGGGAGGGTTTGCATCAGCCCCAGGAACAGGAGACCGGCTGACCAGGTTGCCTGCAACCCAGGTAGCATCGACTAGCTGCACCCAACCGTTGCGACGTGCGCCAGAGACTTGCAGAGCGCTGCCCCGCCTCACCTCGCGATCGACGCCGTTGCTGGTGCTTGGCCCCCAGCGCACATTGAGGTCATAGCCCTCAGGAGTATTGACGTAGACGGTGCTGCCCCAGAGGTGCCCGTTGGCTAGAGCCGGTGCCCCTAGGCCGCTACTTAGAACGATCGCCCCCACCGCGATCGCCAACGACCGATTCCGTAGGGGCATGCTGCTTACTGGCGTTCCTTGTGCTCTTTTGCCCGGCTTGGGTGCTGATGGCAGGGCTGAGGCAGAACCCGCTGGGACAGGATCAACATCTGGGTGCGTTTCCCAGAGGAGCCAAAGAAGGCTTTGGGCCAGGCTATCCATAGGTCAACGGTGGTGGCGGAAGGAGTCGGCAAAACTACCTTAATCATAGTGGTTTTTGCCGGATCCTTAGGGATTTTTACAGAAAACGCGGGTTTGCTAGGGCGATCGCCCTAAGCTAGCCACAGACTTTCTACCCCAGCAACTTCCCGTGTTTAGACATAGGCTGGCCCCAGCGGCGGCACAATCAGCAGGGTGAGCCCGTAGCGGCCGACCACGGTCACCCAACTCGACGGAGCTAGGGCAATGCCGGCGTCAACGACTCCCTCATAGACTCGGGCAGGCCAGTAGGTGCCTTCGTAGTAGACTCGCCCTTCTAGCTGGGCTGTAATAGGGCGCTCTACCCGTGCGGTTTTGGGGGTTTCAAAAAGTTCCAGAGTGTGGGTCAGATTCATCGCTATCCTCCCGGTGATGTCTCAGATGGGGTGTGTACTTAATCAGTAGTGATGGTTGGGCGCACTGTGTGACAGCCAATGTGCGTAGCGGTACTCCAGGGCCAATATTCGAAGGACGGTGCTCCAAACCGGTGGCCGTAGGCTCTGGAGCGGCTCCTGATGCCAACGAGGGTTTTGAACCAGGGCTGCTCTAAACCAGTAATGATGGACGATAGAGGCCACAGCCCTGGCTAAACGTCATCCCTGTGACAGATATTGAGGCGTTAGTCACCTAAGACAGATGGGTGCAAAGCATTGGTTTTGGGTCGCCCATTCGGCGGTCTTTATAGGTGGAACCTACCAAAATAATAGCTGACTTTAGAAGGCGATCGCCCTTCTTTTCATCGACTGTTGCGTGTTTTGATAGAATTAGTTATGGTGTAAATAACCAGAAAGTTGTCATTATCTCAATGCCCTATCCCACCCTTCTAGCTACCCCTAACAACTACGGTCTGCTGACGGATCTGTACCAGCTCACCATGGTGAGCTGCTATGCGGGCGAGGGCTTGGCCGATCGCCGGGCCAGTTTTGAGCTGTTTGCCCGACGGCTCCCCCCTGGCTATAGCTATCTGATTGCCATGGGGTTGGCCCAGGCGATCGACTACTTGAACAATCTGCGGTTTTCAGAACGCCATTTAGAAGCCCTGCGGCAGACGGGGCTGTTCGACCATGCCACCGACGAATTTTGGCAGCGATTGGCCGAGGGGGGCTTTGCCGGGGATGTATGGGCCGTACCCGAGGGGACGGCGGTCTTTGCCAACGAGCCGCTGCTGCGGGTAGAAGCGCCCCTGTGGCAGGCCCAGATTGCTGAAACCTACCTGCTCAACACGCTCAACTACCAAACCCTGGTGGCCACCCGCGCGGCTCGCTTACGAGATGTGGCCGGGCCTGACGCCAGACTGCTAGAGTTTGGCACCCGTCGGGCCTTTAGCCCCCAGGGGGCGCTGTGGGCGGCGCGGGCGGCCCTGGCGGCGGGCATCGACGAAACCTCTAACGTGTTGGCAGCGTTGGCGCTGGGACGCAAGCCAGCAGGCACCATGGCCCACGCTCTGGTGATGGTCTTTACGGCTTTAGAAGGCAGTGAGGACGAAGCCTTTGCGGCTTTTCAGCGCTACTTTCCGGGGGCGGCGCTGCTGATTGATACCTATGACACGGTGGCGGCCGCCGAGCGCCTGGCGGCTCAGGTGCAGCGCGGAGAAACCCAGGTTGCCACCGTACGGCTCGACTCTGGCGACCTCGTGGCGCTATCGCAGGCGGTGCGATCGCATCTGCCCAACACCAAAATTTTGGCCAGCGGCGACCTGGATGAGTACGAAATTGCTCGCCTCAAGCAGGCTGGGGCGGTGCTCGACGGCTACGGCCTGGGTACTAAGCTGGTGACGGGTGAACCGGTGAATGGGGTATATAAACTAGTCGATATCGACGGCACGCCCGTGATGAAAGAGGCCAGCGGCAAAACCACACTCCCCGGACGCAAGCAAATCTTTCGGCGCTATGAGGGTGGCCAAGCGGTGGGCGATCGCCTCGGCCTGCTCGAAGAAACCGCTGCCCCCGACGAAAAGCCCCTGCTTCAGCTGGTGATCAAGCAGGGCGAGGTAATGCAGGAGTTAGAATCGCTGGATGCGATCGCCGCCCGCACCGCTGCCTCGGTGGTCAGCCTGTCCGCCGCCGTGCGCCAGCTAGAGCACCCGGCTGACTATGACGTAGCATTGTCCGATGCCCTGGTAGAGCTAGCGGCCCACACCCGCCAGCATCCCCCATCTCAGCCCTGAGGGTGGCTTCCATGACCGCAACCAATTCTCCGGCGCTCCGCATCGCCCTATTTGGCACCAGTGCCGACCCGCCTCACCAAGGTCACGCCGCCATCCTTGCCTGGTTAGCTACCCAGTTTGACCACGTGGCAGTGTGGACGGCCAACAACCCCTTTAAAGCACACCAGACCCCCCTGGGCGATCGCTTTCGCATGCTGGAGCTGCTGATCGACGACCTCGCCGTGCCGCCCCAGCGGGTGCAGGTGCATCCCGAACTCAGCCACATGCGCACGGTGATCACCCTGGAGCGATCGCGGCAGGTCTGGCCCCAGGCCGAGTTCTCCCTGGTGGTGGGGGCCGACCTGGTGGAGCAGCTGCCCACCTGGCACCGGGCGACCGAAATCTTTGCGGCGGCGAACATTTTAGTGATTCCGCGCCCTGGCTACGACCTCACGGAGGTTAGCCTGGCCAATCTGCGCCAATATACGACCGTCACCGTGGCCGAGATGCCTGCGATCGATGTGTCGTCGTCCCGCTATCGCCAGTGCGATGACATCCCTGCCGCCACCGCCCCGCAAATTCCCCTAGCGGTGCAGTCTTACATTGCCCAACACCACCTCTACCCATGTCCGCAAAACTCCACCGCACCTCTGACCACCCCCTAAGCCCGGTGCCCCTGGCCGACTTCAAAGTGGGAGTCGACAACGTGATTTTTTCTGTGGATACCCAGCAAAACCGTCTGCTGGTGCTGGTGGTGATGCGCCCCGACGAGCCTTTCGCGGGTCACTGGAGCCTGCCCGGCACCCTGGTGCGCCAGGGCGAATCCTTAGAAGCCGCCGCCTACCGAGTGCTGGCCGAAAAAATTCGCGTCAACACCCTTTATCTAGAGCAGCTCTACACCTTTGGCGGCCCCGATCGCGACCCCCGCGAGTCACCCAAGGCCTTTAACGTGCGTTACCTGTCAGTCAGCCACTTCGCCCTGGTGCGCTTTGAGGATGCTGAACTAATCGCCGACGGCGTCAGCGGCATCGCCTGGTATCCCCTGGCCCAAGTGCCCCAGCTTGCCTTCGACCACAACGAAATTCTCACCTATGGTTACCGGCGGCTGCGCAACAAGCTGGAATATAGCCCGATCGCCTTCGACGTGCTGCCTGAGGTGTTTACCCTAGGCGATCTCTATCAGCTCTACGTCACCGTTTTGGGGGAAGGTTTTTCGGATTATTCCAACTTTCGGGCTCGGCTGCTCAAGCTAGGTTTTTTGCAGGATACCGGCCAAAAAACTTCCCGGGGCGCCGGACGACCCGCTAGCCTATATCGGTTTGACGCCGCCGCCTTTGAGCCACTGAAGGAAAAGGCGATGGTATTTATTTGAGAGCGATGAGGGGATGTGGAAGACGAGGTGGTAAGGGGATGGGGAAGAGGTACAAATCCGAAAACAAGCGGGTTGGTGAATGAAAATCAGGGCACCTAAAAATCGAACTCTCGACCTCACCTCTGAGGAGCGAGACATGTTCTTGCAGCGATTAATTAACTTGAATTGTGAATGCCCTCCGACCAGAATTCTCAACAAAATAATTTGTCAGAATTTGTTTGAGACGCTGCCCCACTTACCCAAAAACTTTGTGGATCTGTTGATTGTTGACCCGCCCTACAATCTCACCAAAGACTTCAATGGCAGCAAGTTTAAGCAGTGCGATCGCCCCACCTACGCCGTCTGGCTCGACAGCTGGATTTCCCAACTCAAACCTGTGCTTAAGCCTCACGCTTCCGCCTATTTTTGTGCGGACTGGGCCACCTCAACCGTCATGTATCCAGTGCTAGAAAAATACTTTACTGTCAGAAATAGAATCACCTGGGAGCGTGAGAAAGGACGCGGTGCCCAAGCTAACTGGAAAAACGCCAGTGAAGACATTTGGTTCTGCACCGTCTCCGAAACCTACACCTTTAATGTGGATGCCGTAAAGCTCAAACGCCAGGTGATGGCCCCCTACAGAAATTTGGCTGGACAACCCAAAGATTGGGACGATACGGGTTCGAAAAACTATCGTCTTACCCATCCCTCTAACCTGTGGACCGACATTACCGTGCCCTTTTGGTCAATGACTGAAAACACCGATCATCCCACCCAAAAACCCGAGAAGCTGGTGGCCAAATTGCTGTTGGCGAGTTCCAATTCTGGTGATGTGGTACTCGATCCCTTTCTCGGCAGCGGCACGACCGCTGTGGTCGCCAAAAAGCTAGGGCGACAGTATGTAGGCATTGAACAAGACCCCGACTACTGCTGCCTAGCCGAAAAACGTTTGGCCTTAGCCGATGTAGACCCCACCATCCAGGGATACGCCGATGGCGTCTTTTGGGAGCGCAACACCCTAGCGGCCCAGCGCAGTCGCCCCAAAAAGTCCATTTCTTCGGAAGCCTGATTATTCATCCGCTGATTGCCGGTAGCTGAAGCCGAAGCTAATTGACAACCTGAAGACGATTACAGCCAACGTTTTGGTCGAAATCCTTTTTATCTATTAACTCCTATGAAATTTGCGATCGCCCAGCTCAACCCCACCATTGGCGACCTGGCCCACAATGCCCAGCAGGTGCTCGATGCTGCCCGCCAGGCCGATCGCCTGGGTGCCCAGGTGCTCATCACCACCGAGCTAGTGCTGTGCGGCTATCCACCCCGCGATCTGCTGCTTCAGCCCAGTTTTATTCAGGCTATGGCCCACCAGCTCGATGCCCTAGCCGCCGATCTGCCCCCTCACCTCGCCGTGCTGGTGGGCTATGCCGCCGCCAACCCCAAGGCCCGCTACCACGGCGAAAAGCCCCTCTTCAACAGCACCGCTCTGCTCCAGGGCGGCAAAGTGCAGCAGGTCTTTCATAAGCAGCTATTGCCCACCTACGATGTCTTTGACGAACACCGCTACTTTGCCCCCGGCCAGGGGCCGAGCAGTTTCACTATTCCTCTGGGCGACTGGGGCCTGCGCGTTGGCGTCACCATCTGCGAAGACCTATGGAACGACGAGGAGTTTTGGGGCGGGCGCAGCTACCCCCGCAACCCGATCGCTGATTTAGCCGATGACAGCGTCGATGTGGTGATCAACCTCTCCGCCTCGCCCTACTCGGTCAACAAAGCGCAGCTGCGGGCTTCCATGCTGGCCCACAGCGCCACTCGGTTTCGCTGCCCCATTCTCTACGCCAACCAGGTGGGGGCCAACGACGACTTAATCTTCGATGGCACCAGCATGGCCTTTAACCGTCAGGGCGATCTGGTGGCCCGCCTGCCCTCCTACCAGGCCGGGCTGGCGGTAGTGGAATATGACCCCATTCAGCGCGACCTCTGCCCTGGCGACATTGCCCCCCTGCCCGCCGACGAAAACGAGGCGATCTGGTCGGCCCTAGTACTGGGGGTACGCGACTACACCCACAAGTGCGGCTTCTCTAAGGCGGTGATTGGTCTCAGCGGCGGCATTGACTCCGCGCTGGTGGCGGCGATCGCAGCGGCAGCACTAGGGCCGGCCAACGTGCTCGGCATTCTCATGCCCTCCCCCTACAGCTCAGACCACTCGGTGACCGACGCGCTGGCCCTGGCCCAAACCCTAGGCATTACTCACCAAACCTTGGCGATCGGCCCGCTGATGGCCGACTACGACCAGGTGCTCGATCCACTTTTCACAGGCACCAGCCCCGGCATCGCCGAAGAAAATATTCAGTCGCGCATTCGCGGCAATCTGCTGATGGCGGTTTCAAATAAGTTTGGTCATCTGCTGCTGTCAACCGGCAACAAGTCAGAAATGTCGGTGGGCTACTGCACCCTCTACGGCGACATGAACGGCGGCTTGGCGGTAATTGCCGATGTACCCAAAACGCGAGTTTACGCTCTCTGCCAGTGGCTCAATCGGCAGGTGGGCAACGGCCCTGGCTCTGTAGCCCCAGCGGCCCTGGGTGAACTGTCGGCGCGAGTTAGCCACCTCACTGACGCCCTGATTCCGCAAAACATTCTCGAAAAACCTCCCAGTGCCGAACTCAAGCCCGGTCAGGTCGATCAAGATTCGCTGCCGCCCTACGATGTGCTGGATGATATTCTCGATCGCCTGGTGCAGTGCCACGAGTCGGTAGCTGAGATGGTTGCTGCCGGCCACGATGCAGCGGTGGTAGATAAAGTATTGCGGCTGGTGTCGCGGGCCGAATTTAAGCGGCGACAGACTCCACCTGTGCTGAAGGTGACCGATCGCGCCTTTGGCTTGGGCTGGCGCATGCCCATCGCCAACCGCTGGAAGAGCGAGGTGAAGCAATTGGTGACGGAGCCTGCTGAGCAACTGTTAGAGGCTTGATGGGGTTCGCGCAGACATGATTGCGGTCAGGGGGGCGATCGGCAAGCCAGTCTAGAACGACAGGCCTAGGGCCAAACAAGCGCTACCCTCAACGGCGCTGACATTGTAAGGCTGTGCCTCAATGGTGGTGGCGACCACCAGCATATCTTCGACAAAGGTCGTGCCGTCGATATTGCAACTGCCCTTCAGCACGAGCAGATAATTGCCGGTGTATTCATAGCTCTCCGAGGAAGTGCTTTGAATGAACTGAGAACTCATGCCGCCTTCTGGATCAAGAGGAATTTCATAGGTGGAGATGCCCGCTTGCACCTCTTCAAACGGATAAATTGTCTCAAAATCGGGTTCAGCGGTGTTGATATTGACGGGGGTGTAGGCCTCGATGAGGTCTGTGCTGGCAAAATCCGGTGGCGAAGCGTAGGCCAGAAGAAAGAAGCCGGTGCTATCTGAGACTTCGTGGCCGCTACCCGGCGGGTTGAAGTAGAGCGAGCCGGTCGGATACACCCCCTTGGCATCGGTTTGAGTGCCGGCGATCGCATAGACCGACTCGGTCATGGAGTGGTAGTGCAGCCCCACACTGCCGTCGGGAATGGTGTACCACAGAATGCTGATGTGCTCAGTGTCGGCGGCACCGGAGAGAATCAGCTTTTCTAGGTTTGGCCTGAAGGTGAAGAATTCATAGTTGCTGGGATTTGCCGTCAGATCATTCAGGTCAACCACGGTGGAGTTGCTGAGCCCTGAATCAGTGTTGGTGGCGATCGCGGCTTCCGGCATATCTGCCGCCTCGGCATCTGTAGCAACGATGCTAACCCCCGCCAATGCGACCAGCCCTAAGGCCGTCAACGCTGTAGATTGAATAGATCCCATAGCCGCCGACTCCCGCTTCAAAGCTTGTGGAAGGCTGCACCATATCACAGCAGGAATCAGCAGATCTGTCACTTTCTGCTCAATATTGCGCTTTATCTCCAGAAAGAAGCTTAAAAGCGTCAACCCACGCCATCTTCATAATCTCTATGACTAAGAATCTTGCACTCATAAAAACTATTTCTTTAAGTTGGTCTCCTTACTACTGCTACAAAAGATGCACCTAAGGGAGATATTAGATATCGTGTATAAGATTTCCTGTCACCAATAATAATTTCTTCTGGCTCAATATTAATTTCAAGTTTTGAGCAAAGATTCAAACGCTCCAAGTTACCTAGGCTTATTTCTATTAGCTCCAGATTGACGCTTAGGCTTTCCGCCAACATTCCTGCAGAATGGCCTGGGAATCCCGCCCCAAAGGCAATCGCCTTCAATTCCTTTAACCGCTGACGCTCTCTTTCTTCTTCTTGATAAGATTTGTATATTACTTCCAGCAATTTAGCATCTAGAGGACTTAACTCAGACAAAATTCTTGGATAGCTAGGATGAATATAGTTTCCTATAGCAGCAGAAGTAAGAAGGTTGACCCATTTGTCTTGCAAATAGTCATCATCTTCTAATGTTGAATACTCCATGATAGGAAAAAGAATCTTGGGCTTTATGGCCTGAGGAATTGCGTCTAATTCCGCTATCTGTTTTTGGCTCTTCTCTGCATATTTTATTAGCCGTTCCTGCCGGGCGATCCTAATTGGATCCGCAATATATTGCCCAATTTCTTCGGTAGCAGGCCCCAGCAATGGCCCAAATATTGAGGCTAAAAACCCTCTTAGCTCTTTTGTTATCGCTAACGTGTTTTCAGCAGTTTTTCCTAAGCCGACAATGTCATTTATATCCATAAGATATTTAATTTTAGTAACGTATCAACTAAACAACCTAGGATAAATCCGCAGAGCCGCTAGCCTTGCCATCACCACCATCCACCCGATTAGCCAGAGCAGCAGCAGGGGCCACCAGGGGGGCAGACCCAGGGGCCAGCGCAGCAGATCGACTAGGGAGGCTAGGGGCAAAAGCGAGGCAAACTTGGCCAGCAGCGGCGGCAGCGTGTCGCGCGGAAAGTAGGTGCCGCAGAGGGTAAACATGGGAATGATCACCAGAAAAATCGGCACATTCACCTGGTCAACCTTATTCACGGCCCCGGCTACTAGCAGGCCAAAGGCACCAAATAGCAGGCTGCCCAGGACAATCAGCGGTAGCGACAGCACCAGGCTAGAGAGGTCATAGAGATTGGCCAGCACCGCAACTAGCCCGGTGATGGTGCCGGCAATGGTGCCCTTAGTGGCTGCCCAAACCCAGTCGCCCAAAAACACATCGGTATAGCTCAGTGGGGCCGTCAGCAGGGCCTGCCAGGTCTTTTGAAAGTTGAGCCGAATGAAACTGCTATAGGCTCCTTCAAAAAAGGACTGAAACAGCACCCCGATCGCAATCATGCCCGGGGCCAAAAATCGTGCGTAGGGAATCATTTGCCCTAAATAGTCCACCTCGCCAATCAGGGGAGAAAGACCGTAGCCAAAGGCCAGCAGATATACGATTGGCTCCGAGACGGGCGGCAGGCAGTTTACCAACCAGGTGCTGCGATACACCTGAAAGTGTCGCCACCAGACCGAATACACCCCCCACGGGGTAGCAGTAATCAGTTTCATTCCAGCACGCTCCCGGTGAGTCGCAAAAACACGTCTTCTAAATTGGCGGGCCGCCGCAGGAGGCGGTTGGGGTGGTGGGCAGCGATCGCATCCCACACCACCTCAGGGTCGCTATCGGGCAGCGATATCAAGTGCCCACTGCCAAAGGCTCGATACCAGGTCTCGTAGCGGGCCGCTAGATCCTGGAGAATTTGGGTCTCAACCCCTTCGATCTCAGCCACCTCGCGGCCAATCACCCGCGCCACTAGATCGGTGGGAGTGCCCTCGTCAATTACTTTGCCCTGCTGAAGCAGAAGGAGGCGATCGCATAGCCTTTGGGCCTCATCCATATAGTGGGTGGTCAGCAAAATGCCGCAGCCGCTGGCCTTGAGGTGCTGCACCAGCCGCCAAAAATCTTGACGTGCGTCGGGGTCGAGGCCGGTGGTGGGCTCATCTAAAAACACAATTTTGGGCTGATTCAACAGGGCGCGGGCCAGCACCAGCTTCCGCTTCATGCCGCCCGACAGCTCATCTACCTGGGCCTCGGCTCGGTGCTCCAGATTGACCAGAGCCAGCAGCTCCCCCGCCCGCTGCCGCGCCGCCGCGCCGGTAATGCGGTAGTGGTGGGCAAAGTGGGTGAGGTTTTTAAACACCGTAAAGTCGGGGTCGAGGTTGTCTTCCTGGGTGACAATGCCCATCTGGGCGCGGGCCAGCTGCCCCTGCCCCGGCAGTTGCCAGGGGCCAAACTGCACAAACCCCTTAGTGGGAATGACGGTGCCAAACAGCATGCCCACCGTGGTGGTTTTGCCTGCCCCGTTAGGCCCCAGCAGACCGACAATCTCACCCGGCGCCAGGGAAAAGCTAATGCCCTGCACCACCGCCTCGTCGCCGTAGGTTTTCCAGAGGTCGTAGGCCTTTAAGTTCAGCGCATCCGACACGGTTTGCTCCTAAAAAATGTCTCTAAACGTTTTGCAATAGCCGGTGTACCCGCAACTTCGCCTGAAGTTACGGCGATGGGCAAGGTTGCCCTACGCGAAGCCGAAGTGATGCTGGGCAGCGCCCAACCAACGGACTGAAAGATATACAGGAACCCCCTACCCATCCACCCCCCACCCATCGACTCCCCACCTCCCCCAGGCACTCTAGCAAAATCCCTCCCAAACCATCCTGATTCACCCGGCTGGCCCAGAAATATGAATTGGTAGATGCACCCTGATCATTCCCTGGCCCTTGGGCTGGGGAATTTTTTTGCCAAATTCCCTAGACGCGGCGGCTGCGAAGTTCTGAAAAATTCAGGTTAGACTGAGGCCAGAATTGGGGCATCGCGGCGGTTTGCCAATGGATTTCGAGAAAATTGCTGTACACATCAACCAAGTTGCTGTGGAGCGCAAGGGGCGACCGCTGAAAGATGTCGAGCGTCTGGTGCTGAAGGGATCTTGGGAAAATAAGACCTATGCGGCGATGGCCACCCCCACTGCCG
The DNA here is from genome assembly GCA_019359285.1 of Nodosilinea sp. WJT8-NPBG4. Lineage (GTDB taxonomy): Bacteria > Cyanobacteriota > Cyanobacteriia > Phormidesmidales > Phormidesmidaceae > Nodosilinea. The sequence goes on from JAHHHQ010000053.1 coordinate 14,953, forward strand.
GCTACACCGAAGACTATCTTAAAAAAGACGTCGGTCCTAAGCTCTGGCAGCTGCTTACCGAGCTGGTGGATACCGATCTCCAGGGCGTTCGGGTTACGAAGCGCAATATTCAGAACGTGCTACACACCTGGATGGTGCAGGGAGAAGTGGCAGCTGAACCGGCCCCGCCCCTGCCGGATGTTGAGGCAGAGCCGCGATCGCCCCTACCCGCGCCTACCCTCGTGGTGCGCGAGTTTCCCCGCCTTGACCTAGACGACTGCGCGGGCCGTCAGGCCGATCTGGCGACCCTGACCGAATGGATTTTGGCGGAACGCTGCCGCACGGTGGTGCTGTGGGGACTGCCAGGGGTGGGGAAGACGACGGTGGCGGCAGCGATCGCCGCCACCGTTGCCCCCCAAGTCGACCAGTGTGGCTACCTGGCTCTAACCGCCGAGGTCACCGAGCAGGATGTGCTGGGGGCGATCGCCCAATGGCTCGACCCACAGGCGGCGATCGCCCCCCCGGCTCAGGTAGACTGGGTGCTCGATCAGCTGGCCCAGCGCCGCGTCCTGCTAATTGTCGATGGTCTAGAGCAGCTCTTTGAGGCTCAGCAGCCTGCAGGCAGCTACCGAGCCAATACCGAGGCCCTCCAGCACTTTTTTCACCGGGGAGCCGAGCACCATCACCAGAGCTGTCTAGTCTGGGTTAGCCGCGAAAAGCCAGCCGATTTTTCTCAGGTGCAGGGGCCGCGGGTGCGAGACTATGTCCTCGGCGATCTGGCCGCCGATGCGGCTCGGTCTTTACTCCAGGCTCCGGCTGCCCCTAGCACCCCTGACGACTGGGGAGCGCTGATCGATCGCTACGGCAGCCATCCTCTGGTGCTGCGGGGGCTAGGAGCGACGCTGCGAGAGGTTTACCAGGGCCAGCCCCGGATGTTGCTCCAGGCGGCTAAGACGGTCGTGCCTGTCGTCGTACACCGCACCTTTACCCAATCCCTACAGCAACTGCCGGCTGAGGAATGGGCCCTGCTGTACTGGCTAGCCCTGGCCCAGGAGCCAGTCACCCTCGACGACCTCAACGGGGCTATGCAGCCACCCCTGACCGATATGGTGGTGCAGTCAGCCCTGGGGCGTGGTTGGGTTCAGGCTCAAGCCACCGAGAGGCGTGGGTTAGTGTTGAGCCTAGGCCCCTCGGTGCAGGCCTTGGTCCTAGAACGATTGCAGGGCGTGCTGGCCGCTGAGCTAGAGGCCGAAACCTTCGACTGGCTCCAGCGGCTGCCCCTCGTCACCATGACCGCCCGGGAGGTCGTTCAAGAACGTCAGCGGGCGGCTATGCTCAGTCCTTTAGCAGAAGAGTTACGGCAACAGTGTGCTACCGATGGGGCCTTGGCCGCCAAGGGCGATCGCCTGCTCAAGGCCCTACAGCCACTCGTGGGTCAGCCGGGCTACGGGGCCGGCAACGTCATTCATCTCTGCCAGCATCTGGGCCTGGGCATTAGCGGTGCCGATTTTTCTCATCTGGCAATTTGGCAAGGCGATCTGCGACGGGTGAGTCTGCAGGGAGCCAGCTTTAGCCAAGCCCAATTCAGCGACACCACCTTTGCCACCGCCCTCGGGCGCGATCCGGTGGCCGCCTTTAGCCCCGTTGGTCCTAAAGATAGGCAAAGCCAGCGCGGATCGGCTTTAGAGGAGGGATGGCATCTAGCCATCGGCGATCACGATGGTCGGCTGCTGCTGTGGGATTTGCAGCGGGGCAAGCTGGTCTGGATGTTTGACGAGGGTCAGAGCATTCGATCGCTGGCCTTTAGCCCCCAGGGCGATCTGCTGGCCGTGGGCACCGAGAGCGGGCAAATCTGGCTGTGGTCAGTAGGATCCACCTACCAGGCCGATATTTTGGACGATCATCAGGCCCCAGTGCGAGCCCTGACCTTTAGCCCCGACGGCAGCCAGTTGGCCTCCGGCGATGACAGCGGTCGGCTGTGCCTGTGGGAAGTCGCTTCGGGCTTTCGACAGGGCTGTCTAGATGTCCACACTGGGGCAATTCACAGTCTGGCCTACAGTGCTTTGGGCGGCCACCTGGTGAGCGGTGGCGACGACCAGCGTGCCTGTCTGTGGAATGTGGGCGATCGCACCCTGCTGAAAGACCTCCAGGCGCGATCGACGGCGGCGATTCGCACCGTGGGGTTTTTGCCCGACCCCAACGACCCCGACTGCCCGCCGATTCCCTTCGCAGCGGGCTGTGACGACCACTGCCTGACCATTTGGAATTTGGCTACCGGACTGCCCTGCTGGATTTTGCCCATCGACGTACAGGCTCTGCCCGCCCTTGCCATCAGCCCTGACGGACGTTACCTAGTGTCTAGCGGCGAAGACTTCACCGTCACGGTGTGGGATATTCCCAACCGTCGCCTCTGCTATGCTCTGCCGTCATTGAGAGCGCCGGTGTGGACCCTAGCCTTTAGCACCGACAGCCGCTATTTTGTCACCGGCAGCAACTACACCATCAAACTCTGGAGCGTCAAACGAGGCCAGTGCTGGCGCAGCTTTCTCAGCCAAGCACATCCGGTGCGCTGCCTGGCCTTTAGTGCTAGCGCTGACAGCGGCACCATTCTCACGGGCCACGACGATACCCACCTGCGGCTGTGGCAGGTCAACGCCCACAGTCCCTACGCCATCGGCCCTCGTGCCCTAGCAGGCCACAGCGGCTCGGTGCGCACCGTCGCCCTTAGTGCCGATGGTCAGTGGTTGGCTAGCAGCGCCGACGATCAAACCCTACGGCTCTGGTCTACCGCGACCGGCCAGAGCCAGTGGGTGGTTGCCAAGCCCACCCCGGCCACCCTGCTGCGCTTTAGCCCCGACGGCCAGTGGTTGGCCACCGCCAGCCCCGACAGCGGCATTTTGGTGTGGGATTGCACCACTGGCAACGCCATAGGGGAGCTAGAAGACGCCCCTGACAGCCCGACCACGCTGCTGTTTAGCCCCAATGGCGACTGGATTGTAGTAGGTGCTAGGGATGGCACCATTGGCCTCTGGCCGTGGCAGCAGGGTGCCTTGGGTACTGAGCGTCGCGTTCTGACTGGCCATCAAAGTCAGGTACACAGTCTTGCGGCCCAGAGTGAGAGACTGGCCAGTGCCAGCCATGACGGCACCGTCCGCTGGTGGCATTTGGGGCCGGAAAATGGCTGTCTGGGCCAGTGGCGACACCCCGCAGATCAATGGCTGCAAGGGGTTACCCTGGGCCCATCGGGAGACATTTTGGCGCTGACTAGCCAAAACGCCCAGGTTGAGGTGTGGGATGTGAAAACCAACCAGTGCCGTTATACCCTCAAGGGCCACAGCCAAGAGATTTGGCAAGTCTCGGGTTGTTCCAGCGGCACCCATCTGCTCACCGCCAGCCAAGACGACGAAATTCGCGTGTGGGATTTGGCGACGGGCCTGTGCCAGCAGACCCTACGCCCCGATCGCCCCTACGAAGGCGTCAACATCTGTGGAGCCACTGGCCTATCTGACACCGAGGAGCGCATGCTGAAATCCCTGGGGGCGATCGTCAGTTACTGATGTCTATCCCAGGGATTGAGCTAGCTGTTGCAACAAGTGCCAGCGCCATACTTCCCTTGAGCTGTTCAGGCCACATCTACAATGGAGGACTGTTATTGCCTCAGTTGCCTCTCCCATGACCCCGATCGCTACCATCATTGCCGCCGAGCTAGACATTCGCCCTACTCAGGTCGAAGCCACCCTGGCACTGTTTGCCGAAGGGGCGACGGTGCCCTTTGTGGCCCGCTACCGCAAGGAGCGCACTGGCGACCTAGATGAGGTGCAGCTGCGGCAGATTGCTGAGCGACACCAGTACCTGACGGAGCTTGAGGATCGGCGACAGACAGTGCTGAGCGAGATTCAGTCCCAGGGCAAGCTCACCGAGGCGCTAAAGGCAGCGATTCTCGCCTGTCAGCAAAAGACGGAGCTAGAAGATCTCTACCTACCCTACCGTCCCAAGCGCCGCACCCGCGCCACCATGGCGAAGGAAAAAGGGCTAGAGCTGCTGGCCCAGAGGATTGAGGATCTGAATAAAACGGGCAAACGCGCGATTCTGCTTCAAGAAGCGCAGGCATTTGTGAACCCAGACAAAGGGGTTCAGTCTACGGATGACGCGCTCCAGGGGGCGGCGGATATTTTGGCGGAGCAGGTGGCAGAGCGGGCAGAGCTGCGACGCCATGTGCGTGATCGCCTCCTCAGCCACGGCCAGTTCACTGCCAGCATCAAAAAAGGCCACCCCGAGGGCAGCACCAAGTACGAGATGTATCGGGCTTACCAGGCCCCGGTGCGCTCCATTGCCTCCCATAACCTGCTGGCGCTGCTGCGGGGCGATCGCGAAGGCATTCTCAAGGTGGGCTTAGAGATAGAGCCCGACCCCATTCTGCAAACCCTCGAGAAGCGGGTGGTGAAAACCCCTGTAGCTGAGGTTCGCCAGTTCTACCAGGGAGTGATTCAAGACGCCTACAGCCGGTTGATGAAGCCGTCGCTGACCAGCGAGGTGATGGCCGAGAAAAAGGCCTGGGCTGACGAAGTGTCGATTCAAAACTTTGAGGCCAACCTCAAAAACCTGCTGCTGTCGCCCCCGGCGGGCATGAAGCCCACCCTGGGGGTTGACCCCGGCTTTCGCACCGGCTGCAAGGTGGCGGCGGTGGATGGCACCGGCAAATTTCTGGAGTACCAGGCGGTGTTTCCGCATCAGTCGGCGCGGCAGCGGCAGCAGGCAGCGGAGTCGCTAGCAGGGATGATTCGCAAACACCACATTGAGCTCATTGCGATCGGCAACGGCACTGCCAGCCGCGAAACCGACGCCTTTGTGGGGGAAGTCCTGAAGACTTTGTCGAATCCTCCGGTGAAAGTGCTGGTGAATGAGTCGGGGGCCTCGATCTACTCCGCCAGTGAAGTGGCGGCGGCGGAATTTCCCGACCTAGATGTGACGGTGCGGGGGGCGATTAGCATTGCCCGACGGCTGCAAGACCCCCTGGCGGAGCTGGTCAAAATCGACCCTAAATCGATTGGCGTGGGCCAGTACCAGCACGATGTCGATCAAAAGCGGCTGAAGCAAAAGCTCGATGACACCATTGAGAGCTGCGTCAACTATGTGGGGGTGGATCTAAACATGGCCTCCCGCGAGCTGCTGACCTACGTGTCGGGGCTGACCCCAGCAGTGGCGAACAATATTGTGGAATTTCGCGATGCCAACGGCGCGTTTCAGTCGCGCCGTGAGCTGCTAAAGGTAAAAAAGCTGGGGCCAAAAGCCTTTGAGCAGGCGGCGGGATTTCTGCGCATTCGCAACGGCAAAAACCCGCTCGACAACACGGCGGTGCACCCCGAAAGCTACGGCATTGTGGATGCGATCGCCGCCGATCTCTCCCTCCCTCTATCGCAAATTCCCAAAGCTGCTGATCGCCTAAAGCGACTCGACATCAGGAAATACACCACCGCCGAGGCTGGAGAGCTCACCCTGCGCGACATCTTGCAGGAGCTAGAAAAGCCTGGTCGCGACCCCCGTGAGCAGTTCGCCTACGCCCGTTTTCAGGACGGCATCAACGAAATCACCGACCTGAAGCCGGGCCTCACCCTGGAGGGGGTGGTCACCAATGTCACTAACTTTGGCGCGTTTGTGGATGTGGGGGTGCACCAGGATGGGCTGGTGCATATTTCTCAAATGGCCGATCGCTTTGTCAGCGACCCCAACGAGATTGTCAAAGTGGGTCAGGTGGTGACGGTGCGGGTGATGGAGGTGGATACCAAGCTCAAGCGCATCGGTCTGTCGATGCGGGCCACGTCCTAAAGCTGGAGAAAAATGGGGCAATGTTGATTCCCCTCAGGCAATCCCCTAAGGTGATCAAGGGCACATTGCCCCTGGAGCCACGATTGACCCATCACCATGACCAAGCAGCTAATTCTCTTTCGCCACGGCAAATCTGACTGGAATGTGGCCTCTGGTCGCGATCGCGATCGCCCGGTAGCCGAGCGCGGCATTACCGCCGCCAAAACCATGGGCAAGCTGCTGGCGGCGGCGGGCAAAGTGCCCGATCTGGCCATTACCTCGTCGGCGGTGCGAGCCCGCACCACTCTAGAGATTGCCATGGCGGCCGGCCAGTGGCCCTGCCCCATGAGTGTGACCGACGACCTCTACGAAGCCTCGATCGACCAAGTGCTGGGGGTGATTCACCCGGTGCCAAATCATCACCGCTCGCTCATGCTGGTGGGGCATCAGCCGACCTGGGCTGACGCAGTCTCGTTTTTTTTAGGCGGCGGCACTGTGGCCATGCCTACGGCTGCTATGGTCTGCCTTGAGTTTGAGATCGCCACCTGGGCTCAGATTGACTATGGCCGGGGCACTCTGCTGTGGCTGCTGCCTCCCAGGCTGTTTACCTAGGGCGCTGACTGACAGCTGCCACGGTTGCAGAGCGGCTTTCAGAGGCGATCGCCGTCTGATGCAGTGATTTATAAGCCTTCAGCTCTTTGCCCTCAACATAACCACCCCTACAGCGGTTTAGACATAGACTTTGCTGTCCAAGGCATAGACAGCTGGGGCCAGAGTGGGGTCTACGATAGCCTGAGGGGACTGGTGGGCCACCACGGCTTCACAGCTGGTGAGCCTGGCCGTAGACAATATCTAAGTCAGGAGACTGCCCCCGACGCTGGGGGTTCTCAGTATAGTTAAGGAGACGTTGGCCCCGGTGATGGCATGACCGCAACCGTCAACAGACAGCACGGGTTTCTGCAAACCAATGGCCTGCACCTGCACTATGTTCGCCAGGGTCAAGGGCCGCTGATGCTGTTTCTGCACGGCTTTCCAGAATTTTGGTACTCCTGGCGGCACCAGCTCGACTATTTTGCGGCCCGATATACCTGCGTCGCCCTCGACCTGCGGGGCTACAACGACAGCGACAAGCCTTCAGGTGTCGACGCCTATCGCATGGATGTTTTGGTGGAGGATGTGCGGGGGGCGATCGCCGCACTGGGCTATGACCGAGCAGTCCTGGTAGGGCACGACTGGGGGGGCGCGATCGCCTGGGCTTTTGCCTACGCTCATCCCGAGCTGCTCCAGTCGCTGATCGTTATGAATATTCCTCACCCAGCTAAGTTTGCTGAGGGGCTACGCCATCCTCAGCAGCTGTTGCGCAGTTGGTATATCGGGGCCTTTCAGCTACCGCTGCTGCCCGAACTCCTGTTGCAGGCAGGCGACTACTGGGCGATCGAGCAAATGTTGCAGGGCATGGCGATCGATAAAAACACCTTTAGCGACGCTGATCTGCAAGCCTACAAAACCGCCGCCGCCAAACCCGGTGCCCTCACCGCCATGGTCAACTACTACCGGGCTTTGAGCTTTAGCGGTCCGCAGTGGCAACCCTGGGGCATTCTCGAAGTGCCTACTCTACTGATTTGGGCCGAAGCCGATGCGGCCCTGGGGAAAGAACTCTCCGTTGGCACCGAAGACTACGTGCGCCATCTAAGGCTGCGCTACATTCCCCAGTGCAGCCACTGGGTGCAGCAGGAGCGCCCCCACCAGGTCAACACCTTGATGGACGAATTCCTCGCCCTAGAGCCATGACCGTTTCTCCAGACCTGCGCGCCACCCTGCTCAGTTTGCTTGCCCAGCGCGGTCCCGACAAAACGATCTACCCCTCCGAAGTCGCCCGCGCCCTCAGTCCTAAAATTGGCGCGAACTGATGTCCGCTGTTCGTAAAGTTGGAGTTGAGCTAGTGGCCGAGGGGGAGATAGTTGTCCGACAGCAAGGTCAAGTGGTCGACCCCAAAACGGTTAGGGGGCCGATTCGCTATGGCCAGGCCAATAGTGCAGCAGGCGAGCGAGGGGAAGAGGAGACTTTCCGGAAGTGATGAGTGAAAGGCATGCGGTCAGCTCTGGCGGCGATGTTTGACACCTGCGTTTGAGTATCGCCCGCCGTCTGATTCTGTTGCCCAGTGCAACCCCTGAGCGTCCCTTGGGCAACCTAGAGGTGCCCCTTTTTGTGGATGTCGCCAACCATGCGTGTGCTCGTGCTCAGCCACACCTATATCGTTGACCTCAACCGCGAAAAGCTGCGCGCCCTAGCTCAGCTTTCCCCAGAGATGGAGGTGGTGGTAGGCGTTCCTCGGCGCTGGCAGCCCGGCGGCGTGCAAAACCGGCTGATTGTCTCTGAACCCTTCCAGTCGGGCAACTTTCGGGTGCAGCCCCTCAGCAATCTCAGCCAAAACAACCAGGGGTTGCTCACCTTTGGCCCCGATCTGATTAGCTTGCTGCAAAAATTTCGGCCCCAGGTAATTCAGGTTGAGCAGGGGGCTAAAGCGCTGGCCTATGCCCAAACCATCACCCTCAACCGCCTGCTGGGCCTGAGGGCCAAAAACGTCTTTTTCACCTGGTGGAACTTGCCCTACCAGGTCAAATTCCCCATCGCTGCCCTCGAAGCTTACAACCTGCGGCATACCCACGGTCTGGTGGTGGGCAACCAGGACGGAGCAGATGTTTTGCGCGATCGCGGCTACACTGCCCCCTATCAGGTGATGCCTCAGCTTGGTGTCGATGAAATCCTGTTCCGTCCTCAGCCTCAGCCAAAGTTGGCCCAGTCCCTCGTTATACCCAGCGATGCTTTTGTGGTGGGTTACTGCGGTCGCTTTGTAGAAGAAAAGGGACTGCTGACTCTCTGCAACGCCTTGGCAACTCTACGAGACCATCCTCAGCCCTGGGTGTGGCTGCTGGTGGGTCGGGGAGAACTGCGGGATACCATTCAGGCACAGGCTGATGGGTTGGGCATCGGCGATCGCCTCCGCTGGGTGACCGGCATTCCCCACGACCAGGTACCCAACTACATCAACCTCATGCACACCTTAGTGCTGCCCTCCGAAACCACTGACACCTTCAAAACTCTCACCGCCAAAGGCTGGAAAGAACAATTCGGCCACGTGCTGATCGAAGCCATGGCCTGCGCCGTTCCCGTGATCGGCTCCGATTCTGGCGAAATTCCCCACGTTATTGACCAAGCCGGTCTCGTCTTTCCCGAGGGCAACGCCCCTGCCCTCGCCGATCGCCTACGCCTCTTGCTAGAGAACCCTGAGCAGCGGCAATCCCTTGGTGAAGCAGGCCATCACCGCGCCATGAGTCGCTATACGAACCGAGCATTGGCGAAGCAATTGTTGGAGTTCTACGAAGAGATTGGGGTGAAGGGGTGAGAGAGATGGGGAGGGTGGGGGAGATAGGGAAGGTGAGGGAGAGGGGTTGACTTCAAAAGTTAGACATGCCCATCCCTAGGTTTCTCCACCTCCCTTAACCCACCCCTACTTCCCTATCTCCCCTATCCTCATCTTCCCCATCTCCACTTATGCGCGTCCTCCAAATCGTCCCCTCCATCTCCCTCATCTACGGCGGCCCCAGCCAGATGGTGCGCGGCTTTGCCCAGGGGTTAGCAGCGGCGGGGGCGGAGGTGACAATTCTCACCACCAATTCCAATGGCGATTCAGGTCAGTCACCGCTAGCGGTTCCCTTAGTCATACCGGTGCAGGAAGAGAACTATAGGGTGCGCTACTTTGCCTGTTCCCCCTGGCGGCGGTATAAGTTTTCGGCGGGGCTCTTGGCTTGGCTCTACCAACATGCTCACGAATTTGACCTAGCCCACATTCACGCGTTGTTTTCGCCCCTGAGCACGGCGGCAGCAACGGTGGCGCGCGATCGCAATCTTCCCTACGTGCTGCGTCCCCTAGGCACCCTCGACCCGGCAGATTTGCAGAAAAAAAAGCGCCTCAAGCAGATATACGGACGGCTGTTTGAAGCCCCCAATATCGCCGGAGCGGCGGCGCTGCACTTCACTAGCCCGATCGAGGCCGAGGTCTCCCACCGATTTGGGGCCAGCGCTCAAGATTGGGTGATACCGCTGGGAGTGCAGCCGCCAAACGCGTTGTCAGAGGGTGAATGCCGGAAAATTTTGGCGCAGATGCAGATTCCCCAGGATCGTCCCCTACTGCTCTATCTCTCCCGCCTAGATCCCAAAAAGGGGCTTGATTTGCTGTTGCCAGCCCTGGAACAGCTCACTGCCCAGGGCCTAGCGTTTCACCTGGTGCTGGCGGGGGGAAATCCTCAAGTCCCGGCCTATGAGCAGGCCATTGGCGATCGCCTGCGGGCAACACCTTTGGGCGATCGCACCACGCTCACAGGATTTATTACCGGCGATGCCAAAGCCGCCCTACTGCAAGCTGCCGATCTATTTGTGCTGCCTTCCTACTACGAGAACTTTGGTATTGCCGTAGCTGAGGCTATGGCTGCGGGGGTGCCGGTGGTCGTGTCTAAGGGAGTCTACATCTGGCCCGACATCATCGCCAGCGGTAGCGGCTGGGTGTGCGACTTGAGCCTAGACGGGGTAACACAGGCCTTAGCTGAGGCCTTGAAAAATTCTGCCCAACGGCAGCTACGGGGGCAGCGGGCTAGGGCTTATGCTGAAGAATATTACGACTGGGATGCGATCGCCCATCAAACCCTAGCTGCTTACCACACCGTTCTGCCCAAGCCCTTAGCTAACTCCAAAGCTCTGTTCCTTTAGTAACCTACTTTGGATAGTGTCATAACCCGCACTTACTGCCCTTGGGAAAACGGTGTATAAAGATACGTATAACGGTACGTTAAGAAACTCATCAGGTTTTTCACCCTATAGGGGAAAATTTTAACTACAGAGCGAGATCTACCCCTAACCACCGCCGAGTTTATAGGTCTACCTCCCATGCTTCAGGATGCCAAAGCTATTCGGTACTATCAACGGATTACCGATGCCTTCGTCGACCAGTGGAACCGAGGCTATCGCACCAGCGAACTACGTCTTTACCTGGAAGGCTATCTGGCCGCCCTTCGTCACTCTGACGGCCTCGAACCCTATCTGATCCACCGCCTCGAAGAAGACACCATCCGCTATCTCAACGACCCGTCAAACTTCATCATGGCCCAGCCCGAGCCTGAGATTTATTAACTTCCTAAAAAGACTTCACCTAAAAATTGCCAAGATTTTGCTGTAGCGTCGCCTGGGCTTCAGCTATGGAAAATATTTTAGGGCAAAGTTTTTTTAGTGCAGTATTTGAGACAAAAACTTCTTAATTCGCTCCTCTTCGGGGTTATTGAAGAAGTCATCGGGGGTTGTGTCAGCGACTAAATGGCCCTCGGATAGAAAAATAATGCGATCGACTACCTCCCAGGCAAACCCCACTTCATGGGTGACACACCCAGTTTGCCAAGTCACGCATTACAGCCAGCACTTCTCGCACTATCTCTGGGTCTAAGGCAGAGGTCGGTTTGTCAAACAGCATCACTTTGGGACGCATAGCTAGGGCGCAATCGAACGCTCTATCAGGGACACAGCAACACCCTCTTGTTCGAGGCGTGGGTTGAGCGCTACCTGGTGCCTGAATTGTGCGGCAGGTCGTCGTGATGGACAATGCCAGCTTCCACAAGTCTCAGCACACGCAGGATTTGATTGAACAGGCCGGTTGCACAGTTCTGTTCCTACCATCCTATTCTCTAGACTTCAACAAGATTGAAAAATTCTGGACTCGGCTAAACACCATCTTCGCAAGACGCTCAGCGCCTTCGATACCCTCTAGGATCCCGTTGATGATGCCTTTAAAGAACTGTCTGTCATGCTTCTAGACCAATAAAAAAGGCTCCTGCCCTAGGGCAGGAGCCTTTTACTTAGTTAACCCAGTGGGTTGGCCTCAACCTTTAGTCGAGGTCGCCCATAGCGAGTACGGGTTCAGTTTCGCGATCGATACCCTTCTCAAAGCCTGCCTCAGCCGCGCGGGCGCGACCAGCATGCCAGAGGTGACCAATCAGGAAGAAGAAGCCCAGTACAAAGTGAGAGGTCGATAGCCACTGGCGGGGGTTAACGAAGTTCACGGAGTTGATTTCCGTGATCACACCGCCCACCGAGTTGATGGAGGCGTTGGGCGCGTGAGTCATGTACTCAGCCGCGCGACGCACTTGCCAATCTTGGATATCGTTGGTCAGCTTATCGAGGTCAAGGCCGTTGGGGCCACGCAGGGGCTCCAACCAAGGACCTTGGAAGTCCCAAAAGCGCATGGTTTCACCACCGAAGATGATCTCACCAGTAGGGGAGCGCATCAGGTACTTACCTAGACCAGTGGGGCCTTGGGCCGCACCGATGTTGGCACCCAGGCGCATGTCGCGCACCAGGAAGGTCATCGCCTGAGCCTGAGAAGACTCGGCGTTGGTGGGGCCGTAGAACTCAGAGGGATAAGCCGTGTTGTTGAACCACACGTAGCAGGAGGCGATAAAGCCCATCAGGGACAGAGCGCCCAGGCTGTACGACAGGTAGGCTTCACCAGACCAGATCAGAGCACGACGGGCCCAGCCGAAAGGCTTGGTGAGAATGTGCCAAATGCCGCCAGCAATGCAGATCAGGCCAACCCAGATGTGGCCGCCGATGATGTCTTCCATGTTGTTGACGCCGACAATCCAGCCGTCGCCACCAAAGGGAGAACCCAGCAGGTAGCCAAAAATAACGGCGGGGTTCAGAGTCGGGTTGGTGATGAGGCGGACATCGCCACCGCCCGGTGCCCAGGTGTCATAGACACCGCCGAACACGCAAGCCTTCAAAACCAGCAGCAGCGCACCGCAACCCAGCAGGATGAGGTGGTAGCCGATGATGTTGGTCATCTGGTTCTTGTCTTTCCAGTCGTAGCCGAAGAAGGAAGAGTACTCTTCTAGCACTTCGGGACCGCGCAGGGCGTGGTAAATACCACCGAGACCCAGTACCGCCGACGAAATCAGGTGCAGCACACCGACAACGAAGTAGGGGAAGGTGTTGATCACTTCACCACCGGGCCCTACGCCCCAGCCCAGAGTGGCGAGGTGAGGTAGCAGAATAAAGCCCTGCTCATACAGAGGCTTGTCAGGAACAAAGTGGGCTACTTCAAACAGGGTCATAGCCCCGGCCCAGAACACAATCAGACCAGAGTGGGCCACGTGGGCACCCAACAGCTTGCCGGATAGGTTGATCAAACGAGCGTTACCAGACCACCAGGCAAAGCCGGTGGATTCTTGGTCGCGCCCAGCAATATACGAGTTGCTAGAGAGCGTTACCACGGGGGAGTACCTCTTCGGGGAATACAAACTTCTCATGGGGCTGGTCAGTCGGCGCCATCCAGGCCCGAATGCCTTCGTTCAGCAAGATGTTCTTGGTGTAGAAGGTCTCAAACTCAGGGTCTTCGGCCGCCCGAATCTCCTGGGACACAAAGTCGTAGGCCCGCAGGTTCAACCCGAGACCCACAATGCCCACTGCGCTCATCCACAAACCGGTGACTGGCACAAACAGCATGAAGAAGTGCAGCCAACGCTTGTTCGAAAACGCAATCCCAAAAATCTGAGACCAGAATCGGTTGGCGGTCACCATCGAGTAGGTCTCTTCGGCCTGGGTCGGCTCAAACGCACGGAAGGTGTTGGCGTTCTCACTGTCTTTGAACAGCGTGTTCTCTACCGTGGCACCGTGGATGGCGCACAGCAGCGCTCCGCCCAACACACCCGCTACACCCATCATGTGGAAGGGGTTGAGCGTCCAGTTGTGGAAGCCCTGCAGGAACAGCAGGAAGCGGAAGATGGCGGCGACGCCAAAGCTGGGTGCAAAGAACCAGCTCGACTGCCCCAAGGGGTACATCAGAAAGACGCTGACAAATACCGCAATCGGAGCCGAAAAGGCGATGGCGTTGTAGGGACGCAGGCCGACTAGACGAGCCACTTCGAACTGACGCAGCATGAAGCCAATCAGACCGAAGGTGCCGTGTAGAGCAACGAAGCTCCACAAGCCACCGAGTTGGCACCAGCGCACAAAGTCGCCCTGGGCTTCGGGGCCCCACAGCAGCAGCAGGGAGTGACCCAGGCTAGCGGCGGGGGTAGACACGGCGACGGTCAAAAAGTTGCACCCTTCCAAGTACGACGACGCGAGGCCGTGGGTGTACCAGGAGGTGACAAAGGTGGTGCCGGTCAGCCAGCCGCCTACCGCCATGAAGGCGCAGGGGAACAGCAGGATGCCCGACCACCCAATAAACACAAAGCGATCGCGCTTTAGCCAGTCGTCGAGAACGTCGAACCATCCTCGCTCGGCTTGCGCGCGTCCCATTGCTATGGTCATGTCAAATCCTCTTTATATGACATCCAATCCATAAGGTCGCAGCTCTGATGGATCCAGAATAGCCTGGCAGAGCATTACCTCAAAGCAGGGGTTAGTAACTACTAAGTATTCCAGATATTAGAGCCAGGGAGAATAATATTCCTGCTCCAATCGCCGATACCTCTGCCTGAGTCGCACCAGCAGCCTTAGAAGACAAGCCTCTAGAGACCGGGTTTCTATTTATGATAGAGAGTGTTCTATTTTTTTACAATCTGACACGTAATTTCTCAAGCTGGCGGTGCCAGGGGCCTAGCTGCCTCAAGCCGGTGTTCGTCGCAGGGGCCGACCGGCGTGGACCCAATGGGGTTTAGACTGGGCTGATTCAGTGTTTATATAGAGTAATAGCGGGTGATATACCCAGTCTGCTCAGTCCAAGTTTGAAGAAAACGGTGGTGTTGACCCGCCCCGTCTAGACTTTTGCCAAGTTTTTGTCGCTCTTCATCTATCACTATCGCTTGTTAAGATCTATGACTGCCTCCCTGTCGTCTACTCAATCTCAAACCCTTAAGCGCGCCGTGCTAGGGGCCCGTCGTCTGAGCAATATTTTTTGGGCCGTAGTGCTCACCCTAGGCGGGCTGGGGTTTGCCCTGGCTGGAGCATCCAGCTACCTGAAACAAAACCTGCTGCCCTTCGCTGACCCGACTCAGCTGGTATTTATTCCCCAGGGCATTGCCATGGGCTTTTATGGGGTAGCGGCCCTGGGTCTAGCTACGTTTCTTTGGGTGGTAATTAGTTTGGACGTGGGCGGTGGGTACAACAGCTTCGACAAGGTTAGCAATCGCCTACAAATTGTACGCAAAGGGTTTTGGGGCGAAAACCGCCGCATAGAAATTGAGCACCCCCTAGAAGATGTGACGGCCGTGCGGGTAGCGATTAAAGAAGGGCTCAACCCCAAGCGCACACTCTATCTGCGCATCAAGGGTCGCACCGATATCCCGCTAACTCGGGTGGGCCAGCCCATTCCCCTGTCTGATCTAGAAAACCAGGGAGCGGAACTAGCGCGGTTTTTGCAGGTGCCGCTAGAGGGGTTGTAGACCTCTACAAGGTCTATGCTGAGCGGTAGGCCCCCGGCTTTGAGCCCGTGCGATAACATGGGGGGTCGGTTGAACTATTAGGAATCGATGTATTGATGGCTCTTTCGACACGCCCGTTTACCCTGGCCCTAGCTGCCCTCCTAACCCTATGGCTGGGCGCCTGCACCAGTTCCCCCAGCTTAGACTCGACCAGTGAGGCCCCCGCAGATCCCGGCCTGACCGAGTCAGTGGCGGTGGCTCCGACTGGGTTGCCCATGCTGGAGGGGACGGCAACGGTGGAAATGGTGGTGAACGGTAGCCCCATTGTGATGGAGCTAGACGGCGCTAATGCCCCAGTGACCGCTGGCAACTTTGTAGATTTGGTGAACCGTGGTGTGTACGATGGCCTGGTGTTTCACCGGGTGGTGCGTGACCCGCAGCCCTTCGTTGCCCAAGGCGGTGACCCCCAGAGCAAAGACCCTAACGTGCCGGCTCAGCAGTTGGGTACGGGTAGCTTTGTCGACCCCGACACCCAAGCTCCCCGCTACGTGCCCTTAGAAATTAAGCCCGCTGGGGCAGCAGAGCCAATCTATAGCCAAACCCTTGAAGAAGCCGGCATTAGCGATGCCCCAGAACTGCCCCACACTCGGGGTGCTGTGGCTATGGCGCGATCGCAGGCGGTAGACTCGGCCTCGGCGCAGTTTTACATCACTCTGGCGGAACTGCCCTTTTTGGACGGTAGCTACGCGGTGTTTGGCTACGTCACCAGCGGCATGGAGGTGGTGGATGCTATTCAGCAGGGCGATCGCATTGAGTCGGCGCGAGTCACGGCTGGGCTGGAGAATCTGAAGACTGAGTAGGCAAGGTACCAAGAAGCAGGCCGTTGTTGTAACCGGCATGGGGCTGGTCACGGCTCTAGGACCTACAGCAACGGCAACTTGGAACAATCTTCTGGCTGGAAAATCGGGCATTCGAATCGGACAGCCGTTTCCCGAACTGCCACCTCGGCCTTTGGCTATGGTGGGCGATACGCCCGGTGACCTTGAGGATTTGCTGTGGTTGGCGGTGGCTGAGGCGATCGCCGATGCCCAACTCACAATTCCCCTAACCGATTGCGGCGTAGTGATTGGTTCCAGCCGCAGCTTTCAGGGCCGCTGGGAACAGATGGCCCGCTCTGAGTCTTGGGGAGACAATCCCTGGCTAGAGGCGCTGCCACATATGGGGGCGATCGCCGTTGCCCGCCAAATCCAATCCCAAGGCCCGGTGTTGGCCCCGATGGCGGCCTGTGTTACCGGGCTGACGGCAATTTTTCAAGGCTATGAGCTGGTGCGTCGAGGGCAGTGCGATCGCGTCATTGTCGGTGCCGCCGAAGCGCCCATAACGCCCCTCACCCTGGCAGGGTTCGAGCAGTTGGGTGCCCTCGCCACCGTGGGCTGCTATCCCTTTGACGCCCATCGAGAAGGACTGGTGCTGGGGGAGGGGGCGGCGGTGCTGGTGTTGGAGTCGGAAGCTGCTTGGCTGGCGCGATCGGGGCCAGAGGTTTACGGCTGTATTCTAGGCGGCGGCTTTAGCGTCGATGCCTACCATCGCACAGCGCCAGATCCGGCACTGGGGGGCAGTCGTTTGGCGCTCAAAAATTGTCTTTACTACAGTGGTTTAAGTCCTCAGCAGGTCAGTTACGTGCATGCCCACGGCACTGGAACCAGACTTAACGACGACCATGAGGCGAGGCTGTTGACTGAGGGGTTTTCTCTGCTGCCGTGGATGAGTTCAACCAAGGGGGCGACGGGGCATACGCTTGGGGCCTCAGGGGCGATCGGTGCGGCTGTTTGTTTGATGGCTCTGCGCCATCAAGTGCTACCGCCGAATGTGGGCGATCGGGGCGAGAGCATGTATCCAAAACTGGTAACAAAACCCCTGTCCGCTGAGGCTAGAGTGGCGCTGTGCCTGAGCTTTGGCTTTGGCGGGCAGAATGGAGTGCTGGCTCTGGGGCGCGATTGGTCATTGCTTTGAAGAGCTTTCATTAGAAGCCTTCCAAACGTTTTTCAAGCTGAGGTTTATCACATTCGTTGGTAAACCAATAGCCTTCAATCTGAGCAAAGATTTTAAGGCGCTGCCCCACAAATCCAGTGTACTCAGCAGCCTGATCTTTTACCTTCTTGCGTTGGTGTTTGCATCGAGTTTTTGCTGTTTTCCCAGAATTATCTAGGTTCAGCCACTTGACTTCGACCACAGCAAAACGACCTTCACCATCTGCAAAAATCAAGTCGCCTTTGCCTTCTTGAGTACGGTTGGGTTCTACTTCCCATTCATCATCAATCAGCAAGGGATAACTGGGTAACAACTCTTGGCTATGACGGACTAGCTCACGTTTAAGGACATATTCGTTGTTGTTGTCCCAGTTGCGCCCTTTGAAGTAGGCCCGTAATACTTGATCGCGTCGTACCATATCAGCTTTGTTCATAGGATGTCGTTTTTGCTGCTGTTGAGATGCCGTTGACTTCAACGGCTGTAGAGATGACTCCAACGGCGACAGAAAGCTTTCCCAAAGGATAAATACAGTAGTTTTACAACCTGTAGAGGTTAGTTATCCGCCATAGGACGCTCGATGGGGCTTCTATTCTCAAACGAGACAAGGGCTATGAACAACGAAAACGAAAAGATCCCACGTTAGGCGACAAGTACCCAGGGTCTACACCTAAAATCTAGAACTTTTCTATCCCAGGCTATTGAAGAATTCCATCGCCATCTGGGGCAGGTGGCTGACCTTAAGCCACAGCTGCTTAGGGCTAATGCCAAACAGATATTGCAGGGCCACAACGATCGCCACCAGACCAATGAGGGGAACAAGTCCTACGCTCAAAATTCTGAAAAATAGCTGGGACGCTAAAACGACGACCGCGATCGCCGCAATCAGCAGCACCAGTTGAGGATCAACAGAACTAAACACAGAATCCATGAGGGCAAGAAACGGTTAAGGGATAGAGCGAACAAAAACCCAAACCATCCTAACCTAGAGGTCAAGAGTGATGGTTGTTAGTGCTTTCAGGCTAGAACCCGGAACGCTTCTGGCGCATTACCGCCGGTTACGTAGCCACCCTGTTGTTTGATGGCGGTGAGATGGGCGATCGCTCCCTCACCAATCACCTCACCTGCCACAATGGTGGGAATTCCTGGGGGATAGGCCGAAATTGTATCGGCACTGATGCGGCCAACGGCAGCCTCAATTCCGACGGTTTCTGTAGGGGCAAAAAACGCCTCCCGAGGTGACACCTGCGGCAGGGTAAATGAGGCATTCGCACTGTCTAGAACGCTTGACTGAGCGCAGGTAGCGACAGTGGAACGCTGGTTAGCACAGCTCTTGGCCAGCGATTGAAAACCGGCAATACATCGCTGCCCATCCTCTGTCGTGTTGCCGAGGCTAACAATCAAGGTCAGGTGCCGCAGCTCCGGCAGTTCGACAGTGACGCCTAGCTCTTCGTGCAGAATTTCGTCAGCCTCTAATCCCGTTAATCCTAAGCCCGATACATCCACCGTCAGCCGGGTTAGATCCAAATCGCTAGCGCTAGAGAATGCCGTTACTGCTGGTTTGTCGATTACCCGAAGATTGAACACCGTAGCTAATTCCATTCGCATGTGCTGCGCCAGAGTGAGCGTGTTTGATAAAAGCGCTTTGCCCTCTGTCGCCATCTGATTACGAGCCGCATCCAAGGAAGCCAACAGCAGAGAATTTGGGCTAGTAGATTGGGTGAGCTGTAGGGCTGCTTGCAGGCGATCGCGATCGACGCGATCGCCCTTCGTGTGCAGCATCGCCGCCTGGCTCAGTGCCCCCAGAACTTTGTGGGTTGACTGCACCACCAAGTCAGCGCCCAGAGCCAACGCTGGGGCAGGCAGGTCGGGATGAAAGGCAAAGTGCGGCCCGTGGGCTTCGTCTATGAGTAGGGGAATGCCGTGGTGGTGGGCGAGAGATGCGATCGCCCCTACATCCGAACAAATACCGTGATACGTAGGCGACACCAGCAGCACCGCGTGGGTATCGGGATGGTGGGCGAGGGTAGTGGCGATCGCCTCGGCCTTTACCCCCAGCGCTAGCCCCAGCTCTGCGCTGTACTCTGGCGCGACAAAAATCGGCATCGCCCCCGACAGCACTAGCCCCGCGATCACCGAGCGATGGGCGTTGCGCGGCACGATGATCTTTTGCCCAGGGGCGCAAGTGGCAAGAATGGCGGCCTCAATACCGCAGGTCGAGCCGTTGGCGAGAAAGTAAGTCTGCTCAGCGCCAAATGCCTCGGCAGCTAGCTCCTGGGCTTCGAGAATCACGCCCTCCGGGGCGAACAAGTTATCTAGCTCCGGCAATTCCGGCAGGTCCGCTGCCAGCGCCGCTGCCCCCAGCAGATCCCTCAGCCGAGGAGATGCTCCTTGCCCCCGCTTGTGACCTGGCGCGTAAAACGCCGCGTGGGGCCGCCGACTGCTCGCCTGCAACGCCGAAAGAATAGGAGTCTGAGACTGATCGAGCATGGCTGTGAAAAGGACTATGAGCCGAGTCGTGTAGCGTTTCTCGATCTTAGTGGGATGCTTCCTATTCCGGTGGCAGGGGGATCTCCACCCCCGCCACCCCTAGGGGATTCGTTATAGTTTTAGAGGAAAATTTGGAGAGTATCCCATGGCCAAAGTTACCTGGAACGGCGTTGTATTAGCCGAAAGCGATGCCTGCGAAGTTGTCGAAGGCAATCAATACTTTCCCCCCGACTCGCTGAATATGGACTACTTCAAGCCCATCAGCAAAACCACTGGCTGCCCCTGGAAAGGCACCGCCAGCTACTACGACATCGTTGTTGATAACAATGTGAATTCCGGAGCCGCCTGGTACTACGCCGAACCCAAGCCCGCCGCGAGCAACATCAAGGGTTACGTGGCGTTTTATAGCAACAAGGTGAAGGTAGAAGCCTAGCTTTATGTAGGGGCACAGCAGTGCTGTGCCCCTACCGTCCAATTACGCTTTCTTCAGCCAGCTAAACATGGCCCGCAGATCCTTACCGACTTCTTCGATGGGGTGCTCGGCTTCGCGGCGGCGCATGGCGGTAAACCCAGCGTTGCCCGACTGGCTCTCAAGCACAAACTCGCGGGCAAACTGGCCGGTCTGAATTTCCTTCAGCACCTTGCGCATTTCGGCGCGGGTTTCGTCGGTGATGATGCGGGGGCCACGGGTGTAGTCGCCATACTCTGCGGTGTTGGAGATGCTGTCGCGCATTTTGGCGAGGCCGCCTTCCACAACGAGATCGACAATTAGCTTCACTTCGTGGAGACACTCAAAGTAGGCCAGCTCAGGCTGGTAGCCCGCATTCACTAGGGTTTCAAAGCCGGCTTTGATCAGCTCACTGAGGCCGCCGCAGAGCACCACTTGCTCACCAAACAGGTCGGTCTCGGTTTCTTCGCGGAAGGTAGTTTCAAGCACGCCAGCACGGGTGCCGCCGATGCCTTTAGCGTAGGCCATGGCCCGATCGCGGGCCTGACCGGTGGCATCTTGATAGACGGCAAACAGACAGGGCACCCCTTGGCCCTCTTGGTAGGTGCGGCGCACCAGGTGGCCGGGGCCTTTGGGAGCGACCATCACCACGTCCACATCCTCGGGGGGCACGATTTGGCCAAAGTTGATGTTAAAGCCGTGGGCAAACAGCAGCACGTTGCCCGCTTCGAGGTTGGGCTCAATGGCTTCTTTATAAATGGTGCGCTGCACTTCGTCGGGCAGCAAAATCATGATCCAGTCGGCAAGCTTAACGGCATCGGCAACGGGCTTAACGGTGATCCCCTCGGCTTCGGCCTTGGCAGCAGACTTGCTACCTTCGTAGAGACCCACAATGACGTTGACGCCGCTGTCTTTGAGGTTGAGGGCGTGGGCATGACCCTGGGAGCCATAGCCGATGATGGCCACGGTCTTGCCGTTGAGCAAATCTAAGTTGGCGTCACTGTCGTAATACATGCGGGCCATGGGGTTCTCCTTGAACTTGACGGGCTGCGGTGTTTTCTGTGCAAGCTCTTGATTCTACCAAACTAAGGGGGGTTGCAAAAATACCTCGAACCGTGACTTCCGTTTCGTTGGTGGTGCCTAGAGGCCACCATGCTGCCTCAGCGACGCCGTGATCCGATCGGTAGAATAGGGGCAGGCGACAAAAGCTGGTCGTAGCCCCTTTCTGCAAGCACCGCTGATGGTTAAAGCAACCTCTCCTTCAACCCTCGTTGCCCTGGTCACTGGGGCCAACCGGGGCATTGGCTTAGAAGTTACCCGCCAGCTAGCCCAGACGGAGATGACGGTGATTTTGGGAAGCCGCGACCAGGCCAAGGGAGAAGCTGCTGCCGAGCCCATGATTCAGGACGGTTTGGAGGTTTTGCCCCAACCTTTGGATGTGACCGAATCAGCCAGCATTGCTCGACTAGCCGAGTTCGTAGAGCAGCGGTTTGGCCGCCTGGATGTGCTGGTTAACAATGCAGGCATTCTCTACGACACGCGGCAGCAGGCCAGTAACGCCGACTTGGCGGTGGTGCAGGAGGCGATCGCCACCAACACCCTCGGCCCCTGGCGCATGGCCCAGGCATTTTTGCCTTTGCTCAAACGCAGCCCGCGCGGTCGCATTGTCAATGTCTCTAGCGGGGCGGGGGCGTTGAGCAGCATGGGGGCAGGCACCCCGGCTTACAGCACCTCCAAGGCGGCCCTAAACGCGTTTACCCGACTGCTGGGCGCTGAGCTACAGGGCACCGGCATTTTGGTTAATTCGGTGTGCCCTGGCTGGGTCGCTACCGATATGGGCGGCAGCGGTGGTCGCCCGGTGGCCGAGGGCGCAGCGGGGGTTGTGTGGGCAGCGACTCTGCCCGACGATGGCCCCACGGGCGGGTTCTTTCGCGATGGCAAACCGCTGGATTGGTAAATGGCCTAAGCGCTAGCGGCGAATCCATTTGGTGAGGATGCGCATGGGTTGGCCGGTGGTGGGGTCGAGCTGGGGTTTGCTCCAGGTGCGGGGTTCGGCAAAGCCGATGCTGTGGAGATAGGCGATGACTAGCTCCATGCCGCTGGCGGTGCCGATGAGCATGACGCGCACGGGTTCGCGCGGGTCGGTTGGCTCTGCGCTGGGTGGGTTGCCGGAGGGCGGCTGGTTATAGATTTCGCTGTTGGGGATGAATTCTGACATGGCGATCGGTAAATAAGGGTGACAGAAGGGAGCCAACTCCCAGGGTTTTTGAAAAACCCTGGGAGCTTTTGCCGCAAGAAACTGCACGAGGGGTGCGAAACCCATCGCAGAATGCGACACTGTGAAATCGAGTCGCCCTGAAGAAAGCTTCAACGCGACCGGAAAACTATACCGTTCTTTCTATACCGAACGGTAATTACTGAGCAGTATAGTATGTCTGGCCAAAGTCAGCAAGCCACGCTGATGGATTTGCGTACCCGTGCAGGTTTGACCCGCCGCGAGGTGGCAAATGCCCTAGGAATTACCGAAAAAACGATCTATGTATGGGAAACCAGTGACAATCCGCCCAAAATGACAGTTTCTCAAGTGCAAAAGCTGCTAGAGATTTTGGGCTGTACGCTGGATGAATTGGCGATCGCAACGAGAAAATGAGCTTATAAATCTCATGTTGTGAAGACAAATATTACAAATCGCCTAGACCGAGCGCATTTTGAAGAGCTCTTTCCACAACCTCATCTTCTAGAGACATATTCTTATCTTGCTCATCTTTGTATGTTGTAGCAAGTTCTAACCTCAATGCTTTAACAACTCGTTCGGAGGCAAGTGCTTGCAGTATGCGTTTTTTGCTGATGCAGGCTACTAAGTGGCTCTCATTCTCAAGGTCACCCCCAAAGACAGCCTTAGAAGTCAGCAGATACAATTTTTCTGCGTCAACTTCGCTAACTCCATCTTCATCGAGTAAAGAAACGTCGAATATCTCAATGAAGCGAGGATCTCTTCCAGGCTGAGGAATGACACGGTAAAGTCGCCAGATTTGGCCATTGGTAACAACAGCCCATTCTGCTGAAAGGCTTGTAGCGTAGCCAGCTGCTTGATCTCTGACGTTGTTGTTTAGTTTCGCTCTAATATTCTTGCACTCAATTACTAAAAAGATATGATCACCGCGTTTGAGGGCTATATCAACTTTCCCTCCCAGTGTTCTAACCTCTGTATCGAGTTCATTTTTGCTGTATCCCAGCACATTTTCTAAAGCTTCAATGCACCATCTCCTCACTTCTTCTTCGGAGGCTTTTGGCGAGTTGGAGATTTCAACTAGTCGAGGGTGGAGGCGGCGGAATCCATCACGAATAGAGTCTATAGTTTCTTGTCGAATTTCTGCCTTTGTCCGCCGTCTAATTGTCTTTGGATTGCTCTTATTATCTGACTCTTCCTCGGTGTTGGCAGCTTGAATAGAAACGACTTCAAGCGGGGTTGGCTCTACCAATTCCATCACAAATACGTTTCTGCACTTTGGACATCTAACAGGCTTACCAATCTGATTCTGGTATTCGCTCTTAACCCTAAATCTAGTCTTGCAATCGTCACAAGACGTAAAACCTATATAGTTATCAACAATGCTGAGACTAGTTGTAGTCATAACGTAGGTGAGGGGGTTTGCACTTGTGGCTATGATTCAGACGCTCGAAATTCTGACAGATCAAAACTTACATCGGTCAGACTGAGTGTTCCCAAAATAAGCTGAGTACTTCACCGAAACATTATTGAAGGCTTCTATGCATCGAACTAACGAACATCTAGTCACCTTTATCATGAAGTCGAGCTTCCCCTAGAGGGTTGCTCTAGCACAATGTTCTTTTGAAAGACGACGTTTCCCTAAAGGTTCTAAACTGATGACCGCTACTATAGAACTCGCCACCTTTGGAGCCGGATGCTTCTGGGGTATAGAAGCCGCCTTTCGCAAACTCGACAACGTAATCGATACCTCCGTCGGCTACATGGGCGGCCACTTCGAAAACCCCTGCTACCTCGACGTGCTATCGCGCATCACCGGCCACGCCGAAGTCTGTCAGGTGCAGTTCAACCCCGCCGAGATTTCCTACGACGCTCTGCTCGACACCTTTTGGCGCATCCACGACCCCACCAGCCTCAACCGCCAGGGGGGCGATCGCGGCGAATACCGCTCCGTGATTTTTTACCACACCCCAGAGCAGGGCAAAGTCGCCCGCCAAGCCAAAAACAAACTGCAAGACTCAGGCCACTACCCCAAGCCCATCGTCACCCAAATCGAACCCGCCAGCGCCTACTGGCTCGCCTCAGAAGAACATCAGCGATATTTCGGTTAATAGCTTTACCCCTGCTCGACCCAGGCGATCACCTGGTCGCCCAGGCGCACATCGTTGAGGCGATCGATTTCACGAATGCCTGTAGGGCTGGTGACATTGACCTCGGTGAGGTAGCCGCCGATCACATCAATGCCCACAAAGTAGAGGCCGTCGCGAATCAGGGTAGGGGCTAGCTGGCGGCAAATATCGAGTTCGCGTTCCGTAATGTCTACTTGAGCGACCCGACCACCCACCGCCATGTTGCCGCGAAACTCGCTGCCGGTGGGGATGCGGTTGACCGCGCCGATGGGCTCACCGTTGAGCATAATAATCCGCTTGTCGCCGTCTTTAGCGGCGGGCAGGTAGGTCTGCACCATCACCGGCTCTTTGCCCTGCTGGGTGCTGATTTCGACCATGGAGTTGAGGTTGCGATCGCCCGTCTGCAAAAACAAAATTCCCTCCCCAGCCTTGCCGCCTAGGGGTTTGAGCACTGCCGAGCCCCACCGCTCCACGGTTTCGCGAATCACCGCCTTGCTCTGGCTGACAATGGTTTCAGGAATCGCCTCGGTAAATTGCAGGGCATACATCTTTTCGTTGGCGGCCCGCAGTCCCTTGGGTGAGTTAATCACCCGGGTTTTGGCCGGGTCGATGTAGTCGAGAATGTAGGTGGCATAGAGGTAGGGCACCGTCACCGGCGGGTCAGTGCGCATAAACACCGCATCCATCTCTTCCATCGGTAGCTGTACCGCTGCGCCCACCTCAAACCAGGGGTTAGCCGCCGCCCAGAGCCCATCAACCAAGTCTACGGGGGTGAGCTTCACCGGCTGCATGAGCGCTAGAGCTTTGCCCGCCACTACGCTGAGGGCGTTGGCCGCTGTAATCCACACCTCATGGCCGCGCTGCTGTGCCGCTTCCATGAGGGCAACGCTGGTGTCGTGGCCGGGGTCGAGGCGCTGGATGGGGTCGATAATGAAGGCAACTTTCACAGGCGATGCTCAATACTCCAAGTAGAGTTCTAGCATCCCACGCACCGGTTAAGTATGAGGCAGCGCTGAGTAGAGCTACAGAACCGCAATGCACTCAATCTCAACATCGACATCCTTGGGCAGGCGCGCCACCTCAACACAGGCTCGCGCTGGGGCATGGTCACCGCCAAAATACTTGGCGTAAATCTCATTGACGGCCCCAAAGTCGCCCATATCTTTGAGAAACACCGAAGTTTTCACCACGTTGTCAAAGTTGGCTCCAGCGGCGGTCAAAATCGCTGCCAAGTTGGCGATCACCTGCTCGGTCTGGGCGACCACATTTCCCTCGCCCACCAGTTGCCCCGTGGCCGGGTCGAGGGCAATTTGTCCCGAGACAAAAAGCATTTGCCCGCTCACGGCCACGGCCTGGTTGTAGGGCCCAACGGGAGCAGGGGCGGCGGGGGTGTTGATGATGGTGCGCTGCATGGGGGTAGGGGGTGAGGGGTAGGAGGGTGGATGGGTAGGAGGGTGGATGGGTAGGGGGTGTTCCTTACTATCCATTCCCTACTTTTCTAAGGGGCTGCCAAAGTGGGGTCGTTGGCCGTAAAAGCGGTACTGCCAATAATCTCGCAAAATGCGATCGTGATCAAAGCAAAGATTTTGCGGCACTTCCCAGGGGTTGACGATCGCAGCGGTTTTGGCGTCGTCTCCGGCGACAGGGTCGGCGGTGGCAGTGGCCAGAAACACAACGCTAAGGGTGTGCTGGCGAGGGTCGCGATCGGGGTCGGAGTAGACGGCGAGCTGTTCGATCAGGGTGACGGTGAGGCCGGTTTCTTCTTGGGCTTCTCGGCGGGCGGCGGTTTCAACGCTTTCGCCGTAGTCGACAAAGCCGCCGGGGAGAGCCCAGCCTAGGGGCTCGTGGTGGCGCTCAATCAGCACGATGGGGCGGTGGGGATGGTGCAGCAGCTCAATAATGATGTCAACGGTAGGGGTAGGGTTGCGATAGGTGGTCATGGGGGAGACTTTATAGGAAATTTCCTGGAACAAAAATAACTCTTAGGACAGCCGCCCCGCCCCCGTAGGCCATGTTAAAGTCAGCTGGAATTTAAGCCGAGCTGAGCTAACTATGCCATTTCCTAGAGCCAGCGGCATTTTGCTGCATCCTACGTCGCTGCCCGGTCGGTTTGGTATTGGCGACCTCGGGCCTGAAGCCTACCGATTTGTAGATTTTTTGGCGTCGACTCGCCAACATCTCTGGCAGGTGCTGCCGCTGGGGCCGACTGGTCACGGCAACTCGCCCTATCTCTGCTACTCGGCGATGGCGGGCAACCCCCTGCTGATCAGCCTCGAAGAGCTGTGCAACCGATCCCTACTCCACCCTGACGAACTGCATGAATTAGACCACTTTTCTCCCCACCAGATCGACTTTGACCGGGTGATTCCGATCAAGACGGAGCTGTTGAAACGGGCGGCTAGCCGGTTTAATGAGGTGGCTTCTGATGAAGACCGAGCTGCCCTGGCTCAGTTCAGCGAAGAGTGCCACTTTTGGGTGGATGAGTTTGCCTTTTTTATGGCGATCAAAAATGCTCACGGCGGTGCTGGCTGGACGGAATGGCCCAGCGACATTGCCCGGCGCGAACCTGAGGCGATGGCCGCCTGGCGAGAAAAATTAGCTGATGATATTTTTTCCCACAAGTTTTTGCAGTTTGAGTTTCATCGCCAGTGGCAGGCGCTGCGCCAGTATGCCCGCGATCGCCAGATTCAAATTATTGGCGATATTCCCATCTACGTGGCCCACGACAGCGTCGACGTCTGGGCCTATCCCGAGAACTTTATGCTCGACGAAGAAACCCTGGCTCCGGCGCAGATGGCCGGGGTGCCGCCCGACTATTTCAGCGAGACTGGCCAGCTCTGGGGCAACCCCACCTATAACTGGGAGGTGCTGAAAGAGCGAGGCTTTAACTGGTGGATTCAGCGCATCAAGGCGCTGCTGGGCTACGTTGATATTATTCGGGTCGACCACTTCCGTGGGTTGCAGGCGTTTTGGAGCGTGCCCGCCGGCGAAACCACTGCCATCCACGGCGAATGGGTCGAGGCCCCAGGTACGGAGCTGTTTGAAGCCGTGCGCCAAACCTTTGGCAAACTGCCCGTCATGGCTGAGGATCTGGGGATGATTACTCCCGAAGTTGAGGCGCTGCGGGACGAGTTTGAGTTTCCGGGCATGAAAATTCTGCACTTCGCCTTTGGCGGCGGCAGCGATAACCCCTACCTGCCTTTCAACTACGTCACCAATAGCGTGGTCTACACCGGTACCCACGACAACGACACCACGATTGGCTGGTTTGAGAAAATGCCTGACCACGAACGCGATCGCCTCCAGCACTACCTCGGCTGCATCAGCCCCGAGGGCATTCACTGGTCGCTAATTCGCCTGGCGCTGCTGTCGGTCTCTAACCAGGCGATTATCCCCCTGCAAGATGTGTTGGGCTACGGCAGCGACTGTCGCATGAATACCCCCGGCCTGTCTGACGGCAACTGGGGCTGGCGCTACGAGGCCAAAGTCCTCACGGATGAAGTGAGCGATCGCCTGCGATCGCTCACTGAACTCTCCAACCGGGCCACAGCATCAGCGGATTAGCGCTAAGCGTAAGTCAGGAGATAATGAAGGTAGGGAGGATGAGGAAGGTGAGGAGAGCCAAGGTCTATCCAACCATTTTCTTCCCCATCTCCCTTATCTTCCCCATCTCCCTCATCTCTTCCTACCTAATGGCTCAAGGCTGACACCGACATACCCCGCATAAAAATATCAGTAACCGAGATCACCCCTAGCAAATGCCCGTCTTGGACCACGGGGGCGCGCTGCACGCTGGTGTCAGACAACACCTGGGAAGCTTCTTGAAGGGTGAGGTCAGGGGCCAGAGAAATGCAGGGCTGGCGCATGATGTCTTGCACCAGCACCTTTTCAGGATTGTGGCCCCTTGCCACTACGGTGTAGACAATATCGCGCTCGGTCACCATGCCAAAGGGCATGTCTTGGCTGCGGTGCTCAACTAAAAGCGCTCGAATCTGACGCTGCTGCATTAGGTCAATGGCATCGGCGACGGTGGCACCGCTGGCAATGGTGGTGACGTTAGGGGTCATGATATCGGCCACGGTCAGCATAGGACTCTCCAGGAAACAATAGGGTAGGGGCTGCAATCGCGCGTTACAGAGACCTGCTCGCCACGGGCAGGCCTCTGTCTGAACCCATAAACCGGCTGATAAGTTCCGGCCTGAAAGATCAAAAATCTGGCTGCTGGGGAAGATCCCTCAGCGCTGCGATTCGGTTTGCAGCAATCTCTACTATGGTGACCTCTGAAGCCGGGATCACGGGTTGTATTTGTAGCTTTTCTTTAGATTGCCAAGGTTTGGCAGTTACAGATTCTTAAAGTTTTGGCTTAAACGGCAGCGTCATTCGCTGCCGCCGTCCCCGCCGTCGGTGTAGACAGGTTAGCGCGCCGCCAGCGATGGGCACTAGGGGCATCAGGGCAAGCCAAATGGCGGGCGGCGGCGGGTCAGGCTGAGCCACCACCAGAGGGGTAAAGCTAAATAGATTAGCGGTGAGGAGCGGCGGCGGTAGGGTGGCCGCTCGTCGTGCGACCTCCAAGGCGCGCCAGGTTTGCGGGCCGACGATGCCATCGACAACCAGGCCTTGCTGCGCTTGGAGCGATCGCACCGCCTTGGCGGTATCGCTGTCGTAGTGGCCATCCACCACTCCGGTAAATAGCCCTAAATCCGCCAGCTCCGTCTGAAGCCGATTGACCAAGGGGCCCCTGTCTTCGGTGCGCAGCAGGGGAGCCGTGTCGACCTGCCGTACAGGTGAAATCGGCTGGGCTAAACCTGGGGCTAGGGGGGCGAGTCCTCCTAGGGCTAGCAGACCGGCTAGCAGCAGCTGGCGGCCGTGGTGCAGCGTTACGGTGCCTCGGGTGATCATTAGTCGTCACTCCCCAGAAAATGCCCATAGCCAGAGGGGCAGGGTAAACAACAAACTGGCCGAACTGAGTCCTACGCAGGTGACCGACAGATCGCGATCGAGGTCGTAGGCCTCAGCTAGCACCAGGTTAGAAAAGGCGCAGGGCATACCTGCCTGCAAAATCATCACCAGTCGAGGCGGGCCGTCTATGCCTAGGGCAGTGAGGCCCAACCCTACCGCCAGAGGCAGCACCAGCATCTTAATCGCCACGGCAATGGTGGCCCGGTGCAGGTGCTGCCACGAGCTGAGTTGCTGAATACGTAGACCCATCAGCATTAGCGACAGCACCACAATAGCCCAGGCGAACCGATAGAGGGCCAGGTCGAGCCAGACGGGCAGGGCGATCGCCTTCAGCCCCAAGCCCAAACCAAAGGCCAGAATAATCGGATTTTGCACGACGGCCCGTAGTCTGGTTGACCATTGCCGCTGCCAGGACTGAGACGGGTTTAGCCGCTGACCTCCCATTTCTGAGGCCAAAATCGCCCCTAGCCCGTAGGAGCCCAGCAGCGTCCCCAGAGCATCGTAAAACAGCGCCCAGCCAAATACACCTACCCCCAGCTGGGGCAGCAGCAACACCACGGGATAGCCAATGTAGCCGGTATTGCCCAGCATGGCCGCCAGGGAAAAGCTGCCCTGGGTAGGCCGTGCCCAGGGCTCTTGGTCAGCGCGAATCCATAGGCGGCTGCACAGCAGCCCCAGCAGAATGGCGGCCCAGGCCACCACCGGAGCCAGATAGAGGTTGCCTGACAGATCGGCGCGGCGCATAAACCCCACAATGCTGAGGGGAATGCCCAGCCAAAACAGAAACCGCCCCAGGCGTAGGGGCACCTGCCGATACAGTCCCTGGGGCAAGTCTCGGTGGGGGGCAACGCGATAGAGCACTGCCCCTAGGGCGATGCCAGCACAGATTCCCGCCCCAATCGGCCCATAGAGGTGCATCAATACCTCAAGTGGTGGCAAAACAGCAGCCCTCCCCATACTCTGCACTGAGATTGTGACAGGCGAGGCCAGATTTTGGTGTTGCCCAAGACGAGAAGTTGTAACCGCATTGCCGCCAAGGGCCATAATGGGTAGAGCTTTGCCGGAAGCGAATGCCCATGCCTCCTATCGACGATATTCCCCAAGCGGCCCGTGACGTTCCCCTCCACTCGACGGGCGCAGAGCAGCCCGCCTGGCTGCGGCGCACGCGTTCCCTGCGGCGTTTTCTGGGTCTGGCTATGCTGGCCCTGGCGGCGGGCGGGCTGGTGGCCTGGTACCAGACCAACGGGTTTTCTGCCGTCGAGTTTGCTCAGCCCTTTGAAACCATGGTCAACCGCTCCGCCGTTGAGACCGAGGGCGCAGAGCCAGCTACCAGCGATCGCGACGTCGCTGTGCAGCTGGCCCCCTCCAGCCGCACGCTGCTCAACCACCGCGCCTACGATGAGGCCCCTGGCGAGGAGCTGGTCACGCTGAATGCCAACGCCGATATTCGCCTGCGCACCGTTGCGGCCAGCGAGTACGAGGCTATGGCTCAGGCCGCCAGTCGCGAAGGGGTGAGGCTGGTGCCGCTGTCGGGCTTTCGTTCTCAGGCAGAGCAGGAGAAGATTTTCTTTAACCTCAAGGCCGATCGCGGCCAAGATGCTCAGACCCGCGCCGAGGTCAGTGCCCCGCCAGGCTATAGCGAGCACCACACCGGCTACGCCATCGACATTGGCGATGGCAATCGGGCGGGGACTAACCTCAACACAGACTTTGTTGATACCCGGGCCTACCAGTGGATGGAATCCAACGCTGTGCGCTACGGCTATGAGCTGTCCTTCCCCCCCGACAATTTTCAGGGAGTGGCCTTTGAGCCCTGGCACTGGAGGTTTGTGGGCGATCGCACCAGCCTGGAAACCTTCTACAGCAAATAGGTGAAGGGTTCTGCGCAGTTCTGCCTGGCGTTGGCTACATGGCTCTTGTCCGTCAAAAATTTTCTAATCCCAGGCTGACAGCGTGGTTCAAACCGGTGGCTAGGGCATGGCTGCCCTGGACATTGGCTAGCGTCGTCTTGGGTGGCGGACTGCTGCTTAAAGCCCTGCACTCCCAAGCAGAACAAGCGGTTTCAGATACTCTCAAGCAGCCCATTCAGCTGGGGGGGGTGCGGGGAATAGCGCAGTGGGGGATCGTGCTAGGCAAAACCGTTATTCCCAGAACTGAAGCCAACGGGCTAGCGGGGGAAATCGATGCCGTTGTCGTTTTGCTGAATTGGCCGGAATTATTGCACAGCGGCAATCTACAGGTGACGGTCACCCTGGTGCGGCCCGACCTATCGGTGATGGTGCCAGAACCTGGAGCGGAGCTTAACTTTACTAAGGGGAGCGGGGCGGCGGTCGCCGCCTCGCAGCAGGCAACCTTGGACGGGCTCTGGGTGAAAGATGGCAAATTCACCCTCTATGCTCCCAGCGCTGATGTCGCTAACCCTAGACCTGCCGTCACAGTCCACGGTGTGCAGGCCGCAGTCCAACTGCCTAGTGAGCAGGCATTCCGTCAGGTTTCCTTTGCGCTAGAGGGGCTACTCGACCAGGGTCACTGGCAGACCAGTGGCACGGTCGATTTGGCGCAGCGATCGCTCCAGGCCAGTCTTCAAACCCAAGACCTGCCTCTATCGAGCCTCAGTCTAATGCTGCCGCCAGCAGTGAACATTCAGGCCGGATTGCTTAGCGGCGATCTGAGGCTAACCACGCCCCTGCCCAATGCCGTTGTGCCCCCTGTAGCAGCCCTTGACCTGCAAGGCACGATCGCCGTGCGGGATGGGCAGGGGCATGTGGGCCAGCAGTCGGCACCAATCCAAAACCTGCAAAGCCGGCTGGACTTTCAGGGGCAGCGGATAACCCTGTCCGACACCTATCTCAACCTGGGCACCATGGCGCTGACGGTGGCCGGCAGTCTCGACCTAAAAACTGGCTATGACTTGAGCGCCCAGGTGCCGCCGGTAGCTGCTGAGGATTTGCGGGCGGTTGTGGGCGATCGCCTGCCCCTCGACCCCCAGCCCTGGCAGTGGCAGGCCAGCCTCACCGGATCGTTTCAAGAGCCTGTCCTAGAGGTGCAGCCCGACCCTGCCCTGATGCCGCCGGGCCATTTGCCGGTAGATTTAGGCCTGGTAGCGGTGGCGCTGGGAATGCAGTCCCAGGATCTGCCCACGCGCGACTGGATTGGGCTAATTGAGAGAGCGACCTACGGGTTTAGGGGCAACGGAGCCTGGTTTACGCTCAGCGATGGCACCGTGGTACCGCCTCTGACAGAGGCGGCCTACCAGCGAGCGGGTGGGGGACTGGATAGTCGTCTGCGTCCGGCCCTCGATCGCAAGTTTTTTTGGTTTTTGCAGACCAACCCCTACATCACTGCGATCGCCGCCGATTTAGCTAAGGGCAGGCTACTGACCTATCGTCAGGGCAATCGGTTCGATACCGATCGCTTTTTTCTAGAGTATTTTGTGCCGGTCTACGTCGAGTCGAGCCGGGCGGCGGGGCTCGACCCCGGCGAATCGCTATGGATGCTCGATCACTCCCTGCGCACTCTGCACGACCCGCTGCTGCGCCACCCCGACGCTCGCCCAATTACCGCTGGGGCGGGCACTGTGGGCTCATTTTGGGCAGGTGAACAGCTACTCTCGATGCAGCAGTTGCTCACCCGCCCGCTGCTAGCCAAACCAGGGCGCACAGGGCAGCTAACCCGCTTGGCCCTGCTAAGGCAGCTCAATGCCTCCACATCCCTAGAGAGTCGGCAGCTGTCAAGCAGTCCAGAGCTGATGTCGAAAATCCCTAACGTCACCTTTGGAGCCGAGGAGGGGGCGATCGCCCTAGCTCTGGGCATGATGCGGTTTGAGGGCGAGGGGGTTTATCCCGAGTCGCTGCGATCGCTGGCGGCCTCGATTGAACAAAACGAGCTAGATAAGCACGCCCTGCGCACCACTATCACAGGCAGAATGCAGGGCTTGGCGACCGAGAATAGTGCGGCCCTAAGCTTTGCCCTGCTGCAGTTTAGCGATCGCGACTGGGCGCAGGTGGGCATGGGCAAGCACCTATTTCCGGGTGGGGCAGCCCAGCTCACCGGCGGTAACACGCTCTCGGTGATGGTCTCTCGCCAAGAAAAGGCGGGCTACACCCTAGAGCAGGCCTACCAAAACAGCCGCCTGCTGCTGCTAGAGCTGCTCGCTGGGGCAGACCAAGCTGGGGGCGATCGCATTGTGTTTGCCCTGCTCAAAGACCACGCCTTTAGCCCTCGCTTTTGGCAAATTTTGGCCCAAAAAGAGCCGCTGTTAGCGGCTCAGCTGGGGGCGATCGCCGCCGACATGAGCGCTTACCAACAATTGGCACAGCAGGGGGCCACCCTGCATGAGACGTTCTACGCAACCCTAGTCACTACCGATCAAGATATTGGCGTCAGCGCCACGCTTAAGCAGGCGGTAGGGTTTCAGGCTCACCTGGCACGCCTGCTTGACCAGGCTTTTGCCCCCGCTGATCCGGCCGACCCGCGCTATCGCGCCTTTCGTCGCAGCCTGGCTATGTACCTTAGGGAAGCCCCCGACATTTCGGTCTACGGCGGCACTGAGGCAGCCCTGCGGGCCTACGGGCAAGAAACCCTCAACGTGCAGGAGCTGATCGCCGTCGATGTCGCCGATGCCCCTCGCATTCGAGCCATGGCCCGGCTGTATCACGAGGCTTTGGCCAGCGACCTGATTACAGAGTGGGATGGGGCCGGATTGCAGCGCATTTTGCTCACCGGAGCGCTGCTGTCCGCCGGGGTAGACCGGCCTGACTTGCCCCCGGCACTCCAGAGTGTGGGCTTCCCCAGCGCCCAGTTTCGCCGCGATCTGTTGTTTGTGGTGGGGGTCGAGGGCATTCAGGTGGAGGCGACCCGACTGGGCATTCAGGCCCACGACCATCGGGTGAGCTTTCAGCCCGTAGCCCGACCTGGCTATCGCGCCCCAGCGATAAATGGGGCCGATGCGGCCAGCTGCCTGAATGAACCCTACGTGGCGGCGATCGCCCTGGGAGCTGCCACCGCCTTCGTTTGGGATGCTGAAGCCCAGCGCGTGGTACTACGGCGAGGCCGTACCCGCTGCCCGTTACCGGAAGACTGGACGGCGCTGTTCTTCCCAACCCTGCTGGAGAGCGTGCCCATTGAGCACTCTGAGGCCGGGCGCGATCGCCTGCAAGATAGTCTGCAAACGGCCAAACAGCTAGAGGCCGGCATTTTTTGAGCCCTAGCCCCGGCTCCCCATCCTCGCTACCATAGAGCAGAGCGATCGCCGCTTAAGCTATCCAACCGCTGAGAGACCGCATGCGCGACACCACCCTCAACACCATTGCTGTCGTCATCTTTGGGGTGACCATGGCCAGCCTGCTGGGGCCGCTGATCAACCTGTCGCCCGCCGTAGTGGCGGTGTTTGCCGCCGTGGGGCTGGGGGTATTCGCTGTCGATCAGCTGGGCTTGAGCGGCCGCATCGGCGACATTTTGATGGATACGGTGGCCTGGGCTTCGCCTGAGCACCGCCAGCGAGTGCTGCACCACGAGGCTGGGCATTTTTTGGCGGCGGTGCTGCTCGATATTCCGGTTGAAGCCTATACCCTCAACACCTGGGAGGCTTGGAAGCAGGGGATTCCCGGGCAGGGGGGCGTAGTGTTTGGCCCCAGCGACCCAACGGCCCTGACAAGGCTCACTCCCCAGACCATTGACCGCTACTGCCAGGTGTGGATGGCGGGCATTGCCGCCGAGCAGATGGTCTATGGCGACGCCCAGGGGGGCGGCGACGATACTGCCTCCCTAGGCAAGTTTTGGACGGTGTTGGGGCGATCGCCCGCCGAGGCTCCCCTCAAGCAGCGCTGGGCCACCCTCCAAGCCAAAACCCTGCTCGAAAAGCACCGCGACGCCTTCGACGCACTGGTGACAGCCATGGACGATCGCGCCCCGGTGGCCGACTGCTGCGCCATTGTCGAAGCAAACCGCGCCTCGGTAGAAGCTGCGGCGTAGCGCCCACCTACACTTTTTGCAGCACAAACAGGCTGCCCTGGTTGCCGCGCCCAATCCGCAGGTCATCGTCGAGGTAGGTGACTTCGAGCCAGCCCGCCTGGCGATCGCGGTTAATGGTGAAATCAATGCCCTGAAAGAGCGAAAATTTGGGCGTGGCTTGCATCGACCTAATGAACTGGGCCGGAGACTGGTACCCCAGGGCCTGCCGCAGCCCAATTACGCCTCGCTCAAAGCCCACATTCACCCGCTGGGTAGACACAGCCTCTAGAGTCGCAGCTACCGCCACCAGCCCTGACAGTAGGGGGGGACCGTCCACCTCGGCAATGTTGTAAATCCGGTTTTCGGCCAGGCGAATGCACTGGTAAATAGGGCCAAGGGAGGCCAGGGGCAGGCGATCGATGTTCAGCAGTTCCCGGCTGGTGGTGTAGAGCAGTAGCCAGTCACCATTCAGGCGATCGGTGGCCTGGAGCGGGTTAGGAGTGGGGTTGCGGCCCTCTAAGGTAACCGCCGCCGCCTGAATCGCGGTGCGATCGCTGGGGCTGCTGCTAATGCCCCGATTGACGGGGGCCACGGCCTCCAATAGCTCAGCTTTGCCCAACATGGCCCAGTCTCCACAGCAGTACCGGCATAATACGGCAAAACTTCGGGCACCGCAGAATAGTGTCTCTGCTACGATGGAATGTCTGTATATTGCCTCGTTACTGGTACAAGACCACCGCTATGTCTAACAAGTATTACAACCCGTCTTTGCGCCAGGTGCCCCGCAACGCCAAGGCCCCCATTTTGCCCTCCAACGGCGACTCATCCATTCTGCACTGGCTGGAGAGCATCGGTCGCCTGCGCAGCCGCGATGTCGTTGAGACTATTCCCGACGAGGCCGAAAACGAGGAAATCTCGGATCTGATGGGCAACGACGACGCCTTTGAGGATGATGACGATACCGATCTCGCCCTCGACGATGACGACGACTAAGGACGAGAACACGGGTAGCTAGAGCTAACCTGGATTGTTCATGATGATGGTAAGACGGGCCAGAGGCCCATCCCACAAGAAGGTGTTACTTAGATCTTGGGGGTCTTTGAGAAAAATCTTGTGGGATAGCCGTCCCAGCTATCCACTCCCCAGCGGCCAAAGCCTAACAGCTGCATGGATTCCTTGTTAGATCAAGGTTCAAACATATTTAGCGTAGGGTTGTGAATAATTCAGGCCAGCCAATAAGCTGAAACGCCCTCGGGCTGTCCTGTCCACACTGGAAGCGCTGGCTTGGCTAACACTCTCTAACCGCTGACTGTAACGTGAGAGGTAGCGCAATAAGTAAGCCGTTAAGTGTTGTTAAACTTCGTTCCCAAGTGAGACTATTCATTTAAGCTTCCTGACTATTTCCGGGCGCTAAATGTAGTCAATTGGAAGATCATCCAGTAGACTCCTGATGGTGTGCGGTGTGAAGCAAGTGAGGAATTGTTTGTGGATGCGAAGTTTTTAGCCTCGGGGCGGCTATCCCTGAATGGCCAAACGCTGTTTTGGCTGCTGGGTCTAGGGCTCAGCGCCGCTGCCGTCGGGCTAGATGGAACCCTAGGCAACGCCGTCAGCCTGAGTGCCTCAATTACCGTTCCCTTTATTGTGGCCGCTCTGGGCAGCAGCCTGCTCGGCTTTTCAGCGGTTCCCCTGCTGCGGGCGCTCAAAACCGGACAATTCATTCGTGAAGAAGGCCCCCAAGGCCATCTCAAAAAAGCGGGCACTCCAACCATGGGTGGCGCTTTTTTTGTGCCAGTAGCGGTCACCGTTGCCCTAGTGGCGACCGGCTTTGCCCGCGATGCGGTGGCCGTATCGCTGCTGACCTTGGCCTACGGGGCCATTGGCTGGGTTGACGACTGGCAGGTGATTCAGCGGCGCTCCAACAAAGGCATCTCGCCCCGCGCCAAGCTAGCTCTACAGATTGCCGTCGCGGTGCTGTTTTGCCTCTGGGTGCTCACCAGTCAGCCCGCCAGCATTACCACTGTGGCTTTGCCCCTCGGCCTGGGCCTACCCCTCAGCTTCTTGTTTTGGCCCCTGGCCGGTTTTGTGCTGGTGGCCGAAAGCAACGCTACTAACCTCACCGACGGCCTCGATGGGTTAATGGGCGGCACTGGGGCGATCGCCTTTATGGGCCTAGCTGCTATTGTTGCCCCCACCCACCCCGACCTGATGGTGTTTTGTGCCGCCATGGCCGGTGCCTGCCTGGGCTTCTTGCTTCACAACCACAACCCTGCCCGCGTTTTCATGGGTGATACGGGTTCTCTAGCTCTGGGTGCAGCTTTGGGGGCTGTGGGTATTCTCAGCGGCAACCTATTTGTCCTGCTGGTGCTGACCCTGCTGTTCTTTGCTGAAACCCTGTCAGTGATCATTCAGGTGGGCTACTTCAAAGCCACCAAAGGTCCCGACGGCGTCGGCAAGCGTTTCTTTAAGATGGCTCCGCTCCACCACCACTTTGAGCTGTCGGGCTGGTCTGAAATTCAGGTTGTCACGGTGGCCTATGCGGTAACGGCTGGGTTAGCGGTGCTAGCCCTCCAGGTGAGATAGCCAAATCGCGCTTCCGGGAGGCTTGGTCATGGATGGCTCAAACCTGCGCCCTTTAGGCCACCCACCCAATGCCTGGTGGGTCAATGAGCAGGTGGCTGACATTAGCCGTCAAGCGCTACAGCCTCGGTTGGCTACCCTCGTTACCCAAACCAAGCAGGTGCAGTTCGATTTAGCCAAAACTGCCTGCCTGGTCATCGATATGCAGAACGACTTTTGCCACCCCGACGGCTGGCTGGCCAGCATTGGGGTAGATGTCGCTCCGGCCCGCCAGGCCATTCAGCCCTTGCAAACCCTGCTGCCTAAATTGCGATCGGCTCAGGTGCCGGTGGTCTGGGTTAACTGGGGCAACCGCAGCGATCGCCTCAACCTCAGTGCCGGGCTGCACCATGTCTATAACCCTAGCGGAGCCGGTGTGGGTCTCGGTGACCCTCTGCCGGCCAACGGTGCCCCTGTGCTCACCAAGGGCAGCTGGGCGGCGGCCGTAGTCGATGAGCTAGAAGCTCAACCCCAAGACATTTGGGTTGATAAGTACCGCATGAGCGGCTTTTGGGACACGCCCCTAGACAGCATTTTGCGCAACCTGGGTAAAACCACCCTACTCTTCGCCGGGGTGAATATAGATCAGTGCGTCATGGCTACCCTGCAAGACGCCAATTTTCTTGGCTATGACTGCATTTTGCTGAGCGACTGTAGCGCCACCACCTCCCCGGACTACTGCTGCCAGGCCACTGTCTATAACGTCAACCAGTGCTTTGGCTTTGTGGCCGATAGCACTGCCCTAGCAGCAGCTATAGAGCCTTCCGTAGCCCTATAGCTGAGAAGGCTATACCTGGGACATCGGTTTTGAATTGGTTTTTTTAAGTTGAAGTCTACATTCGGCTCAAAACTTCGCACCCTTTGACAGTGAATCTACTTCTAGGGTGAGACAGTTGTTAAAATCCACTGTCCACAATGGAATTTGAGAAATTGCTGGATACAGATACGAATTAAAAATTTAACGTTCTTCGTAGGGGCAAACGGCCGTTTGCCTCCAACCGAATTTGTGCCACCCTTCAGCAATGCCAAATCTATAAAGCACCAAAACTTTTCTTGACTAAAACTGGTGCAATTGCTCTAATGTGAACTACCCTTGGGCAGACCAATCTTCAGGCTTCTTTTTCGTTCTTAAACGCCCCTTCTACCGTCATCATGAACGTACCCTATTCTCCCGAATCTGCTTATCCTGGAGCCGTGGCTCCAGAAGCACCCCAGGGCAGCCGTCAGGCTCCTTCGGTGCCGATCTCGGTGTACCGCGAGCTAGCCACAGAACTGCGCGCTACCCAGGGCATGGTCGATTCACTGACCCAGCAAAATCAGCAGCTCAACCAGCAAAACCAGGTGCTGCGCCAGGAAATGATTCGCTTTGCGGACTCGGCAGCTCGCCTTAAGCAGGCGATCGAGGTCAGTCAACCTCAGGCGATCGAGCCGGAGAGCATTGTCCGCCCTATCACGACTTCGTTGGGCGTTGAGGCCCCGGCGATGGCCGCGACCTACTCTATGGCTGAAGAGCCTCCGGCTTCTCTACCAGAACGGCTATCAGAGTCTATGGGAGAAGGAGTATCGACCCTAGCCAGCCAGTTAACGCAAATGGTGAAGCCCAAGGCAAAGAAAGCGCCCAAAATGCCGCCCAAACGGTCCCAGGCAGCGCCTCAGCGGCTTTACACCGAAGAGCGGATCGATGCTAGCCGTCCTAGTCAACTGAGCCAGAAATCGTCGGACTTGAGCGGGCTATGGTTGGCTGCAACTATCCTGCTGATCGTGATCAGTGCTTTTGGGGCCGGTTTCTTGATTATGAAGCCGCTGCTGGGCAATTCTCGTTAGAACGCTGAATTACCGTCTATAGCTCGCTTTTCTAGCCGCTTTGGCTCTGCTCACCTGACTTTTTGTAGCTGACAATACAGTATTGTAGGGGTCAGGCCCGATACACATAGACCGAAGCTAAGAGATATCCGCTGAAGCACCCTGGTTTGATCTATGAAAAAAATAGAAGCTATTATCCGCCCCTTTAAGCTTGACGAGGTCAAGATTGCTCTGGTCAATGCCGGCATTGTGGGTATGACCGTTTCGGAGGTGCGCGGCTTTGGTCGCCAAAAAGGACAGACCGAGCGCTACCGAGGCTCGGAGTACACCGTTGAATTCCTCCAGAAGCTCAAGATTGAAATTGTGGTCGAAGAGGCCCAGGTCGACACTGTAGTTGACAAGATTATTTCCGCTGCCCGCACTGGCGAAATTGGCGACGGTAAAATCTTCGTCAGCCCCGTCGATGAAATCATCCGCATTCGCACCGGGGAGAAAAATACCGAGGCCGTGTAGCTCAGGCCCAGACGCTAATGTCTCGATTCAGGCGCAGCCTAGGCTGCGCCTTTTTCATGCCCGTTGACAGCTATTGACCTACTTAGAGCCCGCTCTACCGAGTAGAGGTTCGATTACGCTGGTGGATGAATTGTTGCGTATCTTTCTTCAAATTGCGCAGCGGTTGAGATTGGCCCTCTACGGCCTGCTCGGGGTGATGGTTTGGGACAGGGGCGATCGCCCTCAGATAAGATGCTTAATAGCCCAGCTAACCCGTCCCTTGCTGGCGGAGAGAACTGCCTGTGTATCAGCCTCAAACAGAGCAAGAGCAGCAAGTTGAGAGTGTCCTAGCCCCCTTTGGGCGGTTTGGGGTAGAGCTGGGTCTAGAGCGCATTCAGCGATTGCTGGGAGCGTTGGGTAATCCTCAGCAACGGGTGCCGCTGGTGCATGTGGCGGGTACCAACGGCAAAGGGTCGGTGTGTGCCTACCTGGCGGCAGTGTTGGGAGCAGCGGGGTATCGGGTAGGGCGCTACACTTCGCCGCACTTGGTGAGCTGGCGAGAGCGCATTGTGGTCAATGGGGAACCCATTGCGGCTCAGGATTTGGTTGCTCAACTGAAGCAGGTGGTGGCAGCCATTGACCCATCCCAACCCTCACCAACTCAGTTTGAGGTGTTTACTGCGGCGGCTTGGCTGCACTTCGCCGAGGCTGAGGTAGATGTGGCGGTGATGGAGGTAGGGCTGGGGGGGCGACTCGACGCCACCAATGTGGTGGACGTGCCCCTGGTGAGTGTGATTACCTCCCTCAGCCGCGAGCACTGGCAGCGCCTTGGCCCCACTCTGGCGGACATCGCCCGCGAAAAGGCGGGGGTGCTAAAGCCGGGTCGTCCCGCAGTGGTTGGCCCACTGCCTGCTGAAGCGGAGGCGGTAGTGCAGGCTCGTCTAGCCGAATTGAGCTGTCCGGCGGTGTGGCCTGCGCCCGCCGTTTCCCTGGGAGAAAGGCAGGCCCGCTATGGCAGTGGTGACGAAACCATTACCTATCCCCTGTCGCTGTTGGGGGAGCACCAGCTCACCAATTCGGCGATCGCGATCGCCACCCTGCTTAGCCTGCGCGCTCAGGGCTGGACCATTACCGACGATGCGATCGCTCAGGGCATGGGCCAGGCTCGCTGGCCCGGACGCTTGCAGTGGGTGGCCTGGGGGCAGGCCGCTGAAAAATACCCGCTGCTAATCGACGGGGCCCACAACCCAGCAGCGGCTGAGGTGCTGCGTCAGTATGTGGATAGCTGGTGGGCCAGTCAGGCTGAGAAACCAGCGGGGACAGCGTGGCTGATGGGAATGCTCTCGACCAAAGACCACCGCGATATTTTTGAGGCTTTGCTGCGGCCAGGGGATGTTCTGCATTTGGTGCCTGTGCCAGGGCATGAGACGGCAGCACCGGAGGAGCTGGGGGCGATCGCGCGATCGGTCTGCCCCGACCTGGCCCAGTGCGAAGTCCACAATTCTCTCAGGGATGGCCTGATCCACCTTGGTCAGACCCCAGCTCGCCTCAAGGTGCTGTGCGGTTCGCTATACCTAATTGGCCACTTTCTCGCCACCGAGCACTACGAGGATGGCGAAGGGCAGGGGCGATAAAGCAGTGCGGGAAAGGGATGATAGCCTAACAGCTATACTCCGGACTGCTTCCTTGTCCGCTCATTGGCCCACGACAAACTCATCAAACTTCACTACCGCTGAGTTCGGCTCCCGAGTGTCGAAGTAATAGCTGCTGATGGTGCCGGTACCCGTGTCAAACACGCTAAAGGCGGTGATGTCGTTGCTGGCCAAGTAGGGCAGTGGCTGGCCGCTGTCGTCTTGCAAGGGAGCGATCGTAGGCACTACGGGTTCTAGACCGTTGGGGTCACCCTGAGCTATGTAGTCGCTGGGGGAATAGGTCACCGCTGAACCTGCTATGGTCTCGGGGGGGACAGGGCGAGATTTATCTTTCCAGAACGCGCCGTAGGAATTGCCTACGTTAGAGGTCTCGAGGTAGTAGGTGCCCTGGGGCGACACAAAGCGGTTCCATAGGTGTGAGTGGCCGTAGAAGACTAGGTCTACCTCGGCCTGCTCCAGCAGGGGCACCAGATCGCGGGCGATGTAGTCGCCGTCGCGGGGGTACTCATAGCGCACAGCGGTGAGGCGGCCAGAACTGTCGCGATCGTAGCGGCGCACCGGGTTGGTGAAGGCGGGCACAACGTTGTCGCCCAGAGTGTGGGGCGGGTGGTGCAGCATCACCACCTTGTACTTCGCCTGACGAAAGGTCTCGCTGGCCAATTCCTGCTCCAGCCACTGATACTGCAAGCTCCCCCGCTCAATGGGTTCAAAAATGTGTTGGCCGTGGCCCCAATTCTGCGGCGTGCCCAGGTCTGCCTCGCGCTCTTGGTAGCGGCCTCGTGTGGTGGCATCAAGGTTGTAAGGCCGCCAGATCTGCGTGACGTAGAGCGACACCAGGCGAACGTCGCCAAAGGTGGTGGCATAGTAGCGGCTAGTGGTTTGGGAGCGATCGCCGTTAGGCACCTGGGTGACCGGCAGGCTAAATAGGGCTTCGTAGGTATCGCTGTTAAAGGAATTGTCAGTAATCCACTGGTGGCGCAGGGCAGAGTCGCCAGCGGGGTTAAACAGATCGGCATTGGCCTCGTACAGCTCCTCTGCGGCCGATCGCGGTATAGCCTGGTTAAACTGCTCTCCCAGAGGAGCCGCTGGGGCAAAGCGGCCCATCACCTCGTGGTTGCCCAAAATTGGAAACAGCGGCGCGTGTTGAATAATTTCGCCGCCCCGGTAGGTTACGGTACGGCCGTTGCGCTCTAGGTTGTAGCGAGTGTTGCCCTGTAAACAGGGGAAAAAGCCGGTGCCCCGGCTGTCGTCAAACCACTCTGAAGCGCAATCGGGATTGTTGACCAGATCGCCCGCAAAAAACACCGCGTCTACTTGACCCAAAGTTTCTGCCACCTTTTGCAGGTTGGCGGCGACCATAGGCATGTTTTGGTGATCGGAGGTGAGCAAAATCTTAGTGGGCTGGCCGGCTGCGGGGGCTCCAGCGAGGGTGAATGTGCGGCTTTCGACCACGGTGCCATCGGGTCCAGTGCTGGTTACCCGATAGGGCACCCGCTGCCCTGAGGGCAGCCCTGTGACTGCGGCCTCATGTCGCCAGATCGGCCGCGCTACGGTCTGCTGTAAATCCAAAAAGTCAGGGTGATCAAGCCGAGACTGACTGTCTTCTCGGGTACGGGCTAGCTGGGTGGTAATAGCCGGGGCCCGATTGGGTAAATTAGCTTCGGGTGATTGACCGGGGGAACCCCACCGCACCTGGTGGTTTTGACCCTCAAACTCGGTAAACCACACCACTCGCACCGCACCAGGGGTAGGGTACTGCAAAAATGGATCGGTCAAAAGTTGGGTGGTCACAGCACTGGCCTCAGGGGATGGAGCAGCAGATAACTGACGGGGCTCCAGAGCGATTAAAAGGATGGCTGTTATCACCAGCAGCAGGCCTGCCGTGAGTAGGGTCAAGTCTTTTCGCCGCATTGTTTTCAGCCTTTGTGGGTAGAGCCTCGACAGCCCTAGCGTAGCGGCAAATAACGACAATATAAAAACTGTCTGCCCACTGATAACACTCTCTAAAACATGTGTCACCTTTAAGAACGTCAAACGCTAACATTTACCAGCGCAAAACAACGGGCATGGGTATGACATTTCCTTTCAAACTCAGGGTGGGTCAGCGCTCTCTCCGGTGGTCGGGGGGTGGATTGCTGGCGCTACTCTCCATTGGGCTGCACGGTGTGCTGCTGGCTTGGCCGATGCCCGAGTCTAGCCCAGAGGACCCAGAGAGTTTGCCGGAGAGCCTGCTCGAAATCCCCGCTCCGACTACGACCGTAGGTGTGCTGCGGCTACCGACGGCCGTTAAGCCTGCCGAAACTGTTGCGGCCGCTCCAGCCCCTCAGTCGCCCCAAGCCCCAGCTTCCAAAGCACCGCCTGTCGTCCGCTCCGCTCCGCCCGCTGCTCCACCTCCAGCCCCCTCGCCAAATCGAGTTGAGCCGGTAGAGGCTAAGCCGCCTGCCCCCCCTACGGATGTTGTT
The DNA here is from genome assembly GCA_019359285.1 of Nodosilinea sp. WJT8-NPBG4. Classification (GTDB taxonomy): domain Bacteria; phylum Cyanobacteriota; class Cyanobacteriia; order Phormidesmidales; family Phormidesmidaceae; genus Nodosilinea. The sequence goes on from JAHHHQ010000053.1 coordinate 59,408, forward strand.
GACCTGGAGCCGGTGCCCGCAGAGCTACCGCCCGCGACTCTTGACGAGCGCCTGCGTGATTTAGGGCAGTACCAGTTTAATCAGCAGGCTAAGTCACTAGTTGCTGATGAGGTGGCCTTTCACACCGCTGTGGTGCCGGGGTGGTTGGAGACAGAAGGGCAAGGTTTAGGCGACAGCGAGATGCCCATGCTAGGGACCAAACTCGCCCCTTTGCAGGTCACCTATCCTCTGGCCAGCTGCCTGACGCCAGCCCCTGCTGAAGGGCTGGTTGGGGTGATTGTGAACACTGCGGGACAACTGGTAAAAGAGCCAGTTTTGCTCGACAGCACAGGCTATACAGTGCTAGATGAGAAAGCACTAGAACTGGCCCTACAGCGCAGCTTTGACCCTCAAGCTGGAGGTAGCCCTCTCCCCAACCCTCGGGCCCATTGGCTGCCAGTGCAGGTGCAGTACGACGGCGCTAACTGTAGCTCTTAAGGTATTCTTAGCCTTCCTCCCCTTGGGTAGAGGCGTGGAAGAGCAACCCTTGTCATAGTGGCAGGTAAGTCGATTGCCACTACTGATTTCCCCATGGCTCAAGCTATCTCCACATCTAGCAATTCTGTTCAGGCGTACCTGAAAGAAATTGGCCGCATCCCCCGCCTGACCCGCGACGAAGAGATTTCGCTGGGTAAGCACGTGCAGCAGCTGAATCATCTCACTGATATATCGACCCAGCTGACGGATACCTTGGGCCGCGAGCCTTCAGAAGACGAGTGGGCCGCTGCTGCTCAGATATCGCTTGACGACTTGCATCAGCAGATCGCTGCTGGAGAGGCAGCTCGTCGCCGCATGGTGGAAGCCAACCTGCGCCTAGTGGTTTCGATCGCCAAAAAGTACACCAAGCGCAACCTGGATCTGATGGATTTGGTGCAGGAAGGCACCATGGGCCTTCAGCGTGGAGTCGAAAAGTTTGACCCCACCAAGGGCTTTCGGTTCTCAACCTATGCTTACTGGTGGATTCGCCAGGCAGTAACTCGGGCGATCGCAGAGAAGAGCCGCGCCATTCGCCTGCCTATCCACATTTTTGAGAAGCTGACCAAGATCAAGCGCGCCCAGCGTCATCTAGCTCAGGAACTGGGACGCACCGCCAACCTTGAAGAAGTGGCCAACTACCTCGATATGCCTCTGGTGCAGGTGCGTCAGTTCCTGTCGCAGTCGCAGCAGCCCATGTCGCTAAACGCTTTGGTGGGCGACAAAGGCGACACCGAGCTGGCCGACATGCTGGAGGATGAGCAGGGGCGATCGCCCGAAGAATACGCGGCTCAAAATAGCCTCAAGCAGGATATATTTCGCATCCTCGATCGCCTAACGCCGCAGCAGCGAGAGGTGCTGGTGCTGCGCTTTGGCCTCGGCACTGGAGAAGGGCTATCGCTCTCGAAGGTGGGTCAGCAACTTAACGTTAGCCGCGAACGAGTGCGCCAGATCGAGCGCGACGCAATTAAAAAACTGCGCTATGCCCGCCACGATTTGAAAGCGTACCTGGCTGGTTAGAAGCGAGTAACGCAATTGGCTAACAGATGGGCAAGGGGATAAGTCTCTTGCCCATTTTTGCGATCCTACGGCCTTGCCATCTCTCCGGCAACCACCAAATCGTTTGGGGTAAATATTTAAGAAATACTAACTTTGCGCCACTGCTCTTTTAGGGCTGATACTTGCATCTTAAATAGGGGATTACTAGAGAACAACATTTTCTAGAAGCCGGAGCTGTTATCAGGTATGCAATATCCCTTAGAGATTAATTTTAAGGTTTGGACGATTGCGCCTAAGATCACCGTTACAGATGCTAACGGCAAAGTTGTGTTCTTTGTTAAGCAAAAATTATTTAAATTAAAAGAAGCGATTGGCGTCTTTGCTGACGAAACCCAAACCAAAAGGCTTTACGACATTAAAGCCGATCGAATTATCGATTTTTCGGCTCGTTACAACTTTACAGATAGCAACGGCGCAGTGATCGGGGGCCTGAAGCGGAAGGGCATGCGATCGCTGTGGAAAGCCCACTACGATGTTTTTGATAATGCCAGCAGTAACCTGCATATTCAAGAAGAAAATCCCTGGGTTAAAGTGCTTGATTCCCTGTTTCAAGAGGTGCCAATTTTAGGAGCCTTGAGTGGCTATGTGCTCAATCCTAAATATTTGGTAAAACGCAGTGACGGCACTGTAGTCATGCGTCTCGAAAAGCAGCCATCGTTTTTGTCTCGAAAGTTTATCGTTAAGCCCATCGATCAGCTGTCGCCTCAAGAAGAAACCCAGGTACTGCTCAGCCTAATCATGATGATTTTGCTGGAACGGGCTCGCGGTTAAGGCTGTAGCCGTCAACGGATCTATTTACAGCTTTAAAGCTAGACCAGGCTGACTCGGGTTAGAGGGCATTTAAGAAGCCTCAGTCCCATGCTGATCTCCCTGTTCCCCTCACAAAGGGGAACAGGGGGATTTTAACTTTTGTTATAAGAACAGAACTTTTCAAACTTCTAGAAGCAATATCCATGCTTTGTAGGATTTTGCGATCGCTTCCCCAACGAATTGATGGCAATTCATATTTATCGAATTGCTGCGGAAGAGCTAGGATTTAGGGCTATACCATAGAAAGACTGGGCTGATAATGCCAGTAGCTTTGGTGTTTATTAGCCCTACTTTGCCCTAATCCAATGGATCTGTTTGACCACAGCCGCCAGGAGCAGATTGGCCGGGATGCCCCCCTGGCGGCACGGTTGCGGCCTAGAACACTAGACGAATTCATCGGCCAGGATGCTGTGGTGGGGCCGGGGCGACTGCTGCGCCGAGCAATTCAGGCCGACCAGCTGTCGTCGCTGATTTTTTTTGGGCCGCCGGGCACGGGCAAAACCACCCTGGCCCAGATCATTGCCAACACGACTAGTGCCCACTTCATTGCGCTGAATGCGGTGCTGGCGGGGGTGAAGGATATTCGCGAGGCGATCGCATCGGCCCAAGACCTGCGCGGCCAGTACGGCAGGCGCACGATTCTGTTTATCGATGAAGTGCACCGCTTCAACAAGGCCCAGCAGGATGCGCTGTTGCCCTGGGTGGAAAACGGCACGGTGATTTTGATTGGGGCAACGACAGAGAACCCATACTTTGAGGTCAACAAGGCGCTGGTCAGCCGATCGCGCATTTTTCAGCTCAAACCGCTGGAGCCGGCAGATCTGTACCGAGTGGTGGAGCAGGCACTGGCGGACAAAGAACGGGGCTACGGCGATCGCCCCATTCAGCTTGAACCGGCTGCGATCGATCACCTGGTGAATGTGGCCAACGGCGACGCCCGCGCCCTGCTCAACGCCCTGGAGCTAGCGGTCGAAACCACGCCCCCCGACGAGCAGGGCCAGATCCAAATCACCCTGGATGTGGCGGAAGAATCGATTCAGCAGCGGGCGGTGCTCTACGACAAAGAAGGTGATGCTCACTTCGACACCATCAGCGCCTTTATCAAGAGCGTGCGCGGCTCCGACCCCGATGCTGCGCTCTATTGGCTGGCCCGCATGGTCTACGCCGGCGAAGACCCCCGCTTTATCTTTCGCCGCCTGGTGATTTTGGCCAGCGAAGACATTGGCTTGGGCGACCCCCACGCCGTGACGGTGGTGACCAGCTGCGCCGCCGCCTTTGACCGGGTAGGCATGCCCGAGGGCCGCTATCCCCTGGCCCAGGCAACGCTATATTTGGCTACCGCTCCCAAGTCCAACAGCACCATGGGCTTTTTTGATGCCCTATCCGCCATCGAACAGGAGCGCGAGCGCGAGGTGCCCAATCCCATGCGAGATGGCAATCGTGACAGCAAAGGCTTTGGCCATGGCAAAGGCTACCTGTACCCCCACGCCTACCGCGACCACTGGGTCGAGCAGCAGTATTTGCCCAGCGGGTTGCAGGGGCAGGTGTTTTACCAGCCGTCGGCTCAGGGCTACGAGGCTTCGATTCAGACGCAGGTGGCCCAGCGGCGCGAGGCCCAGTTGGCAGCGATGGTTGACGGTGGTGGTGCGTTGCCCGAAGCGCTCACCTACAGCCCCGACGACCCAGCCCGCGATCGCTGGCTACAGCGCACCCTCAGCCAATCGGGCGAGCAGCTGGGGGCAGTGCGCGATCGCATCTTTGCCCTAGCCCTACCCCAGCGCCACCACCGCATTCTTGACCTCAACGCCCGCACGGGGCTGCTCACCTGGGAGGCCCTGCGCCAGGTGACCGAGGGCGGCGTCTACGCCCGTGTACACACCGCCCAAGACCAGGCCGCTTTGGAAGAACAAGCGGCCCAGCTACCCGAGTTGATTCGTCCAGTGTTTGTGCATGCTGACTACGAAGCTCTGGCCGCTTACCTCGCAGCCCACACGCCAGGCGTTCGCTTTGAGCGCATTGTGGGCCGCAACGCCTTTGGGCAAGTGGTGAACCGAGACAGATTTATCGAGATTGTGCAGCACCTGCTGGCTCCCGATGGCGTGGTGGTACTGGCCGAAACCATTCCTCGCCACAGCCAACGCATTTCGGCCCTAGTGGATGTTACGGGCTTGAGCAAGGCCCTGGTCAAACGCTGGCACCAAGCCGAAGATGCGATCGCCACCTCCACCACCGACCCCCGATTCAATTGGCAGGCCGATACCCTACAAACCCTCTTTCTTAAAGCGGGCTTTGCTGTCCAGCTCACGGAGGATGTTTTGCACAGCAGTATCTACGTGTCTTCTGCACTGTTGCAGCGGTGGTTTGCAGTAGGCGGCACCCCGCCCAGCTATCGCGATCAGCTAGTGGATCACCTGTCCGAAAAAGATGTGGCGACAATTCAGCAGAGTTGTCAGCGGCAGTTGCAGGGGCAGACGGTGCAGTGGCGATCGCCCCTGGTCTACCTGGTGGCCAAGGTCAGCCTTTGACGAGCGCCCACCGAGATAGCCCAGTCATGACGCGAGGACGTGAACCAGAATGCGAAGTAGTTCCTCCAGGTCGGCGGGCACTCGGTAAAGATTGAGGTCTTGGGTAACGTGGCGGGTTTGGCGATCGAACCGCCCAAACTGCCAAATATTACCCGTAGAAATGGCCCCTTGCAGAATGTTTTGATCTGAGTCAATCCACTGGTCGAGGGCAATTAGCTCGATCGCAAGCTGCACAAAGCCTCGTTCCAAATCTTCGTTTTTAGCCTCAATCACCAAAAACGTATCGCCATTTTGCAGCAGATAGTCAAGTGATCCTTTAAGTTGATGGCTCACTGCTACGGGGTATTCAACATTAAGGCTAGCCTGTGTGTAGTGCAACACGTCGGTTAGCACCGGGGCAATTAAAAACTCCCGGCGGGCCATTTCGCTGGTCAGACTTAGGCGGGGCAAGCTTTCTTCGATGCGGGCTTTGAGATCGTTCAAGCGATCGAGGGGGCCAGCATAGCGCGGCAACGTCAACGACTGCCGCTGAAGCGTGACGCCAAAATACGCCAAAATATCCTGCGGCGCAAAGTTGAGCTTAAAGTAGTCTGCAAAGGTATAAGACTGATCGGCCTGGATAATGGCGGATCTAGGCATATCACAAACCGTTTATCGAAAGATTTCCAGCAAGGCTTGGGCTGATTCTAACGTATCGGCTTCGATCGCAGGTTTGTCCTTCCGCCAGCGCAGAATGCGGGGAAAGCGCACCGAAATACCCGATTTATGGCGGGTCGATGCGGCGATGCCCTCAAAGCCAATCTCGAAGACGTGAATCGGCTCGACCGATCGCACCGGTCCAAACCGCTCCGTGGTGTGGCGACGAATCCACCTATCTAGCGCGTCAATCTCCGCATTATCCAGCCCGCTGTAGGCTTTGGCGAAGGGCACTAAGGTATCGCCTTGCCAGAGGGCAAAAGTGTAGTCGGTGAAGAGGTTGGCCCGCTTGCCGCTGCCCGCCTGGGCATAGATCAGCACGGCATCTAGGCTCATCGGGTCAACCTTGTACTTCCACCAGTAGCCGCGCTTGCGACCCACTAGGTAGGGGCTATCGATCGCCTTCACCACCAGCCCTTCGGCCCCCTGCTGACACGAGTTTTTGCGCAGCTCAGCCAGTTCAGCAAAGGACTGAAACTCAAGGGGAACAGACTGGTGCAGGTTGGGAGCGGTGTGCACAGCCAGCAGGGTAGAGAGGGATTGGGTGCGATCGCTCCAGCTCTTCTCCCGAATATCGATGCCGCCGTACTCCAGCAGGTCGTAGGCGATGAAGTGGACAGGGCTATCTTCCATCACCTTTTTGCTGACTTTCTTGCGGCCCAGGCGCTTTTGCAGGTGGTTGAACGACAGCGGCATGCCGTCTTGCCAGCAGAGAATTTCCCCATCCATCACGATGCCGTTGGGGAAGGTGGCCATCATCGCCTCCACTTCCGGAAACTGGTCTGTGACTAGGTCTTCGCCCCGCGACCAGATAAACACCTGGTCGGCTCGCTTAATTACCTGAGCGCGAATGCCGTCCCACTTCCACTCCGCCCGCCAGCGGGAGCAGTCTTCGCTCTGAAATTTTTCTTCGTCCAGGGAGGTGGCTAAAAAGAACGGGTAGGGCTGACTGGGAGCATTCTGCGTAGCCGCTTCACTAGCCAGGCTGGTGTAGAAGTCGACCGTGGGGCTAAAGTCGCCCATCAGCCGGTGGGCTAGTACGGCTTCGGAAACGCCTGTAGCAGCAGCAAGGCCCTTGATCACCAGCTTCGCCGATGCACCGACCCGAAAGGCTCCGGTGAGAATCTTGTTGAGTACAAAGATCTCGGTATTGTCTAGCGCTGCCCACCAGGAGACGATCAAATCGCGCCGTTCATCGGCGGTCTCCATGGCTTTATACATGGGAATAACGTCCTCCATCCACTGGTGCAGCGAAATAGAGGGGGGGCGACCTGCCTGGGGTTGACGCTCGGCATCAACCTGGAATGGCTGTGCTTCCCTAGCGGAAACATCGCCGGTTTGGCTGCCCTCTCCTTTAGAAACCCCATCCGCCAAGGACTGGCCGGGCAGCTCCACATCCCACAGCAGCAGCGCAATCACCTCCGCTGAGTCGCCCACCTGGGCGTAGCAGTCCTTAAACAACCATTCGGGAATGTCGGAAATCTGCAAAAACACATCCCGCAGCGTCCGCGAGGTCACTATGCGGCGGCGGGTTTTGCCCAGCAGCAGGTAGAGTGCCCAGACTTTGTCAGCGGGTTCGGCCTCTTGAAAATAGGCTTGCAGCGATCGCACCTTCTCATTGGTCGAGGTGGTCGCATCTATATCCGAAAAAAGCTGGGTAAATCGCTGCATGGTCTAGCGGGATGGGCGGGCGTCGCTGTGCTCATCCTACTGTTCTTGCTCGATCGCTGCCTTGACGCTGGCGACGTGAACTAAGGCATCGCCCTGATTGACTAGCGGGTTTTGGCCGTGGCCGATGACGATGCCCGCCATCGGGCTGCGCACTTGGACGGCTTTATCGCCAAAGGTATCGCAAATAAAGCCCAGGGGCTGGCGCTGCTTGACTTCGTCCCCCAGGGCAACCGATCGGTGCCAGATGCCGCCGCGCAAGGCACGCACCCAGCGAGTCTCGCGCACTTCTAAAGTCGATGGCTGGTCCATAGCCGGCGGCGTATACATGCCTAGGTAGGCCATCACTCGGTAGATGCCATCGACCCCGGTTTGAATGGCGGCTTCGTCAAATCGCAGCGCTTCGCCCGCTTCGTAGAGCAGGGTGGGAATGTTGCGCTTTGCCGCCGCCTGGCGCAGCGAGCCATCGCGGTGGGAAGCGTGGATGATCACCGGTGCCCCAAAGGCTCTGGCGAAGTCGTAGGTAGACGGATTGTTGAGGTCGGCCCGCACCTGGGGCAGGTTAACTCGGTGAATAGCCGCTGTGTGCAGATCAATGCCGTGGGTACACTGGCTGACCACTTCTTTCATAAACAAATTCGCCAGGCGACTGGCCATTGAGCCTCGCGCTGAGCCGGGGAAGGCGCGGTTGAGATCACGGCGATCGGGCAGGTAGCGCGACTGCTCTAGCAGGCCAAAGATATTTACCACCGGCACCGCAATCACTGATCCAGCCAGGCGGTTGGGCCTGAGCGACTTAGCGATTCGGCGAATGACGTCGACCCCGTTGAGCTCATCACCGTGGATGGCGGCGCTCAGCCAGAGGCGCGGCCCCGGCTTTTTACCGCTGATCACCGTCACCGGCAGCGACATCATGGTGCCGGTAGTCAGGCGGGCCACTGGCAGGTCGAGCCGCACCCGCTTACCTAGAGGAATTGTTTCGCCCCCGATGGTCAGCGGGCTCAAGGGAACGGCAGCCGGAGTCGCCAGCGGCGGGCCAACGGCTCGAACGCATTCGAGGGAGTTTGGTGAGGGTTTGCCCAAGGCAACCGGCGGGGTAATTTGCCGTCACTATAGCCGATTAACCGCGGGGCATGACCGTTTTGTTGAAGGACGCTTTATTGAAAAGAGTTTTAGCAAAGCTGATCGAGAGAGCGTGGGCTGGTTGACAAATCGTGACAATCCTTATTAACCTGAAGTCATTACGATTATGCTTAAGCGAGCAGGAGGTATGCAGTGGTGAAGTTTGTCGGTATTGCCGGAAGTTTGCGACCCAATTCCTACAGTCAGCTGGCACTGGGGCTGGTATGCGATCGCCTTGGTGCCCTTGGCGCTGAAGTCGAGCAACTCGACCTACGCGAGATGAACCTGCCCCTTTGCCACGGCGGCAAAGATTATCCTGACCATCCTGACGTAGAGCGTCTGCGCCAAGCGTTTCTCGAAGCTGACGGCTTTGTGCTGGTTACCCCCGAGTACCACGGCAGCGTCAGCGGCGTGCTCAAGAACGCGTTAGACCTGATGAGTTTTGACCAGCTCGACGGCAAAGTAGCTGGGGCCGTCAGCATTCTCGGCGGCCAGTCAAATAACAACGCCCTCAACGATCTGCGCACCATTTTGCGCTGGGTGCATGCCTGGGTGGTGCCCGAACAGGTAGCGATCGGCCAGGCTTGGCAAGCCTTTGACGATCAGGGCAAGATTGTTGATGAAAAACTCTCCCAACGGCTAGATGGTCTCGCCCAGAGTCTCTATGACAACACCCGCAAACTGCGGGGGATAGATTAAGGACAAGCCTTGCCTTTCTCGTTCTTAAAGTCGCTGCTGACTCAAAAAAGGCAAGAAGCCAGAGATTTTCTAAGACAAAACGAGTCTGCCCCCTGCTTAAGGGGGCTTTTTGAAGCAATTCTGACAAAGCAACTCTGAGGTCTCTCGCACCTGCATCCCCTGTTTATCCCTAGGTGACCATTGCGGGATTTTCGCCTGGCTCCAGGTTAAGCGGCAGCGATCGCGCTAGGCTGAAAGCAGCCCTTACCCACGTTTCCATGCCGACCTCAGAGTCTTCAGCGCCCGCCGCTTGGCCCACCGCTGCCAGTGTTGCTGACGGGTTTGATGCCCAACATCCCCCCGACCCCAAGCTGATCGATGCCTGTGTGCACTGCGGGTTTTGCCTCACCACCTGCCCCAGCTACCGCGTGCTCGGCACCGAAATGGACTCACCTCGGGGCCGCATTTATTTAATGGACGCCATCAACACGGGCGAAGCGCCCCTGTCGGCAACCTCGGCAAAGCATTTTGACTCCTGTCTGGGCTGCCTGGCCTGCACCACCGCTTGCCCTTCTGGGGTGCAGTACGACCAGCTGATTGCAGCAGTGCGACCCCAGGTGGAGCGCAACCATGAGCGACCTTTGGCGGAACGGTTGGTGCGATCGCTCATCTTTAGCCTGTTCCCCTACCCCACCCGGCTGCGGGCAATGGCTGGCCCCCTATACCTGTACCAAAAACTGGGGATTTCTCAGCTGGTGCAGAAAACCGGCCTGCTAGCCAAACTATCCCCCAGCCTAGCGGCCATGGAATCGCTGCTGCCCCCAATCACTGCCGAGAGCTTTCAAGATGACCTGCCTGAACTCATTCCGGCTGTGGGCGAACAGCGCTACCGAGTGGGCATGGTGCTGGGCTGTGTGCAGCGTGTATTTTTCTCGGATGTGAATGCAGCGACAGCGCGGGTGCTCAGCGCCAACGGTTGCGAGGTGGTGATTCCCCACGAGCAGGGGTGCTGCGCGGCGCTGCCCGCCCACCAAGGGCAAGAGGCCCAGGCCCAAACCCTGGCCCGTCGCATGATCGACTGCTTTGAGGCGGCCGAGGTCGATTACGTAGTGATCAACGCAGCGGGCTGCGGCCATACCCTGAAGGAGTACCACCATATTTTGCAGGATGACCCGGAGTATCGCGATCGCGCCAAAGCCTTTGTGGCTAAAGTTCGCGACGTGCAGGAATTCCTCGCCCAGGTGGGGCTGACAACGCCACTGCATCCCATCACTCCAGGCGCTCTACCCATCGTCTATCAAGACGCCTGCCACCTGCTTCATGGCCAAAAAATCAGCCTTCAGCCCCGCCAACTGCTCAAGCAAATTCCCGGTGTCACCCTGCGAGAGCCCATTGATGCTGCCCTCTGCTGTGGCAGTGCTGGAGTCTACAACATGCTGCACCCCGACGTGGCTGCAGAGCTAGGTCAGATGAAAGTGAAAAATCTGCTGAATACCGGTGCGGCCCTGGTTGCCTCCTCGAACCCCGGCTGCTCACTGCAAATTCAGCAGCACATGGCCGGACAAGCGCAAACACTCCCGCTCTTTCACCCCATGGAGCTGCTCGATTTCTCAATTCGCAATCTGCCGCTACCCATAGAGAAGCCTGTCTGACTTCGCCGGGTACCCTAAGATTCTCAGCCTACATTGGGCTCCCCATTCCCTTCATTTTCCTGCTGCAATGACTCCTCTTCAGACTCGCCGCCATCAGCTTAAAACTCAGCTGCTCCAGAGCATTAATGCTTTAGAAATCGAGGATGCTATCTTGCCCGTAGAGCATCCCGCCATCGACCAGATCATCTGCGAACTGGAAGCCCTAAACCCCATCGACCAGCCCCTACGACAGGAACACTGGCCCATGCTCCTAGGCTCCTGGGCCTTGGTCTATGCCTCTCGGGGCACGGTAGTTACGCGGCGGATAGGGCGGCAGTTTCCCTTGCCGGTAAGCATTCAGCGTGTGTGGCAGCGGCTGACCGACTCTGAGGGCAACGGAGCTGGCATTGCCACCGAAAATGGTGCTGTGCTATCTCTACCCTTCTTTGGCGAATTCACTGCCACGGCCCAGGGCGTTTGGAAGCCCTACGAAGAAGGCGAAAGCGCCCGCGTTAGCTTTGGGGCCTTTACAGTGCAAGCCACCCGTCTGCTGGGGATTGCTGGACTGCACCTGCCCCAGATCACCGTGCCGGTGCTCGAATTTCTTCGCCAAGAGGCGCTGTGGATCACGTCCTACCTAGATGAAGACCTGCGGTTTGGGCGCGGTGCCACGGGCAACTTGTTCGTGTTTCGGCGGTAGTTAGCGATCGCACAGGATCATTCCCCAGGTTGTGACCGCCCAGCTGCCGTTGCACTGTGAAAGTAGGTAACCCTAGAAAACTACAGTCGCCGCAGCAGGCTAGGCCCATGGGTGTCGGTGCCGCAGGTCGTCAGCAGGCTGTAGTCTTGGGCCAGTTGCTCGACGGTGGACGTGTGGCGGGGGCAGGGAGCCCAGTTTTCAGGGTTGGCGTAGGCGTAGTAGGTTTCGACTCCGTCAAGGCCGAGGGCAGCCGCAATGGGCACCAGGGTTTTTGCCGAGGTGCGGTAGCGGGCGGGGTGGGCCAGCACTGCAATGCCCCCCGCCGCTTGAATCGCGGCAATGACGGCAGCTGCAAGTTTGGTTTCGCCTCGGGGTGCGTAGCCCCGCAGGTAGGGCTCGATCGCATCGTGGCTGGGCGCAAAGCCGTAGCCCAAAATATGTACCTCAGTCTCCGCCAAAATAGCGGTGATCTCTACACCGGTAAACAGCCGAGGCACGGCCCCACCCTTGCCTCGCTGGCGGCTGCGGAGGGAAGTGGGATGGCGCCACTGCCAATCTTCCAGCCAAGCTTTGGCCTGCTGATAACCCTTGACGGTGTGGTGGTCGGTGATGGCAAAGGCGCTGAGGCCAATATCGACCACCTGCTCCATTAGACCAGCGGGGGTGAGCTTGCCGTCGGAGCAAGCGGTGTGCATGTGAAAATTGTAGGTATAGGGGCAGCTGGTTGCATCTACAGCGGTGAAAATTTTTCTCAGCGTTTCCGCATCCCCGTTGCGGGGGCGCTGGCTAAAGGTGCTGAGAGTAGGAGTGGCAACCATGAATCGTGGGGAGGAGTGCTGCGTTTTACCAAAGGTTCTTTATTAAATATATAACTTTGCCCCGTTGCCGGAGGAAAAATTTGTGCTTTGGAAGCTGTTATTCGGATAGATTTTTGGCCTAGATCTGGTATGCCAGAGGGGTGGCAACGCCCGAACTATTGTCTTGATTTCTTATTTAGCCTAACGAAAATAGCGGCTTTAAAGTGTTCGTCGCTTACCGATCGCAGAGATCCTGTGGGAAAATTTTGCCTACTGCTCCGGTTTTCAATTATTCACCCATGGTCAGCGATTCGCAACACGAGCGGGAACCGAATCGGCACGAGCCTCCGTCCCAGCAAGGTTCCAACGATGCCTCCAGCTTTGATCAACAGGTTCACCAGGCTATCTATTGGCAGCAGGCTCCTGCTAGCGGCGCTGACCCCGTGGTGCGGGCTACACAATATTTAGGCCTGCTGCGCGACCTATCGGTCGAACCCCGTTGGATTGCTCTGGCTCATGTAGCCGACCCCCCAGGGGAAGCCCTCAGCTGGATTGGCCAGCACATTCACCGGGTAAACCAACAGCTCAACGCCATTTTGCGAGATCTGCTGGGTTGTTTTGAGACGGTTTCATACCCCGACATGCAAATCTTTGCGGCCCCGATTGCGCCCCAGGCCGGGGTAGATGGGTTTTGCTGTGATGGGCCAAGCCCAATGGAGAGTGATTTCCCAAACGGGACGTTTCGCGAGCGCTCCACCCCCATTACGCTTATGGTGGATGCAGGCCGCATTGTGCCCGCCGACTGGCCGGGGCTGGTGGCCCATGAGCTAGCCCACGCTATCGCGAGAATTCCAGGGCATGGGGTCGAGTTTGGTCGGGCGATCGCCCATCTGTGCCTGGCCCAAGATCTGCCGATGCCGTCGCCCCAGCTCGATGCAGAGGCGCTGAGCTACTGGCCCCCCTGTCGCCACAACCCTCAGCCCGAGCTGTTTTGGTTGGGGCGATCGGCTTTTTAGTAAGGTCGCTTAGCCGCTTCGGTTGCCCCCTATATATCCCATTGAATGGGAGAATAACCAAGACCCGCCTTACAGGATTGTTGCCGACTATGAAACGCTTGACAGCCATGCTGGCCCTTGCCCTCATGTTCTGGAGCCTGAGCTTTGCCCCCGCCGAAGCCGCCATTCCCGACGATGTGCAAAAGCTGCTCGAAACCAAAAAGTGCCAGGTGTGCATTCTCAATGAGGCCGAGCTCAGCAACGCCGATCTAGCCGGGGCCAATCTCAAAATTGCGGTGCTCACCGGGGCTAATCTGGCCGGAGCTGACCTGGGCAAAGCCAACCTCATGCTCAGCGACATGGAAGGGGCCAACCTCAGCGGTGCTAACCTGGCCGGGGCTCTAATGAACGGCGCTAACTTGCCCGATGCAAATCTCTCTGGGGCCGACCTCTCTAATGTGGAGATGACCCAGGCCAACCTCACCGACGCCGACCTCACCGATGCCAATCTGAGCGGTGCAGTCATGCTCAGCGTCATCCTCGGCACCGCCAACATGAAGGGGGCCAACCTCAAGGGCGCTAACCTACGCGGCGTCAACCGCAGCATGGTGCGGTTTTGCAATACCACTATGCCCGATGGCGCGATCGAGAACCGCGACTGTTAAATGGCGCTTTTAGAAAAGGGTAGGTGGGGTACAAGGTGCCGCATTCCCTAGGGATTCTCTTTGCCGTAGGCCTGCCAGGCTAAGTCGACCAAGCCGTTGACGATCGCAGCGGCAACCACGGCGCTGCCCTTGCGGCCGTTAATGCTGACGTGGGGCACCATAGTGTCTTGCATGCGAGCTTTGAGCACAGCGGTTTCTATAAATCCGGCGGGGGTGGCTACCACCAGAGCTGGGCGCACTTTGTCGGCGTCGATCAGGTCTACTAGGGTAGATAGGGCCGCCTCAGAAGCTCCGATCACAAAAATACCTTCGGGGTAGCGCTGGGCCAGGGTCTCTACCCCCCATGAGGCTTGACTTTTGCCCTTTTGGGGGCGAGTCAAGGCATCCATGCTGCAATAGACCGGGTTGGCGAACGTGTTCTGGATGCAGGGTGTAATGCCCACCTGCACCATGGGAACGTCGACAATGATGGTGGTGCGGGCCGCCAGGGCTGCGGCCCCCGACTGCAGCGCCTGGTCAGAAAAATGAATGAGATCTTTGAAGGCAAAGTCGGCGGTGGCATAGATTACCCGGCGCACAATTTCGTATTCCGACGGCGAGAAGCTGTGGTCGCCAATTTCGGAGTCAATCACGCGCAGGCTTTGGGCATCGGTCACATGCCATTCCATAGGGGGCCGGTTAAGAGGGGTGGGTCAGTTTGCTGGGCTAAGTTTAGCCAGGTCTGGGGTGCAGCGCAACCAGCAGCGCGATCGCCACGCTCTGGATCCCCCAAGAACTGATCAAGAGGGTGGCTGCGGACCACGCTCCTTAAACCCTACACCCACGCCGCCGATTGTCCTGCTGCTGGGGTCAAGGTCGGGTCAGAATGGTACGCATGGCCGCTATGAGCTGCTCAACTTGGGGTGGCTCAATCCAGTAGTGAGTGACGGCCCGCAGGCGGCGATCGCCATACCCGCCGATATGCAGTCCATACTCAACCTTCAGCGCTTTGATCAGGGCCTCTGGAGAAATAGCCACTCCCTCGGCCAGGTCAAAGAACACCATATTGGTTTCGACCACCGCTGGGTCAATGTCAATACCTGGAATCGTCGCCAACCCCTGGGCCAGAGCTTGAGCGTTGTCGTGATCAGTCTGCAATCGTTGGGACATGGTCTTTAGGGCAATGATGCCCGCTGCGGCTAGCCCGCCGGCCTGGCGCATGCCGCCGCCCAGCAGCTTACGGTGGCGGCGGGCCTGGTGAATAAATGCCTCACTGCCCACCAGCAGAGAGCCTACCGGAGCGCACAGCCCCTTGCTGAGGCACACGCTCACCGAATCGACATGGGCGGTAATGTCGGTTGGCTCGACCCCAAGGGCGGTGACGGCATTAAACAGTCGCGCCCCATCTAAATGCACTTTGAGATGATGCGTTTGGGCCAGGGTGCCGATCGCAGCGAAGTAGTCGTGCGCGATCGCCGCGCCATTGTTGCCGCCGGAGCTGTTTTCGAGCAGTACCAGGCGGCTGTGGGGCAGGTGTGGATTATCCACTCGAATTGCTGCTTTGATCTGATCGATCGCCATGCGCCCTCGACTGTCTGTAGGTAGCGGGCGAGTGGTGATGCCGCCCAGGACGGCGATGCCCCCGGCTTCCCAGCAGAAGGTGTGGGCGTCTTCGCCGAGGATGGCTTCGTCTCCGCGCTGGGCGTGGGTGAGGGCGGCGATCAGGTTGCCCTGGGTGCCGCTGGTGACAAATAGCCCTGCCTCTTTGCCCAGCAGATTGGCGGCCAGGGCCTCTAGCTCGTTGACGGTAGGGTCTTCGCCGTAGACATCATCCCCTAGCTCGGCGGTGGCCATGGCCTCGACCATGGCGGGGGTAGGCCAGGTGACGGTGTCGGAGCGGAAGTCGGTGGCGGGGTGGATGGTGGACATGGGAGTGGAGGGTGGGGAGTGGATGGGTAGGAGGGGGGATGGGTGGGGGAGTAGGCGGTTGGGGGAGGTGAGGGAGATGGGGAAGTGAGGGATATATCTTCGTTGCGAGTCGGTTTCCGTTTCTGGAATAACACAGCCTACAGACTCTATACAATTGCCTGTCATATCAAGATGATGTCACAGCGAGGCAGGGCAATTGTAGGCTACCTCTAGGTGATGTTCTGCCATCTCAAGCTGGTTACATAGAGGTGCAGGGCGATCGCATCCTTAAACCAACTGCTGCAATGCCATATCCAAGGGATGACATAGGATTGCGGGGCGATCGCATTCTATAACCAGGCGTTGTTTCGCCATATCCAGGGGATGACATAGCAATGCAGGGCGATCGCATCCAATAACCAAGCGTTGTTTCGCTATATCCAAGCTATGACATAGCGATGCGGCAGCGGGTTATGGCAAAACACGAGCTGGTGATGGCGTTGTCGGCTGGGGTTGGGCTAGGCCATCTCGACGCTACTATTTGTCTTAGGGTTGCAGTTCGTCGATCACGCGGGCGGGGCTGACGAAGGACAGGCCTTGCTGGGAGGCGGTGCTGATCATCACGGCTTCGACGACGGGGGCGCTGACGGGGGCGGCGGATTGCCAATCGACGATGAAGTTAGCCCCTACCCCGCCTGCGACGTTGGTGCGGTCGACGACGACTTCGATAGAGGCTAGGGGGCCGAGCTGAATGGGCGCATCGAGGTAAGTGACGATGCGATCGCCCCCCGAGTTGTAGTAATCCAACGTGGTGAGAATGATGGGCTGACGGCGATCGCTGTTGCGCAAACTCAGGGTCACCGTCAGCTGAAAGGTGCGGTCGGCCTCGGAGTCAAAAATTTCGGAATACACCGGCACGTAGAGGGTTTGCCCTTGCACGGCAGCGGCTGGGGCAGCGGCTAAGACGGTGACGCCGGGGCGTTCGCCAAACCGCTCTTGGGTAGAGACAGTAGACACCGGGTTAGTCGCTGGCGCTTGGGTGGCACAGGCCGACAGCATGGCCAGGCTTAAACAAATCAGCACTACTCTAAAGCTCGCCATTAGACGGTTTCCCCTGGTTAGTTCACCCAACATGCGTATCGACCACCGACGGCTCAGTCTGCTAGTTTTGATCGGCGATCGCCACATACGCGCCCAGACCAATCATGGTGCAGCCCGATGTGATGCGCTGTCCTCGCCTAAAGCTGCCGCTCGCCCGCAGCTTTTGCCCAATTGGCCCGGCAAAAGACGCGACAAAAACATCCACCGCCAAATTCAGAAAATCTGTAATCAAACCCAGCACCAAAAACTGGGTAAAAACACTGCCGCTTTCAACATTGATGAACTGCGGAATAAAGGCCAAGAAAAACAGCGCCGTCTTCGGATTGAGCACCTCGGTAATTACGCCCTGATAAAACGCGCTGCCGCGCTGGGGCGGCACGGCGGCGTCAGCCTTGACGAGTAGCTTGTCTCGACTCAATAGAGTTTTTAGCCCCAAATAAATTAGGTAAGCCGCACCGGCGTATTTCACCAGGGTGAACGCCACAGCAGAGGTCATCAGCAGGCTAGAAATGCCGACAGCGGCGGCGAAAACATGCACCAGCCCGCCGACAAACAGGCCCAGAGCCGACGAAATGCCCTCAGATTTGCCGCCGTTGAGGCTGCGAGCCAGCGTGTAGAGAATGCCCGGCCCTGGCGTAATGCTGAGAACAAAAGCGGCGGTAAAAAACAGACCAAGCGTTGCTAAATCAGGCATATCAGTCTCCGTTAGGCTAAATTTTCTATCTAGAATCTGCGGTTATCTAATCTCTACGATGGTGGCTTAACAGGCTGTGCCCCTATTCGCCAAACCGAGCGGCACGCCGTTTGGTGCCAAATAGATGGGCGTACACAAACGAAAACTCGCAGCCCGCAAAGAAAATCTGGCAGGCCAAAAAGATCCACAGCATCAGAATCATCACGCTGCCAACCACGCTGTAGGAGACGAAGCGGCTGCCCAGGCTAATGACGCTGTTGCTGACCAGCCACTGCAAGCCCGCTAGCAGCAGGGTGGTGAGCAGGGCACCGGGCCAAATGTCCTTCCAGGAGAGTTTGATGGAGGGCAGAATGCGGAACAGCCCGGCGCTCGCAAAACCGAGGGCCAAAAATGACCAGCCCGC
Source organism: Nodosilinea sp. WJT8-NPBG4 (assembly GCA_019359285.1). GTDB lineage: Bacteria > Cyanobacteriota > Cyanobacteriia > Phormidesmidales > Phormidesmidaceae > Nodosilinea. Next base: position 77,352 of record JAHHHQ010000053.1, read on the forward strand.
CTCCAAGCTTTTGCTCAAAATCGCTTCGTCGCTGGTGAGCAGGTCAAAGGTGGCCTGAAAAGTATTCACCAAAGTGAGAATGATCTTGATGACAATTTGCGACAGCAGCGAAGCCAGCAGCAGCAGCGCTGTGGCCAGCACCAGCACAAAGGCCGACAGTTTGTTGACAATAAAAAAGAGCGCCATGCGGGCCGGCGATCCCGCTTCGCTGACGCGGCTGGGGGTTTCCCAGATTTTGTTCACCGATCGCTTGAGAATCGCAAAGATAGTGCTGGCGGCAAACAGCAAAATGCCAAAGCCAATCAGCCCCGCGCCGACGCTGTTTTCGTTGAGGGCGATGATGGTGTCTTTGATTAGGTCGTGCACTTCGGGGGGCAGGTAGCGCACAATGATCTCCTGAATGGCGGTAAAGGCTTCCGAATCAGGGCCAACCAGCGCCCCCACCACGCCGAGAATCACCAACAGCAGCGGAAACAGCGAAAACAGTGCGTAGTAAGACAGCGCCGCCGCCATGCCGGGAACGTTGTCGCGATCCCACTTCAGCCAGGTTTGAATGAGAAGCTGGGCGGGTTTGGAGGGCAGCACCTGGGTGCGCAGGTAGGGCAGCAGGTGCGATCGCACGTATTGCAGCATGGGTGGTGGGCAGAGAAACCGAGGGTATTATCGCCCACCCCCGAAGCCGGTGCGGAAGCGACGCTAGCATTCTTTGGGTTGGGGCTTCACTAGCGTGGCGATCGCGCTCACCAGTAGGTCTGGCTCAATGGGTTTGGCCAGATGCAGCTGAAAGCCAGCGTCCAGGGCATGCTGCTGATTGATCTCCCCTGCATAGGCCGTCAGAGCGATCGCAGGAATACTGCCACCCTGGTCGTGGCGTCTTTTGCGGATCTGCTGAATCAGCGCATAGCCATTCATCTCGGGCATGCCGATATCGCACAGCAACAGGTCGGGCACAGCCTGATTGAGCTGGCCGAGAGCCTGCAAGGCTGAAGCCGCCGTGGCCACCTCAGCCCCCGCCTGGGTGAGCACGAAGGACGCTAGCTCCCGCATGTCGGCCTCGTCGTCTACGACTAAGACCTGTAACCCAGTTAAGTCGGTTGCTTTTTTCAAGGGCTCAGCGGCAGACGGTTGATCCTGCCTTTCCAGGTTGAGGGGTAGCAGCACGGTAAAGGTCGCGCCCAGGTTCGGTCCTGGGCTGTCAGCCCAAACCATTCCGCCGTGCAGTTCGGTGAGCTGACGCACGATCGCCAGGCCCAGGCCGAGGCCGCCAAACTGGCGGGTGGTGGTGCCGTCTTCTTGGCGGAAATAATCAAACACGTGGGGCAAAAATTCTGCCTGAATGCCTTTGCCGGTGTCTCTCACCTGAATTTGAGCGTAGGCATCAACCTGCTCTAGGGTGATGGCGACTTGCCCACCCGCTGGGGTGAACTTAACTGCATTGGAGAGCAGGTTCCAAATCACCTGCTGGAGCCGGTTGGTGTCGCCTAAAACCTGGCCCGCGATCGCACTCAGCGTGGTTTGAATGTGAATCCGTTTGGCTTCAGCCGCCAGGCGCACGGTTTCAGCCGCCGCTTCAATGGTGGTGACGAGATTTACTGGGGCAACAGTCAGAGTCAGCTTGCCCTGCAAAATGCGAGAAACATCTAGCAAATCTTCGATTAGCTGAGCCTGGAGTTTGGCGTTGCGCTCGATGGTTTCTAGGGCTTGGTCCGTTTTGGCGGCATCCAGTTGTCTGCTGCGCAAGATTCTGGCCCAGCCCAGAATCGGATTCAGAGGCGACCTGAGCTCATGGGACAAGACGGCTAAGAATTCGTCTTTGATGCGGTTGGCGGCTTCGGCTTTGTTGCGATCGCGCTGGGCCGCCTGATAGAGCTGAGCATTTTCGATCGCCAATGAAGCCCGCTGCGCCAATTCTTCGGCGAGCTGCAAATCTTCGGGGGTGTAGCGTCGGCCCGACTCAGCTGAGATAAACGAGATCGCCCCAATAATGCGGTCCTGGGTGCGCAGCGGCACCGTCATCACTGAGCTAAAGCCGACCTGCCGCAAAATCTCCAGATGTTCAGGGTCTTGGGCGGCATGCACCAACAGCTCATCGGGAATTTCAGGCACCAGGTCGGGTTGCCCAGTGCGCAGGGTCAGGGCGGTACCGCGCTCTGCCTTGGTATCTAGAGGGTACTTGTCTCGCAACTGAGCGGCCCACTCCAGCTTGGCTGGGTCAACGTGGGCCACGGCAATTTGGTCAATTTCGCCATTCTCTTCCACGATGTGGACGGTACACCAGTCAGCCAATTCCGGGACAGTAAGCTGGGCAACTTTTTCTAGGGTCGTTTGGTAGTCTAGAGACGATGCCAGCACAGCGCTCGACTCAGCGAGATATTGCTGGGCGCGCTCTAGCTTGACGCGCTCTGTGACATCGACAACATAGGCTAAAAGTCGTTCTACCCGCTGATTTGAGTCAACCATCGGCAGATAGTGAACGTTGTAGTAGCCAGGGCGGCGATCGTCACGCCCAGGTATATTGACGGGTAGGCTGGGCGAGATAAACGGTTCACCCGTGGCATAAATCTGGCCAATGACTTCGACGACAGCAGGATCAGATTGACCAAATACCTCTAGCACAGTCTTGCCCAAGTGATGCTCACGGGATGACCCATTGATTTCAGCCAGGGCTTCGTTGATGGCAATAAATCGCTGATCACTATCCAGTAGCGCTAGCCCAACTGGAGAGGCGTCAACCAGGGTGGCCAGCTGCTGTTGGGCGGCTTCGGCCTGGGCTCGGGCCAGGCTTTCTCGCTCGAGCAGCTGTTCTCGCTCCTGCTCGGCGCGCTTGCGATCGGTAATATCGATGACAGCCCCAATAGACTGCCTAGGGCGGCCTTGGACATCATAGGAAAATTGCCCTCTGGATTCGACCCAGCGAATGGACCCATCTGGCCAGCGTAGTCGATATTCGTGATAGTACTCGGCGCGTTCTTGAATCGCCTGCTGGAGCTTTGCATTGGTGGCTTCCAGGTCATCGGGATGGACGCGGCTGGCCCACACCTCGTAGTTCGGTTCACATTCGTAGGGCTCGAAACCTAGGATAGTGAAATGCCCCGCTGACCAGCGAATGATGTCGGTCTGCATGTCCCATTCCCAAGTGCCCATGCGGCCAATGTTGAGGGCGAGCTGTAGCCGCGCTTCGCTCTCGCGCAGGTCGGCTTCTGCCCGCGATCGCTCTACCGCCAGCCAGGTTTTGCCAGCAACGCGCTCCATCAGAGCCACATCGTCAGCTGTCCAGGAGCGAGGGGACGTATGGTGTAGCACCAGTAAGGCCACAAACCGCCCATGCCTCACCAGCGGCACGCAGAGTAACGATTGGGTCTCAATGGCGGCAAAGGCCGCTCCGACTCCAGCGGTGCGAGGGTCGCGATTGACATCGTCGACCGCAATGGTTTTGCCCTGCTTTAACTCGGCAATGATCTCAGCCCCAAAGGAATTCATGTGCTGCTTACCCACAATGCTGATGACGCCGTTGCAGTAATCGCGATCAACTGTCACATGTTCTTGGGTGGCATCAATTTCGCCGTAGGCACAGCGCGTGACGTTGAAATGCTTGCCGGTGGCGTTGACGACCTGCCAAACAATTTCCTCTGAGTCTTGCAGGGTGCGAGCGGCATCGTTTAGTTCAATCAAAAACTGCTGCTGCTGTTCTTTGCGCTGTAGTTCTGCGAGTAAAGCCTCGCGATTGGCTTCGATTTGCTTACGCTCGGTAATATTGATCGAAACGCCAGCCATGCGGACGGCTTGTCCAGATTCATCAAGATAAATCTGCCCTTGGCCCTTGAGCCAGCGCACCCCACCATCGGCAGCGATCACTCGATACTCTTGGGCAAAGAACTGGTTCCTTGCAATGGCCTGTTCGGTTGCTTGCTTTAACAGCGGTCGATCGTCTGGATGAATAAACGCCCGAAACGCCTCGGCAGTGCCCACCTGCATGCCCCAAATCTCTTCGGCATTGGGAGAACACACGACTTGCTGCGTTTCTAGATCCACATCCCAAGCGACCATTTGGGCCGATGAGAGGGCAAGCTGTAAGCGTTCTTCGGTTTGCCGTAGGTCTGCCTCAACCTGCTTCAGGCGGGTGACATCTTGAAACATGCCAATGGCGATCGCCGCATGCCCATACATGGCGGGCAGGGTTTCTCCCCAGCAAAGGGTGGCCCGAACGCCGTCGGGGGTATGCCAGTTCATCTCATAGTTCTGTAACTGCTCCCCACGGGCAAGGAGCACGGCTGGCATTTGCTCGGTGGCAATGCGATCGCCCTGGGCATCAGTGCAGTAATAGGCGTTGGCATAGTCCTCTAGGGATTTGTTTTTGGGCAAATCACCCCCGGCTAACTCATTGGCAATTCGGTTGGCAAAAATAACTTTTGCGGTTTCTGGTTCAACAAAAACGGTTGGCGTTGGCATTAAATCCAAAACGGCTTCTAACCATTTCTGCTGGTTTTCAAGATGTTCCGCCTGCTGCCTGAGTAGCTTTTCGGTCTGCCGGCGTTCGGTAATGTCTTGAAACACCACGACGGCCGCCAAAAATTGCCCTTGCCCGTCCAAAATTGGGGCTGCATTCACGGTGATCACGGTGCGTTGGCCGTCTTCCTGGCGAAGCTCCATCACCTCATCGGTGACGACTTCGCCGGTTCTCAGCGATCGCGGCAGGGGATATTCATGGGGCGCATACTTTTGCCCATCGGGGCGAAACGCTTCAAAGGGAGTGATGGGTACATAGGCTTCTAGTTCAAAGGACGGCTCGAAGCTATAGCCCAAAACTTGTTTCGCTTGCTCATTGGCTAGCACTAATTTGTTCGACGATGCCTCCGCAATTAGAACGCCCGCCGGCATCTGTTGTAGCACCGCCTCAAATTGGGCCCGTTCTGTTTCCAACTGGTGGAGCAATTGCTCTCGCTCTACCTCGGCTTGCCTACGGTCAGTCACATCCCGAAAGTAAACCGTGAGTCCCTCCACTGAGGGATAAGCTCTTGCCTCCAGCCAGCATTGAACGGGTTCGCCAAATTCTTCCCAGGCCACCGGAACTTGCTCATCGATCGCCCGGTGCATGGCCTCGTAGGCCGCCCCACCCACCAAATGAGGAAAAACATCGTTCCAAACATGTTTGCCAACCAGGTCTTCAGGGGTTTTGTGCAAAATTTGAGCCGCGGCCTGATTGACATAGGTGTAGTGCCACTGGCGGTCAAAGGCCACAAACGCATCGGTAATACTTTCTAAAATAGCGACGACGTTGTGCTCTGTTGCCCGGTCGACTTGGCTTGGCGTGTGGCCTAACCGCGCCTTTAACGCCTGGTTTTGCTGCTGTAGCTCAAGCAGTTGGTTTTGCAGCTGAGCAATTTGAGTATTTTCTTCAGAGTCGCGGGTAGCATGCTCTGCCTCTAAGCTGCGGGCAAACTGCTCGATCACTTCAGAGCGAGAAGTTCCCTGTTGTTGGGCTGTTTGCTCTAGCGATCGCCAAGCCGTATGAGTTAGAGATAGGCTGACTCGATGTTTGGTCTCTCGCTCCCAATTGTTCACAAACTTCCCGCTCGCGTTGCGTTTCATGGAGGATGGAGCCGTATGCGTAAACGGTTAAATCTATTCAACTCGACTCTGTTGCGAATACAAATCATCCTTTAGATAGACGTTTAACTTGAAAAGGTTTGAATCAGGGTTGCGCCGTTGAGCTAGTCAGCAACTGGGCAGTTTGGTGGAGAGCACCCTGGTAGGTAGAGGGGGAAGTGCGATCGCACCTGAAACTTTAGGATTGTTTTACTAGCTATCGACCTGTTTTTGCAGCAACATTTCGGTAATTTGACGAGAAATGCGGAAATTTGTTTGTTGTAGTTGTGCGATCGCGCTTGCAAGATCAATCCAACCTTGACTGGTTGCGTCGTCTAGGATGCCAAGAGTGCCGATGATGGGTATTCCGCGATCGCTTGCCGCCTGTCTTCCCTTGCGTTCATCAATAATCAGGAGGTCTACTGACAGGGTTTGAGCCAGAGTAATGGCGGCTTGTTCGCCTGGATCAAGGGCGTTGAGGGTTTCATCCGTGACGGTAACTGTTTGCACAATGAGCCATGGCAGTGGCTTGGCAATCCACTGCTGAAGAATGGGGGGAGCATCTAGGTCAAGCATTTCATCGCGTACTGCATTGGGAATGATGATTTGCCCAAACAAACGAGGGAGCAGGTCGATTTGTCCAATGAGCAGAAGATAGTTGATAGGCGAGGTGTCAGCAACAACAATCATGAGTTATTGAGAGATTGTTGCTGACGGAACTGGCGCAGGGTAGCGCGATCGCGCTCTAAATCAGCCGTGTCATAGTGAAGGCCAGCGTTGTGCTGTTTCAAAAAAGCATCAATGGCCCAGCGAGAGGGTAAACCCAAGATGCGCCCGACTTCGGCGCTGGTAATTTTCTCTACCTGGTAGGCTTGGGCTACGAGGGCTTCTAAAATTTCGCGGGCTAGGTGCTCAGAGTTAAAGTGTTGAGCAAGTTCATCGGGCAAATCGAGGGTAATTTGCATGGTGGGCTACATCTCCCAGAGTCTGCTTCTATCGTATCTTGCTCTACTGACGGCTTGTTTGTGTCTACAAGTATGGAAGTTTGGGGGCTAAAGCAATGTGAGGGCAGTGCGATCTGCAATTGTTAGGTTTCGTTGCTGTGTCTCACCGTGATGACTACATTCCCTCGCTTGTGTCCTTGTTCGACATACCTGTGAGCATCAGCAGTCTGATCCAGTGAATAACACTTATCTATAGCCGGCTTAATCTTCCCCGCCTCAATTAATTCTTTGAGGAAAACCAGGTCTGCTTTTCGCTCGATCGCCATCCCACCAATGACTTTCTTGCTGGTTGTCTTTGAAACCCATATCCCTCGAAGTACTGAGGGCAAGTCCATGTGCACAGCTCTGAGATAGATCCCGTTTTGCTTAAGAGACTTTAAGCAACCTGAAAACGAACTTTTGCCTATCGTGTCAAAAATAATGTCGTAGGTTTTGCCACTTTGGGTAAAGTCTTCGCTGGTGTAGTCAATAACCTCGTCGGCTCCCAAAGATTTCACCAAGTCCAGCTTCGCTGTACTACATACTCCAGTGACTTCTGTGCCAAAAGCTTTGGCAAGTTGCACAGCAGCTGTACCTAAAGATCCAGAAGCCCCATAGATCAAAACTTTTTGTCCACTTTGGATATTTCCCTTGTTTTTCAGAAAAACCAATGCGGTTGTTGACCCAAAAGGTATGGCGGCGGCTTCCTCGTAAGTCATATTGCTCGGCTTTAGTACAACTGCCCCCTCTTCGGGTAGACAGATGTATTCGGCATTAGCACCAAGGCTGGTTCCTGCTCCGGCAAACACCTGATCGCCAATGTTGAATTGTTTTACGTTCCTGCCAATTGCCTCGATTTCTCCGGCAAGTTCAGACCCCAATATTGTGTTCTTTCTGGGCTTTTTGAGACCATAGAAAAGTCTGACGCCGAATGGGTCAGCCTTTCGAATACGTAAGTCTGCTGAAGTAACTGTTGTTGCATAGATTTTGATCAGCACTTCATTGTCTTTAGGATTAGGTTTCTCTACTTCCTTGAGCTTAAGAACTTCAGGTGATCCATATTTTGTACATACAATCGCTTTCATAAATGCTCTTCAACAGTGACTGTAGTGTAGTTCACTGCAATCTTCCGTGCGAGGGATTTGCGAAACTTGACGGGATGGAGAGCGGCGATAGCTATGAGTAAAATAAAATTAAAACGCGGATGGGCGGGGTAGCAAAACCGAGAGCACTATCGCTCATTTGCCATAAAGTACAGTAATGCCTAGATCTAGAATTCCTTTAGCCTACAATTTGAAGTAAATTGTTATTGTGCGATTTTTCTAGGGAAATTTTGCGTGCGTTGCAGGTTCACTGCTAATCGTGCCGATTAACGGTTTGATCGTTTCAAGCCTAGTAATGACAAGCGTTGCAGCGATAATAAAGGATAATTTCTGTGGCCCTATGTTGGGAGCAGCACCAATAATTTTCCGTAGATTTGTGATGTTTGGATGCATATTAATCCGTGTTGATAGTTCTTCTACCCGGTCTTTGTGCGGAGCAACATCAAGTGACTGGCCCTCATAAGCATGAGCAAAGTCGTTTCGAATGCGTCTGAATATATGAAGAGCTCTCGCCAAATCAGCACTGATTAGGCCAAGACGGTAGGCAAGATCTATCCTATTTGAGAATGTACCTAACCCACGTTCTGATTCAAGAAGTTCGTCTTTTTTTTGGGGACAAGGCAGCAGGCGCTTCCTGATTGCGAAGGCAAGTAACTCATCCATTTTTGATGCAGCAACAATAACGGCAACATGATCGGGATGCAACATGAAAGTCAGCATGAATGAAGTGGCGCTGTTTAGAGCCTCTGCCATTAGCTGTTTCGCTGCATCAAGTTTTTCTTCTTCAGTTACCGGATCAGTTGGCAAGTTCACGATGCGCCTTAATGCAAAACTAGCGAGTGACGTTGTAAGGTTAACCTTCCTGTCTCGAGTTTTCAATAAGGTTGACGGGAAGCGTCTGTACTAGTGTTGTCTTTGACTAAGCCGTTCCACAGAACGGTTGCCATGCAGAACTCAAAAATTTTGGCGCTGCCTAAAGGTGATTATGCCCACCAGCAGACACTACGCAGGCCCTGATGACTGGATCGACCCCATTCCCACTGAGGCCCTCAACCAACGGATTGTGATCATGCTTAAAATCTTGCTTATCGAGTAGGCCTTATCCATCAAAAGGACTCGGTCCATACAACTATGCCGAAAGAACCTTAGGTAAACAAATTTGGGAAGTTGCGGGGGCGGCCCACCTGGTAGATCAGCAATAGGGCGATGACCACGCCGACCAGACCAGCGGCGATCGCACTCACCATCGCTTAAATTGCAATCATGCTGGAGCGGGAAATCAGCCTGCCGGGCACCACCGCTGCGCCGGAGCCCACCACCGTTGCCCCTTGGGGAATGGTCAGCATTTTGATGCCCAGCAGAGTCATTCGCCAGATGTCAAGCAGCACGCCGCTTGACATCAGCACGCTGATTCGGGCGCTCTTGCAGCTCTACAGCTACTACGGCGACGACTTTAAAGTGGAGTATCCCACCGGCTCGGGCGAGGAAAAGACCCTGTTTGAAATCACCCAGTGCATCAGCGAGTGCCTGATCAGCATCTTTACCAAAGACGAAAATGGTCGTCGCCCCGTCTACGGCGGAGCCGAGAAGTTTCAGACCGACCCCCACTGGCAAGATCTGATTTTGTTTTACGAATACTTCCACGGCGACGATGGTTCGGGCATTGGGGCCAGCCACCAGACCGGCTGAACGGGCTGCATCACCCGCATCATTCAAGCGCTGGGCTACTTTACGCCTGACACCGTGCTTGAGACCATCAGCCCTGGGGAGCTGGTCAAATACTCTGTATAGCTACAGGAGAATGTCAGTGACGTAACGTTCAACCGACTAGAGCAGACCCTGTGAGAAAATAAGCCCTCTAACCTTGCAGAAGGTTGGGGGGCTATTGCCGATGGGAGGTTAAGCCTTTAGGCCCAATCTTGCGCTGCCTCGCCGCCCAGGTTCTGCAAAATACCCCCTTGGGGCATGCTTAGGGAAACAGCCGGTGCATCTCTCAATGGCCATTGTTCCTTTCAATCGTTGCCGTGATGCCAAAGCTACTGGCTCAGTCTATGGGTGTGCTGCGTCGCCGTCGGTTTATGCAGCTGGCGGCAGCGGCGGGGATGACGGGCTTAACCACCTGCCGACCCTCGGCTCGTGCCCCTACCGCCCCTACGGATGGAGCGGCGATCGAGTCTGATCAAGATTTTGACTGGCGACGGTTTGCGGGCGATCAGATCGGGCTGCTGCTGAATGACCATCCCTGGACGACGGGCCTGCTGCCCTACCTGCCAGACTTTGAGGCCCTAACCGGCATCACTCTGAAGCCGCGCACGGTGGCGGAATCAGCCTACTTTGCGGAGATGGAGACCCTGCTGCGGACTGACCCCGTGTCGGCGGATGCCTTCTTTTTACCGATGGATTCTACCGCCTACCGGTTGTGGACAGACGATCTGTTGCTGCCGCTGACACCGTTGCTCGACAACCCCAAGCTGACGGCGGCCAACTACAACCTGTTTGACTTTCCCGAGGGGTTTCGTCTGGCGGCGATGTATCCGCCAGACAGCAGCAGTCCCCAGCTGTTTGGCATCCCCGCCACCTTTGAGGCGTACATTCTGTTCTACAACAAGCGCCTGGTGGATCAATTTTTGGCGGGTCGAGTGCCCCAAACCATGGTTGAGCTGGTGCAAGCCGCTACCCAGATCAACGACAGCGGGCAGGCCATTGGGGCGGTGATGCGTGGAGTTAAATCTGACGCCATTATCGATACGGTGTCGGGGATCGTGCTCAATGGCTGGGGAACCCAGCCGACCCCGCTGCCCTTTAACCTTTGGTTCAACGGCGACTGGCAACGGCCCAGCCTCAGCGATCTTCGCGTTGTCGAGGGATTGACCACCTACGCCCAGCTGATGCAGGCAGGGCCAACGGGCATTAAACAGATGAACTGGCCCGAAGCCACCCAGCTATTTCAGGCGGGAAAAGCGGCGTTTTACATCGATGCCAGCCTGTTTGGGCCTCGTTTTGAAAAGCGTGAAACCTCGGCGATCGCCGGCCAGGTGGGCTACAGCGTGCTGCCCCGAGTTCACCAGCAGAGCCTGACCGGTCACTGGCTGTGGGGGCTCGGCATTCCCCAGCGCTCTAGCCACCCCCAGGCCGCCTGGCTGTTTATTCAATGGGCCACCAGCCCCGAGATGGAAGCCAAAATTGCCGTGGCCACGGGTGGGGCACCCCGGTTTTCGAGCTGGTTGACGCCGTCGGTCTATACCGAGGCCATGAATTTTGACTACGCCCTAACCGTGCAAACCGCCATGAAAACCTCGCGCCCGACAGCAGTGCTGCACCCCCACTGGAACGAGGTAGCCCTGGCGATCGCAGCCACCATCCACGATATCTACGACGGGACAGAGCCCGCCCTGGCCGCCGACCGGCTCCAGACCACCGTGAAGCAGCTGATGGCGAGCGAGGGGTCGCCATGAGGGGCCGTCTACGGTGGTTTAGAACCATTCGGGCGCAGCTGATGCTGGGGTTTGGCATCATTTTGCTGCTGCACGGCATTAGTGCCGCCATTGGTTACGGCAGCTTGCAGCGGCTGCGGCACCGCAGCCAGACTACCCTCGATAATGCCGCCCAGCTGCGGGAGCTCAGCCTAGAATTAAAAACCAACTTTTTGCTGGCTCGCCAGGCTGAGGAGGCCTATTTTGATACCTGGCAGGGGGGCAATATTAATGCCAATGCCCGAGAGTATGTCAAAACCAACCAGACCTATTTAGCCCAGGCTCGCCAGAATTTAGCTGCTCTGAGGGAATTAGAAGCCCAAAACCCCGAGCTGGCCGAAGAATTTGCCCTGCTGGACTCTCTGTTTAACAACTACGAATCGGCCTTTGAAGCCACCACTCGCCGCATTGCAGAGGATAGCCTAAACCATGAGGTTCACCGCCAGCTAAGGGATTTGCTCGCCACTCTACCCGACAGCCAGCGCGCAGAGATCATGCCTCTGCGCATGCTGGTTTGGCAGCTGATGGCCCAGCAGCAGACTTACCTGAATACCCAGGACCCCGCCTATCTCGACGATCTGCAATCGAGTTTAGACCAGCTGTCTGCCACCCTAAAGCAGCTGCCGGCGGAGGCATTAGACCCTGAAGCCCAGTCGCTGATGCACACCTACCGGATTTCCCTCAATGCCCTGCTGTTTCTCGATCAGCAGGTGCAGGTCAACCGCATCATTGCGGCCAATATTAACCAAGACATTAACGACATTATTCAAACCGTGAGCGATCGCTCGGCCGCCCGTGCCGCTGCGGCCCGCACTGAGCTAGCCAACAGCGCCAATCAAAGTAGTGCTGCTCTGCTGGCCACGGCCCTAACGGCTCTGGCTCTGGCGATCTGGGCCAGTATTGTGCTGGGTCGGCGAATTATGACTCCTCTAACGCTGATGGCGATCGCCGCCGAGCGCATTGCCCAGCAAGATCTAAGCCAGCCCCTGCAACTGACCGGCGACAACGAGTTTACGGCAGTGGCCCAGGCGTTTAACCACATGGTGAACCAGCTGCGGCAGAACCTAGATACCCTGGAGCAACGGGTCGATGAACGCACTGCGGCCCTGGCCACCGCGAATCAGACGCTGCAACAGCAAACCTACTCGCTGGAGATCGCCCTGCAAAAGCTGCGCCACAGCGAGGCTAACTATCGCCTGCTGGTAGACCATCTCCAGGCCGGCGTGATCGTCCACGCCCCCGACACCACCATTGTGATGTGTAACCAGATGGCGGTGCAGCTACTGGGGCGGCCGATGGAAGACATGGTGGGCCAGCGGACTGACAATCCCCCTTGGACGATTGTGGATGAAACCGGCGCGGCATTAGCGCTCGATCATTATCCAGTGACACAGGTGATCGCAGGCCAACGCCCTCTGCAAAACCGCGTGCTGGGAATCTGCCGCCCCCAGACTCCAGACTGCACCTGGGTCTTGGTGAATGCGTTTCCCACCTTTGACGATGCCCAGCGGCTGACCCAGGTGGTGGTGACCTTCATCGACATCAGCGATCGCAAATTAGCTGAAGAAGAACTGCGTCACCAGGCTTTGCACGACGCCCTTACGGGCCTGCCCAACCGCGCCCTGTTTACCGAGCGACTAGAGCAGGCCATGCAGCGGTTCAAACGCCACCCCGAGCAGCTGTTTGCGGTATTGTTCATCGACTTAGATCGCTTCAAAGTGATCAACGACAGCCTAGGTCACCTGGTGGGCGATCAGCTGCTGGTGCAAATCGCCCACATTCTGCAACGCCATGTCAGGGCTAGCGACACAGTTGCCCGGCTGGGGGGCGATGAGTTTGTTATTTTGCTGGAGCAAATCGCCAGCTCAAACGAAGCTATTCACGTGGTGGAGCGCATTCAGTCAGATATCAAAGCGCCGTTTCTGCTGATGGGCCACACGGTGTTTACCTCTGCCAGCTTGGGCATTACCCTGGCCAGCCCCGACTACAGCCGGGGCGAAGACATGTTGCGGGATGCGGATAACGCCATGTATCGCGCCAAGGCTGGGGGGCAATCCTCGAGCTACAAAATCTTTAACCCGGCGATGCACGCTAGCGCGATCGAGCTATTTGAGCTAGAAACCCATCTGCGTCAGGCCCTAGAGCGTCAAGACTTCATCCTTCACTATCAGCCCATCGTTAGCCTGAGCGATCGGCAGCTGCTGGGGTTTGAGGCGCTGGTGCGGTGGGTGCATCCCCAGCGTGGGTTAATTGCCCCCGGCGAATTTATTCCCCTGGCGGAGGAAACGGGGCTGATTATTCCCCTCAGCGAATGGATTTTTGAAACGGCCTGCCGCCAGATGGCCGATTGGTGCCACCGGTTCCCCATGGTCAAGGGGCTGAAGATGAATGTGAATGTGGCGGCGGCGCAGTTTGAACGGCCCAAATTTTTTGAGCAGATCAAGGCCATTCTGGAGCGGACAGCGCTGCCAGCCACTAACTTTGGTTTAGAGGTGACCGAAAGTTTGCTGCTGCTGAATGTAAAGGGTGTGCTGTCGACGCTGTCGAACCTTCAGAAACAGGGGGTTGATATCAAAATTGATGACTTCGGCACCGGCTATTCATCCCTCAGCTATCTCAAACGCTTCCCAATCAATACCCTGAAGATTGACCAATCGTTTGTCGAAAACATTGACGTTGACCACGACGATGTCAGCATCGTCAAAGCCATCATTCAGATTGCCAAGTCGCTAGGCATGACCGTGATCGCTGAAGGGGTCGAGACCGAGTTTCAAACCCGCCGACTAGAGCAGTTGGGCTGTGATGCCATTCAGGGCTACTGGATTGCGCCGCCGTTGCCCCCAGACCAGGTGGAAGCATTTATTCAACAGTCCAGCCATAGACCTGCCTAAACGGTTTCCATTACTGGGGTGGATGGAGCTACCGGTTTCGATCTGGCCAGCCGAAAAACTGGATGACATTCGCGCCATCGTGCTGGCACGCGATCGCGCCCGCTTTACTGCCCTCCAGGTGGCAGGTCTGATCACCAAGCCCTTTGACCCGCTCACTCTGGCCCAGCAAATTGCCAACCTGCTCCGCTGGAGGCTTTAGAATTGGCCACCAGCGCATCTACCGGTTACAACTGGTATAGTCATCGCCCGGACGGTTACGACATTCTGAATAACCTCCAGCTGCGATCGCTATCTGCCAGTGCGCCGCCCCAGTTTTTGCCAATAGCAGTGACTACTATTCAGCGCAGTGGCCAACGCTATCCAGTACGTCTGCCAAGGGTCTGCTCTATGTCGTCACCATCTCAGCCTGGCTGCCCCATCACCGATTTAGTCAGCCAGTTTATTCGGGCCCGCGCTATTACTAAAACTCAGTATCAGGAACTAACCACCCTAGTACTGGCCGACGGCACCATCGATGAGAGCGAGCGCAAGCAGGTCAATCGCCTGTTCGACGCGATTCAGCTTGGGCGGGTGAAGATTTTGGACTAGCAGGGGAATGTGAGGGTTAGGGTGAACTCAAAATCAAATATTTCATTCATCCACCCATCTACCCATCCACCATCTACCCATCCACCCTCTACTCCGTCACCCGCCCCGTCAGCGGCGAACTGGCACTGGCTACCCCCTGCACCGGAATCCGCCCGGCACGGTAGGCCAGGCGACCAGCTAGGGTGGCTAGCCCCATGGCGCGGCCCATGGCGATCGGGTTGGCGGCTTTGGCGATCGCGGTATTGATCAGCAGCGCATCGGCTCCCATTTCCATGGCTTCGGCGGCTTCGCTGGGGGTGCCAATCCCGGCATCCACCACGACTGGAACCTTGGCAGTTTCGATGATGATTTGAATGTTGGCGGCGTTGCGAATGCCCTGGCCCGAGCCAATGGGTGACCCCAGGGGCATGACGGTGGCGCAGCCTGCCTCTTCTAATCGTTTGGCCAACAGCGGGTCAGCGTTGATATAGGGCAGCACTGCAAAGCCTTCTTTTACCAGCTGTTCAGCGGCTTCTAGGGTGCCAATCGGGTCGGGCAGCAGGTACTTGGCATCGGGAATGACTTCGAGCTTCACGAAGTTGTTGTCTTCTTGGCCCAGCAGTTTGGCCATTTCGCGGCCTAGGCGGGCAACCCGGATGGCTTCCTCGGCGGTTTTGCAGCCTGCCGTGTTGGGTAGCATCCAGATCTTTGACCAGTCGAGGGCTTCGGCTAGCCCCTGGTGGCCGGGGGCGCTGGTCTGCACCCGCCGCACCGCTACGGTGACAATTTCGCAGCCGCTGGCGGCAATGCTCTGGCGCATCACTTCAAAGTCGTCGTACTTGCCGGTGCCGGTCATCAGCCGAGACGAAAAGGTGCGCCCGGCGATGGTTAGAGGGGTGTCAGTCAAGTCGTTGGCGAAGGACAGATTCGTTCCCAGAGTCGCGGAGGTCGTGGGGGCAGCATCGGTAAAGGTCATAGCCTGAGGGGTAGGAGAAACAGCGGGAAGGTTGGGAAGTGTTGGCGGGGCGGTGTGGAAGCGCCGCCAAGAGAACGCATCTAAGCGCGGGTCTGGCTTGCCTAGCACCGCCTGGGCCACCAGCTGAGCAGTAATGGGTGTGAGCAGAATGCCGTTGCGGTAGTGACCGGTGGCGAGAGTGAGGTTAGCGGCGGGGCCAGGGCCGAGGATGGGCCACTCGTCGGGGGTGGCGGGACGGTACCCCCACCAGGTTTCTTCAAGGGCGAAGTCGGCCAGCAGGGGCAGCAGGGCGATCGCATTGCCCACCAGCTGATGCACTCCGCCCGCCGTGTTGTGGGGCGCAAACCCGACATCCTGACTGGTGGCCCCCAGCACAATGCGACCATCTCGCCGGGGCACGATGTAGATGTCTTCGCCAAACAGCACCCGCTGCAAAGGTTGAGGGGTGCCATAGCCGAGGGGCACCCGCAGGCTGGCCATTTCGCCCTTTCGAGGAAATACCGGTAGAGGCAATAGCTCGTGGGCCCAGGCCCCAGTGGCCAGCACCACCTGGTCAGCGCTAAAGTCGCCCGCCTGAGCCGTGCAGACCTGCTCAACGCGTCCCTGGTACTGGCGCAGGGCGATCGCTCCAGTGCCCTCGTGCAGGGTCACCCCCAGGTCAATGACCGCCGATCGCAGCGCCTGCACCAGCAATCGGTTATCTACTTGGCCTTCATCGGGGTGCCAAAACGCCCCCTGCACATCGTGACCAAGTCCGGGCTGGTAATAGCTTAAAGTTGTGGCATCCAACCAGCCCTCAATGGGTGGATTTGGAGCCGTGCGTCGCGGGGCCAAAATGCCGCAGGGCCAGTAGCCCACCGATTGTCCGGTGAGCGCTTCTAGTTTGTTCACCCAGCTGGGATACAGCGCCAGGCTGGCGAGGGCGAGATCGAGCATCGGCCCTGGCGGCAACCCTTCCGCCTGAGGGGCGAGCATGCCCGCAGCCGCGTGGCTGGCCGCCTGCTGAAAATCGCGGCTGAGCACGGTAACGGTGACCCCTTGCTGCCGCAGCTCTAGGGCGATCGCCAAGCCAATAACCCCGCCGCCCACCACCAGGACGTCGCTTCCCTGATTTGCCATGCTGTTCAACTCAAGTGCTCAGCCTCATTTTAGGCCACTAGAGGGTGCGAACGCCGTGCCTCTACCCTAGGAGAGGGGCCTTACCACAGGGCTGGGATCGAATCTAAATCGGGGTCGGGAGCCGGACGCTGCGCCGCATCGGGCTGTACTAGGCCCGGCTGAATGGGCGCAATGTCGCCACCCGTAGCCGGAAAGGTAGTTGCCGCTCCGGTGCGGGGAATTACGTTGTCGGGGGCAGGGGTGACGCCGTTGGCTCCCGTCGTCCCGGTGTTATTCGGCGAGATGGTGGGGCGATTGTTGCCCTGGTCGGTGAACGTGCTGTTGCCCGTGGCCGCAGTCCCGGTACCCACCTCGCTCTGGCGCTGCACCAGTTGACCAGCCTGTTCGAGGGGCAGTGCGCCCAAGCCATCGGCATCCTGAGCAGTTGTATTCTGTTGGCTAGCGATCCGTTCTCTTTCGGGGCGGTCGCCCTGAAGTCGACTGAGGCCGCTCATCAGCATCAATACCAGACCCGCCAAAACGCCACCGATAATAAAGCGATTCATAGCCTTCCTCACCCATACCTACGTTCTATGATTGCGTAGATTAACCCCGTCAACCTTATGGACGCAGCTTCTCGCCTGGCTTTGCCCTCTTAATGTTACGCCGGTTGAAGAATTACGACCTCAATCCTCAGATCATTAAAGTCGTCTAGGGAGTCGTGATCTTCAAAGTCAACTTCGTAGCGGTTGCCGTTGGTGTATCGGGTGCGCTTGATTTTGACTCCAAAGGCATCGCGCCAGGGGCTGCTGGCCGTCAGACGATTGTCGCCGTCAAAATAGTAGGTAAACACATCCGTCTCTGGAGCAAAGCGATACCAGCGGGTAGGGTCATTGTCAGTAATTTCTGCCTGCAACTCTGACTCGGGGGGAAGCTGGTTGATAGGGCGAGGGCCAGCGTTTTCTTGGTAGACCCGCAGCCGCTGCCGAAACAGCGCATTACCACCATAGATGCGATACCACACCTGGTGAGGAGTCGCAGCGTTGGTTGTGTAGACCGAGTAGGCAGTAGCGGTGGGCATGCTGAGCATTTCGTATTCCCGCACGACGCTACCGAGGGGCGGGGGAGACCCAGAGCTTTGCTGGGCCGGGGCACGTAATCCCAAGGGCCAGACCAGCAGCACGGTGACCGCGATCGCTAAAAACAAACTATTGACTATGCTGCGCCGTTTCATGCTCTTAGCTACCCGAAGGAATTTGCCCAAAGAATACCCCAGACGGTTAGGCCGAGAACACTGACCAGCCGGCTTGAGCTAGCCAGTGGACAGCCGGGACGGTCATCCCACAAGATTTTCCTGGCGAGAGAGTAATCGGTCAGCAGGTGCGCTACCGTTTTATGGGTCTTAAACGCTTTGGAGGGCCTCTTGCAATGCTTGTAGGTCAGCCCCACAAATAGCGGGCAGGTGGCGGGTGATTTTTTCAATCTCCCAGTGCCACCACTGGATGGTAAGCAGAGCCTCAATGGTGGCTTCGTCGAAGCGATAGCGAATTACCTGGGCGGGATTACCCCCGACTACGGAGTAGGGAGGCACGGCCTTAGTCACCACCGACTGGGCAGCGACAATCGCTCCATCCCCCACCTGCACGCCGGGCATGAGCGTCGCGCCATAGCCGATCCACACGTCGTGGCCGATGACGGTGTCGCCTTTGTGAGGCCATTCGCTGGGCATGACCGACTCCCACCCTTGGCCAAACACGGGAAAAGGGTAATTGGTAAACCAGTCGGTGCGGTGGTTGCCGCCGTTCATGATGAATTTGATATCAGAGGCGATGGAGCAGAATTTGCCGATTATCAGTTTGTCGCCGATGAAGTCGAAGTGGTAGAGCACGTTGCGCTCGAAGTTCTCAGGATTCTCAAAATCGTCGTAATAGGTGTAGTCGCCGACAACGATGTTGGGGTTAGTGACGAGGGTGTTGAGAAAGACCGTGCGGGTGACGCCGGGAATGGGGCGGCGGGTGGTGGGGCTGGGGCCGTGCATGGCGGAGAGATGGGGAAGGTAAGGAGGGTGGGGTAGATGGAGATGGGGGGTTATTTTCCACCTAGAAATAGGCCGCTTTCGGAGCAGACTCCGGCTAGGGGCTTATCCCAGACGTCTTTGGGCAGGCTGGGCAGGCGGGCGTATTCGAACACAATGCCTACGGTGGGGATACTCTGCCAGGGGGGCTGGCTGAGCAGGCGATCGTAGTAGCCGCCCCCGTAGCCGAGGCGGTAGCCGCGCACGTCGCAGGCGACGGCGGGCACGAGGATGAGATCTACTAGGGAAAGATCGACTTGGGGCGATCGCGGGTGGGGTTCAATAATGCCGTAGGAGCCCTTGCGCAGGGGCCAGCGGCTGTTGGCTGACCAATAGTGCCAAGTCAGCTGGTTTTTGTCGACGCAGCGGGGCAGCCCCCAGTGGGGATGGTGCGCTGTCAGGGGGCTGAGGTCGGGCTCTTGGCGAAAGCTGGTGTAGGCCAAGATAATGCGGCACTGGCGAAAGTAGCTCCAGTTGAGCAGGTGGGCGCAGATGCGATCGCTCTTTTGCTTCCACAGCTGGGGGGGAATACTCTGGCGGGCGCTGATGAGACGACGGCGCAGATCGGACTTGGCCTGATGGTTGAGATCTGAAGCAGAGGGTTGGGTCACGGGGGGCAGAAAACGGTCGATGGATAGCCAACAGCGGCGCTAGAAATAAATCAGCAGGTTCAACCCTGGGATGGTGCGCGAGAGCGTCCACAGGAGCAGCGCTGTGTAGAGCAGACCCAACCCCCATTGATACCACACCAAAGCTGTAATCAGCCCCGGCACATGCTCGTCTCGTAATCGAATGTCATTAAAGCCAAACTTCAGCCAGTTGTTGAGACTAAAGTCTAAATAATTTAGCCAGTTCCAGCGGCGATCGAGCAGCAGGTAGGTATAGCGATCGCGAAAAAACGGAAACTTTGGGATCACTGGCAAGCGCGCGATCAAGAGCCGTAGCTGTCGCAGGCTACCGTCTTCGACAAAATAGCTTTCCGCCATCAGGTCGTGGTAGCGGCCCCGCTTAAACAAGAGACCAATCAGCACGGCGGGCACCGGCACCAGCAGCATAAACAAAAAGCCCAGGGTGAGCAGCGGATAGTCGGCGGAACGCAGCAGGGCGTTGAGCCCCAGCCCCAGCAGTGAACTACAGCCTCCCCCCAACCACAGCCCCTCTGCCAGCGGCGGCAGAATTGGAGTGGCTCGGCGGCGACGGTAGCGATCGACCACCCAAAACATCAGCGCAAAGGTGGGAATCGCTACCAAGCCGAGGCCAAAGGTGAGGCCAAAGCTGGTGCCGTAGCGGCTCAGCACCACTAACCCCCCTAGCCATAGCCACTGCAAGGCCAGGGTAAACCGCCGAGTAATCGGGAAGGTGTCACGGGCAAAGATGCGATCGCGCACCTTCAGATACGCCGCCAGATCAACCCCCGGCACGCTCAGCACCCCCTCAGTGCCGATAAAGGCCCGGATTTGGCGCTGGTTGACCACCGCCGCCGCCTGGGCCTCGGTAAAGCCCGCCCGCACCAGGGCGGCTACTGAAGCGGTGTTGACGTTGGTGCCCAGCAACCGCTGCTGCCAGCTTTTTAGCCGCAGGCGCTCGGCGGTGTAGGCGATCGAGTTGGCGTCACTGATTTGCTCCTGATTGCGAAAGTTGCGCTCCAGGTTGCGCAGCAGAGTCTCGTTGCCCGCCAGCTGCGGCACCGAAAACACCCGACCAATTTTGCTGGGAGTGCCCAAAATTTGGGTTTGCTCCAAACTAAACTCCATGCCCGCCACATTCAGGTAAGCCCCTGGCAGAAATATCGCATCCCCCAGGTCGACCTCGCCGCCGACCATGGCGTTGCGCAGGTTGACTGGCTCGCTGAAGCGGGTTTGGCGCAGCACCAGCGGCGCGTCAAAGCGGGCTTCAGTAAAAAATAGCGCCTTGGCAAAGTAGCTGCGCACAAAGAAGGCGCTGCTCTGCCACACCGTGCGGGCAAAGTCGGCCACCCCCTGCCACTGCACTCGGCCAAAGTTTAGATCGCCCGCCAGCACCGCCCGGCTAAAGTTGGCATCGGCTTTAAACTCGGCCCCCTGAAAGGCTGCCCCGCTGCGAAACTGGCCTTGGTCAAACCGGGCTGGCTCAAAAAACAAGCTGCCCTTGGCCTGCACCCTCTGGCGAAAGTCAGTTCCCGAAAAATTTACCGCCTGGTTGAAGCGCGCTCCGCCCACAGAGAGCCCCTGCTCAAACACTGCCCCGCTAGCTAGCACTCGCCCCAAAAAGAACGTATCGCCCCCTAGCACCTGGCCCGTGAAGCGGGTCTGCACCGCCACCAGCGGCGCTTTAAATAAATAAATTTGCTGGCTGCTACCCTGCCCCTGAATCAGCAACGACTGGGAGAGCCGGCTGAGCTGGAGCAAGCGCTGGCGATCGCGCCTCAGCTGGACCTGCCCGGCATCGCTCAGCAGTGGTGAGAGGTTATCGCCATAGAGGGGTTCGCGCTGGCCCAGGCGCTGCAAGTCGAGATCGCCCTGCACCACGGCATAGCTCAGGTCGAGGGCTGGGGCCGTCGCCGGTTTTTGCAGCCCGCTGCTCAGCAGTCGGTAAAAGCTATCGGTTAGGGGGCTGTCAGGTCTTAAATCAATGGTGTAGTAGCGCAGGTCGATGGCGGGTCTGCCCTCCCGCTGCACCGGGGCCGCAAGCCGCTGGCGCAACAGATCTAATGTCAGGGGTGGGTGGCTGTCAGCTGCTAGGGCCGCGAGCGGCTGGGCGATCGCCATTCCCACTACCAAAAACACAAGTCCCAACCAGGCTATCCATCGTCGCCAGCGGCAAGGCACCGAACCCTACAGCGCCGCCTGTTGGCCAACATACATGGCTCGTAGCACCAAGGCCGGGTCCACCCAGTTGTCTTGATATTTTAGAGCCCAGTGCAAGTGCGGTCCGGTGGTGCGGCCCGTCATGCCCACTCGACCAATGCGCGCCCCAGCAGGAATGGCCTGGCCCGCCTGCAGCTGAATGCCGCCGTCGCGATCGACCATGACTTTATTCTGGCCACTGCCCTCTACATGCCCCTGCATGTGGCAGTAAATATGAGTCCATTCCCCCGATTTAATCGCCATGGAGGTACCGCAGGCACCGTCGCCTTCGACCCACAGCACTTCGCCCGCCCACCAGTTGCGAATATAGCTACCGTTGGGGGCCGCTAGATCGAGGCCGTAATGAAAACGAGAGCCACCGTTGTAGGGATCACTGCGGTAGCCGAAAGGGGAGGTATAGGTCTGGAAATTTTCAACCGGAAACGAGGCCCGAGTCCAAAGTGCAGCGGTCAGGTCTTGGGCGTTGGCCACCGATACCGAGCGGGGCACCGCTACTGAGACCAAGAATGCTGTGGCCAACCCTAGCCCGAGCAAGGCTCTGCGGCGAGGCCTCTGCCTCCAACCGCTCACCAAACTACGCACTAAAGTGTTAACCACGCCGGGTTTGAATTGAGCAGCAGAAGTCAGTCTGGGGAGATTGCAGAGTCGCCAATTCATGGTGTAAATCGCGATCGGAGGAGCAGCGAACGTCGCCAATTAGCTTATCCCAGATCTCAGAACTGGGACACTTTTTGAATTGGTTTTTTGCCTGCCCCTGCGAAACACTGAGCTGTGCACAAATCAGCCTGTTTTCAACTGCCAAAATCTGCTAGCGCCAAATTGAAGACTGCTCCAGCGTCTCTAGGCTTCAAACAAAAGTAGAGGCCCTTCTATCCCATGCCCATTCGGCTTTCTAGCCGTCTCAAACGTTGGCGATCGCTACGCCGGGTGAACCTCATCCAGTCCAGAAATGAGACAGACTAAGTTGCAATAAGCTTTGTTGCAACTCAGCTACATAGCTAAGTACAAATTCTCAGGCGGGTGCTGACGCTAGATCAATCATGGTTCTAGCGTTGGCTATGGATGCTTATAGATAGTGGGCGAGTTTCTCAATCAGGCGATCGCATTCCTCAAGCGTGTTGTAGTGCACCATGCTGACGCGTACCACGCCCTGCTGAGGCAACAACCCCAAATCTTCGATCAACCGCAGCGCGTAGAAGTGGCCGTAGCGAATGCCAATGTTGTGGGCATCGAGCCGGGGCGGAATCTGGTCGCTGCTCACCCCCTCCACCACAAACGAAATGGTTGACACGCGCTCCGTCGGGTCAGCGGTGTCTCGACCGATAATGCGCACCTTAGGCCGACTGTGCAGAAACGAGAGCAGCCGTTCGTTGAGCATTCCCTCGTGCTGCTGAATCAGGTCAAAGGCTTGACCAATAGGGTCTGCTTCGCCAGGCTGGCCGTGGTGCTGGGCCAGGGCTTCAAAATAGTCAGTGATGGCCGTGAGGCTGTAGCTCAGCTCGTAGCTGCTGCCCCCGGGCTGAAATTTGTAGGGGATTGCTGTGTCGTCGATGAAGTAGTGGTTGTAGCCGGGCAGGGCCAGCAGCAGCTCTTTTTTGCCGTAGAGCAGCGCCATGTGCGGACCATACACCTTATAGAGGCTGAAGGTGTAGAAATCGACATCTAGGGCTTGCACATCGACGCGGCGGTGGGGGGCAAAGGCGACTCCATCGACGCAGAGCAGCGCGCCGTGGGCGTGGACGAGATCGGCGATCGCCCGCACTGGATGAATGCTGCCTAAGACATTCGACGTGTGGGTGACGGCCACTAAGCGAGTCTTTGGTGTTAGCAAAGTCTCCAGATCGGCCAGATCGAGCTCAAAGGTGGTGGGGTTTACCCGCCAGGTTTTGACAACAACGCCCTCGCGCTCTAGCTCCATCCAAGGGCTAATGTTGGCCTCGTGGTCGGCGTTGGTGACAATAATTTCATCGCCGGGTTCGAGGGTTGGGCGAAAGCATTGGGCCAGCATGCGCAAAAGCGCGGAGGTGCTGGGGCCGAGCACCACCTCCGCTGGGTCGTCAGCGTTGATTAGCGTGGCCATAGCCTTGGACCCCGCCGTCACTCGCTCCGTTGCCAACTGCGACACAGCGTAGCTGGCCCCCAGCTGCACGTTCGACTCGTAGAGAAATGCGGTGATGCGATCCACCACGGGCTTCAGAATCTGCGAGCCGCCAGCGTTGTCAAAAAAGACCCAGTCGCCCGCCAAAGAAGGGAACTGCTGCCGGACAAAGTTGAGATCGAGCGTAGCGGGGGGATTGTGGGTGAGGGGCAAGGTTGACCTATCCAAAGTTTGTGAAGGGCGGGCTTGACGCCGTAGGAGACGTTTCCATCGCCTCTCAAGCACCCCAATTCTAAAGGGATCTAGCTCGGGTTTGGGACTTGAGTGCCCCTAGGAGTGAGGAATTGGTGACGAAATTGGGGGCAGGCTGGCTTTAAGCCATTCACTTTGATGAATGGGGATTATGCCCAATCACCCACTCCCTTTGCCTGGTGCCGTCAGCGAGGTTGCGATCGCTGACCTCATTCGGCGCCAAGTTCAAATCAGGGAGAGCCTGGTGACGTCCTATAAACTAACCCTCTCCGGTAATATTTTGGGATGACTGAAACCCCATCCCTCCCCCAGATTCCGTCCCAGGCGTGGCAGCGACCGATCGGCCAGCCGTGGGACCACCACTACATCGTGCGCTACGCCAGCAACCTCGACGATGGCCCCGACCATGGGGCACCCCTGGGCGGGCTGGGGGCGGGCTGTGTGGGGCGATCGCCCAATGGCGACTTTAACCTCTGGCACATGGATGGCGGCGAGCACGTGTTCCAAAGCTTTCCGGGGTGCCAATTCAGCCTTTGGGAGCAGGGGGGCGGCAGAACCCAGGCCTATGCCCTCAGCACCCAGTCTCCCGAGGATGGCATTCTATCGTCGTGGTCGTGGTACCCCGCATCTACCAAAGCCCGCGCCACGGGCAGCTACCACGCCCTCTATCCCCGTAGCTGGTACCGCTACGAGAACGTGTTCCGCGCCCAGATTACCTGCGAACAGATTTCGCCCATCTGGCCCGACAACTATCAAGAAGCCAGCTATCCAGTGGTCGCCTTTGAGTGGACGGCCCACAACCCAACCACTACCCCCATCACCTTGAGCATCATGGTGAGTTGGCAAAATATGGTGGGCTGGTTCACCAATACGCAAAAATCCCCCGAGGTGTTGCTGCGCGATGATGGCAGCCCCTACTACGACTACGTGCCTGCCTTGGGCAAGAGCACCGGCAATTTTAATCAATTCATCAATGCCGACGGCCTTAAGGCCCTGGTGATGGATGGGGCCTGGGACGGGGAACCGAAGGAAGGCGACGGCCAGTGGTGCATCGCCGCGCTGGACGACCCCGGTGTGGAAGTTTCCTATGATCTGCGCTGGAACCCAGTAGGCGACGGGCGCGACCTGTGGAATTCGTTCGCCAAACTGGGGCGGCTGATGAATTTGCTGGACACCTCTCCAGCCGAGGAAGGAGAGCAGATCGGCTGTGCGATCGCCCTACGCTTCACCCTGCAACCTGGCGAAACCCGCCAAATCCCCGTCGCCCTAGCGTGGGATTTGCCCGTCACAGAATTCGCCGCTGGGGTAAACAACTACCGCCGCTATACCGACTTCTTCGGCACCAGCGGACGGAATGCCAGGGCGATTGCCTTCGATGCCCTGACCGAATACAAGACCTGGCAGCAGCAAATTATCGCCTGGCAGCAGCCGATTCTCGAGCGGCCCGACCTGCCCGACTGGTTCAAAATGGCGCTGTTCAACGAGCTGTACGACTTGGCTAGCGGTGGCACCCTGTGGAGCGCCGCCACCGAGGCCGACCCCGTGGGCCAGTTTGCGGTGCTAGAGTGCATCGACTACCGCTGGTACGAAAGCCTGGACGTACGCCTCTACGGTGGTTTTGCCACCCTGCTGCTGTGGCCCGAGCTAGAGAAAGCCGTGCTGCGCGCCTTCGCCCGCGCCATCCCCGCCCAAGACGAGCGGCGGCGGATCATTGGCTACTACGTCACCGAGGGGCTAGAGCAACCCCCGGCAGTGCGCAAGCTCAAGGGCGCAACGCCCCACGACCTGGGTGCCCCCAACGAGTACCCCTGGGAACAGACCAACTACACCAGCTACCAAGACTGCAACCTGTGGAAAGACCTGGGCAGCGACTTTGTGCTCCAGGTCTACCGCGCCTACCAGTTCACGGGCGCGACGGATGTAGCCTTTCTCAAAGACTGCTGGCCTGCCGTGGTCGACACCCTGCAATACCTGAAGCAGTTCGATCGCGATGGCGACGGCATTCCCGAAAACGAGGGAGCCCCCGACCAGACCTTCGACGACTGGCAGCTCAAGGGGATTAGCGGCTACTGCGGTGGGCTGTGGCTGGGGGCAATGGAAGCGGCGATCGCGATCGCCGATATCCTCACTGCCAACGGGCTGGCTCCCGGCAACACCCCAATTCTGCTTAGTCAGTACCGCCGCTGGCTAGACAACGGCCTCAAGGCCTACCACCCAAAACTGTGGAACGGGCGCTACTACCGACTAGATACGGGCAGCGGCTCCGATGTGGTGATGGCTGATCAGCTCTGCGGCCAGTTTATGGTGCGCCACTTGGGCCTGCCCGACCTAGTGGAAGATGAGTTTACCCTGTCGGCCCTTGATGCCATCTACGACGCCTGCTTTGTGAAATTTAACCAGGTGGTGCAAAGCCAGGAACGGCCGCCCCAACAGAAGTTTGAGGGAGCGCAACTGGGAAACTTTAGCGCCGCGCCGCTGAAAATGGCGGTCGGGGCAGCGAACGGCGTGTTGCCGGATGGCTCCCCCGAAGACCCCGACAGCACCCACCAGCAGGAAGTGTGGATCGGCATTAACTTTGGCCTAGCGGCGTTCTTTGCCCAGATGGGGAAGACGGAAGAAGCAATGGCGATCGCCGAATCCGTCATCCACCAAATCTACGCCTACGGCCTGCAATTTCGCACTCCCGAAGCAATCACCGCCTTGGGCACCTACCGCGCCTGCCACTACATGCGCCCCATGGCAATCTGGGGACTGTACGAGGTGCTCACCGCCAGGACCCATTACCCTCGATAAGGGCAAAGGCTACGATAGATCCATGACTCGCTTATTTGACTGTCCATACTTCGGGGCTACCGTAGAACTGTCAGGTGAGCGGGAAGCCCACATCACAGCGAGTCATCCGGGTACGTTGCCTGACTACCTGGAGCAGCTAGCCGATACTCTAGAGACCCCTGACTTAGTACGAGGCAGCGATCGCGACCCTACCGCCTTGCTATTCTCCAAGTGGTTTGACTCGATTCGCACTGGTCGCTACATGGTGGTTGTGACTGTTAGCGATGTCGAGCCATCTAGGCATTGGGTGATCACAGCATATACCGCTCGTAAATTAGTGGGAGGAAAGACCCTATGGCAGAAAAGCTAGTTTTTCAATACGACCAGGTGGGCGATATTCTCTACATTAATAAGTGCGCACCCTATGCTGAGCAGGAGTCGGAAGAAATTGGCGACGAGATGATCGCCCGCCTCAATCCGGTATCGGGGGAGGTGGAGAATTTGGAGATTCTCTTTTTTTCGGAGCGACTCCTCAACGCAAATTTTCTGCTAGAGCTGCCGGTAATCGCTAATCTTCGGCTAGCGACCTCTTGACGATCTCGGTAGGGGCTTTCGCGGTGCGATCGCCCTAACAGGCCGGTCTTCAACCATTACTCTTGCTGTAAACTGTTCGCCTTTGCGCCGCCGCAATGAACCAAGGGCAGCCAATCAGGTGTGCAGTACAATCAAACTGGTTGAGTTCACCCGCCCACCACCCATTGCCATGCGCCCTGCTCCTCCCGATCGCAAGCTGCCCGATCCGCTGCCGCCGCGCTACGTAGACCCTAGCGCCCCAGCTCAGCAGGAACGCTGGCCTGCGCCGGTGCCGCCGCGTCGTACCCCCTTTCGGTGGGTGCGATCGCTCTCCAATGCGCTGCTTGGTGGTGCGGTGCTGGTGGGCATTGCCGCTGGGGTGGGCTTTTGGCGATCGGGCGATCGCTTTCTCGAAGGGGCGCGCATCATGCTCACCCCGGCCACGGCAGAGCCGCAGGTGGATGTGCGTTCCGTGGTTGTTCAACAGCTGCGGGGGGCCAGCGAACTGACCACGGCAATTTTTGCTATGGAAGCGGTGGTGCCCACCAAGAGCGATCGCACCCTGGCGGGCTACGTGATCGGCTCCACCAACCTGCTCTACATTGCCTACGGCGAGGTGCGGGCCGGGGTTGACCTGGCCGAACTCACCGCTGCCAACGTCCAGGTGAGTGGGGATAATTCAATTCAGATCACCCTACCGCCGCCCAAGATTCTCGACAGCAAAATCGATCTCAGCAAATCAAACGTCTTTGACTACAGCCGCGGCTTTTTGGGCCTTGGCCCAGATACCGCCCCCGAGCTGCAAGAAAAAGCTCAGCAGGAGGCGCTGGTCAAGATTGAAGAGGCTGCCTGCCAGGAAAATCTGCTGGCCGAAGCCAACCGTCGTGCCGAAGTCACAGTCGGACAACTTCTGGCCACTGCAGGCTTTGAAACCGTCACTGTCACCACCCAGCCACCGACTAATTCCGCCTGTGCAGCGCCTGCAAATAGCGATACAGTGTTACCGGGTTTACCAGTGCCCACTCCGCCCTCTGAAGAACCTGGCCAATAAGGATTTCCATGCTAGAGCTGTACCAGTTTGAAGCCTCCTCTTTCGCCGAAAAAATTCGCCTGATTCTCGACTATAAGCAGGTGCCCTATCACAAGGTCGAAGTCACTCCCGGCGTGGGCCAAGTCGAAGTGTTTCAGCTATCGGGCCAGCGTCAGGTGCCCGTGCTCAAAGACGGTGAGCAGGTGATTCCCGATTCCACTGCGATCGCCCTGCACCTTGAAAAAGCCTATTCCGCTCGCCCCCTCCTTCCCACCGAGCCCAAGCAAAAGGGCCTGTGCCTAGCGCTAGAAAGCTGGGCCGACGAGGCGATCGTCCCCAAAGCCCGCGTCGTTATGGTCGGTGCCTTTAAGCAGCATCCCAACTTTCGGACGGCGCTGTTGCCCAGCTTTACCCCGGCGCCGCTGCGCAGCCTGGTGGGTGCTCTACCTGGCGACCTGCTGAATCTAGTGGGTACGGGCATCGGCTTTGGCCCCGACGATATCAAAGTGGCCACCGCTGGCCTGCGTCGGGATCTCGAAGCCCTGGTGCTGATGCTACAAAACAGCCCCTATCTGCTAGGCGACCAGCCCACCCTAGCTGACTTCGCCGTGGCCGCCGCCACCATGTACCTCAAATTTCCCACGGCCCAGTATGTGGAGTTGCCCGAGGGCATTGGCGGCAAGGGAGTCCCCGGCATTGCCGATGTGCCGGAATACAAAGCCTTCTTTGACTGGCGCGATCGCCTTTATGCCGAGTTTCGCACCGCCCGCACCAACGTGCCTCCCGCTGCCAGTTCCGCCAATGGCCCCACCCCCATCAGCATCGACTAGGGTATGGCCAACGTTGCTGAAACTTTGGGGGAGGTGGTTGAGCGCGATCGCATTCTCCCCCCCGCATCTCTCCATCTGCCAGACTACCTAACGCCAGCAGCCGTCGTTTATCCAGCCACCGAAGCGGAGCTCTCGGCGGTCATGGCCTGTGCTTGGGAACATTCCTGGCGGGTAATACCCTGCGGCAGCGGCAGCAAACTGTCCTGGGGCGGTGTTGGGGCAGGGGTCGATTTAATCGTCAGCACGGCCCGCCTTGACCAAGTGATTGACCATGCGGTGGGGGATATGACCCTCACCGCCCAGGCGGGCGCAAAACTAGCGGATTTGGCTCCTAGGCTGGCTCAGCACAACCAGTTTCTCGCCGTGGACCCTGCCTATTCAGAGCAGGCGACGTTAGGGGGAATTGTGGCTACCGCCGATACCGGCAGCCTACGCCAGCGCTATGGTGGCCTGCGAGATCTGCTGATCGGCATTTCCTTTGTGCGCTTTGATGGGGCGATCGCCAAGGCAGGTGGGCGCGTGGTCAAAAATGTCGCGGGCTACGACTTGATGAAGCTGCTAACCGGCTCCTACGGCACCCTGGGGATTATTTCCCAGCTCACCTTTCGTCTCTATCCAGGACAAGATGCCTCGAAAACCGTGGTGGTCACTGGGGCGGTCGAGGAAATGGAAGCCCTGGTGACTGCCCTGCGCCTGTCGCCGCTGACCCCGGCAGCCCTCGATATTCTATCCCCTGCCCTAGCCAACCATTTGGGCTACGAGGGATTCGCCCTGATAGCGCGATTTCAGTCCATTGCGCCGGGAGTAGACGAACAGGTTGAGGCGCTCTTGGCCATGGTGGAGCCAGCACTATCGGCCCAGGTGTTGCAGGGCGCGGAGGATGAGCAAGTTTGGGCAGGGGTCGGTGCAGCTCTCTTCCCTATGTCTGAGGAACAGAACGAGGCGATCGTGGCGAAGGTGGGTCTACCTCCAGCCAAGGTGATGGCCTGGCTCGACCAACTGCCCTCGGGTAGCCTGGCGCGCATCCATGGGGGCAGCGGCATTGGCACGGTGCGCCTGGCAGTGGCTACGGCGGATATGGTGGAGAAATTGCGCAGGGGCTGCACCACCAACCAGGGCTATTTCACCCTGCTCGAAGCACCTCTCTCCCTCAAAAAATCAGTGGATGTGTGGGGCTACAGCGGCAATGCCTTGAGTGTCATGCAAGCGATCAAAGCTCAGTTTGACCCCCACAACTGTTTCAGCCCAGGGCGCTTTGTAGGTGGTATTTAAGGATGAACCCCAGGGCTGCCAGCGAGAGTTAACTGAATCTACGACCTCCAGCAAGACCAATGCAGCTAATCACGTTTTTGCTTCGTTCGTCCTGGCTTACGGTTGCGATCGCCGTTTTTGCTGGTGGGCTGAGCGGCATAGGAAGTGCTCTCATGCTGGCCTCCGTTAACGCGGCGATTAGCGACCCGGTTCAGAATACAAATCAGCTTCTGCAGGGGTTTACTGGGTTGGCCATTCTGACCCTAATTGCGGGGAGTAGCTCACAGATTTTGCTGGCGCGGTTGTCTCAACAGGCAGTTTACAAAATGCGGTTGCAGCTGAGCCAGTGGATTTTGGCCTGCCCACTGCGCCAGCTAGAACAACTGGGAGCCAATCGCATCTTGGCCTCGCTAACCGACGACATTGAGGCGATTTCTAATACGGTCATCAATATTCCTTTTCTGTGCGTCAATGCAGCGCTGGTGGTTGGCTGCCTGGGTTATTTAGCCTGGCTTTCCTTTGAGGTATTTTTGACGATTTTAGTGGTGATTGCGGTCACGATCGCGATCGTTCAGCTCATGCTCAATCGGGTGTATGCCCTGCTAAGACTGGCTCGCAATCAGCAAGATTTATTGTTTAAGCACTTTCGCACTATTACTGACGGCATTAAAGAGCTAAAGCTGCACACCTCTCGCCGCAATGCCTTTCTCCATGAAGATTTGCACACCACCGCCGCCACGTTTCGCGATTACGAAATTCAGGCGGAAAGCATTGCGGCCGTCACCTTAAACTTCAGCAGCCTGCTGTTCTTTGGTATTTTGGGAGTGCTTGTTTTTGGATTGCCCCGCTTTACTGATATCACTACACCCATTCTGTCAGCCTATGCTCTCACGATCACCTATTTGGCCAGACCGATTGAAAGTATTATTACGGTGCTACCAGCGCTAAGCCGGGGCAGCGTAGCCCTCAAAAAGATTGAAGAACTAGGGTTAACGCTAGCCAATCAGCCTGAACTAGTCAACTCAAACGGGCACCCTTCTAGAGCGTTTCAGCAGCATATCGAGATGGTAGATATTACTCATACCTACCACACCGAGCGCGAGGGACAGTTTACCCTCGGCCCAATTAGTCTGGCCTTTCAGCCAGGAGAACTGGTGTTTATTGTGGGGGGCAACGGCAGCGGAAAATCAACTCTGGCCAAGCTCATTGTAGGGCTCTACTCGCCTGAGTCTGGACTTTTACGCTGGGATTGTATAGCTAAAGCCACTTAGGTTAGGACACTGCTTGTTTGAGGATTGACTCCATGGCAACGCGCAAGCCGTCGTCATGGGGAAGGAGTTTTCGAATTCGGCTTTTTAACCAACCCCAGCATTTCT
>JAHHHQ010000054.1 GCA_019359285.1 Nodosilinea sp. WJT8-NPBG4
CTGCGCAAACGCCCAATTATCGAGACGGTCAATGACCAGCTCAAAAACCTCTGCCAAATCGAGCATTCGCGGCACCGCAGTCCCTTCAATTTCCTCGTCAATCCGGTCTCGGGCCTGATTGCCTACGCCTACCATCCCGATAAGCCCTCGTTGGGTATTCCAGATTTTGAGCTTAAAGCCTTGCCACAAGCTGCTTTTTAGCTGTCGAACTCAGGTTCTGAAAACATCGACTCGATTCCAAGATTAACTTCAGAGATGCAACAAGATATCCCTTTTAGGCCGTCAGGATGTAGGCGAATAACCCCACTCCTGCCTACGTTCACCGACAGTTATTTAGACCCAATTCGACAGCAGAGGTAGGCAATAACGGGGCCAACTTCAGCCCTAGTCACTCACCATCTGACGCGGTGCTACAGCGCGGCAGGGGTTACCGTAGCAGATTTGCCCCGACGGCAACGACTTCAATACGCCGCTGCGTGCTCCCACCACGCTGTTGGCCCCCACTGTCACCCCAGGGGCCACAAAGCAGTCGGTCGCCACCCAAGCGCCGTTCTCAACGGTTACTGGCGCAACTATCAAGCCAAAGCGAGGGTCGTGAATGTCGTGGCTACCGGTGCATAGGTAGCTTTTTTGCGAGATTACACAATGCTGGCCAATGGTGATCTGGGCCAGGCTATAGAGCACTACATCATCCCCAATCCAGCTGTGGTCGCCAATACTCACATTCCACGGATAGGTGAACCGAGCGGTGGGGCGAATCACCACACCCTGTCCAACAGTGGCTCCAAACTGGCGCAGCAGCCAGCGCCTCGGCCCGTGGGACGCGTGGGGCGTGAGGGGAAATACCACCGCCTGCAACAGCCACCACAGCAGAATGACGACCTTCGATCGCCCCGGTTTGTACCACGACTGGTCGTAGGCATCGAGCCGCACCCAAGGGCGAGGGTCAACGGCAGGCTCTAAAGGGCTGGAATTAAAATCAGGGGGAACCGTCATAATCAGCCGACATCAAGAAGTCTTAAGGGGCTGATTCTACCGAAATAATCGATGGCTGAACCGCTGGCTGTGGCAGAGCCGCATTTTCTTTGGAGGTGACATTGAGCTGTCCACCAAATTGCCTCAGCTCGAACAGTTTTACCCCAATCTGGTACTCATACTGGCTCAGCAGTCGCCCATAGATATAGCCCGCTCGCCCGTCTAAAAAGCCTAGCCGCAGCACATAGAACAGCACAAACCGCAGCAGCGGTTTAAAGGGCAGCCGCACCCAAATTTTCTTGAGAAACCGCTTACGCTGCACCGCATCGCCAAACAGATTTGCGCCGATGGTGCCGCCGTCACCCATGCCGGTGAGCAGGTTGTAGTAGACCTGGGCCTCCCAGTTGGAGTAGCGGTTGTGGCGGGCTAGCCAGTGGTACAGGTCGCGAAAGTCTTCGTGGAGCATGTCCTGCTTCAGGTAGCCTATGGCCCCCTCGATCATCACGTGCTCGTGCACTTCGTTATCGCCCGTGTTGGGAATATCGGCGGTTTGCAGATTTTCGTAGCGGCCCTTTTGGTGGCGAAACAGGCGCAGATTCCAGTCGGGGTATTTACCACCGTGGCGAATCCAGGTGCCAAGAAAGAATACCCGACGGTTGAGGTAGTAACCGTCAAAATCGCTCTGCTCAATGGCGGTGGCAATTTCGTCCCACAGTTCTGGGGTAATGCGCTCGTCACAGTCGACAATGAGCACCCACTCGTGGCTAAAGGGCAAGTTGTCTAAGGCCCAGTTTTTCTTTTTGGGCCAGTGGCCGTTGAAGTCAAACTGCACCACCTTGGCCCCAGCAGCGGTGGCGATCTCAATGCTGCGATCGCTGCTCTGCGAATCCACGACAAAAATCTCCGCCGCCCGCTCCAGGCTGGCCAGACAGGCGGGTAGATTTTGCTCCTCATCCTTAGCCGGAATCAGCACAGAAATGGGGACTTTGGGGGTCGTCTTAGCCATGGTGAATTCCATTACACGAGGGATTTACTCAACAAACGCCGGGCGGTGCTTAGAGGCAGACCTTCGCCCTAGGGCGAGGCCATAGGTGGCGCAGACCGCTGACCACGTAGGCCAACTGCCCGTAGGCGTAGACCAAATTTTCAAACCGCAGCGCTGGGTCAGACCAGTAGCGCCCAGCCTTGACCACCCCCCGCAGCAGACACAGGCTGCGCACCCGCACCCGCTCTAGGGTTAGGGTATGGCTCAGCTGCTCGCGGTAGCATTCGCTGATGCCCTGCCACCAGCTGCGGCGCAAAAACCAGCCCTGACGCAGCCGCTCGGGAGCCACGTTGTGGGCCACCTGCGCCTGGGGCACAAACAAAACCTCATGCCCAGCGGTCAGGGCCAGCTGAGTCAGGTGCAGTTCTTCATTTGAGAGCAGGTTTTTGCCCACTCGACCGAGCTGCGGGTCAAAGCCACCCACAGCCTCTAGAAAGCTTTTTTTGACGCCGTAGTTGAGCCCTCGGGGGGTTTGACCTGGGTTAGTGATGAGTCGCGTCGTTGTCCCTAAATCGTAGGCCCCTAGGCTCTCAGACAGCGTGGACGACAGCCAGCGAGGCGGAGCCATATCCTGCGGCCAGATTAGGCTGACGTAGCCACCCGCGATCGCCGCCTTAGGGTGCTGCTCAAAGGCCGCCGCTAGGGCGACCAGCCAGTGGGGAGAGGCTTCGGCATCGTCGTCGAGGTAGGCGAGAATGGTGCCACGGGCGATCGTCGCACCTCGATTGCGCGCCGCTGACAGCCCCAAGGTGCTCTCGTACACGTAGGTTAACGCTGGATGGGGCAAGTAGGTTTCTACCACCGCTCTGGTGTCATCCGTTGAGGCGTTGTCCACCACAATAATTTCGTAGACGGCATAGGTTTGCTCCAGCAGGCTGGCGATCGCTGCCCCTAGGTAACGAGCCCGGTTATGGGTGCAAATAATGGCTGAAATCAGGGGCTGAGTCATCATCAACACTATTGCCGTGGGGTTGCTAAACCATATCTTCCGCCCTGTCCAAACACCACAATGGGCAGCCTAGAACCGCGCTGATTCTAAACTGCCCATTTCAGTCTATAGACTACCGAAGCCCCCCGTCTGTGATGCAACGGACATCGGCAACCGGTTACTGGCGGTAGCTAGGGTGGGGTTGGTAGTAGACCTTCGCCCCTTGGTCCGCCACATAGTGGCAGGCCCAAAACGATCGGGCAAAGCTTTTCCACACCGGCTCCTCAGAGCGACGGTAATAATTGCCCAAAATTGGCTTGATGGCCTCTGTTGCTGTCTTCAGGTGATAGTGAGGAATACCCAAGAAAATGTGGTGGGCCACATGGGTGCCAATGTTGTGATGAATGGGGTTGATGAACCCATAGTCACGGTCAATGGTCGACAGCGCCCCCTTGAGAAAATACCACTCATCCCCGCGATACCAGGGAATATCCGGCTCGGTGTGGTGCAAGAACGTCACCAGATCAAGCCACACGATAAACACCAGGTAGGGAGCTATGTAGTAGGTCGCCAAAAACAATAGCCCCTGGGTTAACCCGACCCACGCCAAAAACACGACCATGGCCGACCAGCAGAAAGTGCTCACCAGCACATCACGCCGCTCCGAGGGGCGAAACAGCGGACTGTTGGGCATGAAGTGAGAGCCACTACGCCCCGACGACCGAAAGAACAGATAGAACGGATAGGCAAACAACGCTCCGTAGAAACGCACCATCTTTTGCGCTTTGGGCATCGCTTGATAGGTTGACTCATCTATTGGGTACCAGCTTTCATCAGTGTCGATGTTGCCGGTGTTGGCGTGATGGGTGCGGTGGCTAATTCGCCAGCCGTGGTAAGGCACCAGAATGGGCGTGTGGGACAGGTGACCAACCAGGTTGTTGAGCCACTTGTAGCGAGAAAACGAGCCGTGGCCGCAGTCGTGACCGACCACAAAAAGAGCCCAGAACATGGTGCCCTGAGCCAGCCAGAATACTGGGAAAAACAGCCAAGAATTGACGGCGTGGGCAACGGCATACAGTGCCGCGATGATCCCCAAATCTAAAAAGAAGTAGGCCAGCGACTTAAGCACGGAAGGCTGAAAACAACGGGCCGGAATTGCCGCTTTGAGATCTTGAAGGGTAAAGTCTAGCTCCTGGGCTGAGCGAACGTAGGCCGAAAATTCTGCGTCTGTAGCTCCTGGAGGAACACGATCTACTTGCACGAAAGTACCAATTTAACCATAGAAACGAACGCCCAGCTGCTTCCAAAAAAATTGAGCGGGCGTTACACAGCTTAACTTTTCGCGGCATAAAATTCTATCCCGCGATGGCGAAGCACAGTCAGCAAGTTAAAGCAATCTTTTTGTTTAACCGGAGAAAAAATTGTTGGCTAGGGTCCTGAACTTGTCTGTTAGGACTATAGATAGATGGGCTTTAGTCAACGCGATCGCAAAGCGAGTGCTGTGGTCTTAGGGGTTTTAGGGCAATCGCCCCTCTTAACCCGGCAGCAGTCCCTAGAGAGAACTCAGCACGGGGTGCTCCTCTACCCACACCGACACCGACCCACCATTGCAGCGAAACTCAGCCCAGCCGTCGCCATTGGTAGTGATAGTTTGAGAAACATGCCCAGTCAAGTCGTAGAACGTCGTGTTGGGCTTACCCACTTCCATCCATTTGGTACCCTCTGACCCATTGCTCAACAGCACCGCCATAGCGTGGGGGTGACCCTCAGAGCCAAGGCGAGTCCAGCCCACCACGTTGGGATGGTCAAAATAGTCATACTGAGGGCCGTAAGCAAAGTGCTTGCGGCCGATCAGCAGCCGGTCCAAAATCTCCCGATGGGAGTCCATCCAGATTTCGTACTCGTTGCCATCGCGGCCCTTATCTACATAGTGAGCCCCGTAATAGTCGCAGTAGAAAATACAGGGATAGCCTTCGCTTCGCAGCAAAATCAGCGCGTAGGCTAGGGGCTTGAACCAAGCCTCTACCACCGATTCTAGTGCTTGCAGGGGCTGGGTATCGTGATTTTCGACCAGGGTGACAGCCAGCAGCGGCATCTCTTTAACCACGGTGTTGTCAAAGATGGTGCGCAGGTCGTAGTTGTTGCCGGCCCTACTAGCCTTATAAAAGTTGTGGTGTAGCGGCGCGTCAAATAGGTCGAGCTGCCCGCCAGAGTTGCCGGCATACCAGCTCAGCGCTCCCATGTCGTAGGTCCAATATTCGCCCACACAAAACAGATCCCGCTGGGCATAGTTTTCTAAGTGGGCCAGCCAATCCACAAAGAAGTCACCACAGATATGTTTGATAGCGTCTATGCGAAACCCGTCTACCCCAATGTGGTCGAGCATCCACTCGCCCCAGTACTTCAACTCGCCGCTCACCTCAGGATGGTCAATGTCCAGATCACAGCCCATTAGGTAGTCAAAGCTGCCGAGTTCCCAACTCACCTTGTCTTCAAAGGACTTGCCCTCAACCAGCCATACGGCTTTGTAGTTGGGTTCGTAGCTGTTGTAGTCAACGCCATCAAAGTGATACCAATGCCACTTCATGCTCGAGTATTTATCGCCCCGCCCAGGAAAGGTAAACCCTGTCCACGATTTGATCTTGCGCATGTCCCCTAGGGAACGGTGGCGATTACCCGGATCCATCGGAATCGAGTTAAATTCCTCTTCACTATCGGCCGCCATTTTGTGGTTGAACACCACATCGGCGTAGATGTTAATCCCCAAATCGCGACAGGCTTTGATCGCCGCAACATACTCATCCTTAGTGCCGTACTTCGTCCGCACTGTGCCCTGTTGGTCAAATTCCCCCAGGTCAAACAGGTCGTAGACTCCATAGCCGACATCGCAACCCCCGCCAATGCCCTTGTAAGCAGGCGGCAGCCATAGAGCAGTAATGCCAGTATTGGCGAGAGCCTCGGCCTCCTCCTTGACCCGATTCCAGTGACTACCGTCCGCGGCGGTATACCAGTGGAAGTACTGCATCATGGTGCCGTTAACCTCCCCCTGCTTGCGCCGCTGCCGCAATGCGTCGGCGTTAGCCTCCAGCCATTCCTGTAGAGACGCTTTAGCGGTTGCCGATCCTTCGGGAGTAGTGGGTTTAGAGCCAATCGCCTTAAACGTATCCTTGAGCTGCCGAAAGGGATTAGACATAGCGCCCCCGGGGAAATGATTTTCCACCAGAATAGGGGTAAAGTCTAAAAATTTGGTAAAGCTAAGCTAAACTCCGAAAACTCGGTTTCCCTAATCAAATTACTCAGATCTCGCCCCACTGGCCCTCAACCTCCACGCGAACTCAGGTGTATGAGTTTTGGGGGTCACGGGATCCCTAGCCAAAAACCAGAAGCCAAAGCGGAATAGTGAGCAGCAAACCTCCTGTAGACAGGGCAATGCTAGCTGCCGCCAGTTCTCGGTCAAGGTCGTACTCTTCAGCCAGAATTAGTCCGGCAAACGCGCTCGGCATTCCTGACATCAGTACCAGCACTAGCACCGCATCCCTAGGTAGCCCTGCGCCCAAGGTCACAGCCCCTACCATTGCAGGCAGCACCAGTACCTTAAGAATCGCTGGCACCAGCGCTGGATGTAGACTGCTCCACCCCTGTAGCTGGCTCAGCCGCAAACCCATCAGCACCAGCGCCACCGGAATCACCAGCCATACCGACTTATGTAAAGCATCGTCAATCAGGGGCGGCCAGGCCCAAACCTGGGAGACTGAGCCTAATCCAAAGGCCCACAGCGACGGCACGGTCACCACGTCACGCAACTGCTGCCAACGCGACTGGGCATGGGCACCGCGACCAAACCAGCTAGCTAGAAACACTCCTAGCCCATAGGTGCCAACCACGTTTTGGGTCACACTGTAGAACACAGCCCAGCTTAGGTAAGGGCCACTGACTAGGGTAGGCACAATGGCTAGCCCGACAAACCCCGTATTGCCTAACATCGTGGCCAGCACAAAGCTGCCGTGACGGGGTTTATCGACCCAGGTCATCGTTGCGGTGTCGGACCACAGCGGCAAGTCCACCACCTGATTTGGGGACAGCAGCTCTGGCCCTGGGGTAACCCCTAATTCGGTGACAGCTTCAACCAGGATGGTAGCGGTCAGCGATCGCACCACCGCTAGCCCCGCCAGCCCCAGCCCCAGCCCTAACCCTAGCGAAACAACGGTATACATGGGTGCTAGACCTGTATCTTCCGCAAAGTGGGTCTGACGCGCCAGGGCAAAAATTTCGAGGGGAATGCCAACCCAGTACAACCCTCGTCCTAGCAATCGAGGTAATGCCGCCGGCAAAAATCGGCCCAGCCCAGCCCCCAGCCCCACCCAAATGATCAGCGGCAGATAGGCTTGAATCAGAGAATCACGCATTTTGGCAGTTCGCTATGGCACTTACCTTACTCAGTAGTTTACGGAGCTTTGGTCGTGTTGACGTTCATTTAATGCGATCGCAGCTCTAGCCATAGACACGACTTCACTACCAATCACTGAATATCCAATGTGCCTTTAAACAGCATTGTCAATCCGTCCGATCTTAGTTTCTTGCCCTTCTTAAAAGAGCTGAAGTGACCATAAAACAGTCATTTAGGCGAAAACTTATTTCTAAGAAAGCCGTTAAAATGCAACCAATTACAACATCAAGACGGGCTTAAAGTATAAAAAAATGAACCTCTTCTGAAAATGTACGGACAAGTTTCAATACTATTAATCTTGGCCTCACAAAACTGTATCAATCCTGTAAAAACGGGCTGGAAAAGCCAGTGTTAGCTAGTTTTTTTGGTTTGATGATATCAGGTGGTTCAATCTGTGCGATCGCTGCCTAGCAACAGGCAACATCGCTTTGGCTCAAAGCCACCTCATCGTCATCAATAGGGATTGCATCACCGCTACCGACTGTGAAATCTTCCACAGCCTACAACGCTTCGATGC
Source organism: Nodosilinea sp. WJT8-NPBG4 (assembly GCA_019359285.1). Lineage (GTDB taxonomy): Bacteria > Cyanobacteriota > Cyanobacteriia > Phormidesmidales > Phormidesmidaceae > Nodosilinea. Next base: position 7,913 of record JAHHHQ010000054.1, read on the forward strand.
CCCTGCCAGCCCTCAGCAGGACAAATACCCTAGCCCCCAGTCTCCTTTGATGACTCCTTTCATGCTTATTCAGGGAGTACATATTTGACTATGGCTACGTCTGCACCCCGTCCGTCGGTTGAGCCTCAGGTTGGCGTTTATGAGTGCGCCATCACTCTCAAGTTTCGTATTTTAGAAGAAAGCCACGTCATGGCCGATCGTGAGCACCTGCTAGACCAGCTGATCGATGCCTTTTCCTACGGCAGCGACGAGTTCGTTGAGCAGCTTGACGCCCAGGTAGAGGTTGCCGAGGTTGCCGAACTCGAAGCATCACCACTGATGCGGCGGCAGCTAATTCGGCTACGCAATTTGCCCTCAGCCTAAGAATGCACTCTCCAGTTGACTGACCTCTAAGGGGCAAACAAACCGACCTAGTTCCCTCAGGGCTCTTAGCCCCGTATATTGGTTAATAGGTCAGGGTAGAACCCAGGTGGTTCCTTCTGGCTCAGCCGTTGTTGTAGCTTAGGCCCATGAATAGTTACCCCTTCCAACGAACGCGTAGCCGCTGGATTCAGGTCTGTTGGAGCGCGCTCTTGGGCCTGGTTTTACCCCTGTTTTTCGTGCTAGGGCTATTCACTGAGCCTGCTGAGGCCGTAGCCGTTTTCCAAGTTCCAACTGTAGCGGCGGGCGAGTCTACCTGGGTGGTCGACGAAGCCAATATCATCAGCCGCATCAATGAAAACAAAATTTCGAGTCGTTTCAGCGATCTGGCGGCTGCCACCGGCAACGAGGTGCGCCTTGTAACTATCCACCACTTTGACTACGGCGACACCATTCAAAGCTTCACCGATAAGCTGTTTGAGCGTTGGTACTCCACCCCAGAAGAGCAAGTCAACCAAACCTTGCTGGTCCTCGACGAAGTCACCAAAACCGTGGGCATTCGCGTTGGCGATCAGTCTGCGACCCTACTCACCGGTGACATCGCCACTAGCGTCGCCCAGGAAACTGTGCTGTTTCCCCTGCTAGAGGGCGACAAATACAACCAGTCGTTTTTGGCCGCCAGCGATCGCCTTGGGGCCGTACTAGGCGGCCAAGCAGATCCCGGCCCACCCAACTTCGACGACTCCTTTGACAGCGAAAGCACCTTCGCCTCCGCCGAAGAAACCGCCGAGAACCGCGGTAACAGCACAGTGGTTCTGATCGTTTTGCTAGTGCTTGCCACCGTTATCCCGATGGCAACCTATTTTTGGTACGTTGGGTTCGGCAACTAAACTTAGGAACTATTTGCTTCAAGAACATGGGTTCAGGATGAGCAAGTGCCTTAGGCCATTGCTTAGTTCTTTAAGTCGAACGGCCTCAACGTTTGATCTGAGAAGGAGTTATCTAGTCCCTGAACCTGACTTCAAATTACACACGATCTATAGAAACCTTAAGCTAAAGAAACCTTAAGCTAAAGGTTTTGGGCCTAGGACAGCAGTGTTCTAGGCTCAAAACCTTTAAACCTTCTATCGCTTAGTAGTGGTTGGGTTCTCTGGATCTATCACCAGAGGGCAGGGGCTACCGTCGTTAGCTTCAGGGGGCACCAGTCCTAGCATATGGGGTACCGGACGCGGAATATAGCCCACTAGGGAATCTCCCTGATAGGCCAGCGAAGTGCTGGCCCCAGAGTCAAGCATGACAGCATCGCGCAAACCTGCCTGGTGCAGCAGTTCACCCAACTGTACTGAATCAACCATGGTGTGGGTCACGCCGACCACTGGCTGCCCAGCGGTATTTATACCCCAAAAGGCCCGATGGCGACGGGCATCATAGTCAAACAGAGTGCCAAAACTGCTAGCGGGCTGAGGCAGACCATCTTTAACTAGCCAGCCGGCCGCCACAAAGGCATCGGTAACTCCAGGTAGCTGCTGAGCTAAGCCTGCCAGCGTATTGTGGCGAGTAGCGTCAAATGGCACAAATTGAACCTCGTTAGGAGCAATTAGCACCAGAGGTCGGCTGTTAAGCTTAGGCGTTTCTCCCGGATAGCCCGGCACAAACTGCCGTGTGCTTTGGCTTAGAACCGGACCGATCATGACGTTGGAGTCCAGGTACTTGAGGGAGAAAAAGCCTCCATCAACAGCTCCGGCAACGTTGCTGCCCGCTAGCATCTCTGGCAACTGGTAACGACTGTTGGCGTGAATAGTAACCGGATGACCACCGCTGATCAATGAAAACGACTGATCCTCTCGATCTATCTTTTGCACAGCGATGGGAGTAGCGAAATTAAACGCGGAATCGGCGACAACGGGCATCACTCCAGCCGCAGTAGGGCCACCCCAGGCCACCTCAAGCAACGACTGAAGATTGGATTGACCAAACCGCTCGATGGCCAGCAGCGACTCTGAGGCACCGGCAAATTTTTCGTCATTCTCGCGCATCGTAAACCCGGCTAAATAGCCGGCATCGGCTACGGCCTGGGCAACCCGCTCGTCATAGTGGCCAGTGGGATAGCCAAAGTACTCAATAGGGATACCGAGTTGGGCCTCTAGCTGCCGCTTCGACTCAACCACTTCGTAGACTAAATCCCCATCGCTGAGAGTTCGCAGGTCAGGAGGGTGAGTCACGCTATGGGAGGCAATGGTTACTAAGGGGTCAGCTGCCATAGTCTTGAGCTGATCCCAGGTCAAGGTTGAGCGACCAGCAACGGTACCATCGACCTTACCGGGGAAAACAAAAAAGGTGGCTGGTACCTGATACTTTTGCAGCAGCGGATAAACATGCTCGTAGTGGCCTAGGTAGCCATCATCAAAGGTGATGAGCACAGGCTTTTCGGGCAGTGCCACACCGGTACGCAGGTGCTGCACCAGCTGGTCAGGGCTAATTGGCGTTAAGCCATTGTCCAGTATGGTTTTTAGATGAGCCTCAAAGTCTGCGGGGGTAAGGTCAAAAAAGACTTCCGGTGGGTCAAGGACATCGTGGTACATCAACACCGGCACCCGAGCTTCAGCTGCTAGAGGATGAATGCTGGGCCAGGGTGCGGCCCCTAGCTGTGCGATCGCTTCAGTCACCTGGGTTGCAGCAACGCTAGCTAGACTCGAGCCGTGAAAGAGTTTTTCGCCCGCTGTAGCACTGCCGACTCCAGCCTGATTCAGATCCACGGGGCGACGGCAGAACCTCTCACTGCTAACCACGGTAGGAAATGCATCTACTCCAGGGGCATCGGCTAAAGTCAGAAAACCTGCATTGAGAGCCTGGGGTTGGTCAAGGGCTGCGGGGGCGGCAAGCCCCACGCTACCAATGCTGATCAAGCCGGTACTGAGGGCGCCGGCCAAGGGCACAGCAGCCCCAAGCAAAAACGCTCCCGACCCCCATGTAACTAGTGTTCGCACTTTAGACGGCTTAGCGCCGTCTGTCTTCTTTTCGCCCTTAACCATCACCGCCACTCCCCACCAAGTTAGGCCCCGCCTAAGACCCATTACATATTACTGGGCAATGCCGACTTTGTTCGCCCAGAGTATGCCGCATTTCGGTTAAGGAGCTGTTAATTTAAGCCGGCCAGAGATCGGTGGCCAGAGGGCGCGATCGCGGCGGCCTCGTCCTACTATGGAACAAGCCCGCTATTGGCAAGTCCTCATGACCGTTACCATCGCTTACCTAGGGCCTGAGGGCACCTATACCCAACTTGCGGCCCTAGCCTATAGCCTTAACCTAGAGCGGCATAGCAGCAGCCCGGTTAACCTATTGGCTTTCCCAAGCATCCCCAAAGCCATGCAGGCCACCGCTGAAGGCACGACGACCCTGACCATTGTGCCGGTCGAAAATTCTACCGAAGGGGGAGTTACTACAACCCTAGATACGCTTTGGCAGCTTCAGCAACTCAAAATTCACCACGCCGTAGTCATGCCCATTCGCCACGGGTTGCTATCTCAGGCAACTTGCCTCAGTACGATAGAGGCAGTTTTCTCCCATCCCCAAGCGCTGTCTCAATGTCAGCGGTGGCTTGAGCACAACCTACCCCAAGCAAATCTAGTTGCCACCCGTTCTACCACAGAAGCCCTCGACCACCTGACCGATGACAGCACAATAGCCGCCATCTCCTCAGAATGGGCAGCTCAGCTCTACAACCTACCGATCTTGGTCCACAACATCAACGACCATTCCGACAATTGCACGAAGTTTTGGGTGCTCAAGGGCGACCATAAAGAAGCGAACCCGGTTAAAGGCCAGTACACCTCTTTAGCCTTTAGCCTGCCGGTGAACAGTCCTGGGGCTCTGCTTAAACCACTGGACGTATTCGCCCGCTCCGGCATCAATCTCAGCCGCATCGAGTCGCGACCCACCAAGCGATCGCTGGGAGAATACCTGTTCTTTGTCGATTTAGAGACCGATGCTCATAGCCAAACGGGACAGCAGGCCCTTAACGAGCTCCTGTACTGTACAGAATCCCTAGTTAATTTTGGCACCTATGACCTGGTGACCGCAGACCCTAGCCTAGCCGCCGCCAAGGCCAAAACTCAGTCTACTCAAGCACTTCCTTAAGAGCAGTACGAGCTGCCAGGTGGTTGCGGGTGGAGGTTAAAATCTCTGCCTCACGCTCTAACCTCACGCTGGTATCATCCATCTCAAGCAGTGCTTGCTGCTCAAGAGCCACCCCGTGCAGGTTACTAGCCACCCAGTACGACAGCTCAATGGGAACATCAGGAATATTATCAGGCAGATCAATATCCTGGTCGGTCAGCTTGGCCGATAAATGCACCACGTCTCGCAGCAGCTGATCCACGTCGGAGGCAAGCGGGCTGAGATCTTGGCTGGTGGGTTTATCTTCAACCCACTCTACTAACCCAACTCGATAGGGCTTATCGCGCACGTAGCTCAACACCCGAAACCGCTGCTGGCCTAAGGTGAGAATTTTAAGGCGGTCGTCAGGCAACCGCTGATAGTGAAGAATTTCAGCGCAACAGCCTACATTGGCAGGCTGTCCCGTAGCAGGATCTAGCATCAGCACGCCAAAGCGGCGATCGCTTTGGAGGACGGTGTTCATCATGATCCGGTAGCGGGGCTCAAACACATGAAGCGGCAGATGTCTTCCCGGAAATAAGACCAACTCAGGTAACGGAAAAAGCGGTAGTTCTCGCACAGATATGGGCTCGGAGAATGACATTATCGCCTCTTGCGAATTCAAGCACACCGCACTCTGGTACGGCACTGTAACACTTGTTTACATAGGGGTATTCTAACCCAACTCCCTAGCGGAATGCTGTGGTTCAGAACATAGTCTCTTTGCGACTTAAGATAGTCAACACAAAGAACCCGCTGAATGTTTATATTCAGCGGGTTCAGCAGGTAAGGACTTAGAGCTTAACTTCGATATCAACCCCGGCAGGCAGATCGAGTTTCATCAAAGCATCAATGGTTTTAGAAGAAGGCTGGTAAATATCAATGATCCTGCGATGGGTGCGGCTTTCGAAATGCTCCCGAGAGTCTTTGTCCACGTGGGGAGAACGCAGAACGCAATAGATACGTCGTTTAGTCGGCAAGGGGATAGGGCCAATAGCTGTGGCGTTGGTGCGATTAGCAGTATCCACAATCTTTTCGCAGGAGGTGTCAAGCAGTCTGCGGTCAAAGGCTTTGAGGCGAATTCGAATTTTTTGTTGCTGAATAGTAGCCATAGGTCTTAGAAGAATGAGTTGTCAAGGTACAGCGGCAAAAGCTTTGGAGACTAAAGACAGGAGCAAACCTTGGAGGCTTACTCCTGTCTTTAAGAAAGTAGTCTAGAAACTACTTCAGAATTTTGGAAACCACACCGGCTCCCACAGTACGGCCGCCTTCACGAATTGCAAAGCGCATGCCCTGCTCAATAGCGATAGGGTTGATGAGTTCAACAGTCATCTTAATGCGATCGCCGGGCATAACCATTTCAGCATCGCTACCATCGTCAGAGGTAAAAGCGATGATGCTGCCGGTTACGTCGGTGGTACGCACATAGAACTGAGGCTTGTACCCAGGGAAGAAGGGGGTATGACGACCACCCTCTTCCTTCTTAAGGATGTAGACCTCAGACTCAAACTGGGTGTGAGGAGTGATGCTGCCGGGCTTAGCCAAAACCATGCCGCGCTCGATGTCCTCTTTTTGAAGACCCCTTAGTAGCAAACCAGCATTGTCACCAGCCATGCCTTCTTCAAGGCTCTTCTTGAACATCTCAACCCCAGTAACAGTGGTGCTACGGGTGTCGCGAATACCAACCAACTCAACGGTTTCGCCAACCTTGACCTTGCCACGCTCAATCCGCCCGGTGGCTACGGTACCCCGACCTGTAATCGAGAACACGTCCTCAACAGCCATCAAGAAAGGCTTGTCGATATCGCGCTCAGGGGTGGGAATGTAATCGTCAACGCTGTCCATCAGCGCTAGGATTTTGTCAACCCACTCGTTCTCACCGCGGGTGATTTTGGGGGTAGCGGTCAGCGCTTCCACAGCCAGTAGAGCAGAGCCAGAAGTGATGGGAATATCATCACCGGGGAAGTCGTAGGAGCTGAGCAGTTCGCGCACCTCTAGCTCGACCAGTTCCAGCAGCTCTTCGTCATCAACCTGATCTTGCTTGTTCAGGAATACGACAATGCTAGGTACACCGACTTGCTTTGCGAGCAGGATGTGCTCACGGGTTTGAGGCATAGGGCCGTCAGCAGCAGAACATACCAGGATGGCACCATCCATCTGAGCTGCGCCGGTGATCATGTTCTTGACGTAGTCAGCGTGTCCGGGGCAGTCAACGTGGGCGTAGTGGCGAGTCTCAGTCTCGTACTCCACGTGGGCCGTGTTGATGGTGATACCACGAGCCTTTTCTTCGGGTGCCGCATCGATCTCGTCATATTTGCGAGCCTTAGCGCCACCGGCTGCCGCCAGTGTCATGGTGATGGCGGCCGTCAGAGTGGTTTTGCCATGGTCAACGTGACCGATAGTGCCGATGTTGACGTGGGGTTTATTGCGTTGAAACTTTTCGCGTGCCATTTACGTTACGTGTCCTTTCCTTTCTAAGCGTTCCCAGTGTTTTTAGAGATAATGGCCTCAGCCACGTTCCGAGGAACCTCGCCATAATGGCTAAACTCCATCGAAAAAATGCCCCGACCCTGCGTTTTAGAGCGGATGTCGGTAGCATAACCAAACATCTCAGCTAGGGGAACATGGGCTGTAACCTTTGCAACGTCAACCTCTGTTCCCATACCCTCGATCTGGCCACGGCGGGAGTTTAAATCTCCCATGACGTCACCCAGAAAATCTTCTGGAACCTCAACCTCGACCTTCATGATCGGCTCTAGAAGGACGGGAGACGCCTGCATGACGGCTTCCTTCATCGCCATTGACCCGGCAATTTTAAAGGCCATCTCTGATGAGTCTACATCGTGGTAAGACCCATCGACCAGAGTAACCTTTAAATCAATCACGGGGTACCCAGCTAGGATACCAGATTCGCAGGCCTCTTTCATGCCCTGTTCAGCTGGGGAGACATATTCTTTAGGAATGGTTCCCCCGACAATTTTAGACACAAACTCAAAACCACTGCTTTCTTCAGAGGGTTCTACCTCAACCACCACGTGACCATACTGGCCTTTACCGCCGCTCTGGCGAATAAACTTGCCTTCGGCTCTCGTAGCCTTACGAATGGTTTCTCGATAGGCCACCTGGGGAGCGCCAATATTGGCCTCTACCTTAAACTCACGCAGCATACGGTCAACCAGAATATCGAGGTGCAGCTCCCCCATACCGGCGATCACGGTCTGGTTAGTCTCTGGATTAGTACTGACTCGGAAGGTGGGGTCTTCCTCCGATAGGGATTGCAGCGCCTTGGACAGCTTGTCCATATCCTGCTTGGTTTTGGGCTCTACCGCCACGGAGATAACCGGCTCGGGCACGAAAAGCGATTCCAGCACAATTGGAGCTGCGGGATCGCAAATGGTGTCACCAGTAAACGTTTCTTTGAGGCCAATGGCGGCCCCCAGATCTCCGGCTCGTAATTCGTCAACCTCAATGCGATCGTCGGCTTTCAGCACAATGAGGCGAGAAATTCGCTCTTTTTTATCCTTGGTGGCGTTGTAAATATAGCTGCCCTTCTTAAGCACCCCAGAGTAGACTCGCACGAATGTGAGCCGTCCGTAGGGATCGGCCATGATCTTAAACGCCAGGGCTGCTAGAGGCACATCGTCGTTGGCAGGCCGCTCACCCAGTTCACCATTGGGCAAATGCCCCTGAATCGGCGGCACTTCAAGGGGAGAAGGCAGATAGTCCACAACTGCGTCTAACAGCAGCTGCACCCCTTTGTTTTTAAAGGCAGAGCCGCATAGAACCGGTACGATAGTGCCCTGGACTGTGCCTTTGCGCAGGGCACTGGCAATTTCGCCTGAAGACAGCGGTTGCCCTTCAAAGTATTTTTCCATCAGGGCATCGTCGGTCTCAGCCACCGCTTCAACTAGCTTGGCTCGATACTCCTCTGCCACATTCTGGACATCGGCTGGTATCTCTGTATCGTCAAAGTTTTGACCTAGATCGTCGTGATAGATGCGGGCGCGCATAGCGACCAGGTCAACAACGCCCTGGAAATCACCCTCAGCCCCAACGGGAATTTGAATTGGTACGGCGTTTGCCCCCAAGCGATCGCGCAACTGACCGCACACTTTCAAAAAGTCGGCCCCAGTGCGATCCATCTTGTTGACAAAGGCAATGCGAGGGACGCTATAGCGGTTAGCCTGACGCCACACCGTTTCTGACTGAGGTTGTACCCCTCCCACCGAGTCAAATACAGCAATCACCCCGTCTAAGACGCGCATGGAACGCTCGACCTCAATAGTGAAGTCGACGTGACCAGGGGTATCGATAATATTGATTTGGTGGTCGCGCCAGCTGGTAGTAATGGCCGCAGCCGTGATGGTGATCCCCCGTTCCCGCTCCTGCTCCATCCAGTCGGTAACGGCGGTACCCTCGTGAACCTCACCAATTTTGTGCACCATGCCTGAGTAGAACAGGATGCGCTCTGTGGTGGTGGTTTTGCCAGCGTCAATGTGGGCCGCAATCCCAATGTTTCTTACCCGCTCTAGGGGCGTTGTCCGTGCCACAGCTCCCTCCTCGTTACTCTATAGCCGATCGCTTCGGCAAACCCGAACAAACAAATTTATTCTAGGAAATAGAAACAGCGATCGCCAATCGAGCAGAAGCTCTGTAGCCACAATCACCGTTTCAGATTAGTACCGGTAGTGAGCAAAGGCCTTGTTAGCTTCTGCCATCCGGTGAGTTTCTTCACGCTTACGGACTGCACCACCCGTTTCGTTGGCGGCATCCATCAGCTCGTTAGCCAGCCTAATAGCCATCGACTTACCAGGGCGCTGACGAGCGAACTGGGTCAACCAGCGCAGTGCCAGTGCGACGCTACGCTCAGAGCGAACTTCCATAGGCACTTGGTAGGTAGCACCCCCTACTCGGCGGGCCTTTACCTCAACCAGAGGAGAAGCATTACGCACCGCCCGTTCAAAGACATCCAAGGGATCGCCACCACTACGCTCTTTAATAATTGTAAAAGAGTTGTAAATGATCTTGTCGGCCAAAGACTTTTTACCGCTGGTCATCAGACGGCGGCTCATCATGGTGATAAGACGGCTGTTGTAAACGGAATCTGGCGGAATTGGGCGCTTTTGAATGACTGTACGGCGAGACATGATTCAAATTCCAGTGATTAAAGGCTAGCTGCGCGGACAATACGAACTCAATGCTTAGCTAAGAGAGCCGATAAAGGCTGAGTCACAATTGCCAGCAACTTGAAACAGAATAGATTGAAGGCCCAAAGTGCAAGCCAAGGCATCTAACTGCGACAGGTTGTAGACCGACCCAGTACTTTTGGTCAACTCTACGATTTGGGACGCTTGGCCCCGTACTTAGAACGACCCTGACGACGGTCTTTTACGCCAGCGGTGTCAAGGGTGCCGCGAATGATGTGGTAGCGAACACCGGGAAGGTCTTTGACCCGGCCGCCGCGAATCATAACCACGGAGTGTTCCTGCAGGTTGTGACCAATGCCGGGAATATAGGCAGTGACCTCAAATCCGGAAGTCAAGCGCACCCTAGCCACTTTCCGCAGAGCCGAGTTAGGCTTTTTAGGAGTGGTAGTATACACACGGGTACAAACCCCCCGACGCTGCGGACAGCTCTTTAAAGCAGGGGATTTGGTTTTTTGGTCGGCTTTTTGGCGCTCACTCCGGATGAGTTGCTGAATCGTGGGCATAGGACGCTTCTGCTGCTACGGCTGATAAGATTCGAGTTTTCACAAGATCTAATGCTACCACTCTAAAGAAGCTTTGGTCAAACGCTACGATCTACAGGCTGAAGCATTGCTCGCTTAAGGGAGTTGGAGCCTCAAGGCGTTGGCAAATGAGCGGCAGTGCAGTCCTGAGTAACCGGGGTGTCAGCGCTTAAAGCAAAAGCATTGCCGCAGCCGCACGTGCGCTGGGCCAGGGGGTTGACAAAGCGAAATCCGCCACCCATGAGATCTTCGGCATAATCAATCGTCAGGTCTTGGACTAAATCCACCTGGTCGACGGGCACCGCAAGGCTGATGTCACCGCAGGTTAGGTCTGCCAACGGCTGCTGAGACGTGATGTTTGAGGTTAGATGATAAGTCCAATCGGCACAGCCACCCGGCTCAAGGGTGAGATAGATCTGAGACGAAGATCCGGTGTGAGCAGTATGCCGACGCAGCAGTCGTTTGAGTTCTTGAGCAGCGGCGGGACGAATTTGAACCATGGGAACTTCGCAGTAACGGTCGAAAAACGGCGGTAATGCTGAGCTTAGCATTACCGCCGTTTTTCGTTGTGCTGATTTGATTAGGACAACAACCTAAATGTTTTCGGCCCGAGAATAGTCGTCTTGAAAGCGAACGATGTCGTCTTCGCCCAGATATTCGCCATTTTGAACTTCAATCAGCACTAGGGGAATAACGCCTACATTCTCTAGACGGTGCTGGGTGCAGGGTGGTACGTAAGTAGACTGATTAGTAGACAGAAGAATTTCGTTTTCGCCACAAACCACTTTGGCGGTGCCAGACACCACAATCCAGTGCTCACTGCGATGGTGATGCATCTGTAGGCTCAGGCGATGCCCGGGCTTGACTTCAATACGCTTAATTTTGTAGCCTCGGCCCTCTTCAAGCACTGTATAAGAACCCCAGGGGCGCAGCCCGGTTTCGGTAATTTCTTTGCCGTTGCTGGTGGCCAAGGCCAACGCGGTGGGCTGAATCGTCTCTTGTAGTTTTGGCATACCGAATAATTCTCCTAGAACCTGAATGTATTAAGACTGCGGCGGGGTAAGCGACTCGGAAGAACCGGGTTTCCTATGGTGCCCATTGCAATTAGACTTTTCTTTTGGCCCAAGAGTTTCAGATGCACAGGCTCGGGCGATGTTTTCAGGCAATAGTCTAACAAGCGCGCACTGACAGAGCGGAGTATCTGGGCGGGGCAAGACACAAAAACACAAATTCTTTATACCTACTTCGAGGTTTTAAAGATTTGGGGCGGACGCTGTGGCGCTGCGATCCCAAAAGCTACGGAAAAAACAATCCGATGCCGTTATTGACCCTGGCTGCCGTGCGGGGAGAACGATTGATGAGCCGACCGCCTAAATAAAGACTGGCGGAGCTCCCGCCGTCTAAATTGAGGGCGTTGGTGCTACCCAGCTGAAGCATGATTTGAGCTAGCTGATCGAGGGTGGGGCCTGGGCCTTGGGGGCTATTGTGGACGGCTACCAGCAGAATTTCGCCGGTGGCGGTGAGGCCGATGGCGCTGCGAGGAGCGGCCTGAGTGCCAAAGGCAGCGCTGAACTGCTCTAGCCGGGCGTCGAGGACGAGGGCGCGATCGCGAATCAGCAACGGTCCACCGCCAATTAGGTTGGGAAAGGAAGCCATCGTGGCGGGTAGGAGATCAGACGCGATGGTAACTTGCTGCCCCGGTGGCAGGGCCTGGGCAGCAGTAGCGTAAGATCGCAGGGCCAGCAGGTAGCCGTTGGGGGGAATCGGTAGTCCCGTTGGGCCAATAGTAGCCGCAGGCTGCTGGGCCGTAACCACGTCGTTCACTACCGTAACTACGGTTTCGCTCTCAATCACAGGGCGGTAGGTTGATCCCCAAGCGGGAGTGTAGAGGCCGATGCCCGCCTGTACATAGCCGCTGTTGATCGCCAGCACTGGATAAGTCTGACCGCTGGCAGTGGTAAGAGTCTGCTGTAGGGCCAGCCGCTCCATACGCACTTGGCCCTGGTCGTTCCACCCCACCACGCCACGACTGAGAATGGGGCCTGAGATCCAGGTGTTGTTGGCCCGTACAGCCCCGAGGGGATATTGGTTATTGCGGTTGAAGAACCCGGCGTTGATGGCAGCGGCCGCCTGCCACCGTTGGGCAATGGTCGTCAACGGGGCAGTACCCACTGCCGTAGTGGGGTCGGTCCAAATGGGGCGCAGGCTGGTCTGGGTAGGGGCAATTTGTAAGTAATAGACGGGAAACGGCCGACCGGCTACAGAGATATACCGCTGCTGCCAGCGCACTCCAGGAGCCCAAGCAATACTGTGGGGCTGAAGGTTGTCGGCACAAATGTCGATCGCGATCTGATTGGGATTGGCTTGAGTGACCAGACGGGGCGGGTAACTGGTACTGGCCTGGAGACGGATGCCGCCGTTTGTAGGGGAAACGGTAAGCGCTCCTAAATAAGATCCGGCGGGGGCGGCGATCGCATCCCCAACTACTCGGCTGTCGGCAGTGGCCCCCAAAGTGAGGGTCAGGGCATCGGCACTATCAGCCAGGGCAGCGGGGACTGGGCCTGACAGGTCTATGATTAAGCGCTCACCGCCAGGTTGAGCAATGCGACGCAGCGCTATCACCTGAGCCGGAGCAGTAGTAATTTGCAGAGTGCCCCCCTGGGGCTGCACCTGCCAGCCATGGCGGGCGGCCAGGGGCATGATGTCAAGAAACCGATAGCCACCCTGCACCCAGGCGGAGAGTTCCACGGCGCTGCCGGGTTCGGTAAACCACTGCACAGGCTGTCGGCCGGGGTCACTATTGTTGAGTAAGGTAGCCCCTAAATACGCAGTCAAGCCGTAATCAGCCAGGCCAATTTTGCCATTGACCATCATCCAGGGAACGGCGGCAGGACTGCCGTTGATAGTCAGAGTTTGGCCTTGGGTGGCAGGGGTTGCGGCCGCATCAGCGATGACTGTCTCAGCGGGTGGCGAGGCAGGGGGGACCGCTAGAATGGGAGCGGGGGCGATCGCAGCCACGATGCTTAGACCCAGCCAGCCAATCCAGCCTCCCACGACCCAGCGATGCCCTAGGCAAAAGCGAAAGAATAATAGCGTCAAGGCTGGCCATTTCACCATAGGAACCATCGCGGTATAAGGTCTAATGCTGACGGGTAAAACGGCAAACCGCTAAGCAGTCAAACGCTGTTTAGAAGGTTTTTGAAACAATCGCTACCGTTACTGCCGCTTAATTCTAAGAAGCTGTGGCTACATGCTAGGTCTAAGGTTTGTAAACTACTGATAAAGTCTGTAAATTACAGGTAAAGCGCTGAGTGCGCCAATGCTTTATGACTAGGACCATTGCCCCTAGTTCCCCCGGAGACCGAGATAATTGACCGAGTTGTAGGCACTACCCCTAAGCCTGCCTGAAGTTGCTTGAATCGACGCGGGATTGGCTCCCCGTTCTAGCCCCGTTTAAGACTGTGCCTAGCGATTTGATTTAAAGGCTCTGCCGTCTTGCTACGGGATGTGTGCTGTTAGGCTAGTTCTCCCAGCTAAATCCGTTGCTCTGCTTTTACCACACCTTATCTTCCTCTTCCATGGGACGTACACCTGTGAATCACCCCTACCAACCTCGGCAGCACACCCGTTCTGAATGGCCAAATTGGGGGCCAAAGTCGCTAGTTGAAGAACGCGACGCTTGTGGCGTAGGCTTTTTGGCCGACCGCCAGAATCGCGCCAGCCACGATTTAGTGGCCAAGGCTCTAGCAGCCCTCGACTGCATGGAGCACCGGGGGGGGTGCTGCGCCGACCAGGCTTCTGGCGATGGGGCCGGGGTGATGACGGCAATTCCATGGGCAGTGCTCAATCGCTGGGCAGAGGAGCAGGGGAATGGGGCGTTGGAGAGCGATCGCACCGGCGTGGCGATGATTTTTCTGCCTAACCACAGTGAGACTGCGGCCTTTGTGCGCGACACCTTTAATCAGGTGGTCAAAGACGAGGGGCTAAGCGTGGTGGGATGGCGCCCTGTGCCTGTACACCCTGACGTGCTGGGTCCCCTGGCGAAACAGTACCAACCCCGCATCGAGCAGCTGGTGATCGCTTCAGCGACAGAAACCGGTGAAGATCTGGAGCGTCGGCTTTACCTAGTGCGTCGTCAGGTGCTGCATTTGGTTGCTAAGGCCGCCGCCAATTCTGGCGAGCGGGCGGCCTCCGTAGCCGATCTGAAAGAGTTCTATGTGTGCTCCTGCTCCTGCCGCACGATTGTGTACAAGGGCATGGTGCGATCGCCGGTGCTGGCGGCCTTTTACGATGACCTACGCGATCCCGACTACGTCAGCTCGTTTGCGGTGTACCACCGTCGGTTTAGCACCAACACTATGCCCAAGTGGCCTTTGGCCCACCCCATGCGGCTGCTGGGTCACAACGGCGAAATCAACACCTTGGTGGGCAACATCAACTGGATGGTGGCGCGTCAGGCCGATCTCCACCATCCGGTGTGGGGCGATCGCGTGGAGTTGCTCAAGCCCATCGTCAACGCTGAAAACAGCGACTCCGCCAACCTTGACAACGTGATGGAGCTGCTGGTGCGATCGGGCCGTTCTCCCCAAGAAGCCCTGATGATGATGGTGCCCGAGGCCTACAACAACCAGCCCGAGCTAGACGCCTATCCTGAAATCACCGATTTCTACGAGTACTACAGCGGCCTGCAAGAGCCCTGGGATGGCCCGGCGCTGATCGTCTTTAGCGACGGCACCCAGGTGGGGGCCACCCTCGACCGCAATGGCCTGCGCCCGGCCCGCTACGTGATCACCAAAGACGATCTGCTGATGGTGTCGTCGGAGGCGGGGGTGCTCAATGTGGCCCCGGGCGACATCTTAGAGAAGGGTCGTCTGGGCCCCGGCCAGATGATTTCGGTCGATCTACAGAGTCAGGAAATTCTCAAAAACTGGGCTATTAAACAGCGGGTTGCCACTCGGCACCCCTACGGCCAGTGGCTTAAGGACAACCGAGCCGAGATCCAGCCCCAGCTATTTACGGAGGAGACCCTCTACTCCGCCGCTGACCTGCTGCCTCAGCAAAGCGCCTTTGGCTACACCGTCGAAGACGTAGACATGATTATTCAGGACATGGCGGCCCAGGGCAAAGAGCCCACCTACTGTATGGGCGACGACACGCCCCACGCCGTGCTGTCAGAGAAGCCCCACCTGCTCTACGACTACTTTAAGCAGCGCTTTGCCCAGGTCACCAACCCGGCCATTGACCCCCTGCGCGAGCGACTGGTGATGTCGCTCACCACCCAGCTTGGCGGCCAGGGCAACCTGCTGAATGAGCAGCCCCAGTACGCCCACTTGCTCAAGCTGGAAAGCCCGGTAATTAATGAGGTGGAGCTAGAGCACATCCATAGGTCGGGCTTTGCCCCCGCCACCCTGTCAACGCTGTACGCCACTGTGAATGGCCCTGCAGGTTTGGCAAAGGCTGTGGCGGCGTTGTGCGATCGCGCCGACGCAGCCGTTAAAGCCGGCAAAACAATTTTGGTGCTGAGCGATCGCGTTGACACCCAAGGAAGCCCTACGGCGTTAAGTGCCGACATCAGCTACATTCCCCCCCTGCTGGCGGTGGGGGCCGTGCATCACCACCTGATTCGCGGCGGCATGCGCATGCGCGCTTCCCTAGTCGTAGATACGGCCCAGTGCTGGAGCACCCACCACTTTGCCTGCTTGATTGGCTATGGGGCTAGTGCCGTGTGCCCTTACCTAGCGCTAGAGTCGGTGCGCCACTGGTGGGCCGACAGCCGCACCCAAAAGCTGATGGAAACGGGCAAGCTGCCGGTGTCTACTCTCAACGGAGCCCAAGACAACTACCGCAAGGCGGTGGATGCTGGCCTGCTGAAAATTCTCTCGAAGATGGGCATCTCGCTAATTACCAGCTACCGAGGGGCGCAGATTTTTGAAGCCATCGGCATCGGCCCCGACCTGCTGGATCTGGCCTTCCGGGGTACCACCTCTCGATTGGGCGGGCTCTCCATAGTAGATCTGGCTCAAGAGACAATTCAATTCCACCAGCGGGCGTTTCCTGAACTGTCGGCCAAGCGTCTGCAAAACATGGGCTTTGTGCAATCGCGACCCAGCGGGGAATACCACATGAACAACCCCGCCATGTCGAAGCTGCTGCACAAAGCGGTGGCCGATCGGCAGTACGACCACTACGAGCTGTACCGCGCCCAGCTCGAAAATCGCCCTCTCAGTGCCCTGCGGGATTTGCTGGAGTTTGAGAGCGATCGCCAGCCCATTGCCATCGATCAGGTGGAGTCGGCAGAGGCAATTATGCGCCGTTTCTGCACTGGAGGAATGTCGCTGGGAGCGCTGTCGCGCGAGGCCCACGAGGTGTTGGCAGTGGCCATGAACCGCATCGGCGGCAAGTCAAACTCTGGCGAAGGGGGCGAAGACCCGGTGCGCTTTAAGGTGCTCTCCGATGTCGATGCTGAGGGCAATTCGCCCACTTTCCCCCACCTGCGAGGCCTGAGGAACGGCGACACCGCCAGTTCCGCCATTAAGCAGGTGGCCTCTGGGCGGTTTGGGGTCACCCCCGAATACCTGATGCACGCCGATCAAATTGAGATCAAGCTAGCTCAGGGGGCCAAGCCCGGTGAGGGCGGTCAGCTACCCGGCAAAAAGGTAAGCCCCTACATCGCTATGCTGCGCCGCTCGAAGCCTGGGGTGGCGCTGATTTCACCGCCCCCTCATCACGACATTTACTCCATTGAAGATCTAGCTCAGCTGATTTTTGACCTGCACCAGATCAACCCCAAAGCCGGAGTATCGGTGAAGCTGGTATCTGAGGTGGGAATTGGCACCATCGCCGCCGGAGTTGCTAAGGCCAATGCCGATGTGATTCAGGTGTCGGGCCATGACGGTGGCACCGGCGCGTCGCCCCTGAGTTCCATTAAGCACGCCGGGGTGCCCTGGGAGCTGGGCCTAACCGAGGTGCACAAGGTGCTGATGGACAACGAGCTGCGCGATCGCGTCACCCTGCGGGTCGATGGTGGCCTAAAAACCGGCTGGGATGTGGTGATGGGTGCCCTGATGGGTGCCGAAGAGTTTGGTTTTGGCTCCATCGCCATGATTGCCGAGGGCTGTATCATGGCTCGGGTCTGCCATACCAACAACTGTCCGGTGGGGGTGGCTACCCAAAAAGAAGAGCTGCGCCAGCGGTTCACCGGCGTGCCTGAGCACGTGGTGAATTTCTTCTTCTACATTGCCGAAGAGGTGCGATCGCTGCTGGCTCGCCTGGGCTACAGCTCCCTAATCGACATTGTGGGCCGGGCCGATCTGCTCAGACCACGCACGGATGTCTCCCTGGCTAAGACCAATGCTCTTGATCTCACTACCCTGATGGATCTGCCCGACGGGCGGGGCGATCGCACCTGGCTGAACCACCAAGCCGTCCACAGCAACGGCCCGGTGCTCGACGACGACATGCTAGCCGACGCTGACATTCAGCACGCCATTCACAACCAGGGCACGGTCACCAAAACCTATAGTGTGGCCACCACCGATCGCACGATTGGGGCTCGGGTCGCTGGAGCGATCGCCGAAAAGTACGGCAACAACGGCTTTGAAGGGCAGCTCAACCTCAACTTTGAGGGCAGCGCCGGTCAGAGTTTTGGGGCATTTAATCTACCGGGTATGACCCTAACCCTAGTGGGCGAGTCCAACGACTACGTCGGCAAGGGCATGCACGGCGGTGAAATCGTGATCAAGCCCCCCGCTGGCATTACCTACGATCCATCGACCAACGTGATTGTTGGCAATACCTGTCTGTACGGTGCCACCGGCGGTACCCTCTATGCCTTGGGCACCGCTGGCGAACGCTTTGCCGTGCGCAATTCAAAAGGGCAAGCGGTGATCGAGGGCGCTGGGGATCACTGCTGTGAATACATGACTGGTGGTGTGGTTGTCGTGCTGGGGCCGGTGGGCCGTAACGTAGGTGCCGGTATGACCGGCGGTCTAGCCTACTTTTTGGATGAAACTGGCGGTTTTCCAGTGCGGGTCAATCCCGAAATTGTCAAGGTTCAGCGGGTCATCACCCCCGCTGGGGAAGCCCAGCTCAAGGCGCTCATTGAAGCCCATCTAGCCCATACCGGCAGCCCCAAGGCCAAGGCAGTTCTAGCCAACTGGAACGACTACTTGCCTCAGTTCTGGCAGGTGGTACCGCCCTCAGAGGCCGATACTCCAGAGGCCACCCCCGAGACTACCGGAGCTGAGAAGGTACTAAGTTCCAGTCAGTCGTAGGGCAATTGGGGAAACAATAGTTGGGGGCAGCCCCCAACTATTGTTTCCCGCTCAACGATGTCGCTTACTCCTTTCTTCCGACAACATCTAAATGGGGGTCTGCCCTGGTATCCCTTTGTGTTAAAGTAAATCTCTAGTTTTGGCATGTCGTAAGTTGACGAATGCCGGTGCGGGCAGATCGTCCGGCTTGAGATTTTCATTGGCCTTGAGTGCCTTCTTAAGCCTGAGATCGGGGTTATATCCCTGCTGTAGGTGCCGTGTCCTTGTTTACTGATCTCGTCTGCCCTGTTGTCTGAGGTTATTGAATGTCTAAGCGTCGCAACCCGAAAAAAGAAAAAGCTCTACGTAACCAGGCCTATGCCCGCAAATTCCGCAAGAAGCGGGCGGGTAATCAGCGCTTCTTCCGCCGCAACAACACCGGCGCAACGGATGAGGACAACAACGAAGACAAAGAGAATAGCGAATACTCCAACAACAACGCTTAGGCCAACGCTATTCCAGGGCTGTGGCAATTAGCTGAGCGGCTTGGCGACCTGAGGCGATCGCGCCTTCGACATTTCCCCCACTGCACCAGTCACCACAACCCACTAGAGTTGACACCGCGGGGGAATGCAGTACAGGAGAGCCTAGGGGCTGTTGCACAAAGCCGTAGCGCCAGCGATGAACTTGCATCCAGGTTGGGGAGCTGAGCCAAGATGCTAAGCTCTCTGCTGTAGCAGCGAGCATTTCCTGGCCAACCGACTCTAGATCGGAGCGATCGATGTTGTTGGCTGCGAAAACCGCACTGCTGTGCATCACCACCACCGACTCTTGCGGGTCGGTGCGTTTGCTGCTGTCTAAAGCAGCCCAACGTAATACTGACTGTCTGTTGCCATCCACCATCCAGCCGCCCAGAGAGGTCTGAGCCAGAAGATTGGCAGATTCATCAGGGCTGTACCCAGCTATTGTGGTGATGACGGCGTCAAACTCTACGTTCTGAAGCTGGTGCATGAGTTTGGCCAGGTCCTCGTTCTGGGGAGCGGCCCTATTCATCAGAGCGGCGGCTTGTGGGGCAGGAATAGCGACAACCACAGCCTTAGCTTCTATCGAGCTAGGCTGTTCCTGGCGATCGGAGCTCAAGGTTTCTCCTTCAATTCGCCAGCCCTCAGGTAGCGGGGTTAGCGCTGTAGCGCGCCAGTGGTAGTGAATAGCTAGTCCTGAAGCTAGAGCCTTGGCGACAGCGCTCATGCCCTGGGGCGCTATATAGAGTGTCTCCGTCGGCATGGCCTTGAGGGAACCAGTGGCCTCTAAAACAAACGTCTTTGGCTCCCAGGGCTGTAGGACACCAGTTTCTAGGAGTGCCGGCAAGCAACTAAGCGTGGAATCAGAAAAAGGCTGTAGATATCGACAACCGTGATCTATAGCCGTAAGACCACGGCGGCGAGTGGCTAAGCGCCCCCCAAGCCCGCGAGACTTATCGATCACTACCACCCGGTGGCCGACTTGCTGAAGCTGGTGAGCTGCCGTCAGCCCGCTAATACCAGCTCCGATGACCACTACATCTTCCATACCCATTTCTTCCAAATTTTGGTGTGTAGCCGTTGCTCAACATCCTATCTTGGGGAATTGTGTAAAAATGTAAGACAGTTTTTAAATATGGTGATGCCCAGTGGATGAGCTGCGGTCTGCCCTGGAGCTAGCAACAGACGAAGAACTCGAGGCCTTAACAGAAATGCTGTTTCGGCCACGCTTTAACCCGCTAGATTATCTGCAAAAAGCTGATCCATTGACAGTGAAAAGCGGATCGCGGCAGCAGTGGCTCGATCAACTAGAGCAGCGCTTTCGGTTTTTGGCAGCGGATGGGTTAACGGTGATTAACGGCCAGAGCCAACGAGTCAGCTATCGTCAGGCGCTGATTCAGATTTGCCATTACCTCAAGGTGCCTTACCTGGCCGCTTGGTCCACTGATGATTTAGAGGCAGAGGTGTTTTTGCACCTGCTGCGCAGTAGTTTAAAGAAGCTGCCTAAATCAGAGCGCGATCGCCTGCAGCAGTCGGTTCAAAAGTCTCTACAGGGGACAGACCAGTTTCAATCCTTGCCCCTGGCCCTGCAAGCTAATCCTCTAAGTCTATTGGCCAAGGGCAGCAGTGCCGTGGCAATTAGCACAGTCCTACAGCCCTGGCTGCTTCAGCATATTGCTCAGCAGATGGCCTTCCACGTGGCCCGCTACGAAATAACCCGGCAGGCCGTAATTAAAGGGGGTGGCACGATGTTGACCCAAGTACACCGACAGTTTGCGCTCCGCATGGCCTCCCGAGGGGTAGCCACTAGTGCCGCTCGTTACGGAGCTACTCGAGCCGTTTTTTCGGTGCTAGGGCCTGCGCTATGGGGCTGGTTTTTAGCCGATTTGGGCTGGCGCGCGATCGCAACCAACTACGGTCGAGTCATTCCTGTCGTGTTTACCCTGGCTCAAATTCGCCTAACCCGTTCCTTTGACGATTGGGACTTAGCTCCGGGATAGGAGCGAACAAGCCTATATCCCTTGCTAATTGCCCTGCCAGTGGGACACTATGCCTGACGCAAATCTAAGACCTAAAACCCACTACGACCAACTAGGGGTTAAGCCTACTGCTAGCCCCCAACAGATACGGCGTGCCTTTCGTGACCTCAGTAAGCTCTACCACCCCGACACCACTGATTTGCCCGCCACTGAAGCAACCGAAAAATTTCAGCAGCTCAACGAAGCCTACGCTATCCTCAGCAGTCCGGATCGTCGTTGGACCTACGATCAAAAAGTAGGCTACTCTCGCATATCAGTCATGCAGCCTCTGGAGCCGCTGAGTCGTCCAGCATCTCCCCAGCGACAAGAGCCCGCCAACATGTATCTCGACCCCACCGATCGCCCCTTGTCAGCTGGAGAAATTTTTGCCCTCTTTATTTTAGGGCTCACCTTTGTAGCTTGCCTAGCCTTGGTGGTGACCGTAAGTCTGACTCGAGGAGACTATGCCGCTAACTTGGAGATGTTGCCCGCAGAGGTCAGCTCTGACATTGAAGTGACTCTAGACCAACAGCTAGAAGCAGGACCTTCAGCAGAGGATACCTCCCTTAGGGCTCCTTCTTTGCCAGAAGCGCGGCCTAGTCCAAGATCCCTGACATCTGCACCACCTACCTGGCTGTAGACACAGTATTGCTATCTACTCTTTGTTTTTATCAACCCACAGCCATGGCACTTCCCTCCGCGACCACGCCCCTTTATAACTACCCACTGCCCGATATCGAAGCTTGGCTACAACAGCAGGGCTGCACCCAAGACGACGCTCTCCACTGTTGGCACATAATTCGTCCCCGATGGGAAGCTGAGATTCTGCTTGAAACCGACTGTATTGTGGTGCGCTATATCAGCGCCGGGTCAGACAATAAAGACATTCAGCGGGTGTTTAAGTACTCTTTAAGCCGACAAGATTTAGAAGAAGCTATTTTCTCTGGCCCTTAGGACTAAAACCGATTTTTTAGCACAGTCACGTTAAGTCAATACTTTCAACCTATGGAGCTTAGTTAAGGTCGACTCTGAGAGGTTGCTTGAAAAGAGTTCTGTCGTAGCATCAGACACTTGCTAACGTCCTGCCTCTGTTAAAGAGGGAGCTAGGCCGGTTCAAGGCCGTTTTTACCTCTTTAAAGGAAAAGTAAGGGGTAATTTTTAACCTTTGCTACCCAAGCTACGAGTTTTCAAGCAGCCTCTTACAGTCTTTCGCCCTAGAGACAAAGCAAAAACATTTTACAAAAGTTCCTAACCTCGATTAGGCAGCAGCTACAAACCTAATCAGGTTAGCTTTTGGCCAAATTTTATAGGTCATGAGTATTGCCGGAAAACATTAAGAGAAGGTCAGTCGCTGCCTTAACCTTCATCGCGCGATTCTCAGTCGCAAGGCTGTGCTAAGAGGAACGCGCCAGTGTTAATACTTAGGAATAAGTCGGCCTAAGTATTTTTTGCTACATTTTCATCCAAATTCATAAAGACACTCTATTCCCGCCCACCGCTAAAACAGCCTTTTCCACAAAAACTCATGTCGACGTAAGTATTTTTACGAAAAACCTACATTTACTGCGGCGTTATTCGTAAGCACTTCATAAAGCTGCGGCGAGACTATGGTTAAATTTAGATTAACCAAAAGCGAAGAGAAGTTCATGTTTAGGTTAGGGAAAGCGGATTAAGGAGTACTTTCAGGTTGTGGAACTGCTTCCTGTATCCATTTGCACACCCAGTTCTGTGCTTCACTGACGCAATCAATGGCTTAGCTGCTTCCTAAACACAGCTTCAACACGCATATACGCCTTTCAAAAGGCGGTGTTTCCTGAAAAAGCGTTCGTGTATTCATCATTCAGAAAATCTGTCTAAAAATACCTTTTACACTTTTTGAGGAGGCGTTATGACAACTTTGAATGAAACCCAGGTTGAGGTTCGACAAAAGGGCGACCAACCTAGATACGGCATTTGGCTAAACTGTTTTATTACGCTATTAGCGACCAATCTACTCAGTATTTACGTCGCTACCAACGGCACCTCTGACCTAGGCTTCGTGTTTCAAGAAGATGGTCTGCTTGAGAGCCTAAGCGCTGTATTCTACTTTTCTGCTGCAGGCATTTTTGCCTTTGGCTTTAAAAATAAACCCGCTCCTCTCAGGTTTTGGTGTTTATTTTTCGCAGTTCTAATGTTTATGGTGGGCGGTGAAGAAATCAGCTGGGGGCAGCGCATCTTCGGTATTGCTACGCCAGCATCTTTAGACTCTGTCAATGTCCAGAATGAATTCAACATCCATAATATTGATGGAATTCATCAGCATGTTCGTATGGCTGGAGTTGCCTTTGTAGGAATTTTCTGTTTTCTTATTCCTATCTCCAACCGCTTCAGCCGGCAAATGAAGCAGTTCTATGCCCAGTGGGGCGTACCTCTGTTTCCCTCAAACACAACTTGGCTAGTCGTACTATCTATTCTGTTTATGATTGTTCCACGGGCTATCAACCTACCAGACCTTTTTGTTCCCGATGAAATTGGGGAATTTCTACTTTCCTTTGCCTGGATTCCTTTTGCCCTTAATAATTCCTTAGAAAATCGCTTGGGCAGGCTTGAGCACAACCTCTAAAATTATTTTTCAGTTATCTACGGCTAGTATGAGAAGCCCAGTTCAGCTGAAGAGCTCAAACTTCCTATTACAGCCCATGTCGGAACGGTTAGGGCATTCCAGCATTTCTGAAGCGATCGCTATACGCTAGTTCGCCACCTCATCCTAATTGAACTGACACCCTCAATCAGGCTAGGGGTTGTAGCTACAGCTTTAGATTCTTTTTGCCACGCCTGCAAGTCTTGCGTTCACTTAGAAGATGATGCCTATCTACAAAGAGCACTTGTGTAGCAAGCCTAGCTGATCAAACAAAGCGGTGTGTGAAGCAGATATCTGCTTCACACACCGCTTTGTCAATCATGCGGATGAAAGGACTTGAACCTTCACGTCCGAAAACACTAGAACCTAAATCTAGCGCGTCTACCAATTCCGCCACATCCGCGTTCGGTGATTTAGCATAGCAAACAATGGCGGACTGTGGGAACCTCTTGACACGTTCTTTTTAAATTAAATTGCTCGGCTCAGATGGAGATGGAGGAGTTTAGCTCGCTCACCAATTCCGGGGGAGATCGCTGGGACGGTAACCAGCACCCAGTGCCTGCCAGCACTGAAACCCACTGCGATGGAGAACTGCCTCTGGAGGAATACTGCGGGGCTAAAGCCCCGTCAGCCGAAACAGCTAAGAAAAGGGGTCTAGAGGTATTACAGCCACTGGGTCTGGACGAATCCTGGGTGCTTGAAGCGGGTTTGGAGACGTTGGACCATGTTGTAGTAGGTTTAGATCAAATTTTAGACCTAGGCCAAGGGTAGATAGTGTTAATCATCTATAGCAGAGCACCATCGGCGAGAGGTAACAACTCCAGCTCGCCACTGCCAACGGCTTCATAGTTGCCCGGGAACCAGACTTGTTGAAGGATCTGTCCCGCATCAATACTCTTCTAGCTTTGCTGCATGGGGGTAAAGTCAAAAATTTTGCGCATCTCATCAATGGCAACCGCATGGAGGGCGCGATTGATGATGTTGCCGAGTTGGTGGTCGTGGAACTCATGCTTTTTTTGAGCAGCTGGCTAAGCAGCGGAACGGTGCGAAGCACTCCAAGAGTACTTACTGTCTCCCCAACAACCCAGTACGGTGACTCTGACAGAGTGCACGCTAGTGCTAAGGGACTGCATGGCCCTCTTTTTGCGCTCTAGCGCTCGGCGGTTAAAGTTGTCTTTGCTGATCTGGCGTTCGTCACTATAGCGGCCTTGGTTGCGGTAGACGCTTTAAACTGCTGATATCAGCCGATGTACGATTTAGAGAAGTTTTCCAAGGTCGATATGTGCCAATGTGTGGTGACTCTGCATAAAGACGGGCGATCACAGAGCACAGAAGACATCGCTAATCAGGTATTGCACCACCTCTGCGAAAACTTCGTCGGTCCCCGCACTGGCAAGTAGGCCTATGCCCCACTGTGCTTCTTTAGAACCCATTTCTTTAGCTTTTACCCACCGCTGAGCAGAAGCCAGCCCAGGGTACTATTCAAGGGCAGTACGGACTTTTTGTTGTCAAATGTAAGGCTCTGCGCTGGCCCTGTCAGCACAGAGCCTTACTAAAACTTGGCGAGGGTTCGGAGAGTATCAATACCTTACCGAATTGGCAACGACGACCCCCACTCAGCACTAACCACACCCTTAAAAGAACGACGGTGCTGAGGCGTTGGTCCTAGCGTTTGCAAAGCTAGGCGATGGGCCGCGCTGCCGTAACCTTTGTTGCGCGCTAGGTGATAACCGGGATAACGACGATCGAGGCGCACAATGAGGCGATCGCGCCATACTTTAGCCAAGATGCTGGCGGCGGCAATCTCAGTGTGAATGCTATCGCCCTGCACCACCGTTCGTTGGGGCAGATGTAAGTGAGGGATGAGCTGGTTTCCGTCAACCAGGCAGAGGTCTGGCAGAGTGGACAGGCGACGCAGCGCCCGGCTCATCGCCAAAAGACTGGCATAGAGAATATTAAGTCGCTCAATATCGTGGATCGTGGCTAAGCCCAGAGCATAGTCTGTAGCCAACCGTTGAATGGGCTCTACCAAGCTTTCACGGCGGGCTTCGCTCAGGCGCTTGCTATCGGTCACCCCTAGCGATTGAAGCTGCCCACAGGCTTGCGGCGACAGCACAACCGCCGCCGCTACCACTGGCCCAAACAGGCATCCTCGCCCCACTTCATCAACCCCAGCAATCTTGGTTGCCGGGTGATACTCACAAGCCTCAAGGGCCAGTAACCTACTCGTCGCCACTGTCGCCAGCAGAGGAGGAACGACGGCGACGGCGACGGCGCACGCTGCTAGACGATTCTTCTGGCTCAGCTTCGGGGGTAACCTCTATGGAGTTCAGTTCAACAACGGAAGCGGGTTCAGCAACCGGGGCGGGTTCGATCTCCGGCTCTGGGATTGGGGCGATCGCTTCAGGAGTTATGACATCAGTTTCCTGGGCTTGAGCGCGAGCCGAGCGCGTGCGCACTACGCGGCTAGGAGACGGCTTGGGCGATGCAGGCTCTGGTTCTGTCATATCTACCAACGGCACCTCAACAGGAGCTTCGACCGGAGCTTCCATTGGGGTTAACGACACAATCTCTGGCGGGGTCTGCCCAGGCAACACCACCGACACCACCACGTTGCGGGGGTCGGTCACCTCTTGGGTCGACAGAACCATGGGTGAAATTCCCATCATGGCGTAGATACGCTGCTCGTCGGAGGTCATTTCCACAGTTACCACCTGGGGAGGCACAACGGACTTCCGATTCCGAGCTGGCTCGCTTTGCGAATCAATCCGTCCCCCAGTTCGTCCGCGCCCTCGGGGCGCAACCTTTTCGTCCTCAGCCTTGGGGGTTACCAGCGGTGTCAACGGCTCAATCGGCGGCTCTTTAAAGTCAATGGGAGCCGGCCCGTTGTCTTTCACCACAGGCGCTTCTTTGCCGTTGCTTCGGGTCGGCAGAGGGTCCCGGCGACGACGGCGGCGGTTGTTGCCGCGGCCCGCTTTGTCTTGATAGCTAGGGTGATTGCCCAAATCCAGCTCTTGCAGGTCAGGACGACCATCAAAATCGCCCGTATCACCCAGGGGAGGTGGCGTTATCTGAGGAGCCGGACTCCCCCCAGAGACCAAAGCACGGGGGGCGACTTCATTGCCATTGTCTATAGGCACCTCACCAGGCAGATGCACCAGATGGCCCAAACCACCACAGGTCGGACAAGGACGCCCAAACAACTCGTAAATGTTTTGTCCCTGGCGCTTACGGGTCAGCTCTACCAGACCTAGCTCAGACAGCTGAGAGATCTGGGGCCGAGCTTTATCAGAACGCAGGGCTTTGGTGAAATGTTCAAGGACTTGCAGCTTGTCACGGCGCGTGTCCATATCGATAAAGTCAACGACAATGACCCCGGCAATATTGCGCAGGCGCAGCTGCCGGGCAATCTCAGCAGCGGCTTCGCAGTTGGTCCACAGGACAGTTTCGCGAGCCGTCGCAGAGCGCGTAAAAGAGCCAGAGTTGACGTCAATCACCGTCAGCGCTTCGGTGCGCTCAATGATGATATAGCCGCCAGAGGGCAGGTCTACCCTCGGCTTCAATGCCTCGCGAATAGCCGCGTTAACTCGAAAATACTCCAGAATGGGAATGCGCTCACGGTGGTGGTCGATCAGCACTCCGGCGGGCACTTGGCCATCGCTCCAGTTAGCCAGGTGCTGCTTCACCCGCTTCATGCCGGTGCTGGAGTCGGTCACAATGCGGTTAACTTCTGCGTTGTAAGCGTCGCGCAGCACCCGTTGAATAAAGTCGTCGTCGCGATTGAGCAGGGCCGGGGGACGAGTGCTTAAGGCCTGCTGCTGAATGCTTTCCCACTGCTTTTGCAGGGTTTCTAAATCTTCAATGATGGCATTTTCGCTAATGCCCTCGGCTTCGGTACGCACCAGCAGCCCCATGCCCGCCGGTTTAATTAGAATGGCTAGAGCCCGCAGGCGGTTGCGCTCGCTCTCGCTGCGAATGCGCCGTGATAGATTGACCCCACGCCCTGAGGGCATCAGGACCAAATATCGCCCTGGCAAACTGATGTTGCCAGTCAGACGAGGCCCCTTGTTGCCCGTGGGCTCTTTCATAATCTGCACCAGCACTTTCTGCTGGGGCACGACCAATTCGGTAATGGAGCCAGCGCTGCGCTTCAGCTTTAGGGGACCTAGGTCCGTGACGTGCATAAAGCCGTTACGCTCGCTGTCGCCGATATTGACGAAGGCGGCATCAATGCCAGGCAGCACGTTTTCTACAGTGCCCAAATAGATGTCGCTAACCTGGTGGCTACCGGTAGCCACAATTAACTCTTGAATCTGATCTTCAGAAAAAACCGCAGCGATCCGGTTTTGCTCAGCAATAACAATCTGCTTCGGCATCCAAATTCCTCATACGACGCTCACCAGGGAGAATAAAGTCTGCTTTTCCCGCCCTGAGAGGGTGATTTGGCCATTCACCAGCCACGTCAACACCGCTACTGAGCGATCGGAAAACTCGTTTGCAAAGGTTTTGCAATAGAACCCACTGCGACACCGCAATGAATCCTGCTTCCTAAGGGCATGCACAGATCCCCTAACTCGCTGGGCGACTCTGAGAATTCTTGTTCGTAGTGGATCTCGTTTGCGCTAGATCTGCTTGGGATAAACCGCACAAGCTGAACAAAAACTCTGACAGAAGCACTTAGCGCTAAGGATGTGTAGCTGCTTAAGACACTTGCTATGCACCTTTGCTCAGGTACATCAGCTCCTGCTGAGTGCATTATAGCGCCAAGCAGCGGCAGCAACACAATATTGCGTATCTTTCTACCACAGGTAGAGCAAATTTGCACCTGTGATACTGAACGTGGCTTGCAATATTGCACTGAGATCCGCAACAAAAAGCGGGGCGATCGCGGCCTCACTGTGCCTGCGATCGCCCCGCCCTCTAGTCATTCAGATTGCTTAGGAAGCTGATGCCGCTGTAGTCCGAGTTCGGGTACGGCGCTCACTAACCAAGCCCTGGGGCTCGGGCTGAGGCTCGGGCTCAACCTTGGGCGGCGATTTTTTCTGAGTCTTGGGTTCAGGCCTAGGCTTGGGGTCAGCTTGAGCCTGGGACTGTGGCTGTGCCACAGTCGCTACACCAGATCCCTGAATTAACAAGATTAGCATGGGGTCGCGCTTGTCGAACTCGCGCCGCACTAAACGACGGAGGTCTTGGTCGAGGGCTGCTTTGAGCGCATCCAGGTCAAGGGCAGACTTGCCGTTACCGTTAGACACCACCAGTTCTGCTCCACGACTTGAGAGCACCTGGGTGATCACCTGCTTCACCTGGCCCTGGAAGCGTTCCTGGGAGATTGACTGAGCCACTCCGCGGATTTGCACAGTGGGGTCGGCTACTAGTTTGCCGTTGCTGTCCACAGTGGCCGCAATAGTAACCAGGCCATCTTCGGCTAGCTGCTGCCGCTCTTTGAGCACGTCGCGGCCCACCACCCCAACGCGGGAAGCATCGACCAGTTCAATGCCCGAGGGCACTTGACCAGCAATGCGAATGCCAGCGGGGTTAACTTCAACAATGTCGCCGTTGTTAATGATCACCATGTTCTCGGCGGGTACACCCATGCTTTGAGCAGTTTCAGAGTGCTTCACCAGCATGCGGTGCTCGCCGTGAACGGGCAAGAAATACTTAGGGCGGGTAAGGGCTAGCATCAGCTTTTGGTCTTCCTGGGCACCATGGCCCGAGACGTGAATGCCCTTATCTTTGCCATAGACCACGGTGGCCCCGCGCATCATCAGCTTGTCAATGGTGTTGACAACCGAAATGGTGTTGCCGGGAATGGGGTTGGCGGAGAACACGACGGTGTCACCGGGCTTAATCTTGATCTGCCGGTGAGAGTCTTCGGCAATGCGGGTGAGAGCCGCTAGCGGTTCGCCCTGGGAGCCAGTGGTGAGAATTAGCACGTTCTCATCGGCGGTGTGTCCGAGGGATTTGAGGGGTAAAAACAGGCTTTCGGGGCACTTGATGTAGCCCAGGTCGCGGGCATGGGCAATCACGTTGAGCATCGAGCGGCCCACCACAAACACCTTGCGGTTGTGCTTTTGAGCCAGCTCCAAAATCATGTTGACTCGGTGGACTGACGAGGAGAAGGTTGTCACCATCAGTCGTCCCTGGGCCTTGCCAAACTCGCGGTCAAGGTTGGGGAAGACCGATCGCTCCGAAGGAGTGTGCCCCGGCACCTCAGAGTTGGTAGAGTCACTCACCAGGCACAGTACGCCCTTCTCACCAGCCTCCGCCAGCTTCTGAATGTCGAAGGTTTCGCCATCGACAGGGGTGTGGTCAAACTTAAAGTCGCCCGTGTGGATGACGATGCCCACGGGGGTGTGGATAATCACCGAGCAGCTGTCGGCGATGGAGTGGGTATTGCGAATGTATTCGACTAAGAAGGAGTTGCCCACTCGCACAGTTTCACGAGGGCGCACGGGGCGTAGCTCGGTGCGATCGCTCATCCCAGCCTCTTCCAGCTTGCCCTCTAAAAGGGCCATCGCTAGACGAGGGCCATAGATTACCGGAATGTCGAACTGCTTAAGGTGAAAAGCAATGCCACCAATGTGGTCTTCATGACCGTGAGTGACAATCATGCCCTTGATCTTGTGGCGATTTTCCCGCAGATAGGTAACATCGGGCAGCACAATATTGACCCCGTGCATACCGTCGGTGGGGAAGGCTAGCCCTGCGTCGAGCAACATGATTTCGTCATTGATCTCGAAAACGCAGGTGTTCTTGCCGATCTCGTGCAGCCCTCCCAGCGGGATGATTTTTAGGGCAGTATTGGCGGATTTTGAAGTCATAAACAATCTCGTCAGTAAACAACTGGGATGAAAGATTGAACAGTTAAAAAAAGAATGAATGGCAACTAAAGCCCGACTGTGTCGGCATCTACAGCCTGGGTTACAGCCCAACGGATACAGCCGTTTGCTGGCCAAGATGCAGCACAAGCAGAGCGCTAGCTGTTGAGAGTAGCCACTATAGATGCAGTTGAGGCCCAATTCGATGTCGCAACATCGACAGGTAGAGCAGCTAGGGCCGTAGACAGTACAGATAGAGCCATAAATACGGTTCACACAGAACGAAAGGATAAACAGACTATTCAGTTGTCAGAAAGCTAGGGAGGCAAACAGCTCTTGCCAAAGAGGCGAGCCAAAACCGATTTAGAGATAAAAGATAGCGACCCAATACGGCCGCTTACGGACTAACGGCGAGGGCCTACTAGCCTATGCTTTGGTAGCTAGAATACCCTGGTCAGAGAGCTGCTGAAGCACCTCTGCGATCGCAACACCCACAGACTCATCAGGCATACACAGGGGCGATCGCACTGCCCCTACCGGCCATCCCTGCTGTGTTAGAGCCACTTTTAGGGGCACCGGGTTTGTGGTGACAAACAAAACCTTGAACAAAGGCAACAGCTGTAAATGTATCTTTGTGGCCAACCGGGTCTCTCCGGCTTCGTAGGCCTGCACCATGGCCTGAATCTGAGGTCCAACTAGGTGACTGGCTACGCTTACAACTCCGCAGCCGCCAACCGAGAGCATCGGCAGAGTCAAGGAGTCGTCCCCAGAGTAGATGCCAAACTCGGCGGGGGTATAGTAACGGATTTGACTGGCCTGGTCTAAACTTCCACTAGCCTCCTTAATAGCTACTATATTCGATATTTCTGCCAGGCGGGCAGTGGTTTCAATTGCCAACGCACAACCCGTACGTCCCGGAATGTTGTACAGCATGATGGGCAGATCGGGCACCGCTGCCGCAATCTGGCTAAAGTGCTGGTAAAGCCCTTGTTGGGAAGGCTTGTTGTAGTAGGGCACCACCTGTAGAGACCCATCTAGTCTCAAGTCACAGGCATGGCGAGTAGCCTCAATGGCCTCAGAGGTTGAGTTAGACCCAGTACCTGCGATCACCTTAGCACGGCCGGCCACCGCTTCGCGCACCGTCTTGTACAGCTGATACTCTTCTTGCCAGCTCAGGGTGGGCGACTCGCCCGTAGTACCGCACACTACCAGCCCGTCGCTGCCATTGTTTACTAAGTAGTCGGCCAGGCGCTCAGCCACGGCATAGTCAACGGAGCCTTCTTCAGAGAATGGCGTCACCATTGCCGTTAGCACTCTGCCAAAATACGTCACCCGAAATGCCTTATATCCTACGAAGTTTAATGACCTTGAGATTATACCAAGTTCGCCCCTGGCGGGTCGGTCCTGAGGAAGATTGTAGGACGGAAAGCCCACTGGGGTTAGGCCTACCATGCCGATAACTCGAGCGATCGCAACTTGTGAAACAGGTTCACCCTAAGCGTCCACGGATGTTACCGCCATCCACTCTACTTACTAAGCCTTGCCGAGAAGGCGTTGGTGATTATCCTAGGTTTAGCCAGGCTCAAGAGTGGTTCAAAGCTTTCTGGATCCGCTCTAGAAAGCTTCCCGACACTAGTCTTAATGGCTAGCCCCAACGGCCTGGGGAACTTGCAGTAGTTCAGCGATTTGCACCGCATTTAGGGCCGCCCCCTTGCGGATTTGATCGCCGCTGAGCCAGAGTTCCAAGGCGTTGGAATTAGAAATATCCTGACGGATGCGGCCTACTAGCACGTCGTCTTGACCACTGGCTTCCATGGGCATAGGGAAGTAGTTCCGGGCCCAGTCTTCGACTACCTTAACTCCGGGAGCCTTGGCCAGTAACGCCTTAGCTTCCTGGGGCGAGAAGGGTGCCGCAAATTCAATGTTAATCGCTTCGGAGTGGGCCCGCAGTACGGGAACCCTCACACAGGTGGCCGAGATTCTCAGACTGTCAGCCCCAAAAATCTTGCGCGTCTCGTTCACCATCTTCATTTCTTCTTGGCAATAGCCCTGCTCGTTGAGGGGCGAATTGTGGGGGAACAGGTTAAACGCTAGGGGATAGGGAAACGCTTCTGCGATCGGCTCTTCCCCAGCCAAAATGGCGCGGGCCTGCTGCTTGACCTCTTCCATAGCCCGCGCTCCAGCCCCGCTGGCCGACTGATAGGTCGCGACAACCAAGCGCTGTACAGGCTGTACCTGGTGCAGCGGCCATACCGCTAGGGCCATGAGAATTGTGGTGCAGTTGGGATTGGCGATGATGCCTTGATGGGTTCGGGCTGCCTCAGGATTCACCTCAGGCACCACTAGGGGTACAGAGGGATCCATCCGATAGGCGCTGGAGTTATCAATGCATACGGCACCCGCCGCCACTGCCTTGGGCAACCATTCCTGAGATACCGAGCCGCCTGCCGATGCCAGCACCAGATCAATGCCGTCGAAGGAACCATCGCCTAACGCCTGAACGGGAATCTCTTCGCCCTTGAAAGTCAACGTGGTGCCCGCCGACCGAGAAGACGCCAGCAGCGTCAAATCTTTGAGGGGAAACGATCGCTCATCCAGCAGCGCTAGCAGCTCTGCCCCTACGGCCCCTGTGGCCCCCATAATCGCAACTCTCAGCCCGTTCGACACAGCGCCACCTCAACCTACTCACAGAACGCATTGCATCAGCCGATACTAACATTTTGCCTCGATCTACCGACAGCTTGCTAACAGCTCCATCGCTAGCCAGATGGGACTCGCGAAGTATAAGGAAATAGCGAAATCTTCCAGCCCCACTAGCCCGACTATTTGTAGGTCATTGCCCCCGAGCCAAGGCCTAAGGACGCAGAATTGTGGACCAAAGCCAAGGAATGGCTGCCAGGCTGTGACGATAGAGTATGCTTATTAATTGCGCCAAAAGTTCCTTACTGGTTTGGAGCGCGCGCAGCCGCCGTCTAGTTAGCAAAAAGACCCCATGAAAGTTACCCAGGAAGTACTGCCCGACAGCCAGGTGGGACTAGAGATCGAGATTCCCGCTGATCTGTCTCAAAAGACCTACGATCAGGTGCTGAATAAGATGATGCGGACGGTCAATGTACCGGGTTTTCGCAAGGGCAAAGTGCCTCGGCAGGTCTTTTTGCAGCGGATTGGGGTGACTCAGTTTAAGGCAGCCGTCATTGAAGAACTGGTGCAAAACGCTGTCGAAAAAGCTATTAAGCAAGAAGAAATCGATGCGATCGGCAACTACCAGCTAAAAAGCGGCTTTGAAGAACTGATTGGTCAGTACGAGCCCGGTCAGCCCATCACCATTCAGGCCTCCGTAGACGTTCCTCCCCGAGTCACCCTAAAAACCTACAAAGGGCTATCCGTACAGGCCGAAGAAGTTCTTCCTGACCCCGAGCGAGTCGACAGCACCCTAGCCCAGTACCAAAACAATCTGGCTACCCTAGTGCCCGTCGAAGATCGTCCTGCTCAGGCTGGCGATGTAGCGGTGATTGACTTTGTCGGCAAAGTTCAGACCGAAAGTGGCGACTTTGAAGAATTTCAGGGCGGCTCGGGCACCGACTTCCAGGTAGAGCTAGAGGAAGGGCGGTTCATTCCCGGTTTTGTGGAAGGCATCATCGGCATGGCCTTAGAAGAGGCTAAAGATGTCGAAATTCCCTTCCCCGACGACTACGCTCAAGCCGAGCTAGCGGGCAAGCCAGCGGTGTTCTCTATCACCCTGAAGGAAATTAAGGAGAAGGAACTCCCCGAGCTTGACGACGACTTTGCTCAAGAGATCAGCGAATTCGAGACCATCGAAGCTCTACGCACCTCGCTGATCGAGCGGCATCAGGAAGAGGCCGATGAGAAGACTAAGGCCAACAAAGATGCGGCCCTAGTCAAAGCTCTAGTGGAGCACCTGGAGGCCGAAATTCCTAACACCCTGGTGCAGAAAGAGGTGGACTTTTTGCTCACCCAAACCATCATGCAGCTCAGCCGCCAAGGCATTGATGTCAACAAAATGCTGTCCCGCGAGCTGGTTGACGGCATGCGCCAGCGCACCCGTCCTGAGGCGATCGATCGACTGCGTCGCACCCTGGCCTTAGGGGAAGTGGCCAAGCAGGAGGGCATCAAGATTGAAGAAGAGGCTCTGCAAGAAAAGATTAAGGAGGCCATGGCCGAGGTAGAAGACCCCAGCCAGATCGACCCCGATCGCCTCAAGCAGGTGTTGACTGAGGAGCTGCTCCAGGAAGAAATTCTGGCTTGGCTAGAGGAAGCCAATACCGTTGAACTGGTGCCCGAAGGCACTTTGCAAGAAGAGGCCGTCGACCAAGTCGATGCCCTTGAAGCCACCGTTGTCGAGACCGACGACTCCGAGAGCGATGCCATTGAGGTTGAAGCCACAGCGGTAGCGGACGATGCTGAAGAGACCGCCGAAGCTGATGATGAGGATGAACCCCAGGTCGACAAGACCAAAAAAGCAGCTAAAGGCGCTTGAGTCTGGTTATGGATTTCGGTAAACCGTCGGTTAGCCTGCCCCGTGAACCCAATTTTTTGGGGCATAATGTCGGGTAGGCTAACCGATGGCTTGTTAGTCTAAGCGCCCGATTCAACCAGTTGTGACCTGGGCGCTCTGCTAGTAACGCAATATTCATAAGCCCTTGAAATCTCGCGCAAACCCACTATGATTGCATCGAACCCATTGAGTAGCCCTATCTTGAGCTTGAGCCAGTCTGCCCTCAGCGCTAACCAGGTTCGCAGCATGCTGCCCGTTGTTGTAGAGCAATCGGGGCGGGGGGAACGGGCGTTTGACATTTACTCCCGCCTGCTGCGGGAGCGCATCGTGTTCTTGGGCACCCCGGTGATGGATGAGGTGGCAGACTCTATTGTTGCCCAGCTTCTTTACCTGGATGCTGAAGACCCTGAGAAGGACGTGCAGCTCTACATCAACTCTCCAGGCGGTTCTGTGACAGCAGGCATGGCAATCTACGACACCATGCAGCAAATTCGCCCCGATGTGGTGACGATTTGCTTTGGGCTAGCGGCCAGTATGGGAGCGTTTTTGCTCTGTGCCGGCGCTAAGGGTAAGCGCCTCTCCCTGCCAAGCTCGCGGATCATGATTCACCAGCCCCTAGGGGGTGCCCAGGGCCAGGCCGTGGATATCGAGATCCAGGCGAGAGAGATTCTCTACCACAAGAACAGGCTGAATGAGCTGATCGCCCACCACACCGGGCAGCCGATAGAGCGCATTGAGACTGATACCGAGCGCGACTTTTACATGTCTGCCGCCGAGTCAAAGGCCTATGGGTTGATTGACGATGTTGTTGAGCAGCAATATCTTCCCGCCGCCCCCACTATGACTGCACTAAATTAGGGTCATTATTTTATGTCTAAGTACGACTCCCATCTTAAGTGCTCGTTTTGCGGCAAGTCTCAGGAGCAGGTGCGCAAGTTGATTGCGGGGCCGGGGGTCTACATCTGTGACGAGTGCGTTGACCTGTGCAACGAAATTCTAGACGAAGAGCTGTTTGACTCAGGCACGGCGATCGCCCAGCCCGTGCCCCGGCGCGATACCCCCGCTGCCGATCGCCCACGCACTGCTCCAGCCATTGCCCTCAACCAAATTCCTAAGCCGCGGGAAATCAAGAATTACCTTGATGATCACGTCATTGGCCAAAACGAGGCCAAAAAGGTACTGTCGGTAGCGGTCTACAACCACTACAAGCGCCTCAGCTACCTGCAAGGGTCTGAGGGAGAAGCAGCCGACGATGTCGTTGAGCTACAGAAGTCAAACATCTTGCTGATTGGTCCTACGGGCTGCGGTAAGACGTTGCTCGCCCAGACCTTGGCCCGCATTCTCGAAGTGCCCTTTGCTGTAGCTGATGCCACTACCCTCACCGAGGCGGGCTACGTGGGTGAAGATGTGGAAAATATTCTGCTGCGGCTGCTTCAGGTAGCCGACTTAGATGTGGAAGAAGCCCAGCGCGGCATCATCTACATTGACGAAATCGACAAAATTGCCCGCAAGAGCGAGAACCCCTCCATCACCCGCGATGTGTCTGGCGAAGGTGTGCAGCAAGCGCTGCTAAAAATGCTAGAGGGCACCGTTGCCAATGTGCCGCCCCAGGGTGGGCGCAAGCACCCCTACCAAGACTGCATTCAGATCGACACCAGCAACATTTTGTTTATCTGCGGCGGTGCTTTTGTCGGGCTAGAAAAAATTGTTGAACAGCGGATTGGCAAAAAATCGATTGGCTTTGTGCAGCCGGGCGAAGGGCAGTTCTCCCGCGAAAAGCGTACCGCCGATGTGCTGCGTAACTTGGAACCCGACGATCTGGTCAAGTTTGGCTTAATACCGGAGTTTATTGGCCGTATTCCGGCAACCTCGGTGCTAGAGCCGCTGGATGAAGAGTCGCTGATGGCGATTTTGACTGAGCCGAAGAACGCGTTGGTGAAGCAGTTCCAAAAGCTAATGCTGATGGACAACGTGCAGCTTGAGTTTAAGCAGGATGCGCTGCGGGCGATCGCCCGTGAAGCCTATCGCCGCAAGACCGGAGCTCGCGCCCTCCGCGGCATTATCGAAGAGCTGATGCTTGACATTATGTATGAGCTGCCCTCGCGCAAGGACCTGAAGCGCTGCATGATCACCCGCGAAATGGTGGAGCAGCGCTCTACCGCTGACCTGCTGGTGCATCCCTCGTCTATGCCTAAGCCCGAGTCTGCTTAGCCATGCCCTACATTGACGTCAACCAGGTTAACCACTACTACGAGTGGGTCGGCACCAATACGCCGCGCGATCCAAGTTCTTCAAAGCCGGTGATGGTCTTTATTCACGGCTGGGCTGGGTCGGCTCGCTACTGGCAGAGTACGGCGGCAATATTGAGCGATCGCTATGACTGTCTGCTCTACGACATGCGCGGGTTTGGGCGATCGCGCCTGGCTCCCGACCAGCAGGAGGCGGCTACGGCACGAGGCTACGAGCTAGAGACCTACGCGGACGATTTGGCCGAGCTGTTAAAGGCGCTGAACCTGCCCAAGGTGTCGATCAATGCCCACTCCATGGGGGCGTCGGTAGCGGTGTACTTTGTGAATCAGTACCCGGAGCTGTGCGATCGCGCCATTCTGACCTGCAACGGCACCTTTGAGTACGACAAAGCCGCCTTTGAGGCCTTCTACAAGTTCGGTGGCTACGTGGTGGCCTTTCGGCCTAAGTGGCTGGGGAAAATACCGCTAGCACCGCGCTTCTTTATGGCCCGTTTCCTCAGCCGCCCCATTCCCGCTGCGGAAAAAATTGCGTTTTTAGACGATTTCTTAAACGCTGACTACGCCACGGCCCTTGGCACCATCTTTACCTCGGTCAGCAAAAAGGCGACAGAGGTGATGCCCCTAGAGTTTGCCAAAATTACCGTGCCGACGCTGCTAGTGTCGGGAGAGTTTGATAAAATCACCCCTGCAGAACTGGGACGCACGGCAGCAGCTTTGAACCCTAAAATCGAGTACGCCTTGGTAAAAAATACCGGGCATTTTCCCATGCTCGAAGACCCGGAGACCTACCTCGAGTACGTCAATGAATTCCTGGCCTCACCGTTGGCGTGATGTCCCCAACCTATGGATAGGCTGCCCACCGATCAGCTGCTGGCTCTCGATCGCCGCCATGTCTGGCACCCCTACGCAGCGATGCCCAACACCGGGCCATTATTTGCGGTGCGATCGGCCCAGGGCGTCTATCTGGAGCTGGAAACCGGGGAACGCCTGGTGGATGGGATGTCATCGTGGTGGACCTGCATTCACGGCTATAACCACCCTCGATTGAATCAGGCGGCCCAGAAGCAGATGGGGTGCATGAGCCACGTCATGTTTGGCGGGCTAACCCACCAACCGGCGGTACAGCTAGCCCAAAAGCTGGTGACGATCACGCCAGAGCCCTTACAGCAGGTTTTTTTCTGCGATTCCGGCTCGGTGGCGGTAGAAGTAGCCATGAAGCTGGCGATCCAGTACTGGCACAACCGGGGAAAGCCGCAGAAACAGCACTTTCTCACCCTACGCAACGGCTACCATGGCGACACCTTTGCAGCGATGGCAGTGTGTGATCCGGTGAACGGTATGCACCATTTGTTTCGCCATAGC
This sequence comes from Nodosilinea sp. WJT8-NPBG4, assembly GCA_019359285.1. Classification (GTDB taxonomy): domain Bacteria; phylum Cyanobacteriota; class Cyanobacteriia; order Phormidesmidales; family Phormidesmidaceae; genus Nodosilinea. Next base: position 46,512 of record JAHHHQ010000054.1, read on the forward strand.
CTGGTGGAGCAGTATTTTGCCGATGCGCCCCAAATCTCCTTTGAGGGAGGGTGGGATGAGGCAGACCTGGCCAGCTTTGAGACGATTTTGCAGCGCCACCATGGGGAAATTGCCGCCGCGATTTTTGAGCCAGTGGTGCAGGGGGCTGGGGGCATGCGGTTTTATCACCCGGAGTACGTCCGGCGGACCAGGGAGCTGTGCGATCGCTACAACATCCTCCTGATTCTCGACGAAATTGCCACGGGCTTTGGCCGCACGGGTAAGCTATTTGCCTGCGAATATGCTGGTATCAGTCCCGATATTCTCTGTGTCGGCAAGGCGTTAACCGGCGGGTTTATGTCCCTAGCGGCCACCCTAACCACCGAGCACATTAGCGAAACCTTTGCCCAAGGAGAAGCAGGAGTTTTCATGCACGGCCCCACCTTTATGGGCAACCCCCTTGCCTGCGCTGTGGCCTTGGAAAACTTGAACCTGTTAGAAAGCTACAACTGGGTTACGAGGATACGCGCCATAGAAACCCAGCTCAAGCAGGAGCTAGCCCCCTGCCGTGACCTGCCAGCGGTGAAGGATGTGAGGGTCTTGGGGGCGATCGGAGTGGTGGAGCTGCATGAACCAGTAGATATGGCGGTGATACAACCCCAGTTTGTGCAGCATGGGGTGTGGCTGCGCCCCTTTGGTCGCCTTATTTACACCATGCCGCCTTACATCATCGAGCCAGAGCAACTGCGGCAGATTACCCAAGCGATCTATACAGTTCTGAACCAAGAATAATTGAGGTCTTCGGCGTAAATTCGTTAGACATCCAACAAATCACTGGGTTCGCCAGGATAAAAATCCTCTGAAAGGATGTTGGCCAAGCCATAAGGGCAACCCAATGGGAAGGTAACCTCTGGCAAGTTAGTTTCACCCATCGCTAAATCCCTATTGTTGGCATGGGCATCGACTAATGCCTCTTTTAGATAGGGTTTGAGACTGGGGTTTTCATCGAGTAATCGCAGAATGTCGCGGCGCTGAACTCGTAACGTGGCGAGCCAGCTGCGGCTGCGCTGTTGAGGTTGAAATTGCCATTTCAGCAGGTGCTCAAGCAAAACGCTGAGCCGATTGCGAAGCTCCTGGCGCTGCTGTTTGCCTAACGATTCAATCTCCTCAATTAGGTTGGGCAAATCAATACTTTGCCACTGTCGGTTGCGAAGAAACTCAGCCTGCTGCTGTACCCAGGCGCAAAAATCTGCCTCATAGAGATCGGACGCGGCGGTAGAATTCTCCAAGTTTGGGCTGGTTTTGGGGGGTGACATAGAGATAAAGAACCGCAATGGGCTTATTCTAAACCGGTCAGCCATAGTACAAAGAACGAAGCCCACCCTAGGACTGCCGCCATGTCGGTCATCTATGAAGTTGAACATGTCACCACCTACCGCTACGCCAGGCCGGTGACCTTTGGCCTCCACAAGGCAATGTTTTTGCCTCGGGGCAACTACAGCGGGCGACTGCTGGAATATTCTCTAGACGTTAACGTGCCGGCTAAGGTGCACTGGATCAGCGATACCCTCTCTAACAACGTGGCGGTAATTGACGTCGGTGAACCAGCCCAAGAACTGACCTTTACCTGCCGGTTTCGCGGTGAACACTTTGGCACTAAAGGCATTGACAACTTTCCCCTCGACCCTCGGGCCCATGAGGTGCCGGTGCAGTACACCCCCGATGAATGGACTGACCTAGCGGTATACCTACGGCCCCACGCCGAAGACCCCGATGGGTCGGTGGCGGCTTGGGCCAAGAGCTTTGTGGCGGGCGATTTGGATCGCACCAGTGACGTGCTAAGTCGCATTATGAACACAATTCGCGACACCATCACCTATCGATCGCGGGAGGAGGAGGGCACCCAGCTGCCGGGGGAAACGCTGCGGCTGAAGTCGGGCACCTGCCGCGACTACGCCTGGCTGATGATGGAAACCCTGCGGCGGCTGGGGCTAGCCTGCCGATTCGTGTCGGGCTACCTATATGACTCCGCACTGGATGGCGGCGACGTGGGCATGACCGGGTCGGGGGCCACCCACGCCTGGCTTCAGGTATATCTGCCAGGAGCGGGCTGGCTGGTATATGACCCCACCAACCGCCTGACTGAAGGGTTTGATTTAATTGCGGTAGCGATCGCCCGTCACCCTGGCCAGGCGATTCCCCTCGCTGGCTCGTGGTTTGGCAATGCGGGCGACTACCTAGGCATGGAGGTCTCGGTAGCGGTGCGCAAACTAGGGGCAACGCCAGAGTTTAAGTGAGAAAGTTTTGAGTTTTGAATTAAAGCCCCACTCCAAGAACTCAAAACTAAGAACCCGAAATTCAAAACTAAACCCACTCCATCCCTCTTCATCCTAACGTCCCAGTCGGTTGGGAATATCCTCACAGCCGCCGGGAACGGTGGCGCGGGTAGCCTCACCGCCCCAGGCCCCGATGTAGTGGCGCTGTTCCTCAGACAGGCGGTACACGCCGCTGAAGTTAGCCCCTTCAACTACGGCCCCGGTGTTAGCCCCGGTGGTGTAGTCGGGTGCGCCGGTGCGGGTGCGGGGAGTGGCGGTGGCAGCATCTCCATAGAAAAGCCGCGCCTCCATCAAGTCGGCCCCAGACAGATTGGCTTGGTACAAAATAGAGCGGGCAAAGTTAGTTCTCACCAGGTCAGCCCGGCGCAGATCGGCGCGAATCAAGTTGGTTTCGCTGAGGTCGGCCCAGCGCAAATCGCTGCCCGACAGGTCGGCGGCGGCCAGCATAGCCCCCAAATCGATGACGCGGGTGCCGTTCAGCCGGTCTTCTTCATAACCACCTCGGCCGTCTAGGATAGGGCGACCCAGGCGATTGTCGCGGCGCAGGGGCGTGAGCAGCTTAGAGCGAGAGAGAAAGCGTATGACCTTGGCCCTGCCTCCAGCATCGACGCTGCTGAGAATGGCGGCGGTGCGGGCTTCGGCGATAATGCGCTCCTGGGGCCAGTCTTCGAGCAGTCCTTCGTCATCGAGCACCAGTTCTGAAATGCCTTGAAAGTAGGAGTCGATGGTTTGCTGCTGGGTAATTAGGTTTTGCTGTTTGGTCAGGTCGCGGGAAATAACGTACTGCCGCCAAGCGACAAACAGGGCCAAAAAGGCGATGAAGATTTGCCCGATCGCCCCCAAAAAGTCTCCTAAGGCCCCCAGAATATCCCACCGCAGCGTCAGGCCCCAGGTCAAAATGGCGCGGTTAATGCCGGTGATATTCGTCAGCCCCACCAGCCCTACCAACACCCCAGGGATGGCAATCAGCAGCGACTGCTGCCGGGCCGAGAGTTCCCCCAGCACCTCCTGAAAGAAAGGCCATATGAGTCGAATCGACACCAGGGTAGCCACCAGCGACCCGGCCAGGGTGAGCCAAAAACTGCTGACGATCAATCCCAGACCGATTACCGCCACCGCCACGATGGTGATCGCGCTGGCCGAGGTGACCGTGGGGTCAACCAGCAGGGGCTCAACGTTCATTGGGTCAGAGGGGTCTACATCCAGCCGAGCGGCTGCCGGAGAATTCCCCGTCGCACCATCGCTCGGGTTTGACCGTACGACGAGTTGACCTGGAGTAGCACCAGTGCCGTTGTCTGGAGTAGAGGTTGGTAGCGGGGGCTGGGCTGGGTCAGGGGACGGGGAAGTCATGGGCGCGCAACAATGAGCAAGATAGACAGTTCTTTGGGATACGGCGGCAAAGGGCAAATTGTCTGGCTATATTTAAGCACCTTAACCTTGGAACTATAGCCCTTGGGGCGGGTTTGCTCCCTCGATAGGCCGAGGTGACTAACCCCGACTAGCCGGCTCCGGCCCATCGACGGTAGACTGATGGGGATTTTGCCCGCTAAAACGGGCGTTTCAGCACATGTTGAGGAGGGTAGGGGCAGCGACATTATGGTGATTACTGGGTTGATTTTGCTGGCCGCGAGCGCGATTTTAGTCTGGGGCTACCGCCGGGCACAGCCCTACGGCACCGTGGGTATCTTCGCCTGGCTGCAATCGGTGGTGCTGATGGCCCCGTGGCTGCTGTTTTTTGGACTGTTTGCCCTGGGTATTTATGTCAACCTGGCGGGGGTGCTGTTGCTGTTGCTGGGATCCACGGGCCTCTATATCTATCTCGGGCGACGACTACGAGCCCTGGGGCAAGACAGCCTATCGACCCAGCGCCCTGCGACGGTGCCCGCAGCAGACTCGATACCTGAGAATACCGATCGCCTAGCACCCCTCGATCAACCCAGCCCAGCCCCCGACGCCCCAGCGGCGATCGCCCTGCCCCCAGAAGATCTAGCGCAGATCGAAGGCATCTTTGGCCTTGATACCTACTTTCGCACCGAGACGATTCCCTACGATCAGGGAGCGATTTTTCGCGGCAACCTGCGAGGCGAACCGGCAGCCACCCAAGCTACCTTGGCAGAACGACTGGGTGAGCGCCTGGGCGATCGCTACCGCCTATTTTTGGTCGAAAACCTGGAGCAAAAGCCCACGGTGGTGGTGCTGCCCGCCACCGCCGACCCGGTCAAAACTACCCCGGCCCAGTGGGCGCTGGCGGGGGTGCTGGCGATCGCCACCCTTTTCACTGGCCTAGAAGCCGGGGCGATTTTGCAGGGCTTCGACCTACTGCAAGACTTTTCCCGCTGGCGGGCCGCCCTGCCTTTTTTGGTGGCCTTGCTGGTCATCCTGCTTAGCCACGAAGCGGGCCACTGGATTGCTGCCCGACGCTACGGGGTGCGCCTCAGCCCGCCCTTCTTCATCCCCGCCTGGCAGATTGGGGCCTTTGGCAGCCTCACCCGGTTTGAGTCACTGCTGCCCAACCGCAGCGTGTTGTTTGATATTTCCCTAGCCGGGCCTGCCGCCAGCGGCATCATCTCCCTAGCCATGCTGGTGGGCGGGCTGCTGTTGTCGCACCCCGGCAGCGCCTTTCAAATTCCCTCCGGGTTCTTTGGGGGGTCGGTGCTGATCGGAGCCTTGGCCAAGGTAGTGCTGGGCTCAGCGCTGCAAGAGCCCTTGGTGGATATTCACCCGCTCACCATCATGGGCTGGCTAGGGCTGGTGATTACCGCCCTCAATCTGATGCCAGCCGGACAGCTCGATGGCGGACGCATGGTGCAGGCCATCTACGGCCGAAAAACCGCCAACCGCACGACGGTGTTTACCCTGGTGGTGCTGGCCCTGGTGGCGCTGGCCAACCCCCTAGCCCTCTACTGGGCCGGGGTGATTGTGATCTTGCAGCGCACCCTAGAACGCCCCTGCCTCAACGATATTTCTGAACCCAACGACGCCCGCGCCGCCCTGGGGCTGCTGGCACTGTTTTTAGCCCTGACGGTGCTGCTGCCCCTCACCCCTAGCCTGGCCGGTCGCCTGGGCATTGGATCGTAGGCAGAGTAGGAGGGTGGATGGGTAAGGGGGTAGGAAGGGTAGGTGTTCGGCAACCACCCACCCACTCGCCCACCCATCCACTCACCCACCCCTTACCCCACCGGCTCCACCTGAATCTCACCCAGCCGTTGGGCCAGATAGGCAGCGGCCGTGATTGGGGGAAATTGAGGCATTCCCCCGGTGCGATCGACCAAACTATCTACCGGGGTCAGGTCAATTTCGGGACGGGGATGCACAAAAAACGGCATTGATAGGCGGGCCTGGTTGCTAGGCTGGGGATTGACCACTCGATGGGTAGTGCTCCTAAACAGCCCGTTGGTAAGGTTTTGCAGCATGTCACCGGTATCTACCACGATCTGGCCAGGGGTCGTTTTGACGGGCAGCCACTGCCCATCCTGGGTGAGAATTTCAAGCCCAGGGGCGGTAGCCTCGCAGAGCAGAGTAATGAGATTGATATCTTCGTGGGCGGCTGCCCGCAGACTACCGGCGGCTGGCTGGCCCACGGGCGGGTAGTGGGCCAGGCGCAGCACTGTGTTGCCACCGCTGGCCATGGCCACCAGCCAGTCGCTAGGCTGACCTAGATAGTCGCTACAGGCCGCTAGCAGCACTTCCGCACAGGCCATAAGCTGCTCGTATAGGCGGGTCATCACCGGACGAAAGGAGGGCACCTCCTGGGGCCAGGGCGAATCGGTGGCTGTGAGGCTGTGGCGATTGACGTGCCAAAATTCCTTGAGATCGGGTAGGGTGTGGCCCTTAGCCTGCTCACTGCCAAAACTCGAAAATCCTACCTCACCCTGATACTCGGGTAGGGAGTACTGAGTTTTAGCGGCATCCGGTAGGGCAAAGAACTCAGTAGCCACTTGATAGGCTCGCCGCACCACCTCTGGCGAAACCGGGTGGGGTTCCAAAATAAAAAAGCCAACGTCTTCTAGGGCCTGGCCCAGGGTTGCGATCGCCCGCTGTCGTACCGCCGTAGGGCCGATTAAATCTGCGTAAGACACCACAGGAATGGGCGGCCGGGTCATGGTGTGATCCTTGGAGAGGATAAAATAGGTTGGCTGGATTGTAGCAGCCTAGTCAAGGGTCAATAGCTCGCCGAAGTGGCTGTTTCTGAGCGAGTGAGCGCCAGCGCATAGCGACCCTAAATTTGGCAAACTCGGTGGTTCAGCGGTTTAATCACCGAGACACCCAAGCATAATGCGATAAGGTTGGGCTACATGGCTTGCTAACGCTTTATTGTCTGTGAACACTCCTGCTAACCAAGAGCCCAGTCTAATGCTGCACATCGGCGACCAAGTGTTGACTGCCGCCGATGTTGTACCCCGGCTACAGCGCTATGGCATGTTGCCCGCCCTGATCAAAGAACTGGTGATTGACCAGGCGATCGCCGCGATCGGCCTCACCCCAGAACAGAGCGCTCAAGCCCTAAACCAGTTTTTGCAGGCCAATCAGGTAACGACCCCCGAGCAGCAGCAGGGGTTTTTAGCCCAGCGGGGGCTGACCGAAGGCGATCTTTCGGCGCTAGCTCAGCGAACTCAAAAGCTTCAGCAGTATAAGCTCGACACCTGGGGACACCAGGTCGAGTCCCACTTTTTGCAGCGCAAGGGCCACCTCGATCGGGTTCTCTACTCTTTGATTCGCACCCGCGATGGGGGCCTGGCCCAAGAGCTTTACTTTCGCATCAAAGACGACGGCCAACCTTTAGCCGACCTAGCCCGCCAGTATTCCGAAGGGCAAGAGGCCCAAACCGGAGGCCTGATCGGCCCCGTAGAGCTATCGGTACCCCACCCGGCCCTCGCCCGGATTCTCTCCATCAGCCAACCCGAACAGCTCTGGCCTCCAACTCGCGTCGGCGAATGGTTTGTGGTGGTGCGCCTGGAAAAGTTTTTGCCGGCCCGCCTGGATGACGCCACTCGCCAACGTCTGATCGACGAGCTGTTTAACACCTGGCTAGCTGAGCAAGTACAGCGGGAGCTTCAGGCTAATGCCATTTCAGGAGTGAACTCTCTGCCGACAAAAAACAACTAGCTCGGCCTATCTTTCCCTAGCGAAGGTAAACCTTTGCGAACTACGGAGGGCAAATCTAGGCCGATCGCCCATCATGAACTCGTGGTGCACCCGTAACATTTTGATACGATATGTCCGGACAGCCCAAGGAGGTCAATGATGGCCCGCTTTCAACCGATGGACTGGGGAATGGGGGTGCTAATGGTCGCCACCACCTTCAGTGGTTTAGCTGGTAGAGCCTTGGCAGAAACCCTGCCCTTAAACAATCCGGCAGAGCCTGAAGAGGCTACTCCGTTAACTATTCAAAGGCCGCAACCTGGATTAGGCACAGCTGAGGAAAGTTTTCCTGAGGCCTATGTGCTGGGACCGGGCGATCGCATTCGCATCGATATTTTTAACATCCCAGAGTTTAGTGGCCCCGAAAACGGCATTCACGAGGTGCTGGTCGATGGCACCCTGTCTCTCCCTATGGCTGGGGTAGTAGCTGTGCAAGGGCTAACCCTAGCCGAAACCCAAGCGGCCCTAGTCGCCAGCTATGCCCCGTTGCTGACCCGTCCGCCCCAGCTCACCGTTACGCTGCTGTCGGCCCGCCCGGTGCGGGTAGTGGTAGCTGGCGAAGTCAACCGCCCCGGCACCTACACCATTGAGCTAGAGGCCGAGGCCAGCGGGGGCAGCGCTGGAGCCGGTCGCCAGTGGCCCACCCTTACCCAGGTGATTCAAGAAGCGGGGGGCATTACCCAGCAGGCCAACATCAAAGATATTCAGGTGCGGCGGCCCCAACTCCAGGGTGAAGCCATTCTCACCACCAGTCTGTGGGAGCTAATTCGCACCGGCGATATTAGCCAAGACGTGCGCCTGCGCGACGGCGACACCATTGTGATTCCCAAAGCCGTAGCGATTTTGCCTGAGGAGTCAGTGGCGGTTTCTAGCGCCAATTTTTCTCCTGAGGAAATACCGGTGCAGGTAGTGGGTGAAGTGGCGCGCCCCGGCGGGGTGACGCTGCCCGCCAACGCTACCCTAAATCAGGCCATTCTGGCCGCAGGTGGGTTTCAGCGTAGTCGGGCCCGGAACTCTACGGTAGAGTTAGTCCGGCTCAACCCCGACGGTAGTGTTGACCAACGCACCGTGAATGTCGATCTATCCGCGGCTGCTAACGACACCACTAACCCAATCTTGCGCCCCAACGACGTAGTGATTGTGGACCGCAACATCGCCGCCGCCGCCGGCGACACCCTAGGACTCTTTCTGAGTCCTTTTACGTCTCTGACTACTGTCTTGAGGCTGCTGGGGTTTTAACCCCGCGCCTCAAATACAATCTCACCCCCAAAAAACTTGTGATCCAGGTTCAAATAGGTCTGAATCCAGGTCAGTTTTTGAGTTTTGAGCTATAAGTTAACGAACTCTTGGGAGTATTCCCAAATAGCCCCTATGCCTTTTCCCCCCTCCTCCACCTATGAGACCAACGGTCATGGCCATGCCAAACCTGGTTTTATGACTGTTATGGCGCCGCCATCCCTAGTGGATCAGAAAGATGAGGTAGACTTCAGTCGGCTCGTAGGGGTATTTAGGCGTCGAGCGGGCATATTCCTTGGTGTGGCGGCTCTCTCCTTGGCGGGGTTCACCCTTTGGCACCTCAGCCGTCCGCCGGCCTACAGCGGTAGCGCTAGCCTGCTGGTGGAGCCCGTTACCGCCGTTAATACTCCAAGCTTGGATACAGTTACCGGAGTCCCAAGCCCATCAGTCTCTACTAGCCTCGATTACACGAGCCAAATTCGAGTGCTGCGCGGCCCGGCGGTGATCAATCCCATCTTGGCCAAGATTCAGCAGCGCTACCCCGACATTACCTACAACTCCCTACTCAACAGCCTGAACATTCTCCAGGAAGGCGATTCCAAGGTGCTGCGCATTAGCTACAGTAACGCTGACCCAGCGGTAGTGGCGTTTGTGCTCAACCAGGTAGTTGAAGGTTTTGTCAACTACAGCGTGCAAGACCGTCAGGGAGATCTGCGCCGAGGTCTAACATTTCTAGATGAACAGCTGCAAGAAAAATGGCAAGAAGTTGCGGCTATTGAAGGGGAACTCAGCGAGTTTCAAAAGCGCTATGACCTGGTCGATGTCAACGCCACTAGCGAAAGCGTTACTCAACGGCTCAACCAAATGCTAGCTGACCAAGAGCAGCTGCGGGTGCAGCTTACCTCCCTAGACCCTCTCTACGAAAATCTGCGGGAGCAGGTAGGCTTCGACCCCAATACCGCCATTCGGGTAGCAAACCTCAACGAGTCACCAACCTATCAGGCGCTGTTGGGAGATTTGCGTGAGATCGAGCAGACCATTGCTACCGAGTCAGCCCGGTTTCAGGCCGACACCCCCATGATTGAAGCGCTGACAGACGAGCGGCAGAAGCTTTTACCGCTGCTAGAGGCGGAAGCCCAGCGCCTAGTGGGGTCGGCAGTAGAAGCCGAAACCCTAGGCTACCAAGGATCGGTAAGCCAAGAGCTGATGCAGCAGCTGGTCGATACTGCCAACCAGATGCAGGTATTGCAAACCCAGGATCAAGCGATTGGCCAGGCTGTGCAGCAGCTGCGGGCAGAGATTCAGCGGCTGGCAGATCTCTCTCGGTCGTACCAGCAAATCAGTCGCGAGCTGACCGTTGCGGAGACTAGCCTCGATCAGCTTTTGGCGAGTCGGCAAGATCTGCGGTTTCAAATGGCGCGGCAGGCGTCACCGTGGGAGCTGATTTCGCCCTTGAACGAGACGAGCATTGCTGAAACCAGCAATCTACCCCGCAAACTGCTGCTCGGCACGGTGCTGAGCCTGCTGCTGGGAGGACTTGCGGCATTGCTGCGCGATCGCCTTGACCAAGCCTTTCACAGCGCCGACGAACTGGTCAAAGCAACTCAGCTGCCCAACCTAGCTGGGGTACCCAACGCCCCAGCGCTGCAAAAGCAGCCCCTGCTGATGGTGCCCAACCTATCTGCCACCATGGCCGATGTGCTCACCCAAAACCAAAGTCCCGACAAGTTATACAGCTCCTTCAGCTTTGCCGAGGCCTTTTACTCGCTAGAGGCCAACCTGCGCATGCTCAGCTCTGATACCCCCGTACAGGTGGTAGCGCTGACCTCCTCAAAGCCTGGCGAGGGTAAGTCAACCATGTGTGCCCACCTGGCCATTGCCGCCGCCAACATGGGCCGCCGAGTGCTATTGATTGATGGCGATCTGCGCAAGCCCAGTCAGCACCTGATTTTTGGCTACCCAAACCGCCAAGGGCTGAGCGATCTGATTACTCAACCGCTTGATGACCCTATGGACCTCGTTCAGGTGATACCAGGCAATCCCAACTTGCACTTGCTAACGGCGGGGGCGCGACCCCCCGCCCCTGGCCGCCTGCTATCGTCGCGCAAAATGCAGCAAATTACTGAGCAGTATCGCCGCCACTTTGACCTGATGATTTTTGATACCCCACCCCTAGCGGGTGGCATGGTCGACGCGAAGCTAGCCGCAGCCCATGCTGATGGGCTACTGCTAGTGGTGCGCCTCAACCGGTCTGAGCAAACAGAGATTCAGCGGGTGCTGGCTGACCTGGGCAACACAGTCCAGGCTCCGCTGCTGGGTCTGGTTGTCAACGGCGTACCCCACAGCCGTCAGAGTGGCTACGACTATTACTACGGCTACTACGGTCGCCCTAGAGTGGCCGCAGGGATCAATGACGGTTAGTCGGTGGTTGCCCTGTTAGTAGGCAGGTGTAGCGATAACAAAGGGATGTGAGGAGCAATAGGGAATGAAGCGCAAATCAAGACCACTGATTACTGGCGGACTATTGGGACTAGCTGGGCTGGGGCTACTGCCATCACAGGCTGAAGCCACCCCTGACAATTTAGCTGTAGCCCCTGATCCCAGTCTGGGCACAGCTCTGGCTGTAGATCCGCACCCGGTGGTGGAGCCCGAACCGTCGGCCCAAACCACCGAGCCCCAGATCGACGAGCAGGGAACGCCCCAACCCGCCTGGACTCCAGATGGGTATCACCCCATTGTGGCCGCGGCGGCGACTGCTGCTAAGCAACCAGCGCTAGCAGCGGCGGTCGTCATCCCTCAGCCAGAGCTATCGGCTTCAGCCACTGCCACCGTAGAAAGCAGGGTTGCCGAGATCTCAGAGCCTACCCTCATAACCGCCCCAGAGGTGTTGCCAGAGGCTGCCGCGATCGCCCCTGCTGCCGCACCGAACCCGGCCTCGGCGATCCCAGCACCCTCTGCCAATACCTTGGCAGATCTGCCAGTAGACCCTGAGCCTGCGCCAGAGGTGACTCAAGCTGAAATGCCAGAGGCCGTAGACAGTGACCAGGCTGCGATCGCCCGCCCTCCCATCGGCACGTCTGCTACTTCGGTAGTTGCTGAGAACGTTGCTGACAGCACCGAGGCAGCGCCAACCGTTACTCCAGCTGAAACCTTGGCTGAAATTAGCGCCAAGCCCATAGCCAGCAAGCAAGCCCAGGCCCTTCAGCTACCTAGGGTAGAAGCCCGCTCCGCGATCCCCACAGCGGTAGAGCGTTTGGCCGCCACCTCAACGCCGATCGCCCCCCATTCTGCCCCAGGGAACACCCTTGACCGCCCTGCCTCTGAGGCAGCGACATCCGCCTCTAGTACTGCGTCGCGCCGGGCCCCTGATGTGGCAGACCTGCGATCGCGGTCAACGGCGGTTCAAACGTTGCTGCGCGGCCTGCGCACCGCCTATGGCTTAGAAATCGAGGGTACCCCTGCCCGCCAAGTCTCCCAGACTGAAACCGCGAGCCGGGGGCCACAGCTGCCGCCGCTGCGCTCGCAAGCTAACCGTATCGCTCCGGCTGAAAACACCACCGCTAATCAAATTCCCGTAGCTGCCCCGCTGCCTTCCCCATCGATAGCTCGCCAAACCGCTGGGCGAGAGCCGCAGTTACCGTCATTTGCCGGCCAGAGCCCCAATGTCGCTCTAGCCTTGCCGTCCCCCCAGCCCACCCTATCGACTAGTCGGGCTGCCCTAACCGCGCCGCCGGTAGAGCTGTCCGCAGCCCCGCTCTCTGCCGATACGGTTCCCGTCACCACCGCTCAAGCCACGCCGTCGTCCCCCGATCCAACCCCGCTGCGGGACAATCTGCGCGTCGCACCGCTCACAACTGCCGCTGAGGCTACGCGCTCCTTTCCCCCCTCGCCCAACGCCGGCATTCCGTCAGCCTTTGGGGCCAACTGGGGTGATGTGTTTTTCAGCGCCTCGCTGGCTGGGGCCGATCGCATCCGTCCTGAGGCCGATGGTAGTCTCTCCATGGGCTTTGGGTTAGGCGACTCGCGTCGGGCCGTAGGGGTTGAGCTAGCCTACAACCTACAGAGCGTGCGACAGTTTGGTGAAAACGGCGGCTTCGACGCCAAGGTCCATCGTCAGGTCTACAGCAGCAATGAAACCCAGGTGGCCGCGGCCGTGGGGCTAAACAATTTCGCGTCCTATGGCAACAATGCCGGTGGGGGTGAGTCCAGCCCCTACGGTGTGGTCACGGCGGCTCACCTGCTCCAGCCCGATCATCCCCACAACCGGTTGCCGATCACGGCCTCACTGGGGCTAGGTGGTGGTGCTTTCAGCGGTGAGCGTAGCGATGTAGGCGTCTTTGCCGGCGTTGGGCTCCAGGTACATCCACAGTTTTCTATCAATACTGCCTGGAGTGGTGTGGGTGTAAATGTGGGAGCTTCCATTGTGCCCGTGACCACGCTGCCCCTTACCCTCAATCTGCTTTATGGCGATGTCGGCAACAATACGCGGGCGGGTTCCGTCGCAGTGTTAAGCATCGGCTACGGATTTAACCTCGGCCCCCGGTTCTAAGCTCCTTTCACCCTGCTACCGCTCCTTAACAACTTCAACTGCCCTTAATCCTATTCAGGAGAATCCCGTGGACAAACTGGCGAGCCCGCTGCGGCAAAAATGGCTCATGCTAATTCTGGTAGGCGGGAGCTTGGCGATCGCCCTGCCCGGACACAGTGGTTCGGTTCCGACTGGGCTGACTAGCGGCGTCAGCGTCGGCGGCTCAAATTTGTTGCCCATCGGGGCCTCGGCCCTATGCATTTATCAAGAGCTGAATCAAGAACTGGATCAAGAGCTGGAGCCACTCGTATGCCAGGAAGAGCGGCTGGAGTCAGCCTCTGCCAACGCCACCTTAGACCCTGTTACTGGCGATATCACCCTGACCGTCGCCGCCCAGCAGGCGCTCAACACCTCAGCCAGTCAGATTGCGCAGGGGCTCCAGGGCACTAACCCAGTCCTGGCCATTCTCCTGACCACACCCAGAGAAATTAGCTTAACCAGCCCTAGCCCTGTAGGAGCTAGCGGCCCCAGCGCGGGCGAAGATGCTGTCAAGACAGTGGATGACATGGCGGCTGCGGCGGTCGCGGCGATCGCCAACGGCGAAAGCGTCTCGCTGACTAGCAGTCAGGGAACCCTCGGGATTGCCGCCCCAACCGTTGCCCAAGCCAGCGGCAGCAGTTCTATCCTGGTCACCTCGGCGGTGCTTACGCTCCAGGGCGGCACCCCTATGGTGGCACCCCTGCGGGGCACCTTGGCGCAAATTGCCAATACTACCGGCTTCTTAGCCGCCGCCTTTGCGACTGGCCTTACCCCCAGTCAGATAGCTCCCTTCACTGAAATGGCTCTGGCCGGAGCCGATTACCGCGAGCTAGTGGCCCTGTTCAACGCGGTTAGTGGGCTCATTCCCCCCCAGCCCCAGCCTCGCTCTACGGTCATCGCCGTTGACCCCACCCTACTAGAGGAAGCTATTCAGGCCTACAACCGCATTGTTGATAGCAGCGCTCCAGAAACCTTGGCGACCTTGAGCCAAAACTCAGATTTTGTCGCCTTGGGGCGATCGCTTCAACAGCTGCGGGCAGCTATTGAAGTGGTTAGTTAGTGTCTCAGTCCCATCAATTGTAAATAAACTATCTATCCCCGCACCTAAACTTGTGAGGAGAAAATCTTAGTCGAGGAAGCACATTTAATCGGGCTAAACTTCGTCAAATAAACTTGCACTAACCCACTAATTCGATTGCAGTGGGCAGGAATTTTTCGAGCAAAAAAATGCTCACTAACCCTGACTTACTTTGACTAACTACAATCTTTCCATAGTCAAAACAGCAGTTTTTACTAGCCGCATTTTATTGGCAGCAGCAGGGCTTAACGACTGCGGGTGCCACAAAATCCCGACGTCTATAGTCTGTCTGATGAGCGTGGCCTTCTGCTGTTGGGATTGTCCACCAAGGGTCTAACTTGCGGTAGAAACGTTGTAACTCATACCTAAGATAGATTCAGAAAACTTTGCTCCTAGACTTATATAGGGTCGACAAAGATTCAGGCTTTACCCTTACACCAGCACCTCCTAAGCACTTAGGTGTTTTAGAAGAAGTTATAACGATATAGCTAAGCAGATTGGTGCTAAGTTCATAAGCTTAGTGCCGATTTGCTCTAGGTCTTTTCGAGAATCTATGATCAACATTTGAAGTTAAAGAGTCCAAATACGCGGTCATAAGGTAAATTGTAAAAAATAATATTTCCAGAATCTCTCTCATCAAGCTCTAGGTAATACTCTGAGCACAAAGAATAGATTTCAAAGTTTGTGACAGCTTTAAAAATGTTGCCCCCAATACACAATTTGATCTCTAGTTAAGGGCAATATCACATTTAATCGCCAGGAATTTCTTAACCGTTAGACTCTGCATCCATCTAAAAGCCAAAGCTCAGAATTAGAGTATTCAGCTGTCACCCGTGTTGCATCGCACAATGAGTAGATCCTATGAGAGCAAACCACAACCGGCCTAACCTTCCTTTGCAGGTCTCAATTCTGACTCAGTTTTTCCCACCAGACTATGCCGCGACCGGGCAGCTTGTGGAAGAACTAGCCCAGAGCTTTAGTCGCCAGGGGGTAGGGGTGCAGGTGTTTGCAGGACAGCCGGGCTACGCCTACGATCGCAGGCTCGCCCCCAAGCAGGAGGAGGCCCAGGGAGTAACTATTCGCCGCACGCGCACCTCGCGGCTCTGGCCCAGGCGAATTCGGGGGCGCGCCGTGGGCGGGTTGCTCTACTGTTTGCGATCGCTCATTAAGCTGCTGCACCCAGCCCGTCGTGGCCAGCTGCTGCTAGTCACCACCGAACCTCCCTATCTACCGGTGCTGGCCTATCTGATGCATTGCCTGTTTGGCCAACCCTACCTGTGCGTGGTGTACGACCTTTACCCCGAAGTAGCCTTGGCTCTAGGAGTGGTCTCAAAGCGCCACTGGCTCGTGCGTCTGTGGCGCTGGCTTAACTGCCGCACCTGGCACCGGGCTGAGGCCATTGTGGTGCTGAGCCAAACTATGAAGCAGCGCATTGTCGATCACTGCCCTGAAGCCGCCGACAAAATATCGGTAATTCATAACTGGGCTGACCCTAGCCTGATTGTTCCCCTGCCAAAAGCCAACAACTGGTTTGCTTTAGAGCATCGGCTCGATCAAGTCTTTACAGTGCTCTATTCCGGCAATATGGGGCGCTGCCACGACATGGACACCATCCTGGCAGCAGCGATCGCTCTGCGCCACGAGCCCGTCAGGTTTGTGTTTATTGGAGCTGGGGCCAAGCGCCAGCTCTGTGTTGACCGCACTGCCCGCGCAGCGCTGACCAATTGCTTGTTTTTACCCTACCAAGCAAAAGAAACCCTGCCCTTTTCTCTCACCGCCTGCGACCTCAGCTTAGTTAGCTTGGTAGAAGGGGTAGAAGGGTTAGTGGCCCCCAGCAAACTGTACGGCAGCCTAGCGGCGGGCCGACCTGTGGCTGCTATTTGCGAACCCCATTCATACCTGCGATCGCTGCTAGACGAAGGGGGATTTGGCCGTGCCTTTAGCAATGGCGATAGCACTGGGCTGGCTAATTTTATTCGTACACTGGTGGCTAACCCAGCCCTAGCTCAGCAGATGGGCAACCGAGGTCGCCGCTACATGCAGCAAAAATTTACCCCCGAGCAGGGTACCTACCGTTACTTTGAGGTTGTGAAAGCTTGCCTACAGACTCCAGCCGCGCCTCCGCTGGCTGAGGTACCTAAGGCTACTGTCTCTCGCCCCTGACTACACCAAACACGGCAAAAGAATCTTAAAAAAACCTGGCTTTAGCCCTTGCTTAATTCAATAAATCCTGTACCCTTCTGGCATGGAGTGGGCTTTGACGGTCACTGTGATCTCAGTCTCTCCCCCGCAACCTCGGCAGCCATTGCCGAGGCCGTAGCCCAGGACGGGTGTAGCCATCTTTATCCAATGCCTGTTAGCTAGCCCTGTGCTCTTTGCCATTTTTCCCCTATGACTCAGCCCCGCCGCAATCGCAGCCGATCTAAACGACGCGCCATTTACTGCCCCGACCACGGCACCTACCTCGACAGCGTTAGCCAAAAGTATTCGCTCTACACAACTGAGCCCGAGCATCTCCAGCAGCGGGGGTTAAGTCGACTGCGATCGCTCACTGTGATTGCCGGTTACGGCACAGTCCCCTTGACCGGTGAGTGGCTCGAAGCCTTTTGGTGCAATCACTGTCAAGAAACTCGCTGGTACCATGTCCACAGAACCGTCGCTAATCGGTACATGGTTGTAGCCGCACCAGAAACTCTTTGGATGCAGGCCAGCGGCGTCATTCTTCCCACCGGCAACCCCAGCGTAGGTGAGTTTACTCGTCGCCAGGCTCGCCAAACCCAATATCAGGGCATCAAAGACTTTCGCCGTATTGGCTAAGCTAGCGCTTGACCCCGACTCAGGTAACTCTCAATGACCAAGCTGAAGATTAAGCGGCGCCGGGAATCGAGTGCTCCCGGAGAGACCGAGCTGATTATTGAAGCAGGCCGCACAGAGAAAAACTACTGGCAAGATATCTGGCGCTATCGAGAGCTGTTTTATTTCTTAGCCTGGCGCGATATTTTAGTGCGCTACAAGCAAACTGCTATTGGAGTGGCGTGGGCGCTCATTCGGCCATTTCTGACGATGGTGGTGTTTACAGTGGTGTTTGGCCGTCTAGCCAACTTGCCATCAGATGGCGTGCCCTATCCCATTTTAGTGTTTTCGGCTATGCTTCCCTGGCAGCTATTTTCCACCGCTCTGTCCGAGTGCAGCAACAGCTTAATCGCTAACGCCAACCTGCTATCAAAGGTCTACTTTCCTCGTTTGGTAGTGCCCACTAGCGCTGTAGTAGTTAGCTTTGTAGATTTTGCCATTTCTGGCATCATTTTAGTAGCGCTAATGGTGTGGTTTGCCTTTGTGCCCAGTTGGCGAATCATTACCCTACCGCTGTTTACCCTAATTGCCCTAGCAGCATCTATGGGTGTAGGGTTGTGGATGGCTTCCCTCAACGTGCAGTATCGCGATTTTCGCTATATTGTGCCGTTCTTAGTTCAGTTTGGTCTCTACATCTCTCCAGTTGGTTTTAGCAGCAGCATTGTGCCCGCTCAGTGGCGATTGCTGTACTCGTTAAACCCCATGGTCGGAGTGATTGACGGCTTTCGTTGGTCTATTTTAGGGAATGAAGCCAGTATCTACTGGCCAGGGTTTGCCCTATCGACGAGTCTAGTTGTGCTGCTGCTAGTATCTGGCATCTGGTATTTCCGCAAAATGGAGCGCACTTTTGCAGACGTAATTTAGTAATCGATGCCTTCATACCACGACCTTCACCGACGGCTAGCATGTCTGACACAGTAATTCGCGTTGAAAATCTGGGCAAGAAATATATTATTGGCCATCAACAGCAAGAGCGCTACACGGCTCTGCGGGATGTTCTAGCCAATAAGGCTAAAGGTATTACCCAGCTTTTCAATCCAAAACCTTCTAAAAGGCCGAATCCAAGTCTGGAAGAGTTTTGGGCATTGAAGGATGTCTCCTTCGAGGTTGAAAGAGGCGATCGCATTGGCATTATTGGGCGCAATGGGGCGGGAAAATCAACCCTACTAAAGATTTTAAGCCGGATTACAGAGCCGACTAATGGGCGCATTTCTATTAAGGGTCGGGTTGCTAGCTTGTTGGAGGTAGGCACAGGATTTCATCCAGAGCTAACTGGACGAGAAAACCTTTTTCTCAATGGCGCAATTTTGGGAATGGACAGGACAGAAATCAGGCGCAAGTTTGATGAGATTGTGGCATTTGCGGAAGTCGAGAGGTTTTTAGATACGCCTGTAAAACGCTACTCCTCTGGAATGTATATTCGCCTTGCTTTTGCAGTGGCGGCACATTTAGATCCAGAGATTTTGATTGTGGATGAGGTGCTGGCGGTTGGAGATGCCCAGTTTCAAAAGAAGTGTTTAGGTAAGATGGAACAGGTGGGCCAGCAGGGAAGAACTGTCCTATTCGTAAGCCATAACATGGCTGCCATGCGATCTCTTTGTAGTCGAGCTATCTTACTAAATCAGGGCCATTTAACAGAAGATTCTAACGTAGAAAATATAGTTGCTAAATACTTAGCAGAAGAAGATATATCTGAAGCTGTAGTCAAATGGGATTCACAAACAGCACCCCAATCATCAGAAATTCGATTTATTAGAGCCTATATTTTGGATAATCAAGGTGATTATGCCTCTTTACTGGATTGTCGGAAGAGATTTCAAATTGCTGTTGAATACGAAATTCTAAAGCCTCTTCGAGATTTGAGAATTGGCTTTTTTATGCAAAATCTAGAAGGAGTAGCAATTTGCGGCTCTAATGATCCCATGGCATGGACTGAGCCCGCGAGAGAGCCAGGTCGTTATGTAAGTCAATGTGATTTTCCCGGTTATGTTCTTAATGCAGGAAGATACTCAGTTTATTTTGGTGCAGATATTCCTCCTTACACAAAATTGCTTGTATCAACTCCGTATTGTTTGAGCTTCACTGTTGAGGATGTCGAGGGGCACGGATTATTAAATGAAAAACTGCCAGGAGTTGTTCGTCCAAATCTTAATTGGAAAGTAAATTATCTAGTTCATACATAGGGCATGGAAGATCTATATACAGTTGAGAATGCGTTGCAATTCAAATGGGCTTCTGTTACTGGAAGTTTGAATCCCGAACGAGTTTCTCACCTTAAGTTATATATTACTGGAAGCAAAATTCTTGATGCTGGTTGTGGTGGTGGAGCATATGTAGAGTTTTTATCTCAACAGGGTTTTGATGTCACAGGTGTTGATAAACATAAACAGTTTCTTCAATTAGCTCAAGACGGGAGTACAACAGATACTTGTATTCAAGGTGACATTGCAAAACTGCCATTTCCCGACAAGACATTTGATTCTTCTTATTGTTTTGATGTCTTAGAACATGTCGACGATAAATTGGCAATAAAAGAATTAGCAAGAGTTACAACTAGTCGAATTATTATTGCTGTACCAAAAGAAGATGAAACAATGAATAAATATAATCTTACTTTTTTACATTATCAAGACAAAACTCATTTGAGAAATTATACAGAGGATTCCCTTAAAAAGCTTGCATCAAGTATTAATCCTTCAAACATTCATATATTTACCGAATTGGGAATTCCAGCCAGTTCTTTAGTTAGAGAAATGATCGACTTTAACAGATTTCAATCTGCTCCTAAAAAGGCTTACAGAAAAATATTCAATTTTCTGCTTCAAAAATTGCTTGATAGAACATATTACAAAGAAATCTATACAGGATTAGTGGCAGTAATTGATGTTTAGATTCAAGCTAAAAATCCCTTCAATATTGATCGATTGGCTTAACTTTAAGCAAGCGCTTGGATAGTTTAAGATTGAGTACATAAAAATACTTTATTCAAAAATAATTTAATTAAGTAAGTTATGTTCTGTAACTGTTAGCTCTACAAGCATAAATTAGATAGATGAAAGTTTTATACGATATTACAGTTTTAGGTATGGGGCACATCATGCCTCGTGCCAAGACAGGAGTTTTCAGGGTTGCAGAGAATTTAGCCTATGGTTTGAGAGAGGCAGAGGAGTGTGAATTAGAATTTTGTGTTAGCTCAATTCCTGATTGGTTATTTGCTTCCTTTAACTACCTAGATGTGAATATTAGACTTGGCACAGTTTCGTTTCCTCATTCCTGGAGAAGCAAACGCCAGTTTTGGAACTTTCAAAATAGATTAAACTCGCAGATTGAAGCTTCTCAAGGTTTAAGGAAAAACTCCCTAAGATTAATACGAAAAATTGTAGACTCAACTGGTCAAACATCTAGAAAAAACTATAAGCCCATTGAACCCAAAAGTATTTCAAGTAGCAACATTTATCACTCACCCTTCCATCCAATTCCAGAGCAAATTAGAACGACAAATCATTTGCAGAAATTTCTGTCAGTGATGGATTTAATTCCAATTCTGTTTCCTGATTTCTTTAAGTTTGGTGAGGCTGGCAGTATTAAGGAAGCAATTAACAGCTTAGATCCAGATTCCTGGGTTTCTTGTATATCTCACTCGACTAAAGAAGATTTATGTAATTACACAAAACTGATTGATCCTTCAAGAGTTTTTGTAACTCATTTAGCGGCTTCTGAGCTTTTTTATCCTTGTGCTAATTCTCGACATTTTGAATATGTTTGCGAGAAATACAAGATTCCAAACTCTCCTTATATTTTAAGTCTGAGTACACTAGAACCTCGTAAAAATATCGATCATATTATTCGTTGTTATGCTCAGCTTGTTGAGCAGGAAAAGCTGCAAGATCTACATCTAGTGTTAGTTGGTACAAAAGGCTGGAAATACGACAAGATTTATACTGAACTATCTAATAATCCTATTCTAAAAGATCGCATTATTGTCACAGGTTATGTCGCAGATGAAGACTTAGCTTCTTTGTATAGTAATGCCCTTGCATTCGTTTATCCCTCATTTTATGAAGGTTTTGGTTTGCCACCTTTGGAAGCAATGCAATGTGGTATTCCTGTGATTACTTCCAATACTTCTTCTCTCCCTGAAGTGGTAGGTGATGCTGGAATCATGCTAAATCCTAAGGATGTAGATGGAATGTGTCAGAGCTTATTAGACCTATATTCTCAGCCTAATCTACGGCAAGAAATGGCTCGTAAGTCTATAGGGCAGGCTAAAAAGTTTAGTTGGGAGAAGTGTGTTCAGGAAACGGTCGCAGCTTATAAACTCGCTCTGTCGGTATAGGCTCTTGCCGTTATTTTTTGACAACCAAGTGTAAGTATCTTTTGCTATGCGCATCCTTTATGATGGGCAAATTTATGCCTCGCAGACGGCCGGAGGCATTAACCGTTATTTTAGTAACTTGATCAACAATTTACCGAAGTCTGTTCATCCAGTTCTAACGACTTGCCAAACCCCGAGTGTTAATTACCCAAGCCACTCCAACCTAAAAACTTTTCATTACCAAAGGTTTGGCTTTCGTCCTGGCCGAATTTCCTACTGGCTTGAGCCTTACTACTTCAGGACAGTAAATTATCTGAATACATTTGATGTCATTCATCCTACCTACTACAATCTACTATCCCGGCAAGACATTAGCCAATGCCATAATCCTATCGTATTATCTGTTTGGGACATGATTCACGAAATTTTCCCTGAACAGATGGATGCTCACGGCAACCATCGTGAGATGAAACGGAAGGCTATTCTTGCAGCGCAAAAGATTATTTGTATATCTGAAAATACAAAAAAAGATTTACTGGAGAGATATTCAATATCAGAGAAAAATATAACAGTTACTTACTTGGCCTCTGAGTTGGATATCAGTATGTCCTACGGTTCAGATTCTATCCCTGAATCACCCTACTTACTTTACGTTGGCAGTCGTGCAAGTTATAAAAACTTTGAACGCTTACTTATAGCGTTTGCAAAAGTCATTTCTAGCTACAATGATTTAGCGCTTTGTGTAGTGGGTTCACCCTTTACAGAAGACGAAGAAAAGCTAATCCACGACCTCGGAGTGGAAGACTATATCGAACATTATGGCTATGTAAACAATTACCATTTAGCAAAGCTCTATCGTTGTAGTCTTGCGTTTGTTTACCCATCTCTTTATGAAGGTTTTGGCATTCCTCCTTTGGAAGCTATGGCTTGTGGAACAGTAGCGATTGTGGCAAACTCCTCTAGTCTCCCTGAAGTTGTTGGAGATGCAGGGTTGCTCTTTGACCCGGAATCTACGGATGAACTAATTGATCAACTAAGGTTCGTTCTGGATCGTTCAACAGAACGCGATCGCCTGATTAACGCGGGCCGAATGAGAGCAAGGCAATTTAGTTGGGACGAAACTGTAGCTCAAACTGTAGAGGTTTATCGCACCTTTGCCGCTTAAGAGACTTTTATGTCAATCTCTGAAGGCTTGAGGATTCTTCTAAAGTTAAGTTTTGGGGAAGTGCAAGAGTCATCTTGGCAACCGCTCCTTATCTAATTATGCCTACAGTTTAAGTTCACCTGTTCATTGCTGGTAAAGACGAGAGAAGTAATGGATATTGCGCAATCGCCCCTATGTCACAAACAACAAAAGCTCTCACGCTTAATGACTTACCCACCCCTCGTTCTGGTAAAACAGAGTGGCCCTGGACTGAGCAAAGCAAACCCCTAGGCAATCAAATGCCTGATGGCTCCGAGTATCCCCGCATCAGCGTTGTGACCCCCAGCTATAACTATGGGCAATACATTGAGGAAACCATCCGCTCAGTCTTATTACAGGGTTACCCAAATCTTGAATTCATTATTATTGATGGCGGCTCTACTGACCAGACGCTTAACGTCATAAGCTCCTACGAACCTTGGCTTTCCTTTTGGTGTAGCGAACCTGATAAAGGGCAGACAGATGCCATTAATAAAGGGTTTGAGCATTGCACAGGCGATATTTTTGTATGGCTAAACGCCGATGATGCCTATCTCAGCCCAACCTGCTTGTACGAGGTTGCAGACCTGTACCGTCAAGGCAATCAACTTGTCATTGGAGCTTGCTTAAATGTTGATGAGTATGACCAAGAGCTCATTATATATGAGCAATATAACGGTATTTCTCGACCTCAGACATTTGATGATTATGTTAAATTCTGGTCTTTTGTCCCGTTTCCTCAACCTGCCGTATTTCTTAGTAAAGAATTGTGTGATAGGGCTTTTCCATTGGATATTAGTCTCAACACAACGATGGACTATCAGCTATTTTTACGCATTCTGGCTCAAAATCCAAGGGCTGTTTGGGTTGAGAGTCGTTGGGTTAAATTTAAATACCATGGGCTAAATAAAACACTCCAAACGGATAAAAGCCAGTACGAAGAGTACTACAAGGTAGCTAGCTCAGAAGCTAAGCGAGCATATTCTGGATTAAGGAGGTTAACTTATCAAACTACAGCCCGCGATTTCATGGCATTAAGATTAGTTTCTTCTTCCCCAGATAAAGAAAAGCTAAAGATCATCCTTAAAACACTCACTCATCAAATCACACTTATACGCCTTCCTCTGTTTTGGAAAATTTTATTTAAATCTTTACTGGGTCAAACAATCTATCAGCAAATCAAATATTGGTGGAACTATTATGCAGTCTGAAGCCAATCGTCTTGAAGTAAAATCCGCCGATGAAGGATATCGTATTTTATCCGTTGGCTGTGGTAGGCAAGAGCCTAAGCCCGGTATTGTTCGGTTAGATATATCAGCAGACGTCGATCCTGATATTGTTTGGGATTTAGGGAAATTTCCCTATCCCTTCAGTAATGGCAGTTTTGACGTGATCGAATGTTTTGACGTGATCGAGCATCTGCACGACATTCCTCCGATAATGGAAGAGTTTCATCGCATCTTAAAGCCAGGCGGCATCCTTAAAATTACAACACCTCATTTCTCCTGCGCCAATTCATATATTGATCCAACCCATCGTTGGCACCTAAGCTACTTTACGTTTGACTATTTTTGTGATGGCCATGAACTGTCTTATTACTCAAAGGCAAGATTTACAATTCAGCGTCGTCTTTTGATGTTTCAAGGAGGGCGCTTTAATCGGTTACTTGTTTTCCGATTAGCCAATCGTTTTCCCAAATCCTACGAAGACCGGTGGGCTTGGATTTTTCCGGCTTGGTATATCTACTTCGAGTTAACATCTATCGTAGAGGTTAGTTGATGCGTGTTGCTCATATTACCCCCACTTATTTTGATAACGATTCAGTCATTGGTGGCGGAGAGCGATACCCAACCGAGTTGGCAACCTGGATGTCAAAACACGCCCCAACTGCCTTGGTCAGTTTTGCTCCCAGTCGCCAGACTCGCTATCTTGGCAGTCTCCGAGTTGAGACGTTTCCGGTTCAACACTTCATTCACGGAAACCGCGTCAATCCCATTAGTTTTCGCTACCTTATGTCAGTAGTTAACGCAGATATTATCCATATTCACAACATCAATACGGTTGTATCGGATGTAGCATGTATGATGGGGCGTTTCCTTGGCAAAAAGGTATTTGTAACTGATTACGGGGGTGGCGGTGGTCTGGTACTCAACCACAAACTTCCAGTATTTCAGGGGTATCGAGGGGCCATTGCTTACTCCCAGTTTGGGATAGGCTTTATTCCTGAATCATTACAGCGAAAGGTAACCTTAATCAAAGGCGGCATCGACATCGATAAGTTTTGCCCCGATCCTTCCTTGCGGAAAGAAAATAAAATTCTCTATGTAGGACGCTTAATGCCCCACAAGGGCATTAATTACTTAGTTGACGCAATGCGGTTTCTCCGGGAAACGGATTATCGCCTAATTATTATCGGCAGAGCTTATCATGACCAGTTTTACAGCGACTTAAAAGAGCAGGCGGAGGGATTACCAATTGAGTTTGTTCATGATGCTAATGATCAGCGTCTTATCAACGAGTATCGAACAGCAAAGGTAACCGTATTGCCCTCTGTGCATACTACTTGCTATGGCAATTATACTCCCGTACCCGAACTTATGGGCTTCACGTTGTTAGAGTCACAGGCCTGTGGAACTCCAGCCATTTGTACCGATGCAGGGGCAATGCAAGAGTTTGTAGAGCATGGACAGACAGGTTGGGTAGTTGAGCAAAACTCAGGAGAGGCGATTGCTAAAGCCATCCGCCAAATTATCAATCTATCTCCAGAAGAGTTTGAGCAGTGGCAGATCCGTTCTCGCCAATGTGTAGCATACCTGAACTGGGAAAGCGTTGTCGAGCAACACCTAGAGTTGTATGCAAAATCCTAGTTTGCGGCAAGAAATGACCAGGAAACTCGAAAGACAACCTCTTCGCATTTTGATTGTAACTCATGCTCCATTACTGCCTGAGCATGGAGCGGCCCAAGTAGCGATTAATCTAGGTCAAGCCTTCGAAGATCTAGGACATGAAGTTACCCTTTGGTCTCCACAACCTGTTCCATCAGAAATTAAACAGTGGAATCAATCTCGTTACATGCGAAAAAAGCTACAAAGCTATCTAGAAACTCAAGATACATTCAATGTAATTGATTGTCCCCCAATTTTTATTACGAAGTCTTTTGAAAAAAAATCGATTGTTGTCTCCCGGCATGTACAGCCTGATTTGTTATATATATTAAGCACCTTAAAGATTGATCGCGATGCGAGCTGGAAAAACTTTCTCAGTTTTCCAGTAAGATTGCTTATCTCCATTTCTGACGCCATTAGCATTGTTTTTGGATGGTACATAGCTGACTATATTTTTTGCTTGGGTACGCATGAACTGGAATGGATGACAAAGTGGTTTCCAGCTTTACGTGGAAAACTCAGCGCTTATTACAACGCAATATCTGAGAATGAGCAGGGAAGTTTAAAGAAAATAAGAGCAGATAGAAGTCTTGAGCAGCTGCCTCACATCAGGTTTTTGTGGATTGGCCGTTGGGTAAGACATAAAGGCATTAGAGAATTAGAGAGCTTTATAAGCTCTTGGCTCTTAAACAGCCCTCAAGATAGTTTCACGATCGCTGGGTGCGGCAATTGTGAAACTTCAAAATCTCTCTTGAGATTGAAGAAGATAGAGCAAGTCAGCATAGTCCCTAGTTTTGATAGAACAACACTTCTTGAATTGTTAAACAGCCATAATATCGGCTTATTTTGTAGCCAGGTAGAAGGATGGGGGCTTTGTTTAAACGAAATGCTGGAGTCTGGAATGCCTGTTTTTGCGACTAATACAGGGGGAGTTTCGGACCTTAAACGATCGTTAAATGAAAGAATCTTTGCATTCCCACCTAATGCCCAGTCAATAAATGAGGTAACAAGCCAAAGCACTTTTGATGATACTTATTACAACTATTTTTCCTGGGATTCTATTGCAAAATCCTATCTCGAAAAAATATTTGATTAAGACTAAATTTATTACTCTAGGACAGCAAAACCTGTCCCCACAAACAGGTAATATCATTTACAGCCTAACCATAGGCTATTGAATGAATATCTCTATCAACAGTTCAAAGCACTCTCCTTCAAAACGACTTTAACATAAGTCCTGAGGGTTTCGATGCATCGCCTTCTGACAAATAAGTGCCCAGTCAGCGAAAACAACATCTTTTATGAATTCATTCTTTGTCATAGGTTGTCCGAGATCAGGAACAACTTTTCTAATGGAATGTCTAGCAGCATTGCCTTACACAGAATGTGTATCTGGGATCTCTTTTCCGGTACCTATGGCCCATCTTGCCGCTCAACAACTACCCGAGCAAACAATACATTGTTTAGAGTATGGTCTAAGATCTACTCTGAACGTGTATCTTGATGCTGTTCCCAACTCTCGGTTTAAAGCATTCCACCGCTTAGCGGCTGGCTTCCTGGGGGTTAGCGAGGCCAAAAAAATATTGCAGCGGCGACGGCAACTTCAAAACTTGATTTATAAGGAGCCATTTTTCAGCTTCTCGCCTAGTTTCCTTTATAGAGCACTGCCGGATTGCAAAATCATATATTTGTATCGCGATGGCCGCGATTGTGCAAACTCATTAGTTGAATGCTATGACGTGCTCACCAATGCAAAGCTCAAAACCCTAGATACATCAGAATCAGTACTAGGTTATCAGCATAAAGACTTTTGGATACCTTGGTGGGTTGCCGCTGATCAAGCAGACATCTTTATTGAAGCATCGCCTTATGTTCGTTCCATTTGGATGTGGAAAGAAATGGTGAGTTGCTGCGAATCCTTTTTTTCTCAAGCTAACGTAATAACAAGTGAACGAATTTTGAAAATAAAATACGAAGACTTGGCACATGAGCCTATAATCTTTGGGGAGAAGATAGTCAACTATATTGGTGCCGATTTTGACACTCGTATTCAAAAACGCTTTAGACAAGCTTCAGTTAAAGCTATTGGAAAGTACAAGAAGCGAGATGCTTTAGACATTAAATTGGCGGAGCAAGTTGCGCATCGTGAGTTGAGCTTATACGGTTATATTGCCTAGCTCGGCACCACCATTCTCTAGTCTTCAGCTGATAAACGAAGTCAAACTTCATGTAAGTCGTTGCCTTTGAATCCCATTATAAAAAACTATGATTAAGCAAATAGCCTGATTGAGGTCAGCGATTGAGACATCAAACCGAAGAGCCACTCTAGGATGAGTAGTCAAGTAAATAAAGAAATTTGCCAAATTGTCCCACGTCTTCCTCCAGATATTGATGGGGTAGGTGATTATGCTCTCAATTTAGCGCATCAGCTTAGATCAGATTTTGGCATTAACACCCACTTTATAGTTTGTGACCCAGCTTGGGTAAGATCTGATCAGTTAGAGGGCTTTAAAGTTAATCAAGTTAATTCTCGATCGACAAAATCTCTTATTACTCAATTAGCTAATATTGACCTGAGTGGTCCTATTCTGCTTCATTATGTTGGCTATGGCTACGCGAAACGTGGGTGCCCGACCTGGCTAGTCGATGGATTAAAAATTTGGAAGCATCAACGCCAACAGGCGCGCCTAGTGATAATGTTTCACGAAGTTTTCGCCTTTGGCCCAATTTGGACAAGCGCTTTCTGGCTCTCTGCAATACAGAAATGCTTAGTAAAACGACTAGTTAGATTAAGCGATCGCATTCTCACTAGCAAGCATTTTTATGCAGAGCTGCTTCAGAGTTCTGCTCCGGATCGGTTTACAAATATTCCAACATTTCCTGTCTTTTCAACCGTAGGCGAACTGCAAAGTCCTTCTAGACTTTTTGAGAAAACCCGTCGCCTTGTCATTTTTGGGGGGCGCAGAAATCGTTCCAAAGTTTATAAAGACTCCTTAGAGCAATTGCGCCAAATTTGCAGATATTTGGACATTCAACAGATTTTTGACATTGGACCAGTCCTCGACTCCCTCCCTGCCAAAATAGATAACGTACCGATTATCGCTGCCGGTTGCCTCCCTAGCGAAGAGATCTCTACTATCCTCTCTAACTCGATCGCAGGTTTTTTCAGCTACCATCCTGCATTTCTTGGCAAATCCACGATTTTCGCAGCGTACTGTGCCCACCGAATCATACCTATCAGCGCTACTATGACCGATCTCCCCGAAGAGGGACTGCAACCTGGCAAGCATTACGCCCTTCCAGCTCAATACAACACCGAGAAAAGGGATATGGCATTAATGCAGGCGATCGCAGACGATGCCTATGCCTGGTATCAGATGCACAGCTTATCAGCACAAGCCAAAGCCTACTACACGCTTCTGTCAGACTTGGAAATTGCACAACTATGAATCAGTCAGCCTTAACTCCTAGTGCACTGCACAAACATCGGCAACAGGCTGCCGAAGCAAGCGCTGGCATCAGCAGCGAACCCATCTATACCTGCTTTGAGAGAGAACTACTGCACCGTTCAGCTACTGGATCTGTGCTGGACTGGGGAGCTGGACAGGGGTTGCTAACCCAGCGGTTGCTGAACTTAAAGCAATTCCAATCCGTTACTGCCGCAGATATACAGCCTCGTCCGGAAACTATTGATGCTGCCATTAAATGGAGCCAGGCTGATCTTAATAACCCGTTGACCCTGGAAAACGAGATCTTTGATGTAATTGTTTCCGCAGAAGTTATCGAGCACCTTGAAAACCCCAGAGCTATTGCTCGAGAATGGTTTCGATTACTTAAACCCGGTGGTCTCCTTATATTTAGTACCCCCAACAACGAGAGCTGGCGGGCAATTCTAGCCTTGATTTTGCAAGGCCATTTTGTTGAGTTCGGTGATTCATCCTACCCTGCACATATCACCGCTTTGGTACGAAAAGACATCACTCACATCTTGAGCGAAGCAGGCTTTTACTCGCCTGAGTTTGTATTTACTAATATCGGGAAAATTCCTAAATTCCCTCACCATCACTGGCAGAGCTTACCGTTGGGTTTCCTGAGAGGAGTACGCTTTAGCGATAACGTTCTGGCTGTTACCTATAAATCACAATAAGCTTTCAAAGTTACAGAAATGCGAATCGTCAGAAGCAATCTCGACAAAAAACCAAATTACAAACATTAACTATCTTAAAATATGGGAGTCATTAGCCTCATTAATCGCCCGGAATACTTCTTTCAACCGAATCAAATCATTAAGCGATTTAAGTTGAATTTTGATATTTCTCCTGTTTCCGAAACTTTCGACTTACCCTGGGGAGTTGAAATCAACGCTTTTCCTGGAGAAGTGATTGGACGATCTATCTCTGCTATGGGAATCTATGATTTGTGCGTTTCGGAAACACTGTGGCGGATTATTGACGAGGGTGAAACCTGCATTGATGTGGGAGCTAATATTGGTTACATGACCAGTTTAATGGCACATCAGGTTGGTCTAAGAGGCAAAGTTATCGCTTTTGAACCTCATCCAAGCATTTACCAACGGCTCTCTAATAATGTTCGAAGCTGGAGTACAGAAAAGAACTGGACTCAGATCGAAACTAGCAACCTGGCTATCTCTGAACAACTGGGGCAAGCACAGTTGTTCATACCCATGAATTTCGACCTCAACCAAGGCACAGCTTCTCTTATGCTTTCCTCAGATGAGGTTGATTATTCAACCGGCCAGCAACTTGTAGTTGAAACTGATACTTTAGACAACCTATTCAATAATCTTAAGATTGAGATTGAGCTTTTGAAAATCGATGTTGAGGGGCATGAAATAAACGTGCTGCTAGGTGCAGAAAAATTGCTAGAAGAAAATCGAATTCGTGACATTATTTTTGAGGAGCACCGAGCTTATCCAAATCCTGTTTCTGAGTTTTTGAAAGAAAAAGGATATTCCATCTATAGAGTTACAAAAAAGTTTCTTAAGCCTGATTTAGTGCCGCCTCAAGCAGCAGGTTTCCATCCCTGGGAGCCACCTTGCTACCTAGCTACAAAAGACGTTAATCGTGTGGCTAGTCGATTTAAACCGTTGGGTTGGAAGTGCCTTAGAAATACGACATCTTGACACTGGAATAGGCTAATTTTCTAACGCATGTTCTATGAAAATTCTTTTATGCTCAACCTATTTTTATCCAAGTTTAGGGGGCAGTGAAACTGACGCTGAAATTTTTGCTAGAGAATTTGTCAAACTAGGTCATGCTGTCAAAGTTGTAACTCAAACTTTAGGGAGTAATCTCGACGATAGGGGCAGGGCTTTTCCTTTCGAAGTTATTCGACAGCCCAGTGCCTCACATTTGCTTAGCCTCACGCGCTGGAGCGATGTTTGCTTTCAGAATGGCATCATTCTTAAACAAGTTTGGGCACTGTGGCTTACCCAAACCCCCTGGGTCATTCGTCATCAGACCTGGATTCAACATCCTGGTCAACAGCCAACTTGGTTGACGCAACTAAAACTTCGTATGGTTAGGCTCGCCACCTCGATTACTATCAGTCAACCTATCGCTGATCACCTAAATTATCCATCCACTTTAATTCCTAACCCTTATCGTGAAGACTTGTTTCGCCATCTTCCAGAGATTCCACGCATTAAAGAATTGGTGTTTTTGGGGCGTTTGGTATCTGATAAAGGCTTAGATTTACTGCTAAATGCTATAGCAAGTCTCAAGAACAACAACCTATACCCTCAGTTAACTGTGATTGGCACTGGTGAAGAAGATGAAGCCCTGCGTCAACAAGCCGAGAGCCTCCAGATCAATGAACAAGTTCATTTTGTTGGCGCAAAAGTTGGCGATGAGTTAGTTCACTTACTTAATGAACACCAAATTTTGGTTGTTCCCTCCCGTTGGCATGAGCCCTTTGGGGTTGTAGCCTTAGAAGGCATTGCCTGTGGTTGCGTCGTCGTTGGGTCATCAGGAGGTGGGCTAAAAGATGCCATTGGTGATTGCGGTACTACATTTCCTAATGGTGATGAGGCATCGCTAGGGCAAGTGCTTTGCCGTCTGCTTACTCAGCCTGAGTTACTAATCCGTTATCGAGCTAATGCGCCTAGTCACTTAGCAAAGCACCAACAAACGACCGTGGCTAAAGCCTACCTTCAAGTTTTAGAGGCTGCTTGCCGATGAGTAATCTTCTCGTAGCCTTATTTGCTATGGGCCTGATAGTGCTGCTCTCTGCCCAAGACTGGCAGCGGTCTGTAAAAGCGGTTTTAGTCTTAGTAGTGCTCGAGGGAGCATTGCGGAAGTGGGTGCTTCCCCAAGCGAGTCAGCTTATCTATTTTCTGAAAGACTTCGTTCTAATCGGTGCATATCTGCGATATTTTCTGTTGTCTCCGGTTCAAACCCGAATATTTACCCAGAAACCTTTTATTTTGATTCTGGTCGGTTGTATGGCAGTTTGGGGCGGAGTGCAGGTTTTTAATCCAAGCTTGGGCTCGCCAGTGATTGGTCTATTTGGCTTCAAAAGCTATTTTCTCTACGTGCCGCTGGTTTGGCTAGTGCCTCAGATGTTTAGCACTGAGGAAAAGCTATACCAATTTATTCGTAATTATCTGCTGTTGCTAATTCCAGTATGTATTTTAGCTATTGCTCAATTTTTTAGCCCCCCTACTAGCCCACTCAATGTCTATGCCTGGGGTGAAGATGGCCCTGCTGTAGTGAGTTCTGGTTTAGGCACAGTAAGGGTAACGGGTACCTTCTCCTATTTGACTGGTTATGCAACTTATTTATTGACCTGTCTATGTCTGCTCTTGCCTGTAGTCTCCCGCCCTCAACCGCCTCTGTGGCAGGTTTTAGCCCTGACCGAAGGAGGGCTGATTGCAGTTACTTCGTTTATGACCGGTTCTCGCGGTCTTGTATTAGGTTCTGTGCTGCTGATAGCTGGCTATGGACTACTGTTAGCCTTGACCAGTTTCTCTAACTTTTCTAGCAGCGCGCGTAAGTTAGTTCTGCCGGGCATAGTGAGTTTTTTAGCAGTTTCGCAAGGAGGTCGACTGGCCTTTGAATCATTTTGGAGTCGGGTAGAGAGCGCCAATGACAGTATTGCTGCGCGAATCTTAAGCCCGTTTACTGAGCCTTTTAGCAATTTCGCTCTTAAAGGTCTAGATGGCTATGGTTTGGGATCTACGTTTCAGGCCAACGTCATTATTCGTCAGGTATTTCAACTTCCTCCGGGGGAAGTCATTCCAGTCTATTTTGAGAATGAAATGGGTCGTATTGGCTTAGAGATTGGGCCTATAGGTTTCTTTCTTTGGTATGGCCTGCGGATAGTACTGCTTTTTACCCTATTTAAAGTTTTTCTTCAACTTACCCATCCATTTTTGCGTCAGCTTGCTCTAAGTATCTTTGTTTATCAAGGCGTAACTTTTATTGCTCAGATGGTATATAACCATACTGCGAATGTCTACCACTGGTTTTTTTACGGTTTTATCTTTTTGCTTCCCTATCTGGAGCGAGTAGATCATTGGCAGCGAGCCCAACAACCCAATTTTTTGTATGCTCAACCGACGCATCTCTCTAGTACACCCCACCAGTAACCCTAACTCTCGTAATGCTGCGATCGCCCTGGCCGAGGCCAACCTGCTGCACGAAATTGTTACCACTGTCGCGTATAACCCTAAAGGTCAACTAGCACAGGCTATTAAGCAGTTGCCTAATTCAATTGGACTGCCTCTTCAGCGAGAGTTAGAGAGACGTACTTGGGTTGCACCAGGCAAGTCAGCTCTACGCACTCATCTGTGGAGAGAAGCTATAAGAGTTGCTTTGGTCAAGTCAGGAGTAAGTGCCAAGGTAGGGTTAGGGCAACAGGGTCCTATAGATTGGGTGTACCAGTCTATAGATCGCCATGTGGCACGACACCATCTCAGCGAACTCGATGCAGTCTACGCCTATGAAGACGGCGCAGCCTATACATTCAAAGCTGCTAAGCAGCAGGGTATACGATGCTTCTATGAACTACCTATTGCTTTTCACCATACTAGTCGACAGATTCAGCAAGACGAAGCCAGACGTTTTCCAGAGTTCAGCCCTTCTCTTCAAGCTGCCCACGAACCTTTGTGGAAACTAGAGCGAAAAGATCAAGAAGTTGCATTAGCAGATCATATTTTTGTAGCTTCTTCTATGACACGCCGATCGCTTTTAGATGCGGGTATATCGTCTGAACGTATCTCAGTAATCCCCTACGGCGCGCCAGTTGACTATTTTCAGCCCAAACCCAAGCTTGACAAAAAATTTCGAGCGCTATTTGTGGGCCGGGTGGGTCCCCGTAAAGGCGTTCATTACTTACTACAGGCTTGGAAAAAGCTTAATCTTAGTGATGCCGAGCTTAAGCTAGTGGGTGTCAATGAGTTTCCAGCTGGTTGGTTGGAGTCGTTCCAAGATTGCATTCGTTATTTACCGAGTGTTCCCCACGCTACATTGAATCAGCACTACTGCAATGCTAGCGTTTTGGTTTTTCCCTCTTTAGTCGAGGGCTTCGGTCTAGTCATGCTTGAAGCTATGGCTTGTGGAATTCCAGTTATAGCGACTCCTAATGCCGCAGGCCCTGACATTATTACTGATGGAATCGAGGGCTTTATAGTTCCTATTCGTGACCCTGAAATACTTAGAGAGAAGCTAGAGTGGTGCTATCAAAATCCTGACGAATTGGCTCAAATGGGACGCTCTGCTCGAAAAAAAGCTGAACTTTCAACCTGGTCCAGCTATCGTTACAAGCTAGCCTCAAAAATTCAAACGCTACTTTCTGAGTAGCTAGGGATTAAAAAACATGAGAAAGAGACTTAATCAAAGGGATTTAATTCATTTCTGGGTACCCAATCTCTTCGAATTCAAAGGTGGAATTCAAGTTTATCTAGGAGATATTTTATCCGCGATTAGTCATCTTCAGATTCAAAGGAGTATTTCTTCAAGCACCAATATATTTATTATTGATAAACTTGACTCTGATAAGCCAGAAAAATCATTTAAGGAAAACGAATTAGCAGGTAAATTTTCATTTGCTTTCACGGGCAAAATTCCTAAGGTGCTGCGAACTTCTGCTTTTGGCCTAAAAGCTTTAGTTACTTCTTTTCAACAACGCCCAGACTTGATTTTATGTGGGCATTTGAATTTTGCTCCTGTGGCTTATTTGCTTCGCTTTTGGCTAGGCACTCCATACTGGATTTTAGTATATGGCGTTGATGCCTGGGATATTAAGCACCCTCTTAGGCGTCGAGCTTTGCAGACAGCCAAAAAAATAATCTCAATCAGTGATTATACCCGTAACCGTTTGATAAAAGAGGAGGGTTTGCAGCCCGATAAAATTTCACTTCTACCAGTTACCTTTGATATTGAGCGTTTTCAAATAAAGCCTAAACCAACCTATTTACTCAACAGACATAACCTTAAGGTGAGCCAACCCATAGTATTGACGGTCGCTCGTCTAGCTGACGACGAACAGTATAAGGGGTATGACCAAGTCATTCGGTCGATATACTTTGTACGTCAAAAAATGCCTGACGTACATTATGTCTTAGTTGGGAAAGGTAGCGATCGCCCCCGAGTTGAGCAACTAATCGAGTCTCTTGATCTAAAAGATTGTGTAACGTTAGCAGGATTTGTTCCCGATGAAGAAATCGGCGATTACTACAATTTGTGTGATGTGTTTATAATGCCTAGCAAGGGTGAGGGCTTTGGCATTGTCTACCTCGAAGCTTTGGCCTGCGGCAAGCCTACTGTTGGCGGCAATCAGGATGGTGCGATTGATGCTTTATGCAACGGCGAGCTAGGCATTTTGGTCGATCCTGATAACACGGCTGAAATAGCCAGTACCTTAGTAGAAATTCTTCAAGGCAAATCAACTCATCCTATACTTTACCAGCCAGAAATGTTGCGACAGAAAGTCGACGAAATTTATGGTTTTAGGCAGTTTCAAGTCAATCTTTTAGGGCTGCTTAACGAGGCTGGCTTTGCAGCACTGTAGTATGAAAGTTCTTCACGTGTTGCCGTCTCTGAGCTACAAACTAGGTGGACCAACCCAAGTCGCTCTCAACATTATTCGTGCCCTACGAGAGATAGAGATCGATGCCGAAATAGCTACTACCAATGACGATGAAGCTAAATTGCTAGATGTGCCTATCGGTCGGCGAGTTAATTACGAAGGCGTACCGGTTTGGTTCTTTCCGCGTCTGGCTCGGTTTAAAGCATTTATTCCATCCATTGGGTTGACCCAGTGGATGGTCAGCCATTTGCGCCAATATGACATCGTTCACAACCATTACCTGTTCTGCTACGCTCCCACGGTGGGGGCGAGGCTAGCCCAGCATTATCAAGTGCCCTATGTCTCAAGTACGATTGGTCAACTAACTCCCTGGGCACTTCAGCAAAGCAGGCTGAAAAAACAAATCTATGGCCGTTACATAGAGCGTTCTACACTCAACCGAGCCGCTGCTATCCACTGCACTACCTCTGCAGAAGCTGAGGACGCCCGACAGTTTGGAATTAGCGCGCCTGCCTTGGTTTTACCGCTGGGAGTTAACCCGACAGTCACGATCGCAAGTGCAGCAGCAAAACTGCGCGATCGCTATGATTTACCTTCTGACTGCGCGATAGTTCTATTTTTGTCACGCCTGCACGAAAAAAAGCGGCCTGACTTTCTGCTGCGCGCGTTTGCTCGGCTCTACCCTAAATCTCACGGCTATCACCTTCTATTAGCCGGTTCTGGGGAAGCAGACTACTGCAACTATCTCAAGACTTTAACCAGCACCCTAGATATTGCCGACAGCGTTACCTTCACTGGCTTTGTTTCTGGCTCAGACAAAGATTTACTACTTCAAGGATCTAATCTCTTTGCTCTGCCATCTTATTCAGAAAATTTCGGCATCGCTGTAGCAGAAGCCCTAGCCGCTGGTCTCCCCGTTGTGATTACCCCCGATGTTCAAATCGCCCCCGACATCTCAGCTGCCCAAGCGGGATTAATAGTTTCTGATGACTTAGAGGCGTGGGTCAATGCTTTGTCTCAGCTGCTCCGCTCACCTGATTTGAGCACCCAGCTTGGTCACAACGGCCAACGGCTGGCCGCAGCGAAGTACAGTTGGCCCACGATCGCGAAAAACCTGAGCCAATCCTACGACGAAATCCTTACTGGTAAGCCCCTATCGTTTGCCTACAGGTCTTGACTCAGGGGTGACGCGATCGCAAATAAATTGTCGTAGAGCAGCTTCAGAATAGGGCGCAGCCAACTCTCGATCAGAGCCGGTAGTCTGTCGGCAATCGTAACGTTTAACAGGTCGGCTTTTGCCATCGATGCTGACAACCACCCGATACTCCCAGGTATATTTGGCACTGCGCTTGATCGTTTCAATACAGAC
Source organism: Nodosilinea sp. WJT8-NPBG4 (assembly GCA_019359285.1). Lineage (GTDB taxonomy): Bacteria > Cyanobacteriota > Cyanobacteriia > Phormidesmidales > Phormidesmidaceae > Nodosilinea. The sequence goes on from JAHHHQ010000054.1 coordinate 83,505, forward strand.
TTGCTGCCCCTCTAAGTCGCGACAGAGAACGCTGGATAAAGACTGAGGGCTCCAAACCGACAGGACTGCCCATAGCCATAGCCCGAGCAGCATCGCAATCAAAGCGCGCACCATACCGTTACTCTTTCGTCCATCAGCGCAGGTCATAGCCAAACAAATTTGGATCTACATCGCCCAGATTCAGATCGTTTAGTCCGTATTCAGCCCAGCGCCCATCCACCAGCGCTGCGGTGTCAGGGTCGGGGGTGAGTTCTTCGCTCCAGGGGCGATCGGTTTCGGGGTAGACCTTGGTGGTAGCGTCAATGCCCATGCGGCTGCCAAGGCCAGGCTTTTCGGTGGCAAAGTCAAGACTATCAAAGGGATTGTTGGGCAGGATAAATACGTCGCGTATTGGGTCGACCTTCGAGGTCACAGCCCACATTACCTGGCGTGGGTCGCGAATGTTGATGGATTTATCGACGACGATCACAAACTTGGTATAGCTGAACTGGGGCAGAGCCGACCAAAAGGCGAGGGCAGCGCGCTTGGCCTGGCCAGGGTACGACTTTTCAATGGAGAGCACGGCGGCTTTGTAGCTCAACCCTTCCATCGGTAAAAAGAAGTCCTGAATTTCGGGCACCTGTTGGCGCAGGATGGGGTTGTAAATGCGGTTGAGGGCGATCGCCATCATGGCGTCTTCCTTCGGCGGGCGGCCACTAAAGGTGGTCATGTAGATCGGATTTTTGCGGTGGGTGAGGCAGTGGAAGCGCAGCAGAGGCGCGGCTTCGTTGACGCCACCGTAGTAGCCAATGTGATCGCCCGCCGGGCCATCCACGGCAGTTTCACCAGGGGTGATGGTGCCCTCTAGTACGATCTCAGACTGGGCCGGAACTTCTAGATCGACGGTTTTGCACTTAGCTAGGCTGAGCCCTTTGCCAGCGTAGAGTCCAGCAAACAGCCACTCCGAGAGGTCGATGGGCAGCGGCGTAGCGGCGGCAAGAATTACCAGAGGGTGAACGCCGATCGCGATCGCCACCTCCAAATTTTTGCCCATTTCAGCTGCCTTGCGCAGGTGGCGGCTACAGCCTCGCACCGAGAGCCACTGCACCGTAGCGGTGTTTTTTGACTGAAGCTGGAGGCGATAGACCCCCACATTGGGGATATTGGTCTCCGGGTCTTTAGTAATCATTAACCCCAAGGTAATGACCTTATCGGCGTCGCCGGGGTAGACTCGCAGCAGGGGAATTTGATTGAGATCCACGGCGTCGTCTTTGAGCACCACCTGCTGGCAGGGGGGCAGCAGATCCCGCATGGGCTTGGCTTTGACCACATCAAACAGCGCTTTGCCGAGGTCGATGGCCTGGGAAAACTGCTTAGGAGGCCGAGGCTGGTAAAGCAGCGCTAGCTTTTCACCCAGGGTTTCGAGTTCGGCGGGGTGCTCCATGCCCATGGCCCAGCACACCCGCTCGACGGTGCCCAGCACGTTGATGGCTAGGGGCATCGTGGCACCTTGAACATTCTCAAACAGTAGGGCCGGGCCACCCCCTAGCAGCAGGCGGTTGGCAATCTCGGCAATTTCTAATTCTGGGCTGACGGGAGCCGTTATGCGGCGCAGCTGACCTCGCTGTTCCAGAAGGGTGAGAAACTGCTGTAGATCGTTTGCCATAGGAAAGGGTTTGTGAACGCGTGTTAAGGCCACTTTCATTATGGTGGAGCGGGGGGCCAGTCTGGAGACCCCGGCCTAATTCTTTGCCCTGGTGAGGTAGTGAAGACAGCATGCGATCGCGCCGACTTCCTGGCACAATCGGGTTATTGCCATCGGCAATGGCAGCTGCTTAAGGAATCCTCTGGCTCAATGCAAAGGCGCACGCTAAGATTATTTAAATATTTGGTCTGGCCGCTGGCTCTGGGCCTGACGGCCTGTGGCAACCAGCTCGACACCGCTGAGGTTGAGAGTGCCATTCAAGCCGACATTGAGCGCCAGGGCCGTCGGCTCTCGCTCAAGGCGGTGCTCTGTCCAGGTGATGTCTCACACCAAGCGGAGGCCTATTTTCGCTGTGTGGGCGAGGTGGAGGGTGGCGGCACCTTTACGATCAACGTAATTCAGCAAGACAGCCAGGGCACTGTCACCTGGGAGGTGCCCAATTCTAAAGCGCTGCTCAATTTGCCTAAGGTTGAAGACAGCATTCAGCAGGAACTCTCGCAGGCCTACAGCCAGCGCGCCCAAATTGACTGCGGCAGCGCCACCTACCGGGTAAATCAGCCGGGCGATCGCTTTGAGTGCCAGGTTGTGGGGGGCGTGACTACCGACACCAGGACCATCACCGCTGTTTTAGTCAGCATCGACCCCGGCGGCAATCTCAGCTGGCAAGAGCAGGCGGCTGCCCCTGGCGCTTCCCTCCAAGCGATCGTAGCCCCAGGCAGCCCATCACCCACTGGCACCGCCGCCGCACCTCAGGCCAAACCTCCAGCAGCAGCCCCTACGACCATGCCTAAATCCACCGCGGTGACAGGGCCTACTGGGCGCACTGTCAATCGCCCCTACGTTCGCGGCGATGACGATTAGATGGGCCACTTAATCTTTTCTTAGATAGCCAATGCCTATTCTTTAATTTTTGGGACAACCGCTTTCGGTAGGCTTATCGTGATAGAAACACTAACGAGCAAACCAATTTAAGGTTGAAACTGGGCTATGGCAACTGTTCTCGACGTTTTGGTCAAGGGTGGCCCCGTAATGGTGCCCATCATGGGGTGCTCCGTACTCACCATTGCCACGGCCCTAGAGCGTGCCCTGTTTTGGACAAAGCTCCTGCGCCGAGAAGACCAGGTCGTGTCTGAGGTGCTCGATGCCTCCCGGCACGATCTGAGCAAGGCTGCTGAGATCGCAGCCCAGTCCCAAGATTTGCCCATCGGTCGGTTTTTGCTGGCCCCTCTGCGGCTCAAGCAGCCCTCCCCCGAAACCTTTCGGCTGGCGATGGAAACAGTGGGCGATCGCGAATTGGTCAAAATGCGCAAGGGCGACAAGCTTCTAGAAACCGTCGTGGCCGTCGCGCCGCTGCTGGGTCTGTTGGGGACGGTAACCGGCCTTATCGCCACCTTTAGCAACCTCAACATTGGCGGCGGCGGCTCAGGGGATCAGGCGACCGCTGCCGCCGCTGGTATCGGCGAAGCATTGATCACAACCGCAGCGGGCATGGTTGTTGCCATCCTGGCGCTGCTAATTTTTCGCGTCCTAGTGACCCTACAGGCTCAGCAGGTCGACTACTTTTCCGATGCTGGCAATGAGCTAGAACTCATCTACCGCCAGTATTGGTACGAGCCCACCGCCCTAGCCAACGACCCCGCCCACCGGGAAGAGTATATCGGTAGCGGCGATCGCCTCTAATCCCCTGTGCGATTCAAGGCCGAGACAACGCTGCTGGACGTACAGCCCCGCCAAGCAGCTCAGTCGATCCTTATAGCGCCGAGTGTCCGACGGGGCAAGTGCCGCCCTAGTTAAACTGGCGCAGAGATTGTCATTAACCCATGCGCTCACTTTTGTGCCGGCTGTAGCGCCAGCACCACATCGCTCTCCAAAGGCCACCTCTGGGGTACCACTAGAGCATAGAACAACGCCTCGTAGCGATCGATCGCCCGTTTGGCCGAATAATGCTCCAGAGCATACTGTCGCCCGCGACGAGCTAGCAGCTCTGCCGTTTCGGGCTGATGGTACAGCGTGAGAATGCCCTTGGCTAGGGCCGTAGGGTTTTCGGGTTCAACCACCAGGCCGCCACCGCTGGCCAGCACCGCCTGGGCCGCCGTGCCGTGGGCCGGTACAGAAGCCAAAATCGGTCGTCCACTGGCCAGCAACACCTGGGTTTTGGAGGGCATATTGAAGCCCACTACGCCGTGCTTCTGCAAGATTAGCCCCACATCGGCCGCCGCCAGCAAATCGGGCAGTTCGGCACGGGGTACAAAGGGCAACAGCGACACGTTCGTTAGCCCCAGCTGCTGGCAAAAGCGATCTAATGCCTCTAGCTGCTTGCCTTCACCTACAATCACCATTTGAATGTCTGGGTAAGCTCTCAACGCCTGGGCCGCTCGAATCGCCGTTCGAATGCCTTGGGTCTCAGCGATGTTGCCGGTATAGAGCACCACAAACTTGTCTTGCAGCCCGTGGCGGCGGCGAAACTCACTGCTGGCCTGGGGCCGAGGGGCAATAAAATCGACATCTACCCAGTTAGAAACGGCCACCATTTTGGCGTCGGGCACCCCCTTAGCCAACAGATTGTCGCGAAAACCTTGGGCAATGACGGTGATGCGAGTAGCATTTTGGTAGGCAAACTTTTCTAGCACCTCGAACAGGCGAATTGCCCAGGAATTAGTCAGCAACCCGGTCTGGACGGCGGCTTCTGGCAAAATGTCTTGGAGGTTCAGCACACTGGGGCACTGAAACAGCAGCTTGAGGGCGGCCACCGGCAGGCAAGCCGGCAAAGAAGGGCTGGCGTTGAGAATGATGTCGGGTCGCCAGCCTCGCAGGGCTGGCCAGAGGCTGAGGGCAATAAAGCTCGATTCCAGCAGTAGCCGCCCCAATAGCCCTCGTCTGGCATTGGCTAACACAAAGCAGCGCTGAATAATGACGCCATTGCGCTCTTCGGTGGCATAAAGCCGCCCGCGATATTGAGGATAAATACTGCGCTCGGGGTAGTTGGGCATGGCGGTTACCACCCGCACCTGATGCCCTCTAGCAACCAGCCCCTCTGCCAACTCAGTCATCAAGGGCGCAATGCCGATGGGCTCAGGATAGTAATTATAGGAATAAATTAGAATTCGCATCGACAACGCCTGCTCCAGAAAACCACGTACACAACAGCTGTGTTGGGGCAAAAGACGACTAGGGTGAGTCTGAGTGAAAGCTAGTTTGCGCCCTAACCTGGGGCGGCCTGCTTCTACTAGACTGAGGGCAAGCGTCGTCATCCGGAAGCATTAAGGCTTTGTTCATCAAAGATTGATGCATCGCCCAATTTCGCCCCATGGAAACTTTGACCTGCAAGTCTAGCCTCACACTGGTCAACGATGGCCAGAATCGCTGACCAATCGCCAATTTGGGTGCCTAGTTATCAATAGGTTCAGCATACCCAGAGGAGAGTGGCGGGTTAATGAGTAAATTCACAGAAAAGATGGCTCTTCGGGTGACAAGCCAAGCCAGATTAAGCATTTTGCAACTATTGTTCTGCTAGGTTCTCCGATGGTTTGGAACCCCCTCAGGCTATTAAAAACCCTAATTCACTTTGAGGTCGCTGGGCCTTTGAGTAGAGGACTGCGCAACTTACCCGGCATGACGAACTCAGGTACCGCGATGACACAGGCTTTAGACGCCAACAGTTTAGTTCCAGCACCGGCGAAACAGGTGCTGTGGCTGCCGGGAGCAGCGGTAGGAGACGCTGAGGCTCTGGCTAAATCCGTAGCATCCTTAGGCTACTCGGTTACTACCGAGTCGAACTCCCCACTGGTGAACACACCCTTGGTAGTTTGGCCAGGGCCGGAGGCTGGTCCCATGCTCGAAGAGTTAGGGCAACGGGCTACCTACCAGGAAGCTACTCTGATCGATTTTCGCCAGCCTGACCCGGCGATCGCAGCTCTATGGGGCAGTTTAGACGACGGTGTGATGGGTGGTGTCAGCGCTAGCCAAGTGCAGTGGCGGGAGGGGCTGCGGTTTGTGGGAGAAGTGTCTACGGCCAATAGCGGCGGGTTTGCCTCGATACGCACCCGCAACCTTGAGCCGCCGCTGAATCTTGGGCAGTGGCAAGGGACGGTGCTCTCTGCCCAAGGCGACGGCCAGCGCTATAAGTGGATTTTGCGCGACAGCCCAGGCTGGGATAGCCTGGCCTACTGCCGCTCTTTCGATACTGAGGCAGACCAACTTAGCACGGTGAGAACGCCGTTTCTGGAGATGGTTGCCACTCGTCGCGCCCGCACGGTGCCGGAGGCTAGCCCCCTTAACCCAGCTCAGCTGTATTCTATGCAATTGATGCTGAGCAAGTTTGAGTACGACGGTGAATTAAACCCAGCGTTTCAAGCCAGTTCTTTTGGGCTAACAGTGCAGAGTCTTGGGGTCTATCGGCAAGGACCCAAGCCGGTAATCGTGCTGCCAGGAGAACATGCTGCTGAATTCGCCCAACTGCTAGCAGCGGAAGGGTTGGCGGGAGTTATTCGCCAGGGAGAGAGCTTTGCGGTAATTGGCGCCAACGACAAACTGCCGTCAGAGGTTGAGCCAGCAGTGATAAGGGCGATTTTTGAGGTTTTTGGTTAAAAAACCAAGAGCCTGTGGCTTAACAGAGACTTCCGTTAAGCCACAGGCTCCTAAACTTTTAGAAAGGGTTGTGTAAAGGGGTTAGTAGGCCGATCGCATGTCGCCACGTTCAGCACGGGCACTCTCTTTAGCTTTAGCAGCGCTCTTTTTGAGAGCTTCGAGACGCTTGATGTAGCGATCGCGCTGACGCTTCTTGGGGGTTTGCTCAATCAAGGTCTTAAGAGCGCTACCCAGGCTCTTATAGGCGTTGGGCATGGTGTAGCCAAAGCGAGTGGCAATGGCGATCGCCCGCTCGTCAGCGGTAATGCTTTCTTGCAGAGTCTTTTGGTTGTTGTTGCGCTTATAGAGCCGCCAGCTAGAGAACCCGCAAAGCCCCAGGGCCATCATGAGCAGCAGCCCGTCTTGCACCCACAGCTCACCCACAGCGCCACCAAGACCAATGGCCAGAGCTGCCATTTCCCAACCGTCGCGGGGAATGGTGTCGTTTTGGATGCGGCCGACCTCGTGCCAGAACAGCAGGTTGCGCTGGTCTAGAGCCAGCTGCTCCCACTTGATCAGATCGACTTGAATTTCGACCTGGTCTTTGCCCAACTCTTCGCAGGTGATCAGCGGTGGGGTGACATCAATCGCTGACTCCACCGTCACCCAGCTCTGAAGCTCTGGAGGCAGCAGGCTTCTCAGACGGCGAAGCTCACCCATATCGGCGCGGGCAGTGGCGGTGGCGTACGAGGTCATGGAAATTACGGGGGTGACAACAAAACAAATTTATTCATAGATCCTACCTTAAACCGTTTTAGTCAAGGGGCGGATATCCATGTTCGGGTCTGGGGGTGCGCGCAGGGGTGCATTAGGCTTGGCTAGCAACGGTCAAAAGAGACTAAAACAATCAAATTTCGGCGTTAGCCGAACCCAAATCCCGAGCTGCCACTGTTCCTTAAATCTATTGAGACTGAGGCAGTTTTCACAGCTTAGGCTTTTGGGGTTTAGACGAACCATAGTAGTACCAGAACGTCCTGGTCAAGAGGTCAAACTGGCAGGGGAGCGCGCTACAGGCGATCGCTATCAGTCGCATCTTCTAGCGCAGCGATCGCCTTATCCAACAGGTCATAGCCAGCCTCCACCGCATCAATTTGGCAGAGCTGCTGGCGGAGGGGAGCGGCACCTTCAAAGCCTTTGACATACCAGGCCATATGCTTGCGGGCCTGGTGAATGCCCTTTTGACCTTTGTACTGCCACAACAGTCCTAGATGCTCGCGGGCGCAGCGCAGCCGCTCCACTGACGTAGGCTCTAAAGGGACGATGCCGGTCTTTAAAAACCCGTCAATTTCGCCTACCAAAAACGGGTAGCCCAGAGTTCCCCGTGAGCACATCACCCCGTCGGCCCCGGTTTCTTGCAGACAGCGCACCGCTGACTCGACTGAAACAATGTCGCCATTGGCAATCACCGGAATCGAGAGAGACGCCTTGACTCGGGCAATCCAATCCCAGCGGGCGGGACCATGATAGCCCTGGCTGCGGGTGCGACCGTGGAGGGTGAGCATTTGAGCCCCTGCCGCCTCCATGCGATGGGCAAACTCGACCGCATTGATGTGGTCATCATCCCAGCCAAGGCGAGTTTTGACGGTGACAGGCACAGGCACCGCCTCAGCCACAGTGCGCACGATCGCTTCAGCTATCTCAGGCTGGCGCAGCAGCGACGACCCGCCGCCCTTCTTGGTGATTTTATTCACCGGGCAGCCCATGTTGATATCGATGGTTTTAGCCCCCTCGGCGACGGCCTTGCTGGCGGCGGCGGCCATAAAGTCGGGGCGACAGTCAAACAGCTGAATCGATATGGGCTGCTCACGCTCGCCAATATCCATAATTTTCTCAAGCTGCTGGGCATGGCAAACCCCAGTGGCCTGCACCATCTCGGTGTAGAGCATCGACACGGGCGCATAGCGCCGCACCAATTGGCGAAAGGCGCGATCGGTCACGCCTGAGAGGGGAGCCTGGAGCACCCGGCTTTGGATAGTTACCGAGCCGATAACCAGGGGCGATCGCAGCCGCTGGAGGAGCGTGGAGGAGAGAACCATAGCCATGCTAATACCCGACTAGAGCTTGCCCACCAGCCAGTAGGTGAGCATTTGACCGCGGCCCTTAACCGCCACGTAGCCGCGCTGCTCAAACTGAAACTGGTCCTTCAGCCTTTCATATAAGTCGGGGGTGACTTGAATGCGCTGAGCTTCTCCAGTGGCTTCCATGCGGCTGGCAATGTTGACGGTGTCACCCCACAGGTCGTAGGCAAATTTGCGTCGCCCAATCACCCCGGCCACCACCGAACCGGTGTTGATGCCTACCCGAATTTGAAAGGTCTTGCCGTCGGGGCGGGGAAACTGCTTGATCGCATCGCAGATGTCGAGAGCAAACTGGGCGATCCCAGCGGCGTGGTCGTCGTTGGCAGAGGGCAACCCCCCAGCCACCATATAGGCATCGCCGATGGTTTTAATTTTTTCTAGCCGGTGAAACTCGGCCAGCTGATCAAACATCGAAAACACTTCGTTGAGCAGCTTGACCAGCTCGCGCGGCGTCATCTCGCTAGAGGCGGCGGTAAAGTCAACTAGATCGGCGAATAGCACGCTGACCTGGTCGAGGCTCTCGGCGATGGTGCGCGCCCCGCCTTTGAGGCGCTGAGCAATGCGATAGGGCAGAATATTCACCAGCAGGCGATCGGCCTGCTGCCGCTGCTGGCGCAGCTCAGTCTCCATCTTGCGGCGTTCGCTGATGTCGTGGACAATGCCCTCGTAGTGCAGGAAGGTGCCCGCTTTATCCCACACCTTCCAAATGTCTTCGCTCACCCAAAAGGTCGTGCCGTCTTTGCGAAACACCTCTGACTCGGCGTCGGTAATTTTGTCAAAGCGATCGAGGTATACCGCCAGTTCATCGCGGCGCTTGGGCTGGAGGTAGATCTGGCGGCTGATGTCTTCGACGGTGGCCACCATCTCCGGGGCCGACTCATAGCCATAGAGGCGAGCCATAGAGGGGTTGACGCTGAGCAGCTGCCCTGTAGCCGAGGCCTTGAAAATACCCACCGTCGCATTTTCAAAAATGCTGCGGTAGTTTATCTCGGCCGCAATCAGTGCCTGCTCCATCTGGGTGCGCTCCTGCACCTCTTGAATGAGGAGCGTATTTTGCTGGCTGAGCTGCTGCCGCTGCTGAGCCAACCGCAGCTGGTTTTGCACCCGCACTAGCACTTCCTGCACCGCAAAGGGCTTTGTGATGTAGTCAGTAGCTCCAACCTGAAACGCTTTGACCTTATCTACCGAGTCTATTAAAGAACTCAAGACAATCACCGGGATCTCGGCGGTGAGGGGGTTGTGCTTGAGCTGCTGACACAGGGAGTAGCCATCCATGTCGGGCAGCAGAATATCGAGCAGCACCAGCCCTGGGCGTCCTGCCAAAATCAGCGCGATCGCCTGCTCACCACTCTCAGCCACCTGAATTCGGTACCCCTGCTGGCTCAAAAGCCGCTGCAGCAGGCACGATGTCTCAGCATCGTCATCGACGATGACTAAATCAATGGCGATGGGGGCATCATCCACAGCACGGGGGCAGGGCAGACTAGGGGATTGGTCTAAGCATACGGGTATTGAGCCGAAACGATGCACCGGATCTACACCCTGGGCTCTAGGGTAACGCCATCATGCTAGAGGGTGTGCTCAAAGGAGTGTAATCAAAGGCTGGCTAACGCACCTTCAGTGCGCCACTGCGGTTGCGGTAGCCCGTCACCAACCCCTGCCGAAAAGTGACTTCGCCGTCGTCAAAGTGAAACACCTCTTCGCAGCTGTTGTCGTTGCGGCTGATGGCCACCGGAGTTTGCCCCTCAGCCCGCAGCACTTCGGTCCGACTGGAGCCCATCGTCCAAAACTCGGAGGCAGTTTGGCCAGGCAGCAGGGCTGGGGGCTGCGCCGACACCTTGAGATTCTGGTCAGAGTTGAGGTAGCCGATTACCTGACCGTTTTCGAACAGCACCGAGCTTTTGCCGTAGTACAGGGTTGTAAACCCGTTCGAGGTGTATTGCTCCTGGCGAGTGGGTGTGCCCTGGAGCTTTAATACGTCGTTTTCGGTAGCGCCTAGAGTCCAGCTATCTTGGGGAGCGCTGACCGAAACCACCACATCGCCGTCGGCCAAAACCTGGAGGTTGCCGTCGGGGTTGTCGTACTGCTTCACATAGCCGTTGTGCAGCTCAACGATGCTGTTGCCGTAGCGCAGGGTTTGCTGACAAGCACCCTGGTACTGCATGGTTTGGGAGGGCGCTCCCTGAATTGTCGTTACCAGATCGCGATCGGAGCCTAGGGTCCAGTAGGTCTTTTGGGCGGGGGCGCGGCTGGCCCGGTTGCCCACATTGCTTTGGGCATACTGCAAGTTACGCTCGTACTCGACAACCTTTTGTTTGGCCAGAGCCGCGTTAGTGTTGCCATTGGGCACCGCTCGCATATAGGCGATCGCCCGCTGCCAGAGAATGACCACCTCAGCCCACTCTTCGCTAAACTCTGCGCTTTGGGTGAGTTCAGCCGCTTTCATAGCCTGCTCAGACCCCTGGCGAAACGCATCGTTGTTGACGGACACAGCGGCGCGAGCAGGCAGCCATGACCAGGTGCGATCTTGGGGATTAAGAAATATGAAACCAGCGGCGACTCCAAGGCCTACCGATAGCCCGACCGCACTCCAGGTCAGCCGTTCTCGCAGAGTTTGCCCTGGTCGCTTGAGTACAAAACTGTACAGGGTTTGAGGATTTTGCCCGTCTAGCTCAGGATGGCTACGTTTAGTCATAGGGATTAAGGAGGAGTGAACAACCCCAGTACTAGTCTGTGGGCCAAAGGCCACAGCAGAGCTCGTCTGGAGCTTCCGTTAAGGATCAAAACCTAAGGAGATATGCAGACAACAGGAGAGGATAAAGCCCCAGGATAACGCCGGAGAGGGCAGAATTAGTATGGGTACATTTAGCCAAATGTGAGGAACCTTTAGCCCTCGCCCAAGCTATCTTACAAAACTAGACTATGTTTTTAGGCTTTCTTTAGTTTACGGAAGCTTCTTTAAATTGCCCGTCTGAGCCTAACTCCCACCACCTCCACCTCACTATTTCTGGATACCCCATGGATGCCCTACCGCTGCGCTGGAACCTGCCCAAGGCGGATACCGCCCCTGAAAGCTGGGTAGAGACAGTAGCTCGGGCAACAGGAACAACGCCTCCCCGCTGGCTGGCCCAGGTGCTGTGGCAGCGACAGCTAGGTTTTATAGAGCCGTTAGAAGGTTGGCTAAATCCCGCTCTTTACCAGCCCACTCCCGCCAGTGCCCTGGGGCCAGCGATGGCGATCGCCGTCAGCCGCCTCAAGCAGGCGATCGCTACTGAGGAGAAAGTAGCGATCTGGGGAGACTTTGACGCCGACGGAGTAACCTCCACCGCTGTGCTGTGGGATGGGGTGGGGCAGCTGATTCCCAAGGGCGATCGCCTCACCTATTTCATCCCCAACCGCCTCAGCGAATCCCATGGGCTATCGCAGCGGGGCATCGACCATTTAGCCGACTGGGGCGCGACTCTGCTGGTGACCTGCGACACTGGCAGCACCAACGGCGCTGAAATTGCCTACGCCAAAGCCCAGGGCATAGAGGTGATTGTTACCGACCACCACACCCTGCCTGACGTAGATATTGGCGCAATTGCCCTGGTCAACCCTCGCAGTCTGCCCTCCGAGCATCCCTTAGCCACACTGTCGGGGGTGGCCGTGGCCTATAAGCTGCTAGAGGGGCTCTACGAAGCGCTGGATTCTCCACCACCGCTACCGCTCGATCACGTGCTCGATCTCGTGGCCATTGGCTTAATTGCCGACCTGGTGGAACTGCGGGGCGACTGCCGCTACCTGGCTCAGATCGGCCTCCAGCGACTGCAAACCCAGACCCAGCCCAACACGCCCTACCTTAGACCGGGGCTAACTGAGCTGCTGGCGTTATGTAAACGCACGGGCGATCGCCCCACCGATATTTCCTTTGGGCTGGGGCCGCGGATCAATGCCGTCAGCCGCATCCACGGCGACGCCAGCTTTTGTGTGGAGCTGCTGACCAGTCGCGATCGCGATCGCACCAAAACCCTGGCCTACGAGGCCGAACTGGCCAACACCCGCCGCAAAGCCCTCCAGCGCGACCTCTACAGCCAGGTGATGGCACGCCTGGCCCAGGTCGATTTGGCCACCACCCGCTGCCTGGTGCTAGCCGACGAGACTTGGCCCACCGGCATTTTGGGATTGGTAGCAGGGCAAGTGACCCAGGCCCTCGGACGCCCGACCATTCTGCTGCGCATCGACCCGCCCTCGGAGGACGGCAGCCCTCGGCTGGCGCGGGGGTCGGCCCGCTCGGTGGCAGGGCTCGATCTCTACCAGTTGTTTCAGGCGCAATCGGCTTTGCTGACTGGCTTTGGCGGACACCCGTTAGCAGCGGGGCTGACGCTGCCAGTGGAACATATTGAGGTGCTGGCGGCGGCGCTCAACCGTATGGTGCGCGAGCAGTTGGGGGGCGACGGTGCGGCGCCCCAGCCCCAGATCCAGATCGATCTCACGGTGACGGTGGCGGATTTGGGCCAGCCCCTATTTCGCGAACTCAAGTGGCTAGAGCCGTGCGGCATGGGCAACCCAGTGCCGAAGCTGCTGATTGGCAATGTCTGGTTTCGGAATGTCTTTCACAAGAAATTGCGCGATCGCCAAAACAAAGCGGTGAGCTTCATCAAAACTGAGTTTGAGCTGTGGGATGACACTGCCGAGGTGGGCTTTCCCGGCGAGTGGTGGGGCCACTACCGCGACGAACTTCCCCCAGGCCGCTGCGATATCGTGGTCGAACTCGACTTCAACAGCAATACCGGCTACCACGTCAAGCTCATAGACGTGCGTCCCACTGCCGTAGACAAGCCAGGGTCAGAACCAGGGCCGTCTAACTCCGTTCTCGACTGGCGGCAGCATACCCCTAAGGATCAGGAGCAAGCCCTGGTAGTCACCCAGATACCGGTGCAGTGGAGCGACTGGCAGGCGTGGCAGCGGCAGGCCGCCCAAGCAAGGCTGCCCCTAGCCCTGGCCTTTTCTCCGGCGATCGATGACCTGTCGCCAGGGGAGGTATGGCAAGAGCTGGTGGGCTTAGCCAAGTACCTGGCCCGCACCCAAACCCCAGTGACGCGATCGCAGCTCGGCGATCGCCTGCGCCTCTCGCCCACCGGCCTTGCCCTCGGCTTAGCCGCACTGGCAACCGCCGGCTTTAAAGTCACCGCCCAGGACAGCACCGCCCCTGAGGCAGACACCATTACTATTCAAGCTGACCCTGACCCGGTTTCGCCTGACCCGGCAGCCGTACAACACTTTCTTGAAGTGGTGCAAGAGGAGCAATTTCGCCGTCGCTATTTTGCCCAGGTGCCGGTCGCTGCGCTTTCCTGGTAGGGTGGGCACTGCGCACCATCTTCCGCCACCATGACCGCCGACTGGTTCTACCCCTTTCCGCCCCTAATTGAGGGCACAGTACTAAAGCGCTACAAGCGATTTTTTGTCGATATTGAGTTAGAAACCGGTCAGGTGATCGTTGCCCACTGCCCCAACACCGGACCCATGACTGGGGTCTACCACGTCGGTGGACGCGCACTGGTTTCCTACAGCCCCAACCCCAAACGCAAGCTGGCCTACACCTGGGAGCTGGCAGAAGTGCGCGACACTGTGCCTACCTGGGCCGGAGTCAACACGGCGCTGCCCAATCGCGTGGTGAAGTCGCTACTGGAGGCGCGGCAAATTCCAGAACTGGGCGACTACACCACCATTCGTCCAGAAGTTCGCTACGGCGGCGACGGCAAAAGCCGAATCGACTTTGTCATTTCTGGGGGGGATGCAGCCTTGACAACCTACGTTGAGGTCAAGAATACTACCTGGGCAAAGGGCACCTTAGCCCTGTTTCCCGATACGGTGACTACCCGCGGCCAAAAGCATTTAAGGGAACTGGCGGCGCTGGTTCCTGAAACCCAAGCGGCAATGCTGTACTTCATTAACCGAGGCGACTGTACCGACTTCGCTCCCGGAGACAAAACTGACCCCACCTATGGCCTGCTGCTGCGCGAAGCCATGGCTAAGGGAGTCCAGGTTCTGCCCTGCCGGTTTGAGGTGAATCCTGCCGGGCTGCGATATCTTGGTTTGGCAAACCTGAGGCTGAATTGAGGAAGGTGTAGGGTGCAGGGTATAGTGTCACGCGCTGTAAGGTTGTCCCCCCTCTAGGCGACACAAAGTTATGCCCCCTGCTGCATCAGGGGGTTCTTTTTTTGGGGTGGGTAACTTGCAAGGTTTGCACAGCTTGAGAGGTGAGGGCTTGA
>JAHHHQ010000055.1 GCA_019359285.1 Nodosilinea sp. WJT8-NPBG4
TGAAGGCGACGACGAAGCAAGCGGTGGCAGCAAGCAGGGTGGGGATCATCAACACGCCGAACCAGCCCACATACAGGCGGTTCTCGGTGCTCGTCACCCACTGGCAAAACTGCTCCCACAGGTTGGCAGATTGTTGTCTCTGTAAGGTCGTGGTCATGATGAAATAAGTGCAGTTGAGTTTGTTGGATTTGATGCATCCGCAAGGGATAACAAGGTATGTATGTCACTACCTTACCCCCACTGTTACAGTTTGTAAAGAACTCTTAAGTAATCCATTGGGGAAATACTCAGCGCAGGCTGTCTCCATCGTCGCTCTAGTTTCCCTATCAAGGGTGTCACTCCAGCGCTAATTACAAGGAGTTGTGGCGATCGCACCACACCCCAGGCTTGCCGCTTTCATTCCTTGCTGCATTGCCCTGGCTGGGTGAAGGGGTAGAGCCAGGCTATGGTCCGAGACAGGCGACAGGAGAGCAACCCTTACCAAGGAACCTCGGTTGTCTCAAAGGGAAAGATTAAGCGATAAGAACAGCGCCATATTCAATTCTTGAGCATGACCCAGCCCGACATTGACAAATCCCAACTTCCTAAACTTAATTGGTTAGCTCCAATGGCGCAGGACTGCTACTACGAGCACAATGGCGAGTAGCGTTTAATTACCTTGCCTGTGGCATCCATAGCAGGTTATTTGTTCTCTCTATGCCGTAGGCTCTTAGGGGGTTTAGCCCCTTTCTTGCGTTTGAAAGGTGAGCGACGGCACTGTGGGGCTGGAGTGCGATCGCACTTCTCCGCTCCCCTAGAACATGCTCCCGGTGAAGGAATACGGGCTGCTTGAGCGCGTCACCCTTTCCTCTGGTCAAATTGCTCTCTAAACTTCCGCCCCGTCTCCCGCCGATCAGTCAAGCTCTGCAAGATTCTTGATGTTGCTAACTGTTCCCCAGGGCACTCACTTCAAAATTCAAATTAGCCTGGCACTCTCCACGCCCGCGCGTTTCCCATCCTCTCTAGCAGACAACTCACTCCGACCAGCTCACTATTTTACGAAGCTAGGCCTTCCATACATTGCTGGTAACCTCAACGATTGCGTTGGCAACGCCACTTCCCTAGGGCAACACATCTTTTAGAGTAAATCGTGCTTTTCCTAAAACGATTCGTTGAGTAGATAGGTTGGTAGTCTGGGTGGCATAAATCTAGCTAACAGCCTTTTTTGGGAAATATAATCTCTAGGATTATGAGCCACTGAATCCGTTAATAACTATAATAAAATCTAGATTAAGCTGAATTGTCACTGGCCTTTCTTCCAGCCCGTCAGATAGATTGGAAGATAAGGAGAGCTAAATGATCTTAGGAATTTTTCTGGCAGTCATCTGAGATCGTGACGTGTACCCTAAAGATGGATTGAATTATGGCAGTAAAAAGTAAGGAACCTCTGACAGGCAAGGAGCTTTTGGCCAAGGTCAAGGACAACGATAGCCTCACTAAGCGGGAACTCGCTAAGGAATGTGGTTACTACACAGTTGGTAAAGAAGGGCAAACCCGTGTGAACCTGGCTGAGTTTTATGATGCTCTGCTAGTAGCGAAGGGCATTCAGCTTGAACCGCAGAAGAGCGCTGACGGGAGAGGCCGAGAAGCGTCATACACCCTCACTGTGCACAAGAATGGTCAGATCGTGATTGGTGGAGCTTACACTCAGGAGATGGGCCTTAAAACTGGGGATGAGTTCAAGATCAAGCTAGGTTACAAGCACATTCACTTGGTCAAGCTGGACGCTGAAGGCAATGAAGATCAATCCTGACAAATTGATTAATGGATTAAGTGTTCCAACTCATACCCCTTGGAATTGATCTGTCAGCCTGACTGTCTTGTGTGGATCATGCAGCTGACAAGGCAGATGATCGAGTTGCTGTTAGAACCACTTGTGGCAAGCCGCATAATGAACTCGTCTTTCTAATTAAGTGGCTGGTTCAAGATGGCTTAAGCAACCGGGCATTCGCTAGCAGTCAGGCGTTACCCCAAGATATGTATTTCACGCCGATTGGGTAAGCGAAGAAAAGACTCGCTGTCTGGACCAAACAGCCGGGCCTCCCCGGCTGTTATTTTATCTATAGAAATTACAGGAAACAATGCAAATCTTCTTAAGGCTGTGGACCGCGTCTATAGCGCAATTATCTCTCCTGAGGCCAACGACCTCAACAGCGGGAGCTAGCACGAAACCGAGCGTGGGTTTGTACAGCAGTATTTGTTAAGCGGCATCGCTATACAACTTTATTGTTCAATTAATCATGGAGTGCAAGTGGGGCAAGCTCTATGCCTCAACGGGATGGTCGATCACCGCAGTAGGAGCTCCCTTGACAACACATGAGACAACCTATGACTAGCTATATAGACATCTGACGAAGGAAAATAAGACGGTGAGGCGAGATAGTTACACCGGCTTTACGAGGCGGTTGGCCTGATGGTGAACTATAAATACGGATCTACTATTATTAGCTGCACTGGTGTATGGCCGAGCTGCCGAGAGTACTTCGAGGAGTTTTCGTTCCTCAACTGCCCCCAGAGGGGTGTGGCAAATTACCGCCAGTATTTATCACCAATTTCAGCCTAAGAGCAGCACCCCTCGTGGTTATTAATTCAATATTGATGGCCGCGAGGGGTGCTGAAAGTTTTGAAACCTATAGTACGGAGAGGGAGGGATTCGAACCCTCGGTCCTTGCGGACACCCGATTTCAAGTCGGGTATACCAATCCTTGGAAATCCGCGACTGATGGTTGTTCTACGAGTGATGGTAAACCGCAATTTGCCGTTTACCACCCGAATTACCACCAATGCGCTCAAAAGTTGGTATCACGTCCAGTCATGGGGCTCTTCAGCTGCGCTTCCTTTGGGAGGGTAAGCGGAAGTATTTATCGATAGGTTTACGGGAAGGGAAAGATAGCCAAGAGCTAGCTCAGCTTAAAGCTCAACTTTTGGAGCATGACCTGGCTTGTGACTGTGTAGATAAATCTTTTAATCGGTATCGGGTTAGCTCCCCACAGAAAAAAGAACTAGAGAATGTTCTTCCGACCTTAACCCTGGCAGAGCTTTGGGCAAGGTATCTGGTCTTTAAAACTCCGCAGGTTAGTCCCACCACACTGGATGGGCAGTACAAAACTGTCTCGAACCATCTGAAGTCCTGCCCCAGCAAAAAGCCTGAGCAAGCGATAGCGGTTAGAGACTGGCTACTTAGCCAATACACCCGAGACTCATCGCGGCGCACCCTCGTTCAATTGAACGCGTGTTGTAAGTGGGCTATCCAGTCCCAGTTGATAAAACATAACCCTTTTGCTGGGCTGGCTGAGGAACTCAGAAAGAGTCCACCTACAAGTTGCCGCCCGTTTGCTCCCGATGAGACTCAAGCAATCCTCGGTTCATTTGAAGGGTCAGTCTATCACCCTATAGTGAGATTTCTCTTCCTAACAGGCACCAGAACCGGAGAGGCTAGAGGAATACGCTGGAGACACGTCAGGGAAGAACATCTAAGAATTTATGAAGCCCTGTCAGGGTTCAGGAATCACAGCACAGATACCAAGACTCACAAAGCTAGAAATTTACCGTGTAATGGTCAGCTCCATCAGTTTCTGCAGGATTTAAGGCCAGCTACGGCTAAGCCAGACGACCTTCTATTTAATGTCCCCAACTTAAGAGCCTTTCAAGCTGGATGGCAGCAGCGGGTTATTCGATTAGTATCCCAAGGTCTAGTAGCTGAATATCGCTCGCAGTATCACACTAGGCATACCTTTGCGACTAATTGTCTAGAGGCTGGAGTGCCTATTCAACAGGTAGCCGAGTGGTTGGGCGACAGTCCTGAGACAGTACTCAAGCACTATGCTGGAGTAATTAATCGATATCTACCCCCTGAGAATCTTTAACTATTTTAATGAAGCCATGACGACTTACACGCTCAGCTGCAAACGCTGCAAAGAAGATTTCACATCTACTTGTAAGGAAATGACAACCTGTCACTCATGCATTCAAGCCTACGGCAGGAGAATGCAAGAACGTTTAGACTACCATCAAAAACGTTTGGCCTACCATAAGGAAATCCACCAGAAGCCGATAGAAGAAATAGCGAATTGCCTGCGTGTACAACCCAGCCAAGTACGAGGACTCTTTGACCGAATGGAATTAACTGTCCCAGATGAAGACTTTTGGACAGGACTCCACGGTCAGTCCTGCCCAATTAGGCCAGAAAATTGGTCGCACGATACTGACTCCTCAGAAGTTTGAGTGCTCTACGAGCCTCGCCAATGACATAAGCGCGCGTCTCTTCTTCAACAGCTGCGAGGGGCAATATCGACCCGATTAGATAGCGCGGATGAACTTGTTTAGGACAATGGTGGGCTGCACGATTGGAGTAGGCGCGCCGCCGCCCTGGTTGCTAACTGTGATGGCTGGAGAAGCTGGCTGAGTCGTGATTCCCGTGGTGCGAGAAGAGATAGAAAGTCCTGTTCCAGATAGCCCGATAGAGGCATTAATCGTTGAAGGGTTTAAGGAAATACCTGTGGTGGTAGGCAGGATAAATGCCGTTTGTACAGGGAGGTTGAAGTTGAATTCGGTCTGGATTACAGACTGGCCGGGGCTAGGGCCACCTCCAGCATTACTACGTGCAGGGTGGCTGTGTCCAGGGTCATTAACCCCGTGGCTGTGAGGAGATTGACTAAAGGCGTGGGTATGCCCAGGGTCACTGATTGGGTGATTGTGTCCAGGGTCATTGACCTAGTGGCTATGCGCTGTCTGACTAGCATTGTGTCCGTGAGCAGGCATCTGAACGACCATAAGGGTGACGGTTTCAGCGCCGGTCTTAGTGCCTAAAGGACGGTTAGTTAAAATGCCATCAGTACCGGCTTCCATGGTTACTCGCTGCCGGCAATCTGGGACTCGAAACGTTCCTAGAGGGTCACCAATATTGTTGTAGGTAGTGCCAATCGCAGCGTGCAATAGAGGGTAGGCCGCAACAGCGTAGCTTGCCCCGTCGCACAACAATCAGCCTGCTTCAGGAGTAGCACGAGCGGACTCTTTAATGTTCCCAATACTGAAGATGGAAGCCGCTGAAATGTTGACAGGTGTAACTTGTTCAACAGCCTGATACCGCAAGTCTGAAAGCGTAGTAATCGCCCCAGCAGAGGTTGCAAAATAGGCTAGGGGAACACAAAGCTGTGGGAAGGTTGCTCTCTGCACGATCGCGCCAGTGTCATCAATATAAATGCGGCCTGATGTGTTATCAGGCAAGGTAAGAGACCCAGCGCTGATTGCTACAGAGCTACCACTGGTAAGTAGTACTGCGGCATAGGTGTAGCTTACCGATAGCCCCGAGACTTCGGTAATCTTGATTCGATTCTTCCAGTTGTAGAACTGGGCTTTTATTTGGTCTGGTTCATCGTCTAACCAATCATCAATTACCTTGGGGCCATGACCATATTTGTCTTCGCCGGTCATTTGAGGAAACCCAGCTACGTTGGCTAGCGAATCCTGCCAAACATCGCCTGTATTAAGTGTGGGCCTTGCCATTCAATCAAATCCTTGTACTCAAAAAGAAGCCCGACGTTGCCGATGAGCAAGCCAATCAGTCGCGGCGGTGCCGAGGTGATGTATGGTCGAGGGACGACGAGATAATCTTTAATGGTTGAAGCAGTGTGTGTATCGTTGAGAAATTGATGACGAAACAATAGAGTGCACCGCTGAGGAAGACCTAATCTAGTTTCGATAATGGCAGAAACGCTCTCAACTCCAGCAAGTTTTTGAAAAAGGTTTGGCATCTTTGAGCCGGTGTTGAGGAAAAGATTTATGAGTATTTATACTCAAAATAATAACCATAGAACATTTATGATGTAGTTATGGGATAAAAATCTCATGATTATTCTGTGATAATCGATTTTTGAGGTCAAAATTGGCCTCACTAGAAGTAACAGCGGGGCAATTGTAGTGTAATTATTCCGTGTTTATGGGATAAGTATGGTGTGATTATTTTGTGGTTATTTTGTGAGTACAAATACTTAAAGCAAGAACTTTTAAGTCTTGCAATGAGATTGAGCTATCTCAATTCATTTCACGCTCAATATTTTCGTCAAGCGCGCGCGACAGGTAGCGATCGATCTCGGGTTGAGAGTGGCTAGCCATCAAAACTTTTTGCTCAACGAACTTGGCGTACGGGGCTGAATTGGAAAAGTAAAAAGAATTCCAGCTTTCGATTTTGCTGAACCAAGAATTTCGCAGTCTCCCCGTGCGAACGGATGTTCTCGCTTTGAGAATTCCCATGCCGTATTCGGCGGTGTCTTCCATTGATTGGGTGACAGCGCGACGGAAATGTTTTAGAGGATTCTCGTGGAGAGGCCCGGACGCTACGAAGGAAACTTTCATTTGTGGTTACTGGTACTGAGTTGTATGTCTCTTAGCCGGGGGGTACTTGCTCCAGTAAATTGGAAGGTTGACGCGACGAGCCAGTTCTTCGAGGAGAGTGTGTCCATCGCGGTTCAGATGTTGAAGGTGAAGCTTCCAGTTCAGCTTCGTATGACTCGTTGAGCCTGCCATGCTGGACTGGCGTGCTTCCTTCTTCTGCTCATCGATTTCGTCAAGCTCATCGAAGATGACAGACACTCGGTCGATGGTTGCCTGGGAGTAATCCTCCTCTAGTCGGCGCTGCAGGAGGATTAGTCCATCAGTCGCGTAACCAGTTTGAAGGAGGATTGTCCCATCGCTCGGGTAGCCCAGCCTGATGAAAATATCTTCGATGGTGCTAGGGTCGAGCTTAGCCATGCTTACGCCTCGAAGTGTCTGCGAGCGAGAACCTTGATAGCGACGACATCAGCTGGATCGGTTTCATCGATCGCAGCCAGATCCTTCACACGAACTTTCCCACCCGCGGGTACGAACATGTTCGCAGCTAGGCCAGGAGAGCCGCCAATGAGGAACGAGCGGGTAGCATCAGTTTGAGATGCGGCCAGGTTAGCGGCAACAGCGGTCTGGTAGAAGACTCCGTTGTCAGGGCCAAGCACCTGGGCAGAGTGAGTTCGGTTTCCTACAGCAGCGGTGGTAGTCACGGTAGCGACCACGCCCAGGATTTCCCAAGATTCACCAGCGGGTACAGTCGCTAGGTGGGTAGCATCAACATCACCAGAAATGATGGCGACAGCCTTAGAGACATCAATGGTGGGGGTGACGTAGTGCCCCCTAACAACAACAGAGTTAGACATTGTGATTTCCAGAGAATTAATTGAAGAATTTAGGCCGCGGTCTGAGCTACGTCATCCAAGATAGATAAACCCTGAATGGGATCATGGCACTTGAGCTGCAGGGAGATAGAGATCTCAGCTTTGAAGACATCGGGATGGTTGTCGGAGACATCGGCCATACGGAACTTCAAGCCCTAGTAGGAGAAGAAGGAGATCTTGCTGTCCTCAATCCTGGGCGAGCCCTCTTCATCGAAAATGTAGAGATCCATCTTGCTGGGATCGATGAACCGCATTTGGTTAGCAGTCGAGGCTACAACATCAGACACGACAGGGATCCCTTTGATGGCATAGCCAGCGAATGGCTGAATGTTCGCGACCATGTTGCCGTAATCAGCATTGACCTGAGTCTCAGCCTGATAAAGCTTTCTCAGTACGTCTTGGTCAATCTCATCGCTAGTCAAGATGAAAAGATTTGTCCCATTGTTTCGAGCAGAGGTCGCGCCAGCCACCCGACGATCGCGCAGCAAAGCAGTGACACGGTTTACGGTCAGAGCCTCAGGGGTGCCAGGAGTTACACCCTGCTTAACGATGCATTTCCAGCGTGGGTAAGTGGAGCGAGAGATGCCAGCGTAGCTACCCGTTTAGGCCGCGATCGTGTTTAACCCAATTACTCCAAAGTTAGTGGCGTTAGCAGTGCCATTGCCGGTCTACAGCACTCCATTAATCTGCTGGGTAAGAGACCGAAGAGCATCAGCGACTTCAGTGCCTACAGCAGAACGAACCGCCTGGATTTTGCCAGTAGCAGCAGCTTCGATGAGGTCACGACGAACGTTCATCTGATACTTGAAGTAGTAATCGGGAACGGTCAGGGCAGCTTCCCCAAGAGAACCAGCAGTATCGTCAGCTAGAGAGCCAGCGAGAGCACGGCCCGCAGAGGCAGCATCAGTTAAACGAGCAGACCATTCGATGGGGCGTTGACGAGTAAGTTGTGAGCAAGATGCTAGAAGACCCAAAAGAGGGGTTTCAACCAAGCGAGTCTCGGCCAACGTTTGTTCGGCCACAGCCGACATGAGGTCAGCAGGGCTGTAGGTGTTGATATTTGTCATTGTTGTTTTGCTTTACGGATGAAAAGGTTAAAGAGCGAGTTTTGCTTCGCCACTCTGAAGCTCTGCCGTGATCTGTTCGAGGCGAGAGCTGTAGGTGGTTTTAGCGGGGGCAGTCGTCGACTTCGTTTCGGTGCTTCCCGCCCCGCTGACACCAGAGGGAGGGATGAAAAATTTACCTTCGTCAGAAGCCAGAAACTTTGTGATGGTCGTTTCTAGAGGAGCGACATCATCGTCCCCATGTTTAACGAACCATTGGTCGCCTTCCTGCTGAATCTTGTCGCCGTGGTCAGCTAGGAATAAGCAGTAAAGAACCTTTTGGCTCAGTGCGCCAGTGCCTGCAATCGCCTGGGTGAGGGCTGAATTTCGCTTAGCCTGAAGAGTCTCTTGTCGTTCCCGCTCACGCTCAGCTTGAAGCTCAGCGAATTGGGTCTGGAGAGCTTTGAGGGTCAGCTTCTGACTGCCGGTATCGTCAGGACTTTCAGCGCTAGAGTCAGCCGCTGGGGTCTGAGGCGCATCCGTCATCTTCTGTAGCTGCTTCTTCATGGAAGCTACAGCACCAGCATTGGCAGTATTGACCTCGGCTAACACTTCAGTCTTGAAGGTGTTCAGGAGAGTGGTTAGATGCTCTAGGGTTAGAGCTTCGGGCTGGGAAATTTCTGACTGGTTGAGGTCTTCTGATGTCGTCATATTAATAAATGTCCGTTTAGGATTTCTCTGTATTGGCAAAAAAAACCGCCCCAACTGCAGTAGGTCGTGGACGGCTATATCTGGATATTTATAGAGCCCCTTACCAGTAGGGGCATTCACTTAAGCTTTCGCTTTTCTAGAATGAGGTTTAGGACAAAGAAGTATTGTCATTTTGGTGACAGAATCAGATTTTTAGTTGTTTAAGCAACGTCTTCATCTCTATGTCTGAAGGTACTAGTATTCTGAATACACTGCATTATTTCAGAGGCTCTCACTAGTCTGCCAGCCTGACTGGTTTTTACATCTTGCTCCACAGCCTCAATTGTATTAATAAGGTTATCTAGTGTTGTCACACGACGAAATTCGCTTAGCTTCGCGGGTATGTCAGATATGTCAGCTTCACTCTTGAATACGACAATACCGTATGAGTAAGCTATCCTTTTTCGGGGTGATTTCTTTAAGCTAGGCCATTTTTTCGATAGGTCTTCGAATACTCGCATTAATGACTTAGCATATGTATCAACCTGCATATAAGGATTGACTCCCCAACAGGACGCAACCTCTATCTGGTGACCCTTTGAGTTCTGGCAATACCAACGGCTATTAAGAATGTTTTGACCAGAGATTATTTTTCCGCCATAGCCCTTGGCTTCTATGACCGCTAAAAAGGATTGGCCAACCACTATGAAGTCAGTTGCTTGACTGCATTTCCCATCTCGACTTGCGTCGTATCTAAATAGGTATTCCCATTCTCTAGATCTAATCTTTTCGCAGTCATTTAGGACTCTGATCACTTCTTTTTCAAACTCATTCGCATCCTGGTTTGGCTGAGACACCTCTAGCAGCTGCCTCTTGAAAAAATCGTTTTCCTCAGCAAGAGTCTGGTTTTTTAGAACCATCTCTTCTTTTGAGTGATAAACTTCTTCAGCTCTTCTCTCAGCTTCATCCTTTCCTTGATGAGCCTTGTCAAGTTGCTGTTCGTAAAGCGCCTTTATCTGCTGCTCGGATCTAACTTGAGCGTCTTTAATTGAGAGTTGTTGGCTTAACTTTTCCCTGTCTTGTAGAAGCTGGCTAAATTCTTGCCTCAGTTTTTGCTGATCTTGGAGCTTGCTTTGCTGGGCTGAACCTAGTTCTTTCTCCTTCTGTTGTAACAACTCTTTGTTTTCAAGCAACTGCTTCTGAATATCGATTCGAGACTGTTCATCGGCTTTAATCCTGTCATCCTTAATCTGAATCTCATTCTTTAGCTGCTGGATCTGGTGAATAGCTTGACTCCTATCTTGGTGAAGATTCTTTAGTTGGATTTCTTTGTCATAAATTGTTTGCTGGTGTAGCTGAACAATTTTTTGACTATCGCTGAATTGACCCTCTAGCAGCTGGTAGTCATTTAGCTGGTGTTGAATTCTAAGTTCTTGAGCCTCGGCTTCGGCCTCTTTCTGTCTTAAAAATGATTCTGATGTACGCTTTTGTTGCTTCCGCTTTCCGTTAGCTAACTCAACAACGGCCCATGACACAAAACCAAAAACAATAGCGAATGACGTTGTGAGAGCATAATACTTTTTAGCTCCGCTATCGACCCAAAACCCTTCTGGCCAGGTCTTTACCCACGATGAATAGGAGGGGAAAAAGCTTGGCGACAAGCCTCGAACATAATAAACTCGACCAATCACTTCACCTTGGTTGAGAAAACCAGTTGCCTTTCTAGCATCATCGCGCGAATTATCATATTTTCCCTCTGCGTACAGAGGCGGTGGATTTCTTAGTAGATCGTACTCAGACTTTGCAAGCGTGCTTGTATCAAGAAGCTTGCTCCAAGAGTAGGTTGAATCAGTCTTAAATCGAATTTCTTCGCCAGGGCAATCCCTTCTCTCTATCGTACAGTTCGTGACAACAAGCCCAAAGTGACCATAGTTGCTATCTAGTGTACGCTGAATTTCCCCCTCAGCTCCTGCCATAAGAGCGTGAGAGAGTTTAGTTGGCAAAGTGTGTGAAAGAATATTAAAATCTACTGTCTGAACTCTATAGATAGTGCTATTCCAATAGCCCTTATGGTTGACTTGGTTTATTAAGGTGGAAGCACCCAATGAAAAGCAAAAAACGTAAAATAACCGGCTGATCGAATTGTTTAGTATTGACGGCATAGGGAGGATATATGGCAGGAAAGCTATTTCTGCTTTCGCTGAAGTTCCTATTTGTCAGGCTGGGAATGGTAAAATTTTGAATAAGTTTGCCTCGCTTTTGTGAAAAATTGCTTATGAAGATAATTTAATGGTTCTGAATCTAAGATCTTTTTGGCACTTGGAAGACGTCTCTTCGCTGCGCAGCACTAGTGGAGCTAAGTCTCTGTTTCACAGAAACTTATGCAGTCTTTTGTAAAGACCTCTAAAGACGACCTTTAAGCCTGCCCAATAAACTCTGTCTGAACAGGCTCAGGCATAGGCGCTGCAGCTGCTTCATCCAAAACGGTCTGCCGTTGCTCAGGTGTTAGATTTCCCATCAACAGGCTCAGCAACCGCTCACGAATCAAGACATGCAAAGTAGGTGTCAAAGACTGCTCTAGCCGCGCCAGGTCAATACCTAGCAACATGTTGAGAGCTTCGATGAGGTCAACTAAGCGATCGCCGCCAAATTCATCAAGGCCACTGACAGCAAGGCTTTCAGCATCTTGTGCTTCAGCCTTAGCAACCAGCTGGTAGATGTCTTGAAGACAGTCGGTCAGGATGTGACCATAGCTCTCAAGGCGATCGTCCTCGATTTCGAAGTCCATTTCCTTGCTGATGCCTGAGGCCTCAATGGGCTCTTGGGTATAAGCGCCACCAGTGCCGAGGATGGCTCGAATCTGCTTCTCAGCACTCTCTAGAGCCTTATCGATGTGGAGGAGGATGTCGCCCTTGGGCTCGCTCCACTCGAACTTATCAACCTGCAGAACGTACTGAAGGCCAGTAGGCAGAGGCTCGTCATCTCCGACATAGGTATCGCCCAAGTCGCCATCAGGTGTCTGGTGAGGTGTGTAGGTTCTTTGTAGATATGATGCTGTCAGTAGGTCATAACGATGGCACTCAAGCCTTAAGCATTCTTCAGCTTTAGGGCTCGCGTGGTTGCCACTCCATTTATCGTCGGGCAACTCCAGTTTGGCGCTCGGGATAACCCCAAAGCCGTGAAGCACCAGACTTGTTAGAGGAACCTTGGGTTCTCCATCAGTCGTAGGCAAAGGCTCGCCCTTGTCGTCTAAGAGCTCAATGATTTGCCCCTGAGAGCCAAGCTTAACGAAGCTCTCGTAAACAGCAATTTGCTCGTTGTCTATATAAGTCCAGCGGGCCAGCTTTAGGGGCTTACGCAGCGGATCAGAGGTGTCATCCAAAAGCTGAAAGACCTTAACCCAGTTCAGCTTGCCGTTGGATTCAGACCACAACGGCACCTGAACAGCAGGGTACAAAACGAGATTCGTGCGCAGGCCTAACTGCTCTTCTTCAGCACGTGATCTCGGCTCTACAGGCGCTTTGGGTTTGTCAATGTGAATAAAGACCGTTCGATACTTCAAGCCCTCAGCGAACAGCTGCTCGATTAACTGAGTCTTAGTACGACCTTGGCCATTGTTATCTTCTTTAAACGCTTCCCAGAAGGACTCATTGGTAACGTTACTGAGGTGAATCGTGCCCGAGGTGAGCTTAGCCGCCATTTGGCTAATGCAGGAGCCCAACACGCCGCTATAAGCAAATTTTTCTAAACGCGCCTCGTAGATCGCGTCCTCCTCGCTCGGTCGCTGTTTGAGAAACATCCCGAGCTTGTCGCGCAGCTGCCAGCCACCCTCGACCAGCAACTGGATTCTCTCTAAGTGAGGCTTAGCCGCGCTGAACTCGGGGTGCTCAGCCTGCAGCACTTTGAGAGAAATCTGAGGAGGGTAGCTCATGCGATCGCGAGAGTCGGATTTAAGGTCTTGTTTCAAAGTCGTCGGGATTTATTGGCTTGTTGTAGGGATGGACATTCAGTCACCCGCAACTAGCCGTGTTGCCCGTTTTCAGGTTTCCAGCGTTGGCGATCGTTTCATTCCCACAGTCACAAGTGCAGTGCCACGCCCTCAGATCCCCCTTCTTTTTCTTCTTCATCAGATGGCGAGCGGTCAGCATGCCGAACCTTCGACCAGTCAAGTCTTGTGGGGTGGGTCCGGCCATAGGCTTACGAGGCTTAGGGAGTTTCGGCTCCTTCTTAGCTTTGTGGGAGTCACAATCTACTGCGGTTCCTCTTCGAAGGTTGGAATGGCATGCGATTCGTTCTCTGCCGTAATCGCAAAAACATTTCCATTTGCGCCCTGTGGTCGATTCAACCTCACCCACGACAAGCAGCTGACCGTATTTGTCACCGATTAAGTTGAGCTTCCTCATAGGGTTGAGACAGCCACAGCTTCGTATACCCTTTCTCTTTAGGTAATTGCCAGAGAAAGTTTTCTCAGTCCCGCAAACGCATCAAGTAAGCCAGAATGTCCGTGGGCGCGGGTCAGGCACTCGTCTAAGAACGGTGAGACTTCCGAACTTCTCATCGGTTAAGTCGCGTACTTTAGACATGTTTAAGCCGCTGAGAGATTTAGGACGTGATCGCCGTGGTGGAACTCGACCGTGGCGACTGCGTGCATGGCCGCGTCAAGGCAGTGGTCTTGCTGCCCTTTGGCGGGTTTATTGAGCAAGTTCCCGTCCGCGTCCTTCTCCCTGTGATAACTAGCGAACTCGTCTTATAGAGCCGCTGTCTTAGGGAGGAAGAACAACCTATTTTGGAAGAACAAGCTGTCGCCAATAGCTACTCGTTCCATAGGACTGGGCTTGTTACGCTTGACTTCGACTGAACACTGCAGCCCTTTGATACCTTGAGCTTTGCCATAGCGACGAAAGTTGAGGATTGAACCAAGACGAGACACTCACCCCAAAGCGGCTCACCGCCTGCATCGCCACGTTGAGAAAAAACAGGCTCGTCCCGTACTCAAACAGCTGATCTAACACCCGCCCTAACCGGTCATCGTTGAGGTGCGCCGCTGTAATGCCTCCCCCCAGCAGTTTTTTATTAAACCCAAAAGCGACAACCTTGCAACAGGGAAATCCGCAACAGTCAATGCGTCCCCAAAAAATGCTCAAAAACAATGGCGCTGCAGGCAATGAACATGATTTAAAGTTTCGGTAAAAACACTGTGCCCCGCCTGAAGACTATCGTGTTAACTCTATATGTAACGGATTGTAAAGACTCTTTTTTAGTGACTTCTTATGTCTGATTCTGAAATAGAACGTCTTCAAGAGGCGTCCCCAAAGTTTGTTAACTGGCTAAGCGATCCAGTTCAAACCCTCAAGGACATTGCCTTGAGGCATGAAGATGGCTATTTACAGGCCTTTAACAACGAGATGGTTTGGCGAATTTATTTTCGCAATGGTAAGCTTCAATACGCGTCTAGTTCATTCCAGTCGTTGGCCACGCTAGACTACCATTTTCGTTGTGTTGGCATTAATAATTTCACCACGGCCAATCAGTCACTGACCAAAACAGGCCTAATGATCCGTTCCGAAGACTGGCTTCAACCCGGATCTAGGAACCCTATCATTACCTGGTTTCATCACCATGGCTATCTCAACGTTATAGAATTTACACAGCTCCTAGAGAACTTGACCAAAGAAGCCATCGAGAGCTTTCTCTGGCTCACCGAAGGGCACTACCAGTGGACTCAAGGACAAGCTAGCACTAGCGGAGAAACCATTCTAGAGCCAAGATTGGAACTAGAAGATTTGCTTAACCACTTCCAGAATCGGATGCAGGAGTGGCAAAAATTTGGCAATTTGATTAAGTCTCCTCACCAGCGCCCTTATCTTTTTTCCAAAGGTTCGCAAGATACAAGCTCTCCAGACTTGATCAAACTGAGCAAGCTTTTAAGGGGCATGAGTATTCGACAACTAGCTCTAATGTTGAATCAGGATGAGCTCAAGATCGCCAACTTGCTTTACCCATTTATCAAGCGGGGCGAGGTCTATTTACATGATCCTCAAAAAGTCTATCAGAAACTACCAAGTATCCCACACATTCCTCTAAGACCAATACAGGAAGAGGCTGCGACTAAAGTATTCAAAATTGCTTGTGTAGATGATAGCCCAACGATTTTGAATGAGATGCACCGCTTTCTCAACCACGATGAATATGAGGTTACCAAGATCGATGACCCGGTTAAGGCAGCATCAGCGCTCTTTCGGCTGAAGCCAGACTTGATTTTAATGGATATTACAATGCCGGAGATCAATGGCTATAAACTGTGTAGCCTACTCCGAAACAGTGTCGCCCTTCGTGAGACACCAATCGTTATGGTCACTGGCCGCTCCGGCTTAATTGACAAGGCACGAGCTAAAGTTACCGGTGCCACAGACTATCTGGTTAAGCCCTTCACGCGTGGTAGCTTGCTAGCTGTGGTTGAAAAATATCTGCACTAATAATTCTACTCGATGGAGATGGCCAAGCGTGTTGTCGCCAACCATACGGTATTTATCACTATCACATGGGAAAGCTATCAACAGCACCCTTATCTAGGATAAAAAACAGGGTAATCTGGAAAACATTTATCCCGACGTTGTAGTCAGCTGATCTATTTGTCGCATTGTTTAGCTAATTTTTAGGGATAAAATCATGAGTAAGATTCTTGTAGTTGATGATTTACAGTCTGAGTTACAGCTGATTAGCGGTTATCTCTCCGCAGGGGGATACCAAGTTTCGACAGCCATCAATGGAGTAGATGCTTTAGAGAAAGCAACCGCTCATCCCCCTGATGTCATTGTGACTGATTTAGTAATGCCGGATATGAGTGGCCTAGAACTCTGCCGAAAACTCAAAAAAAGTTCAGAGACGGCTAAAATTCCGGTGATTGCCTGCACTACAAAGGATGGCCAGGTCGATCAAGCCTGGGCAAAAAAACAAGGTATTGTGGCTTACCTGATTAAGCCTTGTAATCAGGAGCAACTGCTGGGTGCTGTAAAGTCAGTTCTGGGCTAAACCTATGTCACCTACGTCATCGACAGCAACCACCTCCACGGCCAGATTAGAGCAACTGTTGCCCCAGTTATTTCAACCAGATACGCAGACTGGCGATCGCTACCTGAAGATCGACATTGCTCCTAACCTACCCGCCCTGATTGCCCTGGAGGATGTGCAGGAATCGGCCTGGATGCCGGCCCACATGGTCACCCCCATCCCAAATTTGCCCGCCTGTGTTTTGGGGATCATGAACGCTCGCAACCAGGTACTCTGCGTGGTCAATTTGGCCCAGCTCCTGCAAATTTCTGGGTCAACCGTTCACCGTCAGCACTACTCCATGCTGACGGTTCGCCTGCCCCCCACCCTTGCGGCACCCGAAGATACCAATTTGCTGGTCCTAGCGGTTCAGGAAATTCAGGGGATTCTGCGCCTCCAACCGAAGGACATTGAATCGCCTATCGGTGACTTTGGCGCTACACTCACACCCTTTCTACGGGGTTGTGTGGAGCGAGAGGGGCAATCTATTCCAGTGCTCGATGTCAAAGCGATCGCCGCCGCACCCCCATTAACCTCCCGCTGATCACCGGCCAAGGGCTAGTTAGGGGTTAAGAAAACCCGCCCTAGACACTTTTCTGCATTTAAATTTTCACCAGTGTTTTCACCACTGTAGGATGCCTTACGACTTGTTTAAGGCCTCCTACCCGTTGACTCGTACACCTCTAAGGCCTTGACCCATGACGACTGCTAAGCCTTGCTCCTACTCTAAAACCCCTAACCATAGCAATGGGGCATCGGCTCCCCCCCCGCCTCCCTCGGCCAAGGCCCAGCTGAAGACAACCAAACGTAATCAAGTTAGCCCTCCTCCCAAGCCTACCTCAGACACTGGTAAATCGAATCCTAAGACCACTCCAAAAGCCGAGGGCAGCAATAAGGCGCGCACATTGCGGAGCCGTCTACTCCTCACCCTAATGCCGGTAACGCTGTTGCCCCTGGCCATCATTAGCGCTGTGGAATACTGGATTACCCAGGATCGAGTTTACAGTGCAGAGGAAGTCTCTCTTCAGAAAGAAGCCCTCGTCGGTAGTGACCTCAGCGCTGCCTTCATTGAAGAACTGCGTATGAATGCGGAACTGGTGGGCATTAATCCCATGCTCCAGGCGACGTTGCAGGCGGCTGACCGAGAAGTTGCCACCAAAAAGCTAGCCCAAGTTCCAGCGGAAAGTCTAGAAAAATACTACAACGGCAGTAAACTGCTTCTACCCAATGCCGGTCTCAACACCTATCTGCAACAGGTGACCGAGAAGGCAGGTCTAGAAGAAATATCTGTAACGAACCGCGACGGCTTTAACGTTGCCTATTCAAACGTCACCTCTGACTTTGTTCAGAGTGATGAAGCCTGGTGGCAGGGTGTCCATAAAGACGGCCTCTTTGTGGAATCGCCAGAATACGATGAGTCGGCAGGAGCCTACGTTCTAGCGCTAACCACAACCATTCAAGCTCCAACTACCGCTGAAGTCGTAGGGGTGATTAAATCTGGGGCGTCCCTAGCGGGCTTAAATGACAGCCTGGCCGAGTTTCTCGGCACGGTCAAACAGTCGAACCAAATCCAGGTGGTTGATCCTGCCACTGGTAATGTAGTGGCCTCGTTCAAGGCGGGGGAAGATGGCCAAGCCGTGGCCATCCCGACTAGCGAACTGGTTGACCAAACGGCTACGGGGGGAGAACCGGTTACTAAAATTGCTGCTGCCCTGCAGGCTGCTGCCGCCACCGAGCAATCTCCAGAACAACTGGTAGCTACCCTGAAGGCATCCTTCAACGTTCAAGCGCTACAGGTAGAGCGCCTCACTCGTCAGGACAGAGATGTCTTGGTTGCCCAGTTTAATGACGGCACTAAACACTACGCTATGGCCACGGTGCCCAATCTCCAGTGGGTTGCGATCGCCTCCATTGATACAACTGAGCTAAAAGAGGCCGGGTATGAGGTTCTCAAGCGGTTCTTGATCATTGGGGGTATTCTCAGTGCCGCCGCCATGGGCATGATTCTCTACATGTCCCGCCGGGTTTCGGCCCCCATTAACCAGTTGTCTGAGACCGCCAACCGAATGGCTGACGGTGATTTGAATGTTGTCGCCATCGAAGCCGGTACCTTAGAGACCCAGCAGTTGGCGAGCACCTTTAACAACCTGGTGAAACAGGTCAAGAACCTGCTCAGACTCCAGCAGAATGAAACCGAGCGGGTACAGTCCCTGGCCGCGATCACCCAGGCGAAAAACGACAGCGATATGCTGACCCCCCTGAATAAGTATTTGGATGAGGTGCGCATCAAACTGGCGGCAGACCGGGTAGTGGTCTATCGTCTCAAACCAGACCTGACCGGTTACATTGCCGGTGAAGCCGTTCTGCCAGGGTTTCCGGTGGCCCTAGGGGATACCATTAGCGATCCCTGCATTCCCCAAGCGCTAATCGATGCCTACAAACAGGGTCGAGTTGTGCCCACCGATGACGTAATGAACTCAGGCTTCCACCCCGACCACCAGCAGTTGATGGTGCGTCTGCAGATTAAATCGAACCTGGTGGTACCCATTCAGGTGGCCGGTGAATTGTATGGTCTGTTGGTCACCCACCACTGCGCCCGCCTCCACACCTGGCAACCCGAGGAAGTGGCTATCCTCCAGCAGGAAGCTCAACAGCTCGGGGTTGCCATGAGTAGTTTGGCCGCCCTTGAGACCCAAATGTTTGCCGTAGCCGAACAAGAGCGGCGACGTCAGTCGCTAGAGACGCAGATTCTCAGCATGATGACCCGCATTGAAGGCGCGGCTGATGGAGACTTGACCGCCCGGGCCCAGCTGATGGAAGGGGAAATTGGTATTGTCGCTGACCTGTTCAATGCTGTCATTGAGAACCTGCAGGATATCGCTATTCAGGTGCGAGATTCTTCGGGCCAGGTGAACCAGTCTCTCAGCCAAAATGAGGTCGCGATTCGTGAGCTAGCTGAGAAAGCCATTGTAGAAACCAAGGAAATCCAGATAGCACTGGGTTCTGTACAGACTATGTCTCAAGCCATTGAGACCGTGGCCCACAATGCTGAAGAGGCATCAACCATTGCCAACTCAGCCTACGAAACGGTGCAGGCGGGTAATCAGGCTATGGATCAAACGGTGAGCAGCATTCTCGGCTTGCGGACCACCATGGGAGACACCACCAAGAAAATGAAACGCCTGGGAGAGTCAGCCCAGAAGATTTCCCAGGTGGTTGCCTTGATTGATGAACTGGCCCTAAAAACCAACCTCCTCTCGATTAACGCCAGTGTGGAGGCGGCTCGGGCCGGTGAACTCGGTCAGGGCTTTACGGCGGTTGCTGAACAGGTGGGGGCGCTGGCCGAACAGTCAGCCGCAGCAACCAAGGAAATTGCCAAGATTGTCACCAGTATTCAGGCCGAAACCCAGGAACTGGTAGCAGCCATGGAACTAGGCACTACCCAGGTGGTAGACAGTACTCACCAGGTGGAAACGACCAAGCGGCGCTTGACCGAAGTGCTAGGGCGATCGCAGGAAATTGACCAACTGATGCGGGCTATTTCGGAAAGCACGATTGCCCAGGCGGCGTCGGCCCAGAGCGTAACAACGGTTATGCAACAGGTCACCCAAGCGTCAAAACAGCGTTCGCTGGAATCCCGCGAGGTTGCCCAGGCCATGCAAGCAACGGCGCAGGTCTCCCAAAAACTGCAAGCTTCTGTGGAGCAGTTTAAGGTCGATTAGAACGACGTGGATGTGAAGGTACCCGTCCTTATGGTTAAGGGTTGAGTGTGTCCGTTGACATCAACCCTCAGCCCTAAACCCTCAAAACCTATTGCCCGCTGCCTCGCTGATGGCTAAACGTCGCTCACAGAGACACTACTATGGATACAGAACAACAGGTTCGCCTCAGTTTTCTCGAAGAAGTTGAAGACTATTTCGAGAAAATTGAAGCCGTTGCCTTAGCGCTAAGCACCGCTGCCCTCGATACCGCCCAACTTGACCAGGCGCTGCGAGCGGCGCACTCGGTTAAGGGTGGGGCCGCCATGATGGGCTTTATGCCCATCAGCCAAATTGCCCACCGGCTCGAAGATTTTCTCAAGATTTTGAGGGTTCGTGGCGATGCGATCGCGATCGATGCTCAGATCGAATCGCTATTTCTGCAAGGGGTCGATGCGCTGCGCCTGGCTAGCCGCTGTAGCCGCCAAGGGATCGCCCTTGATGACATCAGAATGAAGGCCGAGATCGAGCCGATTTTCGAGCAGCTGCGATCGCACCTGGGCGATCTTCGTCCCGAAGACGACGACCTGCTGTTGGCCCAGGAAGAGAACGTTGATGTGGCCACGCTAATTTTCTCCAGCGGGGTTGAAGAATGCCTGGATGAGTTCGAGGCCCAGTTAGCCCAGCTGGCGACCCATCAACTAGCCGCTGAACTGGGAGCTACTACAGAGCAGCTAACTGAGTTTGGCCGCATGAGCGACCTAGCGGTCTTTGTCCAGCTGTGTGAATCGGTTCAAGCGTACCTGCCCCAAATTAGCGATGAGCACATCGTTGCCTTTGGTCAAGAAGTCTTGTCCACTTGGCGCCGATCCCACGCCCTGGTGCTTATTGGTCGGGCCAGCCACTTGCCCCACACCATCGTCGTCAACGACCTCTGGCTGAGCACAAGCGACCCTACCCCAGCGAGCGCCCAGGACGGGGTTGACTATGAGGTTCACGATGGAGATCTAGCGCTGCTGGGCACCCTGGCCAGTGGCTGGAAGGACGGGGAGGCCGATGATCTAGAATTTCCAGGCCTGGACTGGCTGGATGGCAGCAACCTGCACGACCTAGAAGATTTTGTCGGCAGCTTTGGCACCACTGACTCAGAGCCCAATCTAGAACCCGATCTAGAAGCTCACCCAGACTCTTTAGAATTTGACCCCGACCCCATTGCGATCGACCTCGATCTCACGGCTGTGGCTGACGTACAACTAGACGTTGTAGCAGATAAACCAGCCATTTTGATTGAGGCTCTAGACAGCTCAGTCAATGTCGTGACCCCCACGGATGACCCGGCGCTGGCAGCAGTCATCGCCGATCTCGCCCCAGCGCCGGTAAGGGCACCTGCTGAGCCCATGGGTGCGGCGCAGAATACAACTGTTCGGGTCTCTGCCCAGCAGTTGCAACACCTCAACGCTCTCTTTGGCAAGCTGATCGTAGAGCGCAATGCCGTCAACCTGCGGCACTCCCAATTGCACAGCTTGGTGGCCCTTATGCAAGACCGCATGGGGCAAATTGAGCAGTCAAGCCGTCAGCTGCGGCAGTGGTATGACCGGGCATCGATGGAAGGGTTAGTGTCTACATCAATGCCGCTAGAGTCTGACCCTAACCCAGGAGCGATGGGCTCAACCCTGGGTAGTCTGTTCCCCTCAGGGGAGCAATCTTCCTTGACCCAACAATTTGATGCCCTGGAATTCGATCGCTATACCGACCTCCATCTCATCTCTCAGGAGCAAATGGAACGGATTGTGCAGCTTCAAGAGGTATCGAGCGACATTGCCTTAAGCCTACGGGAAGCCAGCACTGCCACCACAGACCTGAACTATACAACTCGGGCGCTACAGAGTGGCATGACCAAGATGCAAATGCGACCCTTTAGCACGCTGGTCAAACGTTTTCCTCGGGTCATGCGAGATCTGGCCTTACAGTACAACAAGCAGGTCAACCTCACCATTGAGGGAGATATGACCCTGATCGACCAGGTCGCCATCGAAGCCCTAACCGACCCGCTCAATCACCTACTTCGCAATGCCTTTGGCCACGGCATCGAATTGCCTGAGGAGCGCATTGCGGCCGGCAAGGCGGCAGAAGGTACGATCACAATCAGGGCCATTCACCGGGGTAACCAGACTCTGATCACGATTAAGGATGATGGCCGGGGCATTGATCCGGCAAAAATTCGCAGCTGCCTACGTCGCATGGGTATGACCGAAGCGGAGGTGTACAACCTGCACGATCACGACCTGCTAAACATGATCTTCGAGCCGGGTTTCAGTACGGCGGAACAAGTGACTGAACTCTCGGGCCGAGGGGTTGGCATGGATATCGTACGCACCAACGTGCAACAGATTCGGGGCGATATTCGAGTCGATACCCGGCTAGGCCAAGGGACTACATTTACCATTCAAGTACCGCTGGCCGTTTCTGTCTTGCGAGTCATGCTGGTAGAAAGTGCCCGACTGGTCTTTGCTATTCCCATCGATAGTATTAAGGCGATGGCGAGCCTACCCACTAGTCTAGAGGAGCGCACCCGTGATTTGGCCCGTGATTTAGTTTGGGAAGGTCAACGGGTTGACCTGATTCGCCTGGAAGACTGGCTGCAGTGTAATGGTGCAGGGCGACCCTTCGAAATGGATGGAACGCCAATGATTAACCAACCCACTGTCTTGGTGATTCAGCAGGACGAGGGGTTGCAGGGGCTGTGTATCGATCGCTTTTGGGGTGAGCAAGAAATTTCCCTTAGCCCCATCAAAGGCCCTGTCGCTCTGCCTGCCTACTTCAGCAGCACCGGCATTCTAGGCGATGGGCACGTGATTCCTCTGTTAGATCCGTTCCAACTGCTGGAGTGGATTCAAGCTCAATCGCCTCGGGATCGGGAATTGCCCCCACCATCGGTACCGGTGGCATTACCTCGCCCCCCCGTCCAGGCTGTCCGTTCACCAGCGTCGATCGCCGCTGTACCCGCGGTGTCCCCCGGTCAGTCGCCAACGTTGCTGATTGTCGATGACTCAATTAATGTTCGCCGTTATCTGGCCCTCACCCTCGAGAAAGCTGGCTATCAGGTTGAGCAAGCCAAGGATGGTCAAGAGGCGATCGATAAACTAGCAGCGGGTCTCAGGGTAGAGGCAATCATCTGTGATATTGAGATGCCCCGACTCGATGGATACGGGGTGCTGTCAGAGCTGCGATCGTGGCCTGACTACCAGCAACTCCCGATCGCGATGTTGACATCTCGGATGAATGATAAACACCGTAAACTGGCCATGAGCTTGGGGGCCTCAGCGTACTTCTCAAAACCCTATAACGAGCAAGAGCTCCTCAAAACCCTACAGGGATTAATCGAAGCAGCCAAAGAGCAAGCACCCCGTAGTCGCGAGGTGAGCCCAGCTTTATTGTAAGCACCGATTGTTAGTGCAAACATTTTTGATCAATCATCCTGTTATACCAAATCCGAATCACATAACCCCGATTCCCAAAATGCCAAACCGTAGGGGCGAATGGCATTCGCCCAGTTAAATCGGGGGTAACCAGGTAGGATTTGGTATTACACGTTAACTATCCACCCTCCCTGCACGGAGAAGGTGGACAGTTTTTCACACCATAGAGCGGCAAGCTCGAAGTTTGAAGTCGTATCAGCTGGGTAATTGCGATCAGCTAGTGCTGTGTCAAGCTTTAATTTTGGGTTTAACTGAGCAGCTAATTGGAGGATCATAGTTTTAGCCCTCATCCCCGCTGCTTACGAGGACTTAACCTGCGGAACCTACAATGACACACAGTATTTATGTAAGCAAATAGCCTAAACTAATCGGTGCTTCATCCATGGAGTACTAAGGCTTCCACCCGACATTCCGCAGGTTGACAGGGGTTAATTTAGGAGATAGCAACGGCAGGTCGGGAAGCCCAATAGGCGAATGATTTTGCTGCGTTCTTCTGAGAGGTTACTAACTTGCTGGGAAGAGCCGATTGAGACGAGGTGAATGGCTTGGAACTTCTGCAAAATCCAGCGGAAGGTCGGATTGCGGGTCGGGCGCTGCTTTTGGTCGAGCACCGTGTCATCGGCTTGGGCGAGTTGGGCTCTGAGTTTACGCTGACCCAAACTGTAGACCAGCAGGGTCAAGGCCATCACGAGGGCTAGGGCTTGCTCCTTCAGGAGCCATTTCATGAACGACCCGCTGGGGCTTTTTGATAAAGACACTGCTGGTGAAGAAGAGGGGGTCTTTGAGGAAGCGAAAGCCCCCCTCCACATGCTGCTGGGCTTTGTACTCACGCAGCAGTCGTTCTGCTGGGTAGGTGTCTTCATCGAGGACATTGGTAGCCAGAATGAAACGACGATGGCGCTGTTGGCACTGGGCCTCGTACTCATCGGTGCGTTCCAGCGTTGCCTGCCATTGATAGCCCAGAGCGACCGGGTCTGAGGGTTGAGAATGCTTGGGCCGACCGGAGGTGCGTTTAGCGGCAACAGAGACCAGGGCCACCTGAGTCAGGGTGTAAGGCACCGGGACGTAAACAGCGGGTGAGTATCCAACATTTCCAAGCGCTGCTCCAGGTCCAGTCGCTGCACTGGGTCTAAGATCAGCTGACCATCGTAGTAGCTGGCCCCCTCCGGCTGCCATTCCTCTCCGTACCAAGCCAATGGGTCATCAGGAACAGCGATCGCTCCAGTGTTCAGCCTAAAATCAGGGCAGCGATCGCCCTCTATTCCCTCAGGGTGAGCTACACAAACTAGATAAGGGCTGTGGGCGCAGAAGTGACAGAGATTGCAGCAGTCGAGCTTAGCCATTAGTACCCGCAGGCATCCGCCCCAAGTGATCTGGTAATCGTACCGTCTGGCTCTAGTGTCGCCTACCAGATGCCATCAGCCCGCCAGAGCTGGTAACGATATTGCCCTCATAGAGGATGAAGGTAGTAGCCATTAGTAAAACGGTACAGGCTGCGATCGCCCCCAATGCTTGTCAGGGACGAACAGTGGTCGCTGTAATCGGCTGATTCTCTTTCATGCTGCACCCCAGACATTTACTTTTAGGATGCTTATATCGCCGCAAAAGCCATTGAGAAAGCAATTCAGGAGTGGAAAGTCTCTAAACAAAAATAAACCCCCAGAAAAGTTTCTGGGAGTGGGTTAGGGAGATTTGAAGAATGTTGGCAACTGGTCAGTCCTCCGGGGCGTAGAATGTCCCCTCGACCTCGAAAATGTCATCTTGGTTTAGCCGATCCACTTCGACGATGGTACGGGGTGGGTAAGGGCCATCACCCCAAAGCTCAGCCTGGATCTTGTTGGCGATAGGACGGTAGCGGTACATGTCCGTCACGTAGACCACGATGCGAACTGCATCTTGCAGGCTGGCTCCTTCAGACTCAGCGATCAGCTGCATGTTCAAGAAGGCTTGCCTCACCCGGCCTTCCTCATCGGCCACCAGTGTATTTGTAGCCGGGTCAATGCCGCGCATTCCAGCGACAAAAACAAAATCCCCAGCCCGAGTCCCCAAGTTCCAGGTGCCAGTCGGAGCAATCGCCCCCTCCGGCGCGAGCGTTCTAACACCATTGGGAGAAACCGGAAACCCATCTTGAGCTTTACCCCCAGTTGCGAATGTAGCCCAAAGGCCCAAACTTGAAGCAAATGCTAAAACAACACGATTCATACTTGTAATCTCGATCACACCATCGAGAACTATAGAGACTGCAACGGCTCCGTCGCGTAGCTGGAATCACTAAACCCAGGGCCTTAGGCAACTGGTCTACAAAAAAGCCCCAGAGTGATGCTCCTAGGGCTGGTGCTGGTGTGTTTTTTGATAGTTCGATTGTACTGTAGCAAGAGTGTTCTGGAGTTCACAAATCCTGTCACCGTGGCTATGGTGGCAAGATAGTACAACAGACAATGCAGCGGGAACATCAAGAAACTCAAGGGTTTCCATGGTCCTGTCTGAGCTAGACAAAACACCAGCCATGACAGAACCAGTAGAGTGCTCCATAGTGGACGAACTGCCTCTAAAGAGCTTGCCCGCCCGCTATGGAGTTGCCCGTTCTCAGATCTACAACCGCATCAATGCCCTGGGTATTGTGACGGTCAAGCGCGACAAAAACAAAGCCTACGTAACGGCGGATCAGATCACATTGCTGGATCGAATCCACGAACTGATTTGCAGGACTACACGCTAGAGGCTGCTGCTGCTGAAATTCTAGGCCAACCTACAAGACAGTCCCTTGAGACAGCAGGACAGTACCTCATTCATCAGCCTAGCCCAACCCTAGAACAGTCTCACGAGGTAGCAGGACAGCTAGAGATGCTTCAGGCGTTAGTGGCTGCATTGGCGGAGCTTCTCCATGGGAGAATCGCCCACCAACAGCCCACAGTTGCACCACCAGCATTGCCGAACCCTCTTTCTCGTTTTGAGCAACTTCAAGCGATCGCCGACAACGACTGGCGACCTAGCACCAGTGAATTAGCTGAGATCCTGAGCCTCACTTCTCTCTCTGGGGCAACCTTTGAGCGCTACGGCTTTCGCTTCACCAGAGCCGGGAAAAACGGCTCCCAGTCAGCCTGGAAAGTGGAGAAGATCCATGACTAATACCAATTACTTATAAAGCTGCGCTAAACAGGGCTTCTAGGATGAAGTCAAAGGAGGTCAAGGAGATGATGTGCTCCGGCGTCAAGGCGTCGAGGGCAGCCGCAACACGTTCTCGCCACTCATCAAGGGACTGGCAATTCTGCCAACGTAATTGCCGCTTAAGCGCCTGCCAGACTCGCTCGATTGGATTTAACTCAGGCGAATGCGCGGGCTGAAAAACGGGAATGATGTTCTCCGGCCACTGTAGCGTACCCGCTCGATGCGCCGCACAACGGTCGAGTTGAAGCAGCACAATGTCATCGTTGAGTTCGGTCGAGAGCAGATCTAGAAAATGCTGGAAACAGAGGCTGTCAAGGTGGGAGAACTCGTAGTAAAAACTAAATCCGCTCAACGGCTCAACAACACCATAGAGATAGAAGGCTTCGCGTTGCCACTGGCTAGGACCACAGGGTTTAACCCCGCAAGCCGTCAGCAGACGACCCGCTATGGTTTTAAGACCCAAACGCGTTTCATCCTGGCACAGATAACGCAACCGCTTGCCCTGGCCGAACAGTCCCTGTAACGCCGTCATCGCCAGCGATATTTTTTTTGAAGTGCGCTTGGTTCTGGGGGGATTGCTGGATGCTTTTGGGTCTAGGCACCTTCAGTTTGGCGTTGAGCCGGTAGCGCACCAACTGATGCACCGTGCTGTACTTCAAGTCCAAGTCAAACTCGTCCAAGAGCCACTGCTGCACTTCACCATAACTCCCGAAGCCGTGCCGTTGGGCTAAGCGTTGCTTCAGTTGGGCTAGCGCTTGGCCACTCACAGCCGGGGCTTTGCCAGGGGCTTTACCGACTTCTAGCAGAGACTCAAGACCACCCCGTTTGTACCGGTCAAGCCACCGGGTCAAGGTCGCTTTATCACGGCCTAGGCGCTCTGCCAGTTCGTTGCGGCTGCTCACCTGGTTGCATTTAAGCCAGTAGAGCATTTGCAGCCGTTCCTTTTGGCTAGCACTACGGGCCTGTTGAAGCGTCTTCTTCAACTGCGCTTC
Organism: Nodosilinea sp. WJT8-NPBG4; assembly: GCA_019359285.1. Taxonomy (GTDB): domain Bacteria; phylum Cyanobacteriota; class Cyanobacteriia; order Phormidesmidales; family Phormidesmidaceae; genus Nodosilinea. The sequence continues at coordinate 27,365 of JAHHHQ010000055.1, forward strand.
GCTTTCTGCGATCTCAATGATGAACGGGCGTCCCATGCGTTTCACCTCAAGAACTAGCAGTACTCCCATTTTGGCGCACACTCATGTGTAATTGGTATAAGCCCAAAACCCAAGACCTTTCTTGTGGCGACCTGGTGAAGCTCAAAGACCCATACCAGAGCCGCTATGGCTATGGTGTCGTAGTCGAAATCCTCAGCCATACTCGCCATAAGCTGCCACGCAACGTCAGGCTACATCTCTACGACGATGAGGGGCAGCTATTCATTCATCCTGAGTACGTCGCTAAGGGGTTGATAGTGCCCAGCTATGTAGACTTCCATGTGTCAGAGCTGGTGTGGTATCGAAGGGCCGCTGACCAGGGCTACCACACTATTCCTAACCCGCCAGATTGGTCAGCAGAGCGGTATTTAGCGTGAAAGATAATCAACTTTAATGAACCCTCCTGCCGATAACATTAGAATGGGGCAGTCCATTCCTGAGCTTGGAAGGTGGATATTGAACTAGAGCTAGAACGTTATCTAGATGAGCAGGGACGGCTTAAGAAGTGGCCTTCTAGGCGTAATCGGGGGCGTTTTCAGCAGCTCGCTCTAGAGTATTTAGCGACTAAGTTTGAGCCTGGTGTCCTCTATACCGAACGCGAGGTTAATGCCCTCCTCAACCAGCACCACACCTTTGGCGATCCAGCCTTACTGCGTCGGGAACTCTTTGAGCGAGGTCTGGTGGATAGAGTCCCCAATGGGTCAGCCTACTGGCTTAGAGAGTAGGGACTTTAGTGGTCATGCCATGCTACTAACCTGGGTCAAACTTTTTCACACCGTTGTCTTTGTGGTGACGTTCAGCGCCATTTTGTTTTTGCTGTATTGTGGCCTGACGAATCAACTTACCCTGTGGACAGCGGTCGCCTTTGGCCTCATCAGCATCGAGGTGGTGATCTACGCTGTAAATGGCTTTCGCAGCCCCCTCCGCACTTGGGCTGAAAACCTCAACCCGCTGACTTACGTAGCTTCTGGATTACTTTTCCTGAAAGTTCTCTTCGTTAACTCGATTGAATTCCTTCCACGAACCAATCAATCGTATTCAGACGAGGATCACCCAGCTTGAAAGCATCCCCTTGCGGAACTACTACATTTCCTTTATTGTCCTTAAGGCCACTCGCAAAAATCACTAGTTCACCACTTGCCAACTTTCCTGTAGCTGAGTCCACAGTACTTTTAGCATCTGCAGAAACTTTGACTCCATAGGGTGAAATATTGGAGAATTCTTCCTTTAATCCTCCGGCCAATACTTTAGGAATACCACCATTCATAAGCGTTTTTCCTGCTTTAGTCATTTCAGCATAGGTAGTATAAGCTTTCTGCCAGCTCCATTCCACTCCGGTCAAAAAGTTGTCGGGGGCTAGATCAGCTTGGTTTACGTGGTAGCCGCAACAGTACACTCCCCGGTCTTTAGCCGTGTTGATCACTACTTTGGGGCTATCTACTCGGGTAATAATTACATCTGCTCCCTGGTCAACCAGGCTATTAGTGGCTTCTGCTTCTTTAATGGGTAAAGCCCAATCGCCCGTGACAATAGCATCAGCTGTAATGTCAGGATTAATACTGCGAGCACCCAGTACAAAGCTGTTCATTTCCTGTAATACAACAGGAATAGACTTTGGTACTACTAGGCCCAGTTTTCCGGTTTGGGTTGCTTTAGCTGCCACCATTCCGGCTAAGTAGGCGGGTTCTACTAAGGAGCTAAAGTAGGATCCTACATTGGGAGGATGGTCGTCATCGAGCGGATGATTCGGATGAAAGAATTGAACATCCGGGAATTCGGCTGCCAGCTTCAAACTGTGGGGATCAAAATAGCCCCAAGAGGTTGGAAAAATAATTGTGGCCCCATCTTGCTCAATCATGCTGCGCATGGTTTCCTGCACCGCCGTAGTTTCAGGAATACTGGCTTCCTCGACGATCTTAAGATTAGGAAATTGGGTAGCCATGGCGGCAGCAGCCTGAGCATGGGCTTGATTGTAGCCGAAATCACCTTTTGAGCCTACATAGATAAACCCAACGGTAATGGGTTTAATATCAGCATTGGTCGCTTCCGCGTCCGTCAATGAATCGGGCGTTCCAGAGGAACAAGCCGTCCAAAACTGAGAGGTGAGGCCAAAAGCACCCGCAGATAACAAACCTCTAAGGACAGTACGACGACGAAGGTGAAACGGTAGGCGATGGCTCATGAGGAAGTCTCCCTAATTTATGTCTAGTTTTAATTGCTTTAGGTCAGCAAACATCGCCTAGTTCAGCATCGGGGTTCATGGTTTCGTAGCTGAAGTAGCGATCAGGCACACCGTTGTAGATAATGTAGTCATCAAAAATATGGATGCCGGGTTTATCGTCGATAGCTTTGATGGCTTCCCCTATGGACTGAAGCTGAGCCACTGTCATTTGTAGTGGTCTTTCATAAGGCTGATAACTGGTGCGAATGAGGTAATCCAACTTGGGGTATATCGACATTTCGATATGGCACCCCAGAATGTGGCTGATGGGATGAGTGTTGCAAAAATCAATCATGCGCTCAATACTGCTTGCGAAAGCCTCCCAATCGCGAATATAGAGCCGACCCGGATATACCAAATCCCCAGTAAATAGAAGATGGGTGTAGGGGTCATAAATAGAAACCTCGGCTTCTTCATGACCTGGTGTTGCCATTACCTTGAGAACCCGACCACCCAAATCAAAACTGACTTTGTCCTGAGGCCAATGCTGGAAACCATAGAACTGAACAGTAGCCTCCAGGGTCTTCCCCACAATGACCGTATTGGGACGATCAAAGAACTGAGGATCTGCTTCAAAGTGATCGCGGTGCAGATGGGTATGGGCAACCACAAGACTATAATTATCGCGGGGATACTTGGCCAACCATTGATCTATCAAGCCATCGACAGTTGGCCGAAGCGGGAAAAAATCGGGTGACCGGGTTGCACCTGTATCTAGCAGAACGGCTCGATCGTTGCCAAATAGCAGAAACATGAACGGTGCCTCAGGATGCACTGCCATATTCTGCCGCATGATGACAGTATGCTCGTTATAAAAATGGATTTGAATATCTGGATCAGTATTATGTTTCGGTGAAACCGAACCATGAATCCATTGCACATCAAGGCTACCCGGCGCTGCGTTAGGCAATTTAAAGTTGACGGGTTCTACGAATGTAGGTAAGGACATGGATTAGTTCTCCATTTCAGCTAGTTGAGATACACCTCATTTAATCAGACTAGAAGTTTCTTCGAAAAGTCATTAAGCACTTGGCTTAGACTAACTGGGGCACTAATGTGAAAGCCCAGGAAAGCTGCACATCTAGCGCAAACTCTCCCGGGCTTTTATCCCTCCGTGGAGCCAGCAGATACTGTTTAAACTGCTGACTTGTCTCTCTCGGACCAGCACTCAATCTTCTCTCACATGAGAGAGGGTTGAATCGGAACCCTAGAGACGTTATTTTTTATTTTTACTAGTGTTGAAAAGCCCCTATGCAGAAGCTATATAAAACCCTTAACTTTTTATTTCAACCTAGCCACCACACTAAGTTAATTCGCAGGCACAATTTGTATCTAGAGCTACATCCTTTTATAGGCAAATCCTAAGTTCTCTATATCTACGATGTAAAAACTTAATAGGACTCTTGTAAAAACTATGCTGAGATTTCAGATCCGCAGCGAAAAGTCTAAATAAATTACTTAATTATTTAGCTAATGAGCTTTCCCGTCCCCGGCGATGCCATCGAGCAAAGCCTGAACCTCAACTAACACCTGATCAACAACTCCACTGCTACTTCTTCATGCGGGTCGAGGGCGATATGATGGCCGGTCAAGAGGTACAACTAACCGGGGGGTCGCTGGTAGTAGATCGTTCCCCAACAGTCCAGGATAGCTCTCTGGTAGTGGCTGCTATCGCAGGCTATCTCCTAACAAATTCACAATCCCGTGAATCCTTTATCCGGGACGTGACAGGAGCCTTGTCTGAAGGGTGATAATTTTGGCTATAAGTTGTAAGGCCAACCTCCTAAGTCACTGCCGCAGATCATAGTTATACTGACCACTACAAGAGCGCTGAGCATGAAATATTTTGTGGCTATGGGTCTTGCAGCAGCGACTTTGCTGGCGTTGAGCACTATAGCTAAGGCGGAACCGACTCAAACGTGCCAGTTTGACCCTGAGTTGGGTTTACCCAATCCCCTGGGCATGCAGTCTTACCTGACCATTACAGAAGAGGACGGCAGCACGACATTCTTATTTGAGCAATTCCCCACCAATCTTGGTAATGGCCAAGTACAAGCTGCGATCGCTTCAAATCGGATCCTTACCTTCTATGAAACTGGGCTGGACGATGCTCGTCAGCTCATGCTGCAAAACCCTAGCTATTACTCTGAGCTAGTGGGCTATTCAGATTCAGAGGGGTTTGGCCCTATCAATGCTGTCTTGAGCTGTTCGCCATAACAAACGAGACTGTCTCACAGGACAGTAGGATACTGATCTTTGTAGAGGATAGTATGGGGATACTACTGCATCTATCTCCACCCGATGCTGTCAAGTTTGAGGCGATGGGACTCAAGCCCACCTGGTCGATGCGGTCAGAGTATTTCTCCCAGCGCTACATGACCTATTGGGGAGATTCTGGCTGTGAAGGTTTGGCCACAAGACAGTCCTGCAGACAGCCTTGTTTTAAGCGATCTGGATCACACCTAAGAGGCTAACAAGTCACAACTTGGAGCAGGGTTTATCACCAGAGCCAGGGAAAAAATTAGGGATGATGGGTTTGGCCACACCCAAGGACTTGCTCCCATGCCTTCGACCACTTTTTCCCCCCAAGTCCTATCTGCTCCGGTGATGGCAGCACTGCAGCAATTAGATGGTACCGGCACCCTGACGGCCCAGTACCTTTACGTCAACGCGACTAGCAGGCTTCAGGTGGTGCGGATAGAAAACATTCCAAATTGGTACTTTGAGCGAGTCGTTTTTCCTGGACAGCGGCTATTTATTGAGATTAAACCAGATGCCGTCTTAGATATCTACACCGGGGCAATGGTTAGTTGTGTCTTAGAAGAAAGAATTACTTGCGAAACCCTAGAGAAGGTCTGGCTGTAGAGCGAGCGCTAAGCATGACAAGCCTACATGGCGCTCATCGCCTCAGATAAAGTCATCAGCAGGATTCTCAAGCTGACGAGCTGCACCATCACCTTAGGGGTTATCACGCATACCTTTCCGCCGATTGCTACACTACGTTATAGCAATGGACAAAACCTCTCTTGCTCTCATAATTCTTGCAGCAGTGCTTGTTCTGCTGCAAGCACCTCAACTTGTTATGGCAATTGGAGCCATTCTAGGAATATCAATTGTGGTAGTAAATTTATTTTGGCTCTCTTGGGAGCAGTAAGGATATGCAGTGAGGTTTGAGCAAAATCAACCCACGGCTCAAGCCTGTCCTATGGGAAAACAGGACAAGACTTAGCCAAACTGTAAAGACCTGCTACAAACCCTTCTCCTGTGTCGTGTCTACATCCATCGATCCCATCTCCTACACCGCCCAGATTGTGGCGGCTAAGCGAGCCATTGAGCAGTCCCTCTCTGTTCCACTATTCAATGACCCCTACGCCGCAACCCTAGCTGGGGATGAAGTCGAGAATCTGCTAGCTAAATGGCGACAGGTGGCCAAAAGGCAGGGGCGATCGCTGGAGGAGGTCATCACCAAGCGCACTCGCTACATCGCCATTCGGACCCGTTTTTTGGATGACCTGGTGCTGGCCACTCTGCCCCAGTTTTCTGAACCTCAAGTCGTCATCCTGGGCTCAGGACTTGATACCCGAGCCTATCGGTTGCCTTGGCCACCCGCTACCAGGTTTTATGAAGTCGATATGCCAGGGGTTCTAAACTACAAGGGCAATGCCCTAGGGAGCATTAAGCCGAACTGTCGTCACCACATGATTGCTGGTGATTTGGAAAATTTTCAGACAGGTTGGATCGCTCGGCTACTAAAGGCAGGTTTGAGGCAAGAGAGTCCTATTATCTGGATTCTCGAAGGCGTTGTCATGTACTTGCCAGAACCTTCAGCCCACTCTCTACTGAGGACTGTTGCAGCGTTGAGCTGCCCCGGTAGTGTTCTAGGTATGGATGCGGTAAAAAGTGGTTCAATACTGGCAGCCCAGAGTGCCGAGAACGCCAACCGGGGGCGAGTAGTTCGCCACTGGCAATTTGGCTGCGACGAGCCCCAGCAACTTCTGAAAGGTTATGGCTGGAGTGCTGAAGTAAGCCAACCCCAAGACATTAAAATCGCTCACAGTAGATATTCAGAGCCCATGCCAATCACAGCAGAGGTTGGTGGGCACCAGCAGGAGAGAGGGGTGTGGTTGATAAAGGCTAGGAAAGACCGATGACGCTCATTGCCTCAGATCAAGTCATCAAACTGAGCCCTGATGCCGTCAAGTTTGGCGCGATGGGCCTCAAGCCCACTTGGTCAATGCGGTCAGAGTATTTCTCACCAAGATATACGACCCACAGGGGGAGATTTCTAGCTTGAGGGTTGGGCAGGCGAAGCGCGATCTAGCAATAAGACTGCCCCGTGAGACGTTCCTTAAGGACTATTAATAGCCCGGATACTCTTTCGGGCAAGCGCTTAAATTCTTATTTTTTCGTAGGCTAAACGATTGTGGAACAGGGCTTGAGCTCTTAATCTTACCGTTTCCTGTCTGCCTATTAAAAATCATTCTAAGTGTTGAGCTATGAAAAGTGCTCTATGGTACTAGAACAGGATCTATTGGCGTGAGGAATAAAACTGTATGACAACAACACCTCTAGATTTCAAGCCGCTTCCAGAAGAAACACCCAAAGATTTATCTCAGGTTCCAATTGGGTTAGCTTTATCAGGGGGCGGCTACCGTGCAGCAGCGTTTCATCTTGGAACCTTAGCCTATCTTGAGCGCATTAAGCTACTTACTCAGTTATCTAGGCTATCCACAGTATCAGGGGGAACATTCACAGGATCAAAATATATCTTGTCATTGGTGGAGGGAATTGGATTTCTTGAATTCTTCCAAAACTTCTATCGCTTTCTCCGTGATCAGAATCTATTTAAAGCTGGATTGGCAGATTTAAGCCAAGGCCCTAGTAGAGTGCCTTCAGGTCAGCCAAAGCTGATATTATCGATGGCGAATGTCTATGCCGACACTTTTCTAAAGTCCCCTCAAGGACACCCATACACTTTAGGAAAAATTCTTGACTCAGAGATTTCGGTTAAGGAAATTTCATTTAATACAACTGAGTTTCGAACTGGTGTAGCTTTTAGGTTTCAAAAAAGCGCTAATGGCCGTGCTCGTATAGGTAATGGCAATGTGTCTATTCCTAAAGATGCTGCAAAAGAAATTCGACTAGCTGATATTGTGGCAGCCTCATCTTGTTTTCCTGGTGGGTTTGAACCACTAGAATTTCCTCAAGATTTTGCCTGGCCCAACAATCAGATTCCTCCTAGGGTGAAGAATGCTGTTGGCGAAAATGGGCAGTTTCACTCTTTAGCGTTGATGGATGGTGGCATTTTCGACAACCAAGGAATTGATAGTTTGATCTTGTCTGATGATCGAAAAGATTCTGAATCCTTGGGAATATTTATTATTTCAGATGTAGATTCGCCTCAGGATAATTTGTATGAGTATCCCCAAAATAACAAGCCATCTGGCAATTTAACCTTGGGGCAATTAGACTGGTTTATCCGTTTTTTCCTACTCGTTTGCATCTTAACGGTGGCATCAGTCAGTTATGAGCTTTGGAGGGAAATCCAACAGGGGACATTTATCTTTTGGCAGCATTTCTTTTCGGTATTAATGCCACTGATTTTAGTTTTTGGAGTCATCGCTAGTCTTTGGTGGGGACGAGGGTTAATCAAAAACCAGTTATTGCCACGTATACCCCAGACAGGATTAGCAGGATGGCAAGATCTGAAACTGTTAAAGGTAGATGAATTCTTATATTTAGTAGAGTTACGCATGACATCTTTACTAGCGCTAACCAGTGCTGTTTTTATGGATCGTATTAAAGCATTGATTTTCACTCGGGCATATAGCGATAAAAGATACCAAGGAAAGCTTATTTTGAACCGGATTGATCGGCTAGTGAAACCTAATGTAAGTCTTCCTGGGGTAACGCCCCTCAGCTCAAAGTTAAAGCAGGTCGCTGAGAATGCGGCAGCAATGCCTACTACTCTATGGTTTGATAAACCTCAGCAGCTAGCAGATGTAACCGTAGCAGGTCAGGCAACTATTTGCTTTAACCTGATGCGACATATTGGTCGAGTTTACCAAGATTCACCAGAGAACTATCCTCCAGCAATCAAGAAATTATGGGATGAACTCAACCAAGATTGGGAAAGACTAAATATAGATCCTTATGATTTATTAGAGGAGTTGATGCCAGAGGAAAAGTTGCTACGGCATTAACAGAATATCTTGAAGATGATTCAGAAAACTGATGGAAGATTTTAGACTAAGCTCACATTAGGCCAAATGAAAGTTTGGCCGTTTGAGTTAGCTACTGCCACGGAACTGGCTAACTTCAAGGTAAATATCCAGAGTTTATATTAGTCATGGCAGAGGTCGGTAGCCACCAGCAAAAGAGAAGGATATGGCTGATCAAGGCCAGGAAAGTCTGATGACATTGATCACCTCAGATAAAGTCATTAGTACCATCCTCAAGCACGATACAAAAATAACGAGCTACAAGATCGCGCTGCTGCGGGCTATTAATGATGTGGTGCTGACCTACCCCGATCTGAGAACCTATCAGAGCGATGTCGCAGTGCCCCTCAAGCTGCTGGCCGAGTTCTGGATCGCCTACTACTGGCCCTTCGTAGACCCCGATAACCCCATCCAGCAAGGGCAGCGGGCACAGCGCCAGGGGCAGACCATCAATGACATGGCTTTTAGACCGGCCCTTACTGAACTCAGGCGACAGTGGGAGCTGGGCATTGGGGGGCTAAAGAATCCCGCCGATGGCTTTTTCCTCATCAATGAACTGCGATCGCCCCGTAAACACCAGCGTTACCCCCAACCGCTAATTGGCGCTTACCAGGCTGCTATTACTGCGATCGCCAAAACCATTGAGATGCCAATCCGCTATGCTGGCCCCGGTGAGTGGAGCATCTTTGAAAAGCCCCAAGCCTATAACCAGGTGGCTAGCCGGACTGTGTCGGTGCCGGGGACAAGGGTACAAGACCGCTGCCTAATCATTCCCCTCGACCTCTGGGCCACGTTCCGCCAGATGTCGCTCTGGGTCGAAGCCCTCTGTATCCATGAATGGTGCCTATTCAGTGGCAGAGTGAGCAACCACGATAGGGGGTACATCTACGGCCTGCTCACCTCTCGCCCTGACAACCGCCGCCCGCTGACCTGGGAGCGTAACCAAATCGACATCCTGCTCATGGAAGGCACCGCCTTTACCTGCCCCTGGACTGAGAAGCGTATTGCCCAGGGCATTAACTACGACCTCGACCACATCCTGCCGATAGCGGTCTACCCAACCAATGAGCTGTGGAATCTGGTGCCATCTGATCCAGACTTCAACTCTCACAAGAAGCGTGATCGACTGCCTACGGCTGAGCGACTCGCAGTGGCCACCCCTCACCTGGAGAAAACTTACCTGAGCTATGGGGCTTCAAAGCCTCTTATTGAAGTGCTATGCGAGGATGTGGCCCTACGGTTTGCTACGGTTCAAATAGGCTTTGGCTTTTCTGAAAGTTTGTCTGTAGCGGTAGCTGGTCTAGTAGAAGAAGTAGCAGAAGCCCGCAACCTGGCCAGATTCTGATAATCCCCTCAACAAATCAGTTTGGCCCCAATCGTCCATCAACTCACGATGGCGCAGCTGCTTAGTACCGAAAGTAGTAGCAAAGTACCACGACAAATCTTTGTCACTTAGTGTATATTTTCCCACAATCAGGTTTCAGTAAGGGAAGAGCCATGGAACAGTTAATTCCAGTACAGTCCCTGACTGTAAGTAGTTTGCCGATTTTTCAAGTCCCCAGTTATGGCATTGACTCTGGTGTAATCCCTAACACTCTTCCACAAGGCCAATATGTCATTCATGGCATGCAAGATGGCGACACCCTCTACGAAATAGCACAAACGTATTACGGTGATGCCAATCAGTGGGTAAGTATATTCGAGGCGGATGGTACAAATTTTACTGACTTTGAGGCACGCCGCATCCCTATTGGCACACCTGTATATCTCCCAGTACCTGACGGTACGCCAGGCAATCATGGGGATGGCGATAGCCTTGCTCCTATCAATCCAAGACCGTTCCCTCAATCACCCCTAACCAACGACTTTTTGCTTGTTGGGAAATGGCAACCATACGTTATTCAGGACGGAGATACGTTATGGACTCTTGCCCTTAGTTATCTCAGCAATCCCTTCAGATGGCAGGAGATAAGAAAGGAAGATGGCACAAGCTTTTCTGCTCAAGAAGCAAGAGGATTACGACCTGGAAACACTGTCTATCTACCCATTGACGGTAATCCTTTTATAAATACAGGAAAGATAAGTCTAGAAAGCAAGCCAGGTATAAACCCATCATTCGGTATTCCAGACCCTGGAAACGCAAATCCCTTAGGTGACCTTTTTAGCATTCAAACCCAAATCCCAGTCTTCGAAAGCTCCAGCGTCTTTGAGAGCACTAGGTTCATTTGGGACACTGGCGTAGCGATGGTAACAGATGACAACCTAAGGGTAAGCATTGATTTTCAAACTAATCCTGACTCTCCGTTATTGCTGAGCGTGAATGATGTTTTTTCTGACCCTTTTATAAAACCGTTGACAGAACCTTCCGTTTTTGTTCCAATAATTCCAGATCCGAGTATTGGAGTAGTTCAACCCAATAAAAGTTTGCTATCTATTCCACTCAATATTAAGCCTGCTGTAGGGCTTGGGATCCCAGGCTTCATATATGAGCTAGAACTCAATGCCTCTTTTCAGGAATCAGGTGATATTTTAGGACAACCTGCAACAGTGTCTTGGGAATATACGGGGATAGCTCAAGTTGTCCAAATTCCTAGGTTAGAAAGAGTACCTGTCATTTCCACAGTAGTGGAAACGGTAGTAGAGCAAGTTAAACCTATTGTTGAGCAAGTAGAGCAAGGTTTTCCCGGAACTATTCAACCTAATAACCCAGGTCGGCCAGTCCTTCCCTTACCAGTTTCTCCAGTAACGGAGGAAAACCCTATTTCTAGTCCAGAACCATCAAATAATCCTTTTGGTTTGCCAGACTTTCTAGCTAATGAATTAGAGCCTAATGAGGTAGATAAAACGGCTGAAAGTTTAGCGATCGGCTTGGCAACTGGGACTGTTATTGGTGGTTATGTAGGTGCATTCGTTGGTGGTGGAGGCGGAGTAGTTTGCGCCGTTGTTACAGCAGGTGCTTGTGCACTTGCTGTACCGGCATTATCTGTTGGTGGAGCAGTATTAGGAGCACAGATTGGTGGCATCGCCGGGTTTGCTGTGGGTGGGTTAATTGGTCTTTTGCGTTAATACAAACTTGCAAGACTTAGTCTGATTAATGGATCGGCTACCACTGAATCTTGTCGAACCGCCTAGGTTCGCCGCTGTGTACCTCACCGTGTGCTGAATATTCTTGTGCCCCAGGTATACCTGAATGTCGCGGGTTGGCATACCCTGCTCGGCCAAATGATAGCCACAGCTATGTCCTAGCATGTGGGGATGGACAGGTAGGGTAACTGAGCCAACTGCTCAGCCCGGGCGCAGTTGGCGATCGCATCGGTGCTGAGCTTTGCCCCCTGTTCACTCGCAAATAAATGGAAGCTCTTCGGCTATCTCTCTCAATGCCCCCATTGCTTTGAGTTCATCATCCTGCAGCCGATGAACTCTATTTTCACCTCGCTTCAGCCGCTTGACGCTAATAGCCCCAGCGTCAAATATGCTCAAATCCCAACGAAGGATAGCCGCTTCCTTAACTTGCAGCCTATAGCGAAACCTTAATAGGAGTAGAGTGCGATCGCGCCCCAGCGTATGGTCCTCAAGGTATTGAACTACTGTAATGAGTTGGAAGGGCAGAGCGTGGGGGCAATTGCCAACCTGGCCGAGTTGTATCAGGAATCGACCAGAGTTATTTTGAAGTCTTTAGAAGGCAAGGTGGTGGCCGATCAAGTGACGGCTGGAGGAAAGCTGTGGAAACTTAACCAATAAATATTAGTTAAGCACAAGTGGCTCGAATCCTAATTCTGACAAAGCCACTATCCTTAAAATATAGATTTATCCTAAAGGTCTCACTGATGGCTGATTTGACTGCTGATGAGTGGGCAAAGATCAATGCTCTGCTAGAGAGCGACCCCTATAAATACGGTATTCCTCAGCGCACTTACGGCTCTGCTGTACTAGGGTCTTTTAATATCCGTAAGCTAGGTAGCGTAAGCAGTCGAAGCACAAATACTTGGAATTTCCTTGCAAACATTTGTAGGCGCTTTGATCTGCTATCTGTCCAGGAGATTATGGGCGATTTGGAAGGCTTTGACAAGCTAGTAAGCTTGATGGGGCCTGAATATGACGCTATTGTTTCCGATAAGACTGGGCAATTCCCTGGTGAACAAGGACTAGGTGAACGTCTAGGGTTTATCTACAATCGGAACCTTATTCGTCGGGGCAACATCATTTCTGATGTCTCCTATGACCGCACCAAACTTCTATCAACCATCGTTGATCACTACAAGGTTTTGGTCGAAACGGCTAAGCCTTATCTAGACTACCTTCAGGCTCGGGAAGCTTGGCAAGCAAATCCTACTGGCTCTGAACCCAAAGCACCAAAAGTGCAAATACCTGTGTTCTTGACGTTCATTCGACAGCCCTTTTGTGCCAGCTTCGAAATAGTAGGCCACCCTGAGACAAAGCCCTATCAAATTATGGCTATCAATGCTCACCTGTATTTTGGTACTTCTCTTGAGGATCGCCGTCAAGAATTTGATGCATTGATGGAATGGATTATAGGCCGAGTTCAGGAGCAAGATAATGCTTATTTCTCTAACTATATCTTGATGGGCGACCTTAACTTAAGCTTTGGCAATCCCAAAAAGGATAGGCCTCAAATAGAGAAACACATCAAAACCTTCAATCAGGAAATGCAGGATGCTGGCAAGAGTACTAACGTCAATTTTCCATTTTTGGATGTACACAAAGGCTTAACTGAACCGTTCCGCACCAATGCGCGTTTAAGTGAGACTTTTGACCAGATTGGTTTGTTCAGCCATGATACACGCCTGCCCTCTTATGACAAAAACTCAGAGATGGGACCTGAACCACCTCAAGGCCCAGACTATGGTGTCGTGAATTTTGTAGAACTGTTTCGTGAAGCCCTTGGGCTACCGCCTAGTGGAAGCTTAACTAGCCCAGAGAAGAAAGAGTTTTATAGCAAATTTGAACATGAGGTGAGCGATCATCTACCCATCTGGTTGCGGTTGCCGTTACCCGAGGTTTAACTGAGTAGGCTTTTTGATGTGCTTATGGTGTGCCCGTTGGGCTTTGCTTCTGTTCCGGGAATAACTAACCATAGTGGTTCATCTCAGCATCTATGGCTCTCACCATCCCCGAAACTATTCCCTCCACTGCTAGTCAGGGCGAACAGCGCCTCCTCAATGTCCTTAAGAACAAACTGCCAGAAGATTTCACTGTTTGGTACGAGCCGCGATTACAACGCAACCTCTACCCTGACTTCACCATTCTGGGCCCCACCTTTGGCCTGCTGATCATTGAGGTCAAGGGGTGGTATGCCGGAAACATCATTGAGGCTGGAGAGCGATTCTTCAAAGTCAAGGATAAGTATGGGACGACAGAGAGCCACCAATCTCCCCTTAGACAAGCCCACAACTATTTCTGCACCGCTGCTGAACGCTTCAAGGGCTACCCCATCCTCCGCCAGCCCAGTGGCAACTATGAGGGCAAGCTAGTCTTCCCGGTGGGCACCGCTGCTGTGATGAGCAACATCAACGAACCCCAAGCCCATGAGGAGAATATCTACAACTTCCTCCAGCAGCCCCAAGTAGCCTATAGAGATGAGCTATTGGAGTGGGAGAACTACACCTCAGAAATGCTAGTGCAGCGGCTGCGGGATATGTTTAAGGTCTACTTTGACTCCCCGGCGCTGACTGTAGACCAGGTAAACACGATTAAGGGCTGCTTGCATCCCGAGACAGTGATTAGAGAGAAGCCCGTCACCTCCAGCAGTGTGCCCGAGGGTGTTGAACTCCCGGTTGGCAGCAGCGTAGTGGTGCCCCTCGACATTGACCAAGAGCGCCTTGCCCGCAATATGAAGGACGGCCACCGCCTGATCTCTGGGGTAGCTGGCTCTGGCAAAACCCTGATCCTACTGGCCCGCGCCAAAGTCCTTGCCAACCGCCTGCTCGACCAGCGCATCCTGATCTTGTGCTTCAACATCACGCTGGCCGCCCACCTGCGATCGCTACTCCACGGCGACTCGATGAATCCCCAGTACAAAGACCGCATCGAGGTGATGCACTTCCACGACTGGGCTAGGTCAATCTTGGGCCGACTTCCGTATGTAAGCGACCAGGCCACCTATGATGCTCTCCTGGGTAGAAAGGTTTTAGCGGCTCTCCAGCAAGTGCCCGAAACAGAACGATGGGATTCTATTCTGGTGGATGAGGCCCACACCTTCACCCGCGAATGGTTTGAGTGCTGTGTGGCTGGACTGAAAGACCCAGAGAACGGCGATCTAGTGGTTGTCTCAGATGGCAACCAAAGCCTCTACAAACGGTCCAAATTCACCTGGAAATCGGTGGGTATCAAGGCCCAGGGCCGCACGATGAAGCTGGCTCAGAACTACCGCAACACCAAGGAGATCCTAGAAGCCGCGTGGACGGTGGTGAAGAACACTGACCAAGACCTGACCGACGATGCCACCTTTCCCACTGTTACGCCTGAAGCAGCCCTGCGCCAGGGACCTCGACCAACCCTCTACCAAGCAGGCACTAAAGCCAGGGCTGTAGATGTCGCCGTCGAGCAGGTTCAGCGTCTGGTGATGCTAGGCTACAGCCCCTCGGATATCGCCATCCTCTACCGTAAGAAGCCGAAGCAGGATACGGCTTCGTTTAACTCCATGCTCCAACACTTGCAAGACCTGGGCCTGCCGGTCTACTGGGTCACAGAGAGCCAGGAAACCAAAGTCAATTACAGTGCCCGCAAGCCGGGGGTAAGAGTCATCACCACGTTGTCGTCCCTAGGCCTGGAATTTAAGGCGGTGCTTCTTCTCTGGGTCGAGCAGTTTGAGGACTGCTTTGATGCTGATTTGGATACGCGATCGCTTGCACGACGACAGCTCTACGTGGCCATGACCAGGGCACAGGATGAGCTGCATTTGATAGCTGGGGTAACAGGAGTAGTCGCTCAGGCGTTGGAGAAAGCCGATGCGATTGAGACAGTCAAAGGAAAGAACTTCTCTCTAATCTTGAAAGGAATTAAATAGGTTGGCTCTCATCAAGATTGGAGATAAGTGGCAGTTTGGCAACGAGTTTGAGCTTGAGGAAATAGTTTGGAAAAATCTACCAAGGTTGCTGAATTTAAAGCCTTTCAAACGGCAGTTTCAAATTCGAGGTCAGATCTGTGACATTCTTGCCCTTGACGACCAGCAGCGATTGGTTGTCATTGAGCTGAAAAATGTAGAGGATCGCTATGTAGTTCAGCAACTCACGCGCTACTACAATGTGCTAAAGGAATATGCTTCATTTGAAGAGGTTGATCTAGAACAACCAATTCGCTTGATTGCGATCACCCCCAGTTTTCACCAGGACACGCTGACCGACTGTAAATACAGTGTTCTAGATATAGAGTTGATGAGCTTTCAGCTTGAGGCCAAGGCTGACTGTTTGTATCTAAAGTTAATAGGGGCTAGGGAAGGGGCAATCATTCCTTTATTGATCCAGCAAGAGTCAACTTCTCTTCAAACCGCAATTCCCATCCCTGAGCCACCCCGCAAGCTGCTGAACTGGCTAAGCCATGCCTCTGACGCTGAGTTCAATGCCACCATGATGCTGCGCGAGAAAATTTTAGGATTTGACAAGCGTATAAAGGAGATTATCGAGCCACAGCGAATTGTTTATGGTAGAGGGATAACAAAACCTTGCTGTGAACTTAAAAAGACAGGAGCTTTTGGGTTTACTGATAGTGAGTTAGCGCGATTCTTTTGGCTTCCCCATCCAGGTGGAAAGCCTTCTGTCTTAAGGATGATGATAGGCACAGATAAGTTTGAGCAATCAGTAACAGGGTTGCTTTATTGCCCAAAATCATCTCGCTCTAAAGACCTATGGAGATTTCCAGGATTAAATCATGGAATAGGGAATTATAGTAAGATTCCAGATGTGTACAAGCCATTTCTTGATAAAGAGATGAATTGCTCTCTTTCGAATCTCGTAGACCTTGCCTTACAAACTTGGCAACAGAGATCCCAATGAGTTCAGGTATCACATTAACTTCTCTTCCTAAGCTGCTCCTGTGCGATCGCAAGCAGTTACCCGAGCGCCCTGCCATTTATTTTGTCCTGGATGCTAACCAGCGAGTTCTTTATATTGGACAGGCAAACAATCTACGTACTCGCTGGCAAGGACAGGCCCACCATCGCCTTAATCAGCTTCAGGACCACCATTGCAAGTCTCCAGTGTTTCTAACCTGGATTGATTACACCAATTGCCTTGAACGGTTAGACGAGGATGAAGCCTTATTTATTGAGCAATTTCACCCGCTGCTAAACCAGACGAGAGTACCTGCCAAGAAGTTGATGCCGGCTGAGGTAATGCTACAGAGAAACCTGCAGCGGATAGCAGATCGGGTCGTGGTATTTGGTATTGAACCGCCCCAAAAGGGTTCTCTGCTGACCATTCAGATCAAGTATCGGTTTATGTTCCAGTCAAGACCTGTCAACTTCTTAAGAAACACATTCAAAGCAAATACGAAAACGCCAACTAATCTACGCTGGGTAGAATTCAGACGTAGTAAATTCGGGGCTTGCTGGCGAACTAAGTGTAGTGGTGTCAGTCTCATGCTGATGCCTTGGAGCGGCACCCATGGGTTTGAGATAGACGAAAGGCATTTGCAAATTTGTCAAATTGCTGGAGTATCCATGCCTGGACTCACTCAACCAGCCTTGAGTGAGTTGCTACAAATTGAGTCAATTTTGCCAACAATCCATCCCAATTTAGAACCTGCTGAAAAGGACCCAATACCCTTGTTTTGGAGCCGATAGTCCTTCTTACGAGAAAGGGCATCCTCAGTTTATTAAAGGCAGAAGGCCCATGTCCCAACCTCTCAAACCCATCACGATTTACACGGATGGAGCCTGCACCGGCAACCCTGGCCCTGGCGGCTATGGAACAGTGCTGCTTTATGGTGAACACCGCAAGGAGCTATCAGGCGGCTACCGTCTGACCACAAACAACCGCATGGAGATGATGGCGGCGATCGCTGGCCTCCAAGCGCTAAAGCACAAGTGCGCTGTAACCATCTACTCAGATTCTAAGTATGTCGTTGAGGCCATCATGAAGGGCTGGGCAGTGCGTTGGCGCTCGAAGGGGTGGATGCGTACCAAGACAGAGAGAGCTGTCAATGCTGACCTTTGGCAGCAGCTTTTGAGTCTCTGTGAGCAGCACCAAGTCGAGTTTCGTTGGGTCAAGGGCCATAGCGGCAATGTGGAGAATGAGCGGTGCGATCGGTTGGCAGTAGCCGCTGCTAAGCAGCCAAATCTGCCGGTTGATGAAGGGTATGAGGTAGCGCAGGTTACTCAGCAGGAATCCCTGTTCTAGACTGCTACCCTAAACCGTTTTCCCTAACGCGATTCTCAAAACGAGAGGCTTTCTCTGAAAGAGACGCTTCGCGAACGCCAACGCAGTTCTAATTGACCTCTAGCCATTATGCCAACCCGTGGCCTCACCCTCGGCAAGTTTGCCCCCCTCCACAAAGGCCATCAATTCCTAATTGAGACGGCCTTAGCAGAGATGGATGAAGTGATCGTCATGATTTATGATTGCCCCGAAACAACTGCTGTACCGCTATCCATCAGGGCTAACTGGATTCGTCAGCTATATCCCACGGTAAAGGTCATTGAAGCCTGGGATGGGCCAACCGAGATAGGTGATACCCCTGAAATCAAGCAGGCCCACGAAACCTATATTCTGAAACGGCTTCAGGGCAACAGTGTGACTCACTTCTACTCTAGAGAGTTCTATGGAGAACACATGAGTCAGGCGTTAGGTGCTGTGAATCGCCTAGCAGACTGGACACCCCAATCATCCTGGGCAAACCGCACTACAGTCCCCATCTCAGCCACCCAAGTCCGTTCCAATCCTTACCAATATCGCCAGTTCTTAGATCCTCTGGTCTACCAAGATTTAATCACCCATATCGTCTTCTTGGGGGCACCCTCCACTGGCAAAACTACCCTAGCTGAAGCCCTAGCTCGTCACTACAATACTGTTTGGATGCCAGAGTACGGCAGGGAATATTGGGAAACCCATCAAGTAGAGCGGCGATTATCCCTAGAGCAGCTTGAAGAGATTGCTACGGGCCACCGAGAACGAGAAGAAGCGCAGCTGACCCAGGCCAATCGGTACCTCTTTACCGATACCAACGCTCTTACCACCTACCGTTTCTCGCTCTACTACCACGGCACCGCTACGCCCCGCCTGACCGATCTTGCGGAGCGCTGTGCCTCGCGCTACGACCTGGTGTTTCTGTGTGAGACAGATGTTCCCTATGACGACACTTGGGATCGTTCTGGAGCAGGCAATAGATCCGTCTTCCAGAAGCAAATCATCAGTGACCTAGTGGTGCGTAAGATTCCATTTTTTAGAGTGAGAGGCGACTTACAGACCCGGATAGGATACGTGGAAGGGATACTCGCTCAACTTGAGAAGTACCACAACCTCCTAGAACACTTCCAGGTTGCTAATGGCTAATTTTCTCAGCATCAATACCATCGCCTTCACCATCCTCGGCTATCCGATGAGTTACATCGAGCTGATTGGAACCCTGCTTTATCTAGGGTCAGTGTGGCTGATTGCCCGAAAGAATATGCTGACCTGGCCCATAGGCATAATCAGTGTCCTGCTTTACATGAGCCTGTTCTACCAAATCCAGCTCTACTCCGATGCTTTAGAGCAGGTCTATTACTTGGTGGCTAGTGTCTGTGGCTGGTGGTGGTGGAGCCGAAAAGGCCCAGCCCAGGATGTCACAGAAGGATTTCTTTATAGCCACCGCCGCTATGGATTGCTAACGCTGGGCATTACATTAGGTTTAGGTCTAGCCCTTGGCGGAATTATGGTACAAATCCATACTTGGCTTCCCCAGTGGTTTCCAGAAGCGGCTTCCTTTCCTATCCTTGATGCGGTCACAACCGTGATGAGCTTTACAGCAATGGCGTTGATGGCCGTTAAACGGATAGAAAGCTGGCTCTACTGGATTGTCATCGATATCATCGCTATTGGGCTGTACTACGTTAAAGAGGTACGGTTTCTCTCGCTTCTGTACGTCATTTTGTTGGGGATAGCGATGAATGGCCTGGTGTCCTGGCATCGAGCGTATGTAGCTTCAAAATTACAATCTTCACAGCTAGGTTAGGGGCTTCTTCTCTAGCTTGCCCAGTGGTAGGCGGCGGTGAGCGTGATGTTGTCCTGGGAGGTCATGGGTACATCGGTGTTAGGAAACTCCTGAGCGGCCCAGTCTTCCAAGTCAGCCAGCGCCTGGGGGTAAATGTCGTTAGGCACTCTCCACATATTGCTGTAGATGCGATCGCGGTAGGCTCTCATAAGACTGTCCACTGTACTCTCACGGGACAGGTCCGCCACCGCCACCGTTTCTAGCGTAGCCCCCTGTTCCTGCAAGCGCCCCAGTACGTCCTCTGTGACCCCGCCAGTAAAGCCAGAGTCATAGCCATAGCTCGATAGAATCTCTCTCCACTGCTGCCCAATGGCATCACGGGCAGCGGTCTTGTTGGTGGGGTGGTGGAAGTAGATGAACACCCTAGCGGGCTTCAGCACCCGGCGCAACTCATCCATTGCCCTCTGCCAGTCAGCGATCAGGTGGAGGATGTGGGGGGCGATCACCACATCGAAGGCGTTGTCGTCCAAGGGAAGGGCTGTAGCGTCAGCATTGATCAACGTCAGCTGGTGAGCTTTGCCCTCAAGCTTTTGCCTGAGCCTGTCCATCATTGCCTCTGAGATCTCGACCCCGGTATAGGCATAGCCCCGCTCGACTATAGGCAGAGCGATCCGCCCGGTGCCAATTCCTGGCTCAAAGAAGGTGGTGTCGGGGGTAGCCCGTCCCAACCTCAGAATTTCTGCTGTGAGCCGTTCAGACACTTCCGGGGCCAGGGTGCGGGTGTTGTCGTAGAAGTCGGCTGCTCGGTCAAAGGAGATGGTCATAGTGGTGCCATAGAAAGCCAGTGTCATTCCAGGAGAGATTCAGCTATGGCCAGCTTGTTTCAAAACTGTCTTGGCCACTGCCATAGACCAAATCTCCAAACTGCCGCCAGTGCGCAATTTCGTGTTCGGACATGGGCGGAGCTGTGAGGGCAACAAGATTGTCCTCCAATAACTTGAGGGTTTTGGGGGCCGTTAGCACTAACCGAATAGCTGGTTGGTACAATCCAAAGCGATAACAATCAGAAGCTGCTGGCGGGGCAGTAGGCCAGTCTGTAGGCTTTTGAAGGAGCGTGCCCCAACGAGTGCTTGTAAAGGCAACGACCGGGATTTCAGCGGTCATTGCCATGGGGAACACGGTTTCTTCAGCCTTGCGGTGGGCCATGTTGTAGCGATGCATTAGAACATCACAGAGAGATTCTTGAATGAGCTGCTGGGCGATCGATCGATTATGGGTTGTCATACCCACATACCGAATTACCCCCTCAGATTTCCAACGATAGAGCTGATCCGCCAGGGCCTTTACCTGCTGCCAATCATCGTTAGGGGAGACATATTCGGCAAAGAGAACGTCTATTGTGTCGATATCGAGGGTCTGTTGTACCTGCTCAACGTACTCTTGCCAATGGCTAATCTCTCGCTTCTCGCTCCCTGTAGCCACAATGACAGACTCTCTATGCTGCCGTAATAGCTGCTTCGAATCATTGATGATGGGGCTATCTCCAATGCCATAGGAAAAGAAGTAGTTGACGCCAGCTTGCCAAGCCAGATTAACACAGCCTGATTCCATAGACTGCTGTACTGCCAATCGAAGCACGCTAGCGGAGTTGCCTTGAATTGTTTGAATGTCCATAGCGGCTTTGTCTCCACAGACTTAAGAAAGGTGGGAAACTACTACCTCGACGTTAAATCCTTTGGTCCCCAAAACGCTACCCATTTTTATCTTCGTCAATGAAGGAGAGGGCTGTAGCATCAGCGTCAATTGGTGTCCATTAGCACTACTATCCTGCTTGCCCTAGATAAAGTTTCACTAGGCTACAAGGGGTTACTCATTGGCTTGGGCTCTTCTGGATGGTCAGACTGCCTTGGGTATTCTGGGACAGATGGAATTTGGTCTACCTTTATGAACGGTTGGTATCGCGCAGGTTTGGCAGTGGGCTTAACAGTAGCGCTCGGTAGCTGCTCGACGGCAGTGGTAGAGACTCAGGAGCAGGGAGTAGCCATAGGACCCTCCCCCACCAACCTACCCACTGCCACGGTTGTTCTGTAGGCGATGGCGACACACTGCGGATGGACTACCAGGGCCAGAACATCACAGTCCGGTTCGCCTGCATCGACGCCCCAGAGACAACACAAACCCCCTGGGGGCCAACGGCTACCGAACGTCTGCGCCAGCTAACCCCTAGAGGTTCCACCATTCAGTTCCGCGAGGCCGACACAGACCGCTATGGGCGCATGGTGGCGGAGATCTATGCGGGTGGCCAGAACATAAACCTGAAGCTAGTCAGCGAAGGCTATGCGGCAGTCTATACACAGTATCTAAACAGTTGCCCCGATACGGACGATGCTCTACTTGCCGCCGAGGCCCAGGCACAGCAGCAGCGGTTGAACTTTTGGAATCAGCCCAATCCTGTAATGCCCTGGGACTATCGGCGGAGCAATCGATCTAATTAATTAACAGAGTTAACCTGACTACAGAAGCGTAAAGAAAGGTGAAGTACGCTCTTGGCCTGTATTAGGTTATTGGTGACTTATGAGTCTAAGACGGCGTCAGATCATCAAATACGCGGGAATGTTGGGGTTAGGTGTTGGGGCTAGTAATTTACTGCCTGGTTTTTCTATTCCTAGTCGTGCGGCTTTGCCGTTGACCATGCAGCTAGACTGGAAATTTAATGTGCAATTTGCTGGTTTGTTAATGGCAGATCATCTAGGTCTTTATCAGGACAGCGGCCTAGCAATTTCCTTGAAACCTTGGGAATCGGGTATGGTCGTCCCTGACGAAGTAGCGGAAAATCCAATGGTCATTGGTTGCGCTGAGCAAAATTTAATTCTTTCTGCTCAGGCGAATGGTGCTCCAATCCGGGCAGTCGCTTCCATGTTTCAGGCATCTCCCTTAGCGCTGATGTCTTTACCGAAGAGTGGAATTAACACCTTGGCTGATCTGGTGGGTAAAAAAGTAGGTGTTCACGTTGATGGATTACAGGTGATGGAGTTGGTACAGGGAGTAAGCAATTTAGCTCCTGGCGATATCGAAGTGGTAGAAATTCCCTACGAAAATAAGAATGATCTACTAATGTCGGGCGAGTTTGCGGCAATTCAATGCTACGCCGTAGATGAGCCAATTGGCTTTAAAGCATCTTCTGGAATTGAACCAGCCATTTTAAATCTGAGCGACTATGGTTATGAAGCTTATGCTCAGGTGATTTTTGCCCATGCTGACCTACTGGCTTCAGAACCGGATGTAGTGAAGCAGTTCTTGAAAGCTACTTTCGAGGGGTGGCAAAAAGTTTTAGATGATATTCCTGCTGGAGCTCAGGTGATAGTAGACCACTACGTCGAGACAGAGAGTAAGTACAACGACCTCAATTACCAGATAGATTCTCTCAAACTGATCTCTGACTACATGCTTATGAATATTGAGGCAGAAGCTCTAGGGACTATAGAGATGGAACGCTGGATGTTAATGGCTCAGCGATTTGTTGACTACAACATTATTGATGCTGCCCCAGAGTTGGGGTTATCCTATGTTCCTGGTTTCTGGCCTGAATCATAGTACAGATCAAGACATGCTGCTACTGAGGGAGCGAGGCGAAGCCGTTAGGCGTATTGCAGTTGTTGAGGCTGATCCTCAAGCGTTGGCAAAGCCGCTATGAAAGAGCATTGCTTCCTCCCCTTAGGCACGCTTAAGCAACTAGACTGTGCAGACTCACCTCTAAGAGGTGCCTGAACCAGCACCTACCTTAGACGATGATCGAACCCCAGATCTGCGCCCAAGCGCTCGCATTTCACACCCCCTTTAACCCATCAGAGGCCCAGGCGATCGTCGCCACGCTGGCATTCCTGGAGGAACACGATCGCTTCTGGCAACGAGACAACTACGTTGGACACCTCACTGCCTCAGCCTGGGTGGTCAATGCCGCAAAATCCCATGTGCTGCTGACCCATCACCGGAAGTTTAACCGCTGGCTTCAGGTGGGGGGGCATGTGGACGAAGGGGATGAATCTCTGTTAGCCGCAGCCCTGCGCGAAGCCAGGGAGGAATCGGGCATCCAGGTAATTGAGCCTTTACAAACCACCATCTTCGACATCGGCCACCATCCCATCAACAGTGCCAAAGAGCCGCCCCATATGCATTACGACATCCGGTTTTTGCTCGTGGCCAAATCTATGAGCTATATAGTCTCTAAGGAATCTAACGACCTGGCCTGGATTCCCTTGGCAGAGGTGGCTACCGTCGGCAGCTCAACCGCTCTACAACGAATGGCCTATAAACTTGCTAGCGATCGATCGCCATCTCTGCCCTGGGAATTTTAAGCTTAGGTAGATGCCATTTACTAAAAAGCCCCCGCTGCAAGCTTGTTGAGTAGCCACAGCAGGGGTTTTCTTTAAGCAGGGAACTTGAGGCTAAACGCCTTTACTCGTCCTCATCCAGATAAGCGGCTTCCTCTTCAGCCTCCACCTCAATCTCGACATCCGCGACTTCTACAGCAGCGCCACCAATTTCTAATTTCTCGCGCACCTGAGCTTCTACCTTCTGGGCAAACTCGGCATCCTCTTGTAGCCGCTGGATGGTGTTCTCGCGCCCCTGGCCAACGTTGTTGCCCTCGTAGCTATACCAAGCTCCTTTGCGGATCAGCACCCCGTGCTGCTCAGCTAGATCAATCAAACAGCCCATTGTGGAAATGCCTTGGCCAAAGAGAATATCAAATTCCCCAATGCGGAAGGGCGGGGCTACCTTGTTCTTAGCCACTTTAACCTTGGCGCGAATGCCGTACTCTTCAGTGCCCTTCTTCAGCGTTTGGATGCGGCGAATGTCGAGTCGTACTGAGGCATAGAACTTCAGCGCATTGCCCCCAGTCGTGACTTCGGGGTTGCCATAGGAAATACCGATTTTCTGGCGCAGCTGGTTCAAAAAGATAACCGTACATTGCGACTTGCCAATGCTGCCGGTGATCTTCCTTAACGCCTGGCTCATCAGTCGGGCTTGAAGGCCCACGTGGGCATCGCCCATCTCCCCCTCAATCTCAGCCCGTGGCACCAGCGCTGCAACCGAGTCTATTACCACTAGATCAACAGCTGAAGACCGCACCAGCTGATCCACCACCTCCAAGCCCATCTCTCCAGTGTCGGGCTGGGACACCAGCAGTTCATCGACGTTGACCCCCAGGGCAGCGGCATAGACAGGGTCAAGGGCATGTTCTGCATCAACGATCGCGGCCACACCGCCCAGCTTTTGTACTTCAGCCAGGACATGGAGAGCCAGCGTTGTTTTACCCGAACTCTCAGGGCCATAGATCTCAATCACCCGCCCTTTGGGTAAGCCACCGCCCAGGGCCAGGTCGAGGGTCAGCGCCCCGGTAGAAATGGTTTCAACCTTCATGCGAGAAGCATCGCCCAGGCGCATGATTGCCCCTTTGCCAAAGTTGCGCTCAATTTGGCCGAGCACCAGAGTCAGCGCCTTTTCCTTTTCGGTCTGCTCTTTGCTTCCGCCTTTCTTAGCCGCCATAGTCGCCTCAGTGCTGTAGGACAAGACCCCTGAACCCCAGAACAGTTGTCTTCAGAGATTTAGTTTAGTACACTTGTTCCAGATCGCAATAGGTAGTTATCTATCTCAACCGGAATCACTGGAATTTAAGCCCCAGTCCGGAATTAGGAAGAGGGTCAATACGTGGTGGAAGACTCTTTAGTTCAACTCATCGCCGTTTCTGACTGGATTGTGGCTGTTACCCACTGCCGTGCCACAGGATATTTCTGCTGGGTGATCACTCCAGAGTTGTCTGCCCTGACTGATGGCGAAACCTACTCCACTGGTGAATTTGCCCTGGCAGCGGGTCGTGGTTTAGTGCAATGCTCCACTGGGCCAGAGATCGACTTCAGCCACTGTCGTCTTTACTAGGTCTAGCGACTGACCTCAAAATGGTAGGGTCGCTATCCCTTGACTGGCCATGGTCAAAGACCTGCTGACGCTGTACGAACCCATCAACACCCTTAAGCCTGTTGATGACGGCATCTGGATCGTGGATGCCCCTATCGTCAAGATGTCGATGTACGGCATGGCTATTCCCTTCACCACTCGAATGACGGTTGTACGCCTAGGCAACGGCGGGCTGTGGTGCCATTCCCCCACAGAACTAACGCCTACTCTCAAAGCCGAGATCGACAACCTTGGCCCTGTCGAACATCTGATATCGCCTAACAAGATTCACTATGCCCACATCCAAAGCTGGGTAGATGCCTACCCCCAGGCGATTGCCTGGGCATCTCCAGGGGTGCGAGAGCGGGCTGACAGCCAGCACATTCCAACGACTTTCCACGCTGACCTAGATGATGCGCCACCGCCGCAGTGGGCCATAGAAATTGACCAGGCAATCGTTCGCGGCAGTCGATTCTTAGATGAAGTGGTGTTCTTCCATCGGCAGAGCAAGACGCTGATCTTGACCGACCTGATTGAAAACGTTGAACCCACCAAGATAGACAAAACCTTTCGCTGGTTAATTCACCTGGCTGGTATAGCCGACCCCAACGGCAAGGCTCCCCTAGATTTAAGGATGACGTTTTGGGGCCGTAAAGCTCAGGCGAGGAAAGGCTACGAACAGATGTTAGCTTGGGCACCCGAGAAGATTATTTTGGCCCACGGTCGTTGGTTTCCAGAGAACGGGGTGGCGGAGCTAGAGCGGGCCTTTCAGTGGCTCAAGTAGTCCACGGTGGAGCTGAAAGAGGCAATCGCATCTCTCAACCTGGGCACTATAGACCTACGGCGGACAACGGTGGATTACTACCCATAGTCAATCTGCACCCAAAATTTACAACCTCTGAGACTGCCGCTGGTCTTGGAGGTTTTGTTTTTTGCTCCCCTTGATAACGGCATTTTGCTGATAGTGGAGATGGAATAATTATGAAGCGCTAATGCTGTAACAGCATAGAAAATAAAGTGGGGATATTTTCTGTGCCAACCAGTTTAATAATATGGGTTTTGCTTGAGTAGAGAGGGAACGATGAATGTGCCTTAATTCATGAGTTTCCCTAGTGAAAAATCTATTCTTGCGAGCACTAAAGCTTTCTCCTCTATGTTTCTTGCTACTAGGTGGAGCTACGGTTAGTGCTCAAAGTTTACCTTCCTATGCAGGCACAACCTGCTCTGCCTTTGCGACTCACCCAGAGGCCCAGTGGCATTATGCAATGGGCACCGCGCCATCTTCTGTAGATGATGATAGTGATGGATTAGCCTGTGAGTATTTGACCAGCACTATTAGGACCGATGGCAGCCGAATCTTCAACAATCAGGCCAATCGTGGCAACGTGAGATACACGATGGAAGTTTGGAGAGTTAATGCCACTGATGTTTATCTACGCATTAAATCGAGCCAAGGAATGGATTTCACGACCCGTAGTTTTCCATCTGATCCAGCAGCCCGCGAGCACATGAATACCTACTACCGAAATCTGCTCCGTTAATACCAACTTGATTAAAGGCAGATGTCAAAGCACCGTCGTTCTAGTCCATCCGTAAGCCGCCGCTATCCTGCGACCTAACCCCATTGGGCAGTGGTTCTCTCTGCTCTGGTGTTTGGCAGCTATGCCCTAGTGCAGCTTCACCAGTTGTTCTTCCAAAGCAATGGTGCGGGTGGCCCTGGTTGGGCGATTGGACAACCTCAAACTCAGTGGAACTTTCGCTTGGGAAATCAGCCGCTGCCCGAACTTAGAGCGCTGGCGTTGGAGGTGGTGAACCGCGATCGCCTGGCGAATGGTCTGCCGCCGCTAGTAGAAGATCCGCTGCTCTCCCAAGTAGCTCAGAAACACGCAGAAGACATGCTGGCCCGCCAGTTCTACGACCACGTTAACCCCGATGGTCAAGACCCTTCAGCTCGGTTTATAGCAGCTAGAGGCCAAGTTAGAGCAGGAGAGAACATCATGCAGCAGAAGGGGACTATACCTGTGGCACTCTCCTTTGGATTGGTCGAGGAATACCAGCAGGGGTGGATGGAGAGCCCTGTCCACCGGGAGAATCTGCTGACTCCGCATTACACCACCTTTGGCTATGGCATTGTGGCATCACCCACGGGAACAGAGATCTATGCGGTGCAGATGTTTAGCTTCTCAGCGCAGTAGTAGAGCAGTGGCAGGAATGAAACTACGGCCTACTCGGGTGGAACTGCGAACACCTTGGGCGCCTAATCGCAGCAGATCAACCTGTTTCCCACGAGGTTCATTGACTGACGGGTGATCGAGAGTTTGTGGGGCAGGAAGGGTGTAGCTTCCTGATGCTGCCGAATGCCATGCCGTTTCGGCTCAGACTGCGCCACAGTGACACCATCAGTTCTCGCTCTGGCAAACGTCACCAAAGAGGCAAACGGGACTTTGCCAGCCTGAAAGAGGGCGAACATCGTATCCTGTTTGGCAGGCGTTAGGTGTGTGACCGTCGAGTAGATGTCGTGACCACCCGTTTGAAGGATGGCGAATTCCTGAGTCTAGCCACCCACTATTGTCCGAAGACAGCATTGGCGGATTACCGTTTGAGGTGGAGCATTGAAACCTTGTTCGTCGCGCTGAAAACCAAGAGATTTAAACCTCGAATCGACTCATTTTTGCCACCCTGAGCGCCTCAGCAAGCTGACAGCGCTTCTGGCCTTGGCCTTCTATTGGGCTATGCTCACTGGGCTCTGCACCAACATCAACCCATTTCGTCAAAGGCTCTTAGCTCTGCGCCCAAAAGCCTTTGACGAAATGGCTGTAACTTTCTGCGGTGCACGTTCTGTAATCTCTTCTTGCGATGCTCTGAATTCAATCAGGCATTATAACTCTTGTCTTTGTACTGAGGCTGCTGATACACATTTTTGCTGTTAAATTTACCTGTTACTATGCCTTGCGTATTTAGAGATTAACTGCAAATTCTGAAAGTTTGACATTTTCTGCTTTGATAGCATGAATATATCTAAACTTCCATACTTCTGTACTCTCAATAGTCTTAAAACCGGCTTTCTCAAGCCCTTTGACAAAGCCCTCGAGATCTTTGAAGTGAGAAGTTGCCTCGTATATCAAGAGTTGTCCATCAAGCTTGAGGGTCCGGGCTGCTTCTCGAATGTAATCAGAAATATTTAAACCCATCAGTGAGAGATTGAACATAGCAACATCTAGACAACCATCTTCTAATGGGACACGGGACATATCACACTCAACAACTGCATCGTTAATAGCGATGAAATCAAAATTATGAATCGTATGTAGATCGAGAATTTCTTTGGCAATCAGGGCTTCTCCACAACCAAAGTCGGCTACTACCAAATCAGAACGCTTTTGAAGCCACTTGATAGCTTCTTTGTAAGGAGTTACTAGCCAATCCTGCCGGGCATTTTGATAAAGGGTGTGATATTGCATCCACTCCTCAGGATTTTTTTGCAGTCGCTCAAAGTTATTATAACTATAACTGTTATTCCATCGAGCATTCATACGGCTAAAGTCACCGTACTGAGCGTGACGACGATTAACATCGACAGGGCCAAGATCTGGGAGTGGGATAAAAATTTTAGATCTTGTAAACGATTTTTGCGGGCCTGCTTTAAGCCGCTCAAGCCAACTACGAAGGTCACGAAATGCTTGTGATTCCGTTCGCAACTGCCCTTCTGGCATTACACCATCGACAGCAGCATCAGCTACAGTCTGCTTATTTTGTAGACGAGCTAAACGGCCTTCATCCCAACTCCAATGTTCTCCATCATCTACACCATAAGTTACTGGCATAATGATTGAGAGAGTATCATGGGCTTGTCCCTGTCTATTCAATCTACCTTCAAGTTGTTCTAATTCCGCACTTGTCCAAGGTGGAATATTTAGGATCAGGCGATCACAAACTCTTTGAAAACCATCTACACCAGTGGCCATTGCACTGCTAGCGATCAAAATATCAACAGAGCCATCAATGAAATCATTACGACCGCCCTTGTTACCGCCCATGTGGAATCCGACAGTCCAGCCTGCTCCCTCGATTGCTTCTTTGAGCTGATCTACAATGCCTTCAACATAATGCGTATAAATAATCGTTTTCGGGCGTAGCTCTTTAAGAATCACAGGAATTCTAGCGCGAGTAAGAATTTGTTCCATTTTTAATATGGAAGTACCTTCCTGTCGAATTTCGTCAACTAAATTGGTGCATTCAACAGGAATAGTCTTTCGATTGATTTGAATTTTCGGCTTGACTCTAGACCTAATACCAAGAGCAACAAAAGCCTGATGCAGTCGCATGCAGTTATTGATGGTTGCCTTTTCGTTAAGATCCGTTCTTTCTAGACCTGTTACTAGTTCAACTAAGCTTTTTCCCTCCTTTAAATTATTGATTACTGGTGTTGCACTCATGCCTAAAACGTGGAGGTTGGGGTTTTGCTCAGCAGCATTTGAAATAAGTGCTAGAACCATCTGACGACGTTTAGACGGACTGTCACTTCTTTGCTTACAGCGATGGATCTCATCTACAATAACTAAATCGATTTGAAATTGGCTCAACAACTGCCGAATGTGAGTAGCTGCCGAAGGTTGTTGAAACATCTCATGGTTCAAGATAATGTAATGATGCCCATGATTAATCTCTTTCCAATAGGGATTGAAATTCTTGATTGTTACTAAACTATCTGGAAAAACGTGCTTGATTTCACTATTCCAGTTTGAAATAGTGTCTAAAGGACAAATAATAACTGTGAGACGAGCATCGATAACTCGGCTACTTAAGATTCCACCAATTGTTTTTCCGGTTCCCGTTAGCGAAAGATTTAACATTCTCTTTTGGTTTCTCAACCTGACCGCAGCCAGCTTCTGCATCAAATTTGGGGGTGTAATCTTCCCATCAATTCTAAATGCCCAACCTGAAGGCACATTCATATCTCGTGCCTGATGGTATTCGTCAAGGAACTCATCTCTGACTTGACGACCATAACCGTCATCCGTAAAATCTTCTATACCTTCAACTGCTGACTCATCTTCGAAGACTTCTGCCCAGATGCGGTTACGTCTTGAAGCTACAAAAAAATCAACTGCTTCCTGGTCAGCCGAAGCCACAATATTACTGCTCAAAAATTCTAAACTCTTCTGAACTTTAACTTTAGGTAGTTCATAAGGAGAGTTGTCTTCTTCTAAATCAGCCTTCTCATTGTTTGAAAATCTTGAATTGTTATCAGCTGAGATTGTTTCTGAATCAATTACCTGTAGCTCGGCATCATTTATGAAAACATCGTCAGCATCAACTAGCACTTCATCAGATATTGATGTTTTTCCTTGAGTGAAAGAACGCAGTTTTTGACCAGAAAGCTTACCCCTGATGATGCTCCTGACAATTTTAAGTCCTTCGGAATTTTTGCTACTTAGAATACCTGATTGCTCAAAAATTTTATATAGTTCGGCTTGAGTAAGATTTGGAATATATTTCTCTAAACTAGCAACAAATTGTCGAATAGCTTCTACAGTCCATCCAGAACCACAACGCGAGCAACCACTGTTACCTATTGACCAGGAACCTTTTGTTATGCTGCCTATCCTACTTTCCCATTCATAACCGTCAGATGGGCACTTAAACCATGCTTTTTTTTGAGACCCTCTCGTAAACTTATTTGGATCTATGCCCAAAATATTATTTTTGTTAAAGTGCCAATACTTGTTGATAAAATCAGGGTATAACGCAACTATTGATGTGTTATCTGTGGCAACAAAACCTCGGCATGCTGGGCAACCACTATTTCCTTTTTTCCATGAGGTTTTGATGCAAGCAAGAGAGGTTACCCACTCATGCCCATCAATTGGACATTTAAAGAAAGCTTCTTTGCTTGAGCCAATAGTCAACACATTGGGGTCAAGGTCTAATGCGTTATTAGCCTCAAAAAACCAATATTTCTTTACTTCCTCAGGAAATTCAATTGCTACAGGTTCTCGGTGCTTCCACTTACCTCTCTGACGCTCAAATGTTCCATTACAAATACGACAACCAGTGTTGCCTTTTGACCATTGTTGGATGACAGTTGATACTATACTTGATTGCCATTCATTACCGTCAACTGGGCACTTAAACCATGCTTTCCTATTGCTACCAAGGGAAAGTTTCTCTGGATCTAAAGCGAGTTCTGAATTCTTAGTATAGTCCCAATACTGGCTGACCAGATCCGTATAAGCTTCTTGCAGTGGGGGTTGTATTTTTCGCTCTTTTAATTTACCTGCGCACTTTGGGCATCCACTCGACCCATTCCTTGTCCAGCTAGTGGTAATATTGTTTGGTTTTTTCTTCCAAGAGTACCCATCAATAGGGCACTTTAACCATATAAAATGCATGGTTGATCCCGCTAAAATTTCTTCGGGTTTGAGATCTCCATTTTTCTCATAGTCCCATAGTTCAGCAACTCGCTCTGGATAAATCGCTGCTAAGCTTTTGGAGAATTGCTTTCGTTTTATTTGCTCTTGCTGTTCCTTCTCATGCTCTATTTTTCTTTCTTCTTTTTGTTTTAGATATTCATGAAAATTAGGGTTAGGATTAAGCACTTGCCTGACCCTTTCTCTGCTGATTTTAAATTTATCAGCTATCTGTTGATAACTAAGTCCTTGTTTATAAAGAGCTAAGTATTGATTGCTTCTTTCCATTTTTTGGGCGCTTAGTTGAGCCTTTCGCGAAGGCAGCTCCTCCTTTACACCCTCTTTTCGCGAAGGCAGTTCCTCTTTTGTCTTCTTGATATACTCAAAGAAGGAGAAACTAGAGTCGAGAGTTTCTCTAACTTGTTTACTACTGATTCCGAAACGCTCACTTATCTTCTTAATACTAAATCCTTGCTTGTAAAGATCTAAAAATTTATTGGTTTCTTCCAACTCCTCAGCTCTTATTCTATCTACAAGGGTTATTTTTCCTTCTGCTTTGTTATATGGACTGGATGCTGAATCCAAACCTGTACAATTTTGATACTGCCATAATTCACAAGCTGCCTGGCCTAGCTCTGTCAAATAAGCTTGCTCGTCATTAAATTCGACAAGGCCTCTGCTCTTAAGGTTAATCAAGGCACTTTTTTTAGAGCTAAACTTTTGAGTTGGTTGCGGTGACAAACATAGTGATTTGAGAATCAGTGATAGGTTTTTACTTAACCCTTTTTTTGCTTCTCGAATTTTGTGTAAATTATCCATAGAGTAATTCGTATGATGAGAGATGATATGTACTAGCTTCAACCTTTACACATCAGTTTGCCCTTTTATTAGTCAAAATTCACTAAGCCTTAAAGTTTCTAGGCAAGCAAAGTACAGGAACAAAAACAGATTGAGGAGAGCAGAAAGCTATACTGGTAGGGGATTTGACAAGGAAAAGAGTGAGGAGGTGAGCTAGGAAACACCACAGGCTTAGCATCAACTTCTTCATGAACGAGATTAGCCGAATTCAAACCGCCTTGCGACACCATCTGCCCTGGCATAGAGCCCCACTAACCGTCTTAGCTTGAGAATCAGTTTTGGCCTATTCCTCAGTTGAACCATGATGGCTGACATCCAAGCGCAGAGGATAACTTAAGGGATTATCTTTTAGCACATGCGCCTGAATGGGTATAAAAAGGCTGACCTTCACTGGAGCGCTCCCATTGTCTTCTCCATGTCTTGAATTACCTTGAGCGATATAGCTTGTTTAACTGCATATCAACCCTGTCAGCACACCCTATCTAAGCCACAAGCATGAGCCATATCGACCTCTCAAAGCTGAAATGGGCCAAAGTCATTCATGACCCTAGCGGTTGGGCTTATACTCGCGATCGCATTAAGAGGATGTTTGAAAAGTCCAACGGAGTCAAAAATCATGCCAACCGCCTGACCATGATACGGATCATGGCGAGGTAGATGAGGGTTTCTGACGTTTCCGGCAGGCGTTCGTAATCTCGCACCAAGCGTCGGCACCCCATCAACCATCCGAAGGTACGCTCGACTACCCAGCGTTTCTTCAACAGGACAAACCCTCTAGTCTGCTGCGGTCGTAAGATGACCTCGACAATCCAGCGGCAGGTATCCATTACCCACATCATGAAGGCAGGGCCGTCAAAGCCCCCATCCGCCCAAATCAGATTTAGCCTGGCAATGGACGCTCCCATATCCTTCACTCGGGCTAGCACCTGCTTACCGCCCTCCCGCTCGGGTACACTGGCGGCGGAGACGAGCACCCGCAACACCAGTCCCAGCGTATCGACGGTCGCGAACCGTTTGCGACCTTTAATCTTTTTGCCCGCATCGAAGCCCACCGCCTCATGCACGAAGGCCGCACTCTTGACGCTTTGGCTATCAATCACAGCCTCTGACGGCTGGGCGTGGCGGTCTTGTTCGATGCGCACCCATTCCCGGAGATGGTCATGAATGGCGATCCAGGTGCCATCCTTACGCCAGTTACGAAAGTAGGTGTACACCGTTGGCCACGGCGGCAAGTCTCCTGGTAACGCCCGCCACTGCACACCCTCGACCAGTAAATACATAATGGCGTTGAGAATCTCCCACAAACCAACGCTCCGGGGTCGTCCACCGGGTTTGGCGGCGGGCAGTAAATCACTCAGAAGCTCGTACTGGTCTCGGCTTAAGTTGCTGGGGTAGTCTTTACTCATGGCCTCACTCCGCCGTTGCTGACATCCATCTGCAACCTATACGGAGTGAGCTTTTTTACTCAAGCACTAACTTTTCAAACACCCTCTAAGGAAATGCCCAATGCCATTAACTTCAACCATGTGACTGTCTTCCCCCTAGGCTTTCGCACAGACAAAGCCAATCAGATTGAAGCTGACGAACAGATTGCCCTAATACAAAATGGCAAGCTCACGCACTTGGTTGAGGTGTTGGACTGCGAGGCTTATGAGGGTGGGGGATGGTACCACCGAATGTGTCGCGTCCTATGGTGGCAGCCTGATGTAGAAGACTGGAATAGTCTGCGTCCTCAGAGTGAGCTATTAGGCTTTTCCCCAGCCCTTCAGGACGGAGAACCCCACCGCATCGAACTTCTCAAGCGCTTTAGTGAGCGCTGGAATGAGAATGGCAAGATGGCTGGATTCAGAGCCTATTTGGCAGAACGCCTGTAAGTAGATGAAATCTCTTTAACCCCCAACGGGGTCATCCACCAGACCGCTGTAATGGTGTAGCTGATGGAACCCGGTTGCTCTATATGGCTATGACCAGGGTGATCGAGGTGCTGGTGCTGGGCTGCGATCGCAGGTCAGTGTTTGCTAAGCGCCTGGAGGGGGCACTGGGAAAGGTGGGGTGAACAAGCAATAAAAAGCTCGCCGGGGAAACCAACGGGGGTGCGGGTGTAGTTTGCTCAGAGCAAATTTAGTGCTCTGTATCTTTAATACTACGCGGATCATTTCCGGGGACAATTGTGTCCTTACTGCGGATTTTGCCATCCTTGCCCTTAGTGATTAACTCACCGCCGCCAGAGTTTTTTAGCATGTCTTTAGCAGCTGCATTAGCATCCTTTTGAGTATCATGTACGCTAGACGCTTGCGAGTTACCGTTCTTCTTATTTACCCATTTGTCATCTGAGGATCTGCGGTAAACTGTCCGACCATTGGAACCAGCCATAAAATAACCTCCATCGAAAACATTACAACAATTCTAGCCACACCACTAGAACATGAACACTACTCTGTAGTGTTGTGCGAGATCTTTTACATAACTTAAGACACTAGATGTAGGGATTGCTTCCGGTCATGAAGAGAGACCTAGAGCTGATTAGAGAAATTCTGCTACGTGTTGAAGCGCTACCTATAGGTCATTTTTTGAGCAACATCGAAATTGATGTATACAGCCCAGACGTTATTGGTGAGCATGTTCGCCTATTGCAGGAAGCAAGGTTTATCGATGCCGAAGTCTCCAGAGGCAATAGCCAAATGGGAGTGACAATAGTTGTTGGTTATGCCATTGATAGACTCTTAAATGACGGCCATGACTTCATTGAAAATGCTAAAAGCGATACTGTGTGGGAAAAAGCCAGAGAGCAGATAGCTGAAAAATCGGGGGATGTTTCACTTACCGTCTTAAAAGCTGTCTTAGCCAAGACAGCTATGCAGCTATTTGGGCTCTGAAAAATCCAAGCCACAGCTAATTGACCATCAACGGCTGTTCTCTACCTCAAATTCTGTAAACACCTTCGCCTGCTCCAGCACTAGCTCGATCGCTAGAGCCTGCATATCAGGCGGGTAGCCATAGTGCCGCAAGAGGCGTTCAACCATAACTTTCATGCGGGCGCGAATGCTCTCCTTCAGGTTCCAATTGGTAGAAGCGTTCTGGCGGACGCGAACCACCAGGGCGACCGCCAGTTCTCGTAGCTTGTCTTGCCCCATAATGTCCGACAATGCAGATGCGGGGTATTTGGAGTGATCAAGCATGTCAGCTTGCCTCAGAGCAATGGGTCAACGTTTGGGAAAACACCATCACTGGCCTGGAGTTTTACTGCACCTGCAAGGTTTCAGAGCTAGGGAAACTTACGCCCTAGAACTTATTGAAGACAGTTCACCGCTGCGACTAAATTCAGAGACTATACCCAGCCATGTAACTTGCGATTTAATCATCAATCCATCGCGGGTTACCCAGTGCGCTGTAATTGGCTTCGCAAGTGGCTTTGTAGATATCCAGCGCCATCTCTAACACCAGGCGTTCTTGGTCGCTGATCGTGGTGTCTTGCTGCACCAGTTCATGGATAAACTGGGTTTTGAGGTCTCTCGCATATAGGGCTGTGAGAGCGATCGCATCTTTCTCCTGGCGCTCCGTTAGATACTTGCCGGTGTCTTTGAAGTGGGCAATGTTGGAAGCTGTCAAAAAGTCAAGCTTTTTGTAAAGAGAGTTAGCCTGCTCAAATAGATTCCTCACTGCCCCGTAGGCGACGCTTTTCTGACCAGTTTCGCTGATTTTATTCCTTACAGCCTCATGAAACTGGTTTGGGTCCGGTTTCATAGTTTTGGGGTTGAAGTATTTCACGGCTGTTACTCACACTGCTCATATGCCTTCCTGAGCGTACCCAATCAAAACCCTGCGTATGTGACGTTTTACCAGATTAACGGTAGAGACGGGGTCACATGACTAGTCGTGAGGGTCATTTGTGAATCGACTAACATCAGGTTCTCAAACCGATCGTCTAAATCACGATTGGAAGTAGCAGCTTCTCTAAACTCTTTCAGAACCGTGTGAATGATGACTTAGAGCATGGCGAGGGTTATGTCCGAGGGCGTCCACTAGAAGATGGCTTTAAATCCACTAAGCAGTATCAAGACGTCAATTTTTATTCGGATTACCCCGCTTACAGTCACGCGATCGCGCCTAGAGCCGCGCTTGTAGATATAGCGCGATTTGGGTAGTTTGTTCGGTTATTACGCCATATTTGGATGATCGCATTACGAAAGATGAAACTAAAGTAGTTCAAACGAACTATCGACCAGTTTTCAAATCGTTACAAGAGTATTTACCAAATGACCCGACGATCCATCAATCTCAACAATAAAGTAGACCGAATCATGGAATGGGTCTTCCCCACGGTACTCATCGCTTTAGTTCCAGTTGCTGCCAGGTTGCTTATGGTCTCTGCTCACAGAGGCTATCCAATCCAGAGCTGGCTTGATCTCGCTGAAAACGCATCTCCCAATGGGGAGCTTGTCTTTATTTCAGCCACACTTGTAGCGGAATCAATAGGTGATATTTGGCGGCGTCAAATTCCTAAGCACCAAAAGAATGTGATCGCCAGCATGTGTTTAATTTTTGCCTTGGCCTCAACCTTTGTTTTTGCCCAAATCTCATCCCTAAACATGTATTCATCACAGATAAGCGTATTATCTGTATATGTTTTTACATTCGGATGTTTAGCCTGCATGTTCTGCAAACTTGCAGGCAGAAGCTAATCACGAACACTAGGTTCTGATTTGTTTTAGACCTGTTTAATTGTGAGATTAAGGAGGGGGATTCGAACCCCCGGATGCTTTCGCATCGCCCGTTTTTAAGACGGGTGCCATAAACCACTCGGCCACCCTTCCAATACCAGAAGTACTGGTTGATCTAGTTTACAACTTCATCGATCCACTAGCGACCACAAGGCCCATCGCAGCAGCCCTACAGTTGCGCGATCGCCAGCCGTACAAGCATGGCCTTCTTCTTTCCAAACCTGCCTGCGGCCTGAGATAGCTGCTCATGCCAAGTCTCAGG
Source organism: Nodosilinea sp. WJT8-NPBG4 (assembly GCA_019359285.1). Taxonomy (GTDB): domain Bacteria; phylum Cyanobacteriota; class Cyanobacteriia; order Phormidesmidales; family Phormidesmidaceae; genus Nodosilinea. The sequence goes on from JAHHHQ010000055.1 coordinate 65,200, forward strand.
CATATCAACGGTAAACCGGACAATGCGCTCTGGAGTTGAATTGTCTGAAGTTGTCATTCGCTAGCCTCAGCCTCCTGCCACACCCCTACCCCTGCCTCCTTGGCCTGGTCTTCAGCCCCTGCAATCACTACGCTATTGGGGCAGTCATTCACCGCTACGTCAACGTAAGCTAACCCATCCAAGACCATCCGGCTGTTGACGTGGATCTCTTCTCCCTTATCGGTCGGCACGAAGACCTCAGCCACTAGATAACCTGCCGAGTCACGCCCCACTGGCACAACTCCTACTATGCCGTCAGAGCTTTGGCCTAGGAGCTGCTCAAGCTTTGTCTTGGTCGATTCCCGAAGAGGGTGGTCTAAACCAAGAGCCGCGATGCCGCATAGCCGGATCGGCTCCTGGCTGCCCTCACTGCGGCCCACAAAATTGCTGCCATCCTCAATGGTTTCAACAGCCCAATATTCTGTTTGCTGCTCGGTAAAGCGCTGGGTTTCTCCCCGTTGAACCATATTGCTCACCGCGCAACCCGTAAGACTACTGAGAGCAACGGCCAAAACAGGCAGCAATTTCACAGTTTTCATAGATGCAATCCCATAGTGTGCCGGACGTTGAAAACGGCTTTGAAAAAGTACGGTTAGTCCAGTGTTCCCTTCAGTCCTTTCGACGTAGATTCCTCAGCTAACTGACATGAAAAAACGTAAATTTCTTGCTATCGCTGGTGTTGGATTAGTAACTGCTGCGGCTCTTTCGCCTCTAGCTATGGCGCAAACCTACAGCGGTAATACTGTTCATAAAGTGATGCGCTCCAATGGCTCGGCCCAGGTGATCGTGGCCAACCGAACACCTGGAGAGCGTTTGTCGATTTCCTACCCTGGAGCTACCTCGACTCGGCGGGTCACAGCTAATGCCTGTGGTTTAGTGGTGCTTCGAGATGGTGCATCTAGCTCCTTAGCAGACCTGGTTTCTGTAGATGGCGCACCGATTAACCAGGCAACGTTGCCCATCCAGTTACTCCCTCGTTGCGTCGATGGCAACCTCGAAGAACCCCGGTCGGCTAACTTCAAGACTGGGGCCGGGGAGGTCGTGATCGTCAAGACTCCGAATACTGTCTACGAGGCAGCCTATGGTGGTGGGCGAGATCGCAACGTAACAGCCAATGCCTGTGGATTTGCGGCGATCAACGAGAGCAGCACTTACCCTTGGGATAGCAATCCCACCATCATGATTGGGGCACTACTTATACCGTAGCCACGCTGCCCACAGCCAACCCAGAACCCCTTTGCCGCAGTGGACAGCTCTACACTCCCGCTAGCTGGTAACAACGTTTGTCTCCTCACATTCACCCTGAACCAGCCTCTCTGCGGAGAGGCTTTTTTATTATGAAACTCTCCTTTTCCCTTCCTCTGTTGCTGCTGCTAGCAGCCCCCCTGATGGCCGCTCAGGGCCATGTATATCGTGATGACGATGGGGCTATCTCCGTTTACAAGCTAGAGCCCAACGCCCAGGTACAAATCGGCCTCGATACCCCGCCCAGCCGCAACCTCACCTCAACCAAGTGCGGACTGCTGGTAGTCATCAACTCAGCTAATTACCCAATGGCTACTGTCCAGGTCGATGGAGCTGTGATCAACCCCGCGAATCTGCAAACCCGCATCCGGCCCAACTGCCGGCCCAAGGCCGATGGTTCCTACGCCCTCGATGAAGAACGGCCCAACCACTTCAAGACATCCAGCGGTGATCTGGTAATCGTGGGCAAGCAGCCCGAGACTCGATACAGCGTGACTCGCCGGGTCAGCTTCGCATCCTGACCCGGCGAGTCAATGCTTGTGGCATCTTGCGGGTGCGCGAGACAGACACAATCAACTTCAGCCAAAGCATCCTGTTGCCTACCACCTCAGCCTCAACCTATGCCGAATTTCAAATCAACCAAATCCCCCAAACTACGCCACTGGAGTGCTATCGAAGTGCTCTCTACCTGCCCCAGCCCTGGACTGACATCTTTGCTGAGGCGATCGCAGGCAGTGAGGTAGCGGCGGCAGTAGTAGAGGCGGCCCGGTCTATCCCTAGTGCGATCGCTTCAGGAATATATTGGTTCTGGTGGTGACGGCGGCTCTAGTGGGGGCTCTGGCAGTGGTGGTGTCTCTAGTGGCGGCGGCTCCAGTGGCGGCAGTACCTCGGGTGGTGACTCAGGTGGATCTAGCGGGTCTGGGAATGGCTCAGGCAGTTCAGGTGGTGGCTCAGGTGGAAATTCGGGCGGCGACCCTGGTGAGAACTCCGGGGGTGGCTCGGGCGGGAGTCCTGGTAGCTCTGGTGGAAGTACGGGATCCCCTAACATGACTGATTTCACGTTGGCCACCTATAACCCTACGATTCATAACTTTAACGGCGATGGTCGGGTGGATGACTCTACCGGCGATAGTATTCCTGACGATCAAGATAGTGATGGATTTCCCGATGGGCCTTGGAAAACAAATGATTTCCCTCGGTCAGCTGGGCCAGGGTTTACCGTTCCAATTAGTGCCAGTTTTTGTTACGGCTACAACGGCAACCTAGTCACATCCTCTTGGAGTTTTACGAGAGGGTTGTGTATTACCTAACTGCTGACGATGGTTTAGGTAGAGCATCATCCCAAAATCCTTTGCCGGAGACGATTACTAAGAGGCGACGATTAACAGGGAACTCTCCCCACTCGCTGGGGAAAATAATTGAATGGAAACCTAACATTCTGCCTCGCCCCTTTACTTTTGCTATGGCCCTAGAGTACTCCCCACTCGCTGGGGAAACTAATTGAATGGTAGTGATCCGTTGGCAAGTTAGTAAGACGGACGATGCAACTATTAGCCAAGTAAGAGCGGCACTTACTTGGCTAATAGTTGTAAGTGTGGATACTTTTTACCGTGATAAGCATACGATGGTAGGCTCCATACTTTTGAATGCGTCAAAGAAAGCTAATCGGGGGGTTGCTTTCACTTTCTCCCTTTACAGGTCGTCGAGTTCACTAGGGTCGAATTCGAGGTTGAGCGTTGTGGATTGGGCTTCTTCAGCTCTGACAGGTTGTGAAACTTGCACTGGCGCTGCAGCCGGTGCTCCTGTTTGAAAGCAGTGCTGGATAAGCACACCATCCACCAGATCAGCCAGCTCAGAATCACTCAACTCTTGGGAACGCTGAAGCAGAGTTTGCCTGTCGGTCGTTCCGTGTTGTTTGGCCAGTAGGTGAGCGAGGGTTGTCCCCTTAACCCAAATGCTGCGACCTTTAATCGATTGTCCTGGTTTTCGAGGCATTGTCATATCCTTTAGGCGACTGCCGGTTCTTTGGATTCAGTCTTGGTCGGAGCCTTAGCTTTAGGTTTCTTAGAGGTGGCCGAGCGTTTAGCCACAGTATCAAAAGGGTCAAAGTCAAAGTTTCCTAAAGACTCATTCAACTCACCACTTAGTAAGGGTAGAAGCTTGTGGGTGTACATCGATTCAGCGTTTGCTAGGAGGGGGTCGCCTTCGTACAACTTGATACCACGTTTACGTAGGAAGCCTTCTATCTTAGGAAGCTTGACGCCGCCGCCAATAGCGATGACCCGATAGTCACTTCCATTGCGCTCAGCCAGAGCCTTAAGCGCGGGGCCGACAGCATCAACGATCCACTCCTTCAGGCAGGCTGTATAAACGCTCGTGATGTTCAAGCACTTACCATCGCCTCGGTAGAAGACTTTTTCCATGCCACCTTCGGTAGCTTCAACCAGACCATTGCCAACGTAGATAGGGTTTCCAGACATCCCACCCAGCATGGCCTGTAGCTCGGAATGGTTGGTGATTCGGTCGATTAGGTTACCAACACCGTAACCGCTGCGATGAGTCTGGTCGTTTAGTGGAATTCCATCCCTAGAACGAGGAGTCAGTAGACAAGTCAAATAACCAATGTCTAAGGTACAGAACTCAGTTCCTTGAGCGATCGCTGAGCCCTCAGAGATTACACCGCTCACGGGCATCTTGATTTGAATCTTGTAGGTTTTGCCGTTACAGACAACCTGGTGCCAGCCAGTAAACTGAGCGACAAGTTTAGCACCGAGCGCCTTGGGGTTATGGCTAGAGCAAATCATTACCACGTTGGTTTCCCCAGCGGGAATCTGAGCTTCACGAATGAGGGCAGCTAAGAGCAGTGGAAGAGCGTTGGTGGTCTTGAGATTGGATTCCTCGTAGGGGGTGTCAGGCCGAAGCTTACGGTCGATAACACTATCACCGGCAATCCAGAGCCTGCCAGCTAGCTCAGCATTAGAGCCAGCGACATAGTGCAAAACATCTGGGGCGACTGATTCATAATCAGCCATGAAGTCTTTCTCAGTGCCGAATTTCACAAGAGAGCGAATCATCACAGGCGGGCAGTGCTGGCTGAAGATTTTTAAGTTCCCAGCACCAGGGTCAGCGGCAAGAAAAAGTGTGTCAGAGTGAGCCATATTTTTTGAGTGCCATAAAGGTCTTTTAGTGGGTTCCATAACCACACTATATTTATAGTGTGGTTATAAAATAATTATACCATTAGTATTTTATAGTAATCCGCCAGAGGGGCCTTGAAGTGCTCAAGCTATCCCTAAAAAACGATAATCACAAGATAAATACCCCGTGGTTATTGCGTGATTATTTATCCAGTAGAAATACTTAGGGGAATTCGCAACTTAATTCAGAAAACTCTACTGAATCAACGAAGCTTTTAAGGACTTTTGTGGTCTCTTCATTCGCTTCGTAGAAGAGAACTCCATCGCAGGCTTGAGCAAACATCTGGTTCTGCCCGTAACGCTGGGCATCCATTATCAGTGCATAGCCAAACTGTCTAGAGAGCATCTCTCTAGTTTTTTCATCAACACCAGCGTCTGTCACATCTAGAAAACCATTCACCAGCCGAGCGGGCGGCAGACTAAATACGTCTGACCATCTACGACTTTGAGGCCATCTTTCTCAGTAGTGGTGAGGTTTACTTGGGCTATGGCAGAGCCGGTTGCGTGGTAGGTTACTTCAACGCCGCTAACCTCATGACCATCTATTTGGCCAACAACCCGCGCGGGGATGTAGAACTCATAGTCCTCTTTAACTGTGGGAACCTCCACTCGATCGTGGATAACTTTAAGGAGAATGTACCAGCGGTGAGTGGACAGTTAAGCAAATAGCAGTTCAACTCACCAGCAGGCACACCAGGACCAAGTTGGACGTGAGCACTGAGAACCTGGAGCGGCTGGAATGGTTTGGCCTAGTGTTGTCCGAGGAAAAGGAGGGAATCCTATACTGGCACTTCGTTGAGTCAGCGAAGGCCGCTTAAACATAAAGACCACAAAGGGAAAAAATATGGCTATCGATCCTTATAAACCAGAACTCGCAAAACGCCAGACAGCCTTTCAAATCGCCACTAAGCAGCTCATGGATCGCTTAAATCAAAATATAGGCCTGGCCAGCCAGGGTAAGGCTGACTTTGCTGAAAACTTCAATGGAACATTAGAGGCGCTGCGGGATTACGAACAATCAGGCCGTGAGTTGTCTGAATGGATTTCACAAAAAGGTAGCTGATTGAAAGACCATTATTTGCGTTTTCGACCTATGTAACACCTCCTTTTTTGCATTTTAACCCAAGGTAGAAGGCAGGCAGCGGCGCTAGGTTTACCTATCAACCGCGTGCCTTATCTGACATCATCAGTTCGCCTTGGCAGTGGGAGGCCTTCCCTCTCCCCATAAAAATAGCCCCCCCTATGGAAGCCTTGAATTTGGTTTGGATTTTCTACCAGCTCTGGTAAGACCACCGTTTCAGCTTTTTGGCCTCTTGACGCAATTCCTCAGGCGTTCCTTCGTGACGCTCGATCAGGGATTCGAGATTCATTTTGAATTCGTAATCCCGAAGACTGAAACGTGATGTTACGGACAGGACAACGTCTAATTCCCCAGCGGCAAGCAGGAGCGCGATCGATTCAAGGAGCTGGACGCATGTGAGCCCGCTCCTAGCGGCGATTGTTTCAATCTTTTCTATCGCAGCTGGTTCAAGGGAGAGGGTTAGCGTAGATTTCGTCATGTTTAAGCAGCTTTGAGAAGGGACTTGTTAGCCTGCCACGAGTATATCAAAAGAATATTTTTTGCATTTTCACCCTAGGTAACACCTTCTTTTTTGCATTTTTATCCTAGGTAGAGTGCGGGCGGCGGCGCTGGGTTTACCGACTAACCGCGCGCCTGACTTGGCATCATCAAACACCTTTCGCGGTAGGGGGCCTGCCTTCTCCCCTATATTGGAAAAGGCAACGCCCTAAACCCTTGATACACAAGGAAAGTTGTGTCCCGCGCTTCCCCTATTTTCTTGAAAAAAGAAGGGGTCGCGGGACATATATGACTGTGAAATTCCATAAAAAAGGCCCCCTGGTGGGAGCCTCAAATGTCTTTTTTAGCCGGTTATTCCTCAAAATCCCACATTCGTTTTGCCATCCGCTGCTTGTTTGTTAAACCATCTGTTAGCTGGAGGGGGAAGTGTGTGAACTTGTCCTGTCTAAGGGTGGACTTCTTACAAATCCATTCTTGGTCCTCGTCTATGGCTATCTGAATCGTTACAAGAGCCGTTTCATAGTCCAGGGTGGTGCTTTCCTGGTCGTAGAAGAACATTTCAATACCCCAGCCGTACTTCAGTTTCAGCTTCTCGTTATAGGTCTCCCAGGATTTGCGCTGGTCGATAGTCCTGAACGAGAACTGTGCGATCGAGATGGGTCTAAACTTGACATCTCGGCTGATAATGGTTCCTGGCAATTGCTCTGTTTGCTTAATGATATTGGGCGTGCGTGACTCCCATATAGCGTGCCATTCGTTTATTTGGAGTAAATGAGGCTCCCGATGTACCTGGATTGGTGTGATTTTGCCTCCCTGGCGCAGCTGGTTGAAGAGATTAAAGATTCCTTTTTTAGAAGTGTCTAAAACCTCTCCGTCCAAGCTCCATGCTTCCAAGTCCTCTTTGTGGCCGCGTGCTTTGGTCTTTAGTTCATTGTCGAATCCCACGAACTGGTAATCGGCCTGGCCGTGTGTCAGCAGCTCCTTATAAACGTCTTTGTGCTCAAAATCGAAAATGTCCTGGTCGATAATGTCGATGCCGCTGTTCCCAAAAAAGGTATAGAGGTGTTTCTTGAACTGTTTGTCGATGTAATGCCATGCCTCTTTAGTCCCCACGACCTCAACTTCCCCGTGTTGTAGGACTGTCTTTCCACCCTCTACACGCTTGAAGTACCAGTGGTGTCCACCTAGTGAGCCCGTCTTAAACCGGCTCTTCTCTCTTCTGTCAAGTAGGTGTGGTCTATTAAAGCGTGCTGTTACATCCAAAGAGGGTTTACGCTCTGGTATCAGTCGGATGTCGTTCAGGTTGTACTGACAGCCGTCTGTGATTGACTGATACCCGTGGACTGCTGTACTCATCATCCACATCGTTGCCCGCGCCTTGGCTGTGATGTTGTTCGCTACACAGACATTGCTAATCTTCTTGTGGGGACTTGCTAGAACTCCGTAGATGGTGTTGATAGTGCTCTTGAAGGAGAGCTGTCGTCCGTTGTACAGTGCCCATTCTGCAGTTGACTGGTCGGCTCCCTTGCGAAGATCCTTATAGTGGGTTCGCTTTTCCATTAAAGGTTCTACTAGGTCTCTTAGAGGTGCTGCATACCACGCGCGTGTGCGGTGGTCTTTGACTTCTTCGGTGCCTGTCCGCTTGTCAGTTACGACCTGTATGTCATAGCGATCGCTTTCTAGCTCACCTTTAATATGCTCGCGCCACTCTTGAGGTGTCTGGCACTGGTGCTGCTTTTGATAAACAATTGCTGTCTCTAGCCGTAGTGTCTTCAGTTCTGCCCACTCTTTGCTTGAAGCTCGGCTCTGAAGAATTTGAAGAATATCGTGGTTGATGACCCCATTCTTGATTTCGCGGGTGAAAATCCCAAAGGGTGCGTTGATATTCGCAATGTCATCACCATCGGTTAGAGAGAAGTCATCATCGTCATCTGCGTCTTTAGAGCAAATGATGTTCTGGTCGAAGCTAAGCTTGCCAGAGACAACAGCAAACCAGCATCCGGGAACTAGCTCGCCCTTGTACTCTTTTAAAAAAGTCTCTAGGGTCAGCTGCTTTTTGCGTCCTTTGCCATCGTGAACGATGGTTGGAATCCCTACTGGGTAGTGGAGGTGTAGAAGACTGCGGCTATAGAAGCCTGAGCCATCTACGTCTGCGATAACGCCCTCCGCCTTATATTTCATCGGGCGCTCGTTCTTGGCTCGTCCTCCATGTACTAGAGCCGCATATTTCGCTGTAGTCTGTTTTTGGCGCAGAGAGTTTACGTTTGCGTCTGCTGCGAAGTGGCAAACCTCTGTTCTTTTCTCATCTGGCAAATTGATGTCTTCGTCTGGTAGTCCCATATGGTCGTCTAGCCAGGACATTAGCAGCTTTGCTACTCGCTCACCCTGGGTCATTTCAGGATTTGACTGAGAGTTGAGTCCAACAGTGGCGTAGATTTCGTTTCTTAATTTCTCGGATGCGTCCCATACTTTAAAGAGAACCCTTGCGTCTCCAGCTGCGTATTCAATAAAATCTTCAGGGTTGTTCTTATAAGCTGTCGGCATGTCTCGTTTATCTGCATCCATTAAGGATTTTTGTGGCATTAATACGCCTAACTGCTCTGCTAGCGATCTTAAACTTCCCTTTTCGCCGATCGCACTTAGGTCGATAGGGTTGACAGCGATCTGATAAGTTTCAGAACCAATGGTCAAATAATAATCCAGTTTGATGTTGGATTGGAATTTATTCTTGTTACGCTTGATGCGCGTGTTTCCCCGACGCTCTAGGTTCATCACGACATCGCGCGCTAGTCTATAGCCCAGGAAACACTCCAAGTCACCGGGCGCGTAGTAGTAGAAGATATTCACAATCAGGAGCTTAATGCCCGACTGCTCCTCTTTTACGATGCCCTCATAATCCCGCTTGGCTCCCAGGATGGTTTTCAGAGCGCATTCACCTTCCCACGTTGGTGCTAAATTTAACCCAAGCTTTGGATGCTCTAGGAACAGTGTCTTTGTTGAATACCGCGTGGCGACCGTCACGTTAATGTACTGGTTATTGGAATCCAAACGAGCTAGGTACTCGGTATCAATGGCCAAATTAATTTCCTGACTTTTCTTGCTCGGGTCGATGGTAATCTTTAGATCAGATGGGTCAAATGTCGTGAGGTCGCCCACTTTAAGGGCTTTCGAGCTGTGTACGTTGGCGACGGCCATGTTACAATTTGAAAATGATGCGGTCATTTCAGGAACTGCTCTTGTGTGATTGTTAATTCGGAAATTTATTTAGTCTTGAAAAGCCGTTGTTTCCCGCAGCGGCTTTTTTGTTGTCTCAAATACCCTCAGACATTTGTAATGTCATGGTCTGGTCATCCTCGCGCGAGTATGAGACCACATAGGATGCAGGCCCGCCGAGTAGCTCTTCAAGCTGAAGCCTTACTGGATCAATCTCGACTGAAATGATCGGGCGGTCTTTATAGATGAACGTTGATAACTCGTTATGTCCTTGGCAGGCTGTGATTTGTGCGATGTACATGATTTAGTCCTCCTCGACTAATTGAAAAGCTTCATCCAGTGATGACAGCCCGAAGATTCTCTTCATGGCTTTGTAAACCTTCGCGTCCACCCGCTGCACGGGTCTTCGGTAGTAGTTGTAGACAGTTGCACAGCCTAAACCACTTTCTTTAATAAACCAGTAAGGGTCATGACCCGCACTGTCTAAATACTCTTTGAGTTTGCAGCTGAACATTTCAAAAACTTCTGAACTTATTCTTTATTATACTTCTTAGATTAGAACGTTACAAGCGTACTACGCTGGGTTGAGCAGAACGAAGCACCTCGGAAATTCCCCCAATAGAATGGTCACCTATAACTATTTCTTTTGTGCAAAGGCAGGCCAAATCTCAAAAGAATTCCGTGACAAAAGCCCAGCTCAAAAGACGGGAGGCCGCGCGGCGGCTCTTCCTTGAATATCTCAAAACCCCCTCTCTACGGGAGATAACGCGCCGTTCTGGTGTAGCTCGCAGCGTCCTCGCATATCAATTTAGTAATTACATATCATCTGATTACGCTACCCTAGCCCGGTGCGGAATCTTCGTAACTCTAAGACCCCACCTAGTCTTTATAAGCGCTCGAATTAGAGAAGAGGTTTCTAATTGGCTGGTCGAAAACCTCGACCTAACCCTACAGAACGAACTTCATAGCTCAGTTGTTGTCCTTTCTGAAAAGAAGTTAGATCGGCTTGCATACTTAGAATGCGGGTGTCTTGGCGATTGGCGGGACAACCTTGAGGAGGTGCTCGTGTGTTAGAGCCTACTAATGCTTTGGGAAATGACTCCTTATATATAGAGTCAATTGAGCGGCAGTTGTGCCCCTACATTGATCTGGCCAAGCTTGCTGAAGGGCTACAGCTTTAATTCTAATGGTCAGCTCGATCGCGTTTCAAAGGAGTACTACTCGCGACTGTATCTGAACGATTGGGAGCTAATTCCTGGGAAGACACTTTTAAGTGTTCTAGATTCAGCTACCCTGCGGCGAGCCCTGATGGAAATCAGCCTAGAACACAGAACCGTGATCAATGCCTATTTTGGTGACCATGTGGTAGCGAATGTTCAGACGGCTAAATGGCTTTCCCCTGGTATGCGGTTAGCGGACTATCAATCGTTTCTGCTGCCAAATGCGATCAACGCCCTGGCCTTTGTAGTTCACCGGCTACTGTAGTTTCTGCACAGGACGTGAAGTTAGGAGGGTCTAGCTTCTCCTCTTTGAGTTGGGTTTCTCGGGGTCGTTCCATTTGGTCGGCCCTTTGTTATTTTTGGCCCAGCGATGCACACAGGCTATTTAGTCCACATAAAAGCTACACAGTCCACAACCCCCAACGTTAACGTGACTAATCCCGTTTCTAAAGCCAGAATTCGTTATTCAGAGGCTTTGATAGAACCCATCGTTAAAGTCTTAGAACTTGGTGGGACTGATGAGGATGCTGCCACAGCTGCGGGTATTGAGCTACGTCAGACCACTGCTGCTGAGTTTCAACCCCAAAGTGAGCCCGCACCTTCTGGAAGGTGACTTCGACTTGCCAGCGTTGGCGAAACCAGAGCAAGATGTGAGCGGATGATGCCTCGAGATTAGTACAGAGAAAGGCCTGCGGCTCCAACTTGTCCAGCGGGTCACGTACCAAGACCCAACGAATGGGGACAGGGGGAAATCCCGTGTGATACCACACCGCTGTTTAGGAAACCCACTCTAAGGTGTAGAGTTGCTGACCATACCAACCCTCCAGAGTAAAGGACTGCTAGCGGGTGGTGGAATCGTTCAACTGTGTTTTTAGGGTGGCTAAGCGTTGCCCGACTTTACGAGGACGGCCAATGGTGTGGGCATCCCGAGGCGGAGCAGGTTGATAAAGGGCGGCATCTAGGCGCAGTCGAGTGACGACGTGAACCGGATTGGGGAGATGGCTCACCGATGCCAAAAAGTCTAGAGCGGCGAAGCTGCTGTCAGCCACTACCACAATGGGCCGGTTGCCCAGCCAGCGTCGGACTTGAACCAGCATCTGTCTAGCCCAGTCAGTTAACGCTTTGTACCGTCGCCCTTGGGTTTGGTTGTAGCGCTCTGACGGGGCCAGTACGGTCAAAAAAGGCAAGGCCCAGACCCGCTGTGCCCAGGGAATTGGCACCAACAGCATTACACTGAGCCAGCACAATCCACTGGTCTTGACGAAATGCTCGTGGCTGGAGCGCACCGGGTCGCGGCAGATACCCCGTGCTGCAATCCGTTTCCCCCACCGTCGTTCGATAGTGTCATCGAGACCCATCACCATGACCCCGTCAGCGGCAAAGGTTGTAACCAAACTACTCAACAAGATTCGACTCGCCTGCCGAGACGACCAAACCGCCCGATTCAGCACCCGGTGATAACGCTGAAATTGAGGTTCGTCGGCTAACCCCATCACCCGCAAGAGTTAGCTCACCGTGCGTTTCCCTGGAGCTAACAACCCTTCCATCACCAAGGTCAGGGCCTGGGGCCACACCCGCTAGGAAAACAGCGGCGCAAACGCTCTCATCATCGACATAAATTCCATCGCAGCAAGCTCATCAGACTCTCATCTGAATTCTGCTTGCTGCTTGCCTTTTGGGATCAAATGGATAAAGTCGAGCTTAGGATAGAATCGAATGTTTCAGGGTAGAGCGCAGCAATCTTCTTAAATGCTTATGGGGAGAAGATTATTCCTTCAACTTTAGTAGATTAGAAAAAGCCACCTACCGTTTTCCATGTCGAGAATCACTATCTAACAAGGAGCAAAGGTTAATGGCTGTTAGATGAGTAACGCTATTCAATAAATGGTTAAATCCTTTAATTATATCACACAAATTAATTTTCAAAGAACTTAATGGTAGCTTAGGAGTAATCACAAAGGGTCACTTCAGTCCTCTACAAGGCTTCATTCTCCTGCTGACAATGCTCGATCATTTCTCACTTCTGACCCTGGGGGGGGACTCGCTTAGTAAAATTACCCACTTAAAATCCGCGGTACTTTTTCTCCAGCTCCGTTTTTTAAGTATTTATACTTACCTAATATGGGTTCAAAGATACAAGGCGATCGGCTCAATGACATGGTCTGGGTCAGCTCCCTGGCTCACCACACAGTTCGGCGTTGAGGGGCAAGGGGATAGCTTGCCATCCTGAATGCCTAGTTCAGGTGCCTCTCCCACAAATACCTTTGAAAGACCGGGAAGCGCTCCTGACGGCTGGGCAAGACGGTCTTGCTCGATGCGCACCCAGTCTCGAAGATAGTCATGAATCCTGACCCAGGTGCCGAGCAGGGTGTGTGGGTTTGGGGAGTACAGAGAGAGTGGGCATCGGCCAGGGGTTGATGTGAAATTCCATTGGGTGTTGTGCCTCAAGCTGATCCTGGCCGCATGTGAGGTCTCTCGATCGCGCCGCCCTTCTTTCTGCCAACTTTCTCTCTACAATCCCACCCTGTGCTCCGCCGAGGGTGCAGTCTATTGAGCATTCCCGACGTTACTCATTATCTCCAAAGCACTTACCTCAAAACTCAAATTAGCCTGCACCCGTCTGCGCCCTCGCGTTTTCTAGTAGCCCCAACAGATAACTCTCTCTAATCAGAGCAAATCACTTTTCATAGTGCCAAGCATCCTCCGTATTGTTAGCCGTCTCAACTATTGCGTTGGCAACGCGGCTCCCCCGGAGAGTCGCATCTAGATATTAGCCCTAAGATTATGAGGCGCTAAATCTATTGATAACTATAATAAAATTTAGGCTAAGCTAAATTGTTTTTGACCTTTCCTCCAATCCGTTAAATAGCGTGGAAGAGGAGAACTGAATGATCCTAGAGATTTTTCTAGTAGTCATCTGAGATTAGATGTGTACCCTAAAGATGGATGAATTATGGCAGTAAAAAGTAAAGAGCTCTTGACTGGTAAGGCTCTCCTGGCCAAGGTCAAAGAGAATGATGGCCTTACCAAGCGGGAACTTGCTAAGGAATGCGGCTACTACACGGCTGGTAAAGAAGGGCAAACCCGTGTGAATCTGGCTGAGTTTTATGATGCTCTCCTAGCGGCCAAGGGAATTCAGCTTGAGCCAGAAAATGGTAAGTCGGATGGTAGGGGTCGGGAACCGTCCTACACTCTAACGGTTCACAAGAATGGCCAAATTGTGATTGGCGCAGCCTACACCCAGGAAATGGGTCTTAAGACCGGGGATGAGTTCACGATTAAGTTGGGTTACAAGCACATTCACTTGAAGCAGCTAGATGCTGAAGGCAATGAGGATCAAGCCTAACGAAGCTGTTTAATGAACTCGGTCTTTCAGCTCGTACCCTTTGGAATTGATCTTTCAAAGGGTTTTTTACTATTAGGTCAGTGCTATCTGCTCAAAGAACTATTTAAATTGACGCGCGGCCTCTCTGCAGACTACTCTTATCCTAGTGCCTGAGCCGATCTTCCTCCACATGACCATGTCTGCACCAAGTCTTGAGCCCAGAGTTGTTCAAATTCAAATAACCGCTTATGTATTTCCCAAACGAGTATTCTATGCAGGAGTTCCTGTTTACCTACTTTAAGGTGAATGGTCATGAGGCTGCTATAGAAGTTCCGGTTGGAGGCGGAAAAGCAGATTTAATTACAGGTTTTCACATCGTCGAGTGCAAAAAAGTTCTCACTCGATCAAAATTATTTGAAGCTGCTGGACAGTTGACGACCTACCTGAAAGCTCGCCCAGATAAGCTCCTTGTAATCGCAGGCCTCACACCGATAAGCGGCGAGCAGGACGCTAGGCAGGCAGCCCAGCGGTTGGAGGACGTTGGATACCTTGTATGGTTCCTTGACGAATTAGAAATGTTCAAAAGCTTTTACAAAAGGTGTTATGAGTTGTACTAACTCATGGGTAAGATAGATTTAAATTTGCTCAGGTAGCCGAATGGTTCAATCGATAAGCTCTGAAGAAGTATTCTCTAGAGCTTTTTAATGGCTATCACGAATGGAATCTACAATTTAACGATCGCGCAAGGCACGACCTTCGGAATCTGGCTCGACCTAGACCTTGATTTAACAGGTCTAGGGGCGAGGGCTCAGTTCACGAAACATCTCCACTCCAGTAGCCAGCGAATTTCGTTCGAGGTTTTCATCCAGCAACCCGCTAGTGGGGAACGGTCGTGTTGGGTCTACCGAGCGCTCAGACGACAGTTTTGTTACCAAACATCACCCCGATGGATGCGCTCAAGTTGGAGGATTGGGACACTCGCTTGTGTGGGATTCAGCCGCACGAGGTCGATTTGTTAATTCCAGGCCGGAAGCCCCATTTTTGGGATTTGGAAGTCTATGACTTGTCGCTTGAACAAACCGTAAATCGATTCCTCTCTGGTTTTGTTTTAGTTACCGCAGGGGTAACTCTTAATGACTAACATTATTCCCCCCGCAAGTCGTTCAAGTTTCGGTTACGAATCCAACAGCCCAAACCGTTCAGGTCACATCAGCTAGCAGACCTAATATTGCTGTTGCCCTTGGTGGAGCTGCGTACAGACCAGTCCACGACGCAATTATCACGAATGAAACAGCTGGGATGGCTCTATCAGCTCTAAGAGTTGTTGTCTTTGGTGAAAACAATCGATTGGTCTATGCGAGTGTATCTGACCGATTGCACGCCAATCGAATCGTGAGGTTAACCTTAGCCCTAGCAGCCGAAGGCAAATCTGTTCGAGTGCTTCGTCATGGGCGTTTGGAGAGCGAATTTTGGAGTTGGGGTGATGACCCTATTCTTCTTGGCGAAAACGGACAGCTCACAGATGAGATGCCTGCTATGGGCAGCTTTTACTTGCAACTAGCCCAGCGACAAACAACTACTTCTATTCTCTTTAACCCCGCACAACCAATTCTGATCGATGCCTAACGCTCTTTCTCTCATTGAAGATAAAATCCGCGCGGTAAAAGGTGAAAACACCCTATCGCTTGAGTACCAGCTAGTCACGGGGCGGATGGCTGGGCGGCTCTCTATTTATAAGGAGTTCGCCTACACCGGCACAAATCTCACTGGCATTGCCGTCTGGGATGGCCCTGAAAAAGAAACCCACTTACTCTCAATTTCTCTTAGCTATACGGGAACCAATCTTACCCAAAAAACTGTAACTGATAAAATCAGTGGAAATCTTTTTCGGTAACCTTTGGATATACCGATGGCAACCTCACGAGTCTGACTGAGAGTTTGATCTAAGTTCCATATGACCTACCCTGGCGGCTGTTGCCAGACCACTTGCTGCCATCGCGAAACGAAGGAAGTCATAGGCAAACTGCTTATCTTCTTCCTGCATGCTCTGAAAGCCGAAGTGAAGGCATAGTGATAAGCACACGCCAGCCATGACCAGGGAGATAGACTTTTGATTCTTTTGAAGTGCCCGAGCCTGCGCGGCATTTCCTTTCTTAGCTGCGGAGATACGCTTTTCCAGTTCAGGCAATTGTTGGGAATACCTAAGAAAACACATCATTTGAATTCCTGTTAAAATTGAAGAGCATGTCTTAAAACTATGTCGCCCAGCTTCGGCTGGGCTTTTTAATTCTTAGGCGTATACAACCACACAAAATAGTTGACCAGACTTGAGTGGGTGCTTTGTGAGAGCTTAGGAGCATGGTTTTATACGCAAAAACATGCACTTTAATTCAGCTAAAGTCCACGACTTAAAACAAGAGATCAAAAGCCTTTCCCTTTGGGAGGGGGCTCTTCGTTGTTTTGAAGCCCGACTACCAAAATTAATCGCAAGTCAGCCCGTTGGTGGTTGCTGGGATCACCATCGGAAAGACACAGATGGCTACGGTCTTTTCAATGTTTTGGGGAAAGATTTTAGGCTTCATCGATTGAGTTATACCTACTTCAATCAGCCGCTTGCGGATGGCCGCTGGGTTCTCCATAAGTGCAACAACCCAGCGTGCTGGAGGCCTGACCATTTGTACGAAGGAAATGCATCTGACAACGCTTTAGACAGAGTTGCTGCCGGGACTACTCGCGGCAAGCTTCCCACTGAGACTGTCTTTTTAATTAAGCAGTTGATTGGCGAAGGGTTGTCGAACAAGCAAATCGCTGAATGGTTTGGAGTTTCCCCAGGGTGTGTCTCTCACATCCGCGTCGGGCGTCGAAGAAAAGACATCGCCGCCTAACTATCTAGACGACCAGCCGGGCCTCCCCGGCTTTTATTTTTATCTATTCAAACCATAGAAAATAATGCAGACCTTCTTGAAGCTTCAGAACCGTGACTATGGCGCAATTATTTCCCCTGAGGATAACGACCTTAGCAGCGGGAGCTGGTATGAAACCGAGCGCGGCTATATACAGCAGTATTCGTCAAGCGGCATCATAAAGCTCCATCGTTTAATCATGGAGCGCAAGCTAGGGCGGGCTCTATGCGCCAACGAAATGGTCGATCACCGCAGCAGGATCACCCTCGACAACACCCGAAACAACCTACGGCTGGCTACACAGACATCTAACGAGGGAAATAAAGGAGTGAGGCGAGACAACTCCACCGGCTTTAAGGGGGTTAGCCTAATGGCGAACGGCAAGTACAAGGCCACTATTACTGTCAGCGGCAAAGCAAAGCACCTCAAGTGCTGGCCTACAGCACACGAAGCCGCGCTGGCCTACGATCGAGCTGCCCTAGAGTACTTTGGGGAGTTTGCCTTTCTCAACCTTCTTCAAAAAGGCGTGGTAAATTACCACCAGGTTTACCACCAACTTCAGCCTGAAGGCAGCGTTCCGTTGGCTCATTAACATTGAGCCAATGGCCGCGAGGGGCGCTGAAAGTCCTGAAACCATAGTACGGAGAGGGAGGGATTCGAACCCTCGGTCCTTGCGGACACCCGATTTCAAGTCGGGCGCATTCGACCACTCTGCCACCTCTCCAAGGGGGGATGACTACCGAACGGGCAGCCCTAATATCTGTTATATCACTCTGATGGCAGACTTCAAGACCAATCTAGGTGCTTATAGACGAGGATAATCCCTGCCCTCTAAGGATGTGCCAGACAATTCACAGGCACAAGGGAGGTCATGGAACGCTATTGCCTTCGTCAGAATGTTGCATATTGATAATCTCAATCTTTGGAGCCACGCTGCCACCTCAATGTGAAACCTTAGGGTTTGCTGGTGGCTATGCAATGTCGGCCTACTAATAAACGCTATGAGTCAATCCATGTTCTCGACCTGGCCTGCTTCTATCAGCGCTCCCAAGGCTGCTGTTAAGCCCGAACAGCTGACTAGCACGGAACTGGTAGCCCTCTGCCAGCAACGGCTACGGCCCGAGCGAATGATGTTCGCCGAACTTCTGCGCCGTTACCAAGGCCACGTAGATAAGTTGCTCTACCACCTCGCCCCCGATTGGCCCGATCGCGCAGATTTAGCTCAGGAAGTCTGGATTCGGGTATACCGCAACATGCGCCGCCTGAACGATCCCGCAAAGTTTAAAGGCTGGCTAGGCCGCATTACCACTAATTTGTTCTATGACGAGTTGCGGCGGCGTAAGCGCAACCGCGCAACCCTTTCCCTCGATGCTCCCCTTGCTCTTGAAGATGGCAGCATTGATTGGGATGTACCCGCCAGTGCTCCCGGTCCAGTTGACACCATGATGACCCAGGAATTCTACGACCAGCTGCACCGGGCTATTGCCGATTTGCCTGAGGTCTTTCGTACTACTATAGTGCTGCGCGAGATTCAGGGGCTGTCCTATGAAGAAATTGCTGAGATGACTGGGGTATCGCTGGGTACTGTTAAATCTCGCATTGCCCGTGCTCGACAGCGGCTGCAGACTGAGTTGCAGCCTTATCTAGGCAACTAAGACCAACACGTTTAAGGGTGCTCTGCCAACCAATTTTACGTCTTGTGTAATTTGCAAGGCATTGGGAACCGGTTTGGAACAAGTATCCGTCCTTATAGCAATGCCTGAGCAAAAGCAGAAGTCTCTATCTAGGGATATATGTTTTGCTTGTTAGAATTGACCTCGGGAGGTTACCGATTTTAAGGGGTTGGCATTATGATCAGTAGCGGCGGTAAGAACTGGCTTGTCTAGTGAACCACTAGATTGGGCCGTTGCCTGCCATGGCCGTTGTTTAGTTGCTTATTCCAGGTGTTGTTTTTGGTATGGCTACTTTTCCCTATATGCCTAGCCAGGTTCAGCGTTCATCCTCCAGCGGTGCTATTTCAGATGAGTCTTTGATGACTACAGCTTCCTGCTGTCACGATTTAGATGCCATTAAGCGCGATCGCTTTGAGTTGATAAGCGCCTATCTCGACGGCGAGGTTACGCCTCAAGAGCGCCAGCAAGTGTTGTGTTGGCTTCAGCAAGACGACGGCACCCGCACTTTATACAATCGCTTACTCATTCTGCGCCAGGGGCTACGTACCCAAAATTGCCCTTCCGACTGTGACCCAGAAGAGACTATTGCGGGCGTTTTCCATGGCCTTAACCACCGACTCCGGTTGGTTACGATGGCAGGTCTTGGAGTAGCTGCCATTGGCGTGATCAATCTCTTATCTGGTGGGGTTGGTGCTGGCAACTCTTCTTGGCGTATGGCGACGACTGCTCAGCCTGAGGCTCTAAAAATTGCCTTAGACAGACCAGCTTTTCCTATTCCTGAGACATCGCCAGCGATGTCTACCGACATAGGTAACCCTGTTGAATCTGGCGGTCTTCCCGTCGATTCCGAGCTGTAGTTGCTTGAACTGATACTTAGTTCAGGATAAATGACGAAGCGGGTTAGGTTTCTCAAGGAAACCTAACCCGCTTCTTTTTCGAACTTGATTTATTTGTAGGCCACTGGAGGTAGGCCTAAAACTTTTCTAGCTGGTCAAGGCGCAACCAGAAGTTGGGGGTAGGCACCTTACCAAACTTAACCAGGGCATAGTCATTACTGGTTTCCAAGATTTCCCCTTGGGTTTCAAACAAGTAGGGTGGAAACCGAGTGTCGCTAGCGGTAGCCTCTAGACTACTTTCTAGCTTGTCGCGCACGGCGCGCACCAGATCGCCACGCTTTAAAGTTGCTGCCATAGATCTATTTGCTATCAACCTCAGCCTTACTGTACACGAAATCTACTAGGCACAGCGCCCTAGATATTCCAAGTGCTGGCCCCTCTAGCGCTGGCACTGGGGGCAGTAATGGGCCGATCGCCCCGCTAGCTTGAGACGGCAGATGGGAGTGTCGCAGCGGCGACAGGGTTGGCCTTCGCGATCGTAGACCCAGGCAACGCCGCCATAGTTGCCGTTAACACCGTAGATGTCGCGGTAGTCGCTGAATGTGGTACCCCCTGACTCAATACTAGTGGTGAGCACCTCACGAATGGCGCTGTGCAGCTGCTGGAGTTGTTTAGAGCCAACGCGATCGCTGAGGGTGAGTGGCCTGAGCCCGCTTAAAAATAGCGCTTCATCGGCGTAGATATTGCCAATGCCCGCTACCAATCTCTGGTCGAGCAGGGCGTTTTTAATGGGGCGATGGCTCCGGCTGAGGCGCTGGCGTAGGTAAGCCAATGAGAACTCTTCGTCAAAGGGTTCAGGCCCTAGGGTTTGTAGGCCGGTCATGATGCTTGTTGGGGCAACCCCAGGGGGCACCCACCAGAGGCGGCCAAAGGTGCGCTGATCAACGTAGCGCAGCTCGTGATTATCGCTGAGCCAGAGACGGACTCTACAGTGGGGCTGCACCGGGGTTTTCGGGTCGAGCCACAGCAACTGCCCCGTCATGCGCAGGTGTACCCCCAGGTAGCCGCCTGGGCTACCGTCTGTCTGGGTGAGCTGCCCCAGCAGATATTTACCCCGGCGGTGCCAGTCCGACAGGCTAGAGCCAGTAATGCCGGTTAAAAACGCTGCTTCATCGTTGTTGGGATGGGCGATCGCGCGGGTCAGTAATACCTGCCCACCCTCCAGCCGATGCCCTGGCGTCACCCGCGCCAGACCGCGCCGCACGGTTTCAACTTCAGGTAATTCTGGCAAAGCTTAACTTTGGGCCGCTGCCCCCTCACGGTATGTTCCTGAACTATAGCAATCGTGGGGGATGCGCATACAGAAACGACCCTAATAATTAAAGCCCATGCCGAAGCACAGGCCTTAATTATTGCCACAACGCTAGTCAAATCCCTATGGCCCCTGCCAGAGCACTGAAGGCAGCTTTCGGCCGGAGCTAGAGGGTGATTAGCCTAGCTAGGCTTTTTTAGCAGCCGCCTTGGGGGCTTCAACCTCTTGCAGCTCGGCTAGCGCGAAGTTGTTGGTGTTGATGCCGGCGTAATTGACATTATTAAAACGCACTACCGCGGGGTATTTGATGCCGCTTTGGTCGATGGTGGCAACGGTGCCGACTTCCCGGAACCAGTAAGACTCTTTGCGGAGAATGCGAACTTTAGAACCACGTTGAACCATGAACAATGCCCTCTTAAAATCAATATTAATGGCAGCTTGCCCAGGCCAAACCCCAGCCCAGACTCATTGCAAAAAGCCGTGGCTAAGCTTGGATAGGGGGTTATTCCATGTCCACCAGATTACTACGAGTCCTCAGCTCCATGGCATCATGGGGTTTAAGTTTTATTGCAGTCCCAAAAACAGGATCCATAAAGATCAAGGAGGAGCGAAAGACAATCAGTTTGCGGTCAAGATTAGTAGCCCTTAGACCGCTTAGCGGACCAGAAGATGGTGAGGCGATCGCCCCAAATCTTCTGACCACAATTTTGTTTACATTTCGCAATATAGGGGAATATTAGTAGTATCACCCCGTGGGAGACTTGCTCAGCATGCTCACTAACGTCCAGGCTCTAGTCCAAGTCACCGATGGTCGCTACGCCTCCGACCAAGAGCTAATGTTTTTTCAGCAATACCTGGGCTCTGTTAGCACCCGGCTGCGGGCTTACCAAAAGATTCAGGGGGCCGAGCAGCAAATTATCAGCCAAGTCCTAACTCGGCTCAAGGTCCAAAAGCCCGATATCTTTTTAGTAGGTAGTCAAGATTTGGCTGCTAAGTGGCAGCGAGACACCGTGCGAGTGCTGCGCTACAGCGCCACGGCACTGCTGCTTAACGATTCAGAGTGGCTTAAAGACAGCCTGCTGATGTGGTTCCAGAGCATCATGCGAGCCTTTGGGGCACAGGATAGCTGTAACCTCACCTACACCCTCATGCAGGAGGTGATGACCCAGCACCTTGATCCTGAAGAGCTGAGACTGTTTTTACCCATCCTGGAGCTGAGCCGTACCCTCCTGGGTAAATCTATTTAAGCCTAGCCAGACGCCGAGATTACTGGCATCAACCAATCGTCGGACCGCTATAACACCAGAGCCCAGGCCGCCAACTGCAGCGGTCTGGGCTCTGGTGTACGGAGGAAACAAATACTACGTTTTATGTCGTGACAGAAAAGCGTAGGTAAGCGACAATGCTTTATCTCCAGCAGCTTTAGCCTTGGGCAGACAGGTTGGCAACGGTGCGATCGCGCACCTCTGCACTGTTAATTCTGCGTCGGCCTGGGCACATTACAGCTATCACTGAAAACAGTCTTACAAGGCCTGTTCGAGCTATGGTTATGACCACAGAGACCGCCCACCGTCTGCACCAAAAACTTCCCAAAAAGCATAACCACTATGCCTTACGGGATTTCTTTCAGTTCAATAGCGAATATGGCACTATTACCGACTGGAACGACGCGCGCAATGTGCTCACCAGCGAAGATTTTATCCTTGGCCTGCTAGAGGGGCTGCAAGAAGAAGTCGGTGATGCCTCATCAGCCATCATGTATACCGTGGGGCTGGAGTGGGGCAAACACGACTCGCTGATATTTGAAGCCTGGTTTGAGCGCGAGTTTGCCATGAGCCCCCGCCGCGCCAACCTGATGTTCTTGCTCGAAACCTGGTGGTGGCCCTTCATTTCCCAGGGCTGGGGCCGATGGGAGGTCGATATGAGCGATCGCAAACAGGGCTTTATGTTCATCAATGTGTTTGACTCCGCTGTGGCCCGCACCTTGGGCGACGTGGGCAAGCCCGTCTGCCACCTCTACGCAGGTCTGTTTGCCGGGTTTTTTACCGAGATGGTGCGCAAGCAGCTGAGCTGCATTGAAATTCAGTGCTACTCCATGGGTGAGACCTACTGCAAATTCTTGCTGGGGAGCCGCGAGCGTATCGACGCTGCCTCTTTCTGGATGAATGAAGGGGCCAATGCCCGCGACATCGAGAAGCGCCTGCGGGCTGGGGAAGGCGGCCAATGAGCACATTTTCTGTAGAGTCGCAGAGTCAACCCTGGCTTAGAGAAACGGTTCAGGCCTTCTTTGAGGCTGTCGCTTGGGACGGGCGATCGGTGCCCGCCGTTCCGGGGTTGGGGTCAGGCCCTCGGTCAGAGTCGACCATGACCATGACCGTTAGCGATTTCTTTCAAAACATTGCTTGGGATGGTCAGCCCACCATTGGTGTGCCCATCTCTCCCCTAGCCGCAACGACCACTCCCACTGCTGACCCCAATCTCGATTTGACCTTGGACGATCTATTCGGCTAACCCTTGACATTGCTTAGCCTGCTAGCGGACCGCAAGGACCACCACCCCAACCACCTGCGCCCCACTTCCTCGGAGATTTGCCATGACCTTTAAGCTCGACACCCTATTTGACTCCCCCGACAAGCAGTACCTCAACGCCAACGACCTCAGCGTTCTGAGCCAGTACGTCAGCTCAATTCCAGAGCGCATGGCAGTCTACCGCACCCTGCGGGACCAAGAAATTGCCATTATGCAGCCCATTGCCGATGCCCTACAGCAGCAGGCCGGTCACCCCGAGCCCCTAGTTGAGCGCAGCGTGCGCAGCGGTCTCATGGTGCTACGCTACGCGGCCATGGCGATGCTGCTCGACGATGATGGCTTTGTGGAAGAGCGCTTGCAAGGCTGGCTGCCCGAAATGGTCAAAGCTTACGAAACCCAAGCGGTTGATCAACAGCTCTTTCAGCTGCTAATGCAGCAGTTGGCTAAGGTTTTTTCGCCGGCCCAGCTCAACCTGCTCAAGCCCAGCCTTGAAAAAGCCAAAAGTCTGATGCTAAACACTCGCGAAACCGTCACCCTAGCCGGGTTGCTCTAGGCACAACTAGCGGTTTGGCCGTTGGGGGTTGCCCCTGCCCGCCATGGTTGGCGGGTCTGACCACCATCATCATTACCCTGTGAAGGACGTTAACTATGGTTTCTGTTGCCGATTTGCTCACTGATGGCCGGCTGCCCGGCAATTACTTTGCCCAAGATCTCTATGTGCGGGGCTCTACCGAGCTGGGCCTGCTGGAAAATCGGCGCGGCGATCGCTTATTAGCCATTCCCGACGCACTGCTCCAGGCCATCTATTCTGGCCTAGAAAAGGAAACCGGCCAGGCCTCTCGGCTGGTGCTCTACAACTGTGGCCGCTGGTGGGGCAAAAACTTCTACGCCCGCTTTTGCGAAGAGCTAGCCGACTACTATAAGCAGCCCCTCTCCAGCCTGTCGATGGCTGAATTTCTCCAGTCGCTACAGCAGTGTTGGAAAACCCACGGCTGGGGCCAGATTCATTTGGATATTACCTACCGCGATCGCGGCTTTTTAGGGGTAGAAATCTGGCATTCTCCCTTTACTGCCACTGCCCCCCAAGGCCAAAAACCAGCGGGCGATCTGGAGCGCGGCATTCTTGAGATCTTTTTTAGCCAGCTCACTGGGCGCGAGTTGCGCTGTGCTCAAACCAGCTGCACGGCCAAGGGCGACGACTGCAACCGCTTTGTTCTAGGTCTAGAAAAGCGGCTACAGCCGGTAGAAGCCCTTGTAGCCAATGGCCAAGCCCATCAGGCTATTATGCAAACCCTTATGCAGCAGGGGTAAACAAACGGTGGCCCTCACCCGGCAAATTCGGCGATCGCAGTATTACACTCTGGGCCTTGTAGGACATGGGCAGTTTGGCCGAGTCTACTGCGCCATCCATCGCAAAACTGGGGAACTGGTGGCGATTAAAGACCTCCACAAAGACCGCTTTCCCACCCATAAGTTTTTGCGGGAGCTACGGTTTTTAATTAGCCTCGAACACCCCAGCATTGTCACCTGCCATGCCCTAGAGCACTCCACCAGCGGTCGCCAGCTGGTACTCGACTACTGCGAGGGCGGCACGCTGCGATCGCTGCTCGAGAGCGACACGGTACTCACCGTGCAAGAGGTGCTGGGATTTACCCTAGACATTCTTGCCGCCCTAGAGTGCGCCCATCGCCAGGGCATCGTGCATTGCGACATCAAGCCTGAAAACATTCTCATGGAGCTGACCCCTGGGGGCTGGGTAGCGCGGGTATCTGACCTGGGCATTGCCCGCCTCAGCCAGGAAGCCAAACAGGCCGATATGGGCCACACCGGCTCCCCCGCCTACATGGCCCCAGAGCGCTTTTATAACCAGCATCCTCCTGCCGCCGACCTCTACGCCGTGGGCATCATTTTGTACGAGTTGCTGCTGGGTCAACGGCCCTTTTCGGGCACTCCCATGGAGCTGATGGTGGCTCACCTCAATCGGCTACCGATTGTGCCCATCCAGGTGGCTGAGCCCTTTAGTCAGGTGCTGCGCAAAGCGCTGCAAAAGCTGCTGCCCAAGCGCTACTTCAGCGCCCAAGCCATGCGCGCCGACCTGATGGCGATTTATCAGACTTACCAAACCCAGGGACTGTTGGGTCAGCCCGCTTGTGCCAAAGAGTTGCCGGAGCTAGATTTAGCACCCGATTTGCCCTTTGTGGCGCTGCCTCACCCCACGGCGGTGATGGGCTTGGTGCCCCGACCCCATCAGGGCCATCTGCTGGTGACCTGTAGCCAGCAGCGGGTTTGGTTTTACCACTGGTCACAAGCAGGTATGACCGCTCCCCAAGACAGCCAGGGCTTTGCGCTGCCCGCCCCAGTGCAACGGTTTTTGCCAACTCCCCAGGGGGGCCTTTTAGTCACTACAGAATCTCTACACCTGCTCTCGATGACCCACGGTTTAGGCTGTGTTGCCCAAGGAATTTGCCCCGATGGAGTGGCGGTTGCCCCCAATGGGCGCTGGTTTGCCACCGCTACCCAGGTCGCCAAAGATTCATTTCGCGTAGCTGTGCGTCAGTTGACGATGCCACCGGAGCAAGGGGTCAAAATATCGGCACCGCTAACAGCCTCGATCGCAGCCGCAGCCGGGGATAAACTGGTTACCCTCCTCGCCCCAGATAACCGCCACGCAGCGCTGGTAGTGCGCCGGGGTAGCCGTACGCTGTTCCATGGGGTGACCCGCCGGGGTACTTATCTTGGGGCAGTTGCTGCCTCGGTGCCCATTTACAACTTTGTGCCTACCCGCACCCCCTACCGTTACCTCGCCCTAGAGGAAAATTGCACCAACGCCCTGCTGATTGTTGACCTAAAGCCCTTTAGAATGCTGCGCTACCGGGTTGATATTTCACCACACTGGCTGTTTGAGACTGCCGTAGGTTACGGGGTGCTCAGCCAAGAAGGAGAATTTTTGCTGATCAACGATGAAGGCCGCATCATCAACCGTACGGCTGGGCTGCCTCGACCGCAGGCCATGGTGCCCCGATACTCCAAGACTGGCGCTGATTCGTCAGGGCCGATTCAGTATCTGTGGAGCGTCAGCGAAGCTACGAGCAGCCGTATTTACCCCGTTAATCTAGCCGATTTAGCTCCAGATATTTTGTTTTAATCTGAATTTGGCGCTAGGTTTGGGAAGCTTGGCAGCGGCTCTATCGCCCTCCTGATTGAGGTGAGAACCGAAGCCAGCCAAGAGTGTGGATAACGCTTCATCACTGCACTTTTGCAAAATTAGCGAAGCCTTTTTTGGCACCACCAGCTAACGAAAACACTGGAGCCGCCGAGCGAGGGCCGAATGATTGCTGCTTGAGCAAAGTTGACCCAAGCGCAAGATATTTTGGCCTTAGAAAATTGTAAGGACAGCAAATGTTGCAACTAGAGTAATGGTCGATCTGACAATTGCATCATTCTCGGCTTTGATGGCTATAGGTGAATATAGCTAAAGCCACTTAGGTTAGGACACTGCTTGTTTGAGGATTGACTCCATGGCAACGCGCAAGCCGTCGTCATGGGGAAGGAGTTTTCGAATTCGGCTTTTTAACCAACCCCAGCATTTCTC
>JAHHHQ010000056.1 GCA_019359285.1 Nodosilinea sp. WJT8-NPBG4
TCGCAAAACGCTCTGCTATTCCAAGTCTGTAGAAATGCTAGCTCACTCTGTTCGATTGCTACTTCACTACCTCAAGTTCGACGATGTCCCAGTTCCTTCAAGATTCATCTCTTAATTCAGCAACGCCGTAATTTCTACTAAGGAACGTGCATTTAAATAAAGTACTGAGCGTGTCGTCATTGTAGGGTGCATGACGCTAAGGCAAGGCTCCGCCAACGCGAAGCAATGCACCAATAGGAAAGAGGTAGAACTCTAGTCAAAACAAGCTTCAGCAGAGGTTTGATTTAGTACACTTGTTCCAAATCACAATAGGTAGTTATCTATCTCAACTCTGTATGAGGTTGAATACCAGTACTACAAGGCCGGGGTTATGCTGATGGAGTTGAGCCCAGCTAGCATCGCTCAAGGCAGCTTTTCGTGGATGAGAGCAGGCGCGAGTCCTGGCAACTGATGGATGCTGTGGACTCGCTGAATCGGCGATTTGGGGCGGGGACTGTACGCTAGGCGGTGGAGGGATTGCAGCAGGGGTGGAGGACGCAATCTGAATGGCGTTGGCAAATCCGCTCTGAAAGAGCATCGCCCAGGTTTACTACTCGGTGGGATAAGTTGGTGAAGGCTGAGTCGATGGAGGAAGCGCAGGCTAAATGTTTAGAAGCCCGTTGAAGCTGTTGCAGCAATAATTAGAAAATAGCTTGTCGTTACACATTCTCTAAAACTTACTAAAAACATTAACTATGTCACTTCCAACAGAAGACTTTACCATTGGGGTTGAAGAGGAATATCAAATTATTGATCCCGCGACTCGTGAACTGCGATCGCGTCAGCAGCAAATTCTACCGATCGCCAAAAAAACGCTTGGTGAAGAAGTACAACCGGAAGCTCAGCTTTCGCAGATAGAGATCGGTACGCCTGTTTGTCGCTCACTTTCTGAAGTACGTGCAGAACTTGTCCGCTTGCGCCGGGAACTTATTGCTGCCGCTGCCAAAGACGGCAATCAAATTGCCGCCGCTGGAACACACCCATTTTCCGAGTGGAAAGAACAGCAAGTCACGCCCAAAGAACGTTATCAAGGGCTGATGCGAGATTATCAACAACTGACCCGCGAACTCATGATCTTTGGCTGTCACGTACACGTTGGCATCAGCGATCCGGAGATGGCAGTCCAGGTTATGAACCGTTCGCGAATGTGGCTGGCACCGCTGCTGGCGCTTGCCGCTTCCTCGCCGTTTTGGTTCGGTACGGATACGGGATATGCCAGCTATCGCACGGAGATTTGGGGCCGATGGCCCATATCCGGTCCACCGCTAATTTTCTCCTCACACGCCGAATACCAAAAGCTTGTAGAAGATTTGGTCGCAACTGGAGCCGTAGAAGAAGCGACAAAGATTTATTGGGATGCGCGTTTATCAGAGCGTTACCCAACCGTAGAGTTTCGCGTTACAGATGTCTGCATGACGGTGGATGAAGCAGTAATGGTTGCAGGACTGGTGCGCTCTTTGGCGCGAACTTGTTACGAACAAGCTCAAGGAGACAAACCATTTCCAGCCCCGCGCCACGAAGTTATACGCGCCGCGCACTGGCGTGCTGCACGCTATGGATTAGATACAGAGCTGATCGATGTTGAGGCAATGCGTGCTGTTCCAGCACACGAACTCGTTGAAAAGTTTCTAGCCTTCGTACGCCCATCGCTAGAGGAGTATGGCGACTGGGACGAAGTTTCATTGCTCGTGCGGCAGACGATGCAGCAAGGCAATGGCGCAGCGCGACAGCGGGAAGTCTACCAGCGTACTGGACGCTTAGAGGATGTCGTTGATTTCATTGTCGCGCAGACGCTAAAAGGTATTGATTAACTTCATTAGGGGTAGCAAAATGTGGATATTGCCATTGTTGGAGACGGTGTTTCCAATTTAGAACCCCCAGCGATCGATATAGATGATCGATATGGACAGGTAGTTCTTTCTCAATCCCTTGAGGGGGACTGGTCATTACATTGGGTTTTGGCGTGTCTATTGGCTCGGACTCGGCATAGCCTATGACTCCAAGCCTAGACCCCTACTGTTTTTTCTGAGTCTTGTCAGGGGGTTGGGGGATGTTGGTGGGCTGGGTGGTGAGAAATGGACCCAGGTGCAACGCTTAGCGAAGCCAGCTTCTCTTCTATCTGGGTCAGTCAGTCAGTTACGACATTCAACGACCCGGAAGGCTTCTGAGAGGCTAAATATCTTTCCTCTGCAGCTGTGGACAGCAGTTCGCTTAAACTGACCCCCTGCCTTCCGCGACAAGCTCCAGAAATGTCTTTGTCTCTAGCCTTAGGGCGACTTTGACACGGGTAGTAGGTGGGGTTACAGGGGGCAACGGGATAGTCCAATTTTAGTCCACACGGTGTGCCCCCACCTGATCGGCCAAATTTCACAAAAACGGTTGAAACGTCCCTATTCTCTGCTAGGATGTGAAACTGCAAATGCAGCACGGGCGATTAGCTCAGTTGGTAGAGCGCCTGCCTTACAAGCAGGATGTCACTGGTTCGAGTCCAGTATCGCCCATACTTGTTGTCGAGTAACGGTTTAGCTGTCGTCGCTAACAGATTAGTGTCGCTTTCACAATTTAATTGTCGTCCTAACACATTAGTGACGACAAAGCGTTTTGACTAATCGTTAACGTGCTATCTGTCGCCTTTATGCCGTTGTAATGTCGAGTA
The DNA here is from genome assembly GCA_019359285.1 of Nodosilinea sp. WJT8-NPBG4. Taxonomy (GTDB): domain Bacteria; phylum Cyanobacteriota; class Cyanobacteriia; order Phormidesmidales; family Phormidesmidaceae; genus Nodosilinea. The sequence continues at coordinate 2,696 of JAHHHQ010000056.1, forward strand.
ACAGCGTATGGCTTCCCGTTAGCTTGTGCAACCCGTGTGAGCCCCAATCGAGCTTGGCAAGCAACTAGCTTTCTTGTCCCGGTTCACAATCGTCAGAGCATTTGACGGTCAAACCCGGCTGGTAGAAACGGTAGGTATTGCGGCCTTGGTCTTTGGCTTGGTAGAGGGCCTGGTCGGCGTGGCGTAGCAGGATGGTGGGGTCGGTGCCATCCTGGGGAAAGAGGGCGATGCCGATGCTGGTGCCGACTTGTAACCGGTGGTTATCAAGGGTGAAGATAGGTTTCAGGCTCTCTAAAATGCGATCGCAGGTGCGCTCCACCGCATCTGCCGCGGTGAGCCGAGAGAGCACCAAAACAAATTCGTCGCCACCCCAGCGCACCAGCAGGTCTTCGCTGCGTAGGCATTGGGATAGGCGCTGGGCCACCCGGTGCAGCATTTGGTCGCCCACCTCGTGGCCCAGGCTATCGTTGATGTCTTTGAATTTGTCGAGGTCTAGAAAGGCTACCGCTACCTGGGTCTGTTGGCGATCGGCTTGGGCCAGCGCCTTGGGCAGATAGGTGTCGAGAAAAGTGCGGTTGGGCAGACCGGTGAGCCGGTCGTAGAAGGCCTGGTGATGAATTCTGGCCTCGTCCTGCTTTTTTTCAGTGATGTCTCGCACCAGCCAGCGCAGGTGTGCCTCGCGACCCTCGCGGCTGATGGAGACAGTAATGGCCACATCGATACTCGGGCCTTCCCGAGGCAAAAGTTGGGTTTCCCAGGCTTTGGTAGGCAACGCCTGGGCGGAGCGGCTGAGCTGGGCCAACATGGCGTAGAGGGCGCGACGGTGCTTAATCGGTAGAAACAGCACCATGGGTTTGCCCACCAGCAACTCCTGGGGCAGGTGCAGCATTGCTGCGATCGCCACATTGCCCGCCTGAATGATGCCCTTGGTGTCGCTTACCAGGTAGCCATCGGGGGCGAGGTTGAAGAGGTCTTGGTAGCGCTGGCGCTCGAGCTCTAGCTGCTGTCGGTGGTCGGCTAGGGCCTGATTTTGCTGAGTCAGCTCTTCGTGGGCGGCACGCAACTCTTCGATCACTAGGCTGAGGTCGTTTAGGGCCATCGCTAGCAGCTCGGGCTGAATGGGTGATGCGCTGGCGTGCTGTTGTAGTAGTAGTGCCCGTTGCTGTACGGCATCGATGCGCTCAAACATGATATTCATTGCAACCCGCCCTGACGGCAATCGTCAAGATCTTGGAGCAGTTGGGCATTAGCCTGCACAAGGTCTGCGGTGCGGGCAATGATTAGATCCTGGAGATCGGCGTGGGCCGTCTGTAGCTGCTGCTCCACACAGCGCTGCTGAGAAATATCTCGGAGCGACCAGAGAATGGTGGCAGCTCCTGGGCGGCTGTCTTTGAGGAAGTTGGTGGCGATCGCCACCGTAACCGGATCCCCCTGTTGCGATTTGAGGGTGACTTCCCAGGGCTCGGTGGGGTAGGGCTGGTGCAGCCGCTGCTGAAAGTCTGACCAGTCGCCCTGCTCAATCAGCACCATCAGGGGTTTGCCCACCAGCCCCGCCTGGGGCTGCGCAAACAAGAGTTCTGCCGCCCGGTTGGCGTGATAAATTTTGCCTTTTTCGTCGGTGACTAGGTAGCCGTCGGGGGCCAGCTCAAACAGGGTGCGGTAGCGTTGGCGCTCAAGATCAACCTGATTCCGGGTGTCGCTGAGTATCTGGTTTTGCTCATGCAGCTCCGCATCTACGGCCTGAAGCTCTTCGAGCACGAGGTAGAGGTCTTTGAGGGCCAGCTCTAGCAGGACAGGATCAATTGGGGTGGTAGTGGCCTGCTCGCGCAGCCGAAGGGCGCGTTGGTAGACTGCCTCGATTTGATGAGAGATACTCATAAGTCAGCTTCCATAAGGATGGTCGATCATCCAAAAAAGCCTAGCAATACCTTCCTTAAGGGTCTAATTTCAGCTTAAAAAGTCGCTTTTTCCTAATCTTTATTATATCAACATGTTTAGCCAGATAGAGTCACCGGCAGACTGAGATTGCCTTTGACATTAAGGGTAAGGTCAAGCACCCATACTGTTTCTCTCTATACTAGGTCGCCTCAAGGCCTGTAGTTTTCTACGAAAAAACCTCTATTTTTAATCTTAACTGGGTTTACTTGCTTTGATTTGCCCTTAAGAAATGCTGTTTTTCTTGAGCGTAGTCCGCCCTAGGTTACCCTGGTTCTACCAATATAGAAGCAGGGGAGTTTTGCTGGTATTTGAACCTTGAGTAACGCGTTCTTAACGTTTTATATGTTAAAAACCATTTTCTGGAAGCGATCTTTATGCGCTGTCAGCAGTGCGATTGATCACAGTTTCAATGGCTAGTAAAACTAAATCGTCGCCGTTGGGCTGGAGCATCTTGCGGGCGTTGAGCCGCATGGTTTGGGGGCCAATGGTTTCAAAGGTGTGCACGACTTCAAAGTCGTCGACCTGCAAGTTTTGGGGCAGTAGGTCGTGGAGCAGCGATCGCAGCTGAGGGATATCCCACTGGCCGTTGCCCAGCTCAAAGATCAGCTGCCCCTCGGTGTCGTCGGGGTTGACCTGAAAGGTTTGATAAAACTGCCGATTTGCCGTCACCACCCGCAGGTCGTGGGTGAGCACCACCAGGGCCTCGCGCACGGTCTGCACAATGGCGTCGGCGTAGTCGCGGGCCTGGCGCAGCTGGTTGGCGCTGCGCTTGAGGCTGTCAATATCCACCAGCACCACCACTGCCCCATCGATGCGGTTGTCGAGGGTGCGGTAGGGGCGAATGCGTAGGTCGTGCCAGCGGCCCTCCTGATCCTGCACCTCCTGGCTGCTCTGCTCTAGGGTATTGATCACCGCTAAAATGCGGGTCTCGAGGTCGGCGATCGCCAGGCGGTGGTTGATGTCGCCCAGGGGGCGGCCCACATCGCCGGGAATCAGGTTGAACAGGGCGGCTGCGGTGGGGGTAAAGCGGCGAATTCTGAGGTCGTCTTCCAACATCAGAATGGGAATGTGGATGCTGCTGAGCAGGTTTTGAAAGTCGTTGCTGATGTGGGTGGTTTCGGAGTTGCGACGGTAGAGTTCGTCGTTGATGGTGCTGAGTTCTTCGTTGGTGGCCTGAATTTCTTCTTTGGCGGTTTGCAGCTCTTCGTTGGTGCTCTGGAGCTCTTCGTTGCTGGAAAGAATTTCTTCGTTGGCGGCCCTCAGATCCTGGTTTGTGGCCTCCTGCTCTTGAATGATCGATTGTAGGTGCGATCGCGTGGTGTCGAGATCCTGCTGGAGGGCGAGGTTTTCTTGCCGGTACTGCCCCTCCAAGTCGGCGACGGGGACAGCGGCCTCGGCGGCGGTGCCGTCTGGCACCAAATCGGTGAAGAGCACTAGATAGTAAGCTTTGCCAGCGGGCTGGGGCATGAGGGGCACGACCTCAATTTGCACCGGGCGGCGATCGCCCGCTTCGATCAGCAGCGATCGCCGTTGCACCGCCTGGCTGGTTTGCTGGGCCTGGTAAACGGCCGTGCGCAGGTCGAGCTGCAGCCCCTCCTTGGCCATGGTGAGCAAATTAAGGCTGGCGCGACCGGGGGCTGGCTCTAGATAAGCCCCCGTCTGCCCGCGAAACTGCAAAATCTCCAGCCGGTCATTCATCAATACCCCCGCTGGGCCGTAGCGGTTGAGCACCGTCTGGTCAGCCAGGGCGTAGAGGTCGACGTCTTGGCTGCGTCGGGGTGGGTCGGGCCGAGGGGGCTGAGGGCTGGGGGTGTAGGTGGTGGGGTCAAAGTCAAAGCTCAACGGCAGCGACGACGACTGCTTGGTGTAGAGCTTGTAGTGACTGTCGACCAGCGAAAACAGGTGGCTAAACTCCCCCGTTGTCTCCGACGACCCCAGCAGCAAAAAGCCGTCGGGCTTAAGGCCGTAGTGAAACATGGGTAGCACCTTGCTCTGCAAAGCCGCCCCAAAGTAAATCAACACGTTGCGGCAGCTGATTAAATCTAGGCGCGAAAAGGGCGGATCGGTGATCAGATTTTGGCAGGCAAAAATGCACAGCTCTCGCACCACTTTGTTGATCTGGTAGCCGCCGTCGGTGGGCACAAAAAACCGCTGCAACCGCTCTGGCGACACGTTGCTCACCTGCACGGGCGAGTACCAGCCCACGCGGGCTACTTCAATGGCCAGCTTGCTGACATCGGTGGCAAAAATTTGAATTGGCGGGCTGACGCTGTGGTGGCTGAAATACTCCAGCAGGCAAATGGCAATGGAATAGGCCTCTTCGCCAGTCGAGCAGCCCGCCACCCAAACGCGCAGGGGCAGGTCGGGGTTGCCTTGGCCGGCTTGGGCCAGCCGTTGGCGATATCTCAGCAGCGCCGGAAACATCGTCTGCTCCAGCGCCGTAAACACTTCCCCATCGCGAAAGAAGCTGGTTACGCCAATCAAAATTTCCTGGTGCAGGGTCTGCACCTCCTCGAGGTTGGCCTGGAGGTACTGACTGTAGCTCTCCAGGCTCTCCAGGTGGTGCAGGGCCATGCGGCGAGAGATGCGCCGCATGACGGTGCTGGGCTTGTACTGGGCAAAGTCAATTTTGGTGACCCGCTTCAGCAGGGTGAGAACGGTGTCCAGCCCGGTGGTGCTTGGGGTCTTCTCCGGGGCCACGAGTTCTACTGGGCTGGGGCTTGTGATGTAGGGGTGGGCACTGAGGCTGGCTAGGGTCTGGGCAATTTCTTCTGGCGTTTGAATGAAGTCAACCTGCCCGGTGGCGATCGCCGTGTGGGGCATGCTGCTAAATTTTGCCGATGCCTCCGACTGGGAAAAGGTGATGCCCCCTGCCGCCTTGATTGCCTCTAGCCCCAGGGTGCCGTCGGCATCGGCCCCTGAGAGCACCACGCCAATGGCTTTGTTACCCCGCTCCTGGGCCAAGGCGTTAAAGAAACTGTCGATCAGGCGGCTGCCGGTGCGCGATCGCGGGCGGGGTCGCAGCCGCAGCTCGCCTGCCACAATGGTCATCGCCGTATTGTGGGGGATGACGTAGACGTGGTTGGGGGCGATCGCCACCCCATCGACCACCTCCAGCACCGGCATCTCGGTGGTGCGGCTCATGATCTCGCTCAGCAGGCTGGGCTGGCTGGGGTCTAAATGCTGCAACAGCACAAAGGCCATGCCCGTGGTGGTGGGCAAATGGCTCAGCAGTTGGGTAAAAGCTTCTAACCCCCCCGCCGACGCCCCAATCGCCACCACCGGAAACATCTCCTCTGGCTGGGCAGGGGCTGGTGGAGCGTCATCGGCGGGGGAGGGGTGCTGGAGAGCCATACCTGGGGTGGGCCACGGTCTGATAACTGCGCTGAGCCGGTCTAGATAGTATGACGGCTCGGACCCCTCTATATACCGCGATTTTGCCTACCTGGGCATGGATCCGCGTGCCTGGGGGGCTATGTGGGCGATCGCGGGTGCAGCTTCGGTCCCACTTTGCCGGAACCTCGGGGTGAAGGTCTAAGTTGTGGCGCTTCTCAATGATTAGTGTGCGATCGGTCAAAGCTAGTCAATACAAACTAGACTGAAGGTATCCATTGACAAGGCTACCCGTTGCGAGGCAGGCGGCGTAGGTGCCGAGGCAAGCTTTAACTCCCAGGTTTAATCCCACAGCGCTTCTAAGTAAATTGCAAAATCCTGTAGGGTTGGCGTTTGCCCTGTGCAGGCAAGCTACCCATGGAAATTGCAAATATCAATTTGGACAGTATCCCATTCTTCTGACAGACGAACTTGTGGCCCGCGCCGGGTTAGCCTTAGAGCTACTTGGAGAATGCTTGCTTGGCATTCAGCCCGCTATTCAGTTAAAGGGTTTTACACCCTGTTTCCAGCGGTGGGCATGGCTCATCCTACTCCTAAGGCAGAAAAGTTATTCAGCTAGACAACAATAAAAATTTCTATTCCTCCGTCGTCCTACCTGTGGGGCGACGTTTTTTGGGGTGCTTGAACTTGAGCGCCGCTCTTCATCAATTCAAACTAGAAATCAAACCTCAGACCGTCATTTTCAAAGAACTCTCCGCCCCATTGCCAGGTTGCCAAAATGCCCATCAAAGATAAACCGACGCCGCCAAAGTTTCGCCTCTTAAACAATATTCTTTTGATCTTGGGCGTCGTGTTTCTAGCGGCCAGCTTCATCTTGCCCAGCATCCTTGGGCCACAAATCCCGGGAGTGCCCTACAGCCTGTTTATTCACCAGGTGCAGGAGGGTGAGGTAGCGCGGGTGCAGGTGAGCGAAAACCAGATTCAGTATCAGCTCAAGCCCGTGGGTGACGAGGAGGCCGGGCAGGTCTTTTCCACTACTCCCATTTTTGATTTGAGCTTGCCCAACACCCTTGAAGCCAACGGTGTCGAGTTTGCCGCCACGGCTCCGCCCAAAAATCGCTGGGTGGGCAGCCTACTGAGCTGGGTGATTCCGCCGCTGATCTTTGTGGGCATCTGGCAGTTTTTCATCCGTCGTGGCGGTGGCGGCGGTGGCCCCCAGGGCATGCTCTCCATTGGTAAGAGCAAGGCCAAGGTCTATGTGGAGGGCGACGCCGCCAAGATCACCTTTGCCGACGTGGCCGGGGTAGACGAAGCCAAGACCGAACTGGTGGAGATTGTCGATTTTCTTAAAACGCCGGAGCGCTACACCCAGATTGGGGCGCACATTCCCAAGGGTGTTCTTTTGGTGGGGCCACCGGGCACCGGTAAGACTCTGCTGGCGAAAGCCGTTGCCGGGGAGGCTGGAGTCCCTTTCTTTAGCATTTCAGGCTCTGAGTTTGTAGAAATGTTTGTGGGGGTAGGGTCGTCGCGGGTGCGTGACCTGTTTGAGCAGGCTAAGACGCAGGCTCCCTGCATCGTGTTTATCGATGAGCTAGATGCGATCGGCAAGTCGCGCAGCAGCAACGGTATGTATGGCGGCAACGACGAGCGCGAGCAGACCCTCAACCAGCTGCTCTCAGAGATGGATGGTTTTGCCCCTGAAGAAGCCACGGTGATTGTGCTGGCAGCCACCAACCGACCCGAAATTCTCGACCCAGCTCTCTTGCGCCCCGGTCGGTTTGACCGCCAGGTGCTGGTCGATCGTCCCGCCCTCTCCGGTCGTGAGGCTATTCTCGGCATCCACGCCCAGACGGTGAAGCTGGGGGAAGATGTGGATTTGAAGGCGATCGCCACCCGCACCCCTGGCTTTGCCGGAGCTGATCTGGCCAACCTGGTCAACGAAGCTGCCCTACTGGCTGCCCGCAACTATCGCCCGGCTGTAGCCCAGGCCGACTTTGCCGAGGCGATCGAGCGAGTGGTCGCGGGGCTAGAGAAAAAAAGCCGCGTGCTCAACGACAAAGAAAAGAAAATCGTCGCCTACCACGAAGTCGGCCACGCCCTGGTAGGTTCCCTCATGCCGGGCAGCGGCAAAGTCGAGAAAATCTCTATCGTGTCGCGGGGCATGGCGGCCCTGGGCTATACCCTGCAACTGCCCACCGAAGACCGCTTTTTGATGGATGAAGCTGAGTTGCGGGGGCAGATTGCTACCCTGCTTGGGGGGCGATCGGCGGAAGAAATTGTCTTCAACAGCATCACCACCGGAGCGTCTAACGACTTGCAGCGGGCGACGGATCTGGCCGAGCAGATGGTAACCGCCTTTGGCATGAGCAAAGTGCTGGGGCCGCTGGCCTATCAGCAGGGAGCACGCCCGATGTTTCTTGACCAGGGGATGGCCAACGGTCGCCGCACCATGAGCGAAGAGACTGCCCAGGCCATCGATCGCGAGGTCAAAGACATTGTTGAAACTGCTCACCAGCAAGCCTTAGAAGCCATTCGCCACAACCGCGACTTGATGGAGACCATCACCATGCAGCTGCTGGAAACCGAGGCGATCGAAGGCCAGACATTGCACCATTTACTCGACCAGGCCCAGTCAGCTTGATAGGCATTCATTAGCTTGCACCGGGGTTAGGGTTTCCCCCCTAACTCTCTACTCCAAAACACCATTTTTTAAGAGGTTAATATGTCATCTTCTCTAACCAAAGGCACCCTTGTCACCATCATTGGCGAAGCAGTTCTGCAAAATCGGCTGATTAGCTTGCTGACGGAGCTTAAGGTCTCGGGCTACACCCTGGTACCTGCCCAAGGCGCTGGCAGCCACGGCAGACGCATGGGCGATATCGCCGGCTATAACACCAATATTGAACTTAAAACCCTCGTCACCGCTGATATCTCCGATCAGCTGATCGAAGCCCTGAAACCTCTTCAAGAGACCCACGCTCTCGTTGTCTTTCGCCAAACTGTAGAGGGTCTGTTTGACTAAGGGGTAGTCGCTGTTCAGCTTTCTCCTGAAAGGGCGTTTAAAGAGCAGTCTGTTGTAGCTTTAGCCACCTGATAATCTCCCTTGCTCCCTTCAAAAAAGGGTAAGAATTCTCTTTCTTAAGGAGAATTTAAGCGGAGCTTCACTTTTGCTATAAGGAGCAGGGATTTTTAAACGTTTCTTAAGGCCGCTATGGGTTGGGCCAGGCTATACAGACAGCTCAAATCTACGCCGTTTTACAGCACGCCCATACTTGCACTGCCCACTAGCAAACTCTAGACCAGGCATAGCGATCGCGCTCTATTAAGCTGTTTTAGACTTCAGTTAAGGAAAAAAAACTGCCTAGGTTTCGGTCTAAAACATTGAATCCGTGGCACGTTAAGTCTAGAGCTGTTATAGTTAAAACTGTTAGCCGCTCATTCGTGACAGATGACCTTAGTTAACTAGTAATAAACCTAGGAACAACCCCATGGCTGACATTGTAGATACTGCTGTAAACGCCGGTTCATTTACTACTCTAGTGGCTGCTGTTAAAGCCGCTGGCTTAGTCGACACTCTTAAAGGTGCAGGCCCATTCACCGTCTTTGCACCCACTGACGAAGCCTTTGCTAAACTGCCAGAAGGCACCGTTGACGGGCTACTCAAAGATGTGGCCAAGCTGAAGGAAATTCTCACCTACCACGTCGTCTCCGGCAAGGTGATGGCTGCGGATGTCTCTAAGCTCAAGACCGCCACTACCGTCCAGGGCACCGATGTTAAAATCGACGCTTCTAGCGGAGTAAAAATCAATGACTCGACGGTAACCACCGCTGACGTGGCTACCGACAACGGCGTCATCCACATTATCGACACTGTGCTTATCCCCGCATAAGATAGCTGGAGGAAGGATGCGATCGCGCCCCGCCTCTGCACGACGAAGCAAAAAACTCCCGCCGTATGGCTGGGAGTTTTTTGCTATTTTTTTAATCTTTAAACAACCGCTTAGGCGTATTAGCTAGCCCCCTAGGGCTATTCGCAGAACTAGGCGATTGTGACACTCTTGAACAAGAGTTTCTTCTCAGCGCTTACTTGCTGCTAATCACGGCCACAATTGTCTTAATTAAATCATCCGGTTCTACGGGCTTAGTGATATGCTCCTGAAAACCAGCGGCTAGGGCTTGCTGTTGATTTAGCTCTCCAGCATAGGCCGTGAGGGCGATCGCCTTCGGCAACAGCAAATCTTGAGCCGCCGGGGTTTGTCTCCCTGATTCTCGGAGCTGAGAAACCTGACGCATTAGCTCATAGCCATCCATCTCTGGCATGCCAATGTCGCTGAGGAGTAGATCGAAGGATGCGGTTGCCAGCTGTCGCAGGGCCTGGCTCGCTGAACTGACGGCGGTTACCTCGGCTCCGGCTTGTTCTACGACAAACACCACAAACTCGCGAGAATCAGCGTCATCATCGACGATCAGCACGCGCAGATTTGCCAGAGGGAGATGATCAGACTCAACGCGAATGGAGCTGGTCACGTCCTCAACCGGCACCGTTTGCAAGCAAGGCAGTTCGACTGTGAAGGTGGCGCCCTGGTCTTCGCCTGGGCTCTCGACCCAAATTTTGCCGCCGTGGAGAGTGACAATTTGCTTGGCGATCGCTAGCCCTAACCCCAACCCGCCAAACTTGCGGGTTGTCGCTCCATCCTCCTGCCGGAAATGCTCGAAGACGTAGGGCAGAAATTCTGGGGTGATGCCTTTGCCGGTATCGCTCACCTGGAGCCAAGCCTGATGGTTGACTTGGGTGAGGCGAACGTCAACCCTACCGCCAGCGGGCGTAAATTTCACGGCGTTGGTCAGGAGGTTCCACACCACCTGTTGCAGGCGGCCTGCATCGCCAACAACCTGACCAACGTTGGGCTCACTGTAAACTTCAATGGCAACGCGTCTGGCATCTGCCGCTAGCTGTACGGTTTCGATCGCCGACGAAATGATAAACGCCAAGCTCACCGGAGTCGCATTCAGCACCAGTTTGCCCTGCATAATGCGAGAAATGTCGAGCAGGTCGTCGATGAGTTGGCACTGAAGTTTGGCGTTGCGCTCGATCGTGGCCAAGGCTTCAGCCGTCCTCACCGGGTCTAGCTTGCCACCGCGCAACAGTCTAGCCCAGCCCAGGATCGGGTTGAGCGGCGACCTGAGTTCGTGAGACAGAACGGCTAAAAATTCATCTTTAAGTCGGTTTGTCCGTTCGGCTGCTTCACGGGCGGCTTGTTCTTGCTCCAGCAGTTGCTCTCGTTGTTGCTCGACTTGCAGGCGCTCAGTAATGTCTGTGTTGGTGCCAAACCAGCGCAGAATGTTCCCTGCTGCATCTCTAACGGGGACGGCGCGAGACAGAAACCAACCGTAGGTACCATCTTGGCTGCGCAGCGGAAAGGTGTCCTCCCATTCTTTGCCAGCTTCAATGCAGTCGCGGAAATGCTCGACCACGCGATCGACGTGTTCTGGATGATGAACCTGTTGCCAACCCCAGCCCTGCATTGATTCAAGGGTGGTGCCAGTATACTCAAACCAGCGGCGGTTGTACCAAAAGATCGAGCCGGTTTTGTCTGCCATCCAAGCAAACTGCGACATCTGATCAGCTAGCATCCGAAAGCGTTCTTTACTCTCCCGTAGGTTTTTCTCTGTCTGTTTGCGATGGGTGATGTCTCGGGACACGCCAGCGACGGCTTCGACTGCACCGTCCGCGTCGAAAAGCGGCACTAAAACATATTCATAGTTGCCTGAACCTGATGCACTGGTGAAGGCTGTTTCATCCTTGAGGGGCTGGCGGGTCTCGATCACCTGTTGAATCTGAGCGTGGATTTTGGTGGCTAAATCTGCCGGATAGCCGTCTATTTCAAAAAGGGTTTTGCCCAGCACCTCGGCCGAGGTTTTTTGGAAGAAGTCGAGCAGCTGCGGATTGAAGTAGGTGAAGCGTCCTGCGCGATCGAAGGTGTAAATGAGGTCAGGGACGGAGGTGGCGATCGCGTCAAACCGGTGCAGCTGTCGCTCTAGCTCGGCGGAGGTTTGCTGTAGGGCTAGCTCGGCGCGGACGCGTTCAACGGCGGCCCAGGTACGCTCGGCGACTTCTTCCACCAGGGCTACTTCATCTGGGGTCCATACCCGGGGCTGGGCGACGTGAACGGCCAGCCCCGCCACAAACTCACCGTGCTTGATCAGGGGAATGCCGATGTAGGCCCCAATCTGAACCGCGGCATAGGCCGAGCGCTGAGTTGCAGACAGGTGGGGATCGGCCTGCACATCAGCCACGGCCACGGTGTGACCGGCACGGTAGGCTGCTAGCAGCGTTGGCCCAAAGGAATCGATCGGGTAGCACCCGGCCATGGCTGAGGCACCGTTGACATAATCTTGCTCAACCATGTAATCGGCCCCGCACACCTCAAAGTAGGCGACGCGGTTCGCGCCTAGGTATTCACCTAGCACATGGCTGGCGGTAGCCTGCACCTCGACTGGGTCGGCCAGGGAGCGAAGCGCGTCGGTAAGCGAGACGCGGAACGCATCAAACGCGGCGGTGCGCTGGGAAAATTCTTCGGCCTGCTTGCGATCGCTAATATTTTTGAAGATGATCGCCACTTTTCGCGCTTCTGGCTCACCCATGCGGCAGGCATACACATCAAACCAGCGATCACCGAGGGTTTTAGAGCTATTTTCAAACCGAGTGGCTTCACCTGTCAGCGCAACTCGACCGTAAATCTCAATCCAGTGCTCCTCTAGATTGAGCTGACGCGCTGTTTTACCAACGGCGTGTTGCAGTCCGGTTTGTTGCTTAAAGGCTAGGTTAACTTCCAAAACGCGGTAGTCGATCGGCCTGTCGTGAGCATCGAGCAGAACTTCAACCACACAAAAGCCTTCATCGATCGACTCAAACAGTGTTCGGTAGCGTTCCTCAGACTGGCGCAGGGCGGCTTCGGTTTGAATTCGATTAGTGACGTTTCTAAAGTAGACCGTGATTCCGTCTGCGGCAGGATAGGCGTAGACTTCGTACCAACAGTTGTGGTCAGGATAAAACGAGACAAACGAAGAAGCAATTCGCTCGCTGGCGGTTTGGCGATAGGCTCGCTCAAATTCCGTGCCGATGGTGCCCGGATATACTTCCCAGATCACCTGGTTGAGCAGATCGCCTGGAGTTCGATTAAGAATGCGTTCTGCCTGCGGATTTACGTAGGTAAACCGCCAATCTTGGTCGAGCGCGAAGAATCCGTCGGTGATGCTCTCCAAGATATTCTGGCTCTGCGCTTCGCTTTCCTGCAAGGCGGCTTCAGCTTGCTTGCGATCGGTGACATTGGTAAAATAGATAGTGATCCCCCCATCTGCGGCTGGATAGGAGCGCACTTCATACCAGCGATCGTGGTCGGGATAAAACGCCGTAAGTGACTCCGCCACGCGATCGCCCATCACTCGCCGATGCAGTTGTTCCAGTTCCCTGTCTGCCAGACCTGGAAATTCTTCCCAAAAATCTTTCCCTGTCAAATCGCCAGAAGCATAGCCCAGAAGCGTTTCAGCAGTTGGATTCACATAGGTAAACTGCCAGTTCTGATCCAGGGCAACGAAGGCATCACTAATGCTCGCCAGAATATTCCGGCTCTGCTCCTCGTTTGCCTGCAAGGCTTGTTCTACCCGTTTGCGATCGCTAATATCCCGTGAAACAACCAGCAACTGCTTCGGCTGACCCGAGACATCCAAAATAGGGGTCACTACCACGTCCCACCATTTCGGTGTTCCCTTTAAGGTTGGGCAATATCCACTAAACTGACCTGTTCCACCCGCCTTCGCCGTTTCTAGAGCCTGGGCAGCATTCGCCTGCTCGGAGTCTTGCCAAAACTCAACCCAAGCGGTGCCAAGCAAAGGGGTGAAGTCTTCAACCTCCATCAGACAGCGCCCTGGACCATTCATTGAGAGTAGGCAGCCTTCAAGATCGAGGACTTTGATACAGTCAGCACTACTCTCAAAAATACTGTGGTTGAACGCTTCGCTCTCTTGCAGGGCTTGCTGAGACTGTAAGGCTAACCCAGCCGCCTGACGCAGCTGCATGCTCTGCAACGCCGCCGCCGCAAACCCCGCCAGACCGGTCGCCAAGCGTAGATCTTCCCTATCAAACAGCCGCTGCTCATTGTGAGACAGCAGCCAAAGGGTGCCGAGCGGTTGATCGTTTACGCAAATCGGCACCAGCAGAGCCTCAACGATGGGAAGCGGCAACTGACCCAGGTTGGTAAAATAGCGTTCGGGATGGGCATAGAGTTGTGGTTGCCCACAGCGCACCGCCATGCCCCAGGGGCTGAAGTCGCTGAGCGCTGCCGTTTGTGCCCCGGCACCTGCGATCGCCACCCATCGAAACTCCAAGGAGCCATCGGCGAGGGTCTCCTGCAAGCTCACGCCCACCGTGTCGGCTGGGCAAAGTTCTTTGATAGTCTGCACCAGGGTTTTGAGCCTTGACTGTGGGTCGTCGGCCAGCTGTTGAGCGAGCGTGGCAAAGGCTTGATTTTCGGCCTCTGGGTTTGGCTGTCTGACCGGTCGATCTGCTAGCGCTGCGGTGATTAGAACATCTGCTTCGGTCAACACTGAAGTACGCTTTTGGGGTAACCCATGATTGGCCAGACCAGAGTGACTTGGAGGGCGGTCAGTCATAGTGTCTCTGTCCTCAGCTTGAGCAATATTTGGTCGATAGATCTAGGCCGCGATCGCCCCTATCATGCCGCTTAGGCTCAGTTTGCTTTAAGGCCGCAGGTAACAGCTGGATTTGTCCCTCTTTCCAACGATTTGCGCTCTGCGCTAAAACGCTCAACTGAGTGATAACCTCAACCGGCGAGCGTGCAAACCGCTGCCGAGGCGATCGCATGAAAAAGATTGGCAAACCAAGGCTGCGGAGCGTATTTGTGATTCGATTCATCGCAGATCCGTTTGACCACAGCCTAGGCATTTTCACAGATGTACCACAGCATTAGGCAATCTCGACACCCCCTACCGGTGGGTGCCTGTTAAAAAAATAAGGGTAAGGGCGAATTGGGTAGGTTCATACCCGGATTTGGCAACGCCCTTTAGCCTTTGATCCAAGCTATAGACCTACTGGGCCGTGTGGTTGACCAGGCTGGCAAATTTCACTGCGACCCCCGACCGCATCCATAGCGGTTATCTGTTCCTTCTGGGTTGAGCTAACGCCTCTGGCTACTGACTACATAAATCGACAGAGTGCGCGCCAACCAACTAGGTTGAGGCGCACCTTAATTAATCTTAGGGAAACGCCTTGTCCTGCAAGGGTTTCAGCCATGGTAGCTATGGTCCTGGCGGTAACTAACGGCAACCGCGTTGGGTGCGGCTCTGTCGTCGGCTCGCCTGCTACCAAACGGCCTGGGGTTTTATCATCATAAATATGCTGACCACTTAGCGTTTTGAAATTTTTCCCAACTCGATCATCATCAGCGCGCCACCACTGGCAAAAGCGCCGGCGAGCATGCCCTGTGCCACCCGCATCTTGGGGGATTTGCTGAGGCAGTGCCCAGGCATTGTCTGTGATTGGGTACAGGCCTGGTTTTTAGCGCGCGCTGCGCCACCGCCCAAAAGGATACCGGTCGAGATGACCAGGGTAGCGCCCCACAACATGACATTTTTTTCGCGTTGGATAAACATTTCGGTAGTTGACAAACGGTTGCTCTAGCATGCCCAACTACATCAATTTTCATAACGCGTGCCTGCCAGAACCTCCCCAAATTTTATAGGAATGTTGGGCATGGTTATGGTCAGGCGGCTGATAACACCGTGCATGAGGGTGATAGGCTACAGCCGCGATTCTTGCAAAAAAGCCTAATGAGGTTTTGACTCACAGGCTTTTCTACATCGGGAGAGCCCTAGGGATGGGATGCCATTGTTAAGGCGATCTAGCATCACGACCCAGAGAGCCATTGACCGAGAATTCCTAAGGGGTTTTGCTGCTGTAAAAACTGGCGAGCGCAGTTGCGGCCCGGCATGCCCGAGATTGAACCTCCAGGATGGGTGCCTGCCCCGGTTAAAAAGAGCTGCTCAATAGGGGTCTGATAGTTAGCAATCTCTGGCAGGGGGCGAAAGGGCATCATCAAATCTAGCGTCATGTCGAAGTGGTAATAGTTGCCTTTTTCGACGCCGAGACGAGCGCTAATTTCGGCGGGGCTTTCGACCCGGCGGGCAATGATGGACGACTTGAGGTTGGGGGCGTAGGTGGCCAGCTTGTTTAGTACACGATCGGCCACCTGCTGTTTGCGGTCTTCGGTCCAGCCGGTGCCCATTAGACCTGTGCCTTCTGCCCCTTTGATGGCGTAGGGCGCAAAAAACTCAATCCAGAGGGTGTGCTGTCCGGGCGGAGCCAGGGAGGGGTCAAGCAGCGAGGGAATCACCGCATACATTGAGGGATTTTCGTCGGGGATGCGACCAATGTGGGGATCGCTGTGGGCTAGCTCCACGTGATCGATCGAGTCGGCGATTAAAACAGCCCCAGTCCAGTAGTCATCGCGGTGCTGGTGATACTCAAAGCGGGGCAGCTCAGATAGGGCACAGTCGATTTTCATAATGGCGTCGTTGTGGCTGGTGACCCGCCGCTGAAGGCGATCGCGCAATATCTCATCGGCCTCATCGACATCGGCGGCATCAACTAGTTGAAGAAACACCCGCTTGGCATCCAGGCTAGAAATCACTCCCTTTTGGGCACGATACTCCTCGCCGTTTGCCACCCTCACTCCCACCGCCTTGCCCTGGTCGATCAAGATTTTGGTAACGGGTTTTTCAGTCCAAATTTGGCCGCCTAGGCTGGTCACTAGCCGCACCAGAGCAGCGGTCAAGGCACCGGTGCCGCCTTTGGGCCGAGCCACACCAGGATGATGGCGCATAGCCATCATCATGCCTCCGATGGCGCTGGTCTTTTGGGAGGGGGGCACACTTAGCTCCGAGGCCATGCGGGCTAGAGGAGCCCTGAGAAATTCGGCGTCAAAGTGCTCCTGAATGACATCTTCGGCACTGGTAAACAGAGTGCGAAACAAATCTAGGGTTTTGCGATCGGAGCCGAGCAGTGAAACCAGGTCTTTGACATTA
This sequence comes from Nodosilinea sp. WJT8-NPBG4, assembly GCA_019359285.1. Taxonomy (GTDB): domain Bacteria; phylum Cyanobacteriota; class Cyanobacteriia; order Phormidesmidales; family Phormidesmidaceae; genus Nodosilinea. Next base: position 19,070 of record JAHHHQ010000056.1, read on the forward strand.
GTCAGACTGTAGTTGGCAAGAATGTCGATCAAGGATTTAGGCGGCGCATTGAAGATAGGGCCAACTGCCGAAATTAGGCGCTGCCAAAAGTCGATATACTCCTGATATCGCTGGGCATCTTTGGGGCTAAAATAGGCGATTTCTTGACAGGTTTTGTCTACCGATTTGTGGGCAAAGAAGTATTTACCATCGGGATGGGGACAAAACACCAGCGGATCACAAAAGAGGTATTCCAGACCATACTTATGCAGCTCTAGTTCCTGCACGACAGGCCCGAGATGGATGAAAGCATGGTCGATCGCACAGAGGTTGAAGTGAAACCCAGGTGCCTGATCTGGCATGATCTCTTCGGTGGTGGCAGCCCCACCGGGGATTGAGTTTTTTTCTAGCAGTAAAACTGAGTAGCCCGCTTTTAGCAGATAGGCGGCACAGACCAAGGCGTTGTGGCCAGCCCCAATCAAAATTACGTCGTAGGTTTGCATAGGGTGCTACTCGACTAGCCAGCGCTGGGATTAAGGTCGATCATCTGGCCGGTGGTGTAGGTGCCAACCGGACTCCAGAGCACGTAGGGCAGGAGGAGCAGGGCAGCATACTCAGAGATCGGAAAAACTATGAGCGTGAGCAGAACGCCTAAAACCACCCCCAGCCCGCCTAGCACAGTGCCAACTTTCAGGCTTCTAAACCACAGCGTGGCAGGAATATAGGCGACGGTAATGATTTCCACCAATAGATAGAAACCCATCAACAGCCAAGTTTTAGAACTACCCGGATCGTCTTGCCAAACATAGGTGGCCGAGAACGCTCCGCAGGCAAAAATCACCGTCCAAATCAGCGGGATAGCGGGTTCAAAGAAGAGCCACCTAGGGCGATCGAGGCGCTTTCCCCATGAGATATCTCGGGGTCGAATAAAACTGCTACCTAGGGCAACCAGGAAGGTTATTCCCCCAATTATCATCCAGCTATCGTGCATTTTAGGGTCAGGTCTCAACCTGAATGAAACTTTTTGAGGCTAAATGAAGCCTTGTGCATTGAAAAATTGTTCCAAGTTTTTTCGCCGTCGCCGTCAGTCTTTGGTAGTAATTTACGATTTCTCGCAGGGTAAGGGAATTTAGAAAAATCGCGTCTAAACTAAACGCTTCACGCCCTTGCCGCCTGCGGCAGGGCTGGAGCCAGGACCCGGTCGATCTCCTGCAATACTTCAGAGCTGAGATCAACCCCAGAGGCAGCGGCATTGTCAGCCACCTGTTCGGGACGGCTGGCTCCGATAATGGCCGATGTCACCCGCCGATCGCGTAGAATCCAGGCGAGGGCCAGCTGAGCCATGGAGAGGTTGAGCCCTTGGGCGATAGGCTGGAGGTTTTGCACGGCACTGAGAACGCGATCGCTCCTCAGCTCACTCATAAACCCATTCATTTTGTCGTTGGCAGCGCGGGAGTCTGAGGGCGGCGGCGCTCCAGGCTTGTATTTGCCGGTGAGCACTCCTTGGGCTAGGGGCGACCAGACAATCTGCCCGATACCGTGGTCGGCACAGAGGGGAAATACTTCGGCCTCGGGCTGCCGCCACAGCATGGAGTATTGGGGCTGGCTAGAGACAAACTTTTCTACGTTGGGCAGGCCCAGCGCCGCCTGAATCTGGGCGGGGCTCCATTCGCTAAAGCCGATATAGCGGGCCTTGCCCTGCTGCACCACCTCGGTGAGGGCGGTCATGGTTTCTTCAAGCGGCGTGTTGGGGTCGTAGCGATGGCACTGGTAGAGGTCGACATAGTCGGTGCCCAAACGCTGCAAAGAAGCGTCGATTTGTTTGTGAATTTGCGCCGCTGACAGCCCCTTGTCGCTTGGCGACATGGGGAAAAAGACCTTGGTGGCCAGCACGTAGGAGCTGCGCCCGCGCCCTCGCAATACCTCCCCTAAAAACGACTCAGCGGCCCCGCGTCCGTAGACATTGGCCGTATCAATGAAGTTAATGCCGACATCAAAAGCCTTGTGTACGCAGGCTTCCGCCTGCTGCCGCTCGACCCCACCGCCGTAGGTCAACCACGACCCCAGGGCCAGCTCCGAGACGGTGAGGTCGCTGTCTCCCAACTGCCGGTACTTCATCTTGAATCTCCTTCATCCATCGAATTGAGACAAAATCTAGAATTCTAGGCTTGAGTGGACTGGGTTAGTTGCCGGCTTTAACCGTCAACGTTTCTGAGCAACGGGGCTGGGTGACCAATAGAACCCGTGCAAGACTTGCTCTGTCGACGGGTTTAGATTATGCCAACCAGCCTATCCGTCCCTCAGCGTTAGCTCGACAGGCATTCTGCCGTCAGTTAGGTTCGGTTCCCAAATATGAGTTTGAGCAGCCAATCCGACAAGCTGGGCACGGTGAGGTGGTTAAAGTCTCCCTTCACCTGCTCATAGCCCGGCATGGGTTCAAACAGACCATCTGGAGCCTGGGGAGCTTTAAGATCGTCGGTGCGCTGACCGCGAAAGCCAACTAAGTTGAGAGCAACGTCCATCAGTCCGGGCGACAACCGCTGGCCCCAGTCGAGCAAGCGACCGACATCCCCTACGATATAGTCACGAATTGGGTTCTCAGCAGCATAGAGAATGGCGTCGGTGACCAGGCTCGGGTCGTAGTAGGGCGGAATGCCTGTGGGCTTGACGCCGACTTTGGTGCGCATGTGGTTGTAAAAGGGAGTGTTGATCACCGCTGGCTTAATGCTGGTGACATTGATGGCAGCTCCTTCATGCTCTAGCTCTACCCGCAGCGATTCGAGAAAGCCCTCTAACCCGTGCTTAGCCGTGGAGTAGGGGCTCTGCAACGGCAGTGCCCGCCGCCCCTCCATGGACGAAATGGCGATCAGCGAACCTCGTCCCGCTTGTTTTAGGTGAGGCAAGGCCACCTTTGCCCCGTAAACCTGACCCATCAGGGTAACGTCAATCACCCGGCGAAATTCTTCAATGGTCATGGTTTCGAAGGGGGCGAGGATGCCAGCGGCAGCGCAGTGCACCCAGGTGTCGATGCGGCCAAAACTAGCGATCGCGGCATCGGCGATCGCGCTGACCTGCTCAAATTGGGCTACATCGGCAGTGACGGCGATCGCCTCTCCGCCTAGCTGCTGGATTTCTTTTACCAGCGACGCTAATCCGCTCTCGTTGCGTGCCGCCACGACAACTTTAGCGCCGCGCTGGGTCAACTTCAGGGCAGCATCGCGACCGATACCGCTAGAGGCCCCCACTACAACGACAACCTGCTGGTTAAGTGGTTTAAGCTCCATGAAAAATCTCTACACTTCCTTAAATTAGGGCCTCGGACCAAATCTTGAAGTCAACCACCCCCATCGCCAAAAGAGGCCACGTTATGAAATCAAACGGGGTTTGCCCCAATGGGTTTGGGGGCAGTCAAACTAGCCTAGGATTGAATTGATACAAACTCCGTTAGGACACGTGGGTTTCACCCGGCCCTACAATCCCTACCTTATGGCGGAACATTAGCTCACCGCCAAACCAACCACTGGCCAGTAGCAGTACCGACACCACCAAAGACAACACGAAGCCAGTTGGCAAAATAGCCGTCTCTGGGTTGCCCAACCGCAGCGCAAAGTTGCCAATACTCAATACCAACACCGCCACGTTTAGCCCCATGTGCAACCAGCCCGCCTGACGTTTGCGCGCCCTGGGAATGCGGACGAAGTCAAACATGCCAATTACGGCGGCGGCGACCCCAGACAGCAGCCCCACCCCTAGCAGCCAAATCGACGCCTGAGCCCAAAATTCACCTTTGGTTAGCCAGTAGCCCAAGTCGGTACCAGCCACGCCGCTGAGAAATGCGATCGGAAAAATTACAATAATCGGATGAATGGGGTGGCCCAAAATAGCGACAGTGCTGGTGATGCCAGTGCCGTGATATTCTGTGGCGCGACTGTCAATCAGCGGTGGAATATTTGGGTAGGGAACGTCACCACCCTGCTGATTTTGTTGAGTTTCTCGTGTTTCCATGCTGCCTCTTAGGTACAAAACTATACTGTCAATACTCAGCGATCTGCTGAATTCGTAATGTTAACATTGCTCAAAACCACCAGGATGTCAGTCATTTCGCTCCTGCCAGGAGAAACGGAAAAATCTGTGGATTGACCGAATCCAGGCAGTACGTTTGTCAGTGAAGGGTAAGACGTGTCGTTGCTAACTCAAAACATCTCCGTCTTGCCCTTACCCGTTTTGACGCAGGCACAGTGCTCAGCCTCCAAAATTTTGAAGGTAGGAGCTATTTCCTAGCAAAGATTGATAGCCGTTGCTATCCCACTTCGGCTAGGGCTGACTAGGTAGGGTCTTCAACACAAAATGTTGAAGCTGTGGAGTAGCTCAAGGGTAACCCCTGCTCTACCAGGAGTCTAATCACTGGCCCAGTCTATTTCGTCTTCCTTGGGGAGTATCTGCCTATTCCCTAGGGAGGAATAAGCAGCGGCAGCAATACCATACCTTAAGGATAGGTTTCAAGATTCTGCTCTACAGGTGAAGATGTGGCAAAAACATAACTTTTTGCCACATCTTTGCGTCTTTTGAAAAATCAAGCCTTGAATCTGTCCCTATGTTCAGCGAGGTCGAAGAAGCGAAATCAGTTACTCGGACTACAATTGTTTCCTTCGCAGCAGCCCTCTAAACTAGTACTTTTGCTTCGTATTCGGGTAGGTCCGTTACCCAAACACCATCATGGACTTCGACATCGTAGTCGCTAATCCATTCGTGCCATGTACTTCCTTGAGGAAAGTTTTGGACTTCGTAGTCAGCTAGATATTGGTCTGAGAAATTGATGACAACAACAACACGCGCTCCCTCATCGTTCCAGCGAATATAGGCCAGCACTTTAGAGTCTGGATCCTCGTAGAAGAATTCTACATTTTCGGTACGCAGAGCATGGTTGTCTTTGCGCAGATTAATCAGCCCTCGGTAGTGCTGCATTAGGTCGTGGTTGCGATCGTTCTTCAGCAGTGACCAGTCAATCTTGGCTGATTCTAAGGTTTTGGGCTGGTGGGCTCCAAACTCTTCTCCCATCCAGATCAAGGGCACGCCCATAGCGGTCATCACCAAAACAGCTCCCAGTTTCGCTCGCTTAAAGGCGGTTTCGTCGAAGATTTCATGGTTGGCAAGCTGCACCATTAAGCGATCGTGATCGTGGTTGCTCAGGTAGTTAATGGCGTTGACAGCCCCTTGATAGCCCGATCGCTTGGCATCAACTAACTCTTTAACGGTTTCTATATCAGTCTCGTCTCCCCACAGCACGGGCCGCAGCTGATGCAGAAATCCATCGCGCCAGCAAGCATCGAGGGGTCCTTCTAAATTGGTGGCATCGGGAGATTCGGGAATGAGTTCTCCGATGTTGTAGAAGGGTTTGGGCTGAGCCTGCCTGCTTGTTTCATCAGTGAGCTGTCCCAGAAACTCAAAGTGGCCCATTTGACTGACGGCATCAAATCGAAAACCGTCGATGTGATACTCCGCAATCCAGAAATGCAGAACGTCTTTGACGAACTCCTGAGCGGGGCATAGATTCAAGTTTTCGTCGTAGTGATCGTAATCGAACTCTGGTCCCCAATTTTGTTCAGGGTCTTTAGGTTCGCTCCGATACCAATAGTTGTAATCAATTTTTGTCAGCGGCGCCTCGGAGCCCGAATGGTTGAGAATAATATCTAGAATGACTCGAATACCCCGAGCATGGCACTCATCTACTAAATGTTTGAAGTCTTTGCTGCTGCCATAGGCTGACTCTACTGCGAAATAATGGTGAGTGTTGTAACCCCAACCCTGCTCACCGGGAAATTCTTGGATTGGCATCAGCTCAATGGCATTGATCCCTAGCTCGCAGAGGTAGTCAAGCTTTTCGGTAATATGCTCAAGCTGTCCGCGCAGATTGGAATCATCCTCTCCGCCAGAAAAATCGCTAACTAAAATTTCGTAGATAATCAGCTCTTCGTTTTGTGGTAGCGCTTTATCGTCATGATGCCAAACATAATCGTCAACTATAGGTGCGCCGTCTTTAACACGCAAAACAGCGGTTTGATTGCTCTCGTCTACGTGACTAGCTTTCGGATCCATGACCTCAATCCACTGATCGGGTTCTAGAAAAAAGCTTTTAGACTGAACCCGAAACTTGTAGTCGTAGTGACCATCGTCTAAGTCAACTTGGGCACGAAAATAGCCGTCTTCTCCTTTCTCCATAGGGATATCTTCGCCCTTGGTAAAGGAACCAGTCAAAACTGCGCCCTTGTTATAGGGAGCGAACAGCTTAAACTCAACGGAGGCCATAACCACACCTTTTTCTTCTTAATATGTCTTAATGTGATGATAAAGCCTCTGTTTTTTTACCTATCCTTGGGCAGAAATTACTTGTGTCGCCTTTCCCTGAGGTTGGTATAGCGAACTGGGGCCAACTACCATAGTTAAGGTGTTGGGCTAGAGCCGTGCTCACACTGTTGGTTGGTGTGGCACGGCATAATGAGGTCATTCTACGGATTGGGTTAATCAGTCTTTGCCATCAGGGTTTGAACGGCAGTGGTTATCTCTGGGATTGCGATCGCAAGTGACGCAAACGTTGCCAGCGTCGCTACTTGGCAGTACTCACACAGGGCCTTGTTCTCTGCCCATTCTTCCCGCGCTAGTTCCGCAGTCAAAAAGGCATCAAACAAAAGTTTAGCCCCCATCGCTAAAGGAATCAGCGGCTGCTCTCGCACTCGGTTTTCGCCGCCCATCGAGGCTAGCCAGGCGGTAATACCGTAGTTGACCGTCATCAATGGTCCATCGGGGCTATTGAAGCGGCTGTAGGCGTACTCAGAAGCATCGACCTTATTAGCATCAAAAAGCGGGCCGGGTAGGCTGGGTAGCTCTTTGACTACCCCGGTTTGGTATAGGGTAATGACTTCTCCGATCGCTGCCCCCAGCATGGACAAGCCGATGATCTGACGGCGTCTCTCTAGATCGGGGCTGCTCCCTTTGCGGAGTTCGTGACTCAATTGTGTTGGATTCATGGGTTTGTTGAGGTTTAGGGTTTAAGGACAATGAAAAAAGGAGAATTTTGACTTTTAATTGCTCATTTTTGAGCTTTTTGTTCAAAGCCTAAACTCAGAAATCAAGCTGGTGAGTTTCTAAACTTTGATGATTTCCAAAATGAGAAAATTTGAGGGAATACCAAAGTTTAGAGAAGGTAACTTGATTCCTTAAAGGAACTTTAAAGCAACTTTTCGATTCAGGTCTAAGGCTTAGGGTAGACGCCCCAGGTTTGAATATTGTGTTTTATCAGGAGTGGCTCGACCTGGTTAAGGTTGTCCTGGGAGCCATCTATTACCACCATAAAATCTTCGCCAAGGAGGCGATCGCTAGCAGCTCCGACCTGATCTTCAGGAAGGCCTAAAGACTTCAGTCTCTCCTTTAAGTTCATGAGTGCGACGGCTCCTGCCCCTTGCCCAGCCATAACAGTTAAAAAAGCCGTGCCAAGGGCACCGACAGCGATCACAGTCCCAGCGCCTGGTATCGCTAGACTGCTCAACCCACCTAGCAATCCGCCCCAAAGGGCACCCGTCAAAGCGTCCTCTGACCAGCGCTGGGAGGCATTGATATCCTGGCCCTTGACTCGATGGCCTGTGGTTGCCCCTCCTGCTACCACATCATTTTTTAGCTGCTTAGCTAAAATCGACACGTGATTCATGGCAAAGCCAGTCTTTTCTAGGGCTCTAACCGCTTGCTCTGCCTGGTCTTCCTGAGAGAAAAAACCAATGCCTCTATGGGTAAGTTGTGCTGCCATTAGGTCTCCTAACCAACCAAATGCAGGCATTGTGTGTGTGCCTGGCTTCATCCTTTGCCTTTTGCCAGCAATCCTCATCAGCCCGCAGATACAGTCTTTTTTGGGTTCAAGAGTGGTTCTTTAAAGCCTTTGGCGATCGCTCAATCACCTTTCTCTAACTGATTTCCTTAACCCTCTCACCTAAGTTCTTAAGCATTGGTGTGGTGGTCTTTTTCTAACTAAAGGCAGAGCCGCATCTATGTCTAATCTGCCTCACCTGTCAGAGGCTAAACTCGGCTCTGGTGCTTAGGCTGAAGGCATTGATCCCCGTGGATTGCCCTGCTGTGGAGAGCAGCTGCGATCGCAATGTCAGTCGTCTTGGAGTTCACACCATGACTGCGTCTCAAACTTCAGTTGGCGATCGTCCTGTCTCAGAAGGGGTTCAATCCTCCCCAGAAAACCGAATACGCTACGCGGTGGTGGGGCTTGGCTGGTTTGCCCAGGCCGCAGCCTTACCCTCCTTCCCCAATTCTGAAAACTCCGAAGTCGTGGCCTTAGTGTCTGACGATCCCGCCAAGCTGCAAGAACTTAGCCAGAACTATGGAATTCAGCATACCTACAGCTATGAAGAATACGAAGATTGCCTCAGAAGTGGAGCCGTAGATGCCGTCTATATCGCGTTGCCCGACCATCTGCACTGTGAGTACACTGTGCGGGCAGCAAACCAGGGCATTCACGTGCTGTGCGAAAAACCGATGGCCACCACCGTAGCTGAAGGTGAGCGCATGATTCAGGCCTGCCAAAGCAACGGCGTCAAGCTAATGATTGCCTACCGACTCCATCTTGACCCAGCCAATATGCAAGCCGTTGAGATCGTCCAATCAGGGCAAATTGGGCAACCTCGCATTTTTAATTCCGTCTTCTCGCAACAAGTTAAGGGAGACAATATTCGGCTTCGACAAGCAACCGGCGGTGGTGCCTTAGAAGACATCGGCATCTACTGCATTAACGCTGCCCGATATTTGTTTCACTCTGAACCCGTTGAAGTGCTTGCTATGGCGGCCAATAACAGCGAAGAGCGGTTTCGTGAAGTCGACGAAATGATCAGTGTCATACTCCGCTTTCCCGATCAGCAACTGGCAAACTTTACCGTCAGTTTTGGGGCTAGTCCCGTTTCGACCTATCACATCATTGGCACCAAGGGCGATCTGCGGCTCGAGTCGGCCTATGCGTGGGATGCAGAAATCACCCACCACTTAACCATTAATAACGAATCCTCCCAGCAGATCTTTGATCCCCATAGCCAGCTGGCCGCTGAGTTTACCTATTTCTCCAACTGCATTATGCAGAACAAAGACCCGGAGCCTTCGGGGATAGAAGGGCTTAACGATATCCGCATCATCCATGCCCTGCATGGATCCATTCGGCAAGGTAAACCCGTCGTTCTTGACCAGATGGATTTTGTCCCGCACCCAACAGCTGACCTCATCACGGTTCGTCCAACCAATGCAGACCACGCCGACCTTATCCATGCGGCTAGCCCAGAGGATAGCTAAGGTGATTTAGTTAAGTCGTTTTAAGTCTCAAATTGACTGCACTCAAAGCCAAAATTTTATTTTTCACTAAGGAATAAACTATGCTTACTAATCAACCCACCTTTCATGACGAGCAAAGCTTGGCAGACGCGGCAGAAGATCTCGGCAATCAGGCTTTACAGCAGGGGTTAATCCACAGCTTTGTCGTGCGCCACTTTGCCGACTCCCGGCAATTCTATATTCCCGATGAGCACCAAGAGCCGCTCACGCCAGAGCAAGCCTATTTGCAATTCAAGGCGCTGGTAACATCATCAGACTAACCCTAGCCTAACGAATTGATAATTTCGCCAGTTTTCAGTGGAGGCAGCTTCATGAAATAGTGCAAGCGTTCTCGTTCCTTGTCTAAAATTTTTGCTATACAGAGGTAATTAACCGCTGCTATAGCACTCGTAAAATTAGCGTTATCACAAATAGCGCCGCTGAATGATATTCATTCAGCGGCGCTTTCTCATAGCGGATTGTTGCCAACTACGTCGTTGTCACTATTCAGACACTTCGGACTCAGCTTCCTTTTTCTTTTCTTCCCGCTTCTTTTCCCCCTTTTCGTTAATGTTGTCGACAAACTCTGTAATGCGCTCTTCGTTCTTCTCGGCGTAAGACTTATGCTCTTTATCAGTCATGAGATTAACCTCAGTAGTCAAAATATTCAGGTTTTAGTTTAGCGGCAGCCCTAAGCACTACCCTCTACTCAATGAGTGATTTGATCCAAACAATGTTCTACCACAAGGACTAGTACCAATCGAAGTAATGAGTGGCTTACAAGAATTTCGCCTTGTTTCTGTCAGATAACTAAACTCTACATCCCCCATCTCACACGCTATCTGACCGCAAAGGGGTGAGAAGTCTCTAGATTTTCTGAAGAATATTCTTCAATTGATAATTACTTAGGTTTAATTAATTGAGAAGATGCAGATTGCTAGCGATCGCTAACTTGACCAAACCCATTAAGGGCAACGCCTACGAACAGTACCTCACCATGAGATCTCCTCCTTTCTACAATTTATGATCCCTCTAATGAGCGATAAGGCTAATCGGCCAAAATCTATAGGATGTTAACTAACGCAGCGATCGCCAACTTTGCAATAGCTGTTGGCTTCGCACAACACGGAGGAAGCATAATATGGCTTCACAACACAGACGAGCGGTAGGTATTTTCTCCAACCGTCCTAAAACGGCATCGGCTTTACAGTCTCTTAGCGACTCAGGCTTTGCCATGAGTCACGTGTCGGTAATTGCTAAAGACTCCGAGCGGCAAAGCGCGATCGCAGGGGTTGAAGTAACCGACGAGGCTGGCAACCATGCCGACAAAGCTGGTACCGTTGGCGCGGTGACAGGCGGTGTGTTGGGAGGGGTCACCGGTCTACTGGTGGGCCTTGGCACATTAGTTATTCCTGGCGTTGGCCCTGCCGTCCTGGCAGGAGAGGCCGCTGCGGTAATGTCTACGCTGATAGGCGGGGCTGCCGGAACTGCGGCTGGTGGTGTAGCGGGTGCATTAGTTGGTTTAGGCATTCCTGAGCACCGGGCCAAGCAATACCGCGATCGCATAGCCCAAGGCGAATATCTCGTTATGCTCAAAGACACTGAGCCCGAAATTGCTCGGGCAGAACGCACCCTCAGGGCGGCGGGCATTGAAGATTGGGGAGTTTACGAGACTCCAGCCGATGCAGCTTACGCCAGAAGTGGTTCTCCCAACGCCACATTCAATGGGGCTGCTGATGTCACCCAAGGGCGAGGCAATCCTTACAACCGAGTCGACCATCCCATGGATGAAGCTTACCCTCACGACGATTCTCGTCGAGGAGGGGAGGTGCCCAAGGCAGCTGGATTGCCCCATGCCTCCAACCCCTTGGAGTCCTAAAACGTTGAAAGTTAGCAGCTAAAAGTTGGGAAATGGGCCATCCGGCCGCGCCCGTGGCTAGCACTGCTAAATGTGCTGTAGTTATTGAGGAAAAACCCGTGAATTTCTTAAAGTCTATCCGTCTTGGGGTAATTGCCCTGTGTTTGGGAGTAATTTTGCTCACCACTAGCGCCTGTGGTAGCGCCACTCAAACCAGTACCGCCCCCAAGCTATCGCCTACTAGTGCTTACAGTCAGCTCGAACGGGGCGACACCGCTAGCGGTGAAAGTTATGGGCGATGGGTCATGCAAACTGCAAAAGGACTAGTCAGCGATGCCTTTGTGCGTGACAACAACAAGCTTGGCGTTGTGATCTCACCCGATGTGCAGCCCCGCGAGGTAAAAACCTTAGCCCAGTCATTGGTGCAGGGGTTCCACAAAAAGTTTCCCAATCGGGATCTGAGCGTCTTGGTCTATGCACCTGACAAAGAGCTAATTTTGACTGCCAAATACGACGATACGACTCGGCAGGTTGAGTACCAATAGGTGACGACACTCCTTGAGGGCGCGGTTAAATCGAGCTATCAGTCTCGAAAGCGCCCTTCACTGCAACATTCCTACGTTGCTCGAGGAAGGAAAGCTTTGAATATTGAGGTTTTCTTCAGTCTTGAAGCGCTGTGGAAACCAGTCAACTTGAAATCAAAAAACAAAAATTTGGAGAGTTACGCTATGAGTAGCAGCAAAGATTATAAACGCGAAATCATGAATGACTTGGCTGGTGGCAATGTCGAAGGCATTGATGCCAAAGCTACCCAGCCCGAGCAAGAGTATGCCAACTTTGATGACTTCGCCAATCGTTCATCTCGCAGTGAGCGCCGGGAATTATTTGGGCGCGGGTTTCACCCCGATCGCATACCCACCAGCGAGATGGAGCCTGAGCTGCGTAAGGCGATCGCTCAAATCAAGCCCCAACAGCGGGACGATGTTGCTCGCGACCTGTTCAAGCATCTCAAAGAACGTGGTCTTCATGATCGAGATCTAGAGAAACAGCTGGGGCTATCGACCCACCACACTGGCCGCATGAATGAAGACGACGTCTCTAAGCTGGCAGCTTTCGCTTACCACAACCACCCCGATGTCTTTCAAGAAGTGCTGGCTGACCAGCCTACTATTCTCAAGTTTTTGAGCAATCCAATGGTAGGTGCAGCTGTGGGTGCGATCGCCGCCAAGTGGCTGGGCAAGCGCTAAGAGCCCTCACTCTGTTGCCCAGCCTGGAGCTAGGCTGGGCAGCAAAAGTCTTTCCCTAGCAGTTCTTAGGGGTTGATGCACTCGTGAAAAGCTTAGGAAAAAGACCTCACTGATGTCCAATGCATCAAGTCTTGAGGTCGCCTACTAATAGGAGCCCGCCTGTATAAACAGGCGGGCTCTTTTTTTAAAGAAAACTATTAAACACCCAGCGTAGTACCAGATGGCAAGCTGCTGGTCGCCGATCAGCCTGATTACTACACCGCTGAATTTTTAGACGATGGTACGCTGCTGGTGTGGGCCGACTGTAACCGAGGCCGAACCGATTTCACAACTACCGGCGATCGCACCCTTCAAGTCTCGCCTATTGCAATCACCATAGCTGCCTGACCTGAGGGGTCGATTGGCAGCGCATTTGTGCAGGCCCTGGGAAACTCAGGCACCTACTTCTTCCAAGACGGCAATCTTTTCGTAGACCTAGCCTTTGACAGCGGCACCATTCAGTTTTCTGCTGACTAAGGCTTAACGCCAGTAAAAAAGGCAACTGTGGGGTCCAACTTTGTTTGCCCTACAAAACTAGAGTGGGTCAACTAGGCTCGGAATCATCCTCAAATAGATGCCCAAAAGCAGAAGGGTTCAGAAACCCTCTGCTTTTGGGCATCTATTTATATAACCTGAGTTCGGGTTAAGCCGATGGAGGAAGGGCGAAGTCAAGGTTGAGGGAAGGCTTTTTGGGCTGATGACAGTAGGCAATCAAGCCACAGATGACATTGACCATAAAGTTGATGGGGCTGCGATGCCTAGAATGCTCAATCTGGGAGATGTTTTTGAGCTGGTCAATGACGGTTTCGACAAGGGCGCGTTTGCGAGCCAGTAACTTGTCAGTAGCCGCATCAGGTGGTTTTTCATATTGCGCTTGGGTTTAGCAAAGAACTCGATGCCATAGGTCTCGAATAGTCGTTGCGCCAGCGCTGTAGAGACATAGCCTCGGTCAGCGAAGACCTTGCCATGGAGGTCTTTGAGCAAGTCGTCCACGGGTTTGCGGTCGTCGGTATTGCCGGGAGTAATCTGGATATTGAGCAATTCACCCTGGTCATTAACCACCAGATGGAGCTTGAAGCCAAAGAACCAATCGACCGAGGTTTTGCCACGAGCGGCCAGGCCTCGAAACACCTTGTGGCGTCGAATCCGGCGGTTATGGCATACCTTGAGGCTGCTGCTATCGATGAAGCTGATGCCGGTACAGGTACCAAAACAGTGCTTCAGATACACGCACAGCGGCAGCAGGGCAGACGGCATCCATTCTACAAAGCGGTTGTAGCTGACCAGGCCGGGAAATGCCTCTCGCCAGTGCACACAGACATGCTTGCAGTAGAACGCTTTGTAGGCGGAGCCTTCCCTCAGGGTAGTTTCGATAGTGCTGCTGGTGGAAGCACACCAAGATTGTCATGATCTCGCTCAAGCTCAGTGACCGCTGACGGTGACGGTGCTGCACGCCTTCACCCAGTAGCAGGCGGTGCCATTTCGGCTCGAACTGCTGGCAGAAATCATCAATATGGCAAAACAGTTCTTCTAGACTGTCCATAGGAGGGGCCTGCTGAATCGTTTGGTTGATATCAGCTTACAAAGCCCCTCCTTTCCTTATCTCGAACTGAGGTTATATAGGAGCGTTCTATACCTCAGCTGGAACCTGGGCAATAGACCAGCATTGGGTAAAGGACCGGGAGCCCCACATCCCTTAGATTGGCTCTACTCTAGGGTGACAGCGGGCAGTTCCAAGCAGTAGCCAGCCCCATAGACCGTCTTGATAAATTTAGGATGCCGGGGGTCAGGCTCTAGCTTGGTGCGCAGGTGCCGTACGTGAACTCGAATGGTTTCGATATCGTCGTTGGGCTCGTAACCCCACACCTCTTGCAAAATTTGGCTAGGAGATACGGTCTGACCATGGCGCTGGAGCAGGCAGTGCAATAGCTCAAACTCCAGATGGGTCAGCTTAACGGTGCCGTCAAACCAAATTGCCTCATAGCGCTCAGGAATCAGCGTAAGGGGGCCGTAGTTGAGAATTTCGCTGTGTTTAGCCGCCTGGGGAATGCGATCGGTACGGCGCAGCAGGGCGCGTACCCGGGCCAGCATTTCATCTAGCTCAAAGGGTTTGGTGAGGTAGTCGTCGGCCCCAGCGTTAAAGCCATCGACCTTATCTTGGGTCTGCGACAGGGCCGTGAGCATCAGCACAGGAATTTCGGCGGTGCGACGATCGCGGCGGAGGCGCTGGCAAACGGTTAGCCCATCTACCTTAGGCAGCATCAGGTCGAGCATGATCAAATCAGGCAGCAGCTGCACAGCTAGGGCCTGGCCCTTGATACCGTCCCCAGCCTGGTTGACGTCGTAGCCTGCCATTTCCAAATTGACGGAAACGAGCTCCGCGATCGCGGCATCATCATCAATGACAAGAATACGAGGCATTACCAACTAGACCTGAAACCCTAAAACAACACTGACTCAGCTAGAGGCAAGCCCCAAAGCTTTGAGTAGCCTAGCATCACAACGTAAAGAGCCGTGTCGGAATAATACAATTCCTCGATAAATTATAAGCAGAACCCTTAAATTTTCCTAAGTAAACCGGGTCGCAGCTCGTTGAGCTTAAGCTTTTCTTTAGATTTTAGAAAAATCTTAGCCGCTGCCATCAGATCTCCAAAGATCCACTGACGCAGAAAAACCACTGCTATACCAGTTATTTAGTTTGGAAACTCCCCAGGTAGGATTCGAACCTACGACCAATCGGTTAACAGCCGACCGCTCTACCACTGAGCTACTGAGGATTAATCGCGAAGCCGCGAAGCTAATAATAACGATAAGTGTGCAACCTTGACAACCCTCTAGTGAAAATTTCTGGTTGATCCCAATCTCAGCTATCTGGCGGACAATTTAGGGTTGGCTCCGCGCAGCAGCGCTATGGCTGAATTTTCGTGCTTCCATAGTGGGCCACTCATGGTATATTCAAAGACTGTGTCGAAATTGTGGTAACCATGCCCAAGCTTAAGTCTCGCAAAGCTGCCGCTAAGCGCTTTCGTCGCAGTGGCAGCGGCAAAATCATGCGTCGCAAGGCGTTCAAGAATCACATGTTGCAGCACAAAAATGCTGAGCGTCGTTCTCGTCTGTCTAAGATTGCCTTGGTGTCGGAAGAAGACGCTCCCAACGTGGAGCTAATGTTGCCCTACCTCTAGGTAAGGGCTTTGAGTCTGCTAGTAGTCATTAATAGTTCCAAGGGTTAAACAGTCATGGCACGTGTCAAGCGCGGCAACGTAGCACGCAAGCGCCGCAACAAAATTCTCAAGCTAGCCAAAGGGTTTAGAGGGTCGCACTCTAAGTTGTTTCGCACAGCCAACCAACAGGTGATGAAGGCGTTGCGATACGCCTACCGCGATCGCCGCAACCGGAAGCGCGATTTTCGCCGCTTGTGGATCACCCGCATCAACGCGGCTTCTCGCATGCATGGTCTGAGCTACAGCCAGCTAATTGGCCAACTCAAGAAAGCCAATATCGACATCAACCGCAAAATGCTGGCCCAAATGGCCGTGCTTGACCCCGACGGGTTTGCCAAAGTGGTTGAAGTCGCCAACCAATCTTAGGGATTGGCCCAGACAGTAGGAGCAGTCGTAGTTTAGGCACGGCCGCGCCATGACATGGAACTGGCTTGGGTTTGTTTTAGCACTGGGGGCGCAGCTAGCTGTGCTCCCAGTTTTTGCTGCGGATCTCGACACCATTCGCGCCCGTGGCCACTTGGTGGTGGCGGTGCGAGATGGTTGGCGACCTCTAAGTTTTCGCGATCGCGAAGGCGACTTAGTCGGCTTAGAAGTTGACCTAGCCCACGGGCTGGCGACGGCAATTTTTGCGGATCCGGCGGCGGTTGAGTTTGTAGTGGTGCCCAACAGCGATCGCCTACCGGCGGTGCTAGAAGATCGGGCTGACATAGCGATCGCCGGCCTCACCCTAACCTCCGGTCGCCAGCGGCTGGTGAGCTTTAGCCCACCCTACTACCTCGATGGAGCCGCTGTGCTGGTGCGCGATTCCCAGGTGCAGAGCCTGAATGATCTTCAGCGCCAACGGCTGGGGGTGCTTCAGGGGGCAAGTACCGTGGCGATAGTCCGCTATCTGCTGCCGCTAGCTATCCTCACTCCTCTAAACAGCTATCAAGATGCCTTTGATCGCCTCAGCACAGGCCAAATTGACGGCTTTGCTGGTGATGTAACAGCGCTGATTGGGTGGCAGCAGGCCCACAGCGGCTATTATTTGGTGCCTAGCCTGCTGTCAGCTGAACCCCTGGCGATCGCCCTGCCTAAGGGCACTCAGTATAATGAATTGCGTAGCCTGGTCAATCAGACCGTCGTCGATTGGCATCAAAGCGGCTGGCTAGAAGAACGGACCACCTTTTGGGGGTTGCCCTAGCCATGGCAAGATAGGGTAGTTCTCAAGTGCAGACCAAGACCGCATGGAAAACAGCAACCTGCTCCTTATTTATCTGGGTATTCTGCTGGCGTTGCTGAGCGTTGCCGCCTTTTTTGTGGTGCGCCAGGTAATCAAGACCCGCCGCATCGAAAGCACTCTGGGGCGACTTCAGTCACGGTTAACCAAAGAAAAGGGCACCGCCCAGGAGTATTACGAGTTGGGCAGTCTATTGCTCGACAAGAAGCTCTACACCCAGGCCGCCCTCTACCTTCAGCAGGCCATTAAGCAATTGGGTAACGACGAAGCCGAAAACGCCGCCGTGGTTTATAACGCGTTGGGCTACTCCTACTTTGCCCAAGACCAGTACGACCTGGCCATTCGCAACTACAAAGAAGCGCTCAAAATTTCGCCCGAGTACGTCACCGCCCTCAATAACCTAGGCCACAGCTACGAGCGCAAGCAGCTCACCACCCAGGCTCTAGAGATGTACGAAGCTGCACTGGCCCTCGAGCCAAAAAATTCCACCGCCCGTCGTCGTTTTGACTCGCTCAAAAAGCGCGTTTCTCCCGCCGAAAAATCATAGCTGTGGGGCCAAACTTCCTTTGGCTAAGCCTTCTTTTGGGCAGGCGGTATGAAAATACATTCTGCAGGGTATATAAGTAGGTATGGGGATCCTGCTAAGGCAGGTTATTGCACCGATACTCTACCTCTTTCTGCTCTTCATTGTTTTTCAGGGAGTGGTTATGCGCCTCGATACTGGTACTCCGCTTACTCGATTTCTCTCAGCGCTAGTGACTATTTTGGCGCTGTTGGCCTTTGGCTTTGTGGCCTGGAAGGCTTTTGACGTTTGGCGTTCTGACCCGGCAGTGGAAGGCATTCACGATATTCTGCAACCCAAGCAGTAGCGCCCCTGCCTGGCCCTTGCCTGGTAGGATGTGGAGGTTCTTTGCCCCACAGTGTTGCCATGTCGGAGTTAACCGGGCTGCCAGCGCTGCCCACCCGTGCCGATGCTGCCGTTTATCGCATTCTCGATGCCAACCTCGATCGCGCTCGCGAAGGGCTACGCGTTATCGAGGAATGGTGCCGCTTCGGACTGAATAACTCAGCTCAAACCGAGCAGCTTAAGCACCTGCGGCAAATCTTGGCCCAGTGGCATACCCCTGAGCTGCGCCTGTGCCGCGACACCCCTGGCGACCCTGGCACCGTTCTCACCCACCCTCAGGAGGCTGAGCGCACCAGTGTAACAGCGGTGCTCCAGGCCAATTTTTGCCGGGTGCAAGAGGCCCTGCGAGCCCTAGAAGAATATGGCAAACTCTACCGCGATGACCTGGCGGCAGGGTCTAAGGCTATGCGCTATCAGGTTTACGCTTTGGAGAGTGAAATTCTTGGTGGTCACCGGCTGCAGCGGCTGCGCCAGGGATTGACTTACCTGGTGACATCACCAAACGATCGCCTGCTGCCCATCGTCGAAGCTGCATTGCAGGGGGGCATTGCCCTAGTGCAGTACCGCGACAAAGATACAGACGACCACCTGCGCCTAGATCTAGCTCAAAGGCTGAAGGATCTGTGCCACCGCTACGGAGCGCTATTTCTAATTAACGATCGCGTCGACCTCGCCCTGGCTGTGGAAGCTGACGGCGTCCACCTGGGCCAAACCGACCTGCCCACCGTCACTGCCCGCCAGTTGCTGGGCAGTCAGCGCATCATTGGCCGCTCAACCACCAACCCTGACGAAATGCAGCGGGCGATCGCCGAGGGCGCCGACTATATCGGCGTTGGCCCGGTCTATGCCACCCCTACCAAACCCGGCAAAGCTGCCGCGGGCCTCGACTATGTGCGCTACGCTGCCGAGCACGCTACCGTGCCCTGGTATGCGATCGGCGGCATCAACACCGAAAATTTGAGCGATGTTTTGCAGGCTGGAGCCGAGCGAGTTGCCGTCGTGCGATCGCTGATCGAAGCCGAAAATCCTACCTTGATCGCCCAGTACTTTGCCGCTCAAACCAACCACCGGCGATCCTTCCACACCGTCGCTGCCCCCACTGGTTGACCCGTCATCTAGCTGATTGACTGTCGCAAACAATGGGGTTGAGGTGCAAGGTATAGGGTCTAAGGTTGCCATGCATCCCTGAACCCTAAACCTTATACCCTACACCCGGCTTCCCCCATGACCGACCCTACCACCGACAACTTTCATCTTCTCGTCAATGGCGAATCTCAGCCCTGCGCTCCTGGTACGCTGCTGCCCAATTTTCTAGAATTATTAGGTCTGAATCCTCGTTTGGTGGCGGTGGAGTACAACGGCGAAATTCTTCATCGTCAATTGTGGGACACCACTTATCTGCGTCCCAATGACAAGCTAGAGATCGTCACCATTGTCGGGGGCGGTTAAGGCCGCTAGGTACGGGTTTCCGCCGTTAGTTGGCCAAGCAGCAGCAGCACTTCGCGTTACATTAAAGACATAAAGCAATCCACGTTAGCACTCCGGTTTTACGCGATGGTTAAACAACTTTTTCAACGCCTTAAGCCGTTTTTGAAACCTTTGATGGCCATGGTCTTGGCCGTAGTGTTGGTGTTCGGCACCGCTCAGGGTGCCTGGGCAGCTGCGGGCGGCCGTATGGGAGGCGGTAGCTTCCGGGCTCCGGCCCCTCGAATGAGTCCGGCCCCTCGCACCTATGCCCCCGGTGGCGGTGGTGGCTACTATCCCGGCGGTGGTGGCTTTGGCTTTCCGTTTCTATTCCCCTTTATTGGCATTGGGGGCGGGTTTGGCGGGTTGTTTACCCTGCTGGTCTTTATCGCCATTGCCAATGTAGTGGTGCGCGGTCTCAGGGGCGCAACCGCTGGTGACGACTACGACTATGCCGCTCCTGCTAGCAGCAACCCGCCAGTGTCTATTGCCAAGCTCCAAGTAGGGCTATTGGCCGATGCCCGCGCTCTGCAAGACGACCTGAACCGCCTAGCAACTACGGCAGACACTGGTACCTCCCAGGGCTTGGCTAAACTGCTGCAAGAAACTACCCTAGCCCTGCTGCGCCATCCCGACTACTGGGCCTACGCCGCCGGCGAAGAAAAGCAAACCCGTCTGATTAGCGCTGAGCAAGAGTTTAACCGCTATACCCTCTCGGCCCGCAGCCAGTTCAGCGCCGAAACCCTGTCTAACGTCAACAATCAGCTCACCCAGGCTGAGCCCCAGGCTTTGCTGACGGGCGACACCGACCAGGCTCCTGGCGAATATATTCTTGCCACAGTAGTTGTGGCAACCCAGGGCAAGCTTGACCTGCCCAATGTTTACTCCTCGGCTGACTTACGGCAGGCCCTGAGTCAAATTGGTGCAGTCTCCGGCGAAAACCTACTAGCTGTGGAAGTCCTTTGGACGCCTCAGCAGTCGGGGGAGACTCTCAGCGGCGATGAGCTGATTGCTCAGTACCCAGAGCTGAAGCTGATTTAGACCGCTTTTTGACCTGCTAATGCTACAAAAAAGCCCTTTGTTTACCAAAGGGCTTTTTTGTGAGGTCTATTGCAGCCGGTGGTTAAGCGAAGTCAAAGCCATCGCTATGCTTGGAGAAGCACTCCTAAAGTCAATTCTGTCCAGATACCCCCATGGAAGAGTTGGTGAAATCTTAAGAGAATTCTGCGGGAGGTGGCCCTAGCGTTGAAACCAGTTTTGGAGTAGTTCGGGCGATCGCCACAGCAGATAACCCACAAGACCAAAGGTACCGGTAATCAACCCTGTGGCCACGTAGCCCAAAATCATTACTACACCATCGGCTTCGAGGGTGGCCACCACAAAGATCAAAATGCCAACTGTGGGGATGGGATTGGTAAAGGGGATCGGACTCATCAACAGCAGCGTTAGCCAGCTAATACACAACCCGTTGATGTGCCAAACCG
The DNA here is from genome assembly GCA_019359285.1 of Nodosilinea sp. WJT8-NPBG4. Lineage (GTDB taxonomy): Bacteria > Cyanobacteriota > Cyanobacteriia > Phormidesmidales > Phormidesmidaceae > Nodosilinea. The sequence continues at coordinate 39,839 of JAHHHQ010000056.1, forward strand.
AAGGGTTGTTGGCCAGCCCCGGCATGCGAGGCCGCACGAACCGCTCGGTGACACGAGTCACCCGCTTGAGATTGCTGAGCACCGTTTTGGCCAGCACCGACGGGAACTGAAACTGAGCCACTCGTCGGGGTAGCCAGGGCGATCGCCGTCCCACTGCCATTTGCAGCGATAGCAGCAGACAGGCCGACCCCAAAATGGTGGTAAACCCCGGCGGCATAGGGAACAAGAACGGCAGCACCAGCAGCCCAATCACCAGACTAAAGCCCCGCTCGGCGGTTTCATTGAGCACGTGGGCGAGGGTCAGCGGCTGCTCGGCTATGCGCTCTAGCAGGACTTTGATTTCCTGGGAAAAGCTGGCTTGAGGAGAGTCAGAATCCATAGGGGTGAGGAAGTTGGGTGGGATTAAAGCACATGTTTAGATCCTTTGTGCAGACCCGGCTGTTTGCGCCGTAGCGACAGTTGAATGACCAGTTTTTCGATCTCTAGCCAGGCAAACATTAGGGCGCTAAAGCCAAAGCAAATCGTCAGTTCTGAGGCTGACAGGGGATGAAGGCCGAAAAATTGCGCCAGGACTGGAACGTACAGTAACAACACTTGCAGGCCGGTGGTGAGTAAAACCGCACCCCATATGTAAGGATTCGACAAAGGATTGAGCTGAACCGTTAAGCGGGTGTCTGAGCGAGCCGCTAGGGCATGGCCCATTTGGGCTAGGCAGAGGGTCGTGAATACCATCGTCTTCCAGGTGTCGGGGTCACCGGGATAGCCGGGGGCAGTGGTATAGCGGTAAGCCCAGCCCATCAGGCCAATCGACAGCACCGCTAGCACGATGCCCACCCGCACCATGTAGGAGCCCAGCCCACGGGCAAAAATACTCTCGCGCGGATTGTGGGGCGGACGTTCCATGACGTCGGGTTCGGCAGGTTCCATAGCCAGAGCTAGGGCGGGCACGCCGTCTGTAACCAGGTTCATCCACAGAATTTGCAGGGGCGAAAGGGGCACGCCACCTAGCCCCATAATTGGGGCAGCAGCAATGGTGAGCACCTCGCCAATGTTGCTGCCCAGAATGTATTTGATGAAGCGGCGAATGTTGTCATAGACCACCCGGCCCTCTTCGGTAGCCGCCACGATGGTGGCAAAGTTGTCGTCAAGCAGCACCATGTCGCTGGCTTCTTTGCTGACGTCGGTACCGGTGATGCCCATAGCAATGCCAATGTCCGCTTGCTTAAGGGCTGGAGCATCGTTGACGCCGTCGCCGGTCATGGCGACAAATTCGCCCTGTTTTTGCAGCGCCTGCACGATGCGAAGCTTGTGCTCTGGGGCCACGCGGGCGTAGACGCTGACGTGGGGAACGGTTTGCTCTAGTTCCTCTGAGGAAAGGTGGCTCAGCTCGCGCCCAGTCATGATAGTGTCGCCGGGTTGGGCGATGCCAAGGGTTTCGGCGATCGCCTTGGCGGTCAGCGGGTGGTCACCCGTAATCATCACGGGTCGAATGCCAGCCCGCCGACAGTCGACCACAGCGGCACGCACTTCGGGACGCGGGGCATCCAGCATGCCCACGAGGCCCAGCCAGATCAGGTTTTGCTCCTCGGGCTCTAGGTTGGCGTTGGGATTGGCTACGACGTTTGTGGGCTTCATGGCAAAGCCCAAGACCCGCAGGCCACTGGAGGCCATAGCGTCGTTGTGGGCCAAAATAGCCTGCCGCTGAGCCTCGGTAAGCGGCACAAGCTGCCCCTCGCCTTGGCTAGTGCTACAGCGTTCTAGCACCAGTTCGGCGGAGCCTTTGGTGAACATCACCTGAGGGGGCAGAGGCCAGGCGGCATCGCCATGGGCCTGCACCACGACGCTCATGCGCTTACGCTCTGAGCTAAAGGGCACTTCGCCAATGCGATCGCTCTGTTGACCCAGCTTCTCTTGATTAAAGCCACCTTTGCCCGCTACGGCCAGCAGGGCTCCCTCAGTGGGGTCGCCCAGCAGGGTCCAAATGCTGCCGGACTGGCTGAGGTTGGCATCGTTGCACAGGGCGCAGGCCATCAGCAACGCCTGGAGGGACGGGGCGGACTGAGGAGCTATTGTCGCTCCATTTTCCAGTAGGTCGCCCACTGGCGCGTAGCCCTCGCCGGTCACGTCGTACTGGTGTTCTACGGTCTTGACCTGCTGCACCACCATTTTGTTTTGGGTCAGGGTGCCGGTTTTGTCGGAGCAGATGGTGGTGACCGAGCCCAGGGTTTCTACCGCCGGCAGTTTGCGAATCAGGGCGTGGCGTTTCACCATGCGCTGGGTGCCCAAGGCCAGAGTGACAGTGATGACGGCGGGTAGACCTTCCGGCACCACAGCAACGGCCATACTGAGGGAAACTTCTAGCAGCTCATCGAACAGGCTGAGGTCGCCGGTGCGCAGCAGCCCCGCCACCACCACTAGGGCTACGAGTACCAGTGACCCCGTCACCAGCACATTTCCCAGCTGCGCCATGCGCAGCTGGAGAGGCGTGGGCTCTGTCTCCACCGACTGAATCAGGGTGGCAATGCGGCCCAGCTCGGTGGTCATCCCCGTTTGGGTGACCAGCACGGTACCGCGTCCCTGGAGAACCTCGGTGCCTTGGTAGACCAGATTGAGGCGATCGCCCAGGGCAGACTCTTCCTCTAAAAGCAGCTCAGGCTGCTTGATCACCGCCTCGGCTTCGCCAGTCAGGGCCGCTTCGCGCACCTGCAAGTTAGCGGCAGTGAGCAGACGGCCATCGGCGGGCACCTGCACCCCCGCCTCTAGCAGCACCACATCGCCCGGCACCAGGGCTTTGGCGTCGATTTCTTGCTCTTGACCCTGGCGAATGGTGCGCACCCGGGGGGAGGTCATGTTTTTGAGGGCGGCCAGGGCTTTTTCGGCCTTACTCTCTTGCAGGTAGCCCAAAATGCCGTTTAGTAGCACAATGGCAAAGATTGCGATCGCATCTTTGGGAAAGCCGCCCTCGCGCAGATCGAGCACCAGCGACACCAGCGCCACCGCGATCAGCATCAACAGCATGATGTTTTTGAACTGGTCCCACAAAATCTCCCAGGGGCTGCGAGTTGCCCCCTCCTGAAGCTCATTGGGGCCATAGACCTGCTGCCGGTGCTCGGCTTCGCTAGGGCTTAACCCTTCGGGGCTGCTCTCTAACAGCGCGATCGCCCGCTCCGGGGTGAGGGTATGCCAAAGGTTAGCAGACGCGCTTTTGCTGGGGATGGTGCTTTGAGCCACGGGTGCAATTTACCTCAAAAATCAAGTGCTACTATTCGCCAGTATCTAGCCTACCTTTATAGCACTAATAAATAGTGCAGCTTTGCCTTAATGTTCAATCCGTTTGTGCCGCAGTCGCTGATTTGCCGAGAAAGTGAATTAGAACGCGTCTGCGCCCTGCTCCGTCAAGACAGCGACTTTGTAGTGACCGGCGTGCCGGGCATTGGCCGCCGCACCCTGATTCGCAGCGCCGCCTGCCAGGAGGGTTCGCGCTGTCTGGAAATCGATCTGCTGCGTTGCCGCAATGCGGGTCAATTTCTGCGGTTTTTGGCCGATGGCATTGTCGACGCTTTCTCAGAACCGAGTGAAATTGCCCAAATTCAGCAGTGGAGCCTGAATCAACCCCTCAGCGTCGATCAGACCTTAGAAACCGAAGCGCGGCTGGTGTGGCCCAAAACCCTGGGCAAAGAGTGGCCCTTGTTTGAGGACTTGCTGTCGCTGCCCCAGTACCTGGCAGAATGGCTCAACTGCCAGGTGGTGATTATCTTTCACAACTTTCCCCACATTCGCTCTTGGGATCGTCAGGGCAAGTGGGAAAGCCATCTGCGCCAGGAGATTGAGCGGCAGAATCGGGTCAGCTACGCCCTGATCGCCACCGTGGCCGAACCCTGGATGACCGCCAGTCAGCTGCCGGTGATTGCGCTCACCCCCCTCAGCGATCGCGAGCTACAACCCTGGGTAATTAGCACCATGGCCACGGCGGGCCTCAAGTTTGACCCCGAAAGCCAGGCCCTGGAGCTATTTCTCAGCTACGTGCAGGGTCACATGAAGGATGCCATTACCCTGGCCCAGCGCCTGTGGCTGGGCTGCAATGCGATCGCCTCACCTACCCCAGAGCTAATTCAGGCGCACCTGGTACACAGCACCATGCTGGGTCTAGCCCAGGACATGGCGGTTGTCTTTGAAGCCCTGCTGCTGCTGCTGCCCTCCACCCAGGCCCGCGTGCTTGAAAGCCTAGCCCTGGACCCCACCGACAGTCCTCAGTCCAACGCCTACATCAAGAAACACCAGCTCTCGCGGGGCGGTGGCTTGCAGGGGGCACTCACCAGCCTGGAGCAAAAGGGCTTAATCTACGGCCCCCAGTTCGGCTACCGGATTGCGTTACCGCTGCTCGATTTTTGGCTTAAACAGCGGCTGCGGTAGTCATACAAATAAGCGATTTAGAGAGCTTCTGCGGCGGTTACCAGTTCAAAACAGCCCGACACGGAGGCGGGAATGGTGCGGGGGCGATGGCTGACTGCATCGACAAAGACCCACTCGGTTGAGCCGGTTGCTAGCACAGTGTCGTCGCTGAGGCGCGAAAATTTGTACTGACGAGTGCTGCGGGCTTTGCGCAGGGTGGTGATCCAGGTGGTGAGGCGCAGGCGATCGCCCTCAAAGGCTGGGCGCAGGTAGGTGATTTGGTGCGATCTTGCTACCCAGGTGGCCCCCAGAGCCTGGGTCTCGGCGGTGCAGCCGGCGCTGGTGGCATGGGCGATCGCGATATCCTGCATCCACTGCACGTAGGCGACGTTGTTGACGTGGCCGTTGCCATCGACCACCTCAGGCGGCACAACAAATTCGTGGTGGTAGAAGGTTTTCATAGCAGAGCAACTTCGCCGTTCGATAGTGGTTGTTCCGGTAGCCGAATAGCTTCGAGAATGGCCCCAGGAATAGAGAGTCGCAAGCTCATCCGTGGGAACGTTAAGGAGCTACTCAGGATTCTATCTAGCTTTGCTGACAGGACGGGTATACGCAGAAGACGAGTGTGGCATAGCGTAACGCACTGCCAATAATTTTGGATATCACAATAAGTGAAATGGCCTATTTCTGATCAGAAGACAGATTAAAGTCGCAAACGTTTTAGAACCAAAAGCATGGCCTGCGCTAACCATAATTAATCATGAAGCTCGTTTTTCAAGCTGCAATATCAAGCGCATAAAGCTGCCTGTGAGATAGATCATGAACTCTACTTCATTAACAGAAAAATCTTCGTTATGTTTGACGGCATTATTTTGATAAATCTGATATGAACTTAAAAGTTTCTCGTAAAGATTAACTACCTGCTTGTGTAAACCTTTGTCCTTGAGCCAGGCAGTAACTCATCTTTTTGATTCTCTAGCGATTTCTGATTCTTAAGAACTATCTTTAGAAGCTGTTCAAGTGAAAATCGAAGATCGTCAAGCAAATTTCTGTATTGACTTGCTTTGCCACTTAGATGAATAACCAATGCTCTCTCAAAGGGCTTGGCTACACTTGGATAGTCCTCAAGCATAGAAAGAGTGAGATCAATCACACCTTCGTCTATAAAAGGGTCAACATTTGGGTAAACAGTGTATTGATTACCTCTTCTGTAAACTGTAAAGCTAGCGCTTGGGGTTAGTATCGATATCTTCCTAATTACTTGGGCTATTTCTAAAGCCATATCTCTGGCATCGTGGCACTTTGATTCCAACGCCCAGAAGAGTATTTGGACAACCAAAGCCAGTTCTTGAGGGGTCTCACAGGCATCAATGCATCTATATACGTGTGTGTCACCAGATCCTGGGTTCGTATAATCATCAAGCCGACGCGAATTAAATGATTCAGAAATTACGGAAAGCCTTGGCTTTGCCACCCTGACATGAGGCTTGCCTCCCTTCTCAAGATTGATACTTTCAAGAAAATATTTATCAACGCTTGGATTTTCAGCTAGGTAGTCACCAGCAAACCTGTTAATGACGTCAATTAGCCTATTTTTAAATTTCAAGAATTCCTCTTCGTAACCTAAATTGATGTTCCAGCGTTTGTAATAATTTTTCAATCTCTTTTCGATTTGCATGCCAATTTTCTAATGCCAACCCATCATGATATGGATCCTTATTAATATATTCCCTACTGAAAAGTTTAACTAATTGGCTGGTGATTAGGACCGAAAATTTCCTGTTGAAGCCGCCACCCATGACGTGAAAAGCCACGAATGCGATCGCCCCCTCCTTCCCCCCGCCATAATAGAACCAGCCCTACTCCCGGCAATTCTATGGCGAAACTCTGGCCCTACGCCACCCCCGGCATTCCCGACCACCTGTTTGAGCAGTTGCCCGGCATTCCCCTCAGCAGCAGGGAGGTGCGGCTGCTGCTGCTGGGTTACCTGCGGCTTAAGCCCAAGGATGTGCTGTGGGATATTGGCGCCGGCACCGGCACCCTGGCGATTGAAGCGGCGCTGATGTGTCCCGGTGGCAAAGTGGTAGCGGTTGAGCGCGACGAGGATGTGGCCGATTTAATTCGGCGCAACTGCGATCGCTTTGGCCTCGCCAACGTACAAGTCATTCAGGGCAGCGCCCCCAGCTGTTTGAGCGAGCTGCCTCACCACCCTGACTGCATTTTTGTTGAAGGCGGGCGCAACCTCAAAGAGATTTTGCTGTCCGCCTGGGACTACCTGCCATCACTGGGGCGGGTGGTGGTGACGGCAGGCAACTTGGAAACCCTCTACGTGGTGTCTGAGACCTTTGCCCACCTAAGGGTACGCAACATCGAGGCCGCCCAGCCCGCCGTCAACCGGCTAGAGACCAAGGGCAACTACCAGGTGTTTACGGCGGTAGACCCGATCTTCATTCTCAGCGGCGAAAAGTATGAGTGATAGCAAGGCCAGTGGGGTTGCCTCACAGTTAAATTCGCTAGAGCGATTTCGAGGCTGTCTATTAGGTCTAGCCATCGGTGATGCGATCGGCACCACGGTCGAATTTCAGCTCCGTGGGTCGTTTCCACCCGTCATAGACATGGTCGGCAGTGGTCCTTTCAACCTCAAGCCCGGTCAGTGGACCGACGATACCTCTATGGCTCTGTGCTTGGCCACTAGCCTAATTGAGGTTGGTGCCTTTGACGCCACAGATCAAATGAATCGCTACTGCGATTGGCACGATAATGGTTATTTCAGCAGCACCGGCGACTGCTTTGATATTGGCAACACGGTCAGGCAAGCTCTGTCTCAATACAAAACCTCCGGCAATCCATTCAGCGGTTCTACTCATCCCAGATCTGCTGGAAATGGTTGTCTAATGAGGCTCGCGCCCATCCCGATGTTTTATTTTCCCGATCGCGATCGCGCCATCCAGTTTTCGGGCGAGAGTTCTCGCACAACCCACGGGGCACCAGAATGTATTGAAACCAGTCGTCTGTTTGGAAATATGTTGTTCCGAGCGCTCTCAGTCGCTAGCAAAACCGAAATTCTTTTTGACGATGACTTGGAGGCAATTGCATCTCAATCCGTTCAAGCCATTGCTGATGGCGAATATCAACGCAAGCGAGTCGATGATATTCGGGGCACAGGGTATGTCGTAGATAGTCTAGAAGCGGCGCTGTGGTGTTTTTGGTCAACGAAAAGTTACGAACAAGCCATCCTTGCGGCAGCCAATCTTGGTGATGACGCCGACACAACCGCCGCTATTTGTGGTCAAGTAGCTGGAGCCTACTATGGAGAATCGGGCATACCAACTTCTTGGCTTGAACAACTCGCCATGGGCGATCAAATTACTGAGCTTGCCGAGCGATTACACACCGCTACGCCATAACGCCCCTTCATACCACTTATATTCTGTAGACCCCCCTCTTAGGAAGACAGAGGGGGATAAATTTGGCCTATCTTACAAGCATGGAAAAACGCTAGACCTACGCTTCCAGTACCCGCTGAATGCGGCGCTCTAGCTGATCGAGATCGAGCCCACCTTCGTCGCGGCTGATGCGGCGTACCGTTGAGTTGACTTTCAACAAGTCCTCTAGCAGGTCAGTCAAAATTTCCTGCTGCTGCCGCGACTGAATTACCTCACGCGGCTCTTGCACCAAATCGCGCACGATGGTGTCTTCTGCCCGCGAGGCTACAACGGGATCGGTGTGCCCTTCTAAATACACAAACGTCCGTCGCCCTGGACCACGCTCTTCCTCAACCGGCTGCAGCGATGTCACCTGATCCGATCGCACATATTTGCCAAAACCTAAGTGTACTAATACCGATGATTGAATCTTCATACTGCGTATTACGTCTACTACCGTTATATCCCTATGATAAAGACTTTTCAGAATCGCTGGAAGTAAAGACAGGAGAGGATTTCACGGTATTTTAGGTAGGGGTTTACACGACGTTTGTAAAGGTGGCAAAATGCCCTTTTCAACCCAGCATCCCAGTCGCCACGTCTGGGATTTTTGGTATCGATTTGACCCAGAAGCCAAATTCTTTCATGTTTTCTACCTAAATGCCGATCGAGCCCTCGTAGCGTCAGAGCAGCACCATTACGCCTCCTGCGTAGGCTACGCCACCACCACAGATTTTGTCTCGATCGATTGGGGCGATGAGAGCAGTTTTGACGTGCTAAAGCCTCCTCCAAATCATTGGGCAAATACCTGCATCTGGAGCGGAGATATCATCAAAGCTCAAGACAGCTATCTCATATTTTTTACATCGAGAGAGCGTTATCAAGATAATGGCATGACCCAGAGCATAGGCGTTGCTCACACCAACGATCTGTTCTCTAATCAGTGGCATTTCTTTAACACCCAGCTAAAGCCAAAACTCTTCTATCAAGCCCGAAGTATTGCTGACGATCTCACCATTCACGCCTGGCGAGATCCATTTTTATTCCGACATCGAGCCAGCCGCCAAATTTTTATGCTGGTGTCAGCCAAGGCATTGAATGGCCCGATGGGCAGGAGTGGGGTAATTGCCCTATTGCAAGTTGACGACGACAACTTTGCCCAAGCTGTGCGCGGAGATCGTGAATGGCAATACCTCCCGCCGCTGTTAGAACCTGGCTACTACTCTGAGATGGAAGTGCCACAGCTCTATCAACATGCTGAAGATAGCTATGAGTTGGTGTTTTCGTGCTGGGCAAAATACGATTTTTCAGCCGTTACAGGAGGGTTAGGTGGCTTCCAGGGCATCACTATTCCCCCACTTTGGACGCAGGAGCGCGATGGTCAAAGACCGGTTCGAGAGGGCGATCGCACCCCATTGCCCCTATCCAGCCAAGCTATTCATGTGCTGGCCCCAGAGACTCAAGGGCTCTATGCCTGTCGTATCGTGCCTGAACTGGGCGGTGAAATCATTGGCTTTGATATTCAAACGGGCGGCATCCGCCGCAGTGGTGTGCAGACTAATCTGGCCTCAATGGACCGTGACTTTTCTGATTTAGTAGTTTGAAATGAGCTAGCACCCTGAGAATTGCTAGCAGCTGTAAGCAATCTTCTAGTTAGTTCCAAAAAACGTTGCCGATGACTTCGCTCAGGAACGGTTTACGGTGTTCAGCACACGTATATATCAATGCATATATATGCTGCCTTGTCTGCCGCTCCTCATCCCCTGGTCTTAACCGACTGTAGTAGGATCGGGACATCTCAGCGCCAGCACCCAACCCAATGCAGAACTCAGGCTTTTTTCGCAGCGCCCAGCGGTGGGTTTCTCGCACACCCGAGCGTGCCCTTAACCAGGCCTATGAAGCCGCCCAAATGATTGAGGCGATCGAGCGTGAGTACTTTGGTGGCAACCCGATCTCGCCCCGCTACGGCAGCTACGGCGACAGCGCCATCGCCTACTTCCAGGGTGAGCTAAAAAAATACCTGAACCTAATCAAGGTTCGCATGGCTGTGTTTCGAACCAGTCGATCGCTCGTGCGGGTCACTGACCCCAGGGTGACAGAGGTGCAGCTACCTGCTGCTGGGGCCGATGAGCTAGCCGTCAGCGTGATTGACCAGCAGGCGATGTTTTTTCGCAAGCTCCAGCTGATCGACGACGTGCTGGCCCGCTACGCCAGCCTCGACACCAACCCCGAACGGGTGATCACCCTCGCCAACGGGGCCAGCGGCAGCTTAGAGCCCGCTCCTTCGGGCCAGGTGCTGCGATCGCGGACTGACCAGGCGCGGGATGGGCAGCTGTTAACCGGTCCAAACGGGCTGACGCCCATCACTCCTCCCCAAGACGGCACCCGGGCAGCGGGCCTCTCCGACCGGGCCAACGTGCTGCCCCGCTCCATTCTCCGCACCGTCGATCGCATTCGCCAAGACCTCGACCCCAACGCCGAGCAGGAGATAGTTAAGGAGTTCCGCAACTCTAAAGCCAAAACCACCGCCGCCATTCGGTTTGTGCTGCTGCTGGTGATTGTGCCGCTGCTGACCCAGCAGTTTACCAAAGCCTTCATCGTCGGGCCGATCGTCGATCGGGTGAGGGCCGGGGGCGAAGAAATCGAAGTCTTTCTCAATCCCGAAATGGAGGAAGAAGCCCTCCACGAGCTTCAGCAGTTTGAAGAGCGTCTGCGCTTTGAGGTGCTAATCGGCAAAGTCCCAGCTCTATCCGAGCTGAATATCGAAGAGCGAGTTCGCGATAAAGCCGCCGAAGTCGAGGAAGAGTACCGCGATCGCAGCGCTAGCTCCGTCAAAAACGTGTTTTCTGACATTTTGGCGGCGATCGCCTTTGCCCTGCTGCTGATTTACCGCAAGCAGGACGTAGCCAACATCAAAGCCTTCATGGATGAGATCGTCTACGGCCTCAGCGACAGCGCCAAAGCATTCATCATCATTCTCTTTACCGACACATTCGTCGGCTTCCACTCGCCCCACGGCTGGGAAATCATCCTAGAAGGGCTCTCGCGACACCTAGGCCTACCCGCCAACCGCGACTTCATCTTTCTATTCATCGCCACCTTCCCAGTCATCCTCGACACCATCTTCAAGTACTGGATCTTCCGCTATTTGAACCGGATCTCACCCTCGGCGGTAGCGACTTACAAGAACATGAACGAGTAGGTGAGCGGGGAGATGGGGAAGGTGAGGGAGATGAGGATGCAATAAGAGGCCGATCGCAATCACCCAAATGCCAATTCGCAAAACAAAGGTTTAAACCGATGATCAGCCTATCCTTTCCGTGGGGTGAAGGGCGGCGGAACGCCATTCTCGACGGGGGTCTGGGGCCTGCGAAATGGCCCCAGCGGTAAATCTGGCTTTTGACCCCAATTGTGCGCCGCGTATCCCCGATTTAGCACGACAGATATTGCACTAGGCAAGTGCAATTTGCCCCTACAGAATTGCGATCGCTCCCCATCCTGCCCTCCTCCCTAAGCAACATTTCACGCCTCCCCACGCTCTACCGACAAGCAGAACAAAATCCTCTCAGCAAGGATTAGCATTTCACAAAAACAAGACTGATTCCTACCTTACCAGTAAGGGAATCTGCCCACATTTAAGATAGCCCTAGCTATTGATAGCTCTGATACCTACCCTATAGAGAGCAGCTTGTTATGCTCAACCTGCGGCCAGCACAAAGGCTACCCAAGCGCTAAACTCTAACCGTGTCGTTCCCCTTGTCGCTCAAGCCCCCTACCCCCAAGGAAAGCCCCGTGTTTGAGTACCTGCCCCCTCTCAACGACCACAATCTTCCCTACCCCGACACCATTCACCCGATTGTGGTGCACTTCGTGATTGCGATGGTGCTGTTTGCCGTCTTCTGCGATCTAGTGGGTTATTTAACCAAAAACACCCGCCTGTTTGAAGTGGGCTGGTGGAACATGGTATTCGCCACAGTGTCTATCTTCATCGCCATTATCTTTGGCCAGATCGAAGCCGGTCTAGCAGAACCCTACGCCGCCGCCGTCAACGACCTGAACTTACACACCCTGATTGGCTGGTCACTTTCGGGCATCATCGCCGCTCTGACCGGCTGGCGCTACATTATTCGCATTCGCACCCCTGACCAGTTGCCCATGCCCTACCTAGGCTTAAACGTGCTGCTAACTGGGATTGTGCTCTTCCAAGTTTATTTGGGCGACAAGCTGGTTTGGGTTTATGGGCTGCACAGCGCGCCCTTAGTAGAAGCCACCCGGGGAGGTCTACTGTGATTGTTTGGTCTTTGGTGGCTAAGACAGGGCCTAACGATCTGCCGTACGCCATTCCCATTCACCCCAACCTGGTGCATTTGACGCTGGGTCTGTTTATTGTGGCGATTGGCTTTGATATTGTGGGGGCGCTGTTTCCTCTAGAAAAGCGGGTGTTTAAGTTTTTGGCGATTCCGGCCACCCGCTCCAACTTGTTTGATGTGGGCTGGTACAACATGGTGGCCGCTGCCATCATCACCTTCTTTACTGTTGCTGCTGGCTTTTACGAAATTTTGCTGGCCGACATGTCGGTGCCTGGGGTCAGTGCCTGGGGGCTAGGGATCAAAGACACCATGGTCTGGCACGGTCTGGGGGGCGTGCTGATCCTGACGCTGATTGTAGCTATGACCATATGGCGAGGGTTTCAGCGCTATCTGTGGCGGCAAGACCGGGCCCGGCAGGTGCAGTGGAGCTACCTTTTACTGGGACTAGTCGTCTTTGCGCTGATGTTTGCTCAGGGCACCCTGGGCGCTCACCTGGGAGGTGATTTTGGGGTGCATGTCACGGCCGATCAACTGCTGCGATCGGGGGGCAACCCCAACCAGATCTAGAGGAACCACAGCGATATGACGACACCGACAACACCGGAAAAACCCCGCAGCCTTTCCTTTCGCACCGTTGCCCAGCTGGTCGCCTTGGTGATCGCCGATGCCGCAATCAGCGTTTGGGTCGGTCGCCAGGCTTATCTCTGGATGCCGCCCCAGGCCTCAGCCGAGGCATTGCTGGTCGACGACCTGTTTGGCTTTTTGACCACCATCGGCAGCTTCATCTTTTTGGGCGTCACCACTGCGCTGCTGTACTCGGTGCTGTTTCAGCGGGCGGACAAGTACGACATCAGCGATGGCCCCCCGGTCGAAGGCAACCTGCTGGTCGAAGTTCTCTGGACCACGATTCCTTTGGGGCTGGTGATCTGGATTGCCACCTACAGCTACCAGATTTACGACCAGATGGCGATTCTCGGCCCGATGGAGCACATGAACCACGTGCCCAACCTGGGCCTGATGCCCCCCGCCGAGGCCGCAACCCTGCCCGCCGTGCCCGAGAAAACCCCGATCGAAGTCCATGTGCGCCAGTGGGCCTGGGAGTTTCACTACCCCGATCAAAACATCATCAGCACCGAGTTGCACCTGCCGGTGAACGAGCGGGCCAGGTTAAAGCTGATTTCTGAAGACGTACTGCACGGGTTCTACGTGCCCGCCTTTCGCGTCAAGCAGGATGTGATTCCCGGCAGCACCATCGACTTTGGTTTTATGCCCATCCGCGAGGGGCGCTACCGGCTGCGCGACTCTGACTACAGCGGCACCTACTTTGCCGCTAACCAGGGCATTGTGGTGGTTGAGTCGGCCGAGGCCTACCAGCAGTGGCTGGCCACCGCCGCTCAGCAGCCCCTCACCGAGGCTGACAATCGCGCCTTTCGCGAATTCACTAAATTGGGCGATCGCCCCATCAGCGCCGGCTGGAAAACCGTCGAACCGGCTCCACCACCCCGTGTAAATTTTGCCAGCTCTGAGGAAGATAGCTATGAGTAATGCGTCGCTCGATGCGATCGCCGCCAAGAGCGATCAGCCGTTTCCCGGTGCTCCCAACAACTGGCGACGGTTTTTCAGCTTCAGCACCGACCACAAGGTGATTGGCATTCAGTACATGGTCACCGCCTTTGTGTTCTTCCTGATCGGCGGGCTGCTGGCTATGGTCATGCGGGGTGAGCTAATTACCCCCGAGGCCGACTTGGTCGATCGCACCGTCTACAATGCCCTGTTCACCATGCACGGCACCATCATGCTGTTCATGTGGACCTTCCCGATGCTCAACGGGTTGTCCAACTACCTAGTGCCCTTGATGATTGGGGCGCGGGATATGGCCTTCCCCCGGCTCAACGCCGCCGCTTTCTGGCTAGTGCCGGTGTTTGGCACCCTGCTGATGGTCAGTTTCTTTGTGCCGGGCGGGCCGTCGCAGTCGGGCTGGTGGGCCTACCCCCCGGTCAGTCTGCAAAATCCCACCGGCAATCTCATTAACGGCCAGGTGCTGTGGCTGCTGGCGGTGGCCCTCTCGGGCGTCTCCTCGATTATGGGGGCGGTCAACTTTGTCACCACCATCTTTCGCATGCGCGCCCCAGGCATGGGCTGGTTTAGAATGCCCGCCTTTTGCTGGACGGTGCTCAGCGCCCAGATGATTCAGCTTTTTGGTTTGCCCTCCCTGACAGCGGGGGCCGTGATGCTGCTGCTGGATTTGACGGCAGGCACCAGCTTTTTCGACCCGGCTAAGGGCGGCGACCCAGTGCTGTATCAACACTTCTTTTGGTTCTACTCCCACCCGGCGGTTTACGTGATTATTCTGCCGATCTTTGGCACATTTTCTGAGATTTTTCCGGTCTACGCCCGCAAACCCCTGTTTGGCTACCGATTTGTGGTGGTGTCTTCGGTGATCATCACCGTGCTCAGCGCCATGGTGTGGGTGCACCACATGTTTGCTAGCGGCACCCCCAGCTGGATGCGGATGCTGTTTATGTTCTCCACCATGCTGATTTCGGTGCCCACCGGGGTAAAGGTATTTGCCTGGGTAGCCACGGTATGGGGCGGCAAACTGCGGCTCGATACTCCCATGTTGTTTGCCCTGGGCGGCCTGGTCTGCTTTTTGTTTGCGGGCATTACCGGCGTCATGCTGGGGGCCGTGCCCTTCGACATCCACGTCAACAACACCTACTTTGTGGTGGGCCATTTCCACTACGTGATCTATGGCGCTACGGTGATGGGTATCTACGCCGCCATCTACCACTGGTTCCCTAAGATGACGGGCCACATGTATTACGAGGGGCTGGGCAAGCTGCACTTTGCCCTCACCTTCATCGGCGTCAACCTCAATTTCTTCCCCATGCACCCTCTGGGGCTAATGGGTATGCCCCGACGGGTAGCCTCCTACGACCCCGAGTTTGCCTACTGGAACGTGATTGCTAGTTTGGGTGGCTTTTTGCTGGGGGTTTCAACCCTGCCCTTTATTCTCAATATCGTGAGCTCCTGGGTGCTGGGCAAGCGAGCCCCGGCCAACCCTTGGAATGCGATCGGTCTGGAGTGGCTGATTTCTTCGCCGCCGCCGGTCGAAAATTTTGAAGAAATTCCGATTGTCGTGTCTGGCCCCTACGGTTATGGCTCCGATGAATCTTTAGTTGCCAACAATCCCGCTGGAGAGTTGATCAGTGAGCACAGCTAACCTCGATCCCACCCTCAATACCCACAGCGCCCACGCCGCCGAGCACGAAGAAGAAGACCATCGCATGTTTGGCTTCATCATCTTTCTGCTGTCAGAAAGCGTGATTTTCTTGAGCTTTTTTGTAGGCTACATTGTCTACAAAACCAATCTTACCGACTGGTTGCCGGCAGGCGTCGAGGGTCTAGAGGTGCGCGAACCGCTGATCAATACCATCGTGCTGGTGTCGAGCAGTTTTGTGATTTACTTTGCCGAGCGGTTTTTGCGCAAAGAAAATCTCTGGGGCTTTCGCGCCTTTTGGCTGTTGACCATTGCTATGGGCAGCTTCTTTCTCTACGGCCAGGCGGTGGAGTGGATGGGGCTGCCCTTTGGCTTTACTGACGGTGTGTTTGGTGGCACCTTCTACCTGCTGACCGGCTTCCACGGCCTGCACGTGATGACTGGCGTGCTCTTGCAGGGGATTATGCTGGGGCGATCGTTTTTGCCCAACAATTATGCCGGGGGCGAGTTTGGCGTGGCAGCAACCTCGTTGTTTTGGCACTTCGTCGACGTAATTTGGATCATCCTGTTTATCTTGATCTACGTTTGGCAGTAATCGACTATTCAAAAACCGGCAGTCGGGTGTTACAGGCTACTTAAAGAAGAAATTCTGACGCTCCCTGAAAGCTCCATTGGTAAGGAATCCCATGATTATCGACGACCAGCACTACGACGTGATCATTGTCGGTACCGGAGCGGGGGGCGGTACTTTGGCACGCAAGCTTGCGCCCTCGGGTAAGCGGATTTTGCTGCTAGAGCGCGGCAGCGCGATGCCCTTGGAAGAGCAAAATATCAGCGATGTGGATATCTTTGAAAAGCAGCGCTACCACGCTCCCGAGCAGTGGTACGACGGCGAGGGTGAACCCTTTACGCCACAGATGAAGTATGCGATCGGTGGCAACACCAAGATCTACGGGGCTGCCCTGCAGCGCATGCGTGAAAAAGACTTTGAAATGGTGAATCACCAAGACGGCCCTTCGCCTGAGTGGTGCCTCAAGTACAGTGACTTTGAGCCTTACTACACCGAGGCGGAGGCGATGTATCAGGTGCATGGTCAGGGTGGGATAGATCCTACTGAGCCAAGCCGAAGCGGGGATTTTGCCTATCCGCCGATCGCCCACGATCCCACCATTCAGCCCGTAGTAGAGGGCATTGCTAACCAAGGTTGCCACCCCTATCCGCTGCCGATATCGCTATCGCTGCGGGAGGATGACCCGACCGGGGATGCTGAGGTGTTTGGAGTCAATCCGGCTTTAGATTTTGGCAACGTTACCCTCAAGACCTCGGCTAAAGTTACCGGCATTCTCACTAACCCGGCGGGGACAGCGGTCAAGGCGGTGCAGGCCGAGATCAACGGACAGCTCTATATCTTTATGGCCAACATCGTTGTGCTGGCCTGCGGGGCCGTGAATTCGGCAGCGCTGCTGCTGCAATCGGTCAACGAGAAGCACCCCCACGGGTTGGCAAACAGCTCTGATCAGGTGGGTCGCAACCTGATGAAGACTCAGCTGAGTTCGATTGTGCAGGTCACGGCCCAGTCCAACTCTGGAAAATTTCCGCGATCGGTGGGCATCAACGACTACTACTGGGGCGACAGCCAGGTCGACTATCCCATGGGCCACATACAAAACATGGGCGGAGTGCTGCAAGACGCCATCTTTGCCGAGTCGCCGCCGGTGCTCTCGCTGGTTACCAAGTTTATGCCCAACTTCGGGCTAAAGCAGCTGGCGACGCGATCGATCGCCTGGTGGGCCATGACCGAGGTGCTGCCCGACCCCAAAAACCGGGTGACGGTGAAGGACGGCAAGCTCTCGGTGGCATTCACCGCCAACAACGCCGAAGCCCACGATCGCCTCGTGTATCGCTGGCTCGACGTGCTCAAGTCAGTCGAAAAAGACAGCAGCCTGTTCTCGCGATCGGGCCTGCACCCGCGCGGCGAGGTGCCCCAGTCGGTGATGGCTTACCAGTGTGGCACCTGCCGCATGGGCACTGACCCCACCAACTTCGTACTCGACGTTAACTGCCGCGCCCACGAGCTCGATAACCTCTACGTGGTCGACAGCAGCTTTATGCCCTCCAGCGCCAGCGTGGGGGTAGCGCTGACGGTGATTGCCAATGCCCTGCGAGTGGGCGAGCATCTGCTGGAGAGGCTGCGGTAAACGCCTTAAGTCACTAGGGTGACGGTGCCGGTATCGAGGTCGTAGCGGGCACCAACCACCTGAAGCTGGCCCGACCGCTGGCGATCGCGCACCAGCGACGACCTCAACACCTGCTCGACCTGGTAGCGCACGTTGGCCGTCACGGCGTTGTCCACTGCATCCCCAGGCTGCCCCTGCACCTGGTTCACCGCCGGCAAAATTGCCTGGACAAAGGTACCGATATCTCCCGGTAGCGGTTCATTTTTTACGGCTGCTGTCACTGCGCCACAGCGCTCATGGCCCAGCACCATCAGCAGTGGAGTTTCCAGCAGCTCCACTGCATACTCAATGCTGCCCACCACCTCAGGCGTGGCAATATTGCCCGCCACTCGCACATCAAAGATGTCGCCTAGGCCCTGATCAAAGATGATCTCAGCCGCCACCCGCGAGTCGGCACAGCTGAGCACTGTGGCGAAGGGATGCTGGGACTGAGTCAGTTCTAGCACCCGCTCCTCCGACTGGTCGGGGTGTTCGAGGTGGTGCCCAGTAAACCGCTGGTTACCGTTTAGCAACCGCTGCAGCGCCTCATCAGGGCTGAGGGATGACGGTGCTAACGTCGCCCCCGCTGCCGATTTCATCGGCCAGAGCGCTGGGCTCAGCGCCGCTAACCCCAATAATCCACCGCCAAAAGTCAGCACCCGACGGCGATCAATACCTCTATCGCTATGGTCCATAACGCAATTCCTTACAGCGACGCCACACATTTCACGGAACGGATTTCCATTACATCGGAGATGTAACAGGTGCCGCCAAATTTGTTCAGCAGCGGCCGCACGTTCTCGGCCACGGTTTTGATTTCGTCAGGCATGCAAAACGCGACGATGTAGACGTTGTCAAGCATGGTCATGTCGAGGTCTTCGCTGCCGCCTCGCAGCCCCTCGCCCTCTACGTTGCGAATCACCGCGTGACCGTGAACTCCTGATTTTTTTAGGCTCTCTAAAATCTTGGCCAGCTCAAAGGAGTTGGCAATAATCTCAATTTTTTTTACAAGGTGCATGGCTTAGCTCCACAACAGGTTAATGCCGTACAGATAAAGCGGAATTCCGACAGTAATGTTGAACGGAAACGTGACCGCTAAAGCCGTAGAAACGTACAGGCTCGGGTTGGCCTCGGGCACCGTTAGCCGCATGGCTGCTGGCACCGCAATATAGGATGCGCTGGCACACAGCACAGCAAATAGGAGGGCATTACCTTGGGACATATTGATCGCCCTGGCGATTAGCAATCCAACGCCTGCATTCAGTATTGGGATCAGTATGGCAAATGAAATTAGGAACAAGCCGGTTTTTTGCAAGTCTTTAATGCGCCGAGCCGCGACTAGGCCCATGTCGAGCAAGAAGAAGGTCAGCACCCCGTAGAACATCTGCTGGGTGAAGGGCGACAAGACTTCCCAACCGTGCTCTCCAGTGAGCACACCGATGATTAAGCTGCCGACCAGCAGAAAGACCGAGCTGTTGAGAAAGGCATCTCGCAAAACCTCAGACCAAACAAATTCTCGATTTTCGTCCCTAGCGAAGAAATTTACTAGAATCAGCCCGACAATGATGGCGGGGGATTCCATTAGGGCCAGGGCGGCCACCATAAACCCGTCAAAGGGCATGCCCAACTCGGTGAGGAAGGCGCTGGCCGTAATGAAGGTAACGGCGCTGATCGAACCGTAGGTGGCTGCGATCGCTGCTGAGTCGTAGGTGTCGAGCTTCAGCCGCAGAATAAAAAACGTGTATAGCGGCACGACGCAGGCCATTACGATCGCCGCCAAAATCGTCAGAACTACCTGCTGGTTGATACCACTTTTGGTTAGCTCAACCCCACCTTTAAACCCAATCGATAACAGCAAATACAGAGAAAATAGCTTTGGAATTGGCGGCGGGATCTCTAAATCAGATTTGACTAAAACAGCTATCATTCCCAAAAAGAAAAATAGCACCGGAGGATTCAGAATGTTGGACATGATCAAGTTGGCATTCATGTCCACCTCTTCTGATGCAGATATTGCCGAAACTTAAACAAACTTTGCATGCTGTCAACTATTATTGCCCTACGCCCCCATGGTGTATCGCGTCGAATCCCCTCCTGTCAATGGTTTCGTGAAAATCTTTGCCGATCTGCCAACGGGTAGAACGGTCGTTTTTTGAACTGTTCGAAACCTTTTTAGAAATATTGAAAAGGCAGAGCTATTAAGGAGTCGGTGGAAAGTTTTGGGTTATTCACTATTTTATCCTTGTCAAAATGCTCATGAGAGATGGGTAATGCTGAATTCTACTTAAACTCTATTCAAAACAGTATGCTCGACGGGGGCAGCGGGTCGAACTTACACCAATAGCTAAACTGCTCAAAAAAAAGGAGCTAGCCGCAACGGCCAACTCCTAAAATTTATTGTTCTGTCAAATTCAAATATGCAGATTGGGCAAAGTGCTAGCGGAGCCTCGCAAAGCCAATTGTTGCTCAGCCAGAATCCACTTACCCGGCTACAAACATGTCGACTTCTGATGTGAATAGACGGCAGTAGCTAACTACAAATTATTTGTTAGCCGGTGCCCATCGGGGGCATCTGCTGCTACCCGAGAGTGACCTTTTACGCACCCATGCCGGTAACTGCGTCGCGGGTAAAGGTAATCCGCTGCTCAAAGTCTAAGGCTTTGATTTGATCGACAAACCCCTGGGTGTGCTCAGGCAAAGAGTAGTCGCTGGGGACGTTAATGATCTCGCCCGACTCCATACCCTGGGCCAGTAGTAGCCAAGTCTCTAGCTTCGACGAGGGGCTGAGGGCACCATACTGTTTGCTGATGTCGGTATCAGCTCGGTTGGCGATATCACGCTGAGCTTGAAGTTGGTCATCTTTGGACAGAACGACTATGTGGTCGTAGAGGGTTTGGCCCATTCCTTCTACCTTGCTGTCGGGGTTAGGATTGAGCTGATCTTTGATGTCCAAATAGCCGTACCACAACAGCGCTAGCTGGGTGTCAGCATCGAAGTTTTCAAACTGTTGTAGAGGCTCTTTAATCGTGTCTAGAGTTGAGTTAGTCATGGGGACTTCCTGTGTAAGGTTCTGCGCTGTGCTTTTCCGCCAAAACCTGAGTTCAAGCTGAACTAAAGTTTTGAAAAGGTTAGCCGAACAACGCTTTCGTTACAGACCTTAACGATTAAAGGCAAGTGATGTTGTCTGCCAGAAGGGATAACCCATAAACCTTCGATTTGACAGAGTGACAAGGTTGCACAGGAGACCTTAGGGGGGCAAGAGGCGGCGATCGCCTCCAAACGCTTTTTAACGGCGTGCTTGGACTCACACTTGCGCTATTCCCTAGGCCGGTACCGGAGTTTCGTACTGAGCTGCTAGGGCGCTGAGCAGCGCCTCGGTATGCCCCGTCCAGCCGATGATGCCATCCTGGGCGCGCACCATTTCGAGGGTGGACTGCTTAAATTCGGGAAAATAGCTCTCGGTGGCGTCTTCGACCAGCAGACATTCGTAACCCCGATCGTTGGCCTCTCGCATGGTGGTCTGCACGCAGACCTCGGTGGTAACGCCGGTAACAATCAAGTGGGTGATGTCTTGGGCTTTGAGGTGAGCTTCTAGCTCAGTGGCGTAAAAGGCTCCCTTGCCCGGTTTGGGAATGATCACCTCGTTGGGCAAGGGCGCGAGTTCGGGGATGAT
The DNA here is from genome assembly GCA_019359285.1 of Nodosilinea sp. WJT8-NPBG4. GTDB lineage: Bacteria > Cyanobacteriota > Cyanobacteriia > Phormidesmidales > Phormidesmidaceae > Nodosilinea. The sequence continues at coordinate 61,075 of JAHHHQ010000056.1, forward strand.
GCCGTTGCCCGGTTCGCCCAGCACCAAGATTCGCCCCATGGGGCCGCGATCGCCGATTTTGAGCGAGCCATTGCCGCGATCGCGCTTCGACGGGGGACAGTCTGACAGGTCCGGCAGATGCCCTTCTACAGTCTGAAAAATGGGCAGATGGTAGCGCCGAAACGCCTCCTGCAACGCCTGCACGTTGGGAATGATCGACCGCAGCAGGCTGACATCGTTGCCTAAGGCATCGCCAAAACCGCCGGGCTCGATGAAATCGCGCTGCATGTCGATGATGAGCAGCGCTAGGCCGGTGGTGGGTAGGGGGTAGGGGTAGGGAATGGCGGGTAGGGGCATGGTGGATGGGTAGGGGGTGGAGGGGTAGGGGGTGGGCGGGTAAGGGGTGGGTGGCGTCTGCTTTAGGTTTCGATCTCGATGGGTTTGGCCCAGATGGCGAGGACGATGCAGCCCTCGGCGCTGCTGACGGTGTGGCGGGTGTCAGGCGGATTGATAACTAAGGTGCCAGCAGTATAAGTGCCGTTGTCGTCAGATTGGGAGCCTGACAGCACCAAAATATGCTCAAACCCGGTGTGCAGGTGACGGGGAACTGAGGCTCCAGGCTGGTAGCGCAGCAGCGCGGCACCGGTCCCATTGGGTTCGGCGGGGTAAAGCCGATGGATATCGACCCCCGGGCGAAACGGCTCCCAATCTAGCGCCGGGTCAACCGCCATCGTTTTCAGATCGCGCAAAACAATCGGTTTTAGCATAACTCTCCCACTCATCCACCCTCCTACCCATCCACCTATCCACCCGTCCACTAATGCCCAGCCATTTTGTGGCCTAGGGTTTTGATGTCAGCGGCGGCGGTGGGGCTTTCGTAAACCAGCTCGCCGCCGCTGATCACAAAGATGCGATCGCTCAGCTTCAGCAGCTCATCCAGGTCTTCGCTGACCAGCAGCACCGCCACACCGCGATTGCGGGCGGCGAGGATCTGGCTGTGAATGTAGTCAACTGCCGAAAAGTCGAGACCAAAGCAGGGGTTAGCGGCAATCAACAGGTTGATATCCTTCGACGACAGCTCGCGGGCCAGCACGGTGCGCTGCACGTTGCCGCCGGAGAGATGGCCCACTGGGGTATCCACCGACGGGGTTTTGACCGAAAATACCTGGACTAAACCCTCTGCCATGCGCCGAATGCTGCTGAGGCTGAGCAGCCAGCCGCGCCGCGCCTGGGGCGGGCAGTCGAAGGTACGCAGGGCCATGTTTTCGGCTACGCTCATGTGAGGCACGCAGGCGTTGCGCAGCGGTTCTTCGGGCAGGGTGTAGACCTGGTGGCGGGCCATTTCTTTGCGGGTCGACTGGTAGGGCTCGCCGTTGACGAGAATGTCGCCGCTGTGGCGGGGGCGCTGACCCGCCAGCACTTCCACTAGCTCGCGCTGGCCGTTGCCCGAGACGCCCGCGATGCCCACAATTTCACCGCTCTTGACGATCAGGCTGGCGCTGCACACGGCGGGTAAGCCATTGTCGCGATCGGCGCACAGGTCTTTGAGCTCTAAAACGGGCCGCGAGTCGGCGATCGCGACTTTTTCGACCGGCGTGGCTTCGGTTTTTTCGCCCAGCATCATATGGGCCATGTCATCGACGGTTAAATCGCGCACGTAGCCGTGGCCCGCCAGCTTGCCCTTGCGCAACACCGTCACCTCGTCGGTAAAGGCCATCACCTCGCGAAACTTGTGGGAAATCATCAGCACGCTGAGGTGGCCAGCGGTGACTTCTTCCCGCAGCAGGCCCAGCACCTCATCGGCTTCGTCAGGAGTAAGCACCGAGGTGGGCTCATCGAGAATCAGCACCCGGCTATTTAGGTAGAGCTGCTTGAGAATTTCGAGCTTTTGCTTTTGGCCCGCCGCCAGCTGAGAGATCGGGGTGCGCAGATCGATCTGAAAGGGGGAGGTGGCCATAAAGGCGTCGAGGCGATCGTACTCGGCTTTCCAGTTGATCCACTGGGGGCTGTCGTAGCGCGATAGCACCAGGTTTTCGGCCACGGTCATGGCGGGCACCGAGGTGAAGTGCTGGTAGACCATGCCCAGTCCAAAGTGGTGGGCATCCTTGGGGCTGTCAATATCGCGGCATAGTTTATCGACCAGTACTTTCCCCGAGGTGGGGGTGTAAAAGCCCATGATGCATTTCACCAAGGTGCTTTTACCTGCCCCGTTTTCGCCCAGCAGGGCGTGAAAGCTGCCGGGGGTGACTTTGATCGAGACCTGGTCGAGGGCGGTGAAGGTGCCAAAGCGTTTGGTGAGATTGATCACCTCTAGCTCGGGCGGGGCGGTTTTGATCTGCGGTGCAGCAACTGCGGTTTTCATAGGGGAGTAGGGAGTAGGGAGTGATGGGGAGATTTAAGAAAAAGTAGGATGTGCTTGCGAAACAACCGTAGGGTGGGCACTGCCCACCATTTCCCCCAAACTCATCTCAGATTGGGCCAAAGCCTCGATCAGGGCTTCGGAATGGGCTACAGCACCGAACACACCGCCCTGCATTTTGACCATTTTCAGCGCGGCCAAGTGGTTGCCGTAGTCCGTAGCGCCGGTGCAGTCAGACAGCAGCAGGCACTCGTAGCCGCGATCGTTGGCGTCGCGCATGGTGGTGTGGACGCACACATCGGTGGTGATGCCCGCCAGAATCAGGTTGCGAATGCCTTTGCGGGTGAGAATTAAATCCAGATCGGTGGCGTAGAAGGAGCCTTTGCCGGGTTTGTCGATCACCACTTCGCCGGGTAGGGGTTGCAGCTCGGGGATGAGTTCCCAGCCGGGTTCGCCGCGCACCAAAATGCGCCCGCAGGGGCCAGGGTCACCAATGCCCGCGCCAATCTGGCGCGATCGCCACTGTTTGTTTTCCGGCAGGTCTGCGAGATCGGGGCGATGGCCCTCGCGGGTGTGGATGATGGTGAAGTTGCGATCGCGCAGCACCTCTAGCAGCCTGGCGATCGGCTGAATTGGGGCGCGGGTGAGCGACAGGTCGTAGCCCATTTTGTCGACATAGCCGCCAATGCCGCAGAAATCAGTCTGCATATCGATCACAATCAGCGCCGTATTTTCGGGCCGCAGCTCCCCGTTGTAGGGGTATGGATACGGCTCAGCTTCAACGAAAATTCCCATGGGTTCTCTCCATTTCTATGGCTAACGGAGGGCAGTAACGCACGTAGGTTGGGTTAGAGCGAAGCGGCACCTAACGAATCTGCCGCTGTTGGGTTGCACTGCGTTCACCCAACCTACAGTGCGAAACGTTCCTACAAAGTGCTTTAAAAGACGGTGGCAAACTGTTACTCCTGAGCTTGTCCCAATGATCCCGGTGCGCCGGTTAAGGTGCGCTTGGGCGAGCAGGTAATCACCATAATCAGCAGAGTCAAAATGTACGGCGAGGCGTTGAACAAATAGTAGTAGGCGTCAATGCCCACCGATTGCAGGGCCGGGCCGATGGCCTGGGCACCGCCAAACAGCAGCGATGCGTAGAGACACTGCACCGGGTTCCAGCGGGCGAAAATCACCAGGGCCACGGCCATCAAGCCCTGACCGCTCGAGATCCGCTCTGACCAACTGCCGGGATAAAACAGCGATAGGGATGCGCCTCCGATACCGGCCAAAAAGCTGCCCGCCACAATGCTGGCCATCCGCACCTTAAAGATCGAAATCCCCATTGCCTTGGCGGCATCGGGGCTGTCGCCCACGGCGCGAATGAGCAAACCCCAGCGGCTAGAGCGAAAAAACCACTGCATCAGGGGGGCGATCGCCACCCCCAAAATAAACAGCGGGCTAATGCTCAGGGCCGACTCGAGCTGAGGAATTTGGGTCCACCCCGCCAGGGATAGCGTCGGTAGCTGAGGCGCCGAGGGCTGAATGAAGGGCTTGCCCAAAAAGAACGCCAGACCGCTGCCAAAAATAATCATGGCAATGCCCACCGCCACGTCATTCACCCGAGGCTGCTGGGCCAGCCAGCCGTGAATTAGCCCTAAAAACATACCGGCTACACCGGCCACAATCACCCCGAGCCAGGGCGACCCGGTTAGGTACGATACGGCGTAGGCGCTCATGGCTCCCATGAGCAGAGTGCCTTCCAGTCCCAGGTTGATCTTGCCGCTTTTTTCGGTCAGACACTCCCCCAGGCTGACCAACAAAAACGGGGCGCTGCCCCGCAGGGTTCCAGCAATGATCGCGAGGGGAACGCCCCACCACCCTAGTGCTTCACTGGCCATGGCTCTAAACTCTCCGTAGATTTTTGTCGAAGGCGTTCAATGGACTGAGGGAACTGAGGTACGGCCGAGTTGAGGTCTGCCATTACCCCCAGTCAACCCATCTAGACTGGGGTTGCCACTGCTACTGGAGGACTGGGCTGCACGCCGCGCTCTTTAAAGATCGGCAGCCGTCCGTAGAGCGAGTCGCTGTAAAGCACCGACAGAAACACAATGCCCTGGAACACCATCACCGTGGCGTCAGGCAAACCGTGGCTGCGCTGGAGAATGCCGCCGCTGGCGAGAATGCCGCCCAAGAGCAGGGCCACCAAGCTGGCCGCGATCGGGTTGTGGCGAGCAATAAAGGCCACCAGCACGCCGCCGTAGCCGTAGTTCGCGTTTAGCGATTCGTTGGCTCGACCGTGGACGGCAGCCACTTCAACCATTCCCGCCAGACCCGCGCAGGCCCCGCCCAAAAAGCAGATCGCCAGGGTGAGTTTGCCGACGGGCAGTCCTGCCACTCGCGCCGCCCGCACATTGCCCCCAGCGGTGCGTGCCGCAAAGCCAAAGGTCGTCCGCTGAATCAAGAAGTAGGCCAGGCCGCAAGCCACCAGCCCCAGCACCAGGCCGTAGTGCACCCGGCTACCGGGCAGATTGCCCAGCATGTGCATTTCGGGTAGGGGATAGCTAGAGGGCTTGTTGAGGGAGCTGGGATCCTTCATCGGGCCGTTGACCATGTGGTTGAGCAGTGCGATCGCAATGTAGTTCATCAGCAGGCTGCTAATGGTCTCATTCACCGCTCGGTAATGCCGCAGCGCCCCAACAATGGCAATCCAGATGCCGCCCGCCGCCATCCCGGCGAAGGCCATACCCAACTGCACCCCAGGGGTGGGCAATCCCCAACCTCCCAGGGTGAGGCCGCCCGCCACGGCGGCTAGCCCGCCCAGCACCAACGCCCCTTCATTGCCAATGATCACCAAGCCCAGCCGAGCTGGCAGCGCCGTACAAAGGGCGCTCAGCATCAGCGGCGACGCCTGAATCAGCGTGTTCTGAAACGAACTCCAGCTGCCAAAGGCGGCGCGGGAAATGGAGTAATAGACCCCCAACGGGTTTGCCCCCGCCAGGCCACAAAATAGGCCAAATATCACCAAAGCTGCCAGCAGCGCCCCAACAGGAATGCAAATTTTTTCGAGAAGACTCCGCCAGCGATCGCTCATGATTCTGCTCCTTTCTTCACTGGGTACTCAACCACGCATTGATAAGTGGATAGAGGATTAGTAAATGGGGTTGGTCGAAGGCTGCCGTATGGTGGGCAATGCCCACCATACGGCAGCTCTTTCCTCACCCCCTACCCATCCACCCATCTACTCACCCACCCCTCTACCCCACACTCCCCATCACCCCTTCCGCCAGCCAGTTCATCTGCTCCAGCTCGATCGCCGTCTGCCCCAGTTCCTTGCCGCCAGCAATCACGGTCTTGCCCTGGTTGTCTTTGATTTCGCCTTTGTAAATCACCAACTCCCCAGAGATCAGCTGAGCCTGGGCGGCCTCTGCCGCCTGCTGGGCCGAGGCACTCACCGCTGGGCCAAAGGGCGACAGCTTCAAAAAGCCATCCTTAAAGCCGCCCCGCACCAGGTGGGGAATACCGCCATTCATCAGAGTTTTGCCCTCCTGCAACAGGCTGACGTAGTTTTTGTACACGGTTGACCAGTCCCACTCGGCCCCAGTGAGGTAGCCCTTGGGAGCCAGCTCAGCTTGGTTGGCGTGGTAGCCCGTAGCAAAAATGCCGCGCCGCTCGGCGGTTTCAATCACCACCTTGGGGCTATCAACGTGGCAGGTGAGCACGTCAACCCCCTGGTCGGCCATGCTGTTGGCGGCCTCGGCCTCACGCACCGGGTCGGCCCAGTCGCCGGTAAAAATCACCTGGGTAGTGGCGCTAGGGTCAATGCTGCGAGCCCCTAGGGTAAAGCTGTTGACGTTGCGCAACACCTGGGGAATGGGCTTGGCGCCGATAAACCCTAGCCGCTTGCTGGTTGAGGCGTGGGCGGCAACAACGCCCGCGACGTATTGGGCTTCGTCGATGTAGCCAAAATAGCTGCCGACGTTGTTGGGGTGCACGCCTTCTTCGTACAGGCCACCGCAGTGGAAAAACTGCACTTCAGGAAAGTCTTTGGCCAGGGCCAGTACGTGGGGGTCAAAGTAGCCAAAGGAGGTCGCAAAAATTGCCGTGGCCCCGTCGAGGTCAATCATGCTGCGGATGCTTTCCTGCACCGCGTTGGTTTCGGGCACGCTGGCCTCTTCGGAGGTTTTAATGCCGTCGAGGGAGTCGAGGCTGGCGCGCCCCTCGGAGTGGGCCTGGTTGTAGCCATAGTCATCCTTGGGGCCGACGTAGATAAATCCCGCTGTGAGGGTGTCGTTGCCCCCCGCCGCTGTGGGGGAGTTGCTGCAGCCGCTGAGTTTCACCGTCAGGCCAAAGGCACCGGTGGCCAGCAATCCCCGAATTGCCTGGCGACGGGTCACCTGAAACGTGGGTTTCCGCATGGGGGATTCTCCTTAGTGAGGGTGAAAGATAGTCAGGTTGAAGCGCTGAATGTTAAGGAGAGACTACCAACGCAGGCTGGGCTGAGAGGTGTGAGGAAAGTTCGCCAAAAGTACGTTTCTGAGCGGGTAGAACCCGGCCTGGCAGGCGAAATGTTACCCAAAGTACAAAGTTGGGGGTAGGGCTTGGCTAGGATCAGCTCCATAGAACTCCCCCTAGGCCCCATGCCGCTTCGGTTTTAGAGCAGCAAGTAGCACTGGATACACCCCCATGACCGATGACGATGCATTAGGACTGGTTGAACGGGTTCTCGCCGAGCATGGGGTGGCGCTTAGCCAGCTTCAGGTGACGTTATTTCAGCAAGCCTGGGGCGATCGCACCTACCAGGACACGGCCCTGGCCCTGGGCTACGAGGTAGGCTACATCAAGCAAATGGGGTCTGACCTGTGGCAGTGCCTCTCTGAGCATCTGAGTGAAAAAGTCACTAAGCGCAACCTGCGAGCGGTCTTAGCCCGCCAGCTCAAAGCTCCTGATTTGGCGGCAGGCAACCCCAATGCAGCGCCCTTTCGACGCCGCCGCGACTGGGGCGACGCAGCTACCGCAGCAGTGTTCTACGGCCGCACCGACGAGCTGGCTCAGCTGCAAGACTGGGTAGTCAACGACGGCTGTCGGCTAGTGGGGCTGTTTGGCATGGGAGGCATTGGCAAAACCACCCTGGCGGTGAAGCTGGCCCAGCAGGTGCAAGACCGCTTTGAGGTGGTGATCTGGCGATCGCTGCGCCATGCCCCAACCGTCAACGACCTGCTCAAAGACCTGCTGGGTGTGCTATCGCCGGGGGGCAACACCGCTGCTGAATTTGATGGACTACTGCGATCGCTGCTCGACCAGCTGCGCCAGCACCGCAGTCTGATCGTGCTCGACAACGGCGAAACGATTTTGCAGCCACGCGATCGCACCGGCACCTACCAGCCGGGCTACGAAAACTACGCCCAGCTCTTTTACAGCTTGGGCAATGTTGACCACTCCAGCACCATCGTGCTCACCAGCCGCGAAAAACTCAAAGAGATTGCCCAGCAGGAAGGGGCTACCCTACCAGTTCGCTCGCTGCGTCTAGGGGGGCTGCCGCCTCCGGTCGGCCAGTCAATTTTCCAGACTCGAGGCCAGTTTATAGGTACCCCTACCGCCTGGCAGCACTTGGTCAACCACTACGCAGGCAACCCCCTGGCCCTCAAGATGGTGGCTGCTGTAGTGCAAGACTTCTTTGACGGGCAGCTGGGTCCGTTTGTGCAGATTTTGGCCCAGGGAGACTCGGTGTTTGGCGACATTCGCGATCTGCTGACCCATCAGCTCGATCGCCTCACACCAGTAGAGCAGCAGGTGATGGCCTGGCTTGCCATTCATCGCGAGCCCGTTACCCTAGCGCAGGTGCGCACTTACCTGGTAGCGCCTCTAGCCTTGGGCGAACTGATCGAAGCCCTCACCAGCCTGGAGCGGCGATCGCTGATTGAGCGCGACATCCCGCGAGCCAATTCTCACAGCACGCGCTTTACCCTCCAGCCGGTAGTGATGGAATACATGACCGACTGGCTGGTAGAGCAGATCAGCCAGGCCCTTCTGGCACCGCCGACGATCGACCCTAGTCCGCTGCATACCCATGCCCTGGTTTTGGCCCAGGCTAAAGACTATATTCGCGATGGCCAAACTCGACTGATTCTGCAACCGGTGCTGCAACGGCTGCGGCTGCGGCCCGACAGTTTAGCTCAGCGTCTGCGCCACCACCTCGACACCTGGCGCGGGCAGAGCTTGCAGAGCTACGCCTGCGGCAACCTGCTCAATCTGCTCCAGCAGGCTGACATCTCGCTGGCGGGCTGGGATTTTTCTGGGCAGACGATCTGGCAAGCCTATTTGCAAGACAGCACCCTGCACAACGCCAACTTTGCCCAGACTGACCTGTCGCGCTCGGTGTTTAAAGACACCTTTAGCCAGGTGCTAGCCATTGCCTTTAGCCCCGATGGCCAGCTGTTAGCAGCCAGTGATGTCAGCTACGAAATTCACCTGTGGCGGGTCAGCGATGCCCAGCCGATGCTCACTCTGCACGCCCAAGACGGCTGGTGCTGGGCGGTAGCCTTTAGCCCCAACAACCAAACTTTGGCCAGCAGCGCCAACGGTACCATCGACCTGTGGGATCTCAAAACCGGCGATCGCTACGGCCAGCTCAAAGACTCCTCCAGTCGGGTCTTTTCCCTCGCTTTCAGCCCCGACGGGCGCTTCTTGGCAAGCGGCTGTGAAGACCACCAGATCCGCGTGTGGGATGTGCGGACCCAGACCCTGTTTCACAGTTTGGTGGGCCATACCGACGAGGTGCGATCGGTAGCGTTTTCACCCCAGGGCTACCTGCGTGGCGGCTTAAGTCTGAGCGATTCGCGCAGTGGTTCGTTTCAGAATCGCTCGGCCAGTCACTCCTTAGCCAGCGGCAGCTATGACGGAACCCTGCGTCTATGGGATGTGGCCAGTGGTGACAGTATTGCCATGGCAGCTGGGTCACCTGTGTGGTCGATCGCCTTTAGCCCTGACGGGCAAACCTTGGCCAGTGGTCACCACAACGGTAGCATTGGCATCTGGGATGTCGTCACTCAGACCAGGGTGCGATCGCCGCAGCCCGATCCAACGGGACTTGCAATTCAAGGGCATCAGGCGGTGCGCTCTGTGGCCTTTAGTCCCGACGGACGCACCCTGGCCAGCGGTGGCGATAACCAGATCCTTCGCCTGTGGAACTGGCAAACCGGGCAGATCGATTGGGCAGTCAAGGGCCACAGCAGCTGGATCTCAAACGTCGCCTTTAGCCCCGTGGGGGGAACATCTACCGAAGAGAACGGCTACATCTTAGCCAGCGCCAGTGAAGACCAGTCTGTGCGCCTATGGGATAGCCAGAACCACCAGTCCCTACGGGTGCTGCGCGGTCACAACAGCGGTGTGTGGTCGGTAGCGTTACATCCCCAAGGTCATTATCTGGTTAGCGGTGGTCAGGACCGCCAGGTACGTCTGTGGTCCCTAACTACCCAGGCTGCTCCCCGAGGATTGGTTGGGCACGATGGTTGGGTTTTTGTCGTAGCGGTTAGCCCCGACGGCCGCTGGATTGCTAGCGGTGGCGAAGATCGCACCGTGCGCCTGTGGGATAGCGAAATCGGGACCTGTCGCGCCACCTGGGCCGACCATAGCCATGAGGTCTGGGCCTTGGCCTTTTGCCCCAAGGGCGATCGTCTGGCTAGTGGCAGTCTTGACAGCACCATTCGCCTGTGGGATATCGATTGTCAGATGAACTGTGGCATTCTCACAGGCCACACTAGCGGCGTTTGGACGCTGGCCATTAGCCCCGACGGTCGCCGCCTAGCCAGCGGTAGCCAAGACCAAACTGTGCGCCTGTGGGATCTTGAGTCCCAAACTTGCCTGCAGACCCTGCCCTGCGAGGGCAGCTGGGTGCGGGGGCTAGCCTTTAGCCCCGATGGTCGGTTCCTCTCCAGCGGTGGGTCTAACGGCTACGTCATGCTATGGGATCTGAAGCTGGGCCATCGCACCGTCATCGGCACCCACCCCAGCCTGGTGCTGGCTGTGGCCTTTAGCCCCGATGGCCAGTGGCTAGCCAGCTGTGGCGGTGATACCACCATCAGGCTGTGGAACCTGCGCACTCGGCAGTGTCACCAAACCCTTTGCGGCCACAACAAGTGGGTGCGATACGTGACCTTTAGCGCCGATGGCGATCGCCTGATTAGCTGTAGCCAGGACGAAACCATTCAGATCTGGCAGAAACTGCCGACCCCCGACGGCTTTATCTACTGTCACGCTCAAACGCTGCGGGTACCCCGTCCCTACGAAGGTATGGCGATTGCCGGGGTAACCGGCCTAACCGAAGCTCAAAAAGCAGCCTTAATTGTCCTAGGGGCCAGCGAAACTCCAGCCGTTAGCCCAACGCCCTCGATTGCGCCTCTGTATTACCCGTAGAGTAGACTACACTCCAGGTATCACAACTGCCCCTAACCGCTAGCCTTTGGCCCAGTCGAAAGCGCCTCAGCCCCAGGTTTGGAGCATTTAACCTTATGTTGACCCAGAGGTGGCTATGACATCTGAATTTGCCGTCGGCGATCGCGTCCGCCTCGCCGCCCTGCCCCCCTATTTCAAAACCGCTGACCCTATGCCCATGCTGCGTCCCGCCGATACGATTCCCCTGGGGGCGGAAGGGGTAATTCTCAACCGTCGCCCCGGCGGCTATTGGGGCATCAAATTCGACAAAGGGTCTTTTCTAGTCGATAGCCAGTTTTTAGAGCTAGCAGAAACCCCGGCAGACTAAACTGCCGGGGTCTGCAAGTCATCCCTTGTCGCCAACTAGGCGGGCGATACTTCAGTATCGGCCTCAGCAGCGGGGCTATCTGCCGTAGTTTCAGCAGCATCGCCTTCCGTAGCGTCACCTTCCGCAGCGGCGACGGTGTCTGCCGCAACGTCATCGGCTACCGTTTCTTCTGGCGCTGCTTCGGGCTCCTCGACAGCCTCAACCTTAGGTTTGGGTTTAGGACCGCGCATGAGAGCGGGAGGAACCGAGGGCTTGCGATCGCGATCGTCGCGATCGCGACCTCTACCACCGCCGCCACCCGAGCGCTTACCCTGACCCCTAGGGCGCTCCTCGCCACCGCCACCGTCTTCTTTCACTCCCACGGTAATAATTTTTTTCTTGGGCTTCTCAGGGGAAGCATCCGGCGTGTCTGACATGACTTTGCAGTAGTTAACGTCGTGGAGATCTTACCCCGAATCTGGCCCTGGCCCAATCTCGATCTAGCGAGCAGCGGCACTGATCGCTTTGCCAATTCCAAGGGCTCACAAAAAAGCCCCCTTCTATGAACTGAGGGAGCTTAAAGCTCAATGGCTGGTTACCCAAGGGGGCTAATGCCAGCTAGCGGCAAAAAGGTTAATCGACGACCCGCAGTCTCCCCTGGCTGAGCGCTTCATAAACCCGACTGATTAGGGCGGCATCATTGGGGCTTAGGTCACGCTGAGAAAACATGGCCATCAATTGCTGTTGGTCGTTTCGGGTTAGGCGACGGGCTGCAAACATTCGTTCGATGGTCTGCTCAAGGTTTGACATAGTAACGCACTCTGATTGGTCGAACCGTGGCTATTCCGGGGAATGCATAACACAACCTAAGTGTTACCCCCGAAAACTATAACGCTTTGTATAGTAACCCGATTTTACTGGGCAACTAAAGAGGCTACATCGGCGGGATAACTTATCTATTTGCCTAAAGTTGCACGTCCGGAAAGTTTCATATCCGTAAAAATACGGATATTGTTAAGCCGTCGTCGGCCGGACCCTGTCGCGACACTAACTCTGAAATCAAGAGCTCACCGGGTATACTCGTGCCATAGGGGTATAGAGTCAACAGCTAATGCAATACCTGGCGAAGGTTCAAAAAAAAGCATTTTTGGGCGGTGCAGAATTGCTGCTGCTGGCCGAACAGACCTCTGAATCGACCTGGGCGCGGCTGCCCTCAGAACGCATTGTCGAAACTACTCGCCTGCTCGCCTTTCAGGAGGGCAATTTGGTGCTGGTAGACCTTGACAACCTAAATCAGATTGTGGCGGTGCAAGACGCTACCCCTTGGGTGCTGGGCTTAGTCGAGCACTATCTGGCCTATGGGGTCACTCCCGAAGCCCTAGAGCAAGAAATTGAGCGGGCCGAACGGTGGCGGCAGTCGCTAACCCTCAAAAGTCAGGAGGTCGATCGCCGCGCCCTCGAAACCGCCGCCCGCCGCGACGAAATTCAAGAGCTAGAGCGCAGCCTGAAACACGAACGCGAAGAATTAGAAACCCGCTGGCAAGCTTTACAGCAGATGCAATCGGAGGGGGGTGAGGGGTAGATGGGTAGATGGGTGGGGAGTGGATGGGTAGATGGGTGAATGAATTGACTTATCGCCCAAGTGCAAGTCCCCCACTCCCTACCCCGTTACCCCCCACTCCCTACTCGCCTACCCATCCACTCCCTACCTCCCACTCCCTACCCTCAGACGCTTGCCTATGCCCCAACATCCTGATTGAATAGGGGCTTAAAAACGAAGTTTTATGACGGGAAGGCCCTATGTATATCGTGCAGATTGCTTCGGAATGTGCCCCAGTTATTAAAGCTGGGGGGCTGGGCGACGTGGTTTACGGCCTTAGCCGTGAGCTAGAAAACCGAGGCCACTGCGTCGAGATCATTCTGCCTAAGTATGACTGCATGCGGTACGACCATATCTGGGGGCTGCACGAGGCCTACAGCGATCTGGTGGTGCCCTGGTTTGGTACCGATATTCGTTGCGATGTGCTGTGCGGTTGGGTGCACGGTCGGCTGTGCTTTTTTATTGAGCCCAAGTCGTGGGAGATGTTCTTTAACCGGGGCTGCTACTACGGCTGCGATGATGACCCTATGCGCTTTGCCTTCTTCAGCAAAGCGGCCATGGAGTTTTTGCTGCGCAGCAAAAAGCGCCCCGATGTGATTCACTGCCACGACTGGCAGACCGGGCTGATTCCGGTGATGCTGTTTGAAATTTATAAGTACAACGGCATGGAGTTTCAGCGCACGCTGTACACCATCCACAACTTCAAGCACCAGGGCTTTGGCGGCAGCGAGATTTTGGCGGCGACGGGCCTCAACCGGCCAGAATATTATTTTCAGCCTTACCGATTGCGCGACGACTTTAACCCCTTTGCGATCAACTTTATGAAGGGGGGCATCACTTACGCTAATCACGTCAACACGGTGTCGCCCTACCACGCTTGGGAGGCCCAGCACACCGACCAGGGCTTTGGCCTGGGGCACACTTTGCACACCAATCAGCACAAGTTCTCAGGCATTCTCAACGGCATTGACCCGGAGGTGTGGAATCCGGAGAGCGATCGCTACATTCCCCATCACTACGGTCTGACAACCTTTGAAGACAAGGCGCTAAATAAGAAGGAACTGCGCGATCGCCTACTGTTGAGCCAGAGCGACAAACCCCTGGTGGCCTTCATTGGCCGCTTGGATGATCAAAAGGGCGTCCATCTCGTCCACCACGCCATGTACTACGCCCTAGAGCGGGGGGCGCAGTTTGTGCTGCTGGGCTCGGCCACCGAGAAGAGCATCAACGACTGGTTCTGGCACGAAAAACTCTTCCTCAACGACAACCCCGATGTGCACCTCGAACTGAGCTTTAACGAAGAGCTGGCCCACCTGATCTACGCTGGAGCCGACATGATTGTGGTGCCCAGCAACTTTGAACCCTGCGGTTTAACCCAGATGATCGGCCTGCGGTACGGCACTGTGCCCGTTGTGCGCGGGGTGGGCGGCCTGGTGAACACTGTCTTTGACTGGGACTATGACACCTTACATGGGCCGGATGAGCGCAACGGCTTTGTCTTCTTCCAAAATGACACTGTGGCGCTTGAGTCGGCGATGAACCGCGCCTTTGACGTTTGGAATCAGAAACCCGAGATCTTCAAGCAAATTGCGCAGCAGGGCATGGCCTACGACTTTTCGTGGAATCATCCGGGGCAGGCTTACATCGACCTGTATGAGTACGTGCGCCATAAGTAGCGCAGGTTACAAAGCTTTCTTCGAGCGGCGTTGGATTAACGGTTGCTTGACGGATGTAAAGCTGATGTGGGGCCGCCCTGCTGACCTTAGCGATCGCCCTCCGGAAATGGGCAAGCTTGGGGATAGGTCTACCACTCAGCGCCCTAAACGGTGCCCGTTGAATGAATGTCTGCCGGATCTGACGCCACCCTACCTAAGCCCACTCGTGCAAAGCTCCTCCGTGGTCAGGGGGATGCCCTCTACGCCATCGGTCGCCATAGCGAGGCTCTGTCGCGGTTTCAGGCCGTGCTCACCCTTGACGACACCAACTACGAGGTGTGGACCCTGCACGGCTTTTGTTTGGCCGCCCTGAAGCAGTTTGAGGCCTCAATCGAAAGCTTTAACCAGGCGATCGCCCGCAGCCCCGACTACGGCTTGGCCTGGCACGGCAAGGGGCACGCCCTAGCCCGGCTCAGCCACTTTGAAGAAGCTGTCACTCACCTAGAGCGAGCGGTCAAGCTTAGCCCCGGCGACCACAAAGCCTGGTATAACCTCGGGACCGCCCAAAACCAGCTGCGCCGCTACCGCGATGCCGTTGCCAGCTTTGGGCACAGCCTTAAGCTCAGCCCCCAAGACCACCGAGCCCGCTATAACCAGGGAGTCGCCCTCTGCGGCCTGCACCGCTACGAAGACGCCCTTCAGGTGCTGCACCAGGCCCTGGGCCAAAAGCCCGACGCCCACTATATCTGGAACCAGCAGGGTACGGTGCTGATTCAAATGGGGCGCTATAGCGAGGCCATTCAGAGTTTTGACATCTCCCTTAACCACCAGACCCACAACCCCAACGCCTGGTATGGCAAAGCCCGCGCCTACGCCATGGCCGGCGACCTAGAGCAAACCCTCAAAAATCTCTACCGCACCTTTGTTCTCAGCCCCTACATGTACCGGGTGATGGTGCAAATTGACGCCCATTTCGATACTATGCGCCACCACCCCCGCTTTAAACAGCTCGTGGATGGAGCCCGTTAGACCGCGCAGAATAGCCAGCAGTGGCAGTAACCCTGTACGCTTAGCGCCCTAGAGCGGGGTGCTATAGTGACCTGCGAAACAATTACAGGACAGGCAAGGCGATGGGGCAAACACCGGCAACACCAGCTCTCGGCGGTACGGTGGCCCTGCGGGGGGCGCTACTAGACTGCGTAGGCGATCCCTTTTACGCCCCTGAAGCTCAGGCCATGCGGTATATCCCTGATGGGCTGCTAGTGGTGCAGGACGGTCACATTGCAGCCCTAGGTTCCTACGAGGAGTTGTCCCCAACTCTGGGCAGTATCCCCATCAGCAACTACACCGGTAAGCTGATTACCCCTGGCTTTATCGACACCCACATTCATTACCCCCAAACGGGCATGATGGCCTCCTATGGCGAGCAGCTGCTGGAGTGGCTAAATCGCTACACCTTCCCGACCGAGAGCAAGTTTGCGGATGCTTACTATGCGCGATCGGTGGCCGAGTTATTCCTTGATGAATTGCTCAAGAACGGTACGACTACCGCTCTAGTGTTCGCGGCCGTGTTCCCAGTCTCGGTGGATGCATTTTTTGAGGCCGCTGAGGCCCGCCACCTGCGGATGATCAGCGGCAAGGTGATGATGGATCGCAACGCCCCCGACTATCTCCGCGATACGGCTCAGTCTTCCTACAATGAGTCGAAGGCGCTGATTGAGAAATGGCACAACCGGGGGCGACTGCTTTACGCTGTTACCCCTCGGTTTGCGGGTACCTCCACCGAAGCCCAGCTGAAGCTGGCGGCCCAGCTGCTCGATGAATTTTCTGATGTCTATTTGCATACCCACCTATCTGAAAATGTCAGCGAGGTGGCCTGGATTCAAGGGATGTTTCCCCAGTATCAGGGATATCTGGATGTCTATGACCAGACCGGACTAGTGCGGGAGCGATCGCTGTTTGCCCACGGAGTGCAGCTTACCGATGCGGAGTTCCAGCGGCTCTCCGAGGCCAAGGCGGCAATTTCCTTCTGCCCGACCTCTAACCTGTTTCTCGGCAGCGGCCTGTTTCGCATCGAGCAGGCCAAAAACCCCGAGCACCCAGTCAAATTAGGCTTGGGTACCGATGTGGGCGCAGGTACTAGCTTTTCTATGCTGCAAACCACCAACGAGGCCTACAAGGTCGCTCAACTGCGGGGGCAAAAGCTTTCGGCCTTTAAGGCTCTGTTTCTCGCTACCCTAGGCGGAGCCAGGGCGCTATGTCTGGAAGACAAACTGGGCAGCTTTGACCTCGGTAAGGAGGCCGACGTTGTGGTGCTCGATCCCCAGGCGACGCCGCTGCTGGCGCTGCGCAATGAAAAAGGGATTCCTGAAACTCTGGAGGAACTAGCGGATGTGCTGTTTTCGCTGGTGATTATGGGGGGCGATCGCGCCGTCACCGCTACCTACATCATGGGTGAGCTGGCCTACCCTTAAACTTTTATCTTAGCTATCTGAGAGACAGGCCAGAGGCCTATCCCACAAGAAGTGGCACTAATTAACCTATGGGATAGCCGTCCCGGCTGTCAAAAAACAGCACACTACCTCACATAGAGGAAAGGATAATGGCCAGTGCCATCGGTAATATTGGCTTTCACAGGATTTTGGCAAATATAGTTCCAGGTGGCTTGGAACTCCTGGCTAGTACGGATGATGCGATCGTAACGCTCCGGTTGCCAAACCGCACCCATGTGGGGCACGACCTTGGGAATCTGCTTAGCGCTGTAGCTCTTAATGCTGTGGAGAATGCTGCTGAGCGCCCAGGTCTTGTGCGCTGTTTTGGGAAGGGGCTGGATTAGCATGTGAACATGATCGGGCATGACCACAAAGATAAATAAGTTATATCGCTGGGCATCAAAGAATCTACAAGCATCAAATACAACCTGGCGAGCCGGAGCGGTGAGTTCTAGCTTTTCCCAGGTATTGAAGGTAATGAAGTAGACCGACCCATCCAATTCCCAATGGGGCAAAGTTCTTTGAGTTATTTTGAGGATTGGCTCTTCCATCACTAAACCCTACCCAGCAAGCCCAGAGTGCCCATATTTTTTGTGGTGTGGCACCCATGAACTTGTGGGACTGTTGTGGGATAGCCGTCCCGGCTGTCCCATCTACAAAGGCCAAAGCCCTAACCAGGATAGGCCAGAGGCCTATCCCACAAGAGGTAAACAAGTTTTTCCTAAAATTCTTGTGGGATAGCCGTCTCGGCTGTCCAATCTCCTAAGAACAGAGTCTCTCATCAGACAGGCCGAAGACCTATCCCACAAGAAGTGGTACCACTTAACTTGTAGGATTTTCGTCCCGGCTGTCCAGTTCCCTACCCCTTAACCTACAGCTCCGAGTCTCCCTGCACTCCCTGAATAATCCGCGATAGCTCACTCTTTTCATCCACCGCGATCCGGGTGGGCGAGCCGCTGATAATCCGCTCCAGGTTGCGGAAGGAGTCTTTGATATCTGGCCCCTGGTTATTGATGGTGTATTCGCGAATGCCCTTGTCGTGCCACGAGCCACGCATTTTAAACACGTTGATCGCCCGCGACAGCTCGCCGCGCACCTCCACGTATTGCAGCATCAAAATCGTGTCTGTAATAGTCGAAATGTGGGACTCAGTAATTGAGTGCAGCCCCATAAACTGCTCGGTGGTGTTGGTAAAAAAGCCCGTGATCTCCTCCTGCTTGGCAAAGCCCGTCACCCCAATCACAAACTGCCGAAAGGAGTTGTTGCTGACGCCGCGATCGAGGGCCGACAGGGAGTCGATCGCGACCCGCGACGGCTTAAACTGCGAAATCTCGGTCTTAATAATTTGCAGGTGGTCTTCTAAGCCTGCCGACTCGGGGTAGGCGCAGATAATTTTCAGCAGACCCTGCTCCTCCATGGCCTCAAAATCGACCCCCCAGGAATAGGCGTTGCGGGAGAGCTGGGCTCGCGACTCTTCGTAGGCAAACAGGATCGCCCGCTCGCCGCTCTTGCAGCCATCCACCAAAAATTTGCTGACTAGCAGAGTTTTGCCCGTGCCCGTGGCCCCGGTCGCCAAAATGATCGAGTCTTTGAAAAAGCCGCCGCCGCACATCTCGTCTAGGGTGGGCACCCCCGACGACACCCGCGCGTTGGACGATCGCTGGGTCAGCTGCATCGCCCCCAGCGGGAAGATATTGATGCCGCCGTTAGTAATGGTAAACGGGTACTCCCCCTTCATGTGGGTGGTGCCCCGCAGCTTGAGAATCTCCATGGTGCGGCGGCGGCGCTCCCCCTCCAGGGCATTGCGCACAATCACCACGTTGTCTGAGACAAACTCCTCAACCCCAAAGCGAGCCACTGGCCCGTACTCATCGAGGCGCTCGGTGGTCATCACCGTGGTCACGCCCATCAGTTTCAGCCGGGCCACCATGCGGAAGATCTCCCGACGCACCACCGAGGCGGCATCGTACTGCTGAAATACCGCCGTCACCGAGTCGATGGAGACCCGCCGCGCCTTGTACTTACGAATGGCGTACTGAATGCGCTCAATCAGTGCCGATAGGTCAAAGTTGCCTACTACATCCTGGCCTTCAGGGTCGGGGGAGGCGTCGAGAATAAACAGCTTGCCGTCGTCCACCAGCTGTTGCAAGTCCCAGCCAAAGCTGTAGGCATTTTGAATGATGTCTTCAGGAGATTCTTCGAAGGTGACAAATACCCCCGGCTCGTCAAACTCAGTGATGCCGTTATAGATAAACTGCACCGCAAACAGGGTTTTACCAGTACCCGAGGTGCCGCTTACCAGGGTCGACCGCCCCGCCGGCATGCCCCCATGACTGATATCGTCGAAACCTTCAATCAGGGTGCGAATTTTTCGTACCCCAGCCGGGTGGGAGGGCTGCAAATCAGTCTGGTCAGAATCTGTCATGGGAGATCGATAACGTCATGGGCAGAAAACTGCCCTTAATAAATTACAGGACATCCTGAGGATTAAGCATACCCTGAACCAGCTGCCCTACTGGATTGAAGCGAGCTGGGCACCAAAAGCTTAGAATTACCTCACTGGTCGGCGGGTATGGACTACAGCTGGTGACCTCTCCAACCACTGGCAAAGGTAGGGCCATCGGTCGGCGGGCGTGGCGTTAGCCATAGATGTCGTCTTCGCGCAGCTCATCGTAGAGCAAGTCGAGGCCAATCAACACGCGCTCACGGTCTGACAGATCGCCAATAATTTTGCGCACCGGCGGCGGCAGAATCTTGGCCAGGGTAGGGGTTGCCAAGATCTTGTCTTCCTCGGCTAGCTGAGGATTTTTCAGCACGTCGATCACTTTGAGAGCATAGACGCCCTGAAATTCTTCCTCAAGAATATTGTTGAGGGTCTTGAGGGCGCGAATGGAGTTGGGGGTATTGCCCGCAACGTAAAGCTTAAGGATGTAAGTCTTTTTGATGGAGCTCATAGAACCCTCTGGGCTAAACAGGAACAAGCATGATTGTATCGAGAGTTTTTGGGGTCAATGACCGCGATCGCCCTAGGGCTCTCGGGGGATCGATCGCCGGTACATTTCGCACAGGTGGGCAATGACGTCAATCAGAGTGAGGCGGTAGTCCAGCAAGATCTCTTCACTGCGCCCCTCTAGCTTGAGCTGTTTTGAGAAGTGATCCATCAGCTCCATGTGAATTTCAACAATTTGAGCTACAGAAATATCGGCCATAAACGCCTGATCAACAAAGTCGTCGATCAGCTGATTGAGGTTGATTTTGGCATCCTTAGCAAAATAGCCCAAGACAATAGTGCGATAGTCGGTCTTGAGCTGACCCAGAAACGCCGCACGGTCATCGGGGCTCATGTGGCGCAAGAAAGAGCCGGAGCTGCGTTTGTAATAGACTCCTAGGTATCCTAATCGGGCTTTAAGTTTTTCTGTCAGGCGATGTTGCTGGGCGGTGAGATTATTGGAGGGACCGCCAGCATTGGCCGCGGTTGGCGACGAAGCCTTGGGGTTGGGCAGCCGTAAAAATCCTTCGATAGCACTCTGGATTACTTGGTCAAGCTGGGGCAAGGCATCGACAGCACGGTGCACCAAGGCTCCGGGGTAGGGCTCAGTTCCGGTAATGGGCACCGCGTTAGTGTCATGCGATGGGTCAGCAGTGGCGTTTGGTGGGCCGATCAGCACCACTACCGGCAGCGTCAGTCCTAGCTGCATCAGCGCCGGACGCAGAGCCTGCTGCCAAACCTCGTCATCGACCACCAAGCAGTCGGGTAGATCTGGACGACTCTGGAGCCAGTCGAGGGCGTCGCCGAGCACAGCCGTTTGATGCACTGCGTAGCGGTTAGGATCCAGATTTAACTCGGGACCTTGCTTGACCTGATTACCGTGGGTCAGGATACAAATTTGAAGGGGAGCAACCAAAGGGCGACAGGGATAAGCGGGATAGGAATAATGCCTGGGACCACGTTCAGGGCAAAACAGCCAGAACCCATTGGGCCAGAACGTACTACACCGGCCTAGGAGATATCAGGATATTGTCAATTGTAAAGGGTGGTTGCCAGAATACAGCCTGCCCCCTAAACCTGGAAGCAAACCCCTTGGGGAATAAGCCCATGGCGCTGCCGCCCCTCGACCATGTTCTGAGCCCTATTCCGGCCTACGGTTTGACGACTCCCCTGGGCAAAATTGCCGATGAGCTAGGGCAGCTGGGAGCAGTAACCCCTAGCCATATTGTTGTGGTCAACGATGAGCAGCAGCCCCTAGGGGCGATCGCCGTTGGGCAACTGTGGGCAATCAGCCAGGGCACTTTGCTAAATGGGCCAAGAGGAACCGCTACCCTACAGCTGGCCGACTGCCAACCTTGGCTAAAACCCGTGGTTGAAATAATGGCCAGTGAGTGGGGCGATCGCGACACCAGCACCCGGCTCAGGTTTCTGGCCCTAGAAGCGACCACTGCTGTTTGGGTGGGCATCAGCACCGATGGTCAGTACCTGGGGGTGCTCAATCCCCTTAAGCTCATGGCCTGGCTGGCAGAACCCGAATCAGAGATCGGCGATCGCGCCGCCGTGCCGCCGCTGGGGCTGGAACCGCATGCCTGGGTGCTGGAACTCAGCCATGCTCTGAAGACCCCAATGACCACTCTGCTAGGGCTATCGACCCTGCTGCTCGACAGTCGGGTGGGTTTGCTCAGCGATCGCCAGTTCCGCTACGTCAGCCTGATGCGACAGGCCATTCGTAAGCTGATGAACCTGATCAACCTGCTGCTCGACTGGATGCGGCTGGAGTCTGGCCAACTGAGTTTGAGCACTCAGCGCGTGTACCTCAAGCCCTTGGCCAATGAGCTACTGCCCAGTTTTTTTAGCGCCCAGCCTGAGGGTAGCGGGGCAGCGGCCGCCTGGGCCGATGACTTTACGGTGAATTTAGCGATCGCAGAGGGCTGGGTACAGGCCGATCCCCTGCGCTTGCGACAGAGTCTTCACTACGGCTTAGGCTACCTAATTGCCTACGGTGCTACACCCAGCGGGCTGGTGATTGAGCCCTGGGGCCCGTGGCTGGGGATCACTCTATGGAGTTCAACCTTCATCGTTGACCCTGGCCCACCCCTGGGAACAACGGTCGCTCCGGGCCTCGAAATTCAGCTTATCCCCCAGTCGCTAGAGGGGTTAGGGCTTGCCCTGGCCCGTTGCTTCACTCAGCTCCAGGGTGGTGAACTCAGCGGCTTAAGTGCCCCTACCTGGGGCAGCCGCATTACGCTATTGCTGCCCCAGGTAGGGGTACCCCATGAGGGCGAAACCACGCTAGTACTGCTGGCCAGCGCCAGCCAATCCGTGATTGACCAGGTCTACGGCAATCTGCAGGGCAGCCCCTACCGCTTAGCGGTAGCCCTCTGCTGCCAAACCCTGGCGACTATGCAAACTCGCCTTGCCCCCCGTTGTACGCTGATCCATTGGGAAGGGCTGGTTGACGCTCCAATTGACACGGCGGCTCAGATGGATCTGCTGCAGAACTTGGAGATCCCTGAAGCAGTGGCTCTGCGGTCATCCCCAGAGGTCTTTGGCATCGCTACCCCTGAAGCCACGACGCCAAAGACGCTATACCTGGAAACCCTGGCTCAGCGGTTGCGGCCTACCCTCGATCAAATTTGCCTAGTGCCATCACCGTCGCTACCCCTGCCGGACGGGCTGACTATGCTTTTGCTGTGCCCATCGGGAGGGGACAGCGCGTTGCCTCCCCTAGTGCACACCTGGCTACAGCGCTACCACTGTCGCCTGTTGCAGGTAGACGATCTGCAACAGGCCAGCCTGCTCAGCCGGGTCTGGCAACCCAAAGCCATAATTTTAGATGGGAAGGCACCGGTCTCTACCTCCTATCTTCAAGCTCTGGCCCGCCATCCAGACCTGGCCCGCCTGCCCCTGGTTGCCCTGACGTCCCTGGCTGAGTGGGACGCCGCCGCCCTGGGACTATCCCTAGTGCTCTGCCCAGAGGTGCTAACCCAGCCGCCCGCCCAGGCAGTGGTGAGTCTAATGCGGGCGATCGCCCATCCCCACTCGACCCCCAACGGTTGATCAAAAGCAGTTAATTCTGGCCTGCGGTGGCCAAATTGCGCGTGCAGTATAGTTGAGCAACACTCTTAAGCTCGACTTTGGGCATATTGAGACCACTGCCATGGGTACTAAACCCGCCAAGCCAAGCCAATGACCTATGCACGACCCCGAGATCCATCGCGTTAACTCCGTAGTTTCTCCTCCATCGGTCGGCTTTTTCGCCTCCAACCCTGCCCTCTACTGGCTTACCTTGGCGCTGCTGAATTACTCTCACAAAGATGGGCAAACCGCTTTTCTAGCGCTGCCTTCAGGCACAGCGGCCCCTCAGCGGCTAATCGATGTGATGCCAGGCATTGTGTTTCAGGCCGATGGCGATGCTGGCTGGTCGATGCGCTACCTCAGCGCTGGCTGCCATGCCCTGACCGGATATCAGCCCGAAGAGTTGCTCAGCCCAGACTATCCAACGTCGTACAACACCATTACCCACGCCGCCGATCTGCCCCGAGTCTTAGCGAAAATTCAGCAGGCGGTCAATTTAAATCAGGCATACGAGGTGGAGTATCGCATCCATACCCGCAGCGGCGAGGAGAAATGGGTGTGGGAGAAGGGATCGCCTATCGTTGATAGACAGGGCCAGGTCAACGGCATTGAAGGGTTTATTACCGACATCACCCCGCTGAAACAGTCGGAGGCGGCCCTGCGCCAGGTGGAGCAGGCCCTAAAAGCGCGGGAAGATCTGCTGGAGCTGGTGCTAGACAGCATTCCTCAGCCTCTGTTTTGGAAGGACAGTCAGGGACGTTATCTGGGCTGCAACCAGGCCTTTGCCAGCGCCATAGGGCTGTCGTCACCGCTCGATATCGTGGGGAGCACCGACACCGCTCTGCCCTACCTAAATGTGGAGGAAGCCGCCTACCGAGCCGCCCGCGATCGCTTGGTGATGGATGAGGGTATCGCCGATCTCCAGGCCATTGAACCCCAAACTTACCCCGACGGCCACCAGGGCTGGGTGGACTGTAGCCGTCTGCCTATGCGCGATGCCGACGGCACCGTGATGGGGGTGCTCTGCACCTTTGAGGATGTAACGGCGCAAATTGCCTCCCAGCAAGCTCTCAAACGGCGAGAACAAACCCTGGCGACCCTGGCCGAGATTCAACGCTTGCTGCTGGGCTGGCAGTGGGATTGGCAAGAGCCCTCTATTTTGGCAATTTTTGCGGCCCTAGGAGAGCTCGCTGGCGCTAGCCGGGTCTATTATTACGAGCTGCAAGGGAGTCAGGGCAACCCCCTTTTCCTGCGCCAGCGGGTGGAGTGGTCGGCCCCAGGCATTGGGTCTACCGCTGGCGACCCCCTATTTGAGAACCTGCCTTTAGACCCTTTATTTAGCGATTGGCACGCCCAGCTGCGGCAGCAGCAGACCATCAATCAGCTGGAATCAGACTTCTCTGACCAGCAGCGCCAGCTATTGAGCAGCCCGCCGAGCAACGTGAAATCCATTCTGCTGCTACCCCTGACTCTGCAAAACCGGCTGCAAGGGGTGATGGGGTTTAGCAACTGCATTGCCCCTTGCCCCTGGGCCGAGGCCGATATTGACCTCCTCCAGGTGGTGACCGCTGATCTAGCCCTGGCCCTAGAGCGTCGCCAAACTGAGCTGTCGCTGAAGCAGGCAGAGCTCAAGTATCGCGGCATGTTTGAAAATGCTGTTGAGGGCATGTTTCAAAGCACTCCTGAGGGGCAGTATTTGACCGTAAACCCGATGCTGGCCAGGCTTTACGGCTATGAATCGCCCCAGGATTTGATGCAGATTATGGTGGACATCAATCAGCAGCTCTACGTGCAGCCTGGCCGTCGCCAGGAGTTTACCGATCTGATTCAGGCTGGTGGAGCAGTACTGGGATTTGAATCGGAGATCTACCGCAAAGACGGGGCCATTATCTGGATTGCGGAGTCGGCGCGGGCGATCTATGACGACCGCAACACACTAATCGGCTACGAGGGCACCGTCGAAGATATTACCGATCGCAAGCGGGGAGAAGCAGCTATTTTGCGCCGCGATCGCCTGCTGCAGGGGGTAGCCGAGGCCAGCCAGTGCCTGCTTACCACCGACGTGCACCAGGCCATTCCCCAGGTGCTGGCCCGCTTGGGGGATGCGGCTACCGCCGATCGCGCCTACGTCTATACCCACCACCCCCAATCGATCACTGGGGAACCGGCCATGACCTTGCGCTACGAGTGGACCACCCCAGCCACTGCCCCCGGCATTGACCAGCCCCACTGGCAAGACCAGAGCTACCGCGCCCTGGGCCTAGAGCGCTGGCACACCCTTTTGCAGCAGGGCCAATCGATCTGCGCCCTCACCCGCCACATGCCTGCCGCTGAGCAGGAGGTATTGCTCAGAGACGGCATTTTGTCGATTTTGATGGTGCCCATTTTCACTGATGCCCATCTGTGGGGCTACATCGGCTTTGATGCCTGCCAGCAGGAGTGGGAGTGGAGCGCCAGCGACGAGTCAATTTTGGTGGCGGTGGCGGCCAGCTTGGGGGGCGCCCTCAAGCGTCAGCAGACCGAAGCTCAGATGTGCTACCAGGTCTACCACGATGCCCTCACCGGCCTGCCTAACCGAGCCTTTTTTGACCAGCACCTCCCCCAGGCGATCGCTCGCACCAGCCAGACCGAGCAGATGCTAGCGGTGATTTTCTTAGACCTCGACCACTTCAAAACCATTAACGACACCCTCAGCCACGCCGTCGGCGATCTGCTGTTGCAGCAGGTAACCCAGCGGATCAGCACCGCCCTGCGGGCAGAAGACATTGTGGCCCGCTGGGGGGGCGACGAATTTACGCTAATTTTGCCTAACCTAACCACCGCTAGCGACGCCGCCAAGGTGGCCCGGCGCATTGCTGACCAGCTCACGCCACCCTTTTTGCTGCAAAACCACGAGCTGCATGTCACTGCCAGCCTTGGCATTGCCCTGTTTCCTCAAGACGGCCAGGACATGACCACCCTGCTGCAAAACGCCGATGCCGCCATGTATCGAGCCAAGCAGCAGGGCCGCAACAACTACCAGTTCTATACCCAGAGCCTCAGCACCGAGGCTGCCCAGCGACTAAAGCTAGAAACCTACCTGCACCATGCCCTGGGACGCAACGAATTTGTGCTCTACTACCAACCCCAGGTGAATGTTGTCACCGGGGTAGTGGTGCAGATGGAGGCCCTGCTGCGGTGGCAGCACCCCACCCTGGGGCTGGTAGCTCCTAATCAATTTATTCCTTTGGCCGAGGAAAATGGGCTGATTGTGCCTATTGGCGAGTGGGTGATGCGAACAGCTTGTACCCAAGTGATGGCCTGGCACCGGACGGGACTACCCCTGGTCAACCTGGCGGTCAACCTATCGGCCCGTCAGCTTCAGCACCCCAATCTGGTTAATGTGGTCACTGCCGTGCTCAATGAAACCGGCCTGCCCCCTACCTATTTAGAGCTAGAAATTACTGAGACGGCGGCTATGGCCGATATGGCCGCCTCCATTGAGCGGTTGCGCGATCTGCGTCAGCTCGGCGTCAAAATTTCGATGGATGACTTTGGCACCGGCTACTCCTGTCTCAGCCACCTGAAGCAGTTTCCCCTCGACGGCATCAAGATCGATCGCGCCTTTGTCAAAGACCTGCCCCACAGTTCGGTTGACCAGGCGATGGTGAATGCGATTATTGCTATGGCTAAGGGGCTTTCCCTCAACTTGGTGGCGGAGGGGGTTGAGACCGCCGATCAAACCCTGTGCCTCTACGAATTGGGCTGTACCGAAATGCAGGGTTATCTGTTTGGCTACCCCCAGCCGGCGACGAAGGCAGCCCCATTTTTGCAGGCTAGTCATGGTCAGAAATGGCGGCTGACCTAGGGCGTGTCATCAATTAGGTAAGGTGGGAGAAGTTGAGTTTCAGGTTTGTGATACTGATGCCAACCCGCCGCTACGCCCTACGCGATGACCAATGGGAACGAATCAAGGATTGGCTGCCTGGA
>JAHHHQ010000057.1 GCA_019359285.1 Nodosilinea sp. WJT8-NPBG4
AGAAATGCTGGGGTTGGTTAAAAAGCCGAATTCGAAAACTCCTTCCCCATGACGACGGCTTGCGCGTTGCCATGGAGTCAATCCTCAAACAAGCAGTGTCCTAACCTAAGTGGCTTTAGCTATACAAATGACTACACCACTGCAACAAAAAGCCCTGGACTAGCGCAGTCCAGGGCTTTTAACTTTGGCGCTAGGGTTCCTAAACGGCAACTAACCCAACGGATCTGAGAATGGCGTTGAGAATGGAGCTGATGATGGCTAGGGCGATCGCGCCGAGGACCGCGCTCCAAATGCCGTAGCGAAGGCGGAAGCCCTCAATCAGCCAAGCGGCCAGACCAAACACGATAATGGCCCCAATCAATGGCACTAGCCCCAGGCTAACAAAGGCAAAGAAGCCGCGCAGGGCATTGGGGAAGAAGCCCCAGACGCCGTTGAAGGCACCAATGATAGCGCCGCCAAGCAGGGCCTTGACAGGGCTATCAATCTCGACCCCAATGGGGGGAATTTTAGAAATAATCAGCAGGCTAATAGCCAAAATGACGACGCTAATTAAAAATCCGATCAGCATTGGCGTTTCTCCTCACACGGGTAAATGATGGGGTTTGTCAGACAAGAAAATCAGTTGCAGAGGGGCTGCTGGCCCATGCACCTGAGATTATCGGTTACAAAGTAGCACTTGCTACGGTTTTCGCTTCATCTAGGGAAAAACTGACTGGCTTTGCCCTTTAATCGGCTTTTAACGCCCTAAGGCACTCGATCTAAGGCAATCCATACCATGAACTTAGAGAGGGCCCCCAACTCGCCTCTAGCCCTGGGGCTGGCTACACTACCAGACCCAAGGCTTCGCTCATTTTGTTGAGCATGTCGCTTTCTTTGTCGCTGATGCGGATTGAACCAATACCTAAAAGGCCACCCTCTCGATGAGCTTCGGCAACCTTAGTAGCCACGCTCACCAGCCACTGCTTGAGTTCGCTAGCTTGCACCCCGGTAACTTTGGTGTCTAGAACGGCCGCGACTTTTTGCAGATGGGCGCTCGCATAGTCGCGCCCTTCCTTAGATCTCTTAAAGGTTTGCATCAGCCCCAGTAGTTCAAACTGCTTCTTGAGGAGCAGCTGCTCGCCGGACAGAGGGTCAGCGGCATCGAGCTCAGCAATACCGTTGATCAGGGCTGGAGCTAGGTCGCCCACGGCATCGCTCTGCCGAATCGCTTCGGCGACAATGGCGATCCCAGACTTAACCTCTTGCAAGAACAGAATTGGGTCTACCCGATCGGCCAGGCAAACGCCCATGATCACTTGCATCGGAGCCTGAAGCAGTGCTGACCATTCCTCGGCGGTAAAGGTTTCTCGCATAAGAGCGCCCTATCTTATTGCCTAAAGCCATGCCTAACCATATCGGCAAAATATATGAAAAATCTAACGGCTCCCCGCCCTTGCATTCTTGAGAAGGTTTGCCCATGGCCCGTGCTACATCTGCCCTGCTCCAGGTGCATGCTTCAGTGTTTTTATTTGGGTTGTCGGGGCTATTTGGCAAGTTTTTAGCCCTGCCCGCCACCGTCATTGTGCTCGGTCGCACCGGGTTTGCCGCCCTAGCTTTGGGGTTGGTGCTGGCCTTAGGAAAGCGATTCGCACGCTTAAGCACTGGCCAAGACTGGATAGGCATGGGGCTGCTAGGGGCGCTGCTAGCGTTTCACTGGGTGAGCTTTTTTCTCAGCATTCAGCTGGCGACGGTGGCAGTGGGGCTGCTGACATTTTCAAGCTTTCCGGTCTTTGTTACTGTGCTCGAACCGCTGCTGTTTAAGACCCTTTGGCGCTGGCGAGACGGTGCGATCGCAGCTTTAGTCTTGCTCGGCGTTGCCCTAGTGATTCCCGAATACCGGCTGGGGTCGGCGACTACCCTAGGCGCTGTTTGGGGCCTACTCTCGGGGCTATCGTTCGCGCTGCTGCAACTGCTCAACAAGAGCTACCGGCAGCGTCACTCAGCAGTGGCGATCGCCTTTTACCAAAACTTGTTTGCCTGCCTCAGCCTGTTGGTAGTCACGCCGATCGCGGGGCTAACTCTAACTCCTCGGGAGATTGGGTTGCTGCTGGTTCTGGGAGTGCTATGTACCGCCCTAGCCCATACATTATTTATAGAAAGTCTAGGGGAGCTGCGCGCCCAAATCGCTAGCGTCATCAGCGCTCTAGAGCCGGTCTATGGCATTGCCCTGGCCGCCCTACTGCTGGGAGAAGTGCCTGCCCTGCGCACCCTGGTTGGTGGAGCAGTGGTGCTGGCTACCACCATCTGGGCCAGCTGTCTCCCTCAGACGACAGCGGAGCTGAGCTAAATTTGGGATGTCACAAACAGACCCGCGCTGGGCCATCGCTCAGCCCACCGGAGCGCGCCTGTTTCACAGCGCTGTATTACCCCTGGGAGTAACTCCGCAAGTATTGCCTAGGGAAACGGCATGGGTAAGTTGCGGGGTTCATCCACAAGCCGCATAGCTTGAATCCTACTTAATTATTCTTTTCAAGAAAGATAACGGTGCTCCTAGTATCTATTTCTATGGTCAAGCCCAACAACCCTCTAAGGGTTGCCAAAGGGAGACTCTAGGCCTGCCCTTAACCTTAAATTAATCTATAAAAAATCTTTTATTAATGTTCGCTTGAACTTCCCTTGAAGGAAGTATCTGATCATTATGCCAGGCATGAATACAAGTTGGTGAATACTGTCTTTAAGCCTATCTAAAACTGCCGAAGGTTATTTATGACAATCTAAGCTCTATTGCTTAGCCAAATTTATCCGTGGACAAAGGCTAGCTTCACGGCAGCCCTTAAGTGATAAAGTATCCCCAGAAAACCGTGTGAATGCACGTTTTCATCTACCACAAAGCCCATTGCATGCTGGATAGCTTGGATCTCGAAGTGATTGACAGAGGATCTAACTATCTTGGCTCAATGTAGCTGAAAGTTTGCTGAATGAGTTCGTTAAAGCGTTGGATTTGGAGTGAGAAGAATCATGGTTTTGAATAAGAAAATTTTGCGTGTAGGCTACTCCTCAGCATTGGTAGCAATGATGGCTAGTTTGGCCGCTTGTGGCGGTGGCTCTCAAACCGCAACTCCCGATGCCAGCACCACCGAAACTGCTGCTGGCTCTGATCTGTCTGGAACAGTTTTAGTAGACGGTTCGAGTACTGTCTTCCCCATCTCTGAAGCCATGGCTGAAGAGTTTGGCACAGCCAACCCTGGTGTAGCGGTTACCGTTGGCGTATCGGGTACCGGCGGCGGTTTCAAGAAGTTTTGCGCTGGTGAAACTGACATCACTGGTGCCTCTCGCCCCATCAGCCAGGAAGAAATTGACCTCTGTGAGGAGGCCGGCATTGAATATATTGAGCTGCCCATTGCGCTTGATGGTCTCACGGTGGTGGTCAGCCCCGAGAATGACTTTGCCGAGTGCCTAACCGTTGATGAATTGCTAACTATCTGGGAGCCTGATGCCCAGGGTAAGGTCACCACCTGGAATCAGGTTCGCGCTGACTTCCCCGATGCGCCTCTGGGCCTCTATGGCCCAG
This sequence comes from Nodosilinea sp. WJT8-NPBG4, assembly GCA_019359285.1. GTDB lineage: Bacteria > Cyanobacteriota > Cyanobacteriia > Phormidesmidales > Phormidesmidaceae > Nodosilinea. The sequence goes on from JAHHHQ010000057.1 coordinate 3,551, forward strand.
GCACTGATTCGGGTACCTATGACTTCTTTATGGATGCGATCGGTGCCGATGGCGAAAGCCGTGGTGACTACACCGCCAGCGAAGATGACAACGTCATTGTGCAGGGTGTGAGCGGCGACGACAACGGCCTCGGCTTCTTTGGCCTTGCCTACTTCACCGAGAACCAAGACAGATTGAAAGCGGTGGCTATCGACAGCGGCAACGGCACCTGTGTAGAGCCCAGCGCTGAAACTGTTGCCGATGGCACCTACGTGCCCCTCGCCCGGCCTGAGTTCATCTACGTTAAGCAGTCAGTGGCTGAAGACCCTGCGATCGCAGCCTTTGTCAATTTCTACATCTCCCCCGACAATGCGGGCTTGGTGGATGAAGTTGGCTACGTCCAACTGCCCGAAGAGGTTAATGAAAAGGTTATTACTCGCTTTGAGAACAAAACCGTGGGCAGTGTATTTGAAGGCAAAGGCTCCATTGGCGTCAAGCTTGAAGAAGTGCTCTAGGCCTACCGCTTAAACGCCCTCTGGCTTGGCCTTGTCTGGGGTCTAGCTGATCGAGTTCCTGGGGGCCAGCATTGACTGGCCCCTTATTTTTTAGAGTTCTGGATCATGACGACAAACTCTTTACCGCCCGAACCAAACAACCTCTGGCAACCAAAGCGAGGGCTCAACAAACGGGTCGAGCAAGCCATTATTTGGCTATTCGGCCTGTTTGCTTTAATTTCTGTCGCCACCACCTTTGGCATTGTTCTCTCTCTGCTGTTTGAGACCGTGGAGTTCTTCAAAGACGTTCCCCTGTGGAACTTCTTTACCGACCGACAGTGGACTCCCCTGTTTTCAAACCCTCAGTTCGGCATTCTAGTGCTGCTGAGCGCCACCTTTCTAACCTCGCTGATCGCCCTACTTGTGGCGGTTCCCCTGGGCCTGCTATCGGCTATTTACCTCAGCGAGTATGCCTCGCCTAGACTGCGCAAGTGGCTCAAGCCCGCCTTGGAGATCTTGGCAGGGGTGCCCACTGTGGTCTATGGCTACTTTGCGTTGCTGCTAGTCACACCTTTTCTCCAGATATTTATTCCTCAGCTAGGCGGCTTCAACGCCCTGAGCGCAGGCATTGTCATGGGCATTGCCATTACGCCGCTGATTGCCTCCCTGAGCGAAGACGCTATTTACGCTGTACCTAGCGCCCTAAGAGACGGCTCCTACGCCCTGGGCCTTACCAAGCGAGAAACTATTTTTGGCGTCGTGCTGCCCGCTGCCCTTTCAGGCATTGTGGCATCGGTGATTTTAGCGGTTTCGCGGGCCGTAGGCGAAACCATGATTGTTGCCCTGGCGGCGGGGCAAAACCCAAGACTCGGGCTCAATCCCTTTGTGCCAGTCATGACTATGACGGCCTACATTGTGCAGGTTAGCCTGGGCGACACTCCAGCGGGCTCGATCGCCTTCAAATCCATCTTTGCGGTAGGGATGACGCTATTTTTGCTCACCCTAGTCTTTAACATTATTAGCTTCTGGTTTGTTCGCAAGTTTCGGGAGACCTACGAATGACGCCCCTATCGTCTCAAGCAAAACCCCTCGATGCCGGCTGGGATATTGAGCAGAAACAGGTTCTCAAGGCCCTAGGCCGCCGCCAGGGTATTGATCAGGGGTTTTCGTGGCTTGCCCTCTCAGCCGTCATTTTTTCACTGTTTGTGCTGGTGGTACTGCTCGCTGACGTACTCATTGACGGTATACCTGTTCTCAGCTGGAATTTTCTCACCAGCTTTCCTTCTCGCAAAGCCGAGACAGCCGGTATTGTATCGGCCTTAGTAGGCACCATCTGGGTCATGGTGCTGGTGGCGCTGGTTACCTTCCCGATTGGCGTGGGAGCGGGCATTTTTCTCGAAGAGTTTGTGCCCGACAGCTGGCTGGCTCGGGCAATCGAAATCAACATTTCCAACCTGGCTGGCGTGCCCTCCATCATCTACGGGTTGCTGGGTCTCCAGGTTTTTGTGCGCATTCTATTTCCGATTACCCAGGGCCGCACGGTTTTAGCAGGGGCACTCACTCTGGCCCTGCTGGTGCTACCCATCGTGATTATTGCCACTCGCGAATCATTGAGAGCTATTCCAGGAAGTTTGCGGCAGGCTGGCTTTGCTTTGGGTGCTACCCGCTGGCAGGTGATTCGATCGCACATTTTCCCCCTGGCGCTGCCGGGAATTTTGACCGGGGTGATCTTGGCCCTGTCTCGGGCGATCGGCGAAACTGCTCCCCTAATTACCATTGGGGCACTCACCTACATTCCCTTCTTGCCAGAGCTATCGTTGAGGGGGTTACAGAGTCCGTTCACCGTGTTGCCCATTCAAATCTTCAACTGGGTATCCCGACCTCAAGCCGATTTTCATGCCTTAGCGGCGGGTGCCATCATCGTACTGATGGTAATTTTGTTACTGATGAATGCCACCGCTATCTATCTGCGGAATCGCTTTCAGAAGTAGGGTTAGCGCAAGTTTTTTAGTTGCAGCGTAGAGTAACGTCATGACTTCACAATCTGTCAGCCCAGTTGCCACTGAGGCTGCCTTGCGGGCTAAGAACGTCAGTGTGTACTACGGATCAACCCTGGCAGTACGGGATGTCAACCTTGATATCTTCAAGAATGAGATCACCGCTTTTATTGGTCCCTCGGGCTGTGGAAAGAGCACCCTTCTGCGCTGCTTCAACCGCACCAATGACCTCATTCGCGGAGCGCGGGTTGAGGGTAAGGCGATGTTCCACGGCACTGATTTGTACGCCAAAGATGTTGACCCGGTTTACGTGCGTCGCCGCATTGGCATGGTGTTTCAAAAACCCAACCCGTTCACCAAATCCATTTATGAAAACATCGCCTTTGCCGCTCGCATCAACGGCTACAAGGGCGACATGGATGAGCTGGTGGAAAACTCCCTTCGGCGGGCCGCTCTATGGGACGAGGTTAAAGATAAGCTCAGGCAAAGTGGCCTTTCCCTCTCAGGTGGGCAGCAGCAGCGCCTCTGCATTGCTCGCACGATCGCTATTGAGCCCGAAGTGATTTTGATGGATGAGCCCTGCTCCGCCCTTGACCCGATCTCGACCCTCCAGATCGAAGAGCTAATGAAGGAGCTAGAGAGCCGCTACACCATCGTCATCGTCACCCACAACATGCAGCAGGCATCGCGGATTTCTGACAGAACAGCGTTCTTTAACGCCGAGGCGACTGAGTCTGGCAACAAAGTCGGCTATCTGGTGGAATACGGGGACACTGAGAAAATTTTCAATGACCCCAGCGAACAGGCCACCCAAGATTACGTGTCGGGTCGATTTGGCTGATTAAGGCTGCGTGAGGTTTTCCCCAGAGCCTGCTGGATTGAGATTCGGAGTCCAGGTGCGTCACGATAGGCAATGACGCACCTGGACTTTTTAGTCGTGGCTTAGGTCAGGTAGGTGTACTGGCTGAGGCTGCGCTCGTAGTGCTGAATCAACAGCTGCGACTCCTCCAAGGTGATCTGGCTATCTTGCAGCGCCCGCTCCGATCGCTTGCGAATATTCTCAATCATGTCTTCGGCGTCGTACTGCACGTAGCCCAGCACCTCGGTCATGGTGTCGCCCTTGACTACCTGCTCCACCTGATAGCCCTTGGGGGTCATGTGGATGTGCACCGCATTGGTGTCGCCAAACAGGTTGTGCAGGTTGCCCATGATCTCTTGGTAGGCCCCGCCCAAGAACATGCCCAAGTAGTAGGGCTCGTCGGGCTTCAGCGAGTGCAGCTCCAGCACGTGCTTCACGTCGCGCAGGTCGATAAACGTGGTAATTTTGCCGTCGCTATCGCAGGTGAGGTCGGCCAGGGTGCCCCGGCAGCTCGGCTCTTCGTCAAGCCGGTGAATGGGCAAGATCGGAAACAGCTGCTCGATCGCCCAAGTATCCGGCATCGACTGAAACACCGATAGATTAATGTAATAGATCGAGGCCATGCTCTGGTGCAGTTCCTCGATATCTTCGGGGATGTAGTCGGCATCGCTGACCACCGACAGCGCCTTGCGGCAGCAGGCCCAAAACAGCCGCTCGGCCCGCGCCCGCGCCGACAGACTTAGATAGCCAAAGTTGAACAGGCTAATCGCCTCTTCTTTAAACTGCACCGCGTCGTTGTAGAGCTCCTGCACGGTGTTGGGGGTGAGGTTTTGGTAGATCTCGTACAGCTCGCGCAAAATCACGTGGTCGTCGTCGCCGGGCATTTCTACCTCCTCGTGGGAGGGGGCATCGCTGCTGCCCAGCACGTCAAAGACCAGCACAGATTGATGGGACACCAGCGCCCGACCGCTCTCGCTGATCAAGGTGGGAACGGGTATTCCCTTGATGCGGCAGGCCTCCTGCACCTCAGCGACCACGTCGTTGGCGTAGTTTTGGGTGCTGTAGTTTTTGGAAGCGTAGAAGGTGGTTTTAGAACCGTCGTAATCCACCGCTAGGCCACCGCCCACGTCTAAATAGCGCATGCCTGCGCCCAGCTCCGCCAGCTCGACGTAGATGCGGCTGGCCTCTCGCAGGGCCTCTTTAACCACGCTAATGGCCGAGATTTGGGACCCAATGTGGAAATGCAAGAGCTGGAGGCAGTCGAGCATGTTGGCATCGCGCAGGCGATCGACCACCGCAAGAATCTCGGGGACAGTCAGGCCAAACTTGGCGCGATCGCCCGCCGAAATGCCCCAGCGGCCGCTGCCCTTGGTGCTGAGCTTGGCCCGCAACCCTAGCACCGGGCGAATGTTGAGCCGTTGGCTGGCCTCAATGGCAATCTCCAGCTCATTCATCTGCTCGATGACGATGATCGGCTGTTGGCCCAGCCGCTGGCCCAGCATAGCGGTCTCGATGTAGTCCTTGTCTTTATAGCCGTTGCAGATCAGTAGGGCTCCTGGCGTATCGAGGGTGGCCAGGGCAATCAACAGCTCAGGCTTGGAGCCTGCCTCCAAACCAAACTGGTAGGGCCGACCGTAGCGAACCACGTCTTCTAAAAGCTGCCGCTGCTGGTTGCATTTGACCGGGAACACCCCTCGATAGACACCGCTGTATTTGTAGCGGGCGATCGCTTTAGCAAAGCAGGCGTTGATGCGCTCAATGCGGTCTTCGAGAATATCCGAAAAGCGAATCAGCAGGGGCAGGTTGAGGTTGCGCTGCTTGATCGCCTCCACGAGCTCCAGCAGATCAAGCGAGCCGCCGCGATCGCCCCTGGGCGACACCGTTAAATGGCCGTCAGCATTGATCGAGAAGTACGGTTCTCCCCAGCTGTGGATGCGATAGAGTTCTTCGCTGTCCTCGATAGTCCAGGGGGGAGTAGCGGCCTCTGAGGATTGCAGCATGTTTTCTAGGGTGGCCCGATGCAGGCGACGAGACGGCGACGGCGACAGAGATGACGACGGCAGGGGCGGTTGCTGGGCCATATTCATAGGGGCAAGGTGCTCCGCAAGGGTAGACGGGGGCAGCGGCTGAAGAGTCGATCGCTGCTGGGGCGCGACCCAAATTGTAACAAAGAGCTACACCTATAGACGGGGCGCAGGAGTGGGGAGATGGACGGTTTGCGATCGCCTAAAGCTGATTTTGCATACAAACTCGGATGATCGCCTTAACTGCCCAGAATTGCAGCTTCCGCTATAGCCATAAACCAACCGGACTGTGCTGAGTCCAAAGTTCTCTGTTTATCTGTCCTCTTTAAGAGGATGTTGGCATTGAGCCATTGCTTCACGGGCGGCTCCTTAAGCCAAGTGATAGGATAGGAAAGCACTTTCGCCCCGTCTCTCGACCCTGTCGCCTTTGCTCCTGGCCCAGGTGTGGACATTTCTCCTTGCAGAGTAGTCTCCATATGCGATTGACTAAGTGCAACACCCTACGCTGATCTGGCTAATTCATGCTAAAGAACCTCCTCGGTGACCCCAACGCGCGCAAGCTTAAGAAATATCGTCCCGACGTGGTCGAGATCAACCTGCTGGAGGAAGAGATTCAGCAGCTCTCCGACGAGGCGCTAACGGCCAAAACGGGGGAGTTCAAACAGCGCATTGCCAAGGGTGAATCCCTCGACGACCTGCTGCCCGAAGCCTTTGCCGTGGTGCGCGAAGCCTCGAAGCGGGTGCTGGGCATGCGCCACTTCGACGTGCAGCTAATTGGCGGCATGGTGCTCCACGATGGCCAGATTGCCGAAATGAAAACCGGGGAAGGCAAAACCCTGGTGGCAACCTTGCCGTCGTACCTCAACGCCCTCTCAGGTAAAGGGGCTCACGTAGTCACGGTTAACGACTACCTAGCCCGCCGCGACGCCGAGTGGATGGGGCAGATTCACCGCTTTTTGGGCCTCAGCGTAGGGCTCATTCAGCAGGGCATGTCGCCCGCCGAGCGCAAGCTCAACTACGGCTGTGACATCACCTACGGCACCAACAGCGAGTTTGGCTTTGACTACCTGCGCGACAACATGGCCACCGCCATGGAAGACGTAGTGCAGCGCCCCTTTAACTACTGCGTCATCGACGAAGTCGACTCCATTTTGGTGGATGAGGCCCGCACGCCGCTAATTATTTCGGGCCAGGTCGATCGCCCCGGCGAAAAGTACAACCGCGCCGCTGAAATTAGCCGCGAGCTCCTCGCCGAAGAGCACTACGAAGTCGATGAAAAAGCCCACAACGTGCTGCTCACCGACGAAGGCTTCATCAAGGCTGAAGAGCTGCTGGGTGTGCAGGATCTGTTCGACCCCAAAGACCCCTGGGCCCACTACATCTTCAACGCCATCAAGGCCAAGGAACTGTTCGCCAAGGACGTTAAGTACATCGTCCGCAACGACGAAGTGATCATCGTGGACGAGTTTACCGGGCGGGTAATGCCCGGTCGCCGCTGGAGCGATGGTCTGCACCAGGCGATCGAGGCCAAAGAGCATGTGGAAATTCAGCCTGAAACCCAGACCCTGGCTAGCATTACCTACCAGAACTTCTTCTTGCTCTACCCCAAGCTGTCGGGCATGACCGGCACCGCCAAGACTGAAGAAGCCGAGTTTGAGCGCATCTACAAGCTCGAAGTCACCATCATCCCAACCAACCGCGTCGCCGCCCGTCGCGACCTCTCTGACGTCGTCTACAAAAACGAAGAGGCCAAGTGGAAGGCCGTGGCCGAAGAGTGCGCCGAAATGCACGAGGCCGGTCGCCCGGTGCTAGTGGGCACCACCAGTGTAGAGAAATCGGAGGTGCTGTCGGCGCTGCTAAACGAGCGCGGCGTGCCCCACAACCTGCTCAACGCTAAGCCCGAGAACGTGGAGCGCGAGTCGGAGATTGTCGCCCAGGCCGGGCGTAGCGGCGCGGTCACCATTGCCACCAACATGGCTGGGCGCGGCACCGACATCATCCTCGGCGGTAATGCTGACTATATGGCCCGCCTCAAAGTGCGCGAGTACCTGATGCCCCGCATCGTCAAGCCCGAGGACGAAGATGAGTTTTCGGTAACGACGGTGCCAGGCACCAAGGGCCGTGCCCCTGCCCAGGGCTTTGCCCCCGGCAAAAAGGTCAAAACCTGGAAGGCTTCGCCCGATATCTTCCCCATCGAGCTATCGTCTGCCACCATTGACGAACTTAAGGCCACCGTTGACTTTGCCGTGACCACCTACGGCGATCGCAGCCTGACTGAGCTGCAGGCCGAAGACAAGATGGCCGTTGCCGCCGAAAAAGCCCCCACCGATGACCCTGTTATTCAAAAGCTGCGCGATGTGTACAACCGCATTCGCCACGAGTACGAGGCTCTGACCAGCGCCGAGCACGAGCTGGTGATTCAGCGGGGCGGCCTGCACGTGATTGGCACCGAGCGCCACGAGTCACGCCGCATCGACAACCAGCTGCGGGGCCGAGCGGGCCGCCAGGGCGACCCTGGCTCCACCAAGTTTTTCTTGAGTCTGCAAGACAATCTGCTACGCATCTTTGGCGGCGATCGCGTTGCCGGTCTGATGAATGCTTTCCGGGTCGAAGAGGACATGCCGATTGAGTCGGGCATGCTGACGCGATCGCTTGAAGGGGCTCAAAAGAAAGTTGAAACCTACTACTACGACATCCGCAAGCAGGTGTTCGAGTACGACGAGGTGATGAACAATCAGCGCCGCGCCATCTACGCGGAGCGCCGCCGTGTGCTCGAAGGCGACGAGCTCAAAGAAATGGTGATCGGCTACGCCGAGCAAACCATGGATGACATCGTCAACGCCTACATCAACCCCGAGCTGCCCCCCGAAGAGTGGAAGCTGCCAGAAATGGTGGGTAAAGTCAAAGAGTTTGTTTACCTGCTGTCCGACCTCACCCCCGAGCAGCTCGAAGACCTCTCTGTGGGCGAAATCCGCACCTTCCTCCATGAGCAGGCCCGCATTGCCTACGACATCAAAGAGGCCCAGGTTGACCAGGTCAAGCCAGGGCTGATGCGCGAGGCCGAGCGCTTTTTCATCCTGCAGCAGATCGACAGCCTCTGGCGTGATCACCTGCAGCAGATGGATGCCTTGCGGGAAACGGTAGGCCTGCGTGGCTACGGCCAAAAAGACCCGCTAATTGAGTACAAGAGCGAGGGCTACGAGGTCTTCCTTGACATGATGACGGGCATTCGTCGCAACGTGGTCTATACCCTCTTCCAGTTCCAGCCGCAGCCGCAGCCGCAGGTGAAGGCGTCGCAGCAGGTGGGGTAGGGGAGTAGATGGGTAGGCGGGTGGATGGGTAGGTGAGTCCTATCCATTCACCCGCTTAGGGGTTAGTCAGGAAAGTCAACCACGGTCAAGAATAGGGGAAACTCCTGGTTGCGGCGTTCTGGCTGGGGCAGCAACGCCGATCGCCAGTCGCCCTCTAGGCTATAAAACTGCTCCACCGACTCCAGCGGAATTTGCCCTGCCACGACGATGGGATCGATGGTGTAGGGCAGTCCGTTGGAGGCCAGGGTGGGGCCATCCATTAGATGAAAATGTACGTGAGGGGCTGAGGTATTGCCCGTATTGCCCAACAGTCCCAAAACCTGTCCCTGCTTTACCGATTCTCCCGGTGTGACTTGCACCGAGCCTGGCTGTAGGTGAGCGTAGAGGGCGTAGACTCCATTTCCCAGATCAAGAATGACGTTGTTGCCCAACACGTTTTCTAGGTCGATGGTGGCGGGGTCGGGCAGGGTGGGGGGCACTTGCTCAGGTAGATCGTTGCGGGTTTGGATCACGGTGCCATCGGCCACAGCCAGCAGTTCAGAACCGTAACCAGGGTAGCTGCTTACGTCCGTCAGATCGCGAACGGCAATTCGGCCCTGGCGATCGAGCTGCATCCAATCGATGGCAAAGCGCTGGGCAAAATGAATCTCGCCATTGGTGGGCAAGCCAGCGCTGCGGTGGCCCACGGTGGGGAAGCAGCAGCCATTAGCCGCCACCCAACCTGGTCCCCGCAGGGGTGGCCCCAGCACCAGATGAGCCGGCGAGACAGCAATGGGGGCAGCTGTATAGCTCAGGGACGAGTCAGCGGACTGGGCAGAACCAGAAATAGTCAAGCGGTGCAGCAGGCGCTGGGGTAAGGGGCGGCCCTGGGCAAAGCTGTGGTCAACTAAAAACAGGCGAGTTTCGCTAGGCCCCAGGTCAGCAGCGGGAGCGGGAGCATTGCCCAGCGTTCGCAACCGCAGCAGCAGCTCATCGTCGGTAAACGTTGCCAGCGCATCGTCAGGGCTTTCGGCATCCACCACATCAAGCTGGTTGAGCGCGATCGCCGCTGAGCTAGTGTTCGACACCATCAGCTCATACACCCCGTGGTAGTGGCCATCAACCCCCAGCACCAGCTCCGTTGCAGGCGTCAGAGCAGACACAACAACTGGAGTCCACTGGGGCGGCGCTAGCGCAGGCTGGGCCTGGGCAGCAGGATAGAGATGCGTCAGCCCAGCCAGAGTTACGGCGCTCACCAGAGCCATTAGGTCGCCCTTAAGCCAGTTCATTCCCTTATGCATGGCTGTTTCCGTCGCTATGGTTTGCACCATAAACGGTTTGGTCACCCCGCCACCGTTAAGAATTTTGAGAGAGGAATACACCCCTGCCCGACGCTACTGAGGTTGCTTGGCGACAGGCCGTCGCCCCCAAGGCTTCAGCACCGAAATGCCAATAATTACCCCTAAGAAAAAAACTTGCACTAGCCCGCCAATCAGCACGCCTCTGGCATCAAAGGCGTAGACCGGATTGGCTAACGCCTGCAACCCCGTCTGGGCGGAGAGCTGCTCCGCCGTATTGGCCCAGGGAAACAGCCAAAAGGTGCCAAAGGCGATTAGGGCCGTGGTTAATACCCATTTGGTGATTACCCAGTAGAACTTGGCAAAGCCATAGTTAGTACCCCAGCACAGTGCCGTCGCCGTCAACACCGAGCCAATCGCTGAGGGAATCACGACATAGTCATCTAGCGCATTGATGGTGGAGTTAAGCGCGTAAAGCACATCGCCACTGGCTGGGGCCGTGTTTTTTATCGAGATCAGAAACATGCTCAACACCGTTCCGGTCCAAAGGGCAGCAAACCCGATGTGTGCGGACAATAGCCAATTTTTCTGCCGAATGCTGAGTTTTGACATCGTTTTTCCCTAATTTCTCCGATTTTGACCACAAGAATGCTGACTGACTTGATTTCTCGTCAGCCAAATTACTTAATATGCTAATAATCAATATATTAAGTAATTTGACCTGGAGTCAACACCGCCCGCCTTATTTTCTCTAGAGCAGATTGTGGATAATTTGATCGAGGACCTTCATGGCCGTGGCCTGGTCGGCTTCAGAGATATTGGCCGTGGATTGCTGGAGGGTTTTTGCGCCCAAGGGCAGGAGAACCGTTTGCAGCGCTCTACCCTCATCGGTAAGCCAAATGCGAATGATGCGGCGATCGCTAGCATCGCGCTCTCGGAAGACCAGTTTCCGATCTTCCATGCGATCGACGACACCGGTCAGGGTGGCCCCCAGCTGCTTAAGTTTGTCGGCAATGCCCGAGGTAGAAAGTCCGTCCTCTTCCCACAGACAGCACAGCACCAGGTAGTGAAATGGAGTGAGTCCGTGGGGTTCTAGCTGCTCTAGAAAGTTGCGATACATCAACTGGGAGACCAGTTTAATTTTGTAGCCCAGGTTGTAGGGGGCCAAAACAAAGCGCCACTGCTCAAGAAAGTCTGAATCGGTTGAAGGGCTAGGCATCTCGGCAGGGGTGCTGGGCAGAGTTCAACAGTTCAAGGAATGGGGAGATGTAGGGTAGAAGTTCTGGGGCTTGTAGGTTGCTTCGGGAGGGGGCCAGATAGGCATAGGCTGAGCTCAGCAGCACCGCCGACCGCCATAGAAAACCCCTGGGGGAGTTAATCCCAGGGGCTGGAGCTTAATGACGATAACTATGGCTAGATAGCAGGGTGCCTAGTAGGCTAGACCCATGCTGCGGGTGGTTTCAGCACCCAGATAGACTCGAATGCTCAGAAAGTCGGTGGGGCAGGCGGTTTCACAACGCTTGCAGCCCACGCAATCTTCGGTGCGGGGAGAGGAGGCAATTTGCCCGGCCTTGCAGCCATCCCAGGGCACCATTTCTAGAACGTCAGTGGGGCAGGCGCGCACACACTGGGTGCAGCCAATACAGGTATCGTAAATTTTGACAGAATGGGACATTGAAACAAAACTCCAATGTGGGTCACGACTGGGTTGACAGCTTTAAGGAGGCCCTCAAAGGTTGGTCAAAACGGTCTATGCAGTAAGGGTTTCCTAATCTTTGACCAGTCTATAGCGAGAGATTTCAGCTCTTATCGCCACCCCCCGCAAACCTTAACGGATCGTAATATGGGCAAGGGTTGTGGCTCACAAACAGGATCCCTAACTTCTCCCCAGCCTGGCGCTGTCATCAACTTCGATTAGGAGGCACTACGGCTACCGTCTCTACCCACCTAAAGCCAGCTCAACAGCGGCCTCGGCGTGGATGCGGGTGGTCGGGAAAAGCGGCACCGTCCCCGTGACATCGCCGATCAACAGCTCTAGCTCCGTACAGCCCAGTATCACCCCTTCGGCCCCATCGTGGGCCAGTTGCTCACAGAGCGCCAAAACGGTCTCGCGGGAGGTGGGAGTGAACTGTCCTTGGCACAGCTCATCGTAGATGATCTGGTGAATGGCCTCGCGCCCGGTGGCATCGGGCACCAGCACGTCTAAATGGTGGCTAGAGAGGCGATCGCGATAAAAGCCTTGCTCCATAGTAAATCGGGTGCCGAGCAGGCCAATGCGTTTCAGGCCCTGGGCTTTAACACAGGCGGCGGTAACATCGGCGATGTGCAGCAAGGGAATGGAAATGCGGGCCTCGATCGCGTCAGACACCCGGTGCATGGTGTTGGCACCGAGCAGCACCATACTGGCTCCGGCCATTTGCAGCTTTTGGGCGGCTTCCACCAAGATATTTGAAATCTCTGCCCAGTCACCCTGGTGCTGCAGAGTGGCCAGATCGGCAAAATCAACCGAGAACATAATTATCTTGGCGGAGTGTAGCCCCCCGCACCGTGCCCGCGTAGCTTGGTTGAGAATGCGGTAGTACTCTAGAGATGACTCCCAACTCATGCCGCCAATCAGGCCAATGGTTTTCATCGGAGGGGTTGGCATAGAGTCACCGGGGAGAGGTAGTGCCCAGGGTTATATCACCTTTCTAGGCACCTTTCCGGAGTGATGGGTTAAGGTTGCGTAAACCTGCAAAAGCCTGGCAGAGTTAAACGGATTGCCTCAGCCCGCCGTTCTGACCATTGCCCCTTTAGAGTTGACCTATGACCGTTTCTTCTGATGCTGCTCCCTACGCATCCCTCAGCGTTGAGGATCTAGCCCAGCGTCTGGCCGAGGCCGACGGTGCGGTGCAGCTGATCGACGTCCGCGAACCTAGCGAACTAGAGTTGGCCAGCCTGCCCGGCTTTGCCAACCTGCCCCTGAGCGAGTTTGCCGAATGGTCAGAAACCATTCACAGCCGCTTTGAGCGCGATCGCGAAACCATTGTGCTCTGCCACCACGGCATGCGCTCGGCGCAGATGTGCGGCTGGCTGGCCCAGCAGGGCTTTACTGAGCTTAAGAATGTGACCGGCGGCATCGATGCCTATTCCTTGCTGGTCGATCGCACCGTGCCCCGCTACTAGCCTGCTATTTGGGTTCTCCCCCTTGCCTCCATGGTGACGACTTTTCCGCGATCGCTGCTCCCTGGACCGCCAACGGTGGCCAGTCTCAAGACCCTGGCCCAGGGGGCCGATCGCCAGATTGCAGCGCGGCGGTCGGGGCTGCCGCTGGTCTCGCCACGCCGCGACATTCCCATGAACTATCGGGTGTGGGGGCTGAAGTTTGGCAGCCAAGACAACGAGGTGCTGACTTCGGTGGGGGCGATCGCCGACCGATTTCAGCGCGACGGCGTTGACGGTCGCCTGCTGATTTTGGGAGAGGCCGGCGTCGGCAAGACCCATACCCTACTGGCGGTGGGCGAACTACTGGTGAAGCGTGGCGGGCCGGTGCCAGTGCTGGTGGATGTCTCAGCCTGGGCCGGGGAGACTATGCGCGATTGGCTAATGGTCACGCTGTGGCGCGAGTACCGGGTGGCAAAATCTGACGCCAGCTATTGGATCGACAATGCCCAGCTCACCCTACTAATCGACGGGTTTGACCACCTGTCCACCACCCAAAAGCGCAAATGCGCCGCTGCGATCGAAACCTTGCTGCGCAGCAACCCCAACCAAACCGCCCTGCTCTGCTGTCGCCGCCAGGTGCTCGAATCGTCTGGGCTAACCTTTGACCAGTTCAACGGCGGCATCAATATCATTCCCCTAGCCGCCCAGCAGGTCAAAGATTACGTGCTGGCGCAGAACCGACCTGAGCTGTGGCCGACAATCAAGGGCAGCAAGCTGCTTCAGCAGTTGGCTAGGCTACCCCTGGTGCTAAACCTGCTGGTGGCGATGCCCAACCTGGCGGTGCCCCCCCTACGCAGTCGGGCCGACCTGGTTAAGCGGTATCTGGATGAGGGGTTGGCTAAGGCAAAGGGCAATTCAGCTCAGCACCGAGCCGCTTTAGGCTGGCTGGCCGAGCAGCTCAGCGAGCGTCCTCGCACCTTTTATTTAGATGACATAGATCGGAGTTGGCTGCCCGAGCCGCGCCAGTTGCTCTATCGGCTACTGCTGGGGGTGGCGATCGCCCTGATTATGGGACTGGTGGGCGGCAACCTGCTGCTGGGGGTGGCCCTAGGGCTGATGGCTTCTCAGATTGATCTGGAGAGTTTTCCCTATGTTCGGCTGGGGGTGGCGATCGCTCCCCTGGGCCGACTGATTTCCCTAGCGCTTACCTGCGGCGGGCTAGCCCTGGTACTGGGTCTCGGTCTCGGCACCGTGGCTGCACTGCTGCTGAGCCCCTTTGGCTATGGGGTTGTCGGATTTGGCGGAGCCGGGGCCGTAGGGGCTGTGCTGGGCTGGAGTTTAGGACTCGTGGGACTGCTCCAGGGCGGGGTGCCCGGAGCGGCTCAAATTCGTCAGACCCCCAATCAAGACCTGACCCTGGCCCTGCGAAATACGGTGGTGCTGGTGGCGGTATTGGGCACGATTTTGGGGCTACTGCTGGTACTACCGGCGGTCGTGAGCGGCCAGCCGCCGCTGACGCTGTTGCCCCTCAGCCGCCTGAGGCTAATCTTGGGGTGCCTGGTGATTCTCGCCCTGTGGTTGTCCTTTAGCTTGCAGCACGGACTGGTGCGGCTACTGTTGGGCGGTAGGCAAGGTCTGCCCCAGGCGGCGCGCCCTTGGCTTGAGACCATGGTGACGGCTGGGCTGCTGCGGCGCGTTGGAGGCGGCTACAGCTTTGGCCACGAAGAGCTGCGTCAGGCGATCGCACCGGAAAAAACTGGGAGCGATCGCTAACTCTGTCGGCTAGGCGTCATCTGAATAGCGCGCTAACGCGTACAGTAGGCAGGGTTGTGGCCCGGCGACTCCAGGCTTTGTCTTCAACAGTGCTAGATTAAACCCGATTCTTGAGTGGCTGCTACTGAGTGCTTGCTCTACTCAGGCCATTCTCAGATACATCGGCCAAAATCTACTGGATAGTGCTCGGTTAGCTGGCCTGAGGCTGCGCCCGCCGCTTCTGCTCCTTACCGTCTTTCAGCCATGCCGTCTCTATCGAGATCTGTTTCTAAACCGATCGACAAGGCTACATCGCGCCCGTCGGTACGCTGGGCAACCCTGGTCATGGCGGCCACCGTGGGACTCTCAGCAGCCGTTGTCATAGCCTGGTTTGCGGGTGAGGCAAGAATTACCAAAATTTTTGCCCAGCTCCAGGTATTGCAGAGTCAGCCCCCCATGTGGCTCGAAGTACCGATGGTGGCGGCTCAATATCTGGTGGCCCCCACGGTGCTGCTACTGCTCATCGCCTTTGCCATTACCCGCATTTCACCCCGGCCCCGGCCCTGGTCGCGATGCGTTGTGATCAGCATTTTGCTGGTTTTAGTAACCCGCTATCTCGTCTGGCGCTGCCTCTCAACTCTAAATTTGGCTTCGCCCCTAGAGGGCACCTTTAGCCTGCTGCTGCTGGGGATGGAGCTGTTTGGCCTCACCATCAGCATCATTCAACTGCTGCTGCTGCTGCGGGTGCGCGATCGCCATTCCCAGGCCGATGTACTAGAGCACGATGTGATTCAGGGGCGCTACCAGCCTTGGGTAGACGTGTTCATACCCACCTACGATGAACCGGCTTTTATCTTGCGCCGCACCGTCATTGGCTGTCAGGCAATGGATTACCCACGCAAAACCGTATACCTGCTCGACGACACTCGCCGTTCCGAGATCAAGGCCCTGGCATCAGAATTAGGATGCCAGTACCTAACTCGCCCGAACAACTACCACGCCAAAGCTGGCAACCTCAACCACGCCCTCGAACTCACCCAGGGAGAACTGATCGCCTGCTTTGATGCCGATTTCGTCCCAACTCGCAATTTTCTCTGCCGCACCGTGGGCTTCTTTCAAAACCGAGCGGTGGGGCTGGTGCAGACACCCCAGAGTTTTTATAACCCCGACCCCATTGCCCGCAACCTGGGTTTAGAAGGGGTGTTGACCCCAGACGAAGAGGTGTTTTACCGCCAGATTCAGCCGATGCGAGATGGGTCGGGCAGCGTGGTCTGTGCCGGCACCTCGTTTGTGGTGCGCCGCAGCGCCTTGGAAGACAGCGGTGGGTTTGTCACCGAGTCGCTCAGCGAAGACTACTTCACCGCCATCCGCATAGCGGCCCGAGGCAACGAAGTCATCTATTTAGACGAACAGCTCAGTGCGGGCCTAGCAGCGGAGAACATCTCAGCCCATGTTACCCAGCGGCTGCGGTGGGCCAGGGGGACCCTCCAGGCGTTTTTTATCGACTCCAACCCCCTGACGATTCGAGGGCTCACCCCGCTTCAGCGCCTGGGGCATTTAGAAGGGCTGATGAATCAGTTGGGCAGCATTCCCCGCCTGGTGTTGTTGCTGATGCCCCTGGCCTATTCATTTCTCAACGTGGTGCCGATTCAGGCCAATACCTCAGAGGTGCTGTATTTCTTTTTGCCCTACTACCTGGTGCAGCTCACCGTATTTGCCTGGCTCAACCACTACTCCCGCTCGGCGCTGATGTCTGATGTTTATTCAGTGGTGCTGGTGTTTCCCCTGGCCGCGACGGTGATTCAAGCGCTGGTCAGTCCGTTCTCAAAAGGCTTTGAGGTTACTCCCAAGGGCACCGCCAACCAAACGTTTCAGTTTAATTGGCGGCTGAGCCTACCTCTGGTGATTTTGTTTGGGCTTACTACCATCAGCCTGTGGCGCAACCTAGGCCTGTGCCTGATGGCTGGATGGGGCAGCGACACCTACGACTTACAGGCCAAGGGACTGGCTCTGGGCTGGCTGTGGAGCGCTTACAACCTGGCGATGATCGCGATCGCCCTGCTGATTTTGCTAGATGTCCCCCGCCCCGACCCCCATGTGTGGCTCGATCTGCGCCGGGTAGTGAGGCTATCGCCCCGGCTGTTTCA
The DNA here is from genome assembly GCA_019359285.1 of Nodosilinea sp. WJT8-NPBG4. Lineage (GTDB taxonomy): Bacteria > Cyanobacteriota > Cyanobacteriia > Phormidesmidales > Phormidesmidaceae > Nodosilinea. The sequence goes on from JAHHHQ010000057.1 coordinate 20,535, forward strand.
GGCGGCGGCGGGCGATCGCTCTGACGCCATGCCCATCACTGGCCCTGCTCCCAGAACCTGGTGGGGCATTACCACGCTGATGTCAGAGGTTGGAGTCGAGGTCGCCCTCACCCAGCAAGCATCTTTGGAGCATCCCCTCAGCGTGGGGATGGCGGTAGATCTAGAAATTGCTGAGGAGGCGATCGCCCTAGAGGGCATTGTCACCGCCATAGACTACCAAGACGAGTTTCCTCACCTGCGGGTGCAGTTTGGCCCCATGGCTGCTGCCACCTACGGCACCCTGGTCACCACCCTATTTTGTCGCCCTGGCCAGTGGAAGCGGTGGAATAGCCCCGGCGAGCTGCAATCGATCGGGCTGCTGCTGCGGGTGCTGTTTTGGCCAAGATGGGCAAATGGCCGCAGTTCTAAAGCGCTGCCGGTGGTCAAAGGGTAAACCATCCGCCTAGAAACACTCTATGATGGCGGCTATCACACTACCCACTGCGCCTTTGTCGCCTCGCGCCCTAGCCTATGCAGATCACCTACGACCCCGATCGCGACATCCTGCAAATCGCCTTTAACCAGCACGAAGTTGGCGAAACTGCCCAAATTTCGCCCAACCTCATTCTCGATTACGACGACGACGGCATGATTGTCGGGCTCGAACTGCGCGAGGCCTCTCGCCGGGTCGACAGCCCCCTCTCGGTCACGTTTACCATAGGCGACGCCGACCTTGAAAAGCCGCAGCCGTAGAGGCTTAGCAGAATGACCTGGGCTAATGCAAGGTGATTGAACTCAGTGTCGCTGTGAATTCAGTGGCGGGGCGCTGCAATCAGCAAAGCAAAAAAAGGGGAGGCATTGCCTCCCCAGTCCTCATGACTTACTCTCAATCGTCAACCGTTAGCGCAGAGACATCTCCGGCTCTGAGCTAGGCTTCACCCGCTTCGATGGCAGGGGCTTCAGTACCGCCTAGGCTGATCTTGACGACCTTGTTGCGAGCTTCAACCACTTTGGGCAGAGTCAGGGTCAGCACGCCGTGGGTAAAGTCGGCCACAACCTTGTCGTTTTGCACAGCGTCGGGCAGGTTGACCATACGCTGGAAGCTACCGTAGCGGGTGTCGTCGTAGAGCACCTGCGTGCCTTCTTCAGCAGAGGCTTCGGGGGCCTTGCGAACGCCGGCAACAGATACGCTGTCAGCGGTTACCTGCACATCGAGGTCGGCAGCGGTGACGCCCACCAAGTGAGCCGTCAACACAAACTCATGGCCGTGGTCAACTAAGCGAATGGCAGGAGCCCAATCGGTCTTGGTCAGCGCTTCACTGGTGAGATCGCCAAAGGCATCATTGATCTGACGACGAATGGCGTTGATTTCGCTAATGGGGTCTAAGTAGCGACGAATAATCATAGATTCTAATCCTCCTGATACTTGCCTTTGCAAACGTCTAAGGTGAGTCAGGTCAAGCATTTGCGCTTTTACCCTCTACAGCTACTATGGTGCGTCAGAGTTGCTTGCACCTCCAGTCGTAGGAACCCTACTGAGATGGCGAACTTCCCCACCGAACTGGTTGTGGGGTTAACCGTAGGGCGATCGCACCCCCAAGCTATGGGCTAAGAATGTTAAAGCGACGGTCGCGATCGCGTTTGCAGGACGGTGACATGCCATTGCAGCTTGATGACATGCCATTGCAGCTTGATGACATGTGATTGCAGGGCAGTGATACGCGATTGCGGCGCAGTGATATGCGATTGCGGCGCAGTGATATGCGATTGCAGCAAGCTCTGACGACTTAAATTCTTTGTGAGTACCATAGCAATTAGTGTTTTCCTTCAGCCAGCCCCACCTCAGTATGAACAACGGCGATTCCCATAGGGATCGCGGCGGGAATTGCTTCAAATGTTCAGCGCCAGCCAGCCACGGTTTTCCCTGTCAAATCTCAGTCGTACCTTTGAATTTATGACTGAGCTATACCGTTTGCGATCGCGCTACAGCGTGACCAGGTCGGGATAGTTAGCAATCAGTTCATCGCCGCTGAGGCTATCGCTAGGGTCTTGGGGCGTCCACAGCAGTTCATACACCAGCAGGTAGGCGGGCGAAATAGAGCCCAAGCGCTGCAATACCGCCTTTAAGTCAGCAACAGAATTAACGGTGCTAAACAGGGGGCGATCGTCCGCTGTGCCCAGCAGCAGCGTCACCACAATATGAGAGGCCACATCTTGGCTTGGTCCACCGGGCATAGTCCGTCGCTGCACTTCGCCGCCCACATTTACCAAAGTTTCGACGGTAAACTTGCTGCGCTCTTGAATCGACAGCCGCTCAAACCGTTCCGCCGCCTGCTCGCGCCCAGCCACCGTCTGCGACTCGGCCCGCACATGGGTCCAATAGTCGGGGTGACGCAGCAGCGCCAGCACTGTTTCACGCAGCTGGGTGGCCAGCCCCGCTGGGGTAGTGAGGTCAGCGTTGACAGCGATGCGATCGAGGTCGCGCTGAAGATCTCTTGCTCCCGCTAGCAGCACTATCTGTAGGCGCGTCACGGTGACAATGTCGTTGAGCAGCTCGCTCTGGCTACCCGCCGCTGCTGGGTCGTCAAACCTACGACTGCCGCCCTGCATATAGTTAAACGCGATGGGCAGCAAAATAAACCCCACCACCACAATCACAATCAAAAATCCACCGCCGCCACCGCCACCGCCCGTGCCCACATACACCGGAGCAGGAGCGTAGGTGGGGTAGGGCACAATCACCGGCCCCGGAGCTGAGCGATAGCCGTAGCCACCGCCATAGCCGCCGCCATAGCCACCGCTGTAGCCACCACCATAGCTAGGCAAACTGCGCGGAGCCGAAGGCGCAGGCGCAGAGGAACGGCCGAAGGAGCCCCCCCGGCTCATGCCGCCGCTGACAGCCTGTTCTCTAATAGTCCCCGACGACCCAAAGCCCTGGCTAAGCCGCTGTTCGATCGCCCCTAGGGAAAGGTGATGGCTCTTAACCACCGGCACTACCCCCAGATAGACCACCATCGCAATCATGACGGTGATAGCAGCAATCATCCACCAAAGCCGCTTAAAGCTAGAGCTCACCTGCATCACGGGTTCTCCAATAGTTCATTCAACGTAGAGTTTGAAGATCGCCTGAAACCTCTCCTTGAGTATCCAAGAAACTCCCTAGCTTGGGGGTTAATAATCCTAAACTCGTCGGCAGCAGCACCGTTGAAGGCACAAGCAGCATGATCGCACCTGAGATTAGGTGAAGGGGTTAGGCAGCACCGGCGCAGACCTAGCCATGGCGCATCCACCGCTTGGGGAGGCATCGTCATTAGTCAGCGGGGACCTAGGCAGGTTGCGTTGCCAAAACCGTAACTCCACACCGCTTCCTTATAGTTCATTGATAAATTGCCTAAGGACTCAGGGGAGATACAGTCAGCATTTTGAGCCATGCCTAAGCAGAAGACTGTAGTTCTCCCGGCTGAACGTTAGGTGTGAGATTAATCATGAACAAGCGAGTATTTTCTGCTCTTCTAAGCGCTGGCTTAGCAGCCACCTCCCTAGGCAGTGGGGCGATAACCGGAGATCAGGCCATGGCGCAAACCCAGCCCGAATGGCACAACTGCATGACCCGTGAGGTCTTTACCCCTGAGAAACAGGTTTGGTGCGATCGTTGGAACACCCTAGTCAACGGCACCTACATTGTGCCTCTAGGTTTTGGTCCCGAGCCCACCTTTGAAACCGTCACCCTGGAAAATGGCGAGTACAATCGTCCCGGCGAACTGCTGGTCGGCAGGGCCAAAGAGCCGAACTGGCTGGCCTTTGGCGACATCAACGGCGATGGCAAAACCGATGCCGCTATATTCTTCGGCGTCAACCAAGGAGGCGGCACCAACCTGGTCACCTACGTGGCTGCTGTAATGGATATCGACGGTGCAGCCCAGGCTCTGCGCCCCGTCGCTGTGGGTGAGCGCATTATGCTCAACGGCCCCACCACCATTGAAAATCAACGCATTAACGTATCGCAGCTAACCCAAACCGAGGTGATCAACCGCAGCTTCGTGGTCAATAGCGATAGCCTCAGCGAACTGGCTCAGCTGCCAGGGCCGGTGGATTCCAGCATGCCTGACGGCACCATCGTGTTTTCGCAAACGCCGACCTATGCGGTGAGGGTGTTTACCCAGCAGGGCCAGCCCCGCATCAATTTGTTTAACAAATCCACTGGGCAGCAAGAGCTGAATGCCGCCCCAGCTACTACCAACGTTTCGGCTGGGGGCGTCACCTTCACCCACGGCGGCACTCCCTCGGTAGCGGTGAACATTGCCGCTGACGTTACCCAAACGATCGAGGTCAACAACGCCGTGCAAACCAACTCTGCCAGCGTCACCGGCACCGTCAGCTATCTGCCCCGCATTGCCATGCCCCCCAACGCTATTTTGGAGGTCAGCCTGGTAGATGTCAGCCGGGCCAATGCGCCTGCGATCGTGCTGGCCTCCCAGGGGACGGTGTTTGGCGATCGCCAAGTGCCGATTCCCTTTGAGCTGGTCTACAATCCCGATCAGATTGACCCACGCTTGAGCTACGCAGTGCAGGCCCGCATTACTGTCGATGGGGATCTGCGATTTACCACGACTAGCCGCTTTGCAGTGATCACCCAGGGCAACCCTACCAATGTAGAAGTTCTGGTTGAGCAGATTTCGCGGTAAGCCCAGGGCAGCGAGTGGTTCTATCGGCGATCAAACTGGCCGAGAGAACCACCCGCAACCCAATGCTGTTTACTTCCCCTAGTTCTACCAGAACAAGCAGCGCAAGGGTCCTAGCTAGGCTGCACCAAAGCTTTTGCCAGGCCGCCTTTTGCCAGGCTAAAGGCATTAGATTCAGTATTAGCCCCTAAGCCTCTAAACAGGCTCTCCGAGGAAATACTGAGTACATCTGCTCATTAGCTTAGGTTATCAAATCAACACACAATCAGTAGAGATTGTGTTAATGGAAATCTGTAATTGTTGTTACAATGAGAGACGGAGGAGATGAGAGCCCTCCAGCGGAAAAATTATCTAACCTTAGGCACTGCAAAAAGTGCTGGGTTTTGGTGGTTTCTTCCAGACTGAGAGAACAACGTAGATATTTAGTATCACCCACGTCGGCTTCCCTAGGGAGCCGATTTTTTTATTCTTTACGATCGCGATCGCCCTTCACTCTGCCGTTAGAGGTAACTTCACGCAGGAAGGGTAAACCGGCCCGTGGGCAAGGGTTACGGTGACGATCTGATGGTCTATCTGAGCGCAGTCCCCAGGCCTCGCCCCGGTACCGCTATTCACTGCGTAGGCCGGAAAACAAGACGCCGCCACGCTCAGCCGCAGGCAATGCCCCGGGGCCAGGGTACAGGCCGTGGGTTGTAGGGACAGCGTCACCCTTTTGGGGTCAGGATTGGCTACATCGGCATTATTAACCCGGCACTGCCCCTGGGCGAGGTTGATCACCCGACTATCGCCGTGCACCTCCGAGAGCACCACGCTGAGGTCAAAGCTGAGGGCATCAGCTCGGCAGTAAAGGGTAACGATCGCCGTCCCTACCAGCGTCAGCCCTTCAGTCAGGGGAGCAGTCGTGTAGGTCAGTACGTCGGAGCGGCTGTCAATCGCCCCTCGTTCGAAGGGGCCAGACGGCAAGCCGCAGTGACCACCTAGGGATGGCACTGGTCGCCAAGGGTCATGTACTATCACGTCTTCAGTCGGGGATGCCGGTTGTCTCGGGAGCTGAAATAAGTGCGGGCTGAGCACACCGTCATCACTGCGCATCCCCGCCAGGCCGCTGCTGCTGAGGTAGAAGGGTTGGCCGGGGTTGGCTGGCCAGCGATCGCGCCCCTGCCACTGGTTCACCCCCATCACAAACAGCTGGATAGGAGATTTAGCGCCGGTCTCAGAGGAAGAATCCTTCAAGAACCGGTCGAACCAGCGAATTTGCAGGCGATCGATCGGGCTGTCGGCCTCAGGGCCAAAATCCACCGCCCCCACCCGGCGGCTCCAGGGCAAATGTCCCCAGGGGCCAATCCACAGTTCTTGGGTGGCGCTGCCTTGGGACACCATTTGCTGATACAGGCGCAGGTTGCCCCGTAGGTAGGGGTCGTACCAGCCGCCAACATGCAGCATGGGCAAATTCACCGCTGCTAGGTCTGGCTTGAGCGCCTGCCAGTAGTCATCGAGCTGAGGGCGATCGAGCCACTGGTGAAAGAAAGAATCGGGAGCATAGGTCTTCAGCACCTCGGGCCGGGCAGGAAAAGCATCCCCCAGGGGCAAGGCATGGGCAGCCTGTCGTAGCGCCTGATATGCCACGGCATCCTGGTTTAGACGAGCGGTTTCAGCGGCGAGCTGAAGCGCCCAGCCCAAGCCAGTTTGTAGGGGTAAAGCCCCGTTTTCATACGCCCAGTCAGAGTAAGGGTCATAGCCCACCATGGCTGGGGCGATCGCTCTCAACGCAGACGGCTGCCTCGCCGCCGCATACAGCTGGGTCATCCCCTGATAAGAAAACCCGTACATGCCCACCGCCCCACTGCTTTGGGGTAGATTTGCCGCCCACTGGACTGTGGCATAGCCGTCGTCGGCCTCGTGGCGAAACAGGTCAAACTCTCCACCAGAGGTACCCCGCCCCCGCACATCTTGAATCACCACAATGTAGCCGTGGCTGGCGTACCAGCTAGGGTGAGCATAGACCACAGTGGATGCGATCGCTCGACCGTAGGGCTGTCGCATCAGCAGCACCGGAAATAGCCCCTCGCCGATGGGATAGTACACATCGGCATCAAGGTGAATCGCCTCCCCCTCGGGCGGCGAGACTGGCGGGGACAGCACCAGCTTCAGGGTTTGCGGGGAAGCAACAGCGTAGAGGCCAGGAGTGAGCAAGGGTTTACGGAGCAGTAGGAGTAGGCTTGGGCCACCCGAGGAATATAAAGGAGGAACCTGTAGCGACCCTTAGGGGTTAGGGGAATCGTGACGGCCTAAAACAGCCAAATCTTCATTGTCTAGCTCAACGGGGGTGCCGCTGCGAATCAGCTCAGCAAAGTCTTCGTTGGGCACCATGATGCACAGAGTATAGAGCCGGGTAGGGCCAGTATTTTCGACCACGTGCACCCCATTAGGGGGCACCAAAATGCTATCTCCTGCTTGAATGGCAACGGTTTTGCCATCGCAGGTGGCACGGCCCTCGCCCTTGAGCACAAAGAACATCTCAACAGCGACCTGATGGCGGTTGGGAGGTGTTTTGCCGCCAACGTCAAAGATTTCGACGCAGTAGGTCAGCGACATATTGGCAATGGTGGGATCAAACACCAGGGCCAGGCGGTTGCTATCGCCGGGGCTAATGCGAAAAGCCTGGTAATCCTTCGGCGACTTATACACCGGAACAACGCAGCTAGTAGGCAACGAGCAGGTCAAGGGATCCATAACCACAGTATCCATAACCGGTTGGCCTAACGGAACGGCATGACTATGCTAAACAGACTCCCGCGCAGATCACAGTAGCTCACCACACCGTTCATAAAAAGTTGCTTACCCAGAGGTTCCCGTCGAAGTTAAAACTACAAATTTAAGGGGGCAAAAATGGCTTCAACGGTTGGCAAATTAGCTCTGTAGCCTTTGGACTCTAAAGAGATTGCGTAGGATCTTTATGAAGTCCCTGGCTGGGGCAGTTTAGGGTTACGCTAAACCTCAGTATCCCCATCTGGCTGTGGTGCTAGACCAGCGGGGAAATTTAGAAACGCCTGGATTGATCTGCTACCGCTATCGACGCTATTCGTTCTCCAGGTCTATGGTTACTCCCTTGGTCTCAAACGCAGCATGATCGACATCCTCATCATTGAGCACGATGCCGCTACAGAGCAGTTTTTGGTCAGCGCTCTCAAGCAGCAGGGTTACAGTGTAACCACGGCCCGCAGTGGGGCAGAAGGCCTCACCCTGGCCGAAAAGCTACTGCCGGGGGTAATCATCTGCGACTGGAATATTCCAGGCACCATCGACGGGTTGGCCATCTGCCAGGCCCTTAAGCATCATCCGGTGCTCTCGATTACGTCACTGCTGCTGCTGACGGCCCGCTATAGCACCGCCGACCGAGTCAAGGGGCTGGAGATGGGGGCCGACGACCTGCTCTCGAAACCAGTGGATATTAACGAGCTCAATGCGCGGGTGCGGGCAGGGCTGCGCATCTACCAGCTCACCCAAGACCTGCGCCAGCAAAAGCAGCGGATGGAAGCTGAAATGGCGGAAGCGGAGGGCTACGTGCGATCGCTCCTGCCCAACGACCAAGTCGGCAGAGTACCCATCCAATCACGATTTTTGCCCTCTCAGCAGCTCGGCGGCGACTGCTACGACTACTACTGGCTCGACCCCGACTATCTAGTGATGTATTTGCTCGATGTCTCAGGCCACGGGCTAGGGTCGGCGCTGCTCTCTACATCGGTGTTGAACGTGCTGCGCGCTCAGTCGCTGCCCGATGTCAGCTTCTACCGCCCCGAAAAGGTGCTGCGGGCGCTCAACGAAACCTTTCAGATGAGCGATCAGAACCAAAAATATTTCACCATCTGGTATGGCGTGCTCAACTGCGCCAACCGCCAGCTGCTCTACGCCAGCGCCGGCCATCCCCCGGCGGTGCTGGTGTCGATTGATGCCGACCAAAAGGTGACCACCACCCGCCTGCGCACCCCCGGCATGCCCGTGGGCATGCTGCCCGAGGCCAAGTACCAGTGGCAGCGCTGCCAGCTGCCCCCCAACAGTAGCCTTTATTTATTCAGCGACGGCCTCTACGAGGTGCTGCAAGACAATCAGCAGTACCTCGGATTAGACAATTTTGTGGATTTGCTAGCCGTGGCCAAGCGCGAGCGCAGCATCGACCACATTCTCGATACCGTAATTAAGTGCCAGGCGGGGGAGGTCGCCAGCGACGATATGTCTTTAATGATGGTTAACTTAGACTAGTCTTCAGCCGCATAAATAATCAAATGACTTTCCCAAAGGTGTCAGGTTTTAGATATAGGGTTTAGGGCTAACTCTTATACCTGAAACCTGAAACCTTGTACCCCTTTTAGTATTTAAACCTAGGACACTTTGAGCTTGGCATCTTCAAAGGCCTGACGGTTTTCATAAATTTCAAACACTCGGTCCATACTGGTAAGTTCAAACAGCATACGGACCTGGTCGTTCATAGAGCAAATGCAGAAGCTGCGGTTGAGCGATCGCGCCTTTTTAAGCAGTACAACCAGCGTGCCCAGCCCCGAGCTATCGATAAAGGTAATCTCTTTTAGGTCAACTAAAATAACTTCAGTTCCTTCCTCGAGTAGTGCCTCCACAGACTCGCGAAATTCTTCAGCTTTAGTGCTATCTAAAATACCGGTAGGCTCAATAACTTGAACGTTAGAATTCATAATAAAAAATCATTATCCAAAATTAACAACTGTTTGGTAGACAGCAACTTAGCCCATTAGCTAAATAATAGCCAATGCTGGAGAGTATATGGCCCTAGGGGTGCGATCGCGGTCGATTTCTACCACTAGGTTAACGTGTTCACCATCGCGCTTGAGGGCTGCAATAAATAGCTCCGGGTGCAGGGCACACCAGAAATACTCCACAAACGCATCGATGGTGGCATCGCTCATACCGGTTTTGCCCTGGGCCTTCATCTGGTGTTCGGCGTCTTTGCGCCACTGTTTGCTCAGGCGGTAGTCGGCTGGACACAGCACCATCAGGCGATCGAGACAGTCCCACAGGGGCAGGTAGGTAGCCAGTTCAGCGTTCATGTCGCGGGCAAACTGGCGGTCGGCTGCGGTGACAATGGGCTCTGGGGCCTGGTCAAACTGAGCTGGGTCGATGGGGCGCGCCCCCAAAAACCAGCCCTCAAACAGCAGAATATCTACATCCTGCACCCACTCTGGATCGGCGCGATCGCCCTCGCCGCCGTGCAGCGATTTGTCGAACCGAGGCAGGGCCACGGCTTCCCCCGGCCCTGCTGCTCGAATGTGGGCTAGGGTGGCTAGCCCTAGGTCGATGTCGTGGGTGCCCGGTGGCCCGCGCCACCGCAGCCGGGGGTCGACCTGAATTAGTGCCTGGCGATCGCGGTAAGTCTTGTAAATATCGTCAATCGAGAGGCCCACTGCCCGGTAGCCCATCACCTGTAGAATGTGCTGCAGAATCAGGGTCAGGGTGGTTTTGCCTGTCCCCTGCCCGCCGAGCACCCCCTGAATCAGTGGGCCAGCCTGGGCAGCGCGGGCTTGCTTCAGGGTTAGGGCCAGGGGCAGCCACAGCCGCCAGTACAGCCCTAGGTAGTGCTCCATCGGCGCGGGGGGCAGGGGCAATGTGTCGTGGTGGGCCACTAGGTTTTGCAGCCAGCCTAGGCGCTCCTCTAGCTGGGCCGCCCCATTTTCAGCGGTAATGCCCCAGGCCGCGGCCCGCCTAGGGTCAGCCAGTTCCCACGCCAGCAGCTGCTGACGCTGGGTGTCGTCGAGGGCACTACCCGCCAAGTGGGCAGCGAGCAGGGGCGCGATCGCGAAATCCGTTGAGGTGGTCGAGTCTGCCATCACTGCGTCGTCACGATTGGTTGCTGAGCTGCACTAGAATACGGCCGGTCTGCATCGCATCGGTGCGATCGCCACTGACTAGCGTAATCTGCCGTAAATGCTTGAGGGCCGGTTGGGTCGCAGTGCTCCACAGCCGCCACCGGGGCAGCCGGGCGGCTAAGCCAGCCTGAATCTGCGGCCAGTCGATGTGAATATAGCCGGTGCTAGGACCAGGCACCTGAGCCACCTGCGACCACCAGGCCGGACGTTGCCGAGGTACAGCAGCGGGGTGAAGGATGGCATCCAGCGTAACGGGGGAGGCGGCTAGCGCCTCGTACTGCTCGACTTGGGCGTGTAGCCCTGCCACCTCAGCCACCACCTGCAAAGGCTGGGACCCTCGCTTGGGCAAGGCTAGGCGAGTCCATGCGATCGCCGGAGTGCCTCGCAGATCCAGCGATCCAACTCCTAAGCCCTGTCCCTGGGCCAAAGCCGTCATAGCGTCAAGCGCCGCGGTCAGTGTCTCGTTTCGGGGCGCCACCACTAGCCAGTCGGGCGCTCCGGTTTCAGCCGTCCCCAATCCCACACCGTAGGCCTGGTCTACTCCCGTCTCTAGAAGATCCATTGCGCCCTGGCCCAGCGCGTCGTCAATCAGATTGGCCAAAGGGAAACTTCCCTCGTCAGTGGGAGAGGCTAGGGACAGCAGAGGATTGATACGCTGCCTCAGGGTCGCCAGATCAAAGCCGATCGCGGTCACCGCCAGGCCCCCTGGCAAGTAGGGCACAATGTTTTCCCAATCGGTTGCCCTGGCTCGCTGGGGATGGAGACGATGTCCCTGGGCGGCTAGCAGCGCTGTGTGGCCCACTAGACCCTCGCGGGAAAGCTGCCATGACAGCAGTGCCCAGCCCACTTGGTCATCAGCGGTCCCCAAATCACCCAGATCGACCAATGGCTCAGCAAAATTCCGATCGGGGTTGAGCCACTGGCTAACTGTAGGCAGGTTCAGCGCCAGCAGCCCCACCCGCTGACTGGGTAACTTCCCCAGGGCGGCCTTATAGCGGCGATCGCTCTGAAGGTTTAGGTCGGTAGACTGGGCGGCGGTGAGAGCCTGGCGCAACACATCGGGATGGTTGGTGGCCAGCACGTAGCGGTTAGCCACCAGGGCTGTGGCCAGCGAGGCCGTTTCTGCCTGGGCCGATCGTGGGGCGCTGCGCCGGGCGTAGATCAATCGATTGCCGGAAAAATCTTCAAAGGTAAGGGCGTCACCGGCGATCGCGCGGTTCTGCCAATACAGCTCTAGCGCCGCCTGGGCCGCCGCACTATCATTGCAGGCCAGGGCAACCAGATAGCCAGGAGTGGTGCCATTAGTGGGGTCTTGGTCGAGATCGGGGGTCACCATGGCGGCGGTCACCTCTTCCCCTAGCCACGGCTGGATATCGCGGCTGTAGTTGAGACCGGTATTGGCCAATAGCGCTTGCGCAATCAGTTCCTGATCGTGGCGGGTCTCTTGGCGCAGGCGGGGAGCAGCCAGATATTCCCACAGGCTGGCGAGGCGATCGGGACGCACCAGCACCGAGGCAACAACAGGCGACTGCTTGGGCACAAACTGAAGCGCCTGCGGCTGAGCCTGCCCCCCGCGCTCGATCAGGTATAGGGGAGTATTGAGCGTCAAACGCCCCAGCAAGCCCAAACCCAGCACCAGCACCAGCCCAGCGGCAATGGCAAGGGGTCGAATAAACGAGCGAAACTTCATTGACCTCACGCCTGAAACCCAAAAACACCCGCAGCGCGACTACTCACGCCAACTAATTCTCCCTAGTGTATGGCCCTGCGAGCCCTGTAATGCCCCCGATGCCAACGGGCTGTTTAGAAATTAAACAATGTAAATTTTCGGGTTTTTAGGAGTCAGAGAGAAATTCGCGCCAATTTACTTGATCTTGGCCGTTTGCAGCAACAGTTCGCCATTGGCTCAGAAGGGCGATTGCCGTTGCCCCTAACCAAGACGCTCCTAGTCCAGTGCTATAGTTAGCCCTAAAATTGGCCAAACTCAGCGGTATTGAGTCACATCATGGCGCTGCGGCTCTTGACGTACAGTCTTTTGACTGAACTATGCTGCGTTCTTCTGGCCTGCGACAGTTCGCTACTCTATCGACCCTAGTGAGCTGGTTTGCCTTAACGGTACAGTTTTATCTATCCGTGCAGCTGTCTAAAATTTGGGCTAGTTTGAGGACAAAATCTGGCAAGACAGTTTCTCCAGAGAGCTGCTGAGGAGCATGCTGGGTTTCTACAGCTTGGCCTAGTCAGTTAGATCTCAACCTGTTGGTCTTGAGGATTCAGCAACCATCCAAGGCGCACGCCGTTAGCCTGGTACTCCTGCATCTTGGCCTGAAGCGGTGGCAAGCTATCGCTGGCCGATCTCAACTCAATGACGAAATCAGGAGCAATGGGGGGAAACTTTTCCCGTTGTTCAGGGCTCAACGCCTCCCAACGACTGCGCTCAACCCAGGCGGCATCGGGGGATCGCTCAGCTTTATTAGGTAGCTTGAAACAGGTAGACGAATCAAAGGTATAGCCAAGCTGGGTCTGGCGATTCCAGATGCCAAGATCGATCGTGATATCGGCATTGCGACGACCACTTTCGCCCCCAGTAGGTGACGTGATGATGAGTTCTCCCTGGGCTGAACGCTCAAATTTTACGTCGGGTTTGGCCCGGCACAGCTGATAAAACGCTTCGTCAGTTAAGGCCCCAACCGGGTCGAGGCTAATAGTGATGGCGGTCATGGGATGATCCAAACGGCCAGGGAAGAAACATAGTTCAACTCTAGCGAACCTTCAGAAATCCCGATAGACAACCCACAAAATCTACTCCCAGTCCACCTGCTGGATGCGATCGATGTAGTCGAGGTTGGCTAGTTCGATCAAGATGTCTTGATGGTTGGTCTGGTAAGTGTTGCCAATAGTCAGCACCTCATTCTCGCCGCAGCCAATGCGCCCTCGGCTCTGCGGAAAAAACTGCGCCGAAGGATCGATCGCGCTCACCGCTTGGGTGTAGGCACCGCCCGCAGGAATGCAAAACTCGTAGTCGAGCGATCGCTTGCCGTCGGTTGGGCCATGAAGCCCGTTTTCATCCAAAGTGCTCAGATCAAAGGCAATTTTATTAATTGCACTGCTGTGGTCTGCGGAGGGCACGGGCCGACAGGCGAAGGCCAGGGCAAGAACCGCTGCCCCTAGGGATAGGGTGACGTTGGAGCGCAGGCGGAGAGATAAGGACATGGAGCCAACTCCGGTCGAGGGTGCTCAGGCTTTGCTGGAGGCGGTGCCGATAGATTGGCTAACGATGGCTTGAGCCTGCTTTTCAGTCTCAGCCTTGCGCTCGCTGTGGCGATCGGTGAGATAGTCCACTTGATCGCGCAGCAGCAGGGTGAATTTGTAGAGCTCTTCCATCACGTCGATAACGCGATCGCGGTAGGCCGAGTCTTTCATCGTGCCATCATCGTTAAACTCCTGGTATGCCTTCGCCACCGATGACTGGTTCGGAATCGTAAACATCCGCATCCACCGACCCAACACCCGCAGCGTGTTCACCGCGTTGAAGGACTGCGACCCGCCGCTCACCTGCATCACCGCCAGGGTTTTGCCCTGGGTGGGTCGCGCCGCTCCCAGACTCAGGGGTATCCAGTCGATTTGGTGCTTCATCAGGCCGCTGATATTGCCGTGCAGCTCAGGGCTAGACCACACCTGCCCCTCCGACCACAGCACCAAATCCCGCAGCTCCTGAACTTTAGGGTGGTCGTCAGGTACGCTGCCATGAATTGGCAGATCGTGGGGATGAAAGAAGCGCACCTCAGCCCCAAAGCCCTCGATAATTCTGGCCGCTTCTTCGGCTAGCAGCCGACTGTAGGAGCGATCGCGCAGCGAACCGTAGAGAAATAGAATCCTCGGTTTGTGGTCAAAGCTCATGGGCTTCCTCTCCATTGAGAGTTTCAGCTTGGTTTTCTGCCGCCCTGGGTGTTCACCCAGCTTAGATTAGCAGACTGGGTAAACACCAATAGAACCCAGTACAGCCAACCGCTGTTGGGTTAGCCTGCATTCCTTAGTTCAGCAGCACCAGCTGATGCGGACTGCCGCGATCGCCGACTCGCCAGCCGGAATGTCTAAAAGAGTAAACGCCTACTTGTCTAAATGAGTGCCAATCAGGCAAGCTCCGGTCAAGCTAGCGCCATTGAGCTGGGTACTAGAGAGGTCAGCGCAGAGCAGATTGGCACCACCAAGGGAAGCTCCCGACAAATTGGCCTGACGCAGATCGGCCTCTTCTAAATTCGCATTGTCAAGCCGCGCCCCCTGCAAGTCGGTCTGAGAGAGGTCGGCCCCCTTCAAGTTGGTATCGCTGAGGTTTGCTCCTCGCAGGTCGGCTCCCCGCAGGTCAACCCCTTGCAGATTTACGCCCATGAGGTTGCAGCCACTTAAAAATGCTCCGGCCAGACTGACTCCACCCAGGCGCGCCCCCATCAGGTTTGCTCCCCGCAGGTTTGCTCCCCGCAGGTCGGCTCCAGTCATGTCACACTGCATCAGGTTCGCACCCCACAGATGTGCCCGCAGGTCCGCCCCCACGAGGTTGGCCCCCATGAGGTTAGCCCCTTCTAAATGAGCTTTGACCAGGGAGGTACGGCTTAAGTTGGCACCCACCAGGGTAGCCCCAGCTAGGTAAATGCCAGCCAGGTCAGTGCCAGAAAGGTCTTCATCTTCCAGATCAGCCCCGCCCAGGTGACGGAGCTTGCCCGATCGCAGGGCGGCAATATCTATAGAGTCGCTGGGCACAGAAGTCACTATCGAGGGAGCAGTTCAGAGGAGGAGGGAAAGACTGAAGCTTGGTCAGCCATATCAGGATTCAACAACCCCGACCCCAAGGTAATTTTAGTCGGTATTGTGGGCAGGCTCATACCTTGCTGAAGCCCCATCACCATTAACCCTAAAATTTCTACAAGTTTAGGATCCCACCGCTGACCGGCTTCGGTCTGGCAGGTGGTGAGCACGTCACTCAGCAGGGACATGTCGACCTCGGCGGGGTCTTTGCCATGGCGGGCCTGGGCCGCCCGCCGCTGAAATTCTGCCACCAGAGCCAGCATGCGCGACTCTAAGGGCACCGCATCGCCGGCAAGGCCAGCCGGATAGCCGCTGCCATCCCAGTGTTCGCCCTGGTGCGCAATGATGGCAGCGACAGCTCGCATGCGGGGCATCAGTCGCAAAGCCTGCACCTCAGGAATCAGCGGACAACTGGGCCCATCGTCCGCAATGGCCGCTAGGTCAGGGGCTGGGGCAATGCGGTGCAGCATTCCCGCTATGCGCAACCGCTGGAGCTGCCAAGCAGGCAAGTCGAGCAGTTGGCCCATCATTTCTAGAAGCGCCACCACTTCGCTAGCGGCCATGGGGTTAATGGGATCGCTAAGATCCACTAACTGGGCCATGCGCAAAAACGCCTGTAGCTCGTTGGAGAGAAGGTTTTGGTCAAGGTCATCAGCCACGTTAAAGGCGAGGTTGCCCTGGAGGTCGTCGCGGCTGTTTTGCAGGTAGTGCACCACCTGGGCCACGGTATGGCTCACCACCGCAGGCTCGTCATTGCGGAGGGCAGGGCTTTGCTGCTTGAGCGTGGCTAGGTGGTCGGCCATCTGTGCCTGAAGGGTTGGGTTATAGCGGCCCACGTGGGCGATCGCTAGCTCCACCGTTTCGCTCACCAGGGCCGAGTCAAAGGTCCAAAACCCGTAGAACTTACGCTCTAGATCGTGCTCAGGGATGCCAGTCTTGCCATAGTCCGATTCTGTCAGCTCCTGGCACAGCACCATGGCGGTGTAGTCGGGGGAGAAAATTATCAAGTGCCATTCTTCGGCCACCGGGTCGTCGTCAGCGAGGTCGACAAGGGCTACATTCTCACGCTGACTAGTGGGGTGGTCGTGAAAGCCCGCCTCTGGGGAGGCCATGATCACAATTTGCTGAGCAGCGTCTGCGATCGCGCTGTAGCGATCGGCCTCTTCTAAATACCACTTGCCCCGCTGAAAAGCCGTAACCACTAAGGGGGCCGAGCCAGAGGTCAAAATGCAATCTTCAAGGGCGTGGCAGAGAGCGACCAGGGTATTTTTGTAGTACACGCCATAGTTGAGTGGTGTCGTCTCTGGCTCAGTGCGACCATCCACCAACTGCTTTAATAATGACCCCTCCAGCATCGCAATCCCCTATAGTTCTATTGCCTGTAACCCTTGTATTCAGGATGATAACGCAGCCAAGGGGCGGCGGTCAGCCTCAATCGGCGCGCTCAACGCTTCCTCTAAAGGAGCCAGCCCCAAGCGCTCTTCCAAGATATCCATGACCTCGCGACCAAAGTCGTCGGGGTTGCGCTGCCAGGCCGACAAACACACTTCCCCAAAGAACGATCCCAGCGGCTCTGGATTCCACAGCAGCTTCTTCGACACCCAGGGCAGATGAATATCGAGGGGGTTGTAGTCGCGCTTGAGCATGTTTTTCTCGAAGGCGTACTCCTCCAGATGGGTGTGGGGCTGAAGGCCAATGAAGAAAATTGCTGGCTCCACCTTGTCGCGGCCAAACACCTCTTCGAGAGCGCGGTGGTAGGCCAGGGTTTGACGAATGGTCTCGGGTCGCTCGTCAATCACATTAAAGGAGTAGTTGACCGATACCAGGTCGTTAAACCCCGCCGCCTTGAGGTCTTTGCAGTTTTGCAGCACCGTGCGCAGGTTGTAGCCCATACGCATTTTGCGCACCAGTTCTTGCGATCCGCTGGTGATGCCGATCTCAAAGTAGTTCATGCCGGTGTCGGCCATCAGCTTGCAGAGCTTAGGCGTCAGGTTGTCGGCGCGAATGTAGGCGGCCCAGTGAATATCGGTCATGCCCGCGTCGAGAATCTTCTCCAGCAATTCCTCCGCATCCTTCATAAACCGGCGAGCGGGAATGAACTGGGCATCGGTAAACCAAAAGTTGCGCACTCCCCGCTTGTAGAGCTGCTGCATTTCGGCCACCACCTCTTCGGCGGGGTTGATGCGCACCTGCTTGCCCTCAACCACGGTGTAGATGCAGTAGCAGCAGTTGTGGGGGCAGCCCCGCTTGGTCTGCACACCAACGTAAAAATCCTGGTCTTGCAGGTAGTAGTCAAACTCGGGCCAGATGCCCTCGATATAGTTGTAGTTGCAGGCGGTTTTTTCGAGCGGGGCGGGCTCCTCGTGGATGAGGCGATCGCGCGGCGTTGTCTCCCCAGCAATGTAGCAGCGCTGATCGGAAAAATCTTCACCCTGCAGGATCCGCTCCAGCAGCATTTCTCCCTCGCCCACGGAGATGATCGTGCCCTTGGGCAATCGGTTGTGGAGCTGCTCGTAAAACACGCTCACCGCACCGCCACCCACGACGGTGGTGACCTGCTGGGAGTAGCGCTGGGCCCGCTTAAAGCCGCGCTTGATCAACCCCTGGTTGCGCCACAGCTCGGCTAGGTAGGTGGTAGCCATCCGCAGGCCACCTAAAGCCCCTCGCGCCTTTAAGAAGAGGTTGCGGGCGTAGAAAAACTCAAAGGCGTTTTGCAACGGATTGCCGCCGCGGCCGCCGACCGGGGCAAAAATCTGAATGTCCCGCCACGAGAACACCAGTAGAGTGGGCTTGAAGTCGTCAATGCAGCGATCGAGGGCAGCGCCATAGTCGAGGGGCGGCACGGCACCGAGATCAAAGATGCGCTGCTCTAAATGGGGAAATAGTTTGTGCACGTGGTCGGCCAGGTAAACCACCCCGATGGGGAAGATGGGGTTACAGGGCAGCCGCACGTAGAGCACACGGGCCTGGCTGGCGGTAGTAGAGGGCATGCTTCTCAGGCTTGACATATAACTTCACGATAACACCGTCTTCTTCTCAGGAAAGGAAAAGCTGACAAATCTCCTCTTTGGCAGACCGGGAACTCGCCGGGGCGATTCTATAGGTAGCGGCGGCAGCAGCCCCAGCAGGCGAAACCTAGCCGATCTGAGGTTGCAGAATCGTGGTGTAAAAACACTGTTAAGATTCTCCGCAACGCTTTATATGGCATGTCTGAAAATGCCTCGGAGTTTGGGTTAAGAGCTAGCGATGGGCAGTAGGCCCTAGATCAAAGCTCAGCGGTTGCGAAATATAAAGGACTGTGTTCGATTATTTTGAATAGTTAAGGTGCTGTGGGCGTTGGTAGTCGCCTTTACAACAGCCGGGGATCGCGAGGTGTTAGGCTTTGCGAGTGATTCTTGCAATATTGCCGTAAAGCATCAATGGCACAAATCCTTGATCCCCTCCCCTCCGATGGCCAGAGCCAGGTGCTCTGCTGCTATGTCAATGCCACCAGTAAGATTCAGATTGCTCGCATAACCAACGTGCCCGATTGGTACTTCGAACGGGTTGTGTTTCCGGGGCAGCGACTGCTTTTTGAAACTGTTCCCAAGGCTCTCCTAGAGATTCATACGGGCATGATGGCCAGCGCCATTTTGTCGGACAGCATCCCTTGCGATCGCTTGCAGATCGATGCCCCAGAACCCGCGGGTTTTGAGCCCGCCTCAGGTGATGAGCTTGAGGCGAGTCGATTAGCAGCCCCCCTAGATGAACCTGCAACCGCAGTAGCCATTTCATCCGCCAGCTAGTTCGGTAGACTAAAGGCTTGGTGTGCTGAGCCCTGACTATAGCGATCGCGTTTTGGCAGTAGCTTCATAGCGGGCTGAAGGTAGAGGTTCGACCTTCTTTATGCCACCAGGGCACAGCTGATGGTGACATTTGGGGGAGAACCATGAATTTACCTTCGTTTTTATGGCTGTGGCGGATTGCCGCCTGGTCAATGGGTCTTACGCTGACGGCTTATTTCTTGCTGGCCGTTACGGGTGGGGTGTTGTTTTACACCCGATCTGACGAACAAGAGCGCTCGTCCTGGCTGCGACCGCTACACATTGTTTTGGGCACAGGGGCAGTCAGCTTAGTCTTGGTGCTGCTCGCCATCGGGGTGGTTGGCACCCTAGGCGAATATGGCCGGCTAGGTCATTCGGTCCACCTGCTGTTTGGGTTGACGGTGGTAGGGCTGGTGCTAGCTTCGGCCTGGAGCGCTAACCGTATTTCTGTAGAGCGGCCCTGGGCGCGATCGCTCCATGTCACCCTCAACAGTGCCCTTGGAGTAGCGCTGGCGGCCGCGGGGCTATCCGGTTGGCAGGTGGTGCAAAAGTATCTACCTTAAAGAGGCAGACCCGAGGGCCTGGCCACTAACGCTGGGCTTGGGGCCAATATCTCTTGCTCTCTGTTCAGGCATCCCATTGGTATGGTTGAGTCTTCGCCTTCAGCTACCCTGGCCCTTTCAGCCCCCCAGGTCTTTCACATTTCGCCGCTGATTCGCCTCACGCTGCTGCTGCTCTACCTGGCGCTGATGGGACCGCTGCCGTTTTTGGCTGAGGCTACCGACGCGGCGGTGTCGCCCATGGTATTAGCGGTTGGTATTGGGCTGGGCGGCCTGGGAATTTACGGCGCGCTGGGTCAGCGGGTCGAGGTGGATAGCGATGGCATTCGCGTGACTTACCCAGTATGGATTCGCTGGCTGTTTCGCGGCGGGTGGCAGCTGCCCTGGCGCGAGGCCCAAGCTTTAAAGCCTCGCTCAACTGGGCAGGGGGGCATTGTGTATTACTTTATTGGGGCCGATCAGCAGGCTTACCTGTTACCGATGCGAGTGGCGGGTTTTGCCCGCTTGCTGGGCCTGGTTGAGACCTACACCGATCTCGACACCCAAGATATTAGACCCCTGGCTCAGCCCTGGATGTACTTTATTTTGCTGGGGTTTACCCTACTGCTGCTGCTGGTCGATGGTTGGACAATTACCACTGCGCTGCAAATGGGCTAGGCGATCGCTGGCGCTCAGATTCTGTGGGATAGCGTTACTAATTAAGTGCAGCAGCCTGTGTACCGAGCCGCAGTAAACCAGGCGATCGCCCATCGGGCGGTATATTTAACCCAGAGTATTTTCAATCATTCTTGTGCTGATCGCAGGCTGCGATCGCGGCGCTATCAACCCAGGCTATGACCCCACCGCCTATTCTTCGCCTTGATGCCATTACGAAACGCTACAGCTCCCAACTACCCCCGGCAGTAGACCAGGTCAGCCTCAGTCTGGGACAAGGGGAGATTTTAGGATTGTTGGGACCGTCGGGCTGCGGCAAAACCACGCTGCTGCGACTGATTGCGGGGTTTGAAAAACCCGACAGGGGCACCCTCTACCTGGGCAGTCAGCCCGTGGGCGGGACGACCTGGCTACCGCCCGAGCGCCGTGATGTGGGCATAGTGTTTCAAGACTACGCCCTGTTTCCTCACCTGACGGTGGAGCAGAATGTCGCCTTTGGCCTCCAGCGGCGCGATCGCAAAAGCCGGCAAGCTACCTCTGATCTCCAGCAGCGAACCGCTGAGGCGATCGCCCTAGTCGGGCTAGAAACCCTAACCCATCGCTTTCCCCACGAGCTATCGGGGGGACAGCAGCAGCGGGTGGCCCTAGCCCGTGCCCTGGCCCCACGTCCGGCAATCATTTTGCTAGACGAACCCTTTAGCAACCTGGATGTGCAGGTGCGTCTGTACCTGCGCCAGGAGGTGCGCGATATTTTGCGCCAGGTGGGGGCTTCCTGCGTCTTCGTCACCCACGACCAGGAAGAAGCCCTCGCCCTCGCCGATCGCGTTGCCGTCATGCACCAGGGTCAGCTGGAGCAAATTGATACGCCAGAGGCCGTCTATGGCCAGCCCGCCTCACGTTTTGTCGCCGAATTTGTCACCCAGGCCAACTTTTTGCCCGCCCAACCTAGCCCCCAGGGCTGGCAAACCGAGGTGGGCTGCTTTGGGGTCACCAGTGCTGAGACCGCCCAGGCGGACCTGATGGTGCGCCAAGAAGATATGGCTTTGGTGGAAGATGCCCAAGGAACGGTGGTAGTACGCGATCGCCAGTTTTTAGGCCGAGAGTATAAGTATTGTCTGCAAACCCCTTCGGGGCAGCTGCTTTACGCTCGACTGCCCATGACTAGCGCGATCGATGTGGGCAGCCGAGTCCAGATCACGGTGCCGTCCCAGCGGTTGCGCCTATATACTCCCCAAACTAGTGGGTCGCCTACTCGATCGCACAGCTCGCTTTCGGCTGCCTCTCCTCGGTAGCGATCGCCCCTATACCGGCTAGCACCAGCGTTTTGCAGTATGGTTACGCTTAGATTCTGCGAGCGGTTTTGTGCTGCTCTAGCCCCCTGTTTTATCGTTTCAGGTGATTCCATGAATTGGGTTTTTCAACGCGTTTGCCTATCGCTGGCCCCACTGGCGCTGCTGACCGCTACCCCTGCCCTGGCCGCTGCCCCAGCGTTGACCGAAGCCGCATCACCCCTACCGGAAACCTGGCTGGCTCAGGCAGGCACTATCGAAACAGTGCTGCTATTTGAGACTGAATCGATGGTGGTGCGCGTCTATCGCAGCGGAACGAGCCTATTCATGAATCTCTATAACAAGGCCACCGATGCGGTAGAACTGCGGGCTGCCCCAACGCAGCTCGTGCCCAGCACCCGCGATCAGACGGTCTACAGAGCCGGAGGCGAAGCCCAGCGGTTTGCCCGCATCAACGTGGTGGGCGAAACCGAGCTAGAAATTTTGGCCGCCAATGGTAGCGTTGTGCGCAAAGAGCCCGGCTTTAACCCGGTGATCGGGGTACCCCTCGGTACCACCAACTTTCGTGGCAACAACTTTGCCCCCGGCACTTCGGCGCTCGTCCTGTCTGCTGAAGCCGCTCGGCTGCGATCGGCCCCGCGTCTGGGTAGCACCATCCTGAGCACGGCTCCCCGTCGCGCCGTAGTGGATGTCCTCGATCGGGGGGGAAACCCAGAAGACGGCTTTATCTGGTATCAAGTTAACTACGAAGGCACCACTGGCTGGGTGCGAGGCGACCTGCTTCAGCCGACCTAGGATGGTAGCTCAACCGATTCAGAAACGAGTTCGAGGGTCATGCCCTCGCGAGCCAGGCTGGCTTGGGCAAAGCTGGCCTGCACCTGACGCTCCAGCTGATCGAGCTGATCGTCGCTGTGGCACGGGTTGTGGTGAAACAGCACCAGGCGCTTAACCTGGCTCGCCTGGGCCACCTCAATGCCCAGGTGCCAGGGAACTAAGCCAGCACCATTGGGCTCTGAGTAGGCCGCATCGGCATAGGTGCCATCAAAAATTAGGACGTCGGCCCCACTGGCCAACATCAGGAGATTGGGATCAACGCTCGTTTGGGTAGGGTCAGTATCAGTGGCATAGACCAGCACGCGATCGCCCCAGCTGACCCGGTAGCCCAAAGCGCTGGTGTGGCGGTTCAGGCTCCAGGGTTCTACTAAGACATCGCCCAGGGCGATCGCATCTCCCGCTGCAATGTTATGAAAGGTCATCGCGGCGGCCATCGTTTGCAGCGGCTTAAAAAAGTTGGGCCGCAGCATTTGTTCCGTGAGGCGCTGCTTGATGGAGGCCCCGTTAAGGGCCTGGGCGCCGTAGATATCAAGCTGAGTCGCCGGAGCGAAAGCCGGAGCAAAGAAAGGAAAGCCCTGAATGCGATCCCATTGGGTATGGGTAAAGAAGAGGTGGGCAGCCACGGGCTGCTCCTGGGCCATGAGGTGGCGACCCAGCACCCGCAGGCCGGTGCCACCGTCGAAAATCAGCTGTTGACCACCCACCTGCACTTCAACGCAAGCCGTGTTGCCGCCGTAGCGCACCGTGTCTGCCCCCGGTGCAGGA
Organism: Nodosilinea sp. WJT8-NPBG4; assembly: GCA_019359285.1. Taxonomy (GTDB): domain Bacteria; phylum Cyanobacteriota; class Cyanobacteriia; order Phormidesmidales; family Phormidesmidaceae; genus Nodosilinea. The sequence continues at coordinate 43,795 of JAHHHQ010000057.1, forward strand.
ATGTTGCCGCGCACTCCCCAAAAGTTCAGCCTAAAGGCTTGTGCTAGGGCAGCGGTTCCAGCCTGGGCCAGGTTCCCAGGCTGAGCAGTAAATAGGGCATCGGAAGGGCTAGCGATGTTGGCCATGCAAATTCAACGTTTCACCAAGTTTAGACGGCGATTCATTGCTGTGCACCCCAACAACCAAACTTGGAGGGTGGTTTATTGTCACGCCTGTAGAGGATCCATTGTGAGAGCTTCAATAGTCTACTCTCCAGCTCGAATCTAGTATTTCCCCAAAAATTTCTTTGACGGCCTACCCTGAGGTAAAGTTTCAGCCATTTGACCGACCTGGATTCTGGCTAGTAGGGCTTCGCCCGTTCGTTAGGCACTACGACATCAAATCGGGGGGATCGGGTAAATCGGCGGCACCAGGGTCACCGTCGCAAATATGGTACGCAGTGCGCAGCCGTTCTAGGGCGCGCTGACCGCGCTTACGCAACGACGCTAGGGATACCCACTCTTCGCCAGCTGTCACCAGCTTTGTCTGCACCTGAGGCCAGGTCAGGCCTTCAACCACTTTCCACTGAATCAGATTGCGATCACCAGGTGATAGAGCAGCGAGGGCTTGCAGCACCGAGGCAATGGCATTGGCAATCGTCTCGTCATCAACTGCCGCCGGACCGCCGTCAGCGGCCTCTTGCTCCATCAGTTCATCAAAGGCCACTGCTAGATAGCGCTGGCGATCGCGCTTGCACTCGCGAATGATGTTGTAAGCCGTGCGACGCATCCACGCCTTGGGCTGACGAATGTGCTCCTGGTTTTGCTGAGTATATCGAACGCCGCGCAGGTATGCTTCGACGAAAATGTCGATTTCGGTAATGTGAGCTTGCAGCCCAAACTGCTGAATGGTGCGCTTGATAAAGGCTAGTAGCGATCGAGCATGGGGGTTGTTGGGTTTGAGCAGAAGCTGCACATCATGGTTAAACTGCTGCGTTTCTGACGGAGGGTGAGACGGCATGACTCTGGGTAGATGACCAGCGGTTAAGTTCTAATGTAGCGGCATCAAGTTTTCATAAAGCGTGAAGTTTCCCGACGAAGACTTGTGGTTCTCCAAAGACGACTGTGAGACCCTAGTTACAAAGTCGACCGCCAACCCTTCCAACTAGCCGTTCAAACCTGTCTGTCTAAGCCCTCTAAGCCGTTTTTTTAGCGGTATAAAACCGCAAACAAGTCCTTACCGCAAATAGTAAATCTACTAGGCCACTACCCATTGTCAGGTCCTGATGACATGGATGCCGCACGGCTCACAACGGCGCTGCCCAGCGGGGACAAAAATAGGGCTTGACGATGGTTAGTATGCGATCGTCAACAGGGCATCACCGAGGGGGTTTAATCGCGTAAACCATGCCCCATAGGCCTCGGCATCAGTCAACCGTTGCGACCTCTGTAATCCCGCGGACATTTTGGAGAAACAGCCGCTTAGTGTAGTCCTGTAGTGTGGGGCAAACGCAGGGCAGAGCGGCCCACCCTCTGCGACAATGGGCAGTACTTCTGTCATCGCGATTTGGCTGCCCCATGGCTCATACCATTACCCTGCACGAATCTCACCTGCAAAACCTTGATCTAACCCCGGCCCAGGAGGTGATCGAGCCACTGCTGGCGGAAAGTAAGGTACTCAACAGCGAGCTTGGACTGCGGTTTGTCGTCGATATCAGCCGCGACCCCACTGACCCTCGCGAGTTGTCGGAGCTGCCGGAGGTCAGGCTGTGGTTTATTCGCTTAGATACCTACTACCCCTGGTTACCCCTAGTTTTAGACTGGGAGGCAGGCGAGCTAGGACGTTACGCCGCAATGCTGGTGCCCCACCAGTTCAGCCCTACCGAGGGCATTCGCTACAACCCGGAGGGGCTAGAAATTTTTATGATGGCGAAGATTTTTGTCATCGCGGCCTGGCTCAAGGGGCAGGGCATCACCCAATACACCCGTCTGAAGTTTATGACCCAAATGCTGGGCTATGAAATTGATGACGGGTTGTTTGAGCTGCTGGCTTGAGGGAAAAGGGGGAAAGGTTTCGGATGCAAGGTTCAAGGCATGAAGTACAGCCCTACACCTTGCACCCTGCACCTTAAACCCTGTCTTACACCAAGATCTCTGTAGGAGCCGATCGCTTGGTTTCGTAGTAGCGGCAGGCAAAGTAGCCAACGCTGTAGATCAGCGACGCATCGGAAGCAATGCCCAATACCGCGCCGAGGCCAGGAATTAGCTCGGCTATACTCAACCCCGATTTGACCATGCCAGCGGTGGTGGAGGACAGCAGCCAGATAGCCAGCACCTCGCCGCGGCGATCGTGGTCGGTGGGCGAGTAGCCGTAGATAGTGGCGATGCGATAGATCATGTTGGCCTGAAGGGCGGCGATCGCACCAATATCCACTAGGGTCAGCGCCAGGGCCACTGGGGGGGCAAAGTTAGTAGCTAGACCAATGCCGGCTGCTTTAAGGGCGGTTTCGGCCATGACCCGCTGGGCCAGGGCGCGCTTGCTCTCTTGGGGATATTGCTGTCGGAGCTCGGCAACCTGCGATCGCACCGCTTCTACATTCACCTGACCCAGGGCGGCCAACAGCCACCGCATGCCCGGTAGAGCAGTGGCAAAGTGAATAAATGGCGAATCGGCAATGGGGCCAACGACGCTACCCACCGTAGCGGTTATCGGTTCAAAAAAGGGCTGAAACCTTTCTACCACTGCATTACCGGTGCTGGCAGTGGCATTGTCGAGCACAGTCACAACCGCCTGCATGACCTGGGTAACCGCCTGAAAGGTGTCGCGGGCTTGATCGCTAGGCTCAGGACTAGGGGGCGGGGTTGTGGTCATGGGGTTAGCCTCTGCATCGCATGGGGTTCTATTCCACTCATAACTAATTATCGGTGACCTGGCATCCATCCCCAGGTGAGGTCAGCGGGTGATCAAAAGCTCGCTGATTTTGCCCCGGCGCCCAGCACGGGAGTTAATTGCCCGCGCCGCCAGAATCGGGTGCATCGTAAACCCCTGGTAGAGCTCACGGATAAATTCGCAGTCAGAGTTCGACAGCATGACCCGCTGCCCCTGGCTGATCAAGGTCCGAAACACCGCTGCCAGACGCTCTTGGTCAGCTCCGGTAAAGCCGTAGCGGCTGTAACCCGTAAAGCTGCTGGTGGAGCTAAGCGGGTGGTAGGGCGGGTCAAAGTAGACGAAGTCGCCCGAGGAAATCGATCGCTCTAGCAGCATTTCAAACGAAAAGGTGTGAATCTCAGCGGTTTGCAACGCCGCCGAGGCCGCCCGCAGCAGCGATGGATCGCAAATGGTGGGGTTTTTGTAGTTTCCCACTGGCACGTTGAAATGACCCTGGGAATTTTCGCGATAGAGGCCGTTGTAGCAAGTTTTGTTGAGGTAGATCAGGCGGGCGGCGCGCTCCACGGGCGATCGCAAATTTTGCCGCTGGCGCACCTGGTAGTAGTAGTCGGGGTTGTGGCGGCGCTGGTGATCCCACAGATGACGAATTAGCGTTTCGACCCGGTCGCGCACACAGCAGTAAACGTTGACCAGCTCGGGGTTAATATCCCCCAGCACCGCCCGCCTCGCCCGCCCCACCAGGTGAAAGAACATCGCCCCACCGCCCAAAAACGGCTCGTAGTAGGTATCGATGGTTGTGGGCAAAAACGGCTCGTACTGACTAAGCAGACGACCTTTGCCACCCGCCCATTTGAGAAAAGGGCGAGCCTGTAGCGTCGGGGGTGCAGAGAGGGCAACTGTCACAGAATCGCCTAAGATCAAATGTACTTGTTTAAAGAATGTCCCAACTATAGCAAAGCTCAGCCGGAGCAACACTCTTTTGTCGTGGGTTAGGATGTAAAACGAGTTAAATTCAGAGTCAGTGCGCTAGGCTTTGCGCGCATTGGTCCCTAGAGCCCCCAGTCTGCCGCTATGAAAGATTTTTTTGACAACATCTCTCGCTATCCGCGCTACTTTATTTCCTTCACCCTGGGCGTATTTTTTAATGCTGCCCAGCCCCTAGTGCCGCTGCTGAAGCAACCCGCCACGGCGATCGCGCTAATTGGTGCCATGGTGGCTGGCTTTTTGTTTCTCAGCTTTACCCTGCGGGCAATGCTGGGCCTAGGTTAATGCCATTACCAGGAGTACAGACCGATGCCAAATAATCGTCGCGTTGAGCGGGTGGCTTCTCTCATCAAACGAGAAATTAGCCAGATGATGATGCTCGACATCAAAGATGACCGCGTGGGGGCTGGCATGGTCAGCGTTACCGATGTCGATGTGTCGGGCGACCTGCAACACGCCAAGGTGTTTGTCAGCATCTATGGCACCCCCGAAGCCAAAGCCGAAACCATGGAGGGCCTCCACGCCGCCACCGGCTTTGTGCGCAGCGAGCTGGGCCAGCGGTTGCGACTGCGACGCACCCCCGAAATTATCTTTAAAGAAGACGTGGGTATGGAGCGCGGCACCAATGTGTTGAACCTAATCAACCAGCTCAGCCAAGAGCGAGCCGCAAAGGGCCTGACCGACGAGTTTTTTGAGGATGACGCGGGCACCCCTGAGGCCGCTACCCTCGACGAACCCATCCCCGGAGATGAGGAAGAGTGAACCGGGCGACAGTCAACGACTGGCCCTCTGGTGTAAACACCTCGGCCCGGCTGCCTGCCGCTGAAAGTTTATCCCTGACCCAACAAGTGGCCCAAATGGTGGTGGTGCGCGCCTCGGGTCACCTGTTTGATCACGAAATTCGCTACCCCGCTTGGGAAGCTGACAACGCCGCCCTCACCCGCTACGTCGAAGAACTGGGCGTGGGCGGAGTAATTTTGCTCGGGGGCAGCGCCGCCGAAGTGGGACTCAAAACCCAGGCGCTTCAGACCCAGGCCCGGATTCCGCTGCTGATTGCCGCCGATGTGGAAGAGGGAGTCGGTCAGCGATTTAGCGGCGCCACTTGGTTTCCGCCGCCGATGGCGCTGTCGGCCGTAGCCGATCGCAACCCCACCGCCGCCTTGGCCTACGCCGAGGCTTTTGGGGCTGCCACCTCTGCCGAAGCACTGGCGATCGGCCTCAACTGGGTGCTGGCTCCGGTAGTGGATATCAACAATAATCCTGCCAACCCGGTAATTAACGTGCGGGCCTTTGGCGATGGGCTAGAGCGAGTTAGCGCCCTGACCCAGGCGTTTATTCGTGGAGCACAGACCCAGCCGGTGCTCACCGCCGCCAAGCATTTCCCTGGTCACGGCGACACTGCCACCGACTCCCACCTCGATTTGCCGGTGCTGCCCCACAGCCTCGATCGCTTCAGAGATCTGGAGCTGGCACCGTTTCGAGCTGCGATCGCCGCTGGGGTAGACAGCATCATGACGGCGCATCTCCAAATTCCTGCCTTAGATGCCCGCCTGCCCGCCACACTTTCGCCCGCCACACTCACTGGGCTGCTGCGCCAAGAGATGGGTTTTGACGGGCTGATTGTGACCGATGCCTTGATTATGGGAGCGATCGCCAACACCTACGGCCCCTATGAAGCGGCAGTGTTAGCGGTGGAAGCCGGCGCCGATGTGCTGCTCATGCCTGGCGATCCGGAAGGAGTAATTGCTGCGGTAGTAGAAGCCGTGAACGTGGGGCGCATCGACCCAGCGCGCATCACAGCCAGTGTGGAACGCCTCTGGCGGGCTAAACAAAAGGTAGCCCCTGCCCTGCTGCCCGACGGGGCTGGTCATGCTTGGGAACACCTGCCGCCACCCCCGGTGAATTTGGCAGCCGTGGCCCAGCCCGCGACGCGTCAGCTCGCCGCCGATATACTCGCCGCATCGATGACGGTGCAAGGCCAGGTGGCTCCCAGCACCGCTGCCACCCCCGGCCACAACATTGTGATTGTCGATGATTTGGTTGGCTGTCGCTTTCTAGAGCGCACGGCAGCGGCCCTCACCTGGCCCCAAGGCCATCATTACCACCTCAAGCTGGTCGATACTCAGGGTTGCCAGCACTGGCCTTGGGGCGAGGGAGAATTCTCGGCTGAGCAGAGCCTGCGACCTAGCCTGGTGCAGATTTTTGTGCGGGGCAATCCCTTTCGCGGCTCCGCCCAACTCCTACAGCTGGCGACCACCTGGCTGAAGACCCTGCGATTGGCCCAACTGCTGCGCGGAGTCGTGATCTATGGCAGCCCCTACGCTTTAGAACAGCTGCGACCCTACCTCGCTCAAATCCCCCACGGGTTTACCTATGGGCAAATGCCCCTGGCCCAGAGCCTGATTTTGCCTATCCTGCTGCCGGAACCGTTGGCAACTCCTGTCAGTCGAGAGTTCACCGATTAGGTCAGTTGAGTCAGCCACTTCCGTCTAGAAAACTGGTCGCTTTGTCATAGCAGCAGCTCCGGGGTAGCTAGCTGCCAGCAGTCGCCACACATGAGTAAACGTAACGGCTTATACCAGATTTTTTATACTTTTGTTGCTCTGTATTGAGGAAAGTTGGGTGATTACACGATGCTGAATGTATCGCTTGCCACCTTTTGGTAAAGTATGTTCTCTGAGCTATCCCTAGCACCTCGCTATTGCCTTGATGACGAATCACCCTGGCTCAGAGGCATTGACCCACTGCGCCGCTACTGGATCTGTGTTAACGGCGACCCACGATCGCTACGGATGATGTCAGGGTTAGCCACCCGCACCGAAGAGGCCTTCAAGCAGGCGATTCACAGCTTTAGAAGCCTGGCTATTGGCCAAGAACTAACTCTGCCTGCCGGGATGAGCGATCGCCTCACAATCTACTGTGTTGCCCAGAACTGCTATGCGATCGCCGACTGTTCGACCGGGGCCGAGGTGTGGCACCTGTTCGATACTGAATCTCTAGAATCGCTGCTACTGACGGCCCACCCCGACTGGCAATGTGCGCCTGAGCATTTGAATCTAGGGCGATCGCTGCTCACCGCCGCCTGGGGTCAGCCATCGGTGCCTAGAGCCGCATAGGGTACAGGTTCTAGCCGCGATCGAACTGCATTAGCTCTTGCAGCGACGCCATTAGCTTAATTTCAGCCGACTGAATGGTATCTGCCGCTGTCAGCACAAAGGTCCAGCGCACGGCCACAGTGAACAGCAGCGTCTTAACTCGACCCCTGACCACTACACGTTGAGTGCCGTCGGCGTCCACCTCGGTCTCAACCTCGACCGGCGTGGCGCGCATAGACACGGCCTCGGCTTCTAGATAGGTGTAAATGGCCTCGGCCCCTACAATCGGTTCCTCGAAGGGAGCTACCAGAACGCCATCGGCTGCAAACAGAGCCGCTACCGCGCGGTAGTCTTCAGCGTTAAAGCCGGCAAAGTAGCCGTCGACGGCAGAGAAAACCGTCCTCAGGTTTGTGGGTGCTTCAGCAATGCGAGTGGCCATGGTCATCCTCCGGCGATGAATGGTTTTACAATACGGGGCTAAGTTTGGTAGGGCGTCTATCTCTTGACAGAGCAAATCAACATTGGGTTCTCTGGAGGCGCTTTGCGATCGCCCGGTTGCCATTTTGGGACCATTTTGGGAAAAGAAATTGGCTGGCGTTTCAGAGGGAGCGATCGCCCGTAAACGGACGTTCTAGGAGAAAATAGGGGGGCCTAATTCGCCGATTTGTCCTTTACCCCTAGAGCTAAGCCGTGACCCAAACCATGACCGCTGCCACCGTTCAAGATTGGTCAGCCTTCTTGCAGCGCCTCATTCTGGGAGAATCGCTCAGCCAGGAGCAGGCCGAAACCCTGATGCGCGGCTGGCTCAGCGAAGAGATTCCCGAGGTAGTGTCGGGCGGGCTGCTGGCGGTGCTCCAGGCCAAGGGCGTCTCCGCCGATGAGCTGGCGGGCATGGCGCGGGTGCTCCAGGGGCAATCCCTCGGCGGCGAAGGCAAAATTCACCACCTCACCCCCTGCATCGACACCTGCGGCACCGGCGGCGACGGAGCCCACACCTTTAATATTTCTACCTGCGTGGCGTTTGTCGCAGCGGCGGCAGGCATTCGGGTGGCCAAGCACGGCAATCGCTCCGCCTCCAGCAAGGTGGGGTCTGCCGATGTGCTCGAAGCCCTCGGCGTCAACCTGGGAGCTGACCCCAAGCGGGTCAAGGCGGCGCTGGATGAGGTAGGCGTCACCTTTTTGTTCGCCCGAGGCTGGCACCCGGCCATGAAAGCGGTGGCTCCCCTGCGCAGTGTCCTGAAAGTGCGCACGGTGTTTAACCTGCTGGGGCCATTGGTGAATCCTCTGCAACCCACTGGCCAGGTAATTGGCGTTTACGACGTGGCTGTGGTGCCCGCCATGGCCGAGGCCCTCAATCAGCTGGGCATTCCCCAGGCGATCGTGCTCCACGGCCGCGAGCGGCTGGATGAAGCCGGGCTGGGCGACAAAACCGATATCTCGGTGGTTGAGAACGGCCAGGTGACGAGCGCCGTGATCGAGCCCCAGGCTCTAGGCTTAGCTGCTGCCCCCCTCAGCGCCCTGCGCGGCGGCGAGGTCGAAGAGAACACCGCCATTCTGACCGCTGTGCTTCAGGGCAAAGGCACCCAGGCCCAGCAGGATGTGGTGGCCCTAAATGCGGCTCTGGCGCTGAAAGTGGGAGAAAAGGTGCAGGCTGACACGCTAGAAACATCCATCGCCGAAGGCATTACCCTGGCGAAAGACATTCTCGCCAGCGGGGCCGCCTGGGATCAGCTGCAAGCCTTGGTAGCGTTCTTGGCTTAAGGTTTCTGCTGGCTTCGACTCCGCTTAGTCAACAGGAACTCAGCCGTCCGGGAATTGCCAGCAGGCGACGTGTTCAACCCGTCGGCTGCCGCAGGCGCAAGCGATATTTTCGTCGTCCGAAGCCATCCAGGTAGCATCGCAGTCGCGGCAGTGGCAGAGAATGTTGTTCAGATTGGCCTGGGCCAAACCGAAGCGCCAGCGCTCCAGTTCCTCGGGTGTAAGGTGAGAGGGAGGGGTAGCCATGGGAGAAAACGGGAAAAGGAGGGAAGAACGAAGCTTGAAGAATTAAGATTCTACAGGCAGCAGCTAGAAACCAGAGTTGTTCCTGACCCATTCCAGCATGATCGACAGGTGGCGAGCCACGATGACACCGCCGGCGAAACCCATGCCATGACCCACCCACGACTTGCCCCGTTGCAGCGGTAGCAGACCCCAGAGAGCACTGCCATAGAGCAGGCCAACGACCACAGCAGCGGCGATCGCCCCTGGGCTGCGTTCAAAATAGCCCCGCAGCAGCAGATAGCCCAGGTAGCCAAACACCACACCGCTAGCACCCAGGTGGCGGGTGCCGGGGCGGCCCAACAGCCAAATGCCCACGCCGCTAAACACCCAGCAAAACACCGTGACTAGCCCCAGCACCTCTAGCCCCTGAAGCAAAATCACGGTACCCAAAATCGCCAAGGGGCCAGAGTTAGCAGCCAGGTGGCCAAAGTCGCCGTGAAGTAGGGGAGCCACCGCAATGCCCGGCAACCCATCTAGACTACGGGGTTCAATGCTGAGCTTAGGCAATACCCGCCGCCCGGTGACAAAATCCACCACGGCCAGCACCCACATTAGCGCCAGCAGGTAGGCCAACAGAGAGATCCCCTGCCGGAAGCCATCGGGCAACACGATTTGGTCGAAGGAAAACAAGGCGATCGCAGCCGCAAATAAACTCACGCCCTTCAGGCTAGCACCTGGGCCAGCACCGGGTTCAAGTATTGGACTAACTGGGTGCCATCGACCCCCAGTTCAGTGCGATCGCGGGCGGCGGCGCGAGCCCCCTGGCCATGCCACCAGGCTCCGACCAGCGCCGCATCCAGCGCTGAATCTAGGGAATTGTCGGCATCTGCGGCCATAGCCTGGGCCAGCAGACCGCCAATTAAGCCAGTCAACACATCGCCGCTGCCGCCCCGCGCCAGCGCCGGGGTGCTTTCGGGCACGTACCAAACTGTGCCGTTGGGGTGAGCGATCGCCGTACAGGCTCCCTTTAGTAGCACCACCGCTCCACTCTGCGCAGCGGCCTGCTGCGCCGCCGCGCCGCCGTCTCCAGAATTCTCTAACTGCTCAGGAAACAGCCGTTTAAACTCGCCTTGGTGAGGCGTTAGCACTGTAGGTGGCTGCCGCTGTTTCAAGGTCTCAACAGTGCCTAGATCTGCTAAGACGTTGAGGCCATCGGCATCGAGCAACAGAGGTGTCTGGTTCTGCAAAACGGCCTGCACTGCTTTTCCAGCGTGGCGGCTCAGCCCTGGCCCACAGGCGATCGCGCTGTAGCGGCTCAGGTCTAGGGTGTCGGGTAGATGGGCGATCGCCCCCGCCGCCGTTTCTGGACAGCCCACTACCAGCGCTTCAGGAATTTGAGCTACTACCATCAATCGCAGCGACTCGGGCACCGCCAGGGTGAGCATCCCCACCCCGGTTGCTCTAGCTCCCAACGCCGCCAACAAAGCTGCCCCGGCGTAGGGCCGCGACCCTGACACCAGCAGTAAATGCCCCACTCGATACTTATGGGTATTGGCCTGGCGAGGCAGCGGCAGCTTCTCGCGGATGGTCGATAGGGTGGCCCGCCGTACTGAGGGTGAGCTCTCCAATACTGCCGCTATGGCTTTAAGAGGGATATCAAAGCCGATTAAATGGGGCTGCCCCAAATACGCCAGCGCTTCCTCCTGGCAAAAAGCCCGCTTCCACAGCCCTAGGCAGAGGGTGTAGGTAGCCTGCACTGCCGTCCCCAGCGCCTTGCCAGTATCGGTGTGCAATCCCGAGGGCAGGTCAATACTGATTACAGGACAACTGGCTGCATTGATCGCCGCCACCGCGTCAGCCATGGCCCCCTCAATCAGGCGCTCTAGGCCAAAACCAAACAGTCCGTCGAGCAGCACATCGTAGGGGGCCAGCTCTGCCATCGCCCTCACGACCGGAATGCCTAAATACTCTGTAAACCGCAGGTGGTCAGCGGTCAGCGGCTTCAGGCGTTCGGCCGGACTGCACACCTGCACCTGATAGCCCTGGGCCGCCAGTTCTCGCGCCACCACCAACGCGTCGCCGCCGTTGTGCCCTGGCCCAGCCACCACAGCAATCCGGGGATAGCGCTGGAGCGGAAACTGAGCCACTAGCCAAGCGGCAATGCGGCCCGCCACCTTTTCCATCAGCGCGGCCACAGGCATACCGGCGTCGAACAGGCGACCTTCAATAGCCCGCATCTGCTCAGAGGTGACGATGCGATCGCGAAATTCACAGCTCATGGGCTTACAAACAAACAAACAATAGGCAACGGACTCTCAATACAATCCATCGCCTATTGATCCTATTGGTTTATCGCCCAGGGGTATCTAGCGTTCAAAGAAAACCCGGCTATTGCCAAGGCCAGCTTGGCGATAGAAATCATTCCAACGGTTGGCCAGCCCGCGATCGGCAAAGGGGCCAACAGCAACGTGGGGACCCCGAGGTTCTGTGCGCTGCTGTACGCGGTCGGGCGGGGTTCCGAGTTGAATCACCTGACTGCTCACGGTGCCTAAGCTTGAAGCATCGGTGGGAATAACCACGTAGTAAGGCGCGCTAGCCGACTCAGTCATCGGCGGAGCCGATGTCGGTGGCGCCATTATTTCCCCAGCGGGAGGTGCGGCCGGCACACCATAGTTAAGCTCTTGACCAAACTCCACATTCCCCGCAGTCGAAGGCACCGCGGCAACGCCCGGCGGCAGGGCTGGCACGGGCACAGCCGTCACCGCAGCCTGGGGAAATGCCGCATCGGGCAGGGGCGGCAAATCGCCGTTGGACGCATAAACGTTGTTGGGTAGCGAAGCCGTTTGAGAATAGTAGGGCACAGCCGCCGCTACCTGGGCCATCTCAGCTCTGACCCCAAGAGCCCCCAAATCGGTAATGCGCTGCTGAGCATTGCCGGTCATGTTAAACCGCCCCGCCTGTATCACCGATCGCCCTTGGAACGAGGTGCGAAAGGCCGTCGGCTCCACCAGACGCACCTGGCTTAGCGTGGCTTCGCTGGTGTCGCCAACATAAATTAGATACTGCTGGCCACTGCTAGTGGACACCTGTTGGGGCATAGTTGCCCCAGGCACAGGCACCGCCCCAGCGGGTAGCGGCGGCACAACCTCATAGCCCTGGGCCATGCCCTGGGACGCCGTGCTGATTACCGCAGTGGTGGCGATCGCGATCGCCGCCGACATTTTCAGGGGTAGCCCACGCCCGCAGCTACTCCATAAGCCCAACAAACTGTTCTGCATTAAGCCCAACAAACTGTTCTGCATTGCCATCACGACTCCTGCCCATTACTCGTATGGTGAACCGGTAGACGGTCAAGCATCAACGACTTTTTGCCCGTCCTCTATATGCCTTGAGGATGTTAGCGCAGATTTCAAAAACCGCATCGTTCTAGCCCAATCTTTTAATTGGCACAGACTGCCCATCGCCTCTGTGATGCAGATCACCAGTTACAGGCTGCAACATCACCGGAGCAGAGGCCTATGAGTCACCCGTGAGGGTTGTGACATTTCTTACCATAGATGCAACCTGCAACAGTAAGCGCTATGGCTAAGCCCTGCGGCAAACCCCTCAAAACCAATCCGTTTACGACCCAACGCGATCCACACACGGGGGAATGGCACGTGGTAAAGACTCACCCCAGGAGTCGTCGATAATTCCTGGGGATGACCATAGCCAGAATTCTGATCTGACCACTGTATCTGGTCAGACTCGTCCCTCCGTCCATAGCCGTGAATCTGAGATCGAGAAGGAAGTAAGTCTTCAAACCACTTTAACCAGAGCTAGGATCGCTGGGCTATAGTGTGGGCTCATTCCGTCTGTGGAACGCGTTCACACCATTGTCATGCGCCAACTCTATCCCCCCATTGAGCCCTACCATGCCGAATACCTAGTGGTATCAGAACGGCATCGGCTTTACGTAGAGCAGGTCGGCAACCCCAAGGGCAAGCCGGTGGTATTTTTACACGGTGGGCCTGGAGGTGGCAGTAACCCCACCTATCGACAGTTCTTTGATCCCGATCGCTGGCGCGTTGTGCTGTTTGATCAGCGAGGCTGCGGCAAAAGTTTGCCCCACGCCGATTTAGAAGACAACACTACCTGGGCGTTGGTTAGCGACATCGAGAAAATTCGCGTTCATCTGGGTATTGACCAATGGACCGTGTTTGGCGGCAGCTGGGGCAGCACCCTGGCTCTGGCCTACGCTCAAACCCACCCCGATCGCTGCCAGGGGCTAATTTTGCGCGGCATTTTTACCCTGCGCCAGCGAGAAATTAGCTGGTTTTATCAATCGGGGGCCAGTTTCCTCTATCCCGATGCCTGGGAGCAGTATCTCGCCCCCATTCCCGAAGCCGAGCGGCATGATTTGGTCAAGGCCTACTACCGCCGCCTCACCAGCGACAACATTGAAGAACGACTGACCGCCGCCCGCGCCTGGGCCGTGTGGGAGGCCAGCACCAGCAAGCTCGTGCAAGACCCCGGCCTGCTGCACCACTTCAGCGCAGACGAGTTTGCCATCGCCTTTGCTCGCATCGAGTGTCACTACTTTATCAATCGAGGCTTTTTCGAAACCGACGACCACATCCTCAGCCAGGTACACCGCATTCGCCACATTTCCGGCGTCATTGTGCAGGGTCGCTACGATGTGGTGTGCCCCGCCACCACCGCATGGGAACTGCACCGGGCCTGGCCCGAAGCCCGGTTTGTCATGGTGCAAGAGGCCGGCCACTCAGCCATGGAGCCAGGTATTGCCGATGCGCTAATTGAGGCGACGGATGAGTTTGCGCGGCGGTGAGGGGAGGAAGTGAGGAAGTTTTGAATGTTTAGTTTTGAGTTTTGAGTTTTTGCCCCATGGCTTGAATTCAAAACTTAAAATTCAAAATTCAACACTCTTCTCACTATCCCAACACCCGGCGGGCAATCCACCGCTGCACACTCCACAGCCCTCCGGCGACCATCGCCCCTAGCCACAGCCCTCGCCCTAGCTGGGTTTGCCCATCGAGCAAGCACCATCCACCGAGAACTGCTAAACCCAGGGTGCTGCTCGCTACGGTGGTCAACATGGCCTGTAGGGCATCGTGGGTAGCTACGACTTGGCTAGCTAAATCGTCTAAGGGCGCACTGGCAGCTAGGGCTTTCGAGGCGGCCTGAAATGACTCGTAGCTGGCCGCTTCAACCTGATAGTAGGTGCCTAACTCGTCATCCCGCAGGGCGGAGACGGTGTAGAGACCAAACTGCTTGGCTTGGGCGATCGCATCGCGAATTTGCCGCCGGGTGGCGATTGGCCCTAGAGCCTCAAACACCGACTGGCGGTAGACCCCGGTTTTGGCCATGGTCAACACGCGATCGGTGAGGTCTAGGGTAGAGGGAGAGGTGGCATTCACGGGGTTTATCCACTCCTGGGCGGGCCGGGGCGATGGCCTAACTTGTACTACTTGATAGTACGAAAAAACCAGCAATTAACCCACCTGTTACAGGGGCATACTGCTTCGTCAGAAGTCTGCAGCTCATCCGCTCACCAGCCCCATTTCACCACCGGCTCACCCTCCTACTTCTCCTACCCCATCCAACCCATCAGTCCATAGGCTAGGGCCGCACTTCCCAGCGGCACCGTGAGGTTGTCGAGGCCATAGAACGAGAGCGTCTCTAGCAGAGTGGCGGCGATCGCCACCACCACTGCCGTTCCCCAGACCGCTTGAGTAAACCCCGCAGTCAGCCCCAGCACCAGCAAAACCACCAGAAAGCTAGCCAGGGCCATGGTCAAACTACCCTCCCAGCTCTTCTGGTTGCCAAAAATCTTGTAGGGATGGCGGCCAAAGTTTTGCCCCACCAAGGCGGCCAAACCATCTCCCCAAGTCATGACCAAAATGCCGAGGACAGCGTATTGGGGTAGGCCCGAGGGCCAGAAAACCGCCGTCAGTATCCCAATGCTGACAGCGTAAAAAAAAGTACCCAGGCTGTTGCGTCCTACACCGTCAACCCCCGGCAAAATCGGCAGCCGGTACGACAGCAGCGCTACGCCGCTAAACACGACTGAGGCCGCTATACCCATCCAAGCGGGAGTATGCAGCCAGCAAGCCAGCAAAATCACGTGACCTGCCCCAATATGGACAATTTTCCGGGTAATTTCGGTAGCGAAGCGGCCGGTGCGACGCACCCCTTCGGCCACTCCCCCAACTACTGCCAGCCAGGCGGCTACCAGTCCAATTTGCACAAGCGCAGTAGCCATCATGGCAGGGGAAGCAAGTATAGTGGTGTGGGACTTCTAGACCTTACTACACCAGCTTCCTATGGATAAACCTTATAAGCGAGTGCTGCTAAAACTTAGCGGCGAAGCCCTCATGGGCGACATGGACTACGGCATCGATCCTAACGTAGTAGAAACCATCGCGGCTGAGATCGCCGAGGTGATTAAAGAAGAGATCGAGATCGCTGTGGTGGTGGGTGCTGGCAACATCTTTCGCGGCATTAAAGGCTCAGCCGCCGGGATGGATCGGGCCACTGCCGACTACATTGGCATGATCGCCACGGTGATGAATGCCATGACTCTGCAAGACTCGCTAGAGCGCATGGGGGTGCCCACCCGAGTGCAGACGGCGATCGCCATGCAAGAGGTCGCCGAATCCTACATTCGCCGCCGCGCTATTCGCCACCTGGAGAAAAACCGGGTGGTTATTTTTGGGGCGGGCTCCGGCAATCCCTTCTTTACCACCGACACTACCGCTGCGCTGCGGGCGGCTGAGATCAACGCCGAGGTGGTGTTCAAAGCGACTAAGGTTGACGGCGTCTACGATTCTGATCCTAAAATTAACCCTAACGCCAAGCGCTTTCGCACCCTCACCTATGGGTATGTGCTGCAGAACGATCTAAAAGTGATGGATAGCACTGCGATCGCCCTCTGTAAGGACAACAACATCCCTATCATGGTATTTGACCTATCGGTGCCTGGAAACATCAAGCGGGCGCTAATGGGCGAATCTATCGGCACGATTGTAGGAGAGTCTTGTGATGTCAGTTGACGATATTTTGCTCGAAACCGAAGACCAGATGCAGAAGTCCATTAGGGCGACTCAGAACAACTTCAACACTATTCGCACGGGGCGCGCCAACTCCTCGCTGCTCGATCGCATCGAGATCGAATACTACGGCGCCCAGACTCCCCTCAAGCAGATGGCCAACATCTCCATCCCTGACTCCACTACGCTGATGATTCAGCCCTACGACGCCAGCAGCCTAACCACCATCGAAAAAGCGATCTCGCTATCCGACGTGGGCCTTACTCCCAACAACGACGGCCGGGTAATTCGCCTCAACATTCCGCCTTTGACCAGCGAGCGCCGCAAAGAATTTGTCAAAACAGCGGGCAAAGTGGCCGAAGAAGGACGCGTTGCCATTCGCAACCAGCGCCGCAACGGCATTGATGCGGTCAAAAAGCTAGAAAAGGCCAGCGACATCTCCGAAGACGAGTCGCGCGATGCCCAGGATGAAATTCAAAAGCTTACCGATAAATATATCGCTCAGCTCGACGAAGCCCTGGCCGCCAAAGAGAAAGACATTATGACCGTGTGAGATTTCAAGAGTAGAGACGTGCCTGATCGCGTCTCTACGGAGTATTTCTATGTCGTGCATTTCGGCCTAACAAAGTAGGCAAAGTGCATGGGATAGCCCTCGGCATAGAGCTTATCGACTCGGTTTTGGGCAATTTCCAGACTTTGAAAGGCGTCTAAAACAGTTTCTCGGCCGTTGGCATAGCGAACGCAAAGTTCCCAACTCATGGTGATTTCCCTAATGGCAGTCTAAGGCAGCGGAGATGGCGGTAGCGGGCCTAGCTTTACAATGGCTTTATACAGGCCAAGTGTCTTCATCCTAGGTTTATCGCTTCAGGATGTACTCCGAGAAATCCACGAACTTAGGCCCTCCGGATAGCCTGGGCTCAGCACATCTGAATTCCCTCGCCCCGGTTGACGCTCCCCGGCAGCCCTGTTACATTGCAGATACATTTAGTTCACCCGCAGCAATGACCGCATCCGTAAGAGCATTTTATTTTTGGTGGCAGCCGTCGGTTCACAGGTCGTGAGCACCTTTTGTGTTGCTAACCTTGTGAACCGCGGAGCTTACCCTCTGCGGTTTTGTTTTTTGGTTGAGTCCTTAGCCCTGTTTTCTTTAGCAGCTATGCAAATTCCCACCACCAATTGGTACTACGGATTTTTTTACACCACCGGGTCAGGCTTGTGGTGATAGGTCTTCCTATGCCCTTTACCTGACCCGGAGCCCCCAGCTTCGGGTTTTTTATTTTCTGTTGCGATCGCCCCGTTCTTTATTTCACTTTTTTCACTATGAAAGACGCTGACTTGACCCGTAAATCAAGCCTTGAGCACCGCTCGGTCGTGGCTCTCACCGATACCGTCGCTATCGGCGGCGACACCCTGCTGATTGTGGGCGGCCCCTGCGCCGTCGAAAGTGCCGAGCAAATGGAGCAGGTGGCCCACCATCTGGCCCCAACCCCCGTTCAAGCGCTGCGGGGCGGGGTCTTCAAGCCACGCACGTCACCCTACGCCTTCCAGGGCATGGGGGAAGCCGGCCTGCGCATTCTGAACGACATCCGGCAGCGGTTTCAGATGCCGGTGATCTCCGAGGTCATGGCGATGGATCAAATTCCGTCGATGGTGGCCCAGGTGGATGTGTTGCAGGTGGGCAGCCGCAACATGCAGAACTTTGACCTGCTCAAGGCCCTCGGCCGCATCGACAAACCAGTGCTGCTCAAGCGGGGGCTGGCCGCCACGATCGAAGAATTTGTGATGGCGGCGGAATACATTCTCAGCCATGGCAACCCCAACGTGATTCTTTGCGAGCGGGGGATTCGCAGCTTTGATACCTACACCCGCAACGTGCTGGACCTGGGGGCGGTGGTAGCATTAAAACAACTCACCCACCTGCCGGTGATGGTTGACCCCAGCCATGCTGCTGGCAAGCGGGAGCTAGTACCCGATCTGGCGCGGGCGGCGATCGCCGCTGGGGCCGACGGGCTAATCGTCGAGTGCCACCCGGTGCCCAGTGAATCGATGTCAGATGCACGTCAAGCCCTTACCCTAGAGGAGATGGCTACGCTAGCCTACGGCCTCGACCCCATTGCGACCGCTTTGGGCCGCCGCTTGGCCAAATCAGGGGTTGATGGCACCGCTCTAAAGGCGTCAGGTCGAGTTCTAGAAAGCCCAGTGCTAGCCGCTTAAAGTGGGCTCATCAGCATTCACAATGGGTGCTATTAGCAAAGTCCTCTGTCAAAGGGCTTCATATTTTGTTACAACATTAGGGGAATTAGGTTGGTAATAACCTCTATGTTTGGTGGCTTTACCGGGTTTCAGTCCAAAGGATCCAATGACTTTGGCGAACGGATGATTAACTCTGTGGCTACCCAGTCGCTACGGCACCTGTTTAGTAGCAGCGATGCTGTGGAAGTGTCGGTGCGCTGCTCTCCTTCCAGCAAGCTTCTCCAGGGCACCATCGACAGCTTTCGGATGGAAGGGCGCGGCCTTGTAATTCGCAAAGAATTTGAGGCGGCCGAGATGATGTTTGAGACCGACACGGTGTCTATCGACGTCGGTTCAGCCATCAGCGGCAAAATTCGCCTGCGCCAGCCTACCCAGGCAGTAGCCCAGGTGACCTTAAACGAAGACGCCATCAACCGCGCCTTTGAGGCCGAACTGGTGCGTCAGCACCTCGAAGGGGTCACTGATGAAGCGGTTACCTCGCTTTCGGGGGGCGATCCGGTCACCTTTCGGGACATCAACATCACGCTGCTGCCTGACCAGGCCGTCAAAATTACGGCTAAGACCGACTTGCCCAACCACAAGGATGTGCCCATTCAAATGTCGGCCCAGGTCACGGTCGAAAAGCGGCGGCGAATTATTTTCGCTAACGCAGAATTTTTGCCCGAGGGCGTTCCCGACGCACTGACCTCGATCTCGGAGACCCTAACGCGGGGCTTTGCGGAAGTGCTCAACCGTATGGTGGACCTAGAGCGCTTCAACCTCGACGGAGTGCTGCTGCGGGTCAACCGCCTAGAAACCCAGGGCAAACAGCTGGTGTTTAGCGGCTACGCTCAGATTGAGCATTTCCCCGGCACGATGTAGAGGTTCAGGGTTTTAGGTCTACGGTTTAAGGGGTGGCCTTATACCCTGCACCTTGAACCTGAAACCCCGGCTGGCCAGTATCATAGTTGGGTTCTTGGGTTAGGACATCGGCGCTATGGGCAACTGGTTTACGGCGGGAGGCGTGGTCATGTGGCCGCTGCTGCTATGTTCGCTGCTGACCCTGACCCTAGCGGTGGAGCGAGTCTGGTTTTGGCTGCAAATTGGCCGCCAGCAGCGGTGTCTGGTGCCTCAAGCCCTCAGCACCTTTAGCCAAAACCCGCAGCGGGCGATCGCCAAACTCAAGCAGCACCAGCAGATGCCCATTGCCCGCATTTTTCTAGCCGCACTCACCCTGGGCGACGCCACCCCCGAAGAATTTCGCCTAGCCCTAGAGAGCGCTGCCCAGGCCGAACTGCCGGTGCTAAAGCGATTCCAGACCCTGTTTGAAACGGTGGTGGGGATTGCCCCGCTGTTGGGGCTGCTCGGGACGGTGCTAGGACTGATGCAGACATTTTCGACCCTGCAACTGGGCGATACCGGTGGCCCAGCTGCCAGCGGCGTCACCGCTGGGGTGAGCGAAGCCCTCATCTCTACGGCGGCGGGGCTGGTCGTTGCTCTAGTAGCGTTGCTGTTGAGCAATCTGTTTCAGGGCTTGTATCGCCGTCAGCGAGCTTTTATTCTTGAGGCCGGAGGCAAGCTGGAGCTTCTCTACCGCCGCGCTCAGCGCCAGGGAGCGATTAGCTCCAATGTCTACCTACCGGGGAGCCTGCCGTGAAAGGTGGTAGCCCTGGCAATGGATTGCCCCAGCGGGCCTCGGTGATTGTGGTGGGAGCTGGGGCAGCGGGGTTGTTTGGGGCGATCGCCTGCGCCGAAGCCAACCCTGACCAGTCGATTCACATCTTTGAGGCGGGGCGCGAACCCCTAGCCAAGGTCAGAATCTCCGGCGGGGGGCGCTGCAACGTCACCCACGCCTGCTTTGAGCCGGCCGTTCTAGTCAACCACTATCCGCGCGGCAGCAATGCCCTGCGCGGTCCCTTTAGCCGTTTTCAGCCCCAGGACACAGTGGCCTGGTTTGAGCAGCGGGGAGTGCGGCTCAAAACCGAGGCCGATGGCCGCATGTTTCCCACCACCGACGACTCGGGCACCATTGTCGACTGCCTGCTGGGAGAAGCCCGGCGGCTGGGCATTCAGATTCATACCAGCCAGGCGATCGCCCAAATTCACCACGACGAGGCTGGATTTTGGCTCACCACCCGCGCTGGAGCCGACTGGCACTGCGATCGCCTGCTGCTGGCTACGGGCAGCAGCCCCGGCGGCTATCGCCTAGCCCTCAAACTCGGCCACGACTTGGTGCCGCCCGTGCCCTCGCTATTCACCTTCAACGTTCCTGACCCGGCCCTGCACGACCTGGCTGGGGTTTCGGTAGAGACTGTGCAGCTTCAACTAGCCCTCCCCGAGTCCCCCACCCTAACCCAGAGCGGCCCGCTGCTGATTACCCACTGGGGCATGAGTGGCCCAGCCGTGCTCAAGCTCTCGGCCTACGGGGCGGTGGGGCTACACAGCCAGCGCTACCGAGCGACGCTGACGGTGAACTGGCTGCCGGCCCTTAAGCAAGACCAGGTGCGGCAAAAGCTGACTAGCCTCAAGCAAGAGCAGGGCAAACGACAGGCGGCGGCGTTTTCGCCGTTTCCAGAACTATCGCGACGGCTGTGGCAATATTTGGTTCAGCACCGGGCCAAGTTGACCACTCAGCTAAACTGGGCCGACCTGTCGAAGGGGCAGGTGCAAGCGTTGGTGACGGAGCTAACGCGGGGGGAATATGCGATCGCTGGCAAAGGTGTCTTCAAAGACGAATTTGTCACCTGTGGCGGCATTCCCCTACCCGAGGTCAACTTCAAAACTCTGGAGAGCCGCTGCTGCCCAGGGCTGTACCTGGCAGGAGAAATTCTCAACATCGACGGCATCACCGGTGGTTTCAACTTTCAAAACGCCTGGACTACGGGCTGGCTCGCTGGGCAAGCGATGGCAAAGATGGGCTGAAACCTTTTTACCTTCGCCGAGTTCAGGAATGAATCTATCCAAAAACCGCAGCCTGAGTTTTTGAAAGCCAGGCTAGAAATCGTGGTACTCAGGCATTTTGCAAATATTTTCTCTATTGAAGCAATTAGATGAGCTGCTTCCCATCTAACTGCACAAGGGTTATTGGAGAAATTTGCTTTATCACAAATTGGATTTAGGTTCAAATAAGAGAGGCCTCAATCGCTACAAACCATTAACGACTAAATGTTTCACCAAGCTCAGGCAATAGAGTTTTGCCTATGGTTGTTCAGCCCCAATCGATGGGGAATACTATTGTGAAAAGATTTTGTCACTATACATACAAATTTCAAAGAGTAGTTGTATTATCCATCTAGGCAAAGCTTCACCGGGACAATATTCGGATGGAGCGATAAGAATCAGAAAGCACGGGATTGAGAGATCCCAAAGAGTTTTCAAAAAATATGCCTAGCCAGAATCAGAGAAGTTTATTGGGGGATTAAAAACAGACCCATTAGCTTCTGCACGATCACCAAATCCTAAGGAAAAATCGATGCCCTTGCTCTCAAAACGTCGCTGGCTAATAGTTCCCCTAGCACTTGGGTTAATATTTAGTTTCATCACAGGAAAAGCTGCAATCGCAAACGATCCATCCGACCTATTTAGTCTTTCTCAGCCTCTTCAGGTCAATGTCAACGAGAGTTTCATTAGTCCTCTTGTAGAACTATTTGGGGACGTATCAGTCGGACAAAACGTTTTTGTGTCTGGTAACACTATTGTCAGAGCTGATCCTGAGACACAAATTTGTATTGGCAACGAAACTAATTTACAGGACAACATTCTATTTTTAGCCGTCAACGATGCTCCGGCTCCTGTTGCACCCTGTGGTGATATTTCCAGCAGCACCGGAGAGCGTACCAGCATTGCCCATCAAGCAGTTGTCAAAAACTCACAAATTGGTAATTTTACTTTCATAGGATTCCACGCTCAATTAAATAATGTTGTTTTGGAAGATGGCGCGTTTGTTTTACACGGGGCTCGCCTAGAAAATGTTCGCATTGGGCGCGATCGCCTAGTTCCCATAGGGGCAGTCATCACTACCCAACAGGAGGCGGATGCTCTACCGCTGAAGGCAGAGGGCAATGCTGACTTTCAAAACGAAGTCTTAGAAGTTAACGAAGAGTTTGCCGAACATTACGTTGACCTGTTTGAATCTGAAGGGTTTAACGCAGTAGTAGGGGTGAGTCCTGCTCCTGCGACAAGCTGGAATCCGAACCCTGTTAACCCCACATTGGGAGACGAAATCCAGCTAGATGAGTTCGTTCGCATCGTTGGGGATGTTCAACTTGGCAGTAATAGCACTGTGGGACAACGAACATCCATTCGGGCCGATGAAGGCGCACCAATTGTCATTGGCGAAGGTGCTGTAATCGAAGACCGAGTCACCTTTCATGCCCTCAAAGGAACTAGTATTAGCATTGGCTCTAACCTAAAAACGAGTGACAACGTTGTTTTTCACGGTCCCCTAGAAGTCGGCGATAGGCTAACCATTGGCGATGACGCTATCGTCTTTCGCTCGACGGTTGGAAACGATGTCACCATCGGCACCAAGGCGATCATAGTCGATGTGACCTTAGCAGACGGAACTATAGTTCCACCGGGTAGTATTATCACCAATCAAGAGCAAGCCGATGCTTTAGAGACGATGTAGCGGCTTCATCTTAGGCTTAGCAAATCTTGGCAGAATAACAGGCACAGCGATCGCGGCCCTGTTTCTATCCGTCGCACTCTCATACGGGCCGGAAAAGCGTAAGCCCCGGCCCACCAGGCAGGATTGACCCTTTGGTATAGAGCAGCATCACAGCTAGCGGCGATAATAACGTTAGGAAAAGAGCTGTTTGGCGCGATCGCTGCTGCCCCCACAAACTTTCAAAGAGCATTATGGTGTACTCAGACAACCTAAACTTTCTTGATGAGCAAGACGTTTAAAGCCAGGTTGATGAGTCTAAGCTTTAGCGCGCTGCTGCTTTTGACAGCGTGCAATGCCCCTCAATCATCCACTATTGACCAGCCCGACACCAATACTCTCATCGAAACCAACGAAACTCTGAGTGAAGATGTCAACAACCTGCGCCGAGGCAGTGGAGCCCAAATCATTGCGCTGGGCGATAGCATCACAGCGGGGTTCGGCATTGGCCCTGATGCCGCTTACCCAAACCTGCTCAGTCAAACCTTAGGCTTACCCATTGTTAACCAGGGCAGAAGTGGCGACACCACCGAAGCAGCGCTAAATCGTTTGCAGCAAGATGTCATAGAAGCTGATCCTTGGCTAGTCATTGTCGGGCTAGGCGGCAACGACTATCTCAGGCAAGTTCCACCCGCCCAAACCGAAGCGAACCTGCGGCAAATTGTGATTCGCCTCCAACAAGCAGGAGCCATTGTGGTGATATTGGGTATGGATATCAGCCCCTTTAGCCAGAACTACGCAGGATTGTATCAGCGAGTAGCAAACGATACCCAAGCCCACCTCATTCCTGGGGTTTTAGAAGGCCTAAATGACCCACGTTACCTCTATGATCAAATTCATCCCAACCAGGCTGGACAGCAGATTTTAGCAAATCGCGTTGCTGAAGGATTGCAACCACTTTTGCAGGATGTAATACTGCCTCCCAATCTATCTAACCAGCAACAGAATTAACATAACGAGTGGCGGCTCAGCCCCTAGGGCCTCGTCACAGCTTCTGCTTCGCATTCTATACAACGATGCAAAATAAATTTTGCTTTTTTATCTTAGGAATTATTCTCTGGAGCGGCTTTGGAGCAATTATTGGAAGTTTTAGCGCTAACCTGCTTAGCTACACCTGGATTCTGCAAGCCACTGGTTTTGGAACCGCGATCGGCTTGCTCATAGGGTTCATTGTTGGTTCAGCTGGACTGTTAGCCTCATCCCGATTTAGGGTTAGCATCATGCTTTGGATGCTAGCCGGTTCTCTCATTGGTGCCAGTGTTGGCTTCAAGGGCATCATCCTATTTGGAGGATATCCCAATGGCAGCCAGGCCGATTTGAGTTTCATCACCTTGGCCCCGGCAGGATTAGCCATCGGCGCAGCATTAGGCACAGCTATCGGCCTGCTACTTTGGAAGTATCGCCACCGCAGTGCATATTAAAAACGTTTGCCTATTTTTCTCACCTATATATACCCTGATTGCGATGGTATTGGGTACGTAACTACGTTTAACTAAAATATTCGTCGCCCTAACTATTTGCACTCTTAATCACAATCATCGCCGTGAAAACATTCTCTGAAGCTGTTGCCATTGGCAAAGCAACCACTGCTGAGGCCCTAGATATTTTCGACAGTCTTGAGACCGTCGCTGTCAGTGACATGATTGGCTCATGGCGGGGGTCAACCTTTCCTACCGATCATCCCCTCGACGGGGCTCTTGAGGCTTATCACTGGCACGGGAAACGGTTTGAAACTACAGAGCACGTTTACCCGCTTGTTTTTAAGGCCATGGATGGCAACACGGCCAGCGTCAATCCACTTTGGATGTTGCCATTAGTTAGCTGGATTGATCGACTGCCAATTCCCAAGTCAGAGGCGATGGGAAATATCTTTCAAGCTAGCCTCTTTTTGTTTTCAACCGATCAATCTTGTGCACGGCTTCGCCTAGTCACCTATCGAGGTAAAGAGACTGCAACGATGATTTACGACAGTCTTCCGATCAACGATATTTTTCGCAAAGTGGACGACCGGACAGTGCTAGGCCTAATGGATTTAAAGGGTATGGAATGCCCGTTCTTCTTCGTGTTGCAGCGGGAGTAAACTAGGTTGAGAAATTTCTCACTTACCTCGACCCGTGGGGTACAGCCAAAATTCTAGGCCCTTACTCAGCAACGGCATCACGGGATAGGTCAGCAAAGCAGAGACAAAAATCACCGAAATAAACAGGCCCAGCAGTGACGGCAGCCCCCCCAGCAGCGGCCCCAGCAGTCGATTGGCCAGCAAAATTAGCGGGTAAACCGCCAAGACACCGAGCACCACCTGCTTGTAGTAAGGTGGCGAGGGCAAGGTTGCTGTCATGCCTAGGCGCGCTTTGGGCAGCGTAAACCATAGCTCTAGACCGCTGGGAAGCTGCTGTTGCGATCGCGCCGCAATCAGCCCATAGGACTTATCCATCCAGGCGCGGTAGGTGGGCGATATCAACCAGCGGCGCAGGCGATCGTAAGTTTCGAACTTTATAATCACCACGTATTCAGGGTAAGCGTGGTCACGGGGGCGAATAATCTCAACCCCTAAAAAGCCCTCAAACTGCCTAGCATCATGGTTAATTCCCTTTGTCCAGGCTTCGTAGTCATCGACTTTGCTGGGTTCAACCAACTCTGAAATCACCAGAGTAACCGGGCCAGATTGCGGCTGAGGCTCTTCCATGGGGCGAGGTCGATGAGTCAAAGAAACCTCAAGAATACAGAAAGCCTGAGGTTTCCGCTATTCCCCTATCAAACCAGTCATCGCTCAGGACGAGCAGCCATCCACCAGGTTTCCAACACCAATTTGCCGCGTAATCACCGCTTAGGGGCAGCGCCCTAGAGCGAACAGAACTTTCTCACGCGGTCGAACTCAGGGTCTTGCCAGGAGTAGGCAAAGTGGCTCACCGAGGTAATCTCAGGACTCGATCGCCGCAGAGCTTCCATCTGAGTTTCTAAAGCCGGGCGATTATAGGTAGCTTGCCCCCAAATACCGGCTAATGCTGGGGTAACGGTAGGAGCCGTGCCGCTAGGAATCATTGTCTGCACCCGGCGTACCCCATCTAAAATGCAGCCTGTGTTGCCGCACACGGCGTAGGCCATTGGGTGCCAGGTCATCCAGGTAGGAAAGCGCTCCCAATATTGCAGGCGCGAGTCGTACCCACCAGTGCCCACCGTTTGATTCCCCTCTGGGAAAAACACCGCTCCGGCTTGAATGCCGCTGCGCTGCACCTGCTCCCCAGCGACCTTGACAAAATCCACGACCCCTTGCACCGCGTGGGCCACACTCAACTGCCACAGCTCCGCATTTAGCTGGGGCCGCAGACTGGCCGGGGTAGGTGGTGCCTGGCCCGCTTGCAGCGGCGGGGATGGAGTGCGGCTCTGCCACAGCGGTTCGGCCTCGTTGGGGTAGAGGTCGCGCACTTCTTGAATGTCGCGATCGACCAGGTTCCCCCGGCTAATGTAGCGGCGGATTAGCTCTTGCCCCTGCTGGTTCACCGCTCGCCGAAACAGCGCATCCCGTGAGGCCTGACCGTAGATCCAGAGGTCGTCAACGCTGTCGGCTACGGAGTTAGCACCAACGCCCCGAGGGTAGCGCACATAGTCAAACAACACGCCGTCAGGTTCGCGCCGCAGGATGGCCCCTAGCATCCGGCTGTAGTCATCCTGGGCCTGAGAATTGTAGGGATCGACAAAGACTTCGTCAGGGTTGCTAGAGTCTCCAGCCTTGGCATAGGTGTAGGTGGTTTGGCCGCGACCATTGAGGGCCAGTACCTGCTCGCGATCGCTGCGCAACCCGTAGGAATAGCCAAAATTGAGGGCAAACACCCAGGCATCGACTCGCAACCCTCGTTCACGGCCTGTTTCAATCGATTCAGCCAGTAGATCGCGACGCTCGTAGCCGGGAGACTGCACCACCGAGGGCCACACGGTAGGGTTGTCGCCCTGGGGCAGCAGCACCTGCCCCCCATAGAAGGCTTCTACGTAAACCTCGTTGTAGCCAAGATTGACGATGCGATCGAATAGGGCATCGAGAATGCCGGGCTGCAGGTCGCAGGGGTAAAGGCGCACCCATACCGCCTGGCGCTGGGGCCAAGTGCGGCTGCGACACTGGCGCAGATCCTCAGTGTGCTGGCGCACCATGGCCTGGTACTGCTGCTGGGCTGCACCGTCGCCCTCGAGGGCAGCTTTGCGCAAATTTTCTTTGGCTAGGGCGGCCTCTTGAGTAACTTGGCAATAGGCATTGAGCGCCAGCGCTCGCTCCATGCCGCTACCCGGCAGCAATCCTAAACTGGCCAATCCAGCGGCTAGGGCCAAGCTCGGCACCAGCAGTGGTTTAGTCAACCGCTGCATCGAACTACGGAGCCTAGCTGTAAAAGAATGACTGGCCATAGGTGCGACGAAGAAGGAATTGTGCCGAAAGCTAAGGTAGCGTTTAAACCACAAAATGGCTGTGGGGAGTAGTCAGTTTAGGCAAGTGCCCTCTGGGCACCCCAACGCCAGCCATAGAAATTGGCTCAGCTTACCACTAGTTGTGGTAGACAGCCCAGACAGAGACACTAGATTAGCTGACCTAGCAAAAGGGTCCTTGTCGGACTGCACGTCCTCCTTCCGCCGACAACACCTATGGCCCCCTTACACAGGCAGCGCCGTTTACTTTTCCTCCCCCGGAAACCGATCTTCCTCTAGGGGAAGCACCACTGAGGGGGAGAAAGTATCAAAGTCAAAATCGGGCAGGTTAACCAACAGCGCCTGAAGCTTCATCCGCTGAATGTAAGGCCAGCCGCCGTTGATCTCAATATTTCTGAGCAGCGCGTAGAGATGCTGCCGATTGTCAGGTAGCGCCTCATAGAAGAGAGTTTCGCAGATGTCGCGGTGGCACCGCTCTAGGAGCCGCAGCAGGGCCAGCAAATCGGTACTGTTGCCCTTGCGACTCAGGGCAGCCTGATCGATGAGGTCAGACAGCTGGCTCAAATCTTTGGGTAGACTGTCGCTGCGATCGCTGGGCGGGTAATCAGTCATGGGTCTAGCTAGGAATTTTGTTAGATAGCTTAACGTTAGCGGTCGGGTCGTCAAAACCAACATCAGCCGGGGAAAGCTCTGATTTAGCCTTAACTCTGAAACCCTTAGCCCAACTGGGTTTACCCCAAGATACCAGCACCTCGACAGTACCGGCCCGATATTCTAGGAAAGAGTCCCAGAGCCATGTAGAATGCTTACTTGAGGCTTTACTGGCTGAGGGCAGGCCCAGCGTTGTTGCCGGGCTAGCGAGCAAAATTTAAGTTGTTCGCTATGGTTTCGCGCCAGGGCTATCTGGCCAGCGCCATAGCAGCCCAGAGCTGACGGCTGTCGCATTATTTGAGTAGTTTGACAGCGCCTTTTACATACTAAATTTTGAGGTAGACCATGAGGTATCGCGCCCTCTTAGTTGCGTTCTTGGCCATCTGCCTGAGTGTACTGACAGCCTGTAGCGAAGCGCCCAGTGCCACCAGTAGTGTGCCGCTAACCTATGACCAAATTCGTAACACTGGCCTGGCCAACAAGTGCCCCCAGCTTTCAGAAATGACCCGAGGCAGCATTGCCCTCGAAAGTGGCAAAACCTATGAACTCGTAGGCATGTGCATTGAGCCCACCGCCTATTTTGTGAAGGAAGAAGCCTCCAAGCGCCAAGAGGCGACCTATGTGCCCGGTAAGGTGCTAACCCGCTACACCTCCAGCCTAGACCAGGTACGCGGCGATTTGGCTGTAGATTCTGACGGTAGTCTGCTGTTCTCTGAGACCGGCGGCATGGATTTCCAGGCCATTACCGTTCAGCTTCCCGGTGGTCAGCAAGAGCCTTTCCTGTTTACCGTCAAGGGTTTGACTGCCAAGTCTCAGCCGGGGCAAAGCGCTCTAAACAGTTCCATCGACTTTGAGGGCGACTATTCAGTGCCCTCCTACCGCACCTCTAACTTCCTCGACCCCAAGGGCCGCGGTCTAGCCACTGGCTATGACAGCGCCGTAGCGCTACCCGGCAGCGGCGACAGCGAAGAGTATGAAAAGGAAAATGTGAAATCCTTTGACGTCGGTCAGGGTCACATGTCCCTGCGGGTGTCTAAGATCGACAGCGCCACTGGCGAGATTGGCGGCACCTTTGAAGCAGAGCAGCCCTCTGATACCGACATGGGCACCGCTGAGCCGGTAGACATCAAGGTACAGGGCGTTTTCTACGCTCGCCTTGAAGAAGTTTAAGCTTCCCTTAAGCTAAACCCCAACAACTTTAAAGCTGAGGAAGGAGTTATACTCCTTCCTTTTTTATTGCCTTGTTTTGCCTCCATACTTCCTCAACGCACGGTCTGGGCAGGTAAGTTACAGCACAGGGTTAGGCAGTTTACGGCGATTATGCGTCAAGCATTTGGCGATAGCAACCAAGACTGATCTAGATCACAGCCTCACCTTACTAACGTCACCTAGGGGCAGAGGAGCTATCACCACGGGCATCGGCCTTTCGCGGGATATTACTTATGTCGCTTGAAATTCCCCCGTTATGGCTGCCCCCACTCCTTCTACCCCAAACGAACTCCTCACTGGGGGCGATCGCGTCCAAACCAACCTGCGTCGGTTAGCCACTGCTGCCGCCGCCGTAGTCGGGCTCTCAGCCATGGCCGGTGGCGCATCGGGTAGCACCCCCGGCATCCCCAACGGCACCTATCTCTACGGTGAGTCGCCGGTTGCCGATACGGTAGGAACCATCTACTTTGTGTTTGAAGCTCAGGAAGACCGACTGAATGGGGCTATCTATCAGCCCTCGTCGTCCTTTGACTGTGTGCGCGGCACAGTGGGTAACGGTGCCCTCGACCTGGTAATCACCAATGCCTACGACCAAAGCGAATCCAGCTATTCGGTAGCGATGGTGGCCGATGCCAATATCGCCAGCAGTGGCGGCGGGGCCGGGGTAACTGAGCTAGAGGGCATGTATGCGATCGCCACCCTCTCTGAGCTAGATCAGCAACTGCTGGCGACCTGCTCCAGTCGATAACGTGGGATGTATAGCTCTTGCATAGCCCAACAGATAAAAGGCGGAGAGGGTTAACCCTCTCCGCCTTTTATCTGTTGCCTAACCCCTTACGGGTAAGACCTTAGTAACGGTAGCCGCTGCTGGTAGCACCGGGCTTGTGCACGATGAAGCTAGCGATCTGGCACTGCTTGACGTTGTCAAAGCCCACTACGCGGATGTAGCAGTTGGAGTACTCAGAGCGGCATGCCTGCACTTCGCTCAGTACTTCCTGGGTAGAAGTGGCGTTGAACAGGGGCAGCTTCCACATGGTCCAGTAGTACTCTTCGGGGTTCGATACCTCGTTGAACTCAATAGCGGGGAAATAACCCTGCTTGAGAATGTAGGAAATCTGCCGCTCGATCTGGGCATCGGTGAGCGGGGGCAGGTAAGACATCGTTTCAAAACGACGCTCTTTGGGCAAAGTTTTCATAGGTCCTCGCTAGGTTAACTAGGGTGCGATCGGCTGACGCCGTGAACTAACTAAATGAATGAGCAACAGAGTTGAAATTAGTCGCTTACTCAGGAGAGGGGTCAGCGTCAGCCGTGGATTCTTGCGGGACATCGGCGTCCTCAACAAACTCTGAATCTACGGCGTGTTCAGCATCTCCGAGCTGAGTAAGGCGCTCTAAATGCTGGCGGCGGTGTTCCATATTGGCCTGCTGGATGCTAGTAACCACCATTTCGGGCAAAAACTCGCAGATACCCTCTGCAATGTGCTGCCGCACGGTCATCACCCGAATTGCCAGATCGGGGCTCTCGGTCAGCAGGGCACTCAGGTAGGCTTCGCCATCCTGAAGCGCCTCTTTGGTCGAGAACCCATTGAGCCAATAGGCGCGGGCGGGGTTGGTTTCCTTGAGCTGGTTCAGCACCGTTTTCACAGCCTGAAACGTCAGGTAGCTAGTGAGCACCTTAGCGGTGTCTTTAGCCGTTTGCTTAAGGTCCATCGGTGTCTCTCGAACGATTGACATAGACCCCGCCAATGGGCGGTTGGTAGCCCTGATCTAAGCCCGAACGGGTTGAAGATTCGGTAACTTGTGCAGCATTCCCCAAGAATTTTGGAACCCTGCGAATCGATGGACTAACCAACACACCCTAAACCGCTCCGTAGCGGGTACCGCAGCACCCGCTAGGCACTTAGATGGTGTCAACGGTGTCAAACTCGAACTTGATTTCCTTCCACAGTTCGCAGGCAGCGGCCAGTTCAGGAGACCACTTGCAGGCTTCGCGGATGATGTCGCCACCTTCGCGGGCCAGGTCGCGGCCTTCGTTACGAGCCTGAACGCAGGCTTCGAGGGCCACGCGGTTAGCGGTCGCACCGGGAGCATTACCCCAGGGGTGGCCCAGAGTACCACCACCAAACTGCAGCACGGAGTCGTCACCAAAGATTTCCACTAGTGCGGGCATGTGCCACACGTGGATACCACCGGAGGCCACAGCCATGACGCCGCCCATGGAAGCCCAGTCTTGGGTGAAGTAGATACCGCGAGACTTGTCTTGCTCGATGTAGTTTTCGCGCAGCAGGTCAACGAAGCCCAGAGTACCGGCGCGATCGCCCTCTAGCTTGCCCACAACGGTACCGGTGTGGATGTGGTCACCACCGGACATGCGCAGGCACTTGGCCAGCACGCGGAAGTGGATACCGTGATTCTTTTGACGGTCGATCACAGCGTGCATGGCGCGGTGAATGTGCAGCAGCACACCGTTGTCACGACACCAGTGAGCCAGGGTGGTGTTGGCGGTAAAGCCACCCGTCAAGAAGTCATGCATGATGATGGGCATGTTGAGTTCTTTGGCGTACTCAGCCCGCTTCAGCATTTCTTCACAGGTACCAGCAGTCACGTTCAGGTAGTGACCCTTGATCTCACCGGTTTCAGCCTGGGACTTGTGGATGGCGTCAGCCACAAACAGGAAGCGATCGCGCCAGCGCTGGAAGGGCTGGGAGTTGATGTTCTCGTCATCCTTGGTGAAGTCGAGACCACCGCGCAGGCACTCGTACACGGCGCGGCCGTAGTTCTTCGCCGACAGACCCAGCTTAGGCTTGATGGTGCAGCCCAGCAGGGGACGACCGTACTTGTTGAGGCGATCGCGCTCTACCTGAATACCGTGGGGAGGACCTTGGAAGGTCTTCAGATAGGCCACGGGAATACGCAGGTCTTCAAGACGCAGGGCACGCAGGGCTTTGAAACCAAACACGTTGCCCACCAGGGAGGTCAGCAGGTTGGTAACCGAGCCTTCCTCAAACAAGTCGAGGGGGTAGGCTACGTAGCAAATGTACTGGTTGTCTTCGCCGGGCACGGGCTCGATGTCGTAGCAGCGACCCTTATACCGATCCATGTCGGTCAGCAGGTCGGTCCACACCGTGGTCCAGGTACCAGTGGAAGATTCAGCGGCCACAGCGGCAGCGCACTCTTCGGGCGGCACGCCGGGCTGGGGAGTCATCCGGAACGCCGCCAGGATGTCGGTATCCTTAGGCGTGTAATCCGGGGTGTAGTAGGTCAGTTTATAGTCCTTTACCCCGGCGCTGTATCCAGCTTTTGATTGAGTCGTCGTCTGAGAGTAAGACATGTCTCCCTTCCTGTGAATCTAAGAAATCCCTCAAGCGAACCCCTGCAGCCCAGCCACACACAAACAAGCTTCCTCAGTTAAGGCAGCCTTTGCTCAGCCTAAGCCCCGGTCAGTCCACACTAATTTGAGACGAGTAGAAATACCAAAGCACCCTCAAAAGCAGGCCTTAAAACGGCTAACCCTGCAAATGCTTTTAGTATTTTTAATTACCGTATGGTTAGCATACTATCAGCGATTGGATAAGTTTAATTTTGGAAGATCTGTATACATTCATAACTAAAAACTATGAATCAAAGTGAACCAAGGTGTGGGTTTCTCAAGTTCTTTGAAGCAGGCCGTGTTCTACGCCCCGACAGTGCTGGCAGGTAAAATCTCCCCAGAGACTCCGCTCCCCGAAATTGTCGATATACTGTAACGCTTGAGGTGCCCAAACCCTTGATGGGTCATTCATTAGGGGCTATTGCACGCCACCGCAAACCCTGGGGAGAGATTATGTTAAGCCTGCTGGTTCTATCGTCGCTAACGCTGTCACCGGGAAGTTTTCACCAGCCATCCCTTACCCTCGGGGAAGCCGCTCCGCGTCTATCACCCCTCGCCCTTGACACCCACAGTTCTCCAGCCCCTACGATCGCCCAGGCTCCCCTCACCAGCGACTATCGCGTTACCGCCCTACAGCCCGACTTTACTGGCGACCTCTGGGTGGGCTCCTGGGCGGGCCTCTCTCGCATCAACCCCGAAACTGGGCAAGTACTACAGCGCGTGAGAATACCCAGCCGCACCCTAGAATCTCTAGCCCAAGACCGGGTCGGACGCATCTGGGTGGGCACCTTTGACGGCTTGGTGCGAGTCGACCCGCGCACTAACGTCATTACCGCTCAAAACTTTACCTTGCCCTCCAACCGGGTGCTATCGCTGTTGGTAGACAGCCGCGGCTTTCTCTGGGCCGGCACCGATCGCGGCTTAGTCATGATTAGCCCCGATCGCGGCCTGCTGATGACCACCGTGCAGCGCCTGCCAGGGGTCAGCGCCAATGCCCTCGCTCTCGACGGCAACAACAACCTCTGGGTTGGCACCCTCAGCGGTCTGGTACAGATCAATACGGCCAATGCCTTCCCCGTTCGTGAAATCGACGACCTGCCCGGCGGTGCGGTGCAGTCGCTCACCCTCGGCCCCGAAGGCAACCTGTGGGTCGGCACGGCCAGCAGTCTTTTAGTCGTAGACCCAGTGCGATCTGAGCTAGTGCGCTCGGTGGGGACGATGCGCGATAAAAATGTGCAAACGGTCGAATTTGACCAGGCCGGCAATGTTTGGGTAGGCACCACCACAGGTCTATTTAAGATCAAGCCCGACAGCGGTGAGCTGCTAGGTCAGGTGCCTACCCTGCCTTCTGGGCGCATTCTGTCGCTGTCGCCCAACACAGGCAACAAGATCTGGGTGGGCACTAGCGAAGGACTGGGCTGGGTCAGTCTTACCACAGGCGACGGTAACCCCCACTGGGGCTTAGTGAGCCCTACGGTTGTCCAAACCCGCTAGGAAGTCTGAAAGCCTCAATATCTGTAGGGTAGCGTCGGCGATGTTCTACTCCCGCCGCTCTCCATATTCTGCTGCGTCCTGACGAACCACTCACTTACCAAAAGCCATTTTGGCTAGGGCACTGCGTCCGAGGAATAGCGCTATGGCTAGCTCAAGCGTTCCACCATTAACGGTTCAGGCTCAAGTTAGGAGAATCTGGTCAAATTCGACTGAGTCTGACGAAACTCTAGGAGCGACAAGCCAACCTAGAGTTGAGTAACCGCATAAACACGCACGGGGAACGTGCCAAAGCTTTGAACCTTAACGGGCACAGCATGGAGCTTAAAACCCGACTTGGGAAGGCTTTCGAGGTTGCACATATGCTCAACGATAGGGATGTCTGCACCCAGTAAGATCGAATGCACAGGGCGATGACCATCGCTAGTATCGTCAATATTGAGCGAGTCAATGCCCACCAATCGAGCGCCAGCGCCCTGGAGCCACTCTGCTGCCGCTGCGGTTAAAAAGGGATGCCCCTTAAAGTACTGAGCTGTCCGCCAGTGCTGAGACCACCCGGTATGTACGAGCATGGCTTTGCCCTGAACCGCTGCCCCTGCGAACAACTCTGGGCCGATCGCCCGTTGCACTGGGTCAGCCCGGAACAGTAGCCCGTCGACATCGGCAATGGATTCTAGCGGCAGTTCGGATAAATCTTTGCCGTCAGCGTAGCGATGAAAGGGCGAATCGATGTACGTGCCGGTATTGGCCGCCATTTCGATTTTGCCAATGTGGAACGTAGTGCCTTTGGCATAGTGGGCCTGCGAGGCCTCCCGGCTGAGAAAATCGCAAATGATGGGGCCAGGGATACCTTCGTAGGTAATCATGCCGTGCTCTACGGTATGGCTCAGATCGATCAGCATTCTCTTTTCTTTAGCAACGGCTATACCAGAATGCTAAACCGAGGGAGCCATTGCCTAGCAGCCCCTAGGCGCCAAATTTAACCTCAAAGGCGAGTTTCTAGGTATTGCCCAATCATAATCTGCTCTCCGGCCCGGGAAATGACCGTTTGGCGGGTGCGGTAGCGCTGACCGATCAGCCGCAGCTCCTCCTCAAAAGAGGAGTCGTTGTACTGGGTTTTGAGCACCAGAGTGCGGCTATCAGTGAAGTGGTACTGAGCGGTAACAGGTTTAGAGGTGGCAAAGCCGCGATCGCGATACAAGGTCGTCCCCCGCACCCCAAAGATAGTGCTGCCCGCCACGGGCTTTTTGCCGGTGCCCAAGTACTCGCTTTCCCAGGTAACGGTGGTGCCGCAGATCAGCGGCTTTTGAGGATCAAGCTCGTGCAAGCTAGCCAGTTCCAGGAGCTGATCTGCACCAGCTTCTAGAAACTCTATAGTGATTTGGCTCACTACTTCCTGAGTTTCGCCGCTTTTGAGGGTGTAGTAGCGACGCTCCGATCGCCAGTCTCCGGCAGTTTCTTGAAAAAAGGCCTGCACCAACGGTTCAGCTAAAAGACGGGCAACGTCAGTGGAGAGGGGCATAGTCAGCCATCCAAAGAAACGACATGGAGCAGCAAAAGTCAATCCACAAAAGTGGGATTGTTAGACTTCTTAACCTTAGTTCTTATCATAATGAGCGCGCAGTCGTCCGACAATGACCCAAGCGGGTGATTTAGCCAAACTTGTCGCCTATCCTACGCAGTCTCGCAGGAGATTCTGTAAGCACTAATACTTAACGTCGAGGAATCCTAAGAGTAGAGCTAGAAGCGGTTGATGAGAGCCCTCGCAAACCCTGGTACCGTAGGAGTAACGCACCTCCTTTGGGGCTAACGCAATGGATTTAGCCGACATTACCTATTTTTTCGACTGCTGCATCGGCCAATGGTCGATCGAGCGCACCTACCACTACCTTGCCCAGCAAGAAATAGAGCGATCGCACACCGACTTTCGCGTCGATGCCATCACCCCCGAGCTGCGGCGCAAGGTGCTGACCGACAACGGTTACGCCCCGGTGGATAACATCGACCAGCTACCCGGCTTTCAGCTGGCCTTTCACACCGTGTCCGACAAAGGCGAAGAGGTCTCCCAGGAGCTGCGAGCCCTGTTTGTGCCCAAGCAGCAAGAGGGGACTGTATTGGCGGGAGACTATTTGCGCGATCGCGCCTACGAAGAAGATCGCCCGATCATCTCCACCTTCACCTACGACCAGAGCAACCGCGAACTGCTCATGACCACCCCCTATACCCGCGTGGTCTCAGTTGACTCCATTTTGCTAGTCAACCCCAACATGCGCATTCGCCGCATTCTCAATTACCATCGCCCCGCTGAGGGAGAGGCGCTAGATAGCCTAGCGCTAGTAGGGTTTGGGGTGGAGCAGAAGGTGAATGGGTAGGAAGTGGGGAGTGGATGGGTGGATGGGTGGATGGGTGGATGGGTGGATGGGTGAGTGAGGAAGGTGAGAGGGTGAATGTTGCCCACAGGTTGATTGGCAGAACAGGGGTTTAAACCAATGATCGGTCACTCCTTTCCGTGGGGTGAAGGGCGGCGGAACGCCGTTCTCGACGGGGGTCTGGGGCCAGCGAAATGGCCCCGGCAGTAGATCTGACTTTGACACCAATTGTGCGCCGCAAGCTCCTGCCTCTGGTCATACCGCGAGTCTAACGGTGGGCAGTGCCCACCCTACCCTTATTCCACAGTTCGCAAAATCAAATTTGTCATATCTGAGCAGCCTGTGAAATAATGAAAGACTGTGTATTATTTCCGCCCGCCCTATTTTCAGGTAAACAGTCATGGCTAAAGGCGTCCGCCTCGTCATAACCCTAGAGTGCACCGAATGCCGGACCAACCCCGACAAGCGCTCTAACGGTGTATCTCGCTACACCACCCAAAAAAACCGTCGTAACACGACCAACCGCATCGAACTCAAAAAGTTCTGCACCCACTGCAACAAGCACTCTATCCACAAAGAAATCAAGTAAC
The DNA here is from genome assembly GCA_019359285.1 of Nodosilinea sp. WJT8-NPBG4. GTDB lineage: Bacteria > Cyanobacteriota > Cyanobacteriia > Phormidesmidales > Phormidesmidaceae > Nodosilinea. The sequence goes on from JAHHHQ010000057.1 coordinate 80,765, forward strand.
TAGCACCCATGGCCTATTTTCGTCGTCGAGTATCTCCAATCAAGCCCGAAGACCCGATCGACTACAAAGATGTCGATCTGCTTCGTAAGTTCATCACCGAGCGAGGCAAAATTTTGCCCCGCCGCATCACTGGCTTGACCGCTAAACAACAGCGGGCACTCACCACAGCCATCAAGCGGGCGCGGATTATCGCCCTGCTGCCCTATGTGAATGGGGAAGGCTAGGCTAGGCTAGGGATGGCGATCGCTAGGGTGTTGGCTTGGTTGACAAAGGAACGTTAGTCGAATTTAAGCACCAGGGGCAGCCCCGTTTAGGGGTCGTCGACCGCCCTGAGGGCAAAAAAAACTGGGTAGTGATCGACGAGCGGGGTCAGGCCTACACCCTTCATCCCCGTGACCTCACCTACGAGGTCAGCGGCAGTACATACAAACCCACCGATATTGGCCCCTTCGCGGCAGAGGCCGAGTCATATATTGATCCTTCCAGCCTAGAGATTGCCTGGGAGTTTTTAACTGAATCTGGGGAGTCTGCCGACCCAGCCGCTCTAGCAGAGCTACTGTTTTCTGACCAGAGCCCTACCTTCTGCTACGCAGCTCACCGGCTGCTAGTAGAAGACAAAATTTTCTTCAAGCAAAAGGGCGATCGCTACGAACCTCGCCCTGCTGCCCAAGTTGACGAGCTGCGGCTGCAACTCGAGCGCGAGGCTCAGCGCCAGCACGACTGGGAATCGTTTATCACCAAAGCTCGCCAGGCCATGGCGGGAGAAAGCGTTGAGTGGGAAAAGAGCGAGCGGCCCCGCCTCGAAATCCTGGAGCGTCTGGCGCTGTTTGGCGATGAGTCGAGCCAGCGAACCCAGGCCGTAGAGATTCTTAATGCTCTGGGTATTAACCCGACAGCGGCGGGTGCATTTGATACCCTAGTGGCACTGGGACTGTGGAGCGTCCACGAAAATCTGGCTCTCAGGCGCAGCCAAATTCCCGGTCACTTTTCTGAGGAAACCCTTACCATGGCGCAGCAGCGTCTTCAGTCTCCGCCGCCTGACCGCGATACCCACCGGGTAGACCTCACCCACCTCAAGGCCTACACCATCGATGACGCCAGCACCCAAGAAATCGACGACGGCCTGAGCTTAGAGACTCTAGGCGACGGCACCCAACGCATTTGGATTCACATCGCTGATCCTACCCGATGGCTTATGCCTGGAGACGATCTAGATTTAGAGGCCCGCCGTCGCTGCACCACGGTTTATCTGCCCACCGGCATGATTCCTATGTTCCCCATGGAGCTGGCAACTGGGGCTATGAGTCTAATTCAGGGCCAAACCTGCTGTGCCCTCAGCTTTGGCATTACCCTCACCGCCAACGGCGATATTCAGAATTATCAAATTCACCCCACTCTGATTCGTCCCACCTACCGGCTGACCTACGACGACGTTGACGAGATGCTGGAGTTGGGCATTACTGCCGAGCCCGAGCTACAGGGGCTAGCCGATTGGGCAAAGGTGAGGGGCCAGTGGCGGCTTACCCAAGGGGCGATCAGCATCAACATGCCCGAGTCGAGCATTAAGGTGTCTGAGGCTGAGGATGACATCGTTATCGAGGTCTTTAACGACTCCACAGCTCGGCAGATGGTAGCCGAAATGATGATTTTAGCGGGAGAAGTAGCCGCTCGCTATGGGCAAACCCATGCCCTGGCGATTCCCTTTCGCAGCCAGCCCCAGCCCGAGCTGCCCTCAGATGAAGAACTCATCCAGCTGCCCACGGGTTGGGTGCGCGACTCGGCCATTCGCCGCTGCATGACCCGCAGCGAAGTGGGTATTACCCCCAGCCGCCATGCCACCCTAGGGCTAGACAGCTATAGTCAGGTCACCTCCCCCATTCGGCGCTACCTCGACTTAGTGACCCATTTTCAGCTCAAAGCTCACCTGCGGGGCGAGCCGCTGCCCTTCTCCTCTACAGAAGTGACTGAGTTAGCCATTGGGGCCAGCTCCGCAGCCTACGAAGCCACCCTGGTTGAGCGCCAAACCAAGCGCTACTGGTCCTTAGAATACCTGCGCCGTCACCAAGACCGGGTGTGGGAAGTGATGCTGCTGCGCTGGCTGCGGGAAGACGAAGGATTAGGGCTAATTATGGTAGAAGACTTGGGCCTAGAATTGGCCATGCGCTTTAACCGGGCTGTTGCTCTAGGGGAGCAGTTTCAGGTGCGGGTTAGCCATGCTAGCCCTCGCCAGGATGTAATTCGCTTTGAAGAAGTCGCCCCTGAGAACGAAGAAGCACCCGCTTCAGCCATGACAGCGAGCTGAGGGCTCTCTCACAGCAGCTTGGTATAAATTGTTCGATAACTCATTTAATCTGAAACCGGTAATGCTCAGTGCCACCCTGCTACTGCCAGGGAATCGCTTACTCAGACAGGGAGTCGACGATCGCTCCATCTATGCCATCACCAAGCAACCGCAGTTGTGAGGCTTCCCGCCGGTAGATAAAGGTCACTAGGGCGGCTACCCCGCACAGCACGGCTAACAACTCCAGCGTTAAGGCTAACTCTAGAGTCTGCTGTAAAATCGGCAGCCCAAAGGTGCCTAACACAGCCCCGGCTTTAGCGAAGGCCGCCGCAAACCCAGCCCCACTGGCTCGAATCGCAGCAGGGAACACCGCTCCCGAAAGTAGAAAGGTCGTGGCATTCGGGCCTGCATTCATCAACAGGTTAAACAGCAGAAAGCCGCCAAAGATCAATCCAAGAGCCGCGCGGCTCTCAGGTGGCAGCCCTGTCGAGAACGCCAGCAGCCCTAGCCCCAAAGCCATACCTAAAAAGCCAACGATTTGCAGCATAATCGGCCCCAGCCGCTTTACCAGCAGCACCGCTAGCAGAAAGCCTAGGATTAAGAAGATGTCGACCAGTGCCGAGCCCTTAGCAGATGCTAGGGTCTGCGTCACCAGGTCAGAAGCTCCGCCAAAGACCAAAACACCCAAAATAACTGGGGTAAAAATGCCCACCCCGTAGGTAGCAATATCCTGCAAAAACCAGGGCACCGAAGCCAGCAGCGTTTGGCGGCGGTAGGTCGGCCCAAACAGGTCTCGATAACGGAGTTGAGGCTGACCGTCCGGCGACATGCGATCGGGCTTTAGGGTGACAGTCTCCCCCAATAGCTCAGAGGCCATGTTGGCAGCTCCTTCATAGTCCCCTTTTGCCAATAGGTAAGCCGGACTTTCCAAAGAGACAGCTAGGCGCGCCAGAGCCACCCCCAGCGCTAAAATTACTCCTACCCCCAGCATCCAGCGCCAGGCATAGTGAACGGCCATCTGCTCGTCACCTGGATAGACCGCAGTAAAACCGTATAAGATGGCGATCCCGACTAGCGCCCCCAACAGTGCGCCTACCGCCTGAAACGAGAACGCTCCAATAACCAGCTGATCGCGGTGGCGCGTGGGCACGTTTTCGACAATGTAGGCCACGCTGATGGGATAGTCAGCCCCGATCGCCACCCCAACCAATACCCGAAAGACCAGTAGCGAAGTCAGGTTCCAGGCCAGGGCGGTGCCAGCAGTAGCCACTACAAAGAGAATGACGTCGGCAATCAGCATGGGCTGACGGCCCAGCTTATCGGTGAGCGGCCCGAGAAACAACGAGCCCAGCAGCGACCCAGCCACTGCTGCCGCCGCTACGGCTCCAACTGCCGCTGGCCCCAGGTCTAAGTCACGCTGTAAAAACGGTAGAGCGACTCCAATGATGAAAAAGTCGAACCCGTCTAGAGCAATTAGGCTAGCGGCCAGTAGCCACAGCCGCACCATTGGGCGCGTGATGTCAGATTGATCGAGACGCTGCTGAAAGGCAGTCGGCAGAGTAGCTGGGGGCATAACGCGATCGAGGGCCTGAGTTTACCTTAGCCATCCTAAATGACCTAGGTTTGCATCGGTCGACAACAAACTCTACCGGTTGGGTTTAATGCGCTCGAATGCACCAACGTTTCAACGTTCAACCAAACGGTTTGACTGGCGAATGTGCCTTTGCGTAAAACCGTCCTTGGAAAACAACAGCGTATAGGGCTGTATTGCTAGCTTCAGACGAAGCATCCTTAAGTCTGCTATACCTGACTGGACGTTCTTCAAAACGACCCATGGCCCATCAGCAGATCTACCCTAGAGGATGCACGTTCACAGAGTCAGATTGGGATGCACTGTATCCATTTTGGTACCCCATTGCGTTTAGCCATGACGTGGGCGATCGCCCCATGACCGCTACTCTGCTGGATCAACGGCTGGTGCTTTGGCGTACCGGTGCTGGTATTTCAGTAGCCAACGACATTTGCCTTCACCGAGGCATTCCCCTCAGTATGGGTTGGGTAGCGGGCGATCATCTGGTGTGCAAATACCACGGCTTTCACTATTCTGCCGATGGGCAATGTGTGAAGATACCAGCCAACCCGGAGGCCAACATTCCTAAAAAGCTCTGTCTCAAGACCTACCCAGCGCAGGAAGCCTACAGTCTGGTGGGGACGACCCTCAGCAGCGGCAGCACCTATCCGTTACCCGGCCTGCCCGAGTGGAATGACTCTGACTACCAGCAAATTTTGCCCGAAGCGGTAGATCTCGACGCAGCGGCGGGGCGGCAAATGGAAGGGTTTTTGGATGTGGCCCACTTCGCCTGGGTACATACCGAGACCTTCGGGGATATCAATAATCCGGTGGTGCCACGCTATGAGGTCATGCCGACCGAGCAAGGCCTGCGGGCAAAGTATAGCTACAGCCATATGGTTTAGGACGTAAGTTATAGGCAGAGACATTTTCCTCCCAGTGCTATGCCCAAACCCTACAGCCTCGATTTGAGGCAAAAGGTCATTGACGCCATCGAGCTCGATGG
>JAHHHQ010000058.1 GCA_019359285.1 Nodosilinea sp. WJT8-NPBG4
GATTGAAAAATTCTGGGCTCGGCTAAAACACCATCTTCGCAAGACGCTCAGCGCTTTCGATACCCTCTGGGACGCTGTCGATGATGCCTTCAAAAAATTGTCCTAACTATCCCGTCCACTGCAATATATGACCATTAATTGAATGAATTGCCACTCTAACATCAGAGATATGTAACTGTGGCTGTGAATGAGATATAGCAGAATACAGGCCATACCCATGATCGACCGGGATTGCTTCGCCAAATACTCTAAAGCTTAACTCCACATAGGGCTGAACTTCACCAATCTCCCCTGTACAAGATGAGGGAGCCAACATATTGGTCGAATTGGTTGTAGGCTGGTTCAAGACCACAGGAAGTAAACCTGTAGAAACAATAAAAGTAATATAATTCAATAGATTTATTTCAAGGTTTTTCCTTCAGAAAGATTTAGATTTAATAACGGTTCTTAGGAAGCTAGAAAAAATATACAAGGTCATTCATAAAACTTATGGCAAGGGAAGATCGACGGCCAGAGTCCTAATGGTTTTAGATCCCTAAAATGGTTTTAGTTTGTGCGAACTTGGTGCCAAAAAAATCCTGTAAGGAGTCAGACAAAAAACTGATAAGTATGACGTGGATCACTCGCTCAATAGTTGCTGTCACATCACAGCCAAGTAAGCAATAAGCCAGATATTCCTCTAGTTTGCCGTAAGTCCCCGGCTTAACGATATCCCAGAACTCCTGTTTGTAATAACGCAAAATCTCGTGTAGAAATGATTTTGCGTCAAAGCGCACTCTATCTCCTCGCTTTTTGGGGATGAAGCCTCCCTGCACGAGATAGTTCTGGTATTGATTTCGTAACCAGGGCAATCCTTGAAAGCTAATATCGCACTGCATAAGCAGTTCAATATTAGTCGCCAGTTTCTTCAGGCATTGAATAGTTTCGGGAGCATAAACCTTCAATGACGACAGGACGCAATTTTCTAGATTGGCTGGTTCATGTTGAAGGTTATTTGTAATTAAGGGGATGCGGCTTTCTATCAGAAAACAGTTATGTGGCAGGCATATGAATATTCCAGGGACTTGGTGCATGCGATGCCAATATGCCTCTCCGAAGTTGTTTATATCTTGTCGCACACAATCAGGACAAAACTTGAGAGACGTTTGCTTCAATTCGCTATGCTGGTAAAACTTAGCAATTTTGTAGATAGGTTCACTCAATTTCCCTCTCATGCACTTGCTCAATGACCAAGCTTCTGAACTTGTCAGCAATATCCTATAAAATGGATATAGAGTATGTTCCCATATCAATCTCTCAAAATTAAGAGTACTAGTTGAAGGGACTCTCTTGATTAAATGGTTTAAGTTGTTAGGTAGTGCAAGACTATAAAGTTGATTAGGATAATACTCTAATAGCTCAATTAGTGTCTGCTTAAAGCTTTTATTACCACTCCTGATGTGATAACGAGTAACAAGGCTATAAAATAACTCATCTGGATAGGGGTTTGGGAAAAAACTGAGCATAAAATTGGCTAGCTCAAAAAGTCTTCAACCGTCGCGTCCCGAACAATTCCTGCCTTATGTAAAGCTTCATAAGCAGAAACCTGAGCTTTCTTAGCCTCATCAACTATTTGCCGAATATCACCCTCTGTATATTTTGCTTTTGCCTTTCCAGTCTTTTCAGGCTTAGTGCTTGTAGCAGGGCTCTTTTCTCCCCTGAGAGCAAGTTCATAAGCCTCTTTAACTAAAACGGGGAAATCTTTCTCGTTCTTGGTATCGAAAACCATTTCAGCGCAGTGCTTCGCTAAAGCTGGTTCAATGTCTAAACTCAGCAACTCTAAAATTAAAAGGCGCTTCGTTTGTAAGACGGCTGGAGACACCTCCTTTTTAGCTCGAACGAGTAAGCGAGCCTCTTGGAAATTATTAGCTTCCATCTGCAATAAACACTGGGCTTGGTAAGAGGCAGTATTTATTGGTGCAATATCTTTAAAGTTAATTTGCCAATCTTTCTTTTCAGGAGAGCGAATATAATCAAGCATAGGTTTAACAAGGTTCAGGCTATCCTTAGCAACCTGGCGGATCAGCTCAACAGTAATAAGCTCATCACCTTGCAGAGCAATAGCCCTCCACTGCACCATCTTAAAAAGCTTGACAGCAATATCTATAATTCCTTGGCATTCATGATAGAAGGCATCTTCAAGCTCTTGGCTAATAGGTGTATGATTTTTTGTCCATTGGAAGTCCCACAGTCCCTCAACAAATAAAGACCAATCTCCGGACTTTTCAACCGTTCCATCCTCTTTTTTTTTCGAACTGAGACATTCTATCCCACAGAATTCCTGCTTTACCTGTAGCCCTTCTAGCATTTCTAAAAGTTCCTTGAAAGATAGAATACGCTTCACTAGTTCCTACACGAATAACTGGAACGCCAATTATGTTATCCATTTTTACAAGGAAATTCAAAAGCTCATCTCGGTTTCGCCTCGCACTGACAAGATTTTGCATCTCATCAATGACTAGTACTCCTAGATGGTGTGTATGTGCTACCTGGGCAGCCTGAGCTAACATGTAATCTTCTGAGTTGCCCCTGGAACCGAATTTCTTAAAGTAGTTCGTGCCTAAAAGTTGGTCAACAGCAATAAAAATATCAATGCAAAGACCTTTGAGCGATCCCGCATGGGGGCAATCTACTTTAATCCAAACGAGTTGGTAGGTATTGTATTGGGGATGAAGAATGACCTGAGGATATAAATGGAGAATGTTGCTTAAGTTAGTTGTCTTCCCAATACCCGAAGGCCCTATTAAGGTCAGGCTTGAGGCAGAAGTTGGGACACTTACATAATTTTCTATTTCCTTTCCTGCTTTTGCTTCAATTGCACTGTATATCTGACATGCACGCTTTGCATAATTTGGTTCAGTAATATTCCTGCCAAGGTATCCTTCCATTAGCAAAGAGCAAACTAGTTTCTGAAGTTCAATAGTATTGTTTTGAGGATCGAAGTAGCGTGATAGCCTTTCGATGCAGTGAAAACGGTATTGAGCTTCAAAACCTATCTCTTCAGGAGAGAATTCGGGAAGCCGTGTTACGAGTTCAATAAAGTCCTGGGTAGACAAAACTGCCGGAAGGGCCTGTATCATAGGATTTCTATTATACTCAGGCAGCTTATGGTCTCTATACTGAGCAACTACTGCCTGTACTCCATTAGGAAGCTGAACTAACTCATCTTGAGGGATTTCGCCCACGTTTTTTCTCCTCCCGTTTTTGCCTTAGTAAGTCAAGATGGCTGGGTTGTAATGACTGTAATTTTTCTTGCACTTGTAGCTGTGATTCTTCCTCTTGCGAAGATCCATCACCAGGCTGTGCAGTTATTGGATCAATTTCAAAGCCTTCTGTCTCCTTCCTTGTACTCTTTTCAGCAGCTCTATTATCCCTAATATTAGAAACCTTTTGATGATTACTTAATGTCTCAATTGGAGCGTCAGTGGATTTTTCCGATTCCGCCACTATACTTTCAATCTCGGCAATCAAATCCACCTTTTCTTGTAGTTCTTTCTTATCATACTTTTGGTTATTGCGTTGCTCGAAGCTGAGCATGTATTCGATATCATAGAAGTTTTTTCCAGAGTAGCGATCTTCAGAATCTAGCAGAAAACATTTTTTGAATTCTCTACCATCAGATGAGACTAAATAAATAAAGTCCGGCTTTCTAATATCATAAGAAACAATCAGACTCTTCTCTGAAGTTGTGAGTAGGTTACTCCTTGCCCTTTCAAACCATTGTTCCTTCTCAGCCTTTGTGCAAGTGTAATACAATTCTTTGCCGTAAAGCTTTATGCCTTTTGCTGTGATAGTAGCCTTGCTAGTTGGCATAAGATTTAATTTTACAATTTCCTCGCTGAAAGATTTTAGCTTACCAGACCTATTTGAAATTCCCCACTTCCAAAGTTCGATAGGAATGGTAGACACATCGTCTGCAATCATCTCTGCATCTCTTTGATATTTTGTTAAATTATGATGCCTATTATGAAATAATATAATTCGGATAATGATCTTAGTAAATGCATCTACGGTTAATCTGCCATCTAGCCTGTAGTCTTTTGCACCTCTCTGCCTAAAGTCAACATCTATATATCCTGGAACAAAAGGTTTGATGTGGCCATGGAATGTAGCAAAATGCCTTTCCACTAATCCTTTCCAGTCAGCCCTATAAGATGCAGCATTTTCAACACGTATATGTAAATTAGGAATGAAATTATTTTCAATAGGCATTCCTAATAATTCACCTCGATCCCCCAAAATAGCGTCGGGTAAGTGATGTACAGGCCAATCTTCCTCCGTAATTTCAATTCCATATTCACGACAGAAGTTCACTTTGTCTGCTGCTGCATTTGCCAGGGCCATCATCGCCCCTAACCAAGAAGGACCTTCTAAACCAACATAAATGCCCGCTATCATTCTGCTGAAAACATCAATAACCACATAAATGACGGGCCTTCCTATGATCCAATTTGAATTATATTGGGAGATGAGATAAACATCAGCAATGGTTGCATCGATTTGAAAACGGGAACCAGGTCCTCGTGTTTCTCCTTTAGAGGTTCCTAGAATGGCTCGATTGTTCAGGGAAAAATTCTTAGACCCCTTACGCGACTTAATCGTCTTTTCCACATCGCTCTGATGTTCAACTTTATACCAGTACCTAAATTGTTCTAAGGTAGGTATCTCATCATGGGGTTTCAGGATGGACTTCATAACCCCATTTTCGTCATAACGAATATCTTCCTTATAATAAACTTTCACCATTTGCTCATAAGCATTTTTGAGTGTGTTCTTCTTTGGGGTATTGTAAAAGGTATTAATTGCTATTCTAAAAATACGACGATCCTGCTCCGTAACATTTTTACCTTCTCCTATGTCTGGGTCATTTCTATACTTTCTGGGCCTACCCCTTTTCTTGTTACCAGCTCCTTTGAGTTGACCTTTCCCAGACGAATTAGAATAGTCAGGTATTAAAGCATTTGGAGTTTTACCTCTCTGCCAAAATCTACGCAGATATCCGTAAACAGTTTTCTCTATTAGTTTTTCTTTCTGTTTTCCTGCGTTATTATTTTCTACAATTTCTTTCACTAAAGGACCACGAATATGTCTTTCATATATAGAAGGTTCTTGAACTACAATGGGTGCAATAATGTTCCAGGCTTTGTCTCGGCACTCTTTCTCTTTTATTGTTAAATGTTCATCCTGAATAATTCTTGCCCATGGATCTTTTGCTGTTTTAATAGCAATTCCTGTAGAAAGCGCTTCTAGTATTTCGGATATTTTTCTTAAATGGGGAAATCCTTTTTTAGCTTCAATATTAAATACAAAAGCAAGAATGTATCCCTCGTCAATCCACAAAACTCGTTCGATTAAGCGCTCCGATGTTTGGGGCTTCTGATCAGATTCATCCGTTATGCATGCTGAAACAGTTTTTGTTTGCCACTCAATGAGGTCATTGACAAATAAAATTTTTTCCATGATGACTACTGCAATCCAACTAAAGGAGGTTTTCCTTGAAGCCAAATTTTCTTTATGGAATTTGTTGATATTTTACCTGTAATTTTGGTTTTATTCATATCTATCTCCACTTGCTTTCTGGCAAGTAAATACTTAAACAGACCAAAAAAAGTACCGTCTTCTAGATTATTTTCCTGATCAAGATTGTTCGCAATCTGTTGAATAGGTGCATTTAGTTCTTGGAGTCTTTTTTTCAAAGTTTCCGCTAGAAGGTTCAGATTTTCCGTATCCATTTCTGGCGTGCCTTCCAACCAATAAGAGCCATGAATCCATTCAAGGTTATCTACAAGAACTTTAGGAATACCTTTCTCTGTTATTACTCCCCATTCAATTCCCTTAGCTTGGTAATAACGTCTTTCCAGCTCTAACCTCTCAATTACTCTCTTGTTGGCTAGTTCCTCAGAAGACTTAACGGTTCGTACGACTTGCCGCTTCTCTCCATTTTGGTTAAGAGTCAGCATAAAGTCAGTTGTCAGAATAAAAGGAACATCGGTCTCACGATCACAAGGATATTTCCATCCCATATCTTCTGCTATTTTCATAGCGAGTTCTAAATCGTCTAACGGATACTGCTCTCTAATATCAACAACTTTGGAAGACCACTCAAAAAGATAGAACACTCTCCTTTCCTGATCAGACAGGAAGTGATGCCCTCGGTTCGTTTTCCAACCTGGTTCGCGGTGTGACCTTCCTTTGGAGGAAACATCGCGGACAGTTAGCCAGGGTCGGTAGGTTCCCCCCTCGCCTTGTCCACGACCTTCTTTGATATAACGATCTAACTTAGCCTGTGTCCAGGCCTGCCTAGCACTCATAGCTCATTTAGCTCCCCTGAAAGTCACAAAAAAACTCTGGAATGGTTGCACAGCATAGCTAGCGGGCACCTCTTCCAGAGATCTTAATCTGTATAGAACAATTGAACCAATAAGAATTGTTCAACCGTTTTATAAATTGTTTGACCGTCTTTTTAATTGTTTAACCGTTTTTTCACTCCACACTAACCTCTCAGCGATAGGTTTTCCTATTCTACCGTTACGCTCTTGGCCAGGTTGCGAGGCTGGTCAACGTCTAACCCGCGCCGGGCGGCGATGTGGTAGGCCAGCAGTTGCAGCGGTATCACCGCCACAATCGGCGACAGCAGCTCATCGACCACGGGCACCGGCAGCAGCCGATCAAAGGTTTCTTGAGCATCGGTGTCATTCATAGGCACCACGCCGATCAGCTGAGCGTCGCGGGCCTTGGCCTCCTGGGCGTTAGAGAGCACCTTGTCGTAGACGCTGCCGGGCATAGCGATCGCCACCACGGGCACCTTGGCATCGAGCAGAGCGATCGGGCCGTGCTTCATTTCGCCTGCCGGGTAGCCCTCAGCGTGAATGTAGCTAATCTCTTTGAGCTTCAGCGCCCCTTCGAGGGCGATGGGGAAGTTGATGCCCCGGCCCAAGAAGATGAAGTCTTGGGTTTCGTTAAACTCGTGGGCCAGCTCTTCGATATAGCGCTCCTGGCTTTCGAGCACCTGCTCAATGAAGGCGGGCAGCTGGTGCAGACCGTTGAGAATGGCCTCGATGCGATCGCCCGTCAGGGTTTGGCGGCGGTAGGCCAGATCGATCGCCAAGAAGTAAAAGGCCATCACCTGGGCGGTAAAGGTTTTGGTCGCCGCCACCCCGATCTCAATGCCGGCGTGGGTGTCGATAATGTGGGGCACCAGCCGCGACAGCGAGCTTTCGGGCCGGTTGGTGATGCCCACCATGCGGGGGGCAAAGCGGGGGTCGGGGTGAGCAGCCCGCCGATCTTGCTCCATCTCCAGGGCGGCCAGGGTATCGGCGGTTTCGCCCGACTGGGTGACGCCAATGGTCAGGGTGTTCGGAATCAGCGGCGTCGGCGAGTAGCGAAACTCTGAGGCATACTGCACCATCACCGGCAGGTTAGCTAAGTTTTCGATCAGGTATTTGCCTACCAGGGCGGCGTGCCAGCTGGTGCCGCAGGCCACAATTTGCAGGTGCTCTAGGCCATCGAGCAGGGCGCCGGGCAGGCCCAGGCTAACAGGCAAGATGGTGCTACCCGCGTCCACCGTCCAGGCGCTGTTGATGTAGGTCTCGAGGGCGGTGCGCACGACGCCAGGCTGCTCGTAGATCTCCTTGAGCATGAAGTGCTTGAACCCCTGCTTCTCCACCATGATGGGGTTCCAGTTCAGGGTGATCGGGTGCTTGCGCTGGCGATCGCCCGCGAAGTTATACACCTCTACCCCCAGAGGCGTCAGGCTAGCTAGCTCGCCATTCTCCATCGGCAGCACGGCGCGGGTGTGGGGCACGATCGCCGGGGTGTCGCTGGCGCAGAAAAATTCGCCCTGGCCAAAGCCAATCACCAGCGGAGCCTGCTGGCGCACCACCACCAGCTCGTCGGGATAGTCGGCGGAGACAATTGCTAGGGCAAAGGCCCCGTGCAGCTGCTGGCAAGCGCGGCGGGTGGCTTCTAGTAGCGGCGATCGGCCTTGGGTATCGTCGGGATTGAGCTGGCTCAGGTGTGACTCGATCAGGTGGGGCACCACCTCGGTGTCAGTGTCGGAGGTAAACTCGTGGCCCAGGGCCTTGAGGGTTTCGCGCAACTCGCGGTAGTTTTCAACGATGCCGTTCTGTACCACGGCCAGGCGACCGGAGCCGTCGCGGTGGGGGTGGGCGTTATATTCTTCAGGCTTGCCGTGGGTGGCCCAGCGGGTGTGGCCAATGCCCAGGCGGGCGGGATTCTCTTCGCCGTTGAGCTTGTCTTGCAGGTTTTGCAGTTTGCCCTTGGCGCGCACGCAGTGCAGCTCACCTTCGAGCACGGTGGCGAGCCCGGCGGAGTCGTAGCCACGATATTCAAGCTTACGCAGGCCATCCATGAGGATGTCGGCGGCGGGCCGGGTGCCAATGTATCCCACGATGCCACACATAGCGTTGTCTCCTTAGGTAACTGCCTGGGTTACGGGCGGGTGTCTCGGGTCAGACTGACACTCTAGAATACACGCTGTCTCGGCAGGTGAGATCGGTAGGGCATTTTAGAACCCCCCAGAATTGGGGGGCAGGGGGGCCGTTACAAAGAAGTCTTAATGGCCTGCTGAGAGCGAGCTGGCCCCCTAAATCCCCCAATTCTGGGGGACTTTGAGTGGCACTGGGCATTCTTGCTAAAGGAAATTTTATTACTACCCACAATGGCCAAAGACTCTCTAAGGATTCGTGGTACTACCCGATCAATTGAGCAAGCTGCTCGAGAGTTAAGGCAAAACCTTACCCCTGCTGAGACAAGACTGTGGAAAGCATTGCGAGGACGGCAATTGAACGGACTTAGGTTTCGATGCCAGCATCCTGTGGGACGATTCATTGTTGACTTTTACTGCCCATCCTGCGAATTGGTCATTGAGGTCGATGGTGATATTCATAACCAGCAAGAAGCCAAAACCTACGACAGAGCTCGGACAGAGCATCTTCAAAATTTTGGTTATCGCGTTTTGCGATTCTCAAACGCAGAGGTCGTAGATAATCTTGCTGTTGTTCTAAATCGCATTGCTCAGGTTGCGGAATCCCATCCTCCCCAGAATTGAGAGGTTAGGAAACCAAACAATAGCGGGTTACAAGGGTCTTCAAGGGCTTTCTCAAGCCATCTGTCCCCCTAAAACCCTCAATTTTGGCGACCTTTCAGTAGTGGGGCTGCAATTTCGAAACTTCTCAATCTTGGCTCTAACCTTGGCCAGCAGGCTGGTCTACTGAAACAGCGCTACGGTTTCGCAAATTGGTAAGGGACGCCCGAGCAGGTACCCCTGTGCTTTGTTGACGCGAAGCTGCTTCAGGGCGGCGCGTTCTGGGTCTGTCTCTACCCCTTCGGCGATGAGTTTGCTGCCACTTTCTTGGGCAAACCCGACTAGGGCGGCGGTTAGGGCGCGGCGGGTAAGGTCAGTATCAATATTGCGAATCAGTCCGATGTCGAGCTTAATGATCTCTGGCTTGAGCTTGAGAATGTGCAGGAAACTCGCGTAGCCAGCTCCGGCATCGTCTACGGCCAGGCGAATGCCGCGATCGCGCAGGGGCTCCAGAGATTGGCCGAACTGAGAATAGTCGGGGATGGGCACATGCTCGGTGACCTCCAGCACAATGCGATGGAGGGGAGCCTCGTGGAGGGCTCGATGGATAGCGCCATTCAAGATGTTGTTAGGCGAGACGTTGATAGACAAATAGACGTCGTCGGGGAGGTGGTCAAAGCCTGTGAGCGCTTTGGCGATCGCCGCCATCTCCAGCTCTTCGCTCAGACCCACCTCAGCGGCCTCGTTAAACCACACATCAGGGCTGCGAATGGGCCGAGACCAAAACCGCGTCAGCGCCTCAAAGCCGATAATTTTGTCTTCGGTGAGCTCGACAATTGGCTGATAGACAGTGGTAAACGATTCAGACTCCAGCACTGAGACAATGCGCTGGCGCATCTCCCGGTGCTGGCGCTCGGCGTCTAGCTCTCGACCGATTTGGCGGGAGGTAAAATCAGCAAACAGGCGCATGATGGCCAGGTCGCGATCGCCCAGTGAGAAGTTGGGCCGAGTGCTAAAACAGCAGAACGTGCCATAGACCTGGCCATTCCCCATACGGATAGGCACGCTGAGGTGGGCTCCCACCGGCAGGGCCAGGGTGGCCGGTAGCTCCAGTGCCGCCGGAATGGCCGTGGCGTCTTGAATTATCTCTGGCAGCCGACCGTCGACAACCCGTTGGCAATAGCTCTCTTCGAGCGGGTCTGAGTCACCCACAGCGATCGGTGTATTTTCCAGGGCCGAATCTATATAGCGAAACTGGCGTCTACCGCCGGTAAATTCAGCGACAAACGCCACCTCCATGTCGAAGTGGATGCGAATGGCGCATAGGGCATCGAGCACGACCTCATCGATCGATTCTGTCCCAGCACTAGACGCCGACAAAAGGACGTAGGGGATCAGCGATAACTTGTCAGCTATCGGGTCCGGAATCGATTGCCCAACCATTAGCGGTACTCCAAACAGTATGCCGCAGCAGTACTTAAGACGATTTCAGCTTCAGATGGTTCTAGACATAACCCGACAGCTTAGTTAGGCCGAGAGCATGGGTGTAGGTATTGGGTCAATCCCAGCCCTGTAGCCCAGCACCGCCGGCAGTCTCAACCGAGACCCTAAAGACGAGAGGTTCCAGCCTAAAAGCGGCAGATCAGGGGGTCTGCTCATTGTGTATCACGTTGATACTATTATCGACTCGTTTAAGATGCCCAAATTTCTATAGAGAAGGAGAGTTTTGTCTATGCTAGCGCTGCGCTGCCTTAGGGGTGGAGATCCAGATCATTGACTTGGTAGTCTGTCACGTCTGAGGTGATGGGTCGGTAAGGGTTCAAGGTTTAAGGGGTACGGTCACGGTTTGCCTTAGACCTTAAATCCTGAACCCTAAGCCCCTAGAGCCCGTTACAACCCCTGGTGGAGGACTAGTCCTTTCCTAATGCCAACAGGTCTGCTTCGGTGAGAATGGCAATGCCCAGACTCTCCGCTTTGACGAGCTTTGACCCGGCTTTTTCACCCGCCACTAGGTAGTCAGTGGCTTTGCTGACGCTGCTGGTGACTTTGCCGCCGGCGGCTTCGATGATGTCGGCGGCCTGCTGGCGGGTGAGGGTGGGCAGGGTGCCTGTGAGCACGAAGGTTTTGCCCTCTAGGGGGCCAGCGGCCGGGAAGGCTTCGGCTTCAGTGGAAGTAAGTTGCAGGCCAGCTTGTTGCAGGCGATCGATTAGGGTTTGGTTGGCAGGTACTTGGAACCACTGGTAGACGGCCTGGGCAATTTCGGGGCCGATGCTGTGGACGGTGGCGATCGCCTCAGGGCTAGCGGTGGCGAGGGCGGCAGCACTGGGAAAATGCTGGGCCAGGGTTTTGGCGTTGACGGCACCCACGTGGCGAATGCCCAGGGCGTAGAGCACTGAGGCCCAGGGCCGAGCTTTAGAGGCGGCGATCGCCCCCAGCAGCTTCTCGGCCAGCCGCTTACCCATGCGATCGAGGGGGGCTAAATCTTGCTCGCTCAGGCTGTAGAGGTCGGCAACGGAGTGGACCAGTCCCTGCTCCACCAGCTGTTTTACCCACTTTTCGCCCAGGCCCTCAATGTCGAGGGCGTCGCGCCGAGCCCAGTGGATGATCGCCCCCTGCACGATCGCGGGACAGGAGATATTGATGCAGCGAGTCACGGCTCCATCGTCGGGTTTGACCAGGGCGCTATGGCACTGGGGGCAGTGGGTGGGCATGGCGATCGCGATCGCCCCCGCCGCCCGCAGCTCGGCCAGCACCCGCACCACTTCGGGGATAATCTCTCCGGCTTTGCGCACGACCACGGTGTCGCCCTGGTGAATATCGAGTTCGGCCAGGCGATCAGAGTTGTGCAGGGTGGCGCGGGCAACGGTGGTTCCCGCTAGCTGCACCGGGCGCAGCTCGGCCACAGGGGTCACCGCCCCGGTGCGGCCTACCTGAAAGCTGACGGCTTCGAGAATGGTGGGCACCTCCTCGGCGGGATATTTCAGCGCCACCGCCCAGCGAGGAAACTTTTGGGTAAAGCCCAACTGCTGTTGCAGGGCAAAGTCGTTGAGTTTGACCACCACGCCATCGGTGAGGTAGGAGAGCTGCAAGCGCTGGGTAGCCCAGTCATCGTAGTAGGCCTGCACATCGTCAGCAGACTGGCAGAGCTGGCGGTTGGGGTTGACGCGAAAGCCGAGGGACTTAAGGAATTCGAGGGCCTGCCACTGGGTAGTGGGAGGGTGGGTGAGGGCGCGCGTCGGGGCATGGCTGGTAGCCTCGATTTCGGCCAGCTGATCGTCGTCAACTCTTCCACCTGCCGTCTTATCCACGGCTTCTCCCCAGTGGACGGTGTAGGCAAAGAAGTCGAGCTTGCGAGCCGCGACAATGCGCGAGTCGAGCTGGCGTAGGGTGCCGGCAGCAGCATTGCGGGGGTTGGCAAAGAGGGCTTCGCCTCTGGCGGCGCGATCGCGGTTGATCTGCTCAAACACATCCAGCGGCAAGAAAGCTTCGCCGCGCACTTCGACTACCGGCGGCGGGTTCTCGATCGCCAGCCGTAGGGGTATCGATCGGATGGTGCGCACGTTGGGGGTAATGTCTTCGCCTGCGGTGCCGTCGCCGCGGGTGGCGCCGCGCACCAGCAGACCGTTTTCATAGGTGAGGGCGATCGCGTTGCCGTCAATTTTCAGTTCGGCGACGTACTCTACCGCTCCAATGTCGGGGGCCTGCCGACGCCAGCGGTCTTCCCAGGCGCGAAATTCGGCCAGGTCAAAGGCATTCTCAAGGCTGTAGAGGGGGATGTTGTGGCGAACGGAGGTGAACTGGGTGGCGGGCCGTTCGCCGACGCGCTGGGTGGGGCTGTCGGGGGTGATTAGATCGGGGTGAGCGGCTTCGAGGTCTTGCAACTCGCGGTAGAGGCGATCGTAAACCTCGTCTGGCAGATCAGGGGCATCGAGCACGTAGTAGGCGTAGCTGGCCGCTTGCAGCTGCGATCGCAGCGTCTGCACTCTGGCCGCTGTAGTTTCGTCGGTGCCGTTGTCGCCCATGGCTCGGTTTCCTAAAATCGCCCGGTGGCTAGTGTAGCGCTGCCGTGGGCTCAGTGCGGTGCTATTCGCCGCCGATGTCTCCGCGCAGGGATGTATATACTTGTAGATACACTATTTCTGCGACGGGAATCTACCTATGCGCACGCGTGTTTTTCAAAGCGGCAATTCCCAAGCGGTGCGAATTCCGAAGGAACTTCAGTTTGAGCAGCTAGATGTGGAATACGACATTGAACGCCAAGGTGACACTCTAATTATTCGCCCAGTGGGAGCGCCATTAATCGATGTCTTGGAACGGTTTGCCGCTTTTTCTGAAGACTTTATGACTGAGGGACGCCCAGCGCAATCTGATCAAAATCGAGACACGCTATGAAATATATGCTCGATACCAATATCTGCATCTATTTAATGAAGCACCAGCCCCCTTCTGTCGCGAAACGTTTTGCAGAATGTCGTCAGGGTGATGTGGTGATCTCGTCGATTACGTTAGCTGAGTTGGAATACGGGGTTTACGTAAGCAGAGAAGCAGCTCGACTACAGAATCGACAGGCGCTCGATGCTCTGGTTGAGTTAATTCCAGTGGTAGCCTTTGATACTGCCGCGGCGGCGGCTTATGCAGATGTGCGCGCTGCTACCCGCGATCGCCGCAGTGATGCTCTAGATAAGCTGATTGCCAGCCACGCTATTGGGCTCAATCTCACCCTAGTTACCAACAACCTAGAAGACTTTCGCAGCTATCCAAATGTTGCTTTAGAAAATTGGGTGGATAGCCAAGACTAGGGTGTAGATTCCTGAATTAACGAAGGGCATGATTTCGTGCGCGATTCTCTACGCTTCTTGTTAGGGTTACTACTAGCCCTTGGTCTATCTCAAGCTCCTATGATTGCCAATTCCCTCACTTACCCCTCCAGCCCCCAGCACGACCAAGTCGATACCTACCATGGCGTGACGGTGCCCGACCCCTACCGCTGGCTCGAAGACCCGCAGTCGCCCGCCAGCCAGGAGTGGATTGAGGCCCAGAACCAGGTGACTTCGGCCTATTTAGAAGGGTTGTCGGGGCGGCAGACCATTAACGATCGCCTCACCCAGATCTGGAACTACGAGCGCTACAGCACCCCCTTCAAGCGGGGCGGACGGTACTTTTACTTTAAAAACGACGGGCTGCAAAACCAGAGCGTGCTCTACACTCTGCCCAGTCTAGAGGCCGAGCCCCAAATGCTGCTCGACCCCAACACCCTGTCGGAGGATGGCACGGTTTCGCTCAGCGGCATGGAGGTGAGTGAGAACGGGGCCTACATGGCCTACGGTCTGTCGAGCGCGGGGTCAGACTGGGTCGAGTGGCGCGTGCGCGATATTGAAACTGGCGAAGACACCGACGACTTGCTGAAGTGGGTGAAGTTTTCGGGCGCGTCGTGGAGCCACGACCACCAGGGCTTTTTCTACAGTCGCTACGACGAGCCGGATGAGGCAAGCAAGCTAGAGGCGATCAACTACTACCAGAAGCTCTACTACCATCGCCTGGGCACACCCCAAAGTGAAGACGTGCTGGTGTACGAGCGCCCCGATGAAAAAGAGTGGGGCTTTGGCGGCGGTGTCACCGAAGACGGTCGCTATTTAATCATCTCGGTGTGGAAGGGGACTGACCCCAACAATCTGGTGTTTTACAAAGACCTGAGCAACCCAGAGAGCCCTGTGGTCGAGCTGATCTCTGAGTTTGAATCTAGCTACAGCTTTGTGGATAACGAGGGGTCGCTGTTTTGGTTTACGACTGATTTGGATGCTCCGAAGGGGCGGCTAATCGGGATCGATATTGCTCAGCCGGAGCGATCGCACTGGCAAGAGATCATTCCCGAAAGCGACGACACTCTGGAGGGGGTCGGCATTCTCAACCACCAGTTTGTGGCGGATTATCTCAAGGATGCCTACACTACGATCCGCATTTTCTCGCTGACTGGGGAGCTGGTGCGGGAGGTAGAGCTGCCGGGGATTGGCAGTGCTGGTGGCTTTGACGGCAAGCGGGAAGATACAGAAACTTTCTATAGCTTTACCAGCTTTACGGTGCCGCCCACGATCTATCGCTACGACATGATGACGGGGGAGAGTACCCTCTACCGCCAGCCCGAGGTGGATTTTGACCCCAGTGCCTACACTACGACTCAGGTGTTTTACACCAGCAAAGACGGCACTCGCATCCCGATGTTTATTACCCACAAAACCGGGATTGAGCTGAACGGGCAGAACCAAACGCTGCTCTATGGCTACGGGGGCTTTAGCATTTCGCTGACGCCGTCGTTTTCGGTGAGTAACCTGGTGTGGATGGAGATGGGCGGCGTGTATGCGATGCCGAACCTGCGCGGCGGTGGTGAGTATGGTGAAGATTGGCACTTGGCGGGCACGAAGCTGAATAAGCAGAACGTGTTTGATGACTTTATTGCGGCGGCGGAGTGGTTGATCTCTGAGGGTTATACGTCGGCGAAAAAGCTGGCGATCGCGGGGGGCAGCAACGGCGGCCTGCTGGTAGGGGCCTGCATGACCCAGCGCCCAGATCTGTTTGCGGCGGCGCTACCCGCTGTGGGGGTGATGGATATGCTGCGGTTTAACCAGTTCACCATTGGCTGGGCTTGGGAGTCGGACTATGGCTCGCCTCAGAATGAGGAGGAGTTTAGGGCGCTCTATGCCTATTCGCCGCTGCACAATTTGGAGCCGGGAACGGCCTACCCGGCGACGCTGATTTCTACCGCCGACCACGACGATCGCGTGGTGCCGGCCCATAGCTTTAAGTTTGCGGCGGCGCTGCAAGCGGCCCACGGGGGCGAGGCTCCGGTGCTGATTCGCATTGAGACGAAGGCGGGACACGGGGCGGGCAAGCCAACGGCAAAGGTGATCGAAGAGGTGTCGGATAAGTGGGCGTTTTTGGCCGCGAACTTGGGAATGGCATAGGGAACTAGGGGCAAACAACCGTTTGCCCCTACGGCAGACCCCTGCGAGGCAAACGGTTGTTTGCCCTCACAGGGATGGTCGGTTCAATTACACCCTCTAATGAGAATTTTGTCATTACACTAACGTGATATGCTTCACGATCGCGATCGCCAAACAAGCGCTGGTGAGTGTCAAGCATACGATCGCGAGTGTCTAAGATGCGCCCATAAGTGTCAAGCATGCGATCACGAGTGTCTAAGATGCGATCGCGATCGCTAAGCAAGTGCTGGTAGGTGTCAGGTACGCGATCACGATCGCCAGGAACACGACCGAGGTGCATCGTTGCACGGACGTACTCGACGACTGCAAAGAGTCGGTATATTAGTGACGACATGGTTTTACCCTCCGGCTGATACATGACTGACCCGGCTAAGCGCAGTCGCCTCTTTCGTCTGATAGCCCAACTGCCTCCAGCGCAGTTTGAAGAACTGATTTTTGCAACCCAGCCACCGCCGGGCAATGTATCACCGGGTAGTGCACCACAGGCTCTACGAGTGGGAGAGTTATTAGTCTGGGCAGAAAGCCCGATTGGATGTGGTTTAGAGGCACTGGCAAAACTTACCGCCGATATCTTTAGGCTAGAGGTGCCCGATTTCTCTCAAGCCGGTAGGCAGCAAGCACATGGTTCTTCACAGCCACCATCATCCAAGCCTGTGCAGGCGGTGTCGTTTGTCGGTACGGAGCCATCGGCCTATTTAGAGAATCTGAACCGGAACGTAGTGCTAGACATGGTGTACGTACCCGGCGGCACCTTTTGGATGGGTTCACCGGATAAAGAAGTGGGCCGGGATAATGATGATGAAGGTCCACAGCACAGAGTCAGAGTGCCTGAGTTCTACATGGGCAAGTATCCGGTGACACAGGTGCAGTGGTATGCTGTGTCGCTTTTAGAGCCCGTGCAGCAAGAGTTAAAGCCGCAGCCGTCTTGTTTTACGGGCGATCGCCACCCTGTTGAGCAAGTCTCCTGGAATGACGCGGTGGAATTTTGTGAGCGGGTATCTCGTCTTGCCGGTAAACAGTATCGACTGCCCAGTGAGGCGGAATGGGAATATGCCTGTCGTGCAGGCACCAATACGCCGTTTTACTTTGGCGCTACCATCACCCCTGATTTAGCCAACTACGACGGCAGCAAAAGCAATGGCGATGGACCGGCAGGTCTCTATCGAAAGCAAACGACTGAGGTGGGACAATTTCCGCCTAATGACTTTGGGCTGTACGACATGCACGGCAATGTATGTGAGTGGTGCCAGGATGTGGGGCACAGCAGCTACGATGGAGCACCAACAAACGGTTCTGCTTGGAGGTCGGGCGGCAACCAAGACCTTCGAATTCTGCGGGGCGGTTCCTGGGGCAACAATCCTGTGCTCTACCGGTCGGCGGTCCGTTTCGGGAACGCGCCCAGCAGCATCTACAGCAGCGTTGGTTTTCGGGTGGTGTGCGGCGGCGCGAGCGGGCTCGTGTAGCCCTTTATCCTGTCGCCCATCTCCACAGCATCGGCTTTTCTGAACCCCGTACCGATCGCAAATCTCGGCTCGACCCCACCACTGGCCAACCCATGCGCATTCTCACCAAATGGATATGCCACTGAGCTGCCCTCCGATTCCGGTTTTTAAAGGACAGTTAAACAGGTGGATCACTCATTCTTTTTAGAATATCTATGGCGGATTACCGTAGGCCCATGAGTACAGATCTTCCCCCTACCCCCGACAGTCGCAGCGAGCTGGTGCAGTTCATTCTGCTGGCGCGCGATCGCGGCTCCTCCGACGAGTTCATCAGCAGACTGCTGCGCGACTACGGCTGGCCTACCCGCGAAGTAGAGCGCGCCTTCTTTGAAGTGTACGAAGAACTGGTGGGCCGCCCACTGCCTACGCCGCGCGGCGGCTCGGGCGAGCTAGCGCGCGATGCCTTCTTTTATTTATTGGCTTTTGTCACCCTGGGCATCTGGATTCAGGCGCTCGGTGAAATGGCCTTTATCTTCATCAACCACCTGATTCCCGACAGTTTAAACAACTACTACGGCGACCCCTCCTGGCAGGTGGCCTTTGCCCTGGCGCGGCTGCTGGTGGCCTACCCGGTATACCTGGGGCTGATGCGGCAGATCAACCGTGACCTAGCGGCCCACCGCGAAAAGCATTTCTCGGAGGTGCGCAAGGTGCTCACTTACCTGACCCTGCTGATCGCCACCATCATTGCCATTGGTGCCGTGATTGCCTTTTTGACCTCGTTTTTGCGGGGCGAGTTGACGCCGCGCTTTTTGCTCAAGGTGCTGGTAGTGCTGGTGCTCGACGGCGGGGTGCTGTGGTACTACTTCGACTGGATTCGGCGCAAGCCTGCCCCTAAGGTTCTAAATTTGGCCCATGAATAAGACGTTTGACAATCAGACATTTGATCGGGCGTTTGCAGCGGTGGCCACGGCGGCAGTAGGGCTGGCGATTGTTGCTGGCTTCTGGGTGCTGGGTACACCAGGACGGCAGCGTGAAATCGCCGCCGATCGCCAGCGGTTGCAGGATGTAGCATCGATCGCCCAGCGCCTCCACGAGCAATATCTGGCCGATGACGATAGCTTTGAGCTGCCCGCTACCCTGGATGCGATCGAACTGCGCAATGACCCGCTGACGAACCAGCCCTACGAATATGAGCGGCTGAGCGATCGCGACTTTAACCTCTGTGCCACCTTCGACACTGATAGCAGCACCCACCGCCTCAGCGCTCAGGAGTCAAACCCCGATGCAGAGCGATGGCAGCACCCTGAAGGGCGGCACTGCTTTGAGTTTGATGTGGCGGAGTACCCGACCTTGGTGTACTGATCGGCTGGCTAACGGCAATTGTAGAGGCGCAAGCCTTGCGCCCCAATGCAGCGTTTGTTGCTGTAGCCAATCGGGGTCTGGGCACAGGTTAGGGCTGGCAAATGCCATTTTTCCCTACGGGTGTCTCAGGCTAACACCGAGACTTCCTGAATCTCCTGCATCACCGCTTTCGGGTCGGGCAGCGTATCGGGATCGCCCACATAGATGCCCAGGGACCTGGCCACTTTCACCATGGTGCTGTCGGTTTCGACCGGGCTGGGGCAGGTGCCGTGCAGGTGGCACTCGCGCACGGTGGCAATCACATCGCTGAGGTCTTTGGAGCGGACGCGGCCCGCTTCCCACACCACCAAGCGGTTGTAGCGGCCTTCGGCGATTAGATCCACGGCTTTGCGGCCAAAGGCCGAGGCCAGCAGGCGATCGCTGGCGGTGGGGATGCCGCTGCGCTGAATATGGCCTAGCACCATGGCACGGGTTTCGACGCGATCCATGTCGCAGTAGGCGGTGTCGCCGGTTTGGCAGAGGGTGCGGCTGCGATCGGCGATCGCCGTAGCTAGAGATTCGCCAATCAGGTGCTTGGGTTTGCCGTCCTCGCCGTGGACGCCCTCGGCCACCACCACCAGGGCAAACTTGCGGCCCCGCTGTCGCAGATCGGCAATGTGCTGGCAGATCTGGGTGACCACAAGGGGGCTCAGATCAGGCACCAGTTCGGGAATGAGAATGACGTCGGCCCCGCCCGCAATGCCGCCGTGGAGAGCTAAATGCCCGGCATCGCGACCCATCACTTCGACCACCATGACGCGATCGTGGCTGGCGGCGGTAAAGGTGAGGTCGTAAAGGGCGCTGTTTACCGTCTGCACCGCCGTGTTAAACCCGATGGATTTTTCGGTAAACGGTACGTCGTTGTCGATGGTTTTGGGAATGCCAATCAGGTTCCAACCGCCGCGCTGGGCCAGGTCATAGATGATGTCGAGGCTGCCGTCGCCGCCGATCGCGATCAGGGCGTCAAGGTTGAGTTTCTCGTAGCCCGCCAAAATTTTGCTGATCTGATCAGGCCCGTCGAAGCGGCTTTTGCTGAGCGAGCCCAAGATGGTGCCGCTAAGAAATTGCAGCACGTCAAGCCCCTGCAAAATACCGGGGATATCGTAGCCGTGGTCGGTAAGCAGTAAGTGATCAGGCTCGTACTGACCTTCGGCCACCTGCATAAAGCCATCGGTGCTATAGGGTATGCCAATGACATCCCACCCGCGCCGGTTAGCGCATTTAACCACTGCTCGAATAACGGCGTTGAGACCGGGGCAGTCGCCGCCGCTAGTGAGAATGCCAATGCGCTGAATGGATGTCATAGAACGGTGTCCGAAAGGCTGATCTCCTCAATCCTCAAGCTAATCGAGCCTTGAGAATTACCTTCTTCAACAGTCTTAACGGAGAATAATCTTCTACATACACAGGTTGGTAGACCACTCTTGGGAGCCCCGGTCGGGTTGGCAGCGCACTTGGCTGCCGGCCCAGTCGAGCCGCCACTGGTCGCCCTCGGGCACAAACTCTAGGCGGTAGCGCGCGCCGTTAACAGAGTCATCGGCGAGGCCGGTTTGCGTGAGAATCACCAGAGACTGATCGTCGGTTTGCTCTACCAGTTCAACCTTTTCCTCAAAGTTGCCTTCCCCCGGCTCGGTGCTGCCAAAGGCGGCAAGGGCTACTTCGGTGGGCTCTTCGCCGACGGCCCCACCAGGCACGGGCACTTCGGTGTAGTCGGCGCGATCGCCAGCGACGACGGCATCACTGTCTGGTGCGTCGGCGACGGGGGCTTCGGCTTCGGTGGTGGTGTCTGCCTCAGTGTCTGGGGTGGTGGCCGTGGGCTGACAGGCGACCAAGGTGATCAACAGTGCACTGGCGGCTAGGGCAGAAAGGACGAAGGTTTTAAGCATGCTTTTATTTCGGTAAGGGCTTAGTGATGTATTTAGGACAACAAAATACTGAGAATATAGGACGATAACGGCTCTGCGAACGCCGTTGTTAATTACCGAAACCTTTAGTCAGCGAAAAACTTTAGTGAGCGAGAGTTAGAAATCAAGTATTAGATAACGCAGGATAGCCGTCTCGGCAATTCAAAAGCAGGCAAGCTGCCCAGCTACAAAATGGTGAGGTGGAAGGCGGGCGATCGCATCCCAAACACACCTCAGAAATATCATTATCCCACAATGAGACTCAATTGTATTTTAATTGGTCTCATTTGAATGCTTAGCAGACTTATTATAAGACTGTTGAGATGCAAAGAAGTTCCGCCTCGGTTCAGGGTCACTCAGAGGGATGCTTTTTGAGCTAGACCGCTTACTATGGCATGAGTTCAAACAGCCATTTCACCCAAAAGGGTCTACTTTCCATGACTTTGCCCTTTGACGCTGCCCCAAGCCAGGTGCGAATTGAGCGATTTTGGCAGCTGCCCGCCAGCTTTGGCATGGAGCGCAATGCCTACCACAATTATCTAAACGAGATCGTCAGCGATCGCTATGCGTTGATCAAGGGGTTGCAACTGCTGCGCGACGAGCTGCAATTTGCTGGGGCCAGCCCGACGGACATTCAGGCCTGCGGAGCCGACATGAATTTACCCAGCGCGGTGACAACGCTGGCCTATACAAACTGCGGCGATCGCATCCACCAGGGCGAAGCGACGAAGCGCTATCGCGATGTGGTAGCCTCTCGGTTTGCGACCCTATCGGAGATTGGTGAACTCAAGCTGGAGGCGTTTTTCCCCGCCGGGGGTGGCACCGACAATGGAGCTACCCTGGCCCACGTTACCGTAGCTCACGAGCTGGATGAGAAGCTCAAGCGGCGGGTCTATGAGGGCAACCCGGAGTCGATTTCCCTGGTGGCGATCGATCTCAAAACCCACGTGGGGCGCATTCAAGAAGATGGCAAGCAGGTCTATGGCAAAACCCGCGAGTCTCCCTGGCGGGAACCTCGAGCGGCTTGTGGTGCGATCGTGGGGGCACTGACGAATTATCAGTCAGAGAATTTGATTCACCGCCGCATTCGCAACGATTTAGGAGAGCGCAATTTTCAGTTTCTATCTACCCAAGAAATTTTGACTGATGAAGGGGTCGATATCACCATGGCGGTAGCGGCGGCGATCGTGGCGATTCGCGGCATTCGCAATACGGCGCTGGCCCTAGGACAAGAAATGGATGAGCGCGGCTTGGGCCATTTGACTGCCAGCACAACGGTGAACCGCCCCTCCCGGGATGACCTGGTAATTTATCTAGCTCGCGCGACGGTCTTCAACGGCATGGTGCGCATTCAAAGTTTGGGCACGGAGGCCAAACACTACGGAGGCAAGCTGGTGGGATACGCCGGAGAAAAGCGGCTCCAGATGCGCTACGACGACTGGGATGTTGAAGATGTGCCAGTCGAAGAAATTCCCTACAAGGTGCGGCTGTCGGGATTGTAATAGGTGGCTGGTCGGTTCAGCGGCACCAGCTTGCCTTTAATCTTATTTTGGGACTCTCTTGAATCCAAAAGAGTCCCAGATAGGTTTTCGTGAGTCTCAATACAAGAAGGACTTCATCCTCAATTAGACAGCAACGGCTGTGGTAGATCAATCAGATCCACTTTGCTGCCGGCCCCATACTCGTCAAAGGTGAAGGCATCGACCTGGATGGCGTCTTTACGGGCTTCATTTGCTACCGTCAGCAAATCCCATTCGATCTGGGTGAGCAGACCCGCCCGATGGGCTAGGGTCTCCAGAGATTCCGTTTGATTTGTGCTATCGATGGATAGCTGCCCGTCGCGGACAGCATCTTTGAAGCGACGGTGAATGGTGTCGGCCTGATGGCTGAGGCTGAGGGCTTGCTCTAGGCGGCCCAAGGCTTCGGTGGGGTCAGTGGGCAGATAGATGCCAGAGGTGAGGCGATCGCGCATGCCCCCCATCGTTTGCAAATCCTTCGCCACCTGGTGCCCCAGGCGATCGGCGGGAAGAGTCGCTAGAGGATTCAGCCGCAACCCCAGCAGCATCAACGGTTTGACCAGGGCACCCGCGACAGGCAGCGACAGGTTGCTGACAATGCCCTCAAAGGCGGTTTGAATTTGAACAAGGCCATATTGGGCTGCCCATTCTACCGTTGCCAGGTCGGCGTCGGGTCGCCCTTCGGCCTCAAACCGGCGCAGCACGGCGCTAGTCAGGTAGAGCCAGGAAAGGGCATCGGCGTAGCGGCCAGTGATGTTTTCGTGACGCTTGAGGCTGCCGCCGTAGCAGATTAGAGCGATATCGGTGAGGACGGCGAAGGTGGCAGAGGCCCAGGAGAGTTTGCGGGAGTAGCGGGCGGTGGGGCCGCTGACGGGAGCTTTGGCCAGTCGCCCCTGGGTGAGGCCCAGCCCAATGGATCGCCCAACATTGTGAATAAACGCGCCAACATGGCCCCACAGCAGCTGGTCAAAGGCAACCCAATCGCTGTCGTAGAGAGCCTGAATTTCGTCGTAGAGATAGGGGTGGCAGCGGATGACGCCCTGACCGAAGATCATCAAGGTGCGGGTGAGAATGTTGGCCCCCTCGACGGTGACGGCGATGGGGATGGCGGTATAGACGTTAGCCAGCAGGTTGCGCGGCCCCCGACAAATGCCAGAACCGCCGAGGATATCCATGCCGTCGTTGACGATGGCGCGAGCTAGCTCGGTGCTTTGGTACTTTGCGATCGCGCTCACCACCGCCGGCTGCGCCCCACTATCTACAGCGCCACAGGTGTAGAGGCGAGCGGCATCGACGACATAGGTTAAACCGGCAATGCGGGCCAGAGGTTCTTCGACACCCTCGAAGCGACCGATGGGCAAGCCGAACTGCTGGCGCACAACGCTGTGAGCGCTGGCCACCCGCGCCACCAGCTTGGCCACCCCCGTACATGTGGCGGGGAAGCTAATGCCTCGCCCGGCCGCCAGAGTCTGCATCAGCATCTTCCAGCCCTGGCCTGCCTGGGCAACGCCGCCGATGATCTGGTCGATGGGCAGCACTACATCGTGGCCCTCAATGGGGGAGTTAAAGAAGGGGACGCCCATGGGGTCGTGGCGATGGTCGATGACGACGCCCTGAGTTTCTCTCGGCACCAGGGCGCAGGTGATGCCCACGTCATGCCCCAGACCCAGCAGATTGTCGGGGTCGTAGAGGCGAAAGGCGAGGCCGATCAGGGTGGCGATCGCCCCCAGCGTGATATACCGCTTCTTCCAGTTCAGCCGCAGATATAGCTGGCCGTCTTCTCCTTTAAATACTTCACCGCGAGAGGTGAGGCTGGCGGCATCAGACCCAGCCAGGGGCTCGGTCAGGGCAAAGCAGGGAATTTCTTCGCCAATTGCTAGTCGGGGCAGGTAGCGCGCCTTTTGCTCGGGCGTTCCATAGCGCAACAACAGCTTGGCTGGCCCCAATGAGTTGGTTACGCCGACTGTTGCTACATGGGTGAAGGAGCGGGAGGCCAGCTTCACCATCACAGC
The DNA here is from genome assembly GCA_019359285.1 of Nodosilinea sp. WJT8-NPBG4. Classification (GTDB taxonomy): domain Bacteria; phylum Cyanobacteriota; class Cyanobacteriia; order Phormidesmidales; family Phormidesmidaceae; genus Nodosilinea. The sequence goes on from JAHHHQ010000058.1 coordinate 24,363, forward strand.
GCTGTAGGCCAGGTTCGAGAAGCCCAGGCCGCCAAACTCCTGAGGAATCATCATGCCGAAGAACTTCTCGTGCTTGAGAAACTTCCACACCTCGGGGGGCAGGTCTTTGCGCTGGTAGATCTCCCAGTCAGTCGCCAGCTGGCAAACCTGCTCCACCGGCCCATCGAGAAAGGTTTGCACGTCAGGCGGCACCTGGGGGTAGGGCTCGTTGAGCAGCCGTTGCCAGTCGGGCTGGCCAGAGAAGAATTCTCCCTCGACCCAGACTTGGCCTGCCTCGATCGCGGCCCGCTCGGTATCGGAGATTTTGGGCAGCTGTTTGCGAGCAACTTTGCCAAGCGGGGTTGAAATAAGACTTCGCCGGAGCGAAGGGACAGCGATTAAAAGGATAAGGATAATGGTGAGGGACAGAAGAAGTGTAGGTAGGAGCATAGTGGGCCTTGGGTGGTGGGAAGTTTTGAATTGGGGGAGGGTGCAGGGAGAAGAGTTTTGAGTTTTGAATTGCGGAGGGAGGAGAGCTTTGTAAGTTAGGCATCTTGCCTAATCGTGGACAGCCGAGACGGCTATCCCACCCTGTTGAGGCTTTGCTTGTTAGGTTTTGCTACGCGCCACCCAACCTACGCAACAACTCAAAACTCAACATTTTCATCGCACTAAGTTCTCAAATACCCCCGCTGCCCCCATGCCGCCGCCGACGCACATGGTCACCAGCCCATAGCGCGTGCCGCGTCGCTGCATTTCATGGAGCAGAGTGGCGGTGAGCTTGGCACCGGAGCAGCCGAGGGGGTGCCCAAGGGCGATCGCACCGCCGTTGACGTTAACAATCTCTTCGTTCAAACCCAGTTCACGAATGACGGCGAGAGATTGAGCTGCGAAGGCTTCATTGAGCTCAATCAGGCCGATGTCGTCGAGGGTGAGGCCGACCTGCTTCAGCACTTTGGGGATGGCGGCGATGGGGCCAATGCCCATGATCTCGGGGGGCACTCCGGCGACGGCGAAGCCGAGCAGGCGACCCAGGGGCTGGAGACCGAGTTCGCGGAGGGTATTTTCGCCCATGACGACGGTAGCGGCGGCTCCGTCAGACATTTGGGAGGATGTCCCAGCGGTGACGGTGCCCTTGGCTTTGAAGACGGGTTTGAGCTGGGCCAGTGCCTCCAGGCTGGTGTCGGCGCGGGGGCCTTCGTCGGTGTCGAAGGTCAGCTCATGGGTGTGGGCCTGGCCGTCGAGGTACTCGGTGGTGCGCACGGTGACGGGGACGATTTCGGCTTTGAACCGACCGGATGCCTGGGCGGCAAGGGCTTTTTGGTGCGATCGCAGCCCAAAAGCATCCTGGTCGGCGCGGGAAACCTGGAAGCGATCGGCGACTTTCTCGGCGGTGAGGCCCATGGGAATGTAGGCGTCGGGCATCTCCCCAAACAGCTCGGTGCTAGGAGAAAACTGGTGCCCGCCCATGGGGATGATGCTCATAGACTCGACGCCGCCCGCTACGATCACATCGGCCTGGCCCCAGGCAATGGCTTGGGTGGCCATGGCAATAGATTGCAACCCCGAGGCACACAGTCTATTAACAGTGCAACCGGAGACCGAGTCGGGCAAACCCGCTCGCAAAGCAATTAGCCGGCCCAGGTTATACCCTTGCTCGGCCTCGGGCATGGCGCAGCCCATGATCACATCATCGATGTGGTCAGAGACAAGGGCGGGAATGTGAGCGATCGCGCCCCTTAAAGCCGCAGCTCCCAAATCGTCGGGGCTGGTGTGGCGAAGGGTGCCTCGGGGCGCTTTGCCCACGGCGGTGCGGACGGTGCTGACGATGTAGGCGGTGGTGTTCATGGCTAGAGTCTGGGATGAGGGGATGGGGGGATGAGGGAGATAGGGAAGATAAGGGAGATGAGGGGGGGGTTAGGTTAAAATCTTCCTCACCTTCCTCGCCTCTCCACTTCCCTAGTTCCTTAGGGGTTTCTTCGTCTTCAACATGTGCAGTAGGCGCTCTTTGGTCTTGGGTTCGTCGATTAGCGGCAGGAAATTGTCGCGTTCGAGGTTCAGTAGGTAGGTCTCATCCACGGCGGCGGGGACGGTGAGGTCACCGCCGGTGAGGACGTAGGCGAGGCGGTTAGCGAGGCTGCGATCGTAGTCGCTGATATAGCTACCCGCGTGCATGACGTAGGCCATGTGTTCGAGGATGGCGCGGGCGGGTTGGCCGAGGACGGGGATGGGCTGGCGGGGCGGGGGCGCGTAGCCCATGTGGTGCAGGCAGAGCACTTCTTGTTTGGCGGCGTAGAGGCGGCGATCGCCATTCATCACGATCTGGGTGGTAGCGGGCAAGAAGCCTAGCTCGATGCCTTCGTGGGCACTGTTAGAGACTTGGGCCATGCCGACGGTGCGAAATACCTGCTTCAGCCAGGGCAGAATGTCGGCGGGTTCGTCGGAGATGGCGCGCTGACCGGCCCAGCGGGCGAGACGCATGAGGCCGCCCCCAGCGGGAATGAGCCCGACGCCGAGTTCCACCAGACCGATGTAGGTTTCGGCGTCGGCGACCACGTGGGGGCAGGCCATAGCGAGTTCGCAGCCGCCCCCCAGCGCCCGCCCCTGAATAGCAGCAACCACGGGTTTAGGGAAGTAGTAAATGCGCTGCACCAGGGTCTGGACGTCATGGAGCAGCTTGGCAATGGTGCGATGGTTGCGGTTGAGGGGGTTGAGGTTTTCCCACTGGGCGATTTTGCCCACCTCAGCCAGGTTGATGCCGACGCAGAAGTTGGGGCCTTCATTACCGATCACCATGCCGTGGTAGTTGTCGTGGGCGGCCAGCCAGTCGAGGGCGGCACCCAAGCCCTCGACCACTTTGGTGCTGAGGGTGTTGGCCTTAGAGCGAAACTCGAACAGCGTAACCCCGTCTCCGGCATCGAGTAAAGCGGCCTCGCTGTTGTGCCATAGCGGTGTCTTAGCCTTTAAATCGACTAGATGGAGTTCATGGCTAGGAATTTCTAGGGAGACATAGCTTTCACCGGGCACATAGACGGTGGGCGTGGTGATAGCCGGGTCGGCACTGTAGAAGCCCGTAGCGCCAGTTGCCTGCATGGGCTTTAACCAGGAGGGCAGCGTTAGCCCAGCTTGGGTCATGTCCTGAATGACCCGGTCAAGACCTAGGGCATCCCAGATGGCGAAGGGCCCCATCTCCCAGCCAAAGCCCCAGGACATGGCGCGATCGATGTCAGCCGGGCTGTCGGCAATTTCGGGGATGCGGTTAGCGCTGTAGGCCAGGGTTTCAAGCATGGTCTGGCGGAAGAAATCTCCGGCGCGACTCCGCTCTTTATATAAACGACGCAGCCGTTCAGCTAAATCCTGTTTCTTCAGCCCGTCCAAATTCCCCAGGTTGACCGGGCACGGCGAGTCATAGCCAAAGGTTTGAGGGTTCAGCGAGCGAATCTCGCCATCTACTTTTTTGTAAAAACCCTGACCTGACTTGGCCCCCAGGGTGCCAGTAGCCACCAGCTTGCGCATCAGCTCGGGGGGCTGAAACAGCTCGCGCCGCTCGTCGTGGGGAATGGCGGGATAGAGGTTATCGGCGACATAGAGCAGCGTGTCGAGCCCCACCAAATCTGCTGTGCGGAAGGTGGCCGATTTGGGTCGCCCTACCAGACTGCCGGTGAGGGTGTCGATCTCTTCGATGGTGTAATCGCCGCGAATAAAGGAGCGCAAACCCAGCATCGACACAAAAACGCCGATGCGGTTGGCAATGAAGTTGGGGGTATCTTTGGCAACAACGATGCCTTTGCCCAGGCGATCGCGACCAAACGCGGCTACGCGATTGATCACGGCAGAGTCGGTATCGGCGGTGGGAATGAGTTCTAGCAGTTTTAGGTAGCGGGGCGGGTTAAAGAAGTGGGTACCCAAAAACCGCTTTCTGAAGGATTTTGATCGCCCCTCAGCCACTTGGCGAATCAGCAGCCCGCTGGTGTTGGTAGAAATCACTGCGTTTGGGCCAACGGTGCGCTCAATCCGCGCAAACAACTCCTGCTTGACAGTGAGGTTTTCGACCACCGCTTCAATCACCCAATCTACCGTGGACAGGCGATCGAAATGTTCTTCGTAGTTGCCTAGAATGACGCGCTTCACCGCTTGCTGACTGTAGAAAATTGGCGGCGACTGCTTGCAAGCTTTTTTGAAGGCTCCTTCTACCAGGTCGTTTTTGCTGCCTTTTTGAGAGGGCAGTTCTAATAGGTGAACCGTGAGCCCGGCATTGGCCAGGTGAGCCGCAATTTGGGTACCCATGACCCCGGCTCCGAGGACAGCAGCGGTTTGGAAGGGTGTTTGCATGGTTGGCTCCTTGATTTGGCGTAGTTGGAGGGGAGGTAGGGGAGGTGAGGGAGATAAGGAAGGTAAGGAAGGTAGGGAGTGATGGCTTATTCTGATCTTTAGATCGCCTTCTAGTAGCGCATTAGCGATCGCGCATACACCGGACAAGCTTCCCCATCCCCTCCATCCCCCTCATCTCCCGTCTCCCCCTTAGTACCTCCCTCCCCATACAACCGCTCCACCACCTCGTCTAGCCCCTCGCTTTGATCAACTAGGGCAAATTTGCGCACGGTGGACCAGTAGGGAAAATGGCAGTTGGCGGTGTCGATCAGGCTTTGGTAGAGGGCGTTGATGCGGGGATGGTGCCACCAGTCGGGTTGGGTTAGATCAAGGTCCCAATTCTCAACTTGGTGGCGCAGGGCATCTAGGTCAGGCACGATCACCATGGCGCAGAACTTGTGGTTAGCGCCGACGGTGATGGCCTTAGCCACCAGGGGGGAGGCCAGTAATTCCTGCTCTAGGGGGCGGGGGGAAACGTATTTGCCGGTGCAGAGTTTGAATAAAGCTTTCTTCACCCCGGTGATGGTGAGAAAGCCGTCGGCATCAAGGGTGCCGAAGTCGCCGGTGTGTAGCCAGCCATCGGGGGTGAGGGCGGCGGCGGTGGCGGCGGGGTCATGGTAGTAGCCCTGCATGAGAAAGGGTGCGCGCACCAGAACTTCTTGGTCAGCAGCGAGGGCAATCTCAACGCCAGGAATGGGCAGGCCGACGGTGCCAGGTCGGTTATAGCCAGCGCGAGTGTAGGTGAGGACGCCGCTGGTTTCGGTGAGGCCGTAGCCTTGATAGACCGGCACCCCCGCCGCCGAGAAAAACTTGACGAGATTGCTAGATAGGGCGGCACCGCCACAGATACAGGCTTTGAGCCGGCCACCAAACACCTCGCGCCATTTGATAAATACGAGTCGTTCGGCCAGCTGCATTTGCAGACGGTAGAGCTTTTGCGGCGGCTGACTGGGATCGAACCGAGCCGTGAGATTGATGGCCCATTGCAGCACCCGCCGATCGAAATGGCTGAGGTGGTTAACCTGATCGAGAATGCGCTCATGCACTTTTTCTAATAGCCGAGGCACGGTAATTAACAAGGTGGGCTTGACCCGGCGCAGGTGCTTGATCAGGTGGTTGGGGTCAGAGAAATAAATGCTGTGGCCCCAGGCCAGGTGGCCATACAAAAACACACGGGCAAAGATGTGGTTGAGGGGCAAAAACAGCAGGGCCACTTCGTCGGGGCCGGTTTGGAGGTTGGGGTAGCTAGAAAACGAAGCTAGTACGTTGGCCGCGATCGCCTCATGGCTGAGCATTACCCCCTTAGGGCGCTTGGTTTCGCTGGCAATGTAGATGATGGTGGCTAGATCGGCGGGTGTGATCGCATTTTCTAAAGCCTGAACGGCCTCAGCTGACCACCGCTGTCGTCCCCGCTCACGCATCTCGGCTAACGCGCACACTCGCAACGCCTGGGGCACCGGCGGACATGGCTGCTGAATAGGCGTTTCACAGAGTAAATGGGGAATTTGTAAACAGGTTTCAGAGGCCGGTATCGGCAGCGCTGCGTCCGAGACTGACTCACTGCCGCCGGTCTGCTCGGCCTGCCAACTATCGGGCACCTCGGCCAAAATCACAGTTTTTAGAGTGGGCACTTCCCATAGGTAGGGGCGAATTTGGTCGAACAAAGCGGGGTTAGAAACCACCAGCAGCGGCGCTTCGACCTCTTGCAAAATTAGCAGAATGTTTTCGATGGTCTGGGTAAGGTCGATGGGCACGTTAACAAACCCAGCCAGCAGGGTGCCAAGGTCAGCGATCGCAAACCCCACATCGCTGTGCATCATCAGAGCAACGCGATCGCCCCGGTGCAAGTCAAAGGTCTCTAACCCCAGAGCAAATTCTTCTACCGCCCGACGAAAGGCCTCGGTAGAAAAGGATTGCCAACTTCCCTTGCGCCATTGGTTGAGGGCGCGATCGTTGGCAATGGCTAAGCCATCCGCACCATCAAGCAAAGACGGTAGAGTGCGGTGAAGGATGGTGGGACTGGCACATGCACTTCCCGTAGGGATACTCGATTCGAGTTGGTTTCTGGTTTTGGGATGCCACAGGCTATACGCTTCGCGAAGCGCGAGATTGAAGAGAGTTGGGGTAGTCATAGCGGCTGGGAAGTGAGGGGATGTAGACCGAAAGCGGTGACCCGTTCGCGTTTATTTGACCTGAGTAACTAAATTAAGGATGGAGACACTACCAAACGGTTTCCTTCGCCAGAAACGACGGAGGAATGAGAAGAATGGACAAACCGACGGCTAACTACCTTAAGTAAGCTAACTACCGTATTTAATGACCTTGAAGCGGGGGCGATAGCTAAAGGATTAGGCCTGATGCGTTAGGGCATAGATCCCTTAGCCTATTACCTGATGATCTAAAAACAGCAATCAAAAATCAGATGCTATGCACTTTACCAATCATTTCAGCACCGGTTTTATTCAATGCTTACCAATAATTGATTGAAACTAGTGCAGCGCCTCTACCTCTCCAATTGCTTTTAGCTGTCTGGTCGCTGACTCAAGGGAGCCAGATTCTATTAGGTGTTTCCACAAAAAAGCCCATTAGCTCCTTTGAAGACATTCGTTGTTTCGTTAATTATAGCTTTCCAGTTTTTGCCCCACCCATAATTGAAATCTATCGCAAATAACTTTTGTAAAGAAGCGGACTAACAGGCACTCTAGCTAGGCGTAAACGCTCAGGCTACTTATCAAATGCGTTGCCAAACCCTCTGGGATCACGAGAAAAAGACAGGAAAGTTCAACTTTCCATACTGCTCTCTCAGTCTCTACGCTCTGCAAGGGATAGAAACAACCGGGCTTAAATTGCAGGTCTCCAAGGCAGATTGCCTATACCCAAGGAAATGAACCTGGCAGACTTATGATTTTGCTCTAGTTAAATCTCATCTTGAGACTTAGGCACCTAGATGCTGGTCTTGTCCTAAGACTTTAGAGACTTGACACTGAGAGTGGCTGCTTTTTAGGTTTTTGGAAGAGAGGGTGATGGAGGGGCGGAACGGTTCAAAGGGCGATCGCAGCCACGCGACTTCTGCTCTTTAGCTTCAGCTAAAGAGCAGAAGTCGATTAGATAGTCCTACAGCGAGACTTACAGGTCTCTTAAATAGTCTTGCAAAGTAACTTAAAAGACCAGTGATGAGACTTTACTCTATCAGTGATTTCGGCAATGGCACCGTGAGTCAAGCTGAGGCGCATCAGCTATCCTTGTGTGGTGATAAAGCGGCACCTCCTAGGCTTCCGCACCTTCAATCAAGACGCCTTTACGAAGCTCCAGAAGGCTCGAAAATTTAGTCCAAAATTAGTCCGCCGAAAATCTAGCCTGCCTGAAGCTCTTTATCTATAATTACTTCAGGTGTTTGATTGTTTGCGTGATAGGCAACTATTCAAGCCCGTCATCCCTTGTCCCTGTTTGTGACTGAAACCATAAGTTGTCTATTTTGGACAACTTATGGTTTCAGGAGTTTGCCCATGGCTGTAAGCACCCCTTAACACATCAAAGCAAGCGAGTCTCGCGTTTGCCGCGGGCCTCGCTTTATCCGAGGGTTGTTATGGCAAACGCCGTGCCCAACGCTATTGGCAACTGACCGCAGATAAAGATGTCTTGACCCTTGGCCCCGACCTGGATAGTCATGACGTGGATGGATAGGATCTCCTACAAGCCGGTCGGAGACCTGTACGGCCTGAAAAACTGGGTGGAATATGGCTTCAAGCAAAGCAAGAGTGAACTCGGATGGGCTGACTGTCGCATGACTGACTATGCTGCAATTGAAAAGTGGTGGGAGATTGTCATAAGCGCCTATTGGATTGTCACCTTGCACACACCACCAATGCGTCCTGACGGAACTAACCCTCCGAAACGAGATACCTTAGGTGTTATCTTATCGTTTACCCAAAATTCAGCCTGGGGTGCAGGGAATGGATAGAAGAACTGGCTCAATAACCTTCGCCTCATTCTGTTGCCCTGGGTGAGTTCGAATCTGCTACAACCTTGGCTGGAGTTCTTCCCAGTTCCCCAGTTGGAGAAAGGGTTTCAGACGCTCATCGGGTTCATGAATCTGTTTCCAGGTGCGTCTGTAACTCCCTCACAAATACTTTCCTCTGCCTAGAGTCATTGAAGAGCGCTATTGCAATCGAAGGTATTGTCCTAGGACGACATAGAGGGAAAGTGTGTTTACCGTACTACTACTAATGCCAGCTGCTCACAGCAATCCCTCTTTAGTCACTCTGGCTAAGCATAAAGCCAACGATAAAGGCTAAAACAAACGGTGCTGCAATCATTTAGAATAGGTTGGTGATCACGGGTAATGCTCTCTAGGTCGTCTTTAAAGGTGGTTAATAACCGCTGCGATCGCGCTCTCCAATCCCAAGAATGGCCTGATTATAGCGTTCGGCCGCTAGCAAGGCCTGAATGCCGTGCTTTTCGCACAGGTCTGAAAACTGCTGTAACGCCTGCCTGCGCTCTTCGAGGGTGCGGTCTTCAAAATTGGGAGAGCCTGCCATTGTAGCCAGCAGTGGCTGGAAGCCCAGACAGGCTAAACCATAGATCAACTGCTTTGACAGCCGAGCCTCGGGTTTGACTGGCCCATTTTTGGGGTCTATATCGGCACTGCCGGGGCAAAAGTAGCCGCCGTGGGTGTCAATTTTGCCCCTAAAGTAAGCGAAAGTGAGCTTGACGTAATCCCAAAAGTTCAGCGATTGCTTGCCCAGGGCATGGCTCAAAACACCCACTAGTTTTTGATCGGGGAGGGCCTCTTGATAGTCGGTGCAGTCAAAGACGGTGAACAATTCTGCAATAGGCTTTTGGGTTGGCACTAGCAGTTCAATTTGCCTGTCGAGCAACGAAGTCTTGGGTAGGGTATACAGGTACTTCAGGTACGACGACGCTTTCACGGTTTGTATCGTTTCTGCTGTGTCCGCTTCCTCTGATTCTGGCAGAGTGATGACTTCAGAGCTGGGTGCAATGCCTTGAGTGGCAAACTGCGATCGCGTTGTCATATCCAGAAGCTTGCCAGTCTCTGGGGCAAGGTTGACAATGCCGTACTGGTTAGCAGCACTGGGCTGGACTGTACTAGCCTCGGGCAACTTCACCACCACGTTTCCGAGGCGATAGCCTCCCTCGCGGGTACGAGCTGGAAAGCTTGCGTAGTTAGCTGCCGTAGAGGCCAGCTTTAAGGCCATATCGCCTTCGTTGCTAAATAGGTAGGTCTCCTCAAAGCGCCGCAGGGACGAGGTGAGAAAGTTAGCCCGGCTAGAAATGATTGTTTCTGCTGGGATGTCGGGTGCTACCAACACCAGTCGCCCCAAGGCAAAAACATGGCCGATATTAGGCGAAGGAGCCTTAGCCTTACCCAAGCCTAGGTTGGTATATCCAACTGAGTTTTCATCAAACACGTCCGACAAAATCCGCACAGTATTGGTGACCACAAAGCCCCCCATGCTGTGCCCAATAAATGACAGCTTGACGCGGCCGCCTTTTAACCCACCAATCTCCACAATGGCCTTATCCAGCTGGCGCATGAATTCCACCAGGTCTGGCACCCCAAAGTTAGTGGCCCGGTAAGCATCTCGCAAGTAGCCCACAACGCGTAGAAGAAACAGCGTCAGGACAGTGGATAGTGCAAGGGTCGCTGAAACCAGCAAGATAACGCCAGTGATGGTAAAGGCCGTAGACCCCGACCACTGGGTAGTCAATGACACCACGCTCAACCCCAGCAAGGCCGCAAGCGCCAGCACCACAATTACTTTTAAGACGATAGGCAAAGACCTGCGCGCGGCCCCAAGCTTGCTGCTTAATGAATCGTTGCCAAAGCCTTTGATCTGCTCAGAGGGCCACCGATAACCAATAAAGACTAAGCCCTGGGGTCTACGATCGCAGTTTTTGACAATATGATTACGAATATCTTGGTACCACCCCTTTACACCACCGCCCTGCTTTAGCTGATTTTCATCGGTAGCAAACTCGCCCAGAGCGGTGTTGTAACCATGAATAGCAATTAAAAGTTCTGGGCAGTCTTGGGCACACAGAAATTCAGCAATCTGCTTGATGGCGGGCTCTGGATCGGAAACAGAGTACACTTTATCTTCGACGTTGTTAGGAGCCGTACTACCTACGAAGTAGGCTGGAAGATCTGCACAATTAGTAGCTGGTAGTTCAGATTTTGTTACCGGAATTGACTTGATATCAATTAAATAAGACCCATTTAATTGAGTCATGGTTTTGTGCACCTACTCAGTACTTTAGGCTTTACAGGGAAATTTAAAATCATTGAGCTGAACCCCTCGCTGGCCTGATTTTTCTAGATTATAGGGCGATATTGTGAGTCAGCAGGTTTTCGCTCGAGTTGCTTAACTAGATGATGATTGCATATGCTGAGGCGAGAAGTGGTAATCGAGAGACCAAAACTTAACTATGATCTCTGGCTACTATGAAAGCTACTTTTCCTCAAGCGATGGATAGGTAGCGTAGTCAGGACTATAGGCCTCAGAGACACCATTACTTATTTGACTGACACAAGGCCGAAAAGCGTTGACATCTCGTAGGTTAGCTGACACCCAGTAAAACCCAATAGGATTCAGGTTATCACCTTACTTATTGTGGTTTGTTGGCACAGATAAATTAGAAGTCATACATCTGACAATTAGTACATTTCAATAACAAGAAATCTGACACTGTAGAAACGAGATGGAGGGGCATGGGGTTTAGGGGTGATGTGCGATCGCTTTGATTTCGCCGATCGATTTAGGATTCCAGAGATTGGCGGGTGATGGAGAGCCCTCCTACGGCGGGCGATCGCACTACAGGAGAGGGCTGTGAAGGTTTGCTGCTCTGGAGTTCTCGTTTGTCGTTCCAGACAAGGCAACATAATCCCGATCGCTTCGCACCAGACAAATGATGCTTGAGATTACATTCCTGTCCAAAAGGGAAGTCGCCGACGTATTATCACGAGAACAACGCCTTCGAAACACTTGTTCGTTCCTAGTGAGTGCGAATGATCGACACTTCATCTCAGATCATTGTGATTGTTGGCGCGGGGCCAGCCGGACTATTGCTGGCCCACTACCTCCTGCGCCGGGGCTATCGCGTGCAGATCTACGATCGCCGCCCCGATCCGCGCCAGATTGCACCTGACCAACAGCGGTCGTTCCCCATTTCTCTGCAACACCGGGGGCGGCGAGCCTTGCAAAACATTCCAGGGTTAGAAGAGGCGATCGCTGAATACAGCGTCATGTGTCGAGGTACCTATGTACATCGCAAAAGCAAGGCCCGCTGCATTCCGCGTAAACACCCCATTCTCACCGTCGATCGCAACCGGCTGGTGCTAGTGCTGCTAGAGCAGCTTGTCGCTCGCTACCCTGAGCCAACGCAGCTGAGCCTCACCTTTGACTGCCCTTGCCAGGGGGTCGATAGCCAGGCCCAAACCGTGAGCTTTCAAGCCGCCGATGGCCAAAGCTTTAGCGTCAACTACGATCGCTTGATTGGTGCCGATGGGGCCAAGTCTTGTGTCAGAGCCGCGCTGGTAGCTGAGCATGGCCTTAACTGCCAACAAGCCTTTGTGCCCGATGCCTATAAATCGATCTTTCTAGCGCGCACCAACCGATCACAAGGCGTTGAGTTGGCCCCAGATTTTATCCACGCCTGCAATATCGGGGGCGATGCGCGCATTCTGCTAGCTCCGCAGCCAGGCGACCAAATGCACGGAGCCTTTATTTTTAGTGCTAAAAACAGCCCGTTTGGTAGGCTAAAGACCAAAGCCGATGTGCTGGACTATTTTGCTACCCAGCTACCCACCTTTCGCCCACTGCTCAGCGAGGCCGAAGCCGAGGCTCTGCTGCAACGCCCTACGGCCCGATTGACGACATTGACATGCGATCGCTTTCACCAGGGCGATCGCATTCTAATTTTGGGTGATGCCGCCCATGCCGTTTCGCCCTCCATTGGCCAGGGTTGCAACTCAGCCCTGCAGGATGTGGAATGGGTTAATCAGTTACTCGACCAGTATCAGGATGATTGGTCGCAGGTGTTGCCCCAGTTTTCTCAGCAGCGGGTAATCGAGGCCCATGCCCTGCGAGATTTGTCAGACTATTCCTTTCCGCGCAGCAAAGCATTAGTGCTTGAGTTTTTTCTGCGGCTCACTGTGGGTCGCAAGCTTCACCAGTGGTTTCCCCAACGGTTTTCGCCCTTTGTGTTTGACCTCGTTTTAGATACAGATTTGAATTACTCAGAGGTGCTGCGACTCAGCGAAGGGTGGATCAACAAGGTCAAGCGATCGATGGCGGCAACCGCATCAGCGCCTGAGGTTACCAGTTGAGGTGATTAGGACGATAATGAAGCCTAGTTATCCACGAAGGCAAGCCTGTGACCTCCGAAAAATCAGACGCGCCAAAGGCGATTGAACATCAGAACGTCCCCGTTGAGCATCGCAGTCTCCACGACTTTTTGTATAGCGCCGCCGACGAACACGCGGCTGATACCGCTGCCGCCCCACCTACGGCTTCTACCGGCAATAGCCCCCTACCCGTTGCCAACTGGTGCGACCAAACCGAGGATGCCAAGGTCACCGGGGTCTATGCCGTGCTCGACCGCGACGGTCAGACTCAGTTTATTGGTATCTCTCGTAATGTCTCCCTATCGTTGCGCAGCCATTTGCTCGAAAAAGGGGAAGCGGTCTGTGCCCTGGTCACGGTGCAACCCTTTAGCTTTCCGAATCGAGAGGTGATGGCGGCCCTGCGGGATGAATGGATTGCCGCATTGCCCAGCCCCCCGCCCGGCAATGTCGACGGCACCTGGGATGGCACCGTGGGTAAAGCCGCTACCCAGGCTATGTCTGCCGCCGAACGGGAAGCCTACGAAGCCAAAAAGCTCAAGCTTCGTCGCGCCATGGCCGATAGCTCACTGGCGAAAGAGCAGGATGCAGCCCAGGCTGCTGACCCTAAAGCAGACCTGACCGCCGCGATGACCGATGACAACTGGAGTGCCCTAATTCGCGATCAAACTGAGCAAACTCAGTCATAATCCCTGAAGTGCAGTCGTTGCATAGGTTGGGTAATGAACAACCACAAAAGATGGGGAGCACTCGAAAAAGGTGCTCCCCATCTTTATGTATTACTGAGAATCAAAGGAACTAAAGCATCCCTTGATTCTCCTGGATTTTTTGCTCAATTAAAGGATCTGTCCAACCCTCTGGCTTCGTACTAGATGAGGGTTTCTCTAGGGACGTTTTTGCTGCTGAAGCTGCGCTACTGGCAGCATTTTTGGCTTTTTGAGATGTTTGATCGATGGTGTTTTTGATCGCAGGCTTTAGATCATCATTAATTGCTCTTTTGGCAGAATCTGTGACCCCGCGAACGTCTGCTTCATCAATCTTGCCTTTTACAGACTGGCTTACGCCACGAACGTCTGCTTCGTCGATTTTGCCTTGCACAGACTGGGTTACGCCGCGAACATCTGCTTCGTCAATTTTGCCTTTTACAGATTGGGTTACGCCACGAACATCTGCTTCATCAATTTTGCCCTGCACAGACTGGGTTACGCCACGAATATCTGCTTCGTCAATTTTGCCTTGAATAGATTGACTAACACCGCGGACATCCGCTTCGTTGATTTTCTGCTTTGCAGACTCAGCTAGCCCTTTGACATCGGTTTCATCAATCTTTGCTTTAACGCTATCAAGGGTGTCTCCAACCTGATGGGTAACGCTTTCAGCCGCATCCTTGATTGAACCCGCCATATTTTCTACTTGGTGATCCATGCCTGTAGCGGCTTGATCACCAATGGCTGCACCTGCGATCGCGCCACCTACAGCGCCAATGGCTGCGCCCACTTTACCGCCCACCATTCTACCGACTACCGCGCCTGCAACACTACCACCGGTTGCGCCAACAGCTTTGGCTACGGTATGCTCACCGCTTTGCTTTTTTTCGGCTTCCTCTGTCTGCTCAGATTGGGTAGCAGGGAAGTCGGTGGCCTGAATTACAATCCTTTCTTCAGGCATTCCAGATGGATTTTGATTACTGCTTGTACTGGTCATGAAGCAAATTCTCCTTGAAAGATAACTTTCTCTTATTTCTATCTAGAGCCTATCAATCAAGACCAAGCAATGTATCGTCTCAAGGATGAGTCTTTCTAGAAGCTATCTCAGCCAATGGTTATAGGCTTTGCTACCAATTTAGCCTCCTGATGCTCAACCAATCATTCCCTGACATTACCAATAGTTTCCAATGTTGATGTAGTAGGGATTCTGAAGGAATTAGGCCAGATGAACCCAAAATCTTAAGGGCTAATAAGCTTTATTAATGAATTCCGGGTTGATTGGAGCAGAACGAATGGGGCGATCGCTATGGTGGACGATCGCGTGCTTTGGCTCCACCGTTTGCACAGAGCCACAAGTAGGGCGAGTTGACGCCATAGCCAGCTCGAGATCGCGGTTATGGGTGAATCGAACGTGACGAATGAGTTGCCAATTATTCTCTTAGAGCAGTTTCAGGCAATGAGCGCGGCAAATGGGAGCTAACGCCTTATGCCCAAGGGGAAACAATTCAGCTTAGTAGCGTTGACCTACAATTTCCTATTGAGCAGTTGTATGAAGATGTTGAGCTAGCTAACAATGCTGAGTCGTCAGGGGACTTTTAACCCCCCTTTTTATAGCCGCTTGCGGCTTCCCATGAGGCAGGGGAGCAGCAGATGGCTACAGCAAACCGCTTCTCAAACACTAAAAAGCCCTCCGTCAGGCTGGCGGAGGGCTTTTGTCAGTATCGCAAGCAATCTAATCCATCACAGAGGTGGTGGAGAGCACCCGCCGCTGGGAGCCCCGGCGAGAGCCACCGGCCATTTCATACTCAGGGCTGCGGCGACCATACTGAGCGGCCACCGCCGCCAGCATGCGTTCGGTTAGTTTAGAGAGGGCGGCTTCTTCAAGCAGCATGTCGTTATAGACCTGGTCTACATTAGAGAGCAAGCGGTTGTAGGTGGCAATTCTTTCGCGCACGCGGTCAATACTATTGTTAAACTCTTGCACCGACATGCCGTAGCCCAGGTCAAGATCGGATGCGATCGCAGCCATGCTGGCCGCGCGCCGTTCGGCTTTTACTACTACTTGAGAACTACGCTTTTTGCGTGCCATGGTGATACCCCCTTAGGTAGCTGGTGAATAGTGTTGGTATGGCCGCCAACTCTTCTAAGGTATTCATTGGAAACAGGCAAATATCACCGTGAAAATATCGAACTTTTAGTACTTTTTTAGAATTTCATCACCATTACTTTCAGTAGCTTTACGACCAAAAATTCTCTCTTGTAGGGGTGTAGGCGAAGCCAAGCCAGAAGTCTTATAGAGGGTAGGCTGCTCGAGTGAAAACCATTTCAGCTCGGCAGCAAACATAGATTGCAAACGTTTATACCCTCGTTGCACAGGCATAAAGCAACGCTAGATCGCAGGAAGCATAGATTGCAGCCGCTTATACATTTACAGCAAAGCTATAAAGCAACGCTGAAACCCTTTGAGTATTGATAATTCACGTTTATAGTTGAGTTGGTTAGATATAAGCTGTTGCTGCAATGCTTTAATGCCGAGCAAGTCTAGATTGAGCTTGGGCAGCAAAAGGCGAAAGATCTGAGCATAGTCGGCGTAGCAATAAGGTAAGCAGGCATGGCATTGCTCGAAAGTGCGATCGGCGGAATTGCTGTAACGGTGATAGAGACCACCCTTAAAGCTGGTGGAGCTGTGGCTGGCCAAATCAAAGGAGCCTACAACGAAACTCAGGCCAAGCAAAAAGCCCTTGAGGCAGCGCAAAACTATGTGCAGCGCTACGACCAGCGCCACTGCCAGGTCAAGGTCATGCCAGGGCTGATGAAGGAGCCGCTGCCCTTGGAAGACATCTACACCGCTGTCAAACTGCTAGACGACAGGAGCATCCAATACTTTGCCGCTGTGGATGATTTGGAAGCCACCTACCGCGCCAAGGGTAGACGCAGTTTTGGATTTAGCGAATCTCCACGACAAGACGGCATTCAAGTCGCCAATAATGAGCAATACCTGATGGTGCTGGGTGGCCCTGGCATTGGCAAATCGACCTTTCTACGAAAAATTGGGCTAGAGGCGCTGCGCAAGAATGGGCAGATTCAGCGCGGCTGCATTCCGGTACTCATTGAGCTAAAGGAACTGCGGGATGAAGCCATTGACCTCAAGCAAAAGATCGCCGCTGAGTTTGCCACCTGTGGTTTTCCAGAGGCAGAAGCCTTTGCCGGAGCCTCATTAGCTCAAGGCAAGCTGCTAGTGCTGCTGGATGGGCTAGACGAAGTGCCCACCCAAAACCTCAACCGCGTAGTGGAGCACATCGAAACTTTTGTCGATGCTCACAGCAATAATGCCTTTGTGGCCTCTTGCCGCATTGCTGCCTATCGCGGTAGCCACGGTATATGCTTTAAGTGCTTTACCGATGTCACCCTAGCAGAGTTTGACGACGAGCAAATTGAACAATTTATTCGCCGCTGGTTTCGCTCGGCCCTCGACTTAGAGAGCGGCACTGCCGATAAATATTGGGAGCTGCTGCAAAAAAACGAAAACAAAGCCACCAAAGAGCTAGCCCAAACCCCTCTGCTGCTGACCTTTTTGTGCCTAGTTTATGACCGGCAGCAAACGCTTCCTACCCAGCGCAGCGCTCTCTACGGCAAGGCTCTAGATATTTTGCTGTCTGAGTGGTCCGCCCAAAAGCGCCTAGAGCAAGACCCCATTTACGAGGGCTTTCACCCAGACTTAGAAAAGGTGCTGCTGGCCCAAATTGCTTATAACAGCTTTGAGCAAGACCAGCTTTTCTTTCTCAAAGACGACATTACCTACCGCATTGGCAAGTTTTTGGAAGATACCTTAAATGTTTCCAAACACCTTGATGGGGCCTCTGTTCTACGGGCCATTGAGCGCCAACAGGGTGTTCTGGTCGAGCGAGCAACTGATATCTACTCGTTTTCTCACCTAACATTGCAAGAATATCTCACCGCATTCCATATCAAGGAAGAGGGGTTAGATACAGAACTGATTGTCTGCCACTTAGCCGATGAACGCTGGCGAGAGGTGTTTTTGCTGGTGACAGGGTTACTAGGCAATAAAGCCATTGAGTTCTTAACGGCCATCGAAGTAACGGCTCGTATCTACATCGAGACGTATCCAAAACTGATCGCGTTAATTCAATGGGCTAATACCAGCACTGTAGATTCAAGAGGACAATATAAACCTGTCGTCAAACGAGCGACTGCTATCGCCATCTACAGCGCCATCTACAGCGCCAGCGCCATGGACATCGATATTTACAGCGCCCTTGACAGCGCCAGCGCCAGTGCCAGTGCTATCTACAGCGCCATCGATACCGCCAGCGCCAGCGCCATCGACAGCGCTATCTACAGCGCCAGCGCCAGCGCCATTACCATCAACATCGCCATCGACATCGCCAGAGCTAGTGACACTGACATCGCCAGAGCTAGTGACATAGACATCGCCATCGCCAGCGCCATCGACAGCGCTAGTGACATCGACATTGACAGCGCCAGCGCCAGCATTTTTGTTGCAATATTTAGCAATCCCAAATTTGCAGAACTACCGAATCAGCTAGAGCATATGGCTCAAACCATGCCTGACAGAGATGCACCAGGTAGTGCCTGGCAAAATTGGGCTGATGAGCTAGAAACCCTGTGGCTAGACGCCCTTGACATTACCCAAGAAAATCTGACCTTTGACAGGGCAGAAGCAGAAGCCCTGCAAAATTATCTCTACGCCATAGAGCTTTTGCTGCGGTGCAAAGCTTCCGCTGTGCGCATACCCAAACAAGCCTGGGCCGAGCTGGAAGATCGCTTACTCACTTACCCCAGCTAACACAGAGGCACCCGGTAAAATTAAAGCACTACGCCCTCTGGTAAACTCTATCGCCGAGACCAAAGTTGTCGGCATTACGCATAATTGTCATTGCGAGTCTAGTCGGCGCTGATACACCGCATGGTGCCGGAACAATAGCGAAACTGAGGAAATCGAATTAGAAAAAGGAAGATGATGGAGTTCCACAATGAGCAGGTGCAGATCTGATTCCTGAATCTTTTTAATTGAGAATGTTGCCCATGGATCGAACTGTCTCAGTGCTTGACCATCGGGAGATGAATCCAACAGAAGGATTGCTGCCCCAACCAGCGGTATTAACCAGCTCCGGCTGGGACGGCATTCACCTAGAGCTGTATCAGCAGCCGAAGTTTTCTATCGCAGACCATCAGCACACCCTGCACGCGATCGCCCTAGGCTTCCCTAATGCATCGGGCCAGACGCCCACTGGGTATCGCTGGCTAGACGGCAAGCGCCACCGAGAAGATCGCCCATCAGGCGGCATTGCGGTTATTCCGGCCGGCATTACCCACCGCTGTAGCTGGGATAGCGCGGCACAATTCATTGTGCTGGCGCTGGAGCCCGACCTGCTGCAACAAATGGGGCAGGATTGGGTGAAGGCCGATCGCATTGAGCTGAGGCCACAGTTTATGGAAGCTAGCGATGGGTTGATTACCACGGTAATGTCGACGTTCAAAACCGAGGCCGAATTGGGTGGTCTAGGCAGCCCACTTCTAGTAGATAGCCTAAAAACAACCTTAGCCATTCATCTGCTGCGCCACTACTGCACCACACAGCCTCGACTGGCCAGCATTACCGGGGGGTTATCTCAGGCGCAGCGAAATCAGGTTAAGGCCTATGTTGACGCCCACCTACACCAGGAGCTGACGCTAGTAGAGCTAGCCGCGATCGCCCGACTGAGCCCAGCCTACTTTGCCCGCCTGTTCAAGCACAGCGAAGGCATCACCCCGCACCAATACATTCTGCAACGGCGGGTTGAACGTGCCCAGTTTTGGCTACGGCACAGCCCCTTAGGCCTTGCCGAGATTGCCGCCAAGGTTGGCTTTTGCGATCAAAGTCATCTGACTCGCTGGTTCAAACGCCTGGCGGGAGCTACCCCAACCCAGTTTCGCCAACGTTGATCGCAAGAATGTCCTAAAGGTTCACCGCTTTGTTCTAGAGCTTGGCCCAGCCAACTTTCTAAGCTGGCCATAATGCTTTCTAGAGAACCTACTATGCCGGTTGAACAAGCTGATGTCACCGTGGCCACCCCCGATGGCCACATGCCCGCTTTTTTGTGCAAACCAACGCGATCGGGCCGTTTCCCGGCTGTTTTGCTGCTGATGGAAGGCTTTGGCTTAACCGCCCATATTCGCGAAGTGGCGACCCGGATAGCTGAGGAAGGCTATGTGGTGCTGGCCCCAGATTTGTATTACCGCGAATCGGCCGACCATACCTTTGGCTACGACCAAGTCACCGCCGCGATGGACATGATGTGGCAGCTGGATTTTGGCCAGCCGATTGAGGCCGACCTTAAGGCCGCGATCGCCTATCTCAAATCGCGCCCCGACGTCGACCGCATTGGCGTCACCGGATTTTGTCTAGGAGGAGGGCTGAGCTTTCTCGCCGCCTGCCGCTTTTCAGCCGATATTGCCGCCGCTGCCCCGTTTTACGGCATGGTGCTAGATGAGTGGATCGACGCGGTGCAAGACATTACTGTGCCGATGCTGTTGTTTTTTGGCGGTCAAGATCCATTTATTGGGGGCGATCGCGTGCGGCAAATCGAGACTCGGTTCCAGCAGCTTGGCAAAACCTACACCCTACAGCTGTACCCAGACGCCAATCACGGTTTCTTTTGCCATGAGCGAGAATCCTACCATCCCGCCGCCGCTAAGCACGCCTGGCAAACACTGATGGACTTTTTTCAGCAGCACTTAAAGCCGTCGCTATGTTCCAACCAAAATGATGCAACCTCACTGTTGTAGAGCCTCAATTTCGACATTCTCTGCGTAGCGCCTTTGATAGGTCACTGACAGATTGCGGTAAGCGCGCGATCGCATCGCCAGCACCGTTACCACCAGCCCCACGCAGCCGGTCAACGTAAACAACAGGGCAATGCCGCGATCGGTGCCGGTGCCAAACCAGGAACCAATTAAATCAACCCCGGCCCCAGTGGTCATAAAGGGAATAAACAAAAATTGGGCGATCGGGCCAATCATAAATGCGGTGAGCGGAGAAGCCGCCTGCTCAATACTTTGGGCAAAGCCAAACACCCGTCCCTGACGCTCCAGCGGAATCATCGTTTGCAAAATCAGTTGTTCCGATGCTTCAACCACAGGAATCAAGCATAGGTATACAAATAAACCTACCCCCAGCAAAATAATCGACGGCTGAATCGTGAAACCCATCGCGACTATCCACATCACAATGTTGGATAGAAACATGGTTTGCAGAGGGCTTTTGCCCAAGCCAAATCGGGCGACCGCCAACCCGCCGACAATAAACCCTAAACTCAAGACCCCCCACACAATGCCCCAAACCTGCACCGACACCAGAGATAGCCCGTAGGCATCCATCAGCGACATAAAAACGCCGCCCAAAAAGTTGTTGAAGCAGTTAAAGAAAATCAGCGCAAACAAACCCGGCACCAGACGAATCACCTGAATTGTGCCTTGAATATCAATGTGATCAGGTTTCGCCCCGGTCTGAATAATTCGCTGTTCAGGAATAGCAATAGTACACAAATGGAGAATGGTCAGAACGCTGAGCGCGATCGCAATCACCAGCATCCAGTACATACCCAAAAACCCGATCGCCAGCCCGCTCATAACCGAGGCCGCCAAAAAAGCCACCCCATTGACGGTGCCCACCAGGCCATTGGCTTTGTCCCTTCCTGACTCAGGAATCAGCACCGTTACCAGAGTTGGCAGAGCAATGGTGCGCAGGTTGCCGGCGATCGCCCCCATCAGCGCCAAAACAATAAATCCCCACAGAATAGGGCTAGACGCGTCGGCAAAAACAGCCGCTGGCGTAGACACATAAATTAGATAAGCGAGAGCATACATCACCAGCGAAACAATGCTGGAAATCAGCAGGGCTGTTTTTTTACGGTAGCGATCGACCAGCGAACCCAAGAAAAAGCCGGAAACAGCGACGGTGACCAGATATATCCCGGCCATTACCGAGGTGGCCAGCACCGACTGAGTTTGCAGGTAAACCCAAAACGTGATCCCAAACCAAACTAAGGTGTTGGTCAGGATCGCCACCAATGAGTTCGCCAAAATGACATAGAAAACGGGTTTCATTTAATCTTCTTCACACCACCTACGATTTAAATTGTGTCAGTCAGGGCTGCAACTAAGTTTGACTCGAATAAGACAAGGGGTGAGACAGACGGTCTTTGCCCAAGAGCATTGAAGCAATCAACCTGGATCTAGCATCACACCGCTCCTGACCTGGTTTTTGCGAATCTATCAAAGCATCAATAACAAGTTTGTAGCATGCATACTACATCATAGTGCGGCAAGTTCCCTTGCCCCTTGGCAAAGGTGGAAGGGTGCTAAAGTCCCTCTCCCATCCTGGGAGAGGGATTTAGGGAGAGGGCAAACCTCAGCAGAGAGTAAGCCGCCTCTCGCTAGCTCTACCCTCCATCCCCCGACCCCTTCCTCCCAAGCTGGGAGGAAGGGGAGCCGGCACCCTCAAAGTTCCTCTCCTATCCAGGAAGCGGAGAAGAGGACAGCCCAAAATTACCCGCACGGGTAATTAGCAATGCCCTTCAGCAGCGCCTAGGATTTTGTCATGAAATGCTTACAGGGAAACGCATCATTCCCTGCTTGAGGGCCGCTTCAGCCAAGCCTTTCTGCATCTACAGCCCTAGCCCACCCCAAAAGCTTTTATCACCTCTCCCCTCAACAAAAGCCTCGGGGAACTTGCCCACCCAAGGAGATTTTTCCATGGCCGATCTCGTCGTCAACTACTCCCTCGCCAGCGCCACCACCCTCGCCAACCCCGACGGCACCCTGCCCGCCATTCTCACTAACTCCACCGAAGCCGCCGGGCCAGGCGCAACCACCCTTGGCACCCTCGACAAAGCCCTCCACTTCGACACCGGGGCCTCCATTCAAACCACCCTGTCGCCAGAGGCCATTACCCCCAACCGCTTCTGCATTCGCGTCGCCTTTTCGGCCAACGGGCCAGTCACCACCCGGCAAAACCTGGTCGAGTCGACTGCCCTACCCTTTGCGATGTTTTTAGAGCCCGGCAGCGCCGCCGATCGCTTCAATCTGGTCGTTGCCGTGGCCAATAGCCAGGTCGACTGGGCGATCGCCCACACCACCAACCGCGTTGCCCTCACCCTCAACACCTGGTATGTCGTCAGCCTCGTCTACGATCTCAACACCCTCGCCCTCATAGTCGATGGCACCGTCCACGCCGTCACCGCCTTCCCCAACGGCGGCCTCCAGGAAGGCACTGGCGACAAACTGTGGATTGGCGCCTGGGTCGATGGCCTGCGCTGGTCCTTTAAGGGCGACATTGCCGCCGTGCAGGTCTACAGCGCTCGAAACCACCCTCGACGCCAAGCGCTCTACCCCCGAGTGGTTTCTCACCCACAAACACAACGCGATTCGGCCTACGCTCAACCTCGGCAATAAAGTCTCAGACTTTTACTTCGACAGTGCCATCTCCAGCTACGTGCAGCCCTTCGAAGGTGGCCTGATTTCCTACACCGCCACCCACGGCGTCGCCTTTGAAATGCACGGCTCTATCCACGCTCTCTACCAGGGCGACTCAAACCTGCGCCGCAACCTCGGGGCTCCCGCCAGCGACGAAATCAACGGTCGCCGGGCCGGGTCGCGCAAGAGTGTCTTTGCCCAGGGCTGCATTTACTGGTCGCCCCAAACTGGTGCAGTGCCCGTGCTCGGTCGCCTCTACCTCGACTACGAAATGCTGGGCGAAGGGGCCAGTGCGATCGGTCTGCCCACCACCGCCCAAACCACCGTGCCTGGTGGCGTTATGCAGCAGTTTCAGGGGGGCCGCATGTATTACCGCAGCGGGGCCTCCAATGCCTTTGAGGTGCACGGCTCCATTCTCGGCAAGTACGACGCCACCTGGGGCGTCACCCGCTGGGGCTTCCCCGTCAGCCACGAGAGCGACGTGCGCCGCGACAGTCAGGTGATCGGCAAAGTTAGCCACTTTGAGAGCTGCACGATTTATTGGAGCGGGGCCACCGGCGCCCACATTATCTATGGCGACATTCGCCGCAAATACCTCGAAGCGGGCGGTCCCCAGGGGGCGTTGGGCTTCCCCACTTCGTCAGAAGAAGACATCCCCGGTGTGTCTGGCCCCGCCCGCTACAACACCTTTCAGCAGGGCAGCATTCTCTGGTTTAACGGCCAGCTCCATGTCTGCTACCCCTTCCGGTTCTTCATTGGCCGGGTCGACACCAAAGAAGAAGACCGCGACTTTCTCGATGTCGATGGCCAAAACGACCTCTACTGCCGCATTGCCATCACCGTGAATGGCCACCGCGTTTATGACAAGAAACTGCCCGAGGGCGACAAGCACTTCAGCAGCGCCAACATCAAAGACGTTAACTTCAACGTGCCCTACGCGGTGCTGCCCGGCGACCCCAACCTCAACGTGCAGTTCCAGGTCGAAATTTGGGAGTGCGACTCGGGCAACCTGTTCGGCGGCGACGATGACTTGCTGGGCCGCTTCACCAAAGACCTCAACATTCGCAACGCCTGGGGCCTGCGCGACAACGCCAACGGCATCTTTAGGGCCAGCAACTTTGGCCCTTGGATGAACTTTATGGACTGGTCGATTAAGCCCCAGCTGGGGGCCAATACGCCTCTCGACTTCTTCTCGGCCATCAACCGGGGCACCCCCACCGTCGATTTTCGAGAATACGCTGCCGCCTTTGGCGATGTCGACCCCGACTGGGAGCTTGACTTTGGCCTAATCGACGACGGCCTCAAGGCGCTGTTCTACGAGCTGGTGGTGAAGGGCGTCGCTGCCGGAGGCAACTGCTTTGGCATGGCCACCGAGGCCATCTACGCCTACAAAGACATGAGCCGCCTCAGCCGCCCCCTCAGCCGCTTTAGCAACTGGGCCGAGGTCGAGAACGACTTTAACGTGCGCCACGCTTATCAGGTGGGGGCCGATGCGGTCTGGTGGTTTGTGGGCCAGTTCCTCAGCGGCAAAACCCACAACCCAGTCAGCGTCTTTAACGACACCTGGGATGCCCATAACCGGGGCCTCAACCCTGTGATTTGCCTATCGCAAAACTATGACTTTAGCGGTGCACCCCACTGCATCACCCCGATCGCTTGGCGCAACACCGGCAGTGAAATGCAGATCGATGTGTTTGACCCCAACTCGGGCAGCAGCATCCGGCGCATTGTCATCGACCCGGCTCACAACACCTTCCGCTACGAGAATGGCCGGGTTTACGAAGGCGGTGAATGGAGCGGGGGCCGCCTGCACTACATGCCCTTCTCGGTGCTCAACCACCGCCAGCGGACACCCGTTTGGGATGCGATTATGCTGCTGCTGGGCGGCGTGGTGCTGATTTTGGGCGATAGCGCCGAAACCCTCAGCCTCACCGACGAAAACGGCAATAACCTTAACGCCTTCAAAGACACCTCCCGCAAAGTCGAGAACCTGTCCGGCAAGTTTGTGCCCTTCCCTGGCTTCTTCGGCAACAACCCGATTAAAGGCGAGCTGCTGTTGGGTATGCGACCAAAGCGATCGCGCTTGATTCCTCTCGACAACGTGCTGCTCGATTCGGTGCAGCTCAACAACGTCAGCAACCTGGGCCGCAACTTGGGTACGACGCTGTCTACTAACGTTAACCCCAACCTCAATGTCGACCTCGGAGCGGCTCGATTCCGCGATCGCGCCGTGCTTGACGCCATCCAGCGCGTGCAGCAGCCCACCGACCTCGACAGCTGGGTGCACACCCTGCAAGGGGTTAACGCTGGCCGGTTGCAGTATTACTTAAAGCGTCCGCTTCAGGCGCTGCAAGTGGGGGGTGCCATTCGGCCCAGCGATCGCATCACCATGACGGCCGCCCGTCTGCAAACCGTCGATAACGAGTTCAAAGTTGTGGCCCAAAACGCCAACACTTACACGCTATCGGCAGTGTCTAAACTTGGGGCCGGCCGCGACTTCGTCAAAGTCACCGTCGAGAACGTGCCCGCCGAGGCCAACCAAGAGCTGAAGATCAACCTCCAGCCTGGCCTCAACACGATGGATGTAGTCTCTAACGGTGCCCCCTTTAACGCCACCGTCACCTACGAAGGGCGCGTCAACGACAAACCCCTCCGCAGTCAATACACCGTCCCCATGGCCCAAGGCATGCGGCTCACCGCCCCCAACCTCGAAGACGTAGGCACCCTCAAGGTCAGCGGCATCGAGCGCATCCTGGGCGAAGTGCGCGCTACCCAGCTAATTCAGGGGCAATAGGGCTGCTCAAGGTTTGCTTCAAAGGAAATTAGATACCTGCTGATCTCCTTCTGCCCCTTAAAGAAAGGGTTAAGAAGGGCCTTCAAAACTCCAGGAACAGCGATGGCTAATTTAACCATCGCTTTTTTCTTAAATAAAACTCACAGCAAGCAAACGTCGATGGCAAAGCCCTTGCTGACCCACCCTGCGGGAAGCAAGCTACATCCCCTAGCCCCTTCTCCCAGATTGGGAGAAGGGGAGCCGGAATGGCTCAAAGCCCCTCTCCCAAAATTGGGAGAGGGGTTTGGGGAGAGAGCAGAGAGGAATATCGCCGCTGCGCTTAAATAGAGAATCCTGCCCTCCACAAAATGCAATGGCCGCCGAAACGGAATTTGCCCAATTGTGGCAGTCCAGCCTGCCTGGCGTTGAGCTGTTCAATGCCCAGCTCTATCACCACACCTTTGCCAAGCACATGCACGAGGCCTACACCATTGGCTTCACCCATGTGGGCCTAGGCGGCTTTTTCTACCGAGGTGGTCATCACTATGCTCAACCCGGCAGCTTCAAACTGATTCATCCGGGCGAAGTGCATACCGGGCAGGTGCAGGCTGAGGCCGGCTGGGGCTTTCGCAACCTCTACATCAGCGTGCCAAAAATGCAGCAGATTTTGGCTCAGCTAGAGTGTCCGGGGCTGCCCTACTTTGCGATCGCCTTACAGACCAGCACCGATGCCGTTGGGCAGGCGATGTTTAGCCGATTGTTTGTCGCCCTTAGTCAGCCCACGCTTCAGCTAGAGCGAGACTCTCTGCTGCTGGAGTTGATGGCCTATTTAATTGATCGCTATGGCGATCGAAAGCGCCGATGGCAGCGGCCAGAGCCTAACAGCGCTTTGGCCCAAGTGCAAACCTACTTAGAAACCCACTACGCCGACAATATTTCTATCGACACCCTGGCGCGGCTGGTGGGGCTGAGCCCTTTCTATTTAATTCGCAGCTTTCGGCAGCAGGTGGGGTTGCCGCCCCACAGCTATCAGCGCCACTGGCAGTTAGTGCAGGCTAAGCGATCGCTCCATACCAACCAATCGATCGCTGATATTGCGATCGCCCACGGCTTCTACGACCAAAGCCACCTCAACCGTGTCTTCAAGCAGACCTTTGGCGTCACCCCCGGCCAATACCGTCAGGGCAATTCTGTCCAAGACTACGGCTTCTGAGCCTCGGTAGGCTGGCTATGCAATCCGAATTCAAAGACTTCAATTGGAAGTAAATACCTCGTAGGGGTACAGCTTGCTGCACCCCTACAAACACAAGAATAACAAACAGAATTCGGCGGAAGATCTACCTTTGGGCGAAAAATATGGTGGCTAAAGGTATATTCAACGACATTTCTCTCTCAGCGATCATTGCGGGTTTTGTCACCGTGCTAGTCGGCTTCACCAGTTCAGTGGTGATTGTGTTCCAGGCTGCCCAAGCACTCAATGCCACCCCAGCAGAAATTGCCTCCTGGATGTGGGCCTTGGGACTAGGCATGGGCCTCACCTGCATTGGCCTTTCCCTGCGCTACCGCGCCCCCGTCGTCACCGCCTGGTCTACCCCTGGCGCTGCCCTGCTGATTACCTCCGCTGCGGGGGTGCCCATGACCGAAGCGATCGGGGCCTTTCTGGTATCCGGGGTGCTGATTACCCTGGCTGGGTTCACCGGCTGGTTTGAGCGGCTGATAAACCGCATTCCCCTATCTTTGGCGGCGGGCATGCTGGCCGGGGTACTGCTGCGCTTTGGGCTAGATGTATTCACCGCCATGCAGACCCAGTTTGCGATGACCTTTGCCATGTTTTGCACCTACCTGGCAATGCGCCGAGCAAAACCTCGCTATGCCGTGGTGGCAGCGCTGGTGGTGGGGATGGCGATCGCTGCCCTGCAAAACATGATCCAGTTCGACACCGTTACCCTACAACTGGCCCGCCCCGTTTTGATCACCCCGCAGTTCTCCCTAGGGGCCATCATCGGTGTCGCCCTGCCACTGTTTATGGTCACCATGGCCTCCCAAAACATACCGGGAGTCGCCGTGCTGCGGGCATCTGGCTACGCCTCAGTCCCCATCTCTCCCATCATCGGCTGGACGGGGGCAGCGACGGTAATCCTCGCGCCCTTTGGAGGCTTTGCGCTGAATTTAGCCGCCATCACCGCCGCCATCTGCATGGGGCGCGAAGCCCATGAAGACCCTAATAAACGGTATGTAGCGGCGATCGCCGCTGGCTTCTTCTACCTACTCATCGGCTTTTTTGGTGCCACCGTCGGCGCAGTATTTGCCGCCTTTCCCCAGGAGCTAGTATTGGCGATCGCCGGCCTAGCCCTGCTCGGCACCATCGGCAACGGTCTCTTCACCGCCCTGCATGACGAAACCCAGCGCGAACCGGCCCTGATTACCTTCCTTGTCACCGCCTCCGGTGTCACCCTCTTTGGCATCGGCTCCGCCTTCTGGGGCCTCATCGCTGGAATCCTCGCCCTCCTCCTGACCACCAAACGCACCTAAAACTATCCTTACCCTCCTACTCTCCCACCCTCTTACCCTCCCACTCCCCTACCCCCTCACCCGCCGCCGCTCAAACTCTCGCAGTCGCCGCTCAAACTGCTGCCAGTGACCATCCATATCGTCCAGCGAAACTTCAAACAACTGGGCCGGTTGATCCGTAAGGGCGATCGCCACCAGCCCCTTTTGCACCGTCAACCCAAAGTCTGCATAGACCTGATGCGCCGCCTGCCGATAGGCCGCAATCTGCAAAAAATAATCTCCCAACCATTGGGGTTGCTTGGGCCGCAAGGCCGTCTTCCAGTCGCACAGGTGCAACTCACCCTTCACCACCACCAGCGCATCTGGAATGCCCACAAAACCCGCCGGGTGCCACACCGCTCCTTCCACCAGCAGCACCTCATCTACCTGGTCAAGCACCGGCAAAATCGACTCCCAATAGCCCACCAAATCAGCCGGAATTTCTACCGTTGCGCTGTTGAGGTAGGCCGCAATCTGTTTGTGCAGCCGCGTACCCGCCGAAGATGCCTTGCCCGAAATTTGTTGGGCTGATTCAATTCCAACCCGCTGCCGCCAGCGCTGCAGGGCCTCACGCGATTCCTGAGGTTTGGTAGCCGACAACACGGTGGTCACACCGGGATAGCAGCACCCCTCCACCTCGTAGAGCATTTTGCGTTGGCCCCGCCCGGCCTCTTGGCCATCGCGGCGCACCCGTTTAGCCACATAGCGAGGAAGCTGATGCACCATAGTTCACTTAGTAATGACGCTGAAATTGTAGCCACCAACTCGCCTTTCACGAGAGCAGGATATCATCTCAAGTCTCACGACGCTTCCTGCAAGACTAAAGAAAAGCTGCGTTGGTCTCAAAATAAGACAAACTCATTTTGACAGAACGGGGTGAGAATCAGGTGTGAGCTACAGCAGGTGAATCTAGGGCAGGACAGCCTAAACGGGTGTCTCTAGACTAGAGACACCTGCACAAGTTTATTGCGCGATCGCCTGTGTTAGAAAACCAGCAGCGATCGCACTAGCTCAAACGCATCCTTGGGAAGGCTTTTGTGCAAACCCTGACGCTTAGATTTCTAAGCCTTTTTTGGTTTGTTTAAGCTGCTTATACAGCGACCTAATTTGCTCAAAAGCCTCATCCGGCGAGAGCTTGCCGCCAGTTTGTAACCCTGAAATGTAGCCTACCCTGTTGGCAAACTCTTGTAGGTTGGCGTTAAAAACAAGCTGTTGAGGCGAAAACGTACCGTAGTAAGAGCTTTTTGGAGAAATGAATTGATCCAGATCGCGTCGATTGTTAGTAGAGCCAGAATAGGACATAGGGCATAAATAACCTTCTCTTAAACAAACCTGAATTTTCCTTTAATCTAGACACGATAGCCTAGCCCCTCAGGTTTTTGCAACGAAGATTATTGCAAATCTACCCTTGGAACTAGAGCTACGGCCCCGCTTAAGCCGTAGCCATCAGCGAACTCTGGACCAAATCAAGACCGTGCTCGCTGGCCCAGGTATGGAGATCGTTAAAGGCGCGATCACGGTACTGTCCATAGCGTTCCCGTTTGTTGCGCACCTTCACCGGCAGCGGCGGCAAAATGCCAAAGTTGGGCGGCATCGGCTGAAAGTGCTTCGGCTCCGCCGAGGTAATAAAGTCAACCAGCGCTCCCAGCATCATTGTCACCGGCAAACTTAGCCGCTCTTGGCCCAGGGCCAGACGAACCGCATTGGTTCCAGCGAGCCAGCCTCCGGCCACCGCCGCCGTATAGCCCTCAGTGCCCACCAGTTGCCCCGCCGCCAGCAGCGTGGGCCGCGCCTTAAACTGCAGCGTGTTGTGCAGCAGCTCCGGCGAATTCAAAAACGTGTTGCGGTGCATCACGCCCATGCGCACAAACTCAGCGTTCTCCAAACCTGGAATCAGCCGAAACACCCGCGCCTGTTCGCCCCAGCGCAGGTTGGTTTGAAAGCCCACCATATTCCACAGCTGGCCGCTTTTGTCCTCCTGGCGTAGCTGCACCACGGCATAAGGTTTTTTACTCTTATTCTCTGGGTCTTTGAAATCGCCCAGGCGCGCGTCGAATAGACCCACCGGCTTGAGCGGGCCGTAGCGCATGGTGTCTTCGCCGCGCCGCGCCATTTCTTCAATCGGCAGACAGGCCTCAAAAAATTTGGCGGTTTCCCGCTCAAAGTCCTTGAGTTCGGCCTGTTCGGCGTTGCACAGCTCAGTCCAAAAGTGGAGGTACTGCTCTCGGTTCATGGGGCAGTTGAGGTAGGCGGCCTCACCGCGATCGTAGCGCGAGGCCATAAACGCCACCGACTGGTCGATGCTGTCACCCACCACAATGGGGCTAGCAGCATCAAAAAAGCTCATGTAGCCCTGGCCGGTGAACCGCTCTAGCTCCACCGACAGTGCGTCGCTGGTCAGGGGGCCGGTGGTCAGCACCACAATGCCGTCGTCGGGAATGCTCGTCACCTCGTCACGCCGCAGCTCAATCAGCGGGTGCCGCTCTAGGGTTTCGGTCAGGTCTTGGCTAAAGATGCCGCGATCGACCGCCAGGGCACCGCCTGCTGGCACCTGGTGCTGGTCGGCTTTGCCGATCACTACTGAGCCAAGCTGGCGCAGCTCTTCGTGGAGCAGACCCGAGGCGCGATCGCTTGCCATTGCCCCAAAAGAGTTGCTGCACACCAGCTCGGCCACATGCTCGCTGTGGTGCGCAGGGGATTTTTTATGGGGACGCATTTCGTGCAGCACCACGGGCACCCCGGCCTGGGCAATCTGCCAGGCGGCCTCGGTACCGGCCAGCCCGCCGCCGATCACATGAATGGGGTCTGGGGTTTGCACTGCGTAGCCCTCAAAACTCAGCTTTTAGTGATCAAGTGCTTCTAGACCAGTCAACTAGATTAGCGACTTCTTCAACTCCTTATAGAGTAGCCTGCAAGTGTAGCCATGCAGTAGGCCCGATCGCTGGAAAAAGTTCTTACCGGCTGCTTTCCACTCGTCGCGCTTCTTCTCTAGTTCGATCGCATGTCCGGTTTTTGTCGTCTTGGTTTCAATCTGGACGGTGGCCCACTGCCAGAACGTCACTCGACAGAACTTGCATCCCATCGGCTTCTTCTTCTCTGCATCTTTCCTAGACTTCTTTGGTCTTCGCTGCTTCGTCGGTGCTATGCCTCCGCTGGTGCCACTACGGGGCATGTCGACGGCTGCGATGTGAGCGTTAGCACTCTCCAACATTGGAAGGAGCAACCAGCGATCGCCACGGCTTACCGAAAGGGCAGAATTGAAGCAACGAGCAACATCGCCGAGTGCCTGTATACCCTGGCTTTCGGCAGCGATGTAGCCTCCTGCATTTTCTGGTTGAAGGCTCAAGCTGGTTGGAGCGATCGCCCCCAACCGGAAGCAACGGCCCAAGCTGAGGTTCACATTTACCTGCCGGACAATGGGCGCGGTGTCCCTGCCTAATGCAGTGATGGGGTGAATTGGTTGAAGGATGCGTTGGCGAAGCCTTTCAATAGGGAATCGCAACCCTCGACCAAGCCGACGGTAACAGCACAAGGCAGAGCAGAAGCAAACCCGGTCAGGTGTCCACGCCTGCACCATTCACCTATCGACTTAGCCGGGTACTCCCCCCCCACCCCTCGCCACATTTTCTTAGGAGAGCCGCAAAATTTTTGTGGATTTTCAGTTTTTTCTTGGCTTTGACCTTGGCCTGATTGCCCTGCCTCTTCTTGGCATTCACATGCTTGACGCAACAAAAAGGAACAATATACAGTCAAAAACTAACGCAACAGAAGGGAACAATATACAGGCAAAGACTAACGTACTATGTTACCAGCCGTTTTCAGCATGAGTGAAGTTGAAGGTTCTAATTTAGATTTTTCGATGGAAGACTACGAAAAACAAATAATTGAATTTCGCCAACGAATAATGGAAATTCGCCGACAAATTGGAGAATGCAGAAAAATTGCTAAAGAAAGAAGAGGAGATCTGCAAGCTACTCTTGAACGTTTAGATCAAGAGAGCTGGAAGCAAGAACAGGCGACAAACGAACGCGAAATAGCAAAAGCAAAGAATGAAATATCAAGTCACAAGTGCGGGCTGGCCTATATAGAAGGTTTTACAGCAGGTTTTCAAACTGAAGTATTAGAACTTTTGCCCGAGTTCTTTGACTCATTTAACGCAAAATGACAGAAAAAATAAGCTTCAAAGATAATTAAGGCAAAGGATATGTTACATAACGGAGTAATGCTTATAAGGCAGTCTCAATAAGAGTGGAGAATTGAAAAAATGCCAATTGAATCGTGCCTCAAACCATAGAACTACGCCCCCAACCTGGCCCCCAGACATTAGCACTCGCCAGCTCCGCCGACTTCGTGATCTTCGGCGGCGGTGCAGGCGGCGGCAAAAGCTGGACAATCTTACTCGAAGCGCTGCGGCACATCAAAAACCCGGCATTCAATGCCACATTCTTTAGGCGCTCCTACCCCATGATCAAGAACCCAGGGGGCCTATGGGACGCCAGCTAGCGGTGTTCCCCCTAGCTGGCGGTATTCCGCAAGTAAGCTCCTTAAAGTGGACGTTTCCGAGCGGTGCCTATGCTGTGATGCGGCACCTCAAGAACGATGCGGCGGCTCTGGAATGGCAGGGACTGTAGATGCCCCGACTTCCTTAAGAAGGGGGTTGGGGATCAATCTTAATTAAGGGCGAAGGAGTCTTTCCTTTACAGATCTCCTACGTTAGACCATTTTCCAAGTCATCGCTTCCCCGGCCCGCAACGGCACCAGTCCATCATCGACAAAAGGCAACTCATCGGGAATGCGCCAGGTCGTTTTGTTCAGGGTAATGCGATCGCTATTCCTTGGCAGCTGATAAAAGTCTGGCCCATAAAAGCTAGCGAACGCCTCTAGTTTTTCGAGGGCATCAACACTCTCAAACGCCTCTGCATACAATTCCATAGCGTGCAACGCCGAAAAACACCCTGCACAACCACAGGCACTTTCTTTGCCATTGCGGGGATGAGGGGCGCTATCGGTGCCCAGAAAAAACTTAGAATTGCCCGAGGTAGCCGCCTGCAAAAGCGCCTGCCGGTGGGTTTCGCGCTTCAAAATGGGCAGGCAGTAGTAATGGGGACGCAGGCCCCCTTGAAACAGACTATTACGGTTAAACAAGAGATGTTGGGGGGTGATTGTGGCCGCGATATTGTCCGTCGCTAAGACAAATTCCACCGCTTCTGAGGTGGTAATGTGCTCCAGCACCACGCGCAATTGAGGAAATCGCTGTTTCAAAGAAATCAAGTGTTTCTCAATAAACACCTTCTCGCGATCGAACATATCAACCGCTGAGTCGGTCACCTCCCCATGGAGCAGTAGCGGCATGTTGACCTGCTGCATCGCCTCAAAGACGCGATCGCAACGGCTGATCTCCGTAACGCCAGCATCTGAGTTGGTTGTCGCCCCTGCAGGGTAATACTTCACCGCTTTGACAAACTGAGCCGCCTTGGCCGCCATGATCTCTTCGGGGCGAGTGTTGTCGGTGAGGTAGAGGGTCATCAGCGGCTCAAACTGCTGGCCCGCCGGCACCGCCGCCAGAATGCGATCGCGGTAAGCCGCTGCCTCATCTACCGTGCGAACTGGGGGCTTCAGATTGGGCATCACGATCGCCCGAGCAAACTGCCGCACCGTGTGGGGCAAAACCGCCTTCAGCGCCGCGCCGTCGCGCAGATGCAGGTGCCAGTCGTCGGGTCGAGTCAGTGTCAGCGTTTCCATGGTTTTATCATATTGCAAACGTCCATTAGCTTAAGCCAGGTTCGACGTAGGGGCATTGCAGTGCAATGCCCCTACCAGAGGATTCCGCCTGCCAAAGGGTCCTAACTCAGCCGCACCACAGCTTCGTTATCTAGCAGCGTATTGCCGGTGAGAATGTCTTCCACTGTGATCATCAGCAGCCGATCGCGATCGACCCGAAACAGCACCCGCACCCGATCGCTGCCCGGAAACCCCGGCGGGTTGAGCTGAGCAATCGTGCGTGCCCCCTCGCGATCGTTCAGCGGCTGCACTGAGGGGGCATCACCGCTGAGCTGGCGCGTCACCAGACGACCATTCTCGAAGTAAACCTCCGTTTGGGTGCTGGCGGCCCCCAGCTCGCCCACAATCAGCTCAATGCTGGGCTGCTTTTCCATTGAGGCTCCCAGCGTAATTTCGACCGGGGCAGACATGGGGTAGGGCTGTCCCTGATTAAGAATGGGGTGCCAACTGTGGCGATTGTTGCGCCGATCCCAGTAGCGAATGCCGTAGCTGTGGTAGAGAAAATCTTCGACGGCAAGCCCTTGGGCAATTTGCAGGGCTCCCTGGGCCACGGCCTCAAAGGGGCGATCGCACCTCACCCGCTCCGCCCCAAACCGCTCTGTTACCCACCGCTGTACTGCTGGAATCTGAGCCGTGCCCCCTACCAGCAGCACCGCATCGATCGCATCCGAGTCGATGCCCTGGCGCTGCCCCTGCTGAAGCACCTGGGTCAGCCCCTTCTCCAACCGCTCAAAGAACTGGTTCTGGGCGAGAATCTCCTCGAACTGGTCGCGGGTGAGAGCCAGGTCGTAGGTGTCAAAGGTCTCGTCGTCAAAGTAGGCTTCTGCCGCCTCGGTATGCTCCGAAAGCGCGATCTTGAGCCGCTCTGCCAGCCGCTGCACCACTGCCCCCCCCGAAATGCCCTGGGTTTGAAAGTAATCCACGAGCCACTGGTCAATGTCGGCCCCACCCAGGTTTTCGCCCGCCTTGGCCAGCACTCGCGCCACCTCCGGCTTTTGAGCGCTGGTTTGCTCTGCCCCCTGGCCCCGCCACTTGAGCAAAAACCCTACCGGCTTTTGGGCGGGGGCCACCAGCCGCACCAGAGACCAATCCAGCGTGCCGCCGCCAAAATCGAACACCAGCAGGGTTTGCTCCCCCGTCAGCCCATAGCCCAGCGCGGCGGCGGTGGGTTCGTCGAGCAGCCGCACTTCTTTAAAATCCAGTGCGGTTGCCACATCCCCTAGCCACAGGCGGTAGGCCTCGAAGCTATCGACGGGCACCGTCAGCACCAAGCTGTCGTCTTCCCCAGCTACGGCGCGCACTTGGGTCAAGAGCGATCGCAAAAACCATTCCCCTAGCTGCTCAAAGGAGAGCGATTCCCCATCGATATCGGGCAGAAACCCTTGTAGCGGCGTACCAATGCCGCGCTTGATATTGGCAAAAAATCGAGGATCGGTCGGGATGTCGAGGCCGCGATCGCGCACCGCCTGCCCTACCACCACTCCATCGGCCTGGGGCTTTTCCACATAGACCAAACTGGGCACCAGCGGCGGTACCGTGGCCAGGCTCAAGCTCAGCCCCGGTAACGCCACCGTCTCTGGACTTTCCGAGACTGGGTTCCAGCGAGCAATGACGGTGTTGCTGGTGCCAAAATCAACCGCTATAGCCATGGTTTTAGAAAAAACAACACGGTGCTACTCATCCTACCGGGAGTGGGTGTCGCTCGGTGCAGTGCAGCCAGCTCAAGGCTCCTTTGCCCGACGTTAGCAACAGCATGGCGACAGTCATAGTTGCAAGCTCACTCAGCAAGCGTTCTACTAGAAAGGCCTACCCCTGGGGTTAGCATTCTGCCACCCCAAACCAAAAGCCAACCTCTCAAATATGTCTGATTCTGATTCCTCCCTGTCAAAAACTTCAGCCTTGGCACCCTGGCGCAGCGCCTTAGCTCGCGCTCTGCACCGCAACCGTAGCCGCCCCTACAGTCGCTATTTTCAGCTCGCCACTATCACCCCCGAGGGCCGACCTGCCAACCGCACCGTTGTGTTTCGCGGCTGGTTGCCCGACAGCAACACTCTCACCCTAGTCACTGACCAGCGCAGCGCTAAGGTTGCCGATATCGCCGCTCACCCTTGGGCCGAAGCCTGCTGGTACTTCACCGACACCCGTGAGCAGTTTCGCCTGGCGGGCTCTATTCAGGTAGTGACTGCTGAGGCCGATCCCGCTCTATTCCAGGCTCGACAGAATTCTTGGGAAGCCCTCTCCGACAACGCCCGCCAGCAATTCTACTGGCCCCACCCGGCCCAGCACCGCACCGCCGAGGCCGACTTTTCGCCTAAAGAAATTCAGACAACGCCTCCCGCTGAATTTTGTCTAGTGCTGCTAAAGCCTGACCAAGTTGACCACCTAGAGCTACGCGGCGAACCTCAAAACCGCACCCTTTACGACCACCAACCCGACGGCATCTGGCAGGTTAAAGCAGTGAATCCTTAGCCTCATCATGCTTAACTGGCGCTTTGAAACATATCCGCAACACAGAAAATTTGCGCCGATGGAGGGACGTTAGACTGTGATACAAAGAATAATTCTGGGCCAGCGAGATGGATATTCAACTGAAGAAGTGGGGCAATAGCCTCGGTTTGCAAATTCCCCATCGCCTGGCAGAAAGCTTTGGGTGGGATGAAAACTCCACAGTGGAGATTTTAGAAGTAGATGGGGCACTGGTGATTCGCAAAAAGGCGGCGCTGACCTTAAATGAATTGTTAGCCAGTATTCCTGCTGATTTTCAATACCCCAATGATGTTCACGATTTTACCGATGGTCTTGCCCAAGGGCAAGAGCTTCTTTAACCAAGGAAAACAGTGATGGAGCTTCGCCGAGGTGAGGTGATTCGCGTAAATTTGAACCCCACCCAAGGCCGGGAACAAATGGGAGACGCCCGCCCGTGCTTGGTGTTAAGCCAGACAGTGTTTAATGCTTCTAGGGGCGGCATTGTCATTGTCTCGCCGATTACTAGCACCGTGAAGCCGGAGATTAAGACCCTAATTCTGATACCAGCCGGGTTTAAGGTCAGCGGCTCTGTAATTGCGGAACAGGTGCGTACATTAGATCTGAGTCAGCGCTGGTGGCGAAGTACCGAAGACTGTTTGCCGTCTTCGGTGGTTGATCAAGTGGTGGCAACCCTAAACCTAATAATTGGTGGATAGTCTCATCCCCTAGCTAGCTCAAGGAATATCAAAGGAGCTGGGAAGCCGTTATCGTGCTTTTTGTGGTTGCGATCGCTTAACTGGCTTGGCGGCTCAACCGTCGATCGAGCCATGCTAAGACTCCCAGGGCAGGCAGCACTGTCACCATTAGCCCCAGCCAAAACCCGTGGGCGATCGCATCTCCCTGATCGAGTGCCCAGCCGCCCACGGGTGGGCCGATTAGGTAGCCCACGGCCCAGCACATTGAGTTGACCGACAGGTAGACGCCGCGCAGGGGCTCAGGAGCGATCGCTGCCACCAGCGCCGAGCCAATCGGCGTATAGGCCACCATCGCCAACGCCATTACCCCTAGGGCCAGCCCGCTCCACACCAGAGGCAAGTCTCCTGTCCCCGACTGCCACACCAGGCCAAACCCCAGCCCCCACAGCACCGCCGACACCATTAGCCCCTGGGCGGGGCGGTAGCGGTTGAGCCAGCGAGCCATAGGCAACTGGGCGATCGCCGCCAGCACCACATGGCCCGTAAACAGCAGGCTCAGCGTGCCCTCGCTGACTGCCTGCTCGCCCCCCGCAAATCGATTTAGATAGAGGGGCAGCGTGCTCTGAATCTGGGCCAGATAGCCCGTGAACAGCACGTTGACCAGGGCGTAGACCATCAGGGTCCTGTCTCTGAGGGCCTGACCCCAGCCCTGTAAGAGCGATCGCGTCCCATTTCCTGCCGGGCGCGTCTCGGCAATGGCGGCATAGATAATGCCAAAAAACAGCAGAAACGTAACGCCATCGATGGCAAACAGCGCTCGGTAAGCTCCGGTGAGCGAGATCAGTGCCCCCCCAGCAATTACCCCTACTCCTAGACCCAGGTTGTCGGCCAGGCGCACCAGGGCGTAGGCTTCGTTGCGCTGCTCTGGGGTCGTAATGTCTGCCGCCACCGACTCCGCCGCCGGCCAGTAAAGCCCGACACCAAAGCCCATCAGCAAGTTGCCCGCCAAAAATATCCAGAAATCATTGGCCAGCACCAGCACCCCATCTGCCGCCGCCGACACCAGGGCCGACGCCAACAGCGTCGGTCGCCGCCCCACCGTCGGCGAGTCAGCCATCGACCCGCCCAAAAACCGCCCTGCCATGCCCGCCACTGAGCCCAGACCAATGCCGAGGCCCACCTGAGTGGCTGTTAGCCCCACCTGTTCAGTAAAAAAAATCGGCGCGTAGAACAGCGTAAAACCAATGCCCACCTGCGACAGCAGCCGTCCGCTCGCCAAAATCCACACCCGGTGGTCAAGATTGGGCAGCCATCCCTTGAGCCAGCGTTTTAAGAATGCCATCATTGCAGCTGCCGGGGTCGCCGTAGGGCGTCCACCAAAGCCACTGTGCCGCCCACCATCCCCCAAACAATCCACAGGCCCAGATCGTAGCCCTTGCGCTGGGCCACCTGGGCTGCCACCAGCCCAATCACGCAGTGCAAGAACATGGGTAAATAGACCAGCGGCAACGAATCAGCCATTTTGGTGCAACCCAGCAAAAAATCAGCAAACGGGCGAAAGCTGGGGCGATCGCATTACTTACCTTACACGCAGGGCTAGACCTATGCTGTGAAGGGCACTGCTCGCTGCCGCCGGATTATAGTCTGCCGAGAGAAATATCACCGTGGCTACTGGACTTTTTGTGGGGCTGATCACCCTCGACTGCATCTATCGCGTCGAGCACGTACCCAGCAGCGATGAAAAACTGGTCGCTGAGGAGAGCCTGCTGGTGGCGGGCGGGCCAGCTACCAACGCCGCGATCGCCTTCGCCGCACTGGGCAACCGAGCCAGGTTGGCCGGTGCCCTGGGTCAGCATCCCCTGACCGATCTAATTCGGGCCGACTTGGCCACCTACGGAGTTGAGATTGTGGATCTCATGCCTCAGCTGCGATCGCCACCGCCGCTTTCTACAATTCTCGTCACCGCTGCCACAGGCGATCGCGCTGTTGTCTCCCGCAATGCCGTCGAGCGACAGGCCGACCCTGCCACGGCTCTAGACTTACTCACCGATGTCGATATTCTTCTGATCGACGGCCATCAAATGGCAAGCAGTTACAGTGTTGCGATCGCCGCCCAGTCCTCAGCTATCCCCATAGTCATCGATGCGGGTAGCTGGAAGCCTGGCTTCGACCGCGTTTTGCCTCTCGCCACCAGCGTCATTGCCGCCGCCAAATTTCAGCTGCCAAGCCAGCCCGATACCCTAGCCGCCCTCAGCGCCCTGGGCATTCCCGAAGTCGCCACCACCCACGGCCCCAGCCCCATTCACTTTTGCGATCGAGGAACCGCTGGTACCTTACCCGTTCCCCAAGTCACCGTCCAAGACACCCTAGGGGCCGGAGACATTTTCCACGGTGCCTTTTGCCACTACCGCCTGCATGCCCCCTTCCCCGACGCCCTCACCCAGGCCGCCCAGGTCGCCGCCCAGAGCTGCCGCCATTTTGGTACCCGCGCTTGGATCGCGGCGGCCCACCACCAGCTATAGTTCTCTCTTGTAATCCCCCACCCACTCTCCCACCCTCCTACTCCCCACCCTCCTACTCCCCACCCCCTACTCCCCACTCCCACCCATGCCCTACGACCAGGAAAAACAAGTCGCGATCGCCGCCGTCATCCAGGCCGCCCAGCTCTGTGAGGCCGTGCGCCAGGGGCTCGTACCCGCCGCCATCGAAAAAAACGACAAGAGCCCTGTCACCATCGCTGACTACGGGGCTCAGGCCTTAATTTGTAAAGCCCTGGCCGAAGCCTTCCCCGGCGACCCGGTGGTGGGCGAAGAAGACACTACTGACCTGCGCCAGCCTGAAACTGCCGCCGTGCTCGCCGCCGTTACCGAACAGGTGCAGAATGCCATTCCCAGCGCCACCGACAGCGATGTGCTGAGCTGGATTGACCACGGCAATAGCGATGTCGGCTCCCGCTACTGGACCCTCGACCCGATCGACGGCACCAAAGGCTTTTTGCGCGGCGACCAGTATGCGATCGCCCTGGCTCTGGTCGTTGATGGCGACATCAAAGTGGGGGTGCTCGGCTGTCCCTTCCTCAGCTTTAACGGCGGGGAAACCGGGCTGCTCTTTGCCGCCGTGCGTGGTGAAGGCACTGTGATGATGCCCCTGGCAGGCGGCAATCCCCAGCCGTTGAAGGTTACTGCCGCTGACGATGTTGACCACCTGCGCCTAGTCGAAAGTGTCGAGTCGGGCCACGGCGACCTCAGCCAGCAGGCCCAGGTGGCCCAGGCCGTGGGCATCACCGCCGCCTCTATTCGCATGGATAGTCAGGCTAAATACGCCGCTGTGGCGGCAGGCCAGGCCGCCCTCTACCTGCGCCTGCCATCTTCCAAAACCCCCGACTATCGCGAAAAAATCTGGGACCACGCCGCCGGGGTGGTGGTGGTCGAGGAAGCCGGGGGCCGCGTCACTGACATGCACGGTAAGCCCCTGGACTTTGCCAGTGCCGCCCGCTTCCCCAACAACCCCGGCGTCGTCGCCAGCAACGGCGCCATCCACGACACGGTGCTCAAAGCCCTGAGTTGAGTCTCCCGTAGGGTCGGGTGCCTTTGGGATGTTGTCACAGTCCGTGGCTTCGTCCCAGGCACCCAACCCTTAGAAAGAAACCTCGTATAGTTCGCGCACCGACTCCTGCAGCAGCACCACCAGCGTCGCCACCCCCAGCACCGTGCCCAGGGGCGTAAACAGCAGCGCTCCACAGGCCACCACAAAGCTAAACCAGTAGTGCTTGTATCGTCGCAAACAGCCGCCTGAGACAATGAGCGCGATCGCCAGCACCAGCCCGTAGAGAAACAGCGCCAGCCCGATCGCCAAAAAAGTTAGCCCCGCCGCGAAGGGTGGCAGCTCACTATCGCCGCTGACCATACTCTCAGGAGCCAGCAGCAGCACCCCGCCGATCGCCACAAACACCAGCGGCAGTAGCGCAAAGGCCAGCACCAGCCCCGCCACCACGTAGTGCAGCACCGCCAGCACCCTTAACCGCTCAACGTCTTGACTGGGGGGCAGTGTAGTCATAGTCGAGAAATCCTAATGAATACATCCTTTATAGAAATTTTGTACCCCTTAGTACCCCAGCCTAGGATTATGTGTCTCAACATTAAGCCGAGCTAACCGCCTGCAACCGCTCAGTGGTGATCGGCATTTCCCTGATGTTTGCGCTCCTGTTTTTGCAGTCCGGCCTCAACGGCCTCCAGTCCTTGCCCCGGTAAATCCGCCCTTCACCCCACCCCTCACCCCAAACCCCCTTCGCTATCCTTAAAACATCCCCATCCTCCTCACCTCCCCACCCCCCCCCATCCACCCGCCCACTCATCCACTCTCCCACCCCATGCCCGATAACGACCCCTCGCCCACTGCCCCAAACCCAGACATCACCTGGGAACAGGTTGAGGCAGAACTGGGGGAACTCGTCGCTACCGTGCAGGGTGCTCCCCTAGCGCTCCCCGCCGCCGACCCCGCCACCTGGGAGGCCGTGGAGCAAGAGCTGGGCGACCTAGTGCTCGACTTTCAAGACCTGCAAGACGACTTCAACTACCGTCGCGCCCAGGAAGCTCTGGGCAGCCTGGTGCAGCGCCTCAACCTCACCCCCCGTGAGCAGGCCGGCGTCGAAGAAGCTCTGCAAAACCTCAAAGGGCTAAAGGACAAGCTAGAGAATACGGTGGTGCACATCGCCGCCTTTGGCCTAGTGGGGCGCGGCAAATCGTCCCTGCTTAACGCTTTGATGGGTCAGGAGGTATTTGCTACTGGACCCACCCACGGCGTCACCCAGGTGGTCGAAGGCAGCGCCTGGGCTGTCAGTCGAGAATCCCTCGCTTCCGACCTACCTGACCTGCTGCGAGTTTCGCTCAAAAGCGTTGGCCAGTCGCGCATTGAGCTGATCGACACCCCCGGCCTCGATGAAGTAGATGGCGAAGACCGCGCCGACCTGGCTCGCCGCATTGCCGCCCAGGTCGATCTGATTCTGTTTGTGATTGCGGGCGACATTACCCGCGTCGAGTATGAGGCGCTAAAAGCTGTGCGCCAGGCCAGTAAGCCGATACTGCTGGTGTTCAACAAAGTCGACCAGTTCCCCGAGGCCGATCGCCAAACCCTCTACGAAACCCTACGCGATCGCCGCTTACAAGACCTGATCTCTCCCGACGAAATTGTTATGGCTGCAGCATCCCCGCTAGCAGTGCAGGCTGTCTCCCAACCCAATGGCCAAACGACCTACAAAACCGTGCGCGCTCAGCCTCAAGTAGACGATCTCAAACTCAAAATTCTCGACATTCTGTACCGAGAAGGCAAAGCCCTGGTAGCCCTCAACACCTTAATGTATGCAGAGGGCATCAGTGCCGAAATTCTGGAGCGCAAGCGGCAGATCTGCGATCGCATCGCCGACGACACCATCTGGAACGCCACCATGATCAAAGCCGTCGCCGTTGCCCTCAACCCAATCACCGTGGCAGATCTGATCGGCGGCACCGTCGTTGATGTCATGCTGATTCTCAATTTGTCGCGGCTCTACGGCCTGCCCATGACCCGACCCGCCGCCCTCAAACTGCTCCAGCAGATTGCCTTGGGCTTAGGCGGCATCACCATCAGCGAGCTAGTGATCACCCTGGGGCTCAGCTCACTCAAAGGCATGCTGGGAGTGTCGGCGATCGCGACGGGGGGGCTGTCGATCGCCCCCTACATTCCCGTGGCTCTGGCCCAAGGCGGCGTCGCCGGTCTAGCCACCTATGGCATCGGTCAGATCACCAAAACCTACCTTACCAATGGTGCCACCTGGGGCCCCAACGGCCCCAAAGCCGTGATCGGCGAAATTCTCGATGGCCTCGACGAGACCTCGATCCTGAACCGCATCAAAGCTGAACTCAGGGCTAAAATTGCTCCTTAAATAGTCCCTTGTTGCGCCTAACCCTGCGTTTTTCCGCATCTCTCTTGTCCATAGGGACACAGATCGAGCACAACGCAGCGATCGCAACTCGGATTTTTGAAAAAGCAGCACCGCTGGCCGTGCAACATCATCACTTCGTGGTGGTCATAGACCTGCTGCGCATCCCACTCAGCGGGCAAAAACGCCTCTAGCAACACGTGA
Organism: Nodosilinea sp. WJT8-NPBG4; assembly: GCA_019359285.1. GTDB lineage: Bacteria > Cyanobacteriota > Cyanobacteriia > Phormidesmidales > Phormidesmidaceae > Nodosilinea. The sequence continues at coordinate 67,666 of JAHHHQ010000058.1, forward strand.
GATGGCCCGACCGCCATCGTGGAGGGAATCAGGCCCAATCGCTGGGCGACTCGGTGGTGGTGGCTATCCACTGGCAGGGCTCGACCCCGCAGTTTACTAAAACACAGCACCGCCGCACTGGTCTTTGGCCCGACTCCGGGCAGCGCTTCTAGCCAGCGGCGAGCTTCCACCACCGACATGTCTTTCAAAAAGTCGAGCGACCATTCACCGTCGGTTAACTCCCCAACCAACCGCAACACCTGCTGAACGCGGGGCGCTTTTTGCTCGGGCCAGGTGCAGGGCGCGATCGCCTGTTCAACCAGCTCCGTTGGCGCATCGCGCACCGCTTCCCAAGTGGAAAACTGGGCCACTAGCTGCTTGAACGCACGACCCGAGTCCCGGTTTTTGGTGCGGTGAGACAGCAGGGATGAAACTAGTTCGCTCAGCGGATCGAGCGCATGAAAATAGGGAATCGGGCAATTATATTCGGCACATAGACGCTGGTGAATAGTGACTGCCTGGCGCTGCAAGTCTAAGTTGATGGGTTGAACTGCCAAAATCTACTGCCTATCTATTGCGATGTATCAGTATCATCCTCAGATGTATCGGTGTTATCTCCAGATGTATCGGCGTCATCCCCAGTAGAATCTAACCTTTGAGGAGTTTGAACTTCAGGGATCTCAGGCGTCTCGATTTCTCTAACCGGAATGTCTAAGCGATTCTCTGACTCTGTATTGCGGTTTCCCGGATCTGCATTACGGTCTTCTAGCTCTGTATTACGATTTCCTCGCTCTGTAGCATCGTCAGGTGTGTCTGACGTGGTCTCAGAGTTTTGTGTCGAAGGCGATTCGGCCCCAGCCGGTGCGGCTTCCACATCGTCTGTAGTAGGGTCAACCTGTCCCGGTTCCTCGCCTATTCCGGGTGTTCCAGCAGGGCTAGCCCCCCCTCCCCCCGGACTTGTCGCAGCAGGGCTGGTCCCAGTCGGGCTTATAACGGTGGTGTTTCTAACTTCAGAAGACGATGAGGTGCCCTGCGGCTCAGCCGAAGCGTCGCTGGCCTCGGGCGTTGGGGAAGTCTCAGGGGCGTCGTTCTCCTGGCACATGTCATCTAGATTGACGACCTCGCCCTCAGAGTTAATCAGATAGCAAAATCCTTGGGCGTGACTAACACCAGGCCACATCAGTGCTCCGGCCACTAGCCCTAAACCACCTGCATAGCTCAAAAGATTGGGTCTCATAGCCTTCAACCGAATGGGCGTACCCGCGTACCTTACCAAGCAGATAAAAGATGCCGTATCGACCATGGGGTAGAGAATTTACCCAAGTTAGTTAGGTGAACTTAACAATTTTTGGTAACGCACAGAGAGTAGGATTGCTTGGCCACACTGAAGTTACCTCTTGATGAATTGCAGCCTTTGGGCACCATCGGCCTCGGCTGCATCCGGAATGAGTGCCAATCAGTTTGTAGAAGAACGAATCTCCTAATTGCCGATAGCTATGAATGGGCGCGTCCCTAGACAAACTGCTACTTTTTGCTATTGGCATCCGGGTTTTGGTGACTTTTGAGCAGCTGACGCAGTTATTGACTTCTTTGTCGGCATTGGTGCCCACAACCTCTGGAACGCTTTGCGGTCCTCTACCCAACGGGGTTTCTAAAGTGTTGGTTTTGGGTAACCTAGCTGGGCTTGGGAGTGCCGCTGTGAATTGCAAACGCTTCCGGAGTTGCGCTGGCCACTAGGGGTCGGGCTTTGTCCATTGCCCCTGACGATAGCGCTTTAGCTGCCGTAGTCTACTTGTCAACTGAAGTATTTATCCAATTCCCTATGCGATTTTTGATTCAAGTCGTCGGTTTAGCCCTGATGCTTTTAGGCATCTATTTCTTGGGCAAAAATATCTTTTTTACTACTAACGTCAGCCCCTACTGGTGGCGCGGTATCGCCGCCGATCTATCAATTTTTCTTTTGTTTGGCGGCATCTTTTTGCTGGTCTTTATGCCCCTCGGCTTTATGAAGCAGTTCGGCTGGGTGTTGGTAGCAGGCGGCATTCTCTGCGTTTTCGTCAGCAGTCGAGCTGTGCTAAATCCCACTAGTCTTTGGCACTTCTTTGTGTCAATGCTGGGCATGACCTTTGGGTACAGGCTCTTGGCCACTGGGCGAATGCCGTTTTGAGGTGCAGCGGTGGTTTGCCCTGGTGCTGTTCTGCCGTCTCAGCTGACGATCTAGCAGTGGCCCAGAGAGTATTCAGCTGGTATGGAGTTAGTCCATGGGCTAGAGAGAGGCGATCGCTCCCCTAGCTAGCAAGTTTTCAATAGCCTGTGCATGGGTATACCTCTTAAATCTTGCAACTCTTTGGGTCTACTACACGAGTCGCTAAAATATGCGTAAAGCTAGGGCCGCCTGTGCCGAGTTATAGCCGTTATTCACTAAAATAGTTGCCAGCAGCGTACAAGAAGTAATATCGATATTTCATGACTATTGTTCGCACAATTCCAGAAAATACCGTAGATTCTTCGTTTACGGTCTATCACTTATTTTGCCGATTAATGCTGCAAGCCAGCCTAATCGCAATTCCTGTTTATATCGGCCTTTTTATATTTGCTACTCCCTACGATATGGATGCTGGGGTGGAGCGGGGCTTACTTATACTGACTCCAGTCCTTGAATTCTTTGTCGCCTCTGTCCTATATGCTTTGGGCTTTTTAACTACGCTCTCTAGCCCCGATCGCGAAGGGTTTGACGGTTCTACTAGATTCAAAAGCCGAGCTATGCGCCGCAAAATGCAGTTCGCTGGGCTGGGCTCTGCTTCACTGTCACTAGGAATTTTGTCGGGCGCACTAATGTTGGTCAAAGCTCACCTTTAGTTCTAAAACTCGAGAATTTTCAAAAGCATCTTTACTCCCGATTTTCACAATTTATCCAAAAGTCTTGCCCTCCTAACGAAAACCTTAGCGGTTTTCACGTTGCCCTTTCCCACTTCTAGGTAGTTTCTGGTAACCTTCCAAGCGTGCCCTTGCTTAAATTTGGGAGCCTGAGCCTTGCCGCTGACTCACCACGAACGCTACAGCTATTCGGCTATCACGCAGCGGGCCGACTACCGTTGGCCGGGCGGACGACGGCTGGCCGTTTACATCGCGCTCAACCTAGAGCATTTTGCCTTTGGTGAAGGATTAGGAGCCGAACTGGCCCCCGGTGGCCCTCAACCCGATGTCTTGAACTATGCCTGGCGTGACTATGGCAACCGGGTAGGAGTCTGGCGACTGCTGGAGCTGTTTGATCAGCTAGAGTTGCCGGTGGCATTGCTGGTTAACTCAGAGATCTACGACTACTGCCCAGAGGTGGTAGCGGCCTTTCGCGATCGCAACGATGAAATTGTCGCCCACGGCCGTACCAACTCCGAGCGCCAGAGCATTTTGAGCGAGGCGGATGAAGCTGCCTTGATTGCTGAAACAACGCACACCTTAGCCGAGCATGAAGGGCAGCTGCCCCAGGGCTGGCTTGGCCCCTGGATTGCTCAAAGCACCGTCACCCCCGATCTGCTTCAAGAGACGGGCTACACCTACCTACTCGACTGGTGTCAAGACGATCAACCGATTTGGTTTAAGACCCGGCGCGGCCGCATTCTCTCGGTGCCCTATCCCCAAGAGATTAATGACATACCAGCGATCGCTGTGCGCCGGGTGAGCGCCAAAGACTTCGCCGAAATGATTATCGACAACTTCGACGAGATGCTAGAGCAGTCTCACCAGCAGCCCCTGGTGTACGGCATTGCCCTGCACCCTTACCTGATCGGGCAGCCGTTTCGGCTGCGGCACCTGCGCCGCGCCCTGCAACACATTGCCACTGTGGCGCGCAACCAACCCAATCGGGTGTGGCTGACTCATCCCGGCGCGATCGCCGCCCACATCTCCAACGAATTAGCCGACATCATCCCCTAGCGCCCCTGAGGCATCGTTTGATGAAGGGTAGAGCGGTATTCGTTACAAAGCACTGAAACGCCCAGGAACCCCGACTATGATTGAGCAAACTCTGCCTAGAAGCTATGAAAAATTCTAAAACGCTTCATCTATCCATTCTGCTGGCGATCGCCACTATTTTGACCACCGGCAGCGCCTTTGCTGCCGACCCCACCGATCTGGGGACAAGCCTCAAGTGTGATGAGAGCGAAATCAGCCAAAACTACGACCAGACAGAGCGAGATGCCTATTTAAGCAGTGGCTACAACTATTGGGATGCCGCTCAGCTGGCTAACTATTGGGGCCAAAATGTCGATGAGGCCAAGGCCCGCATTGGCCGCAAGATTCTTTGGGGGCCTGCCGATGTGGCCTTGCTTGAGCAGTTTTTGCTCGATGCCCGCCTAGAGGCGCTTCAATCAGTTGATGAGCTGCGCTTGTACAGCGAAACCACCTATACCTACGATGACGCTGCTGCCTTGGCCGAGTTTTGGGGCGACGCCACCCCCTATGACGCTAAGCTCCGCATTGAGCGCAACTTGATTATGGGTAACTTCCAGGAGGTTGGCTACGCCTTGAAGTTGGCTAGACCCCAGCCCTAAGTCATGACCCTAGCGGGCAGAGTTGGCCTAGAAATTGAGCTGATGGCCCCCCGAGGGTCTAGCCGCCAGGCCCTAGCTGAGGCGATCGCCGCCGCTCAGGGAGGCAGTGTTAGGCGAATATTTCATCCCCAAGCGGAGCACAGCCAAATTGTCGGCACCCCGGTGTTCGAAAACCTCACCCTGGGGTTTGAGGTGCGTGATGCTCAGCACCAAGCGATCGCCTGGTGCGTCGATGACCTGACCCTGCAAGCCGACTGCGATCGCACCCACGCCCCTCAACCCGGTTGGTATCGCATCGTTGGCGACGACATTAGGCTTATGCAGATCGTTAGTCGCCTGACGGATGCCAATCTGCCTTTGGCCGATGTGTTGCAGCCGGCCGCCAAGACCCTGGGCCTAGAGTTGCAGCAGGGGCCGAAGGGCATGGTCAAACTAGCCGACGACCTAGGGCCACCCATTGCCATTGCTACCTCGCTACCTGGTGAGCGAGAACGCCCCTGTGAATTGATCACCCCACCCCTAACCTACGCTCAGCTACCCCAGCTAGAGACATACCTTCAAATCGCCCGTCAGCTCAATTTCTATGCTCCAGTGGAAGGGGCAACCCACTTGCATTTCGATGCGACTCCCCTCTGTTCGGCTCCAGCAATTCGCAACCTGATCAACTTGCTGTGGGCCCATGGCCCCACCCTAAAACAGCTTGTGGCCAGCAACCCTCGATGTCAGCGGCTGGGGCTTTGGCCCTCCGAGCTGCTGACCCTAGTGCAAGCCCCGGACTGGAGCGATTTGCCTTGGGAACAAGCTAGAGAACGGCTAAAGACCGTGCCACTCACCAAGTACTGCGACTTTAACCTCAAAAATATTGTCTATGCCCCTCGTCATAAACACACCTTTGAGGTTCGCATTCTGCCAGTCTGTCTAACCCTGCCGCCGCTTCTAGACATGATTGATCTCATGGCTGATTTAGTGAACCGAGCTATCGACCCAGCCCCTGTGCTGCCCTACGATCCCTGGCCAGTAGGGACAGACAGCATCAAAGCGCTACGTCAAGCCCTGCCATCATCCCAATTTTTACGCCAGCTATAGCCGCACCCAGACTTCACCTGTTGTATTGCTTTTTTGCTGTAGTCCCTGAGGTTACGCAAAAAAAGGGTGCTGTTTAGCACCCTTTCCTAGGCAGTTAAGCTATCAACATCGTCCACTTGATTAGGACACTCTGCATCATTTTGAAAGCCAGTGCACCGCCCACTCTTGTCGGTGGTAGTGACTTCTATTCTAAGCGCAGCACGCATCGCTGCACTAGCGCTAGATACCTAACCTCAAATACGAGGACCGGAAGAAGGATGGTCGACCACGCGATCTTCAGTGGTGTAGACCGGCGTTGGACGCTTGCGCTTTGCCAAACCACTCAGACCTAGCAGTCCTAAAAGACCTAGCCACCCCCAGCTTGAGTCGTTGTCCTCAGCGGTTGTCGTTGTTGTATTGGGAGTCGCCGGGTCAGCATAGGTTTCGCTGGGTGCTGTTGCATCAGGAGAAACGGTGCCAGGAGCTGTCTGTGTCTGGTCAACAGTACCGGGTGCGGTTGGGGTCACAGGGTCAGGGGATGTTTCACCAGGCACGGTTGAGCCAGGAGTTGTACCCTCAGACTCTGCCGAGTCAACCGTGCCTGGAGTTGTACCTTCAGAGCCTGCCGAGTCAGCCGCGCCTGGAGTCGTTTGCGCTACGCTCTCAGTCGTTGTATGGGCAGAAGCAGGCAGCATAGACGATGAAAGCGCCAGGCCAAGCGCCAGGGCACTACCACCAACCCATCTCGACACAACGTTGCTTTTCATAAACCAAATTCCTAAAAACGAATGGCACCTAATTTACTCCTGACATCAAAACCTTGGCAGCACCACGGTTTTTGAAACCAAAGCAAACCTTTGTGCCCATACCTTATGCGGTTTTTATCTAATTGTTACTCACCTCTGGTTAGAGGTTTATACTCGCCAGCCTTCTACCAAAAGATGAAAAGACTTAAAGGCTCCTTGCACAGCAGCTTTTGCGGCTCAAAGAGCGGGGGAGATAAATCGAAAATTTTATCTAATCCCACATAGACAGCAATGGACAGGCTAGGTTGTGGTCGATGATTCAAAGTCAATCAGACTCTTCATAGGTTTCTCAACGACTGAGGTTTCCTTTTGGCTTTTTGCGGCTTTTTGCCGATGTCAGCCAAAACCACAAATGGACAACATCCTTCTACTAGCAACCCTCGAAGGCAATTAAGTCTACCTATTTACAGAGCATAGCCAGCACCAGGATCGTCACTATACGAGATGAGAACAAAGCCAAGGCTAGACCAGGGAAAAGAGTTAATGCTCTGGTTTGACTTGAAAGCAGAACTATAGTTAAGGAGTTATTCCTATGACAGCACAGCTAACGCGAAATCGAGAGATAGTTGCAGTATTTAAGACCCGTCAAGAAGCCGACCGGGCTAAACAGGCCATTCAGGCAGCTGGTCTCAATGGGCAGAAAATATCGATTGACGACAGTATTCCAGCTGACCTTCAGTTAGCTGCCCAGGGCACCACCATGGGTCGTGAGGCTGGCCTTCTGATGGGATTTACCCTAGGCGGCATTGTGGGGCTGATTGCCACCATTATCATCGTCTTTCAGCTAACGGGTGAATATCCCTCGTCTGCTGCCAGCCGAATTGCGATATTTGCCAGTGCGATCGCAGGTGGTATATTTGGTGCCGGTGCCGGCCGCACACTACAGGCTCGCCAACCAGCTCGTCAGCAAATGAAGGGCAACCCCAACCTGCCTCGGGAATATAAGTTGGTTGTTGAAGGCAACAAGGATGAAGTGCGCCAGGCTCAACAGGCTCTTGGCCAACCTGCCGTAACGACTTAAACCAGAGTCTTCCAGCATCCTTCGGTTCGGATGGTCCAGGAAGATAGAGCTAAACAGCTAAAACAGTAAGGTGACTTTGGCAAAGCTATCACTCGCTTCGCCAAAAACCCTTCCATTCTGCAAAAACTAAACATCAAAGTCTCCCAAGCTGCTAAATCTAGCTTGGGAGATTCTTGCGTTAACCCCATGGGTTAAACACTTCAGTGTAAGCTTTCAAGAATCGTGTATATCAGGCTTCAAAGCTATGGCTGAACTTACGCAATAAACTTATCGGATTTGCTCAATTTTGCCAAATCTAGCCATCCTCGCCTCGGTTCCTTGCCCTTGTCAGCAACTCGCGGCTTGAGCGCAATAGCCACCGCCACATACCATTTCTTTACTTCTCTTTACCCATAAGCCCTGATAATCCCTCAATATAAAAAACAGGTGTGCTTAACAGGGAGCTGAATGCTATGGCTACGTTTACTATCGCTGGCTTTACCTTTGACGAGACCGATCTAGTCACCGATGGCTCAATTGTCGATGGTGCATCCAGAACGCTCTTCTTTGGGTCTGGACTGCAATTTCCAGAGCTTTTAGACAACACAGTCGGCTCGCTTGTCGGCGGTAGCAATGGGCAGTCAATTGCCTTGGGCAATCTTTTCAATCGCTCAACCCTTGAGCTGACCTGGGATGCTGGCCTTGGCCCCGTCAATCAGGCAGGAGATGACTTCGTCGTCTATGAAAACGGCTTTGCTAGAGTGCCTGAAGATTATGCCGTAGCCGTGCGCAGTGCCACCACTGGACAGTTCACCCCGTTTCGCTACGAGTTCTTTGACAGCTATGACGAAACTGCCGTTAACGGTCCCGCAGACGGCACGGGGCTGTTTGCTACAGCCTTTGATCTGAGCGACTTTGGCTTAGCTGCCGGAGAAGCGATTGATGCCATCCGAATTGTAAGTTTGCTAAAAACCGACACGGTCGATAGTGCTGATGGTCAAGGTGTAGTCACTCTAAACGAAACCCCTCATTCGAACCTGCTGGGCAATCTGTTCAATCGCCCCTTGTCAATCGGTAAGTTTGACCCCGACATCACGCTGGTGACTGGTTTAAACACGGATGCGTCTCTTCAACCCCTACAACTGTTTGATGCTGACAATAATCTGGTGGGTGGTTTTAGCAGCATTCAGGCAGCGATCGATGCCGCTGCCGATGGCTATACCCTACTGGCAGCGGCAGGCACCTACAGCGAGAACGTTACCCTCGATAAAGCGATCACCTTAGTTGGGGCTAATTTTGGGGTAGCTGGCAACGATGCGGCTCGCGGGGCCGAATCAATTCTTGCGGGCTCATTTACCCTAGCCGATGACAATATTTCTATTCTGGGGTTTGAGTTCACTAACAATACAGCTACCATTCGTGGGGGCGGCGATGGCAGCGTTAATTTCAACAACATCACGATTGCCTTCAACGACTTTGTCAGGTTGACCGGCAACAATCAAACCTTCATTACCAACGGCTTTGGCACCGGCGGGGCACCATCTGGCGGTTCTAATTGGTCGATCACAGACAACTACTTCGACGGCATCACCGGCAATGATGCCTCGATTATGCGGATTGACAATGTTAATGGCTTGCTGATTGCTGACAATGTCGGCATTCATGACGATGCCAGTGCTGTGGGTCGACGAGGCATTCAGATCGATAATTCTCAAAATGTTGAAGTTCTCGGCAACGTCGTCGATTTGGGGGTAAAAGACTTTTCTAACGAAACGGCGGCCTTCACCGCAGCTCGCTATAACCTTCAGCTCTCTCTAGATGTTGACGGTTCTGCCAGTTCCACCGCTAATGTCACCATTGCCGACAATACATTTTCTGGGGCTTACGACGGCATCGTTACCCTAGACGATCGCGACCTGTCGGCGGTTGATATCGTCGACAATAGCTTCTCAAATGCGTTCTACGGCATTCGTTTAGCGACCGCAGAAGGCACTCCAGCCCAGGGCACCCAGTCTGATATTGAAATTAGCGGTAACAGTTTTGCTGCGATCGCAGCCTCCGCAGTGGCCTTTGACCATCGCGAACCCACTGAAGCTTTCGCCGATATTGTCGTTGAGAACAACACCTTCAGCGGCGAGTTTGCTGGCATTACCCATATCAGCGGCAACACACGAAGTTTGGCCGGCACAAACATTTTTGAAGGGTCTGACGGCAACGACAACCTATTGGGGGGCACTGGCGACGATGCCCTGTTTGGCTTTGATGGCAATGATCTGCTCGATGGTGACGCAGGCAACAACACAGCCTTTGGCGGTGAAGGCACAGACACCTTTGGCCTGTTTAATGGCCCTGGTATCACCACCGTGCTGGACTTTGATCTGGCGATCGACAAACTCACCAACGTCACCTTTTTTGATGTCATTCTGGCTCAGGGCACGGGGGTAGAGGCGCGTAATACGTTTGTCTTAGATGCAGTTTCGTTTGATGCTATGGCGAAGCTGTTGTTGACCAATGCGGCTGATATTACCGCTGCGAATTTTGTTTAGGCTCTATCGAAAAGGGCATTTGAAGAGCAATTTGCTATAGTTTCAGTCCCCCTTAGATCTTCCTTAATTAGGAGATCTAAGGGAAATCTTGACTTTTGCTACAGAAACCAAAACTTCTCAAACGCTCTCTAAAGGGGTATATCTACCGCCTCTACATTTAGGCTCGAAGCTTCTCCCTATATATGTAGAGGAGAGTTTTCGAGTCTAGCCCTAAGGTGTAGTTAAGCACAGTGAATTAACGGCAAGCATAAGCAGCTTTAGCTAAGCCGAACTCTAACTGCAAATCAAAGCCTAAAGTATCAGCTTTACAGAGCAGAATTTGCCGGAGAGCTGGCCTTTCTTAACCAGCCCTTGGGCTAGTTTTTAGTGCCCTAATTTAACCTGATACTGCTGTGTCTACCCTTTCAAAAGCGAAATCAGAGATTTAGCAGGAATGTTATTTCTTAGACTGAGCTAAATTCTGTAGTCGCCCCAAACACCAGAGGAATCTAATGTTTTTCCATAAAAAAGACCCTGTTCATACCGTTCAGGTTACTGAGGCTGACCCCGTATTTGCCCAACTGCTGCTAGAGCAGTTTGGTGGGGCTACCGGTGAACTCACGGCTGCTCTTCAATACTGGGTACAATCCTTCCACGTTGAAGATCCCAGCATTAAAGACATGCTTCAAGACATTGCTGTCGAAGAGTTTGGTCACTTAGAAATGGTGGGTAAGCTTATCGAGATTCACACCAAAAATACCGACCAAACCCCAGCCTACAACAGCACGCTCTTTGCTGTTCGCGGCATTGGGCCTCACTTCCTCGACAGCCAGGGCAGTAGCTGGACCGCCAGCTACATTAATGAAGGTGGGGATGTCGTTAGAGACCTGCGCGCCAATATCGCGGCTGAAGCTGGTGCTCGCCAGACCTATGAATCGCTGATTAAACTAGCTACCGATGAGGGCACTAAGAAAACTCTCACCCATCTGCTAACTCGAGAAATTTCTCATACCAAGATGTTCATGAAAGCCTTGGACGCCATGGGCAAATTGACTGACCCGATGTTTGGCAACATTCAGCCCGACGAAACGGTAGAGCTTTACTACAATCTCTCTACCGACGACAGCGGCAAAGATGAGCGTGGTCCCTGGAACTCTGAGCCTGACTTTAAGTACATCGCTGATCCGGTTGCGGCTCGGAACTAGGCTGAACTGATTTGTCTTAGCTTATCCACACTTCTAAACAAAGTGGATAAGCTAACCTACAATCATTGTAATAACCTCCGGTGCTTTATCTAGCATTGGAGGTTATTTATAATTTTCTGATAAACATAGTTATAACAAAATAGAAGGGGTCACTAGCTAGCGACCCCTTCTATTTTGTTGAGCATTAGAGCGTGATAGCCCCTGCTTTAGTAACGAGGATTGTTGGTGGAAGTTGTGGTGGTGCGATCAGCGTAAGCAGTCCGGTTGTCGTGATCGCGATCTTTCCCTTTCAGACCAGCTAGACCAGCTAGGCCAAGCAGACCCAACCAACCCCAATCAAATCCGTCGTTATTATCTTCGGTGGTAGTAGTCGTGGTACCGACTCCGTCACTGCTGGTACCAACGCCGTCGCTACCAGCACCGGTTTGAGCAGACGCAGGCAGGATAGAAGGCAGAACAGCAAGGCTTACGGCGAGAGCGCCAGTACCTAGCCAAGTAGCCAAGGATTTAGTTTTCATGGGAGAAACCTCAAGAAATAGCTGTTAATGGAATGGAGCAACGCAGACTCGGTACCAACACAAGTAATTGATACCTAATCCAAATTTCCTATACCGTCATAGTACGTTTTCTCCCTTGACCTGCTATTTGCCGTTGGATGGAGATTGTCTCTATTTACTCTGGCTTAAAAAATAGTGGGTCGATAGTTTTAGGCTCTACCTTTACTCATAGTCAATTACGCATTGAATATATGAAAGCGCCCACATCTACACAGATAGTTCAGCACCTGCGGCAGGCTAATCAGGTAGCTCAAGTGGCCATGTCCCAGGGGCATCATCCTTTTGGAGCTATCTTGGTGGCCCCAGACCACGCTACGGTACTGCTTGAGCAGGGCAATGTGGATACAGTTAACCACGCCGAATTGACCCTGATGCGGCGGGCCTACGCTGAGTTTGAGCCCGATTTTTTGTGGGGCTGCACGCTTTATACGACCGTTGAGCCCTGTGTGATGTGCGCTGGAGCGCAGTACTGGGCAAATGTGGGGCAGCTAGTCTATGGCATTGCAGAAAAGCAGCTGCTGACGCTCACGGGCAACCACGCCGAAAACCCTACGCTGGATGTGCCCTGTCGCTATGTGTTTGAGCAGGGGCAAAAGGCGATCGCCGTCTGGGGGCCGATCGCTGAGGTAGAAGCAGAAATCGTCGCCCTCCATCGCGGCTTTTGGGGGTGAGTAGCCCAATGGCTTTAGCGGAAACTTTGGTCGAAGTGAAAAGTCAAAGCTTGATTGCTGAGGTCAGTCCTCTATTAAATATGCTGATTGACGAGCCTGACTTTAGGTCACATAACCTTTGTACGACAGGTTTTACAGATTGTTAGCGAGAGTGTTTCTCCCTAGATTTCTAGGTGAACAGATAATTTTTTGAATGTCCCACAGACAAGGTAATCCAGCTAACCATCGTGGTCAGCGGCTGCCCGCTGCACTACGGTTACTATGCGGTGGCGCAAAGCGATGCTCCCACTGCTCCTTCGTAATGCGCCAATCTACCTCGTTCCAACCTCGCTCGGACATCCATGGAGAACCTGAACGAATAGCAACGACTTCTGCGCCAACCCACTCTGCCAATCGAGCAATTCGCTTATTCGCGCTTATGGTGGAACCGGAAATTACATTCAGATTTAATTCCCTAAACCCAAAGTCGAGCAGGGCACGCCCCACTTCAATCGCGTAGGCATAGCCGCCCCAATAGTTGGGTGCAAGTTCAATTCCCAATTCCATCTCACCAACCGGGCACTGTGCCCCCCGCAGTCCACAGCAGCCGACAAGCGCTTTAGGTTCTTGTCGTTGCACGATCGCGAGTTGGTAGTTGATGCGGGGGCGATCAGCAGCCCAGCTCAGAAATGTGTCAAACAAATGTGTCGCCTGTTCGGCGCTAGCGTCACTTGGTTCGTAAAATGCTCGGCTGCGTGGATCGGCTTGATAGTCTAGAAATGAAGGTCGATCCAACTCAACAAAGTCACGCAGCAGAAATCTTCTGGTCACGATTTCCATATCAGCAAACCTAATGTTAAAGCTGCGTAACGAGCTGACATTCAACGTTCGGATAGGAACCGGCCGCATTGAGGGAGCCGCCCACTTACCCGGTCCCGCCTCTCGGGCGGGGGAATATATTCTACCCTCGGTTAAAAACACAGGCTTAAGATCGAGCTAGTTTGAATCCGCCCGTCATGTTCCTCTTGCGCTTGCGGAAGGTTCGCTTTGAAGATACAGCCTCAACCGCGGTGCGCCGCCTCGATCGCAGCGACATCGATCTTTTTCATCTGCATCATTGCGTCGAACGCACGCTTAGCGGCAGCGGGGTCGGGAGCGGTGACCGCTTTGGTCAGGGCGATCGGCGTAATCTGCCAAGACAATCCCCATTTGTCTCTGCACCAGCCGCACGCACTCTCCTCGCCGCCGTTGTCGACGATCGCGTTCCAATAGCGATCGGTCTCGGCCTGGTCCTCGGTTGCAACCTGAAACGAGAATGCTTCGTTGTGCTTAAACGCGGGTCCGCCGTTGAGCCCAAGGCAGGGAATTCCCATCACCGTAAACTCGACCGTCAACACATTCCCTTTTTTCCCGGACGGAAAGTCTCCCGGCGCGAGGTGCACCGCGTCAACGGATGAATCAGGAAAGGTCTCGGCGTAAAACCGCGCCGCGTCCTCGGCATCGCCATTGTACCAAAGGCAAATCGTGTTCTTTGTTGGTTTTGCCATGTCACTTCTCCATTGTGATGAGCCACCCGAAACCGGGTTAATGATGCGATCGCGTCAAAAGACATTATCTTGGTCTACATTTCCACGCTAGTACAGGGCAAATTCTTACCATTTCGGCGCTGCTTATCTGGGCTTCACATAGGCGGAATAACTTGCGTTTGGCCTACTTTTCCTGCTCTGCATAGTAGATCTCCCATAGGGTGTCATGTAGATGATTCAGCAATTCTTCACCGTGGGTTAGCGCATTCTAGCTCCACATTTGAATGTCTCGAACCCGATGCCAGTGACAATCAAACGAGTAACCAAGGATCCAGGTTCCTTGCTCAACCTCACCTATCGCGTCACCTTGAGGTCGAGGGTGGGCAGTGCCCACCCTACGGCTGGGTCGCTGCATCTTGGTGGAATGTGCTACCCATTTGTCCGGGGCAGACTACCCATTCATCCGGGGTTAACTCAGCGGCGGCTTCGGCATTGTGGGAGATAGCAACCTTGATTCACCCTCCCTTGGAGTCTGGCATGACCTCTACTGATGCAACCTCAACGGCGCTAAGCGCTCTATCCACCGGCCTAGCAGATGCTGTGGCGGCGATCGCACCCACCCTCGTCGCCGTCAAAGGCCACCGCCGTTTTGCCTACAGCGGCATTCACTGGCAGCCGGGGGTGATTGTCACCGCTGACTATGGCCTTGGTCGCTCTAGCTGCTTAACCCTCACCCTGCCCGATGGCAACGTGGTCGAGGCTGAGGTGTCGGGCCGCGATCGCGCCCTCGACCTGGCCATTGTGCAACTCGATCGCACCGACCTGCCCGTGCCTACCCTCAACGATGGGGCTGACCTCAAAGTGGGGCATGTGGTGCTCGCCGTCGGTCAGTCTTGGGACTACGGCGTCAGCGCCAGCTTGGGGGTGGTGGGCAATTTGGGTGGCCCGTGGCAAACCTCCCAGGGACGGGCGATCGATCGCCTGATTCGCCCCGACGTCAACCTTTACCCCAACCTGCTCGGCGGTGCCCTAGTGAATACAGCGGGGCAGGTCCTCGGCATCAACCTCAACGGCCCGCGCAACCGGGTGGTGACTCTGCCCGCCGCCAATCTGACCCGCATCGTCAAAACCCTGCTAGAGCGCGGCAGTCTCAGCCGAGGCTACCTGGGGGTGGGGCTTCAGCCCGTGGCTCTACCCGAAGCCCTACAGGAGACCCAGGAGCTATCAGGGGATGTCGGCCTGCTGGTGATAAGCGTCGATGCTTCAGGGCCAGCAGCTCAAGCGGGCCTGCTGATTGGTGACATTCTGCTGGCGGTGAATGGTCAGCCGGTCAGCAACTTGCAAGCGGTTTATGGCCACTTAGACGCCAGCGCCATTGGTCAAGCAGTCTCACTGCACCTGTTGCGGGGTGGCCAGCCAATGGAACTCAGCGTCACCGTGGGGGAACAGCCCCAGGGCGGTGCGCGATGATTGCCCCAATGCTGAACCACGAGTTGGCTTCAATCTCCCACCGCGTCAGGCAGTCTACTGTGCTCATTCAAGGCTCCAATGGCGAGCTGGGCTCTGAGGTAATTTGGGATGCGTCGGGCCTGATCATCACCAATGCCCATGTGGTGACTCAGCGCCGTGCCAGCGTTACCCTGGCCGAGGGTAAGCGGCTCATAGCCCATCGAGTCGGCTACAGCAAACATCTAGATTTGGCCGCCCTCAAGGTTGAAGCAGCGGGTCTGCAAGCCGCCGACCTTGGAGATTCCAGCAACCTGCGGGTTGGGCAAATGGTCGTGGCTGTGGGCAATCCCGAAGGCCACGTTGGGGCGACATCCTTGGGTATTGTGGCGGCCAAACCGCCCATACCTCGCTGGGTGCAGGCCGATATTGCTCTGGCACCAGGCTACTCGGGTGGCCCACTGGCTACCCTGGCGGGGGAAGTAGTTGGCATCAATACGCTAATTGCCGCAGGCCGAGGCTACGCCATCCCCAGTACTCTGGTACAACGGTTTTTGAATTGTCAGCAAGAGCAGCCCTACCTGGGCATCACCGCCCAACCCCGCTCAGAATCGGCGGCGTGGACAGTAACCCAAGTAGAGATAGGCAGCCCGGCGGCACGGGCGGGGTTAGTCGCGGGCGATCGCATTCTCGGCATCAATGGGCGGCTATTTCGCCAACCCAGCGATCTGCCCGATTGGCTAGATTGTTTGATACCCGATCAAACTCTGGCTTTTCACGTCAGCCAAGGTGGACAGTCGGTCATGTGTACCCCCACGGTAGGGCATCCACCCGTTCAGGAGCAGGCGGCATGAAGCGGGTGCTGGTCATTAGCCCATCGGCGATTACTCAGGCGGGGTTGAGCGCGCTCATAGCCGAAGAGAGTGCCGATGGCTCAAATGGCTACGCCAATCGCTGGCAGGTAATGAGTGCCGCCGCTCAGCCCCTCGCTGAAGATTGGGTCGCCGACTGTGCCCTGGTAAGCTGGCCCATGATCGGAGACGGGCTGCCCGATCTGGACCTGGTCAATGACCTGGCAATGCCGGTAGTCGCCCTGATTGATGCCTGGAGCGACGTTGCTCTGCTCGAACTTTTGCAGACGGGGCGGGTGGGGCTATTGCCGGGACAAGCCAGCGGTACCGAAATTGTAGCGGCTTTAGATGCGGCGATCGCTGGTCTGGTTGTCGTTCATCCTGCCCTGCTAGACGGTCTGCTGACGTTGACTGGATCATTCCAGTCAACCGTGCCCCCTAGTCAGACTGAGGCACTTGCCCCACGGGAGGTCGAGGTGCTGACGATGCTAGCGGAGGGGCTGAGCAATAAGGCGATCGCCCGTCGGCTGCACCTGTCAGAGCACACAATCAAATATCACACCAGCGCTATCTTTGCGAAGCTCAATGTGTCGAGCCGCACCGAGGCAGCGATCGCCGGAGCGCGGGCAGGGTTCATTCTTTTGTAGGCGAAAATGTAATAGATAATGCCGCCTATTGCATCTTTTTACAGTTTGGCGATCGCCTTTGGCAAAGTGCTTTACTGGTAGGTAGCCAGTCTTTCCATGTAGCTCTAGAAATCAAGGTTTTACCTAGTCTTTCTACGTCAATCTTATTTGGCAAGAGCACCATGAGCGCCGAAATCATTGATGCGCTTAAAAACACCCCAATTCCGACTATTTTAATTTTTGCCGGATTATTTTTTATACTCCTTGCTTTTGTTAGCAAAGTGGGTGGTGTGATTGAGGTGCAGCCTGCTCAGCAAAAGTGGTCTGCACCTGTAGGCATTGCCCTACTTGTTTGTGGCCTCATTCTTGCCCTCAATACTCCTTCTGAAACTTCCGGCTCCAATACCGATTCGACTACGCCTTCGGTGACTTCCACAGCTATATAGCTAAAGCCGCTTAGGTTAGGACACTGCTTGTTTGAGGATTGACTCCATGGCAACGCGCAAGCCGTCGTCATGGGGAAGGAGTTTTCGAATTCGGCTTTTTAACCAACCCCAGCATTTCTCAATGCGGTTCAGGTCT